>CAWFFI010000014.1:0-15170 GCA_963815005.1 uncultured Actinomycetes bacterium
CGTGTCTCTGCCGGTGCGTGGCCGGAACAGACCGCGGCCCGGGACGGATGTCCCGGGCCGCGGCTCGTCGGGGCGCGTGGGGAGGGAGGGCTAGGAGGGTCGCGTCCCGAGAGTGACGACGATCGACTTCGTGGTGCCGTTGCGGTCGATCGTCAGCGTGACCTTGTCGCCGGGCTTGAAGGTGTCGACGGAGGCCGTGAGGTCGTCGGCGCTCGTGATCGCCGTCGAGCCGACCTTCGTGATCACGTCGCCGGCCTGGAGCCCGGCCTTGTCGGCGGGCGAGCCGGAGACGACGCGCGAGATCTGGGCGCCGGCGCTGTTGGGGGCGTCGCCGATGCCGACGCCGAGATAGGCGTGCTGCACCTTGCCGCCGGCGATCAGCGTCGAGGCGACGCTCTTGGCGGCGTTCGCGGGGATCGCGAAGCCGACGCCGTCGTTGCCGCCGGAGTCGCTCTCGATCTGCGCGTTGACGCCGATCACGTTGCCGCTCGCCACGTCGATCAGCGGGCCGCCGGAGTTGCCGTGGTTGATCGCGGCGTCGGTCTGGATCGCGCCGGAGATCGAGTAGTTGTTCGGCGCCGTGATGGTGCGGTTGACGGCGCTGACGATCCCGGCGGTCATCGTCTCGGGCAGGCCGAACGGGCTGCCGATCGCGACCACCGACTGGCCGGGAAGGACGCTGGTCGAGCTGCCCCACGTGAGCGGGTGGAGCTTCGACGCGGCGACGTCGACCTTGATCACCGCGATGTCGGTCGAGGGGTCGGTGCCGACGAGCGTCGCCTTCGCGGTCGTCCCGTCCTGGAAGCGCACCTGGATCGAGGTCGCGCCGGCGACGACGTGGTCGTTCGTGACGATGTGGCCGGCGGTGTCGACGACGAAGCCGGAGCCCTCGGCCTGCGCCTGCTGGGTGCCGCCGCCGGGGCTCCCGAAGCCGCTCGCGCCGGCCGTCGTGTTCACGACGATGTCGACGACGCCGGGCGTCGCGTCCTTGTAGATCTGCGTGAGGCTCGTCGTCGTCTGCGTGACCGCCGCGGACTGCGCCGGCACGATCGCGGTCGGAACGGCCGCCGGCGACGTGGGCGTGCTGGAGCTGCCGCTCGTGGCTGCGTAGACGCCGGCCCCCGCGCCGGCGCCGATCGCCAGGGCAGCGGCCACCGGCGCGCCGCGGCGGAGCAGGCGGCGAAGGGTGGTTTCGGGTTGCATCGTCTCGGTACTCCTTCTGGGCGTGTCCTCCCATGGTGCCCGTAACGCCTAGGAACAAGATGAGAGCGGTGTGAGGGTTCGGTAAGCGCACGTTGCGCCCGCGTGAAGGCCGCACGGACGCGGCGTAGGATCGGCGCGTGGCGACGACCGCCGACCTGATCCGCCGCGGCGCCCGCCAGCACGGCTCCCGGGCCGCGCTGCTCGCCGGCGACGAGCGGCTCACCTTCGCCGAGACGGACGCGCTCGCGTGCCGTCTCGCCGCGGTCCTGCGCGGCCGCGGCCTCGAGCGGGTCGGGCTGCTCGTCGACAACCGGCTCGAGTCGGTGCCGCTCGACTTCGCCTGCGTCAAGGCCGGGATCGCGCGCGTGCCGCTGAACGCCCGCCTCGCGGCTCCGGAGATGCGCGAGATCCTCCGCACCGCCGGTACGCGGCTCGTCGTCACGGATCGGCCCGTCGAGCTCGGCGTCGAGACGCTGCCGCTCGACGAGCTCCTCGCGCTCGCCCGCGACGCGCCCCGGAGGAACCGCCGGTCGAGCATCGCCCCGACGACCCGCTGCTGCTCCTCGCCACCTCGGGCACGACCGGCCGTCTCAAGCTCGTCCGGCACACGCAGGGGAGCTACGCCGCGATCGTCGCGAACATCCTCGCGAACCTCGTCGACCCGCGCCGCGACGACGTGATGCTCCACGCAGCCTCGCTCATCCACGCGAGCGGGACGTTCGTCCTCCCGTTCTGGCTCCGGGGCGCGGCGTCCGCGGTGCTGCCGGGCTTCGCGCCCGCGGACTTCCTCGCGGCGATCCCGCGCCACCGCGTCACGCACACGAACGTCGTCCCGACGATGCTCGCCGCCCTCCTCGCCGCCCCGGAGGCCGCGGCGACCGACCTCTCCTCGCTCCGGTGCGTCGTCTACGGCGCCTCGCCGATGCCACGGCCGCTGCTCGAGCGCGCACTCGCCGCGTGGGGGCCGGTCTTCGTCCAGTACTACGGCCAGACCGAGGCGCCGCTCTGCCTCACCGTCCTCCGGCCCGAGGACCACGTCGGCGACCTGCTCGGATCGTGCGGCCAGCCCGCCGTCGACTGCGAGCTGCGCCTCGACCCCCGGGCGAGACGGGACAGCCGGGGGAGATCCTCGTGCGCGCGCCGTTCACGGCCGCGGGCTACGTCGGCGACGACGAGCTCTCCGCGCAGACCTTCGGCGCGGACGGCTGGGTGCGGACGCGCGACGTCGGCCGCTTCGACGAGCGGGGCTTCCTTACCTGGTCGACCGCACCTCGGACATGATCGTGACCGGGGGCTACAACGTGTATCCGCGCGAGGTCGAGGACGCGCTCGCCGCCCATCCCGCCGTCCGCGAGTGCGTCGTCGTCGGCGCCCCGGACGAGCGCTGGGTCGAGGCGGTGACCGCGTTCGTCGTCCCCGCCGGCGACGTCACGGAGCAGGAGCTCGTCGAGCACTGCCGCGGCCTGCTCGCCGGCTACAAGGTGCCGAAGGCGGTGCGGTTCGTCGACGAGATCCCGAAGAGCCCCGTCGGCAAGCTGCTCCGCCGCGCGCTCCGCGATCCGCTCTGGGCTGAGGAGGGCCGATGAGCGTCCGCTCTGAGCGCAGCGGGCCGGTGACGACGGTCGTCCTCGACCGGCCCGAGGCCCGAAACGCCGTCGACCGCGAGCACGCGGAGGCGCTCGCCGAGGCCTTCCGCTCCTTCGAGGCCGACGACGCGGCGCTCGCCGCCGTCCTCTGGGGCGCCGGCGGCACGTTCTGCGCGGGCGCCGACCTGAAGCGATGGACAACCGGACGGAGCCGGACGGGGACGGGCCGATGGGGCCGACGCGTCTCGCGCTCTCCAAGCCGGTGATCGCGGCGGTCGCCGGGCACGCGGTCGCCGGCGGGCTCGAGCTCGCCCTCTGGTGCGACCTGCGCGTCGTCGAGGAGGACGCGACGTTCGGCGTCTTCTGCCGCCGCTTCGGCGTGCCGCTGATCGACGGCGGCACCGTGCGCCTGCCGCGTCTCGTCGGCCTCTCGCGCGCGCTCGACCTGATCCTCACGGGCCGCCCGGTCGGCGCCGAGGAGGCGCTCGCGATCGGGCTCGCGAACCGCGTCGTCCCGTCCGGGGCCTCGCGCGAGGCGGCCGAGGAGCTGGCCCTGCAGCTCGCGGCGTTCCCGCAGGAGACGCTCCGGCGCGACCTCCGCTCCGCCCGCGAGGGGCTCGGCCTGCCCCTCGGCGAGGCGATGCGCGCCGAGTTCGACCACGGCGTGGGGGCGCTCGAGCAGGCGCGCGAAGGGGCCCGCCGGTTCGCCGGTGGCGAGGGCCGCCACGGCGCCTCGACCTGAGCGAAAAGTGACTCTCAAGCTCCTCGCCGCTGCCGCCGATGAGCACCGTGAGTGATGAGCGAGCAGCAGCACGAGCCCACGATCGTCGACCTGTACGCGTCCCATCTCGCCCGCAAGGCGTCCGGGATCGTCAACCGCTGGATGGTCGGCCTCGGCCTCGCCTGCGCCGGGCTCGGCGCCGTGCCGCTCAGCTCGTGGGCGGACTGGCCGATCACCCACCGCGCCGCGTACGGCACGGTCGTCCTCGGCTTGCTCGCCGGCGGCATCCTCGGCCGCTCGATCGGCTCCTCGCGCGCCTCCGGGCTTCGCCTGCAGGCCCAGCTCGTCGTCCACCAGGACGAGCTCGAGCGGACGGCCCTCGCGGTCGCCCGCGCGGCGGGCCAGCCGCAGGCCGCGCCGGCCGCCGGCCGCCGTGCCCGTGACGGTCGAGCCGCCGCTCTCCGCACCGGCCCCGCAGCCGGTGCCCGGTCGTGCGCATCTCGGTCCCCGAGCAGGCTCCGGCGGCCGCGTACGTTGCCGCCGCGGTCGCGCCGCAGGCCGCGCCCGCGCCGGCGCAGTACCTCCCGACGGTGCCGGTCTCGCCGCCCGCGGCCGGCTTCTAGACCTCCGCAGGCTCCGTACTTTCCCCCGAGCGGCATCGCGCTCGCGCCGGATGACGCGAGCTGCCGTGTCACGGCACGCTGCGGGAATCCATCCTTGCGAGGAGGTCTCCGCTCTGATGCCAGACACCGTCACGATCACCGACAACCGCACCGGCCAGACTACGAGGTGCCGGTCGAGGAGGGCGCGATCCGTGCGAGCGCGCTCCGCCAGATCAAGGTCGACGAGGAGGACTTCGGCCTCCTCAGCTACGACCCCGCGTTCATGAACACCGCCTCCGTCCGGAGCGCGATCACGTTCATCGACGGCGACAAGGGGATCCTCCGCTACCGCGGCTACCCGATCGAGCAGCTCGCCCTCGAGAGCAACTATCTCGAGACGGCCTACCTCACGCTCTTCGGGGAGCTGCCGACAGCGGACGAGTTCTCGGACTTCCAGCACGAGGTCACCTACCACACGTTCCTGCACGAGAACGTCAAGACGCTGATGCAGGGCTTCCGGTACGACGCGCACCCGATGGGGATGTTCGTGAGCGTCGTCGCCGCGCTCGGCACGATGTATCCCGAGGCGGCGAAGGTCGACGACCCGGCCGTCCGGCTGCAGCAGGTGATCCGGCTCGTCGCGAAGGTGCCGACGATCGCCGCCTGGTCGTACCGGCACAGCAAGGGCATGCCGTACGTCTACCCCGACAACGAGCTCGGCTTCGCCGAGAACTTCCTCTCGATGATGTTCAAGATGGCCGAGTCGCACTACGACGCCGACCCGGTGCTCGCGCGTGCCCTCGAGGTGCTGTTCATCCTCCACGTCGACCACGAGCAGAACTGCTCCGCGAACGCGATGCGGGCGATCGGCTCGAGCAAGGTCGACCCGTACAGCGCGATGGCCGGCGCGGCCGCGGCGCTCTACGGGCCGCTGCACGGCGGCGCGAACGAGGCCGTCCTGCGGATGCTCGCCCAGATCGGCGACGTGAAGAACGTGCCCGAGTTCGTCAAGCGCGTGAAGGACGGCGAGGGCCGCCTGATGGGCTTCGGCCACCGGGTCTACAAGAACTACGACCCGCGCGCGAAGATCATCAAGGAGGCCGCCGACTCGGTGTTCGAGGTGACGGGCCGCAACCCGCTGCTCGACATCGCGCTCGAGCTCGAGAAGATCGCGCTCGAGGACGAGTACTTCGTCTCGCGGAAGCTGTACCCGAACGTCGACTTCTACTCGGGGCTGATCTACCAGGCCCTGGGGCTGCCGACGGCGATGTTCCCGGTGCTGTTCGCGATCCCGCGCACGGCCGGCTGGCTCGCCCAGTGGCTCGAAGGGATCGTCGATCCGGAGCAGAAGATCGCGAGGCCGCGCCAGCTGTACGTCGGCGCGGGCGAGCGCGACTACGTGCCCGTCGTCGGCCGCGGCACGGGCAAGAAGGATCTCGTCGCCGCGTTGTAGACGGCCGCGACGACGGGAACGGAAGGCCCCGGCGACGGGGCCTTCCGCATTCCGGGGCCGGCGTGTGCAACTCTGTAGCCCGTGCTCGCCGTCCTTCTCGCCTCCGCGGCTGTCGCAGCGCCGCCCGATCCCAAGCGGTTCATGAAGGTCGATGCGCGCCACAAGATCGTCGACGTGACGCTCATCGCCGGCTACGACGGGACGAACAACGGCTTCAACTTCGACGGCTACGCCGGCTACCTGATGTGGACGGTGCCGCGCGGCTGGCGCATCCGCGTCACCTGCAAGAACGAGGGCGGGCTCCGCCACTCGTGCGCGGTCGTGAAGAACGCGGCCGCGACGAAGCCGGCGTTCCGCGGCGCCGAGACGCCGAACCCGGTCCAGGGGCTCGGGCACGGCAAGACGGCGCGCTTCGTCTTCAAGGCGACGAAGACCGGCGTCTACCGCTTCGCGTGCCTCGTCGCGGGCCATGAGGCGGCGAAGATGTACGACGTCCTCCAGATCGTCGCCAAGGGCAAGCCGGCGATCACCGATCTTCGTCGTCACTGAGGGGAACCCTCGCCGCCCGCGTTGCTGCGCAACGCGGGCGGCTGGGCGCGCGTGGCGAGGTGGTGGTGGGGCTACGGCGAGAGCGCTGGTCTCGCCTCCGCCGACAGAGCGCTCTCGCCCAAGAGTGGATCTGGACGGAACCGTAGTGCCGTCGCGGCCGGTCGTGGCTTCGCCAGGACCGTCCGCTGGTTCGGCCTCCGGCTAAGCCCGCTGCGCGACGGCTTAGCCTGCGGCCTTTGCGGCTGCGCAGCCTCGCCGCCGTTCAGGCCTCGGGCTAACGCAGCCGCAGGCGCGTTAGGACGAGGCGAACCAGCGGGTGCGCCCGGCCGATGGGCCGCGCGCGACCGCGCCGAGGCAGGCAACCCGTCCAGATCGTTCTTGGTCGACCGCGCTCCCGTCCGCGGAGGGGCGACCGCGCTCGCCCCGCAGCGCCACCGCCCCCACGTCACGCGTGCCAGCCCGCCCGTGTTGCGCAGCAACGCGGGCGGCTGAAGGAGGGGGCCCGCGGGGGAACCCGGGGTTCCCCCGCGCTAGATCAGGGGATCCAGCGCCGCTGCGACGAACAGCAGCGCCAGGTAGAGCAGCGAGTAGTGGAAGAGCGCCGCGGCGCCGCGCTTGCTCGGCTTGCGGAACAGGCCGAAGGCGAGAACGAGGAAGAGCCCGCCGAGCGCCAGGGCGGCACCGAGGTAGAGGAAGCCGAACGTGCCGGTCGCGACGGGCACGACCGTCGCAGCGACGAGGATCGCCGTGTAGCCGAGGATCTGGCGCAGCGTCTTCCGCTCGCCTCTCACCACCGGCATCATCGGCACCTCGGCCTTCGCGTAGTGGTCCTTCAGCAGCAGCGCGAGCGCCCAGAAGTGCGGGGGTGTCCAGAGGCAGACGATCGCGAACAGCCAGATTGCCGGTACCGCGACGCTTCCGGTCGCGGCCGCGTAGCCGACGAGCGGCGGCACCGCGCCGGCCGCGCCGCCGAGGACGATGTTCTGCGGGCCGCGCCGCTTCAGGTAGCCGGTGTAGACGACGACGTAGAAGAGATTCCCGACGAGCGCGAGCACCGCGGTGAGCAGGTTCGCCGTCGACGCGAGCAGCGTGAACGAGCCGGCCGACAGGGCGAGCCCGAACTCGAGCGCGCGCGGTGCGGTGAGCCGGCCGGAGGCGACCGGGCGCGCCGCCGTCCGCGGCCCCATCAGCTTGTCGATGTCGCGGTCGAGCACGTGGTTCAGCGCCGCAGCTCCGCCGCAGGCGAGACCGAGCCCGACGAGCGTCGTCGCCAGCAGCTCGGCCGACGGACGTCCGTGGGCCCCGACGGCCGCGCCGCAGACGCCCGTGAGCAGGAGCAGCACCATGATGCGCGGCTTCGTCAGGGTGACGTAGTCGCGCCAGGCGCCGCTCGGCACGGACTCACCGCGCAGCGTCGCAACCGCGAGGACGGTGGCAGCAGCGAGCGCGAGCGCCGCCAGCGCGACGTGAGCCGGCGCCGGACGTCGCAAGTGCGGCGGCGAGCAGGAATGCGCCCGTCGCGGCCGCCGGCGCGACGAGACGGCGGTGGGAGATGACCGCGGCGAGGAGCAGCGCCGCGAGCGGTGGGCCCGCCAGCGCCGCCAGGACGCGGTGCGCGGACCCCGCTCCGGCCGCGCCGCTGACCACGGCGAGCAGCGCCGCGAGCGCGACCGCGAGCCCGCAGGCCCGTAGCCAGAGCCCGGGCGCGGCGTCCGTGCGCAGCGACTCCGTCATGCCGGGATCAGGACTCCCCGCTCGAGCGGCGCTTGAGCAGCACGCTCCACCACACGGCGATCACGATCAGCAGACCAATCGGCATCGCCCAGGTGAGCAGCGAGCCGGTCAGGAAGTGCGCGGCCATCACGTCCATGAGAGCTCCTCGGGTCGAGGCCCTGGCCGGCGCGCCTCGGCGCCCGGCTCGAGCCAGCGGTAGATGTAGTAGATGAAACACACGAGGTACGCGGCCGAGCCGGGCACCCACATCACTCCGGCGGCGATCTGCTGGTCGCCGAGGGCGCTCAACCCGAACGTGCGGTGGGAGAGCGACGCATACACGGGGTACAGCGGCGTCGACGCGTACGCGAGGACGATCGCGAGGATCCAGCCCGGAACGGCCGCGAGCCCGAACCAGACGGCGCGGTGCAGGTGGCCGACGCGCGCCTGCACCGGCGGCGCCTCGAGCAGCGGCCCCCAGAAGAGCAGCGCCGCGGCGATGAAGCAGGCGTGCTCGCCGAGGTGGATCCACTCGTGCTGGACGGCGGCACCGTACAGCTGCGGCAGGTGCCAGACCGCGAGCGTCGCGCTGAGCACCCCGAGCGCGACCGGCGGCCGCGTCAGAACGCTCGCCGCGAGGCGGAGCGGGGCGGACCAGCGACCGCGCGCGAGCTCACGGGCGGCCGTGCGGCGCGCGGCGGGCGGAAACGGCATCCACATGCGCGGCCACGGGCGCCCCAGCACGAGCAGCGGCGGCGCGACGGTCAGCAGCAGCACGTGCTGGCGCCATGTGCATCGCGAACGACGTGTCGGCCAGCGTGTCGAACGGCGGCTCGAGCGCTCCGAGCACGACGAGGACGCCGAGATAGAACGAGGCCTCGCGCCGGCGCCTGGAGCGGCTCGTGCTGCCCGCCCGTCCCCGTCCGCCCAGCGCGTAGAGCGCCGCGGCTGCCGCGCAGACTACGAGCGGCGCGACGCTCATGACCTACAGGAGGTCGAGGATGATCCAGGTGAGGACGGAGATCCCCGCAAGGAACGTCCAGTAGAAGCTGAGCGCGACGAGCTCCGTGCGGACGAGCGACACCGGGTTGCGGATGTCGGACCCCGACCGATACGGGTCGCCGGACCCTTCGCCCGCCGCCACCGCGGTGCTTTCCGACCAGGAGCGGTACCGGTACGAGGTGGCGAGCGTCGTCTCGAGCCAGAAGAGGGTCATCAGGACGAACAGGAACAGGAAGCCCGTCCAGCCGAAGTAGACGCTCGCATAGCCGCCGTCCGTCGGGCCGAAGCCCTGCTGCGTCCAGGCCACGACCTGGAGCACGAGGCCGGCGAGCCCGGCGAGGAGAGCGACGAGACCCTTGAGCCGCCAGGCGCCGCGCCGATTGGCGCGATGGTCCATGAGGCCGAGCCGCAGGACGAGTGCGCTGACGACGTAGCAGGCGATCACGATCGTCCCCCACGCGACGGACGCGTGGACGCCCTTCGGCTTCCACAGCGCGTTCGAGTTCAGCGAGCGGAGGTAGAAGTAGGCGAAGACGAACGCGAGGAAGAAGAACGCGGACGCGCTCGCCAGCAGGTAGCCGGCGGACGTCAGGTTCCGACCGAGAACCTCCGGCGGCTCCTCCTCGACGACCTCGTAGGCGGTTGCCTCGTGCGCGAGCTCTGCCATCTAGTCCCTTCCTGCCGGTGCGCCGGCCGGGGTGAAGGTCGGGGTGCGACCCTCGCCGTAGCCGTACGGATCGCTCGAGAACACGGGAATCTTGTCGAAGTTGTGCACCGGCACCGGCGTCGGGAGCTGCCACTCCATCGAGAGCGAGTTCCACGGATTCGCCGCGGCCGGGATCTTCTTGAAGAAGACCGAGCTGACGAGGTTGTAGAGGAAGACGAGCATCGACGTGCCGAGCAGGAACGCGGATACCGAGGCCCAGTCGTTCAGGAACTGGAGCGCGTGCGAGTACGTGACCACGCGACGCGGCTGACCGAGGAACCCGATCGCGAACAGGGGCATGAACGTCGAGTTGAAGAAGACGAACATCGTCCAGAAGTGGATCTTGCCGAGGCGCTCGTTCAGCTCGTAGCCGAACATCTTCGGGCCCCAGTAGTAGATCCCGGCGAAGAAGGCGAAGACGAGGCCGCCCATGATCGTGTAGTGGAAGTGCGCCATCGAGAAGAACGTGCCGTGCGTCGTCACGTCGCTCGGCGTGTCGGAGAGGAAGACACCCGACAGGCCGCCGAGCAGGAAGTTGAAGAACCAGGCGCAGCAGAACAGCATCGGCACCGTGAAGCGGATCTGCCCGCGCCAGAGCGTCATCATCCCGCAGAGGAACGTGAAGCCGGTCGGGATCGAGATCAGCTCGGTCGAGAGCATGTAGAACGGGCGCAGGTCGCCGTTCATGCCGCTGACGAACAGGTGGTGCTGCCAGACGAACCACGAGAGCAGCGCGACGCCCATCATGCCGGCGACTGCGAGCCGGTAGCCCCAGAGCGGCTTGCGCGCGAACACCGGCAGCAGCTCGAGCACGATGCCGAAGCCGGGCAGGGCGAGGATGTACACCTCCGGGATGCCCGAAGACCCAGAACAGGTTCTCGTAGAGGTAGCTACTCCCGCCGCCGGCGGTGACGAAGAAGGTCGTCTGCGCGGTGCGGTCGAGCGCCTCCATCGAGAGCACCGCGATCAGCACCGGCGCCGCGAGCACCATCAGCGTCGCGGTCGAGAGGGCGCCCCAGACGAAGATCGGCAGCCGCGTCCACGTCAGGCCCGGCGCGCGCATCGTCACGATCGTCGCGCACATGTTGAGGCCGAGCAGCGTGATCGAGATGCCGACGAGCGCGAAGAAGAGGATGTAGCAGTCCATCCCGGGGTTCGACTGGTTCGAGAGCGGCGCGTAGCCCGTCCAGCCGGTCGGGAAGCCGCCGAAGAAGACCGTCGTCTGGAGGATCGTGGCGGCCGACATCAGCAGCCAGAACGTGAGCGACTCGATCCGCGGGAACGCCATCCGCCGCGAGCCGATCATGAGCGGCACGAGGTAGTTGGCGAACGGGCCGAGGATCCCGCTCGTCATGATCCCCATCATCATCGTGCCGTGGATCCCGACGATGGTGAGATACGAGCCGGCGGAGAACGCCTCCCTGCTCGGGTTCAGCAGCTGGAAGCGGATCAGCATCGCGTGCAGGCCGCCGATGAAGAAGAAGAGCCCGACGCCCCACAGGTACTGGATGCCGACGACCTTGTGGTCGGTGCAGAGGCTGAAGTAGCGGCCGATGCCCTCCGTCTCCTTCTCGCGCAGCGACGGCGGATAGCCGCGCAGGCGCTGGAGCGGGTAGTGGAGGAAGCCGAGGCCGATCAGGAAGCCGATCACGCCGCCGAGGTAGGCCGAGGAAGACCGACAGCTCGTTGTAGTCGATGTCCCCGAAGTAGTCGAGGCTCGGGCCGACGACGGCGTGCGCGCCGTACCAGCCGACGTACCAGCCGACCACGCCGAGCACGATGCCGGAGAGGAGGTTGTAGCCGATCAGGCGGCGTGCGATCGTCATCCGGCCCTCCTCTGCGGGTCAGGCAAGTAGATGTGCGAGTAGGCGGGCACGTACTTGGCGATCGGCGCGTACAGCGCCTCGGCGCCCTTGGCCCAGGAGTCGAACTGCGCCTGCGGGACGACCTTGCCGTTGTTGAACATGAAGCCGTGCCAGAGACCGCACAGCTCGGCGCAGCGGACGTGGAACGTCATCGGGCCGTTCGTCTCCGCGTAGGCGACGTTGTCGATGCCGGGGTTCGCGTCGGCCTTGACGCCGAGCTCGACCGCCCAGAAGGAGTGGATGACGTCGAGCGACGTGACGTGGAAGACGACGTCGGTGTTGCGCCGGGAGGACGAGCTGGTTGCTCTCCATCCCGTTCAGCGACGGGTAGCGGTACGTGAACTGCCACTGCTGACCGATCACCTGCACCTCGAAGGCGTTCTGGTGGTTGGCCGGGATAGGCGATCGGGCTCGGGCCCTGGCCGCCGCCGGAGCCGGTCTGCAGCAGCTCGAACGTGCCGAACGCTGCGAGCGAGAGGACGATCGCGGACGTGGTCACGACCCAGATGAACTGGATGCGGCTGTCGCCGCGGATCGGCGGCCCGTCGGCCGTGGAGCCGGCCTTGGCGCGGAACTCGGTCAGCGTGTAGACGAAGTAGACGAGCAGCAGGCAGAGCAGCGGCGTGATGAGCGTCGTCATCACCTGGTTGTCGAACACCTGCTCGGTGGCCTGGGCGGTGCCGTTGCCCGGCGGGATGATCGGGCCCAGGTAGATGGCGACGAGCGGCGTCGCGATCAGGCTGAGGATGATCCACGCCACGATCACGATGCGACCGTGGTTCGGCTCGCCGGTGCTATCCGCTGTGGTCGGTGCGCTCGACATCGGTTACGCCACGTCCAGGAAGCCGTCCATGTAGCCGATGGTCTGCATCGGCCCGCCAAAACCGTCGATCCAGCCGGCCGCGCAGGGCACGAAGCACTGCCAGCGGTACTGACCGGGAGCGCTTGCGTGTGGAACGTGAACTGGATGGTGCGGTGCGCGTTCGTCATCGCGCACGGCGCGTAGCCGCACTGGTTCTTCGCGTTGTCCCCGACGCCTGGAATCGCCACGATCAGGCCCAGCTGCGGCACGGCGAAGGTGTGCGACGCGTCGTCCGGGTTGATCGCGTTCAGCGTCTTCCCGTCGACCGTGTACACGTTGCCGTCGGTGCCCTGCGGCCGCGCGAGGTAGTTGTTGCGGAGCGCGCTCGCCCCGTCGAAGTTGTAGATCGTCACGTGGACGGTCGCGTTGGCCGGCAGCTTCCAGACCGTCTCGCGCTTCCACTGGCCGCTCGTGTTCTGGATCAGGTACGAGACCCAGTCGGGATTCGCGCTCGAGTCGAGGTTCGGGCCGACGGCGGCGACGGTCTGGATCGTCAGGTTGACGACCGGGCCGCTCGCGGTCTGCTTCACCGGCACCGTGTACGCGGGCGACGCTGCGAGGTTCGTCAGCTTGGAGACGTAGAGGCCGATGACGACGCCTGCGATGACGATCGCAGCGCCAGCCATGAGGAATCTGAATCCCGTCCCGCGCATCCGGGGGGATGTCTACAGCACCCGAAGCGCGTACGTGTCAAAGATGACGGAACTGTCATCGAATTGTCATGTGCATGTCATCTCGGGAAAGAGTTACAGTCCAGCCGCTGGAGGGCGTGTCAGGGGCGACGATGCCCGGTCGATGGGGGAGCGATGCGGATCCTGGTGATCGAGGATGAGGCCCGTATCCAGGCCTTTCTTACGCGGGGCCTGGAAGCGGAGGGGTACACGGTGCTCGCGGCCGACAACGGCCGGGACGGCCTCGCGCTCGCGACGGCGGGCCGTTTCGACCTCGTCGTGCTCGATCTGCTGCTGCCCGGGCTGAGCGGCCTCCAGGTGTTGCGAGAGCTTCATCGGGAGCGGCCGGGGCTGCCGGTGCTGATCCTGTCGGCCCGCTCCGACCTCCAGACGAAGCTGCGCGGCTTCGAGCTCGGCGCCTCGGACTACGTGCCGAAGCCGTTCTCGCTCGACGAGCTGCTCGCGCGCATTCGCGTCCAGCTTCGCTCCGGCCAGCCCGCCGCCGAGGAGCACGTTCTCGCGGCGGGACGGCTCGTGCTCGACCTCGCAGCCGTCAGGCCCGCATCGGCGAGCTCGTCACCGACCTCTCCGATCGCGAGTTCCGGCTCCTCCACCATCTGCTCCTGCACGCGGGCGAGGTGATCAGTCGCGAGCGGCTGCTCGCGGAGGTGTGGGGCTACGGCTTCGACCCCGGGTCGAACGTCGTCGACGTCTGCGTCCGTCGGCTGCGGCAGAAGCTCGGGCCGGACGCTCCCATCGAGACGGTGCGGCATGCCGGCTACCGCCTGGCTGCGGCGTAACTGGGTAGAAGCCGGTTGGGCGGCGTTCGCGGCGGCGAACTGGGCCGCCATGATCGCCTGGCCGGGCTGGGAGACGATCCCGTTCCACTTCGTCTGGATCAGCCTGACGCTCGTCTACGGCTTCCGGGTGTGGTCGCCGCTGGTGACCTATGCGGTGCTGGCCGTCGTGATCGCCGCGACCGGCGCGAGCATCATGGCCGACGCGTTCGCGGGGAGCCAGCTGTGGGGCGAGCTGTTCGAGGTGCCGCTGATGTCGGCGATGTTCCTCGCGATGGTGTGGCACGCGCGGCGGCGTGCCGCGGCGATGTCGGCCGTCCAGGAGGTGGCCGAGGTGCGGGCCTCGTTGCTCGCGCACCAGCAGGCGTTCCTCCACGACGCGTCGCACGAGCTGCGGACACCGGTGACGATCGCGCGCGGGCACCTCGAGCTCCTGCGTCGCGAGGAGCCGGTCGAGGCCCCGGAGCTCGAGGTCGCGCTCGACGAGCTGGGACGGATGGAACGGATCGTCGACCGGCTGCTCCTGCTCGCGAAGGCCGAGCAGCCGGACTTCGTGCACCTCACCGACGTCGAGGTGGAGGCGTTCCTGTCGGACGTCTTCATGCGCTGGTCCGAGGTTGCCCCGCGGGCCTGGCGCCTCGACGTCGACGTCGTCGGGCCCGGTGCACGCCGATCCGGAGGCGCTCCGGGACGCGCTCGACGCCCTGCTCGAGAACGCGGTCAAGTACACGGAGCCCGGCGACGGGATCGAGCTGCGTGCGCACGCGGAGGGTCCGGGGATCGTGATCGAGGTCGCCGACGAGGGGTGCGGCGTGCCGCCGGAGGCGCTCGGCACGGATCTTCGACCGCTTCGCGCGGGCCGACGGCGCCCGCACGCGGGCTCAGGGCGGTGTCGGGCTCGGGCTCGCGATCGTGGACGCGATCGCGAAGGCCCACGGCGGCCTCTGCACCGTGGAGTCGCGCGAGGACGGTGCGACCTTCCGGCTCCATCTGCCGGTGGCCCCGGCGGGCCCGGACGCCGACGGCGTCCCGCTCCCGCTCGGGGAGACGCAGGACGCCGCCGGCCTGGCGCTGTCGTAGCCGCGGCGCCGCTAGGCGGCGCGGGCGAGGTCGCGGGTCTCGTCCGCCTGGGCGACGAGCAGGAGGGGGAGGGGCTGCGAGGGGTGCAGCGTCTCCGAGCGCCTCGTGCTCGGCATCCGGAAGGCGATTCGCACGGCCGCGGCGAGGGCGCCGACGGTCGCGAGGGCGAGGGCGACGTTCAGGATGAGTGAGGTCGTGTGCATGCCCGGAGTGTGCCCGGGGCATGGTGAGCGTCTGAGGAGAAAACGGTAAGGGAACGACGAAGAAGACAGGTCTCGCTGCTGTTCGCGGCCTAGCCGTCGAGCGCGGCACGGAGCGAGGCGACGTAC
The DNA here is from genome assembly GCA_963815005.1 of uncultured Actinomycetes bacterium. Taxonomy (GTDB): domain Bacteria; phylum Actinomycetota; class Thermoleophilia; order Gaiellales; family Gaiellaceae; genus Palsa-739. Next base: position 15,140 of record CAWFFI010000014.1, read on the forward strand.
TCGCGGAGCGCGTCGGGGCCCTGCTCGGCGG
>CAWFFI010000015.1:0-201678 GCA_963815005.1 uncultured Actinomycetes bacterium
ACGTACTCGCACGCGCTCCAGTTCCTGAACGACTGGGCCTCGGTGTCCGCGTTCCTGCTCGGCACGTCGATGCTCGTCTTCCTCTACAACCTCGTCAGCTCGGTCTTCTTCAAGAAGATCCCGGCCGCGGCGAATCCGTGGAACTCGCTCTCGATGGAGTGGCAGCTGCCGACGCCGGTGCCGGTGCACAACTTCGACAAGATTCCCGTGTTCTCGAGCGATCCGTACGGCTACGGCGAGGGTCGCACCCCGACGTTCGCCCCCGCCGGCGCACCGGCAGGAAGGGACTAGACGATGGCAGAGCTCGCGCACGAGGCAACCGCCTACGAGGTCGTCGAGGAGGAGCCGCCGGAGGTGCTCGGGCGGAACCTGACGTCCGCCGGTTACCTGCTGGCGAGCGCGTCGGCGTTCTTCTTCCTCGCGTTCGTCTTCGCCTATTTCTACCTCCGCTCGCTGAACTCGAACGCGCTGTGGAAGCCGAAGGGCGTCCACGCGTCCGTCGCGTGGGGGACGATCGTCATCGCCTGCTACGTCGTCAGCGCACTCGTCCTGCGGCTCGGTCTCATGGACCATCGCGCCAACCGGCGCGGCGCCTGGCGGCTCAAGGGCCTCGTCGCTCTCCTCGCCGGGCTCGCCGGGATCGTGCTCCAGGTCGTGGCGTGGACGCAGCAGGGCTTCGGCCCGACCGACGGCGGTTACGCGAGCGTCTACTTCGGCTGGACGGGCTTCCTGTTCCTGTTCGTCCTCATGACCCTCTTCTGGCTCGAGACGACGCTCGCGACCTCGTACCGGTACCGCTCCTGGTCGGAAGGCACCGCAGTCGCAGCGGGCGAAGGGTCCGGCGACCCGTATCGGTCGGGGTCAGACATCCGCAATCCGGTGTCGCTCGTCCGCACGGAGCTCGTCGCGCTCAGCTTCTACTGGACGTTCCTTGCGGGGATCTCCGTCCTCACCTGGATCATCCTCGACCTCCTGTAGGTCATGAGCGTCGCGCCGCTCGTAGTCTGCGCGGCAGCCGCGGCGCTCTACGCGCTGGGCGGACGGGGACGCGCGGGCAGCACGAGCCGCTCCAGGCGCCGGCGCGAAGCTTCGTTCTATCTCGGCGTCCTCGTCGTGCTCGGAGCGCTCGAGCCGCCGTTCGACACGCTGGCCGACACGTCGTTCGCGATGCACATGGGCCAGCACGTGCTGCTGCTGACCGTCGCGCCGCCGCTGCTGGTGCTGGGGCGCCCGTGGCCGCGCATGTGGATGCCGTTTCCGCCCGCCGCGCGCCGCACGGCCGCCCGTGAGCTCGCGCGCGGTCGCTGGTCCGCCCGCTCCGCCTCGCGGCGAGCGTTCTGACCCGGCCGCCGGTCGCGCTCGGGGTGCTCAGCGCGACGCTCGCGGTCTGGCACCTGCCGCAGCTGTACGGCGCCGCCGTCCAGCACGAGTGGATCCACCTCGGCGAGCACGCCTGCTTCATCGCCGCGGCGCTGCTCTTCTGGGGGCCGCTGCTCGAGGCGCCGCCGGTGCAGGCGCGCGTCGGCCACCTGCACCGCGCCGTGTGGTTCGGCCTCGCGGCCGTTCCGGGCTGGATCCTCGCGATCGTCCTCGCGTACGCGTCGACGCCGCTGTACCCCGTGTATGCGTCGCTCTCCCACCGCACGTTCGGGTTGAGCGCCCTCGGCGACCAGCAGATCGCCGCCGGAGTGATGTGGGTGCCCGGCTCGGCCGCGTACCTCGTGTGTTTCGTCTACTACATCTACCGCTGGCTCGAGCCGGGCGTCGAGGCGCGCCGGCCAGGGCCTCGACCCGAGGAGCTCTCATGGACGTGATGGCCGCGCACTTCCTGACCGGCTCGCTGCTCACCTGGGCGATGCCGATTGGTTTGCTGATCGTGATCGCCTGTGGTGGAGCGTGCTGCTCAAGCGCCGCTCGAGCGGGGAGTCTTGATCCCGGCATGACGGAGTCGCTGCGCACGGACGCCGCGCCCGGGCTCTGGCTACGGGCCTGCGGGCTCGCGGTCGCACTCGCGGCGCTGCTCGCCGTGGTCAGCGGCGCGGCCGGAGCGGGGTCCGCGCACCGCGTCCTGGCGGCGCTGGCGGGCCCACCGCTCGCGGCGCTGCTTCTCGCCGCGGTCATCTCCCATCGCCGTCTCGTCGCGCCGGCGGCCGCGACGGGCGCATTCCTGCTCGCCGCCGCGCTCGCGACGTCCGGCCCGGCTCACGTCGCGCTGGCGGCGCTCGCGCTCGCTGCTGCCACCGTCCTCGCGGTTGCGACGCTGCGCGGTGAGTCCGTGCCGAGCGGCGCCTGGCGCGACTACGTCACCCTGACGAAGCCGCGCATCATGGTGCTGCTCCTGCTCACGGGCGTTTGCGGCGCGGCCGTCGGGGCCCACGGACGTCCGTCGGCCGGAGCTGCTGGCGACGACGCTCGTCGGGCTCGGTCTTGCCTGCGGCGGAGCTGCGGCGCTGAACCACGTGCTCGACCGCGACATCGACAAGCTGATGGGGCCGCGGACGGCGGCGCGCCCGGTCGCCTCCGGCCGGCTCACCGCACCGCGCGCGCTCGAGTTCGGGCTCGCCCTGTCGGCCGGCTCGTTCACGCTGCTCGCGTCGACGGCGAACCTGCTCACCGCGGTGCTCGCGCTCGTCGGGAATCTCTTCTACGTCGTCGTCTACACCGGCTACCTGAAGCGGCGCGGCCCGCAGAACATCGTCCTCGGCGGCGCGGCCGGCGCGGTGCCGCCGCTCGTCGGCTACGCGGCCGCGACCGGAAGCGTCGCGGTACCGGCGATCTGGCTGTTCGCGATCGTCTGCCTCTGGACGCCGCCCGCACTTCTGGGCGCTCGCGCTGCTGCTGAAGGACCACTACGCGAAGGCCGAGGTGCCGATGATGCCGGTGGTGAGAGGCGAGCGGAAGACGCTGCGCCAGATCCTCGGCTACACGGCGATCCTCGTCGCTGCGACGGTCGTGCCCGTGGCGACCGGCACGTTCGGCTTCCTCTACCTCGGTGCCGCACTGGCGCTCGGCGGGCTCTTCCTCGTTCTCGCCTTCGGCCTGTTCCGCAAGCCGAGCAAGCGCGGCGCCGCTGCGCTCTTCCACTACTCGCTGCTCTACCTGGCGCTGCTGTTCGTCGCAGCGGCGCTGGATCCCCTGATCTAGCGCGGGGGAACCCAGGGTTCCCCCGCGGGCCCCCTCCTTCAGCCGCCCGGTTGCTCCGCAACGCGGGCGGGTCTGGCACGCGTGACGTGGGGGCGGTGGCGCTGCAGGGCGAGCGCGGTCGCCCCTCCGCGGACGGGAGCGCGGTCGACCAAGAGCGACTGTGGACGGGATGCCTGCCTCGGCGCGGTCGCGCGCGGCCTAAGGGCCGGGCGCACCCGCTGGTTCGCCTCGACCTAACGCGCCTGCGGCTGCGTTAGCCCGAGGCCCGAACGGCAGCGAAGCTACGCAGCCGCAAAGGCCGCAGGGTAAGCGTCCGCGTAGCGGCGCTTAGCCGGAGGCCGAACCAGCCGACGGTCCTGCCAAAGGCACGACCGGCCGCGCCGACACCACGGTTCCGTCCACAGTCGCTCTTGGGCGAGAGCGCTTCTGTCGGCGAAGGCGAGACAGTGCTCTCGCCGTAGCCCCAGCCAACACCTCACCACGCGCGCCAAACCCGCCTGCGTTGCGCAGCAACGCAGGCGGCGGAGTTCCCCTCAGTGACGACGAAGATCGGTGATCGCCGGCTTGCCCTTGGCGACGATCTGGAGGACGTCGTACATCTTCGCCGCCTCATGGCCTGCGACAAGGCACGCGAAGCGGTAGACGCCGGTCTTCGTGGCCTTGAAGACGAAGCGCGCGGTCTTGCCGTGCCCGAGCCCCTGGGCCGGGTTCGGCGTCTCGGCGCCGCGGAACGCGGGCTTCGTCGCGGCCGCGTTCTTCACGACCGCGCACGAGTGGCGGAGCCCGCCCTCGTTCTTGCAGGTGACGTGGATGCGCCAGCCGCGCGGCACCGTCCACATCAGGTAGCCGGCGTAGCCGTCGAAGTTGAAGCCGTTGTTCGTCCCGTCGTAGCCGGCGATGAGCGTCACGTCGACGATCTTGTGGCGCGCGTCGACCTTCATGAACCGTTTGGGGTCGGGCGGCGCTGCGACGGCCGCGGAGGCGAGCAGGACGGCGAGCACGGTCTACAGAGTTGCACACGCCGGGCCCGGAATGCGGAAGGCCCCGTCGCCGGGGCCTTCCGTTCCCGTCGTCGCGGCCGTCTACAACGCGGCGACGAGATCCTTCTTGCCCGTGCCGCGGCCGACGACGGGCACATAGTCGCGCTCGCCCGCGCCGACGTAGAGCTGGCGCGGCCTCGCGATCTTCTGCTCCGGATCGACGACCCCCTCGAGCCACTGGGCGAGCCAGCCGGCCGTACGCGGGATCGCGAACAGCACCGGGAACATCGCCGTCGGCAGCCCCAGGGCCTGGTAGATGAGCCCCGAGTAGAAGTCGACGTTCGGGTACAGCTTCCGCGAGACGAAGTAGTCGTCCTCGAGCGCGATCTTCTCGAGCTCGAGCGCGATGTCGAGCAGCGGGTTGCGGCCCGTCACCTCGAACACCGAGTCGGCGGCCTCCTTGATGATCTTCGCGCGCGGGTCGTAGTTCTTGTAGACCCGGTGGCCGAAGCCCATCAGGCGACCCTCGCCCTCCTTCACGCGCTTGACGAACTCGGGCACGTTCTTCACGTCGCCGATCTGGGCGAGCATCCGCAGGACGGCCTCGTTCGCGCCGCCGTGCAGCGGCCCGTAGAGCGCCGCGGCGGCGCCGGCCATCGCGCTGTACGGGTCGACCTTGCTCGAGCCGATCGCCCGCATCGCGTTCGCGGAGCAGTTCTGCTCGTGGTCGACGTGGAGGACGAACAGCACCTCGAGGGCACGTGCGAGCACCGGGTCGGCGTCGTAATGCGACTCGGCCATCTTGAACATCATCGAGAGGAAGTTCTCGGCGAAGCCGAGCTCGTTGTCGGGGTAGACGTACGGCATGCCCTTGCTGTGCCTGTACGACCAGGCGGCGATCGTCGGCACCTTCGCGACGAGCCGGATCACCTGCTGCAGCCGGACGGCGGGGTCGTCGACCTTCGCCGCCTCGGGATACATCGTGCCGAGCGCCGCGACGACGCTGACGAACATCCCCATCGGATGCGCGTCGTACCGGAAGCCCTGCATCAGCGTCTTGACGTTCTCGTGCAGGAACGTGTGGTAGGTGACCTCGTGCTGGAAGTCGGAGAACTCGTCCGCTGTCGGCAGCTCCCCGAAGAGCGTGAGGAAGGCCGTCTCGAGATAGTTGCTCTCGAGAGCGAGCTGCTCGATCGGGTAGCCCCGGTAGCGGAGGATCCCCTTGTCGCCGTCGATGAACGTGATCGCGCTCCGGACGGAGGCGGTGTTCATGAACGCGGGGTCGTAGCTGAGGAGGCCGAAGTCCTCCTCGTCGATCTTGATCTGGCGGAGCGCGCTCGCACGGATCGCGCCCTCCTCGATCGGCACCTCGACCGTCTGGCCGGTGCGGTTGTCGGTGATCGTGACGGTGTCTGGCATCGGAGCGGAGACCTCCTCGCAAGGATGGATTCCCGCAGCGTGCCGTGAACGGGAGCCCGCGTCATCCGGCGCGAGCGCGATGCCGCTCGGGGGAAAGTACGGAGCCTGCGGAGGTCTAGAAGCCGGCCGCCGGCGGCGAGACCGGCACCGTGGGGAGGTACTGGGCCGACGCGGGCGCGGCCTGCGGCGCGACCGCGGCGGCAGCGTACGCCGCCGCCGGAGCCTGCTCGGGAACCGAGATGCGAACGACCGGGACCGGCTGCGGGGCGGGTGCGGAGAGCGGCGGCTCGACCGTCACGGGGCACGGCGGCCGGGCGCCGGCGCGGCCTGCGGCTGGCCCGCCGCGCGGGCGACCGCGAGCGCCGTCCGCTCGAGCTCGTCCTGGTGGACGACGAGCTGGGCCTGCAGGCGGAGCCCGGAGGCGCGCGAGGAGCCGATCGAGCGGCCGAGGATGCCGCCGGCGAGCAAGCCGAGGACGACCGTGCCGTACGCGGCGCGATGGGTGATGGGCCAGTCGGCCCACGAGCTGAGCGGCACGGCGCCGAGCCCGGCGCAGGCGAGGCCGAGGACGACCATCCAGCGGTTGACGATCCCGGACGCCTTGCGGGCGAGATGGGCCGCGTAGAGATCGACGATCGTGGGTTCGTGCTGCTGCTCGCTCATCACTCACGGTGCTCATCGGCGGCAGCGGCGAGGAGCTTGAGAGTCACTTTTCGATCAGGCCGAGGCACCGTGGCGCCCCTCCCCGCCGGCGAACCGGCGGGCCCCTTCGCGCGCCTGCCCGAGCGCCCCCACGCCGTGCTCGAACTCGGCGCGCATCGCCTCGCCGAGCGGCAGGCCGAGCCCTTCGCGGGCGGAGCGGAGGTCGCGCCGGAGGGTGTCCTGCGGGAACGCCGCGAGCTGCCGGGCGAGCTCCTCGGCCGCCTCGCGCGACGCCCCGGGCGGGACGACGCGGTTCGCGAGCCCGATCGCGAGCGCCTCGTCGGCACCGACCGGGCGGCCGGTGAGGATCAGGTCGAGCGCGCGCGAGAGGCCGACGAGGCGCGGTAGGCGGACGGTGCCGCCGTCGATCAGCGGCACGCCGAAGCGGCGGCAGAAGACGCCGAATGTCGCGTCCTCCTCGACCACGCGCAGGTCGCACCAGAGGGCGAGCTCGAGCCCGCCGGCCACGGCATGCCCGGCGACCGCCGCGATCACCGGCTTGGAGAGCGCGAGGCGGGTCGGCCCCATCGGCCCGTCCCCGTCCGGCTCCGTCCGGTTGTCCATCGCCTTCAGGTCGGCGCCCGCGCAGAACGTGCCGCCGGCGCCCCAGAGGACGGCGGCGAGCGCCGCGTCGTCGGCCTCGAAGGCGCGGAAGGCGTCGGCGAGCGCCTCCGCGTGCTCGCGATCGACGGCGTTCCGGGCCTCGGGCCGGTCGAGGACCACCGTCGTCACCGGGCCCGCTCCGCTCAGATCGGACGGACATGGCCCCCTCCCAGAGCGGATCGCGGAGCGCGCGGCGGAGCAGCTTGCCGACGGGGCTCTTCGGGATCTCCTCGACGAAACGCACGGTCTTCGGCACCTTGTACCCGGCCAGCAGGCCGCGGCAGTGCTCGACGAGCTCCTCCTCCGAGACGTCGCCGGCCGGGACGACGAACGCGGTCACCGCCTCGACCCAGCGCTCGTCCGGGGCGCCGACGACGACGCACTCCCGGACGGCGGGATGGGCGGCGAGCGCGTCCTCGACCTCGCGCGGATACACGTTGTAGCCGCCGGTCACGATCATGTCGGACGTGCGGTCGACCAGGTAGAGGAAGCCGCGCTCGTCGAAGCGGCCGACGTCGCGCGTCCGCACCCAGCCGTCCGCACCGAACGTCTGCGCGGAGAGCTCGTCGTCGCCGACGTAGCCCGCGGCCGTGAACGGCGCGCGCACGAGGATCTCGCCCGGCTGTCCCGTTTCGCCCGGGGGATCGAGGCGCAGCTCGCAGTCGACGGCGGGCTGGCCGCACGATCCGAGCAGGTCGCCGACGTGGTCCTCGGGCCGGAGCACCGTGAGGCAGAGCGGCGCCTCGGTCTGGCCGTAGTACTGGACGAAGATCGGCCCCCAGGCGGCGAGCGCGCGCTCGAGCAGCGGCCGCGGCATCGGCGAGGCGCCGTAGACGACGCACCGGAGCGAGCCGAGGTCGGCGTCCGCGGCCTCCGGGGCGGCGAGGAGCGCGGCGAGCATCGTCGGGACGACGTTCGTGTGCGTGACGCGGTGGCGCGGGATCGCCGCGAGGAAGTCCGCGGGCGCGAAGCCGGGCAGCACCGCGGAGGCCGCGCCGCGGAGCCAGAACGGGAGGACGAACGTCCCGCTCGCGTGGATCAGCGAGGCGGCGTGGAGCATCACGTCGTCGCGGCGCGGGTCGACGAGGTTCGCGAGGATGTTCGCGACGACGGCGGCGTAGCTCCCCTGCGTGTGCCGGACGAGCTTGAGCCGGCCGGTCGTGCCCGACGTGGCGAGGAGCAGCAGCGGGTCGTCGGGCCGATGCTCGACCGGCGGCTCCTCCGCGGAGGCGTCCCGGGCGAGCGCGAGGAGCTCGTCGAGCGGCAGCGTCTCGACGCCGACCTCGACGGGCCGGTCGGTGACGACGAGCCGCGTGTCGGCGGTGCGGAGGATCTCGCGCATCTCCGGGGCCGCGAGGCGGGCGTTCAGCGGCACGCGCGCGATCCCGGCCTTGACGCAGGCGAAGTCGAGCGGCACCGACTCGAGCCGGTTGTCGACGAGCAGACCGACGCGCTCGAGGCCCCGGCCGCGCAGGACGGCGGCGAGACGGCACGCGAGCGCGTCCGTCTCGGCGAAGGTGAGGCGCTCGTCGCCGTGGAGGAGCGCGGTTCGGGAGCCGTGCTGGCGGGCGCCGCGGCGGATCAGATCGGCGGTCGTCGCCACGCGCCGATCCTACGCCGCGCCCGTGGCGGCCTTCATGCGCGCGCAACGTGCGCTTACCGAACCCTCACATCGCTCTCATCTTGTTCCTAGGCGTTACGGGCACCATAGGAGGACACGCCCAGAAGGAGTACCGAGACGATGCAACCCGAAACCACCCTTCGCCGCCTGCTCCGCCGCGGCGCGCCGGTGGCCGCTGCCCTGGCGATCGGCGCCGGCGCGGGGGCCGGCGTCTACGCGGCCACGAGCGGCAGCTCCAGCACGCCCACGTCGCCGGCGGCGGTTCCGACCGCGATCGTGCCGGCGCAGTCCGCGGCCGTCACGCAGACGACGACGAGCCTCACGCAGATCTACAAGAACGCGACGCCCGGCGTCGTCGACATCGTCGTGAACACGACGGCCGGCGCGGGCAGCTTCGGCAGCCCGCGGCGGCACCCAGCAGGCGCAGGCCGAGGGCTCCGGCTTCGTCGTCGACACCGCCGGTCACATCGTCACGAACGACCACGTCGTCGCCGGCGCGACCTCGATCCAGGTGCGCTTCCAGGACGGGACGACCGCGAAGGCGACGCTCGTCGGCACCGACCCCTCGACCGACATCGCGGTGATCAAGGTGAACGTCGCCGCGTCGAAGCTCCACCCGCTCACGTGGGGCAACTCGACCGGCGTCCTTCCCGGCCAGTCGGTCGTCGCGATCGGCAGCCCGTTCGGCCTGCCCGAGACGATGACCGCCGGGATCGTCAGCGCCGTCAACCGCACCATCACGGCGCCGAACAACTACTCGATCTCCGGTGCGATCCAGACCGACGCCGCGATCAACCACGGCAACTCCGGCGGCCCGCTGATCGACGTGGCCAGCGGCAACGTGGTCGGCGTCAACGCGCAGATCGAGAGCGACTCCGGCGGCAACGACGGCGTCGGCTTCGCGATCCCCGCGAACGCCGCGAAGAGCGTCGCCTCGACGCTGATCGCCGGCGGCAAGGTGCAGCACGCCTATCTCGGCGTCGGCATCGGAGACGCCCCGAACGGCGCCGGCGCGCAGATCTCGCGCGTCGTCTCCGGCTCGCCCGCCGACAAGGCCGGGCTCCAGGCCGGGGACGTGATCACGAAGGTCGGCTCGACCGCGATCACGAGCGCCGACGACCTCACGGCCTCCGTCGACACCTTCAAGCCCGGCGACAAGGTCACGCTGACGATCGACCGCAACGGCACCACGAAGTCGATCGCCGTCACTCTCGGGACGCGACCCTCCTAGCCCTCCCTCCCCACGCGCCCCGACGAGCCGCGGCCCGGGACACCCGTCCCGGGCCGCGGTCCGTTCCCGTCCCACGCCCGCAGGCGACACGTCCTCGCGGGCGCCCGGCTGCTGACTAGATCGTCTTGAACTGCTCGAACGGCTGGCGGCAGCTCTCGCAGTAGCGGAGGCTGCGGCACGGGGTCGGGCCGAAGATGTTCTCCAGGCGCGTCTGCGTCGAGTTGCAGTACGGGCAGCGGAACACGTTGCTCTGGAGCTGCACGAGCTTCGGCGCCGAGGCCTCGCGCGGGGCGGGCGGGGCGAAGCCGGCCTCGCGCAGCTTGGCGCGGCCGGCCGGCGTGATCTTGTCGGTCGACCACGAGTCGTCGGCGATCACGGCCACCTCCGGCTCGGCGCCGAGGGCGGCGACCTTCTGCTCCATCGCCGCGCGCATCGTCTCGAGCGCCGGGCAGCCGAGGAACGTCGGCGTGAACTCGATCCGGACGTGTCCCTCCCGGACATCGACCGAGCGGACGACGCCGAGGTCGACGAGCGAGATGACGGGGATCTCCGGGTCGGGGATCTCCTCGAGCGCGGCCCAGACCTCGGCCGCGGTCACCACTGCGATCCGGCGGGGGCCGACCGCCGCACGCTCGTCATCTCGTCCCACAGCTCCGCGAGCTCCGGCGTGTGCTCGCCCCGGCCCTTCCCTTGTAACAACGTGTCACTTGGGAGGTCGAGGGAGACGCGCCGGGCGAGCTCGGGGCGGAGCTCCTCGGAAAGGAGCGCCACGGCATAGGGCCACAGCTCCTCGACCGCCGTCCGGAAGCGCGGCTCGTCGTGGAGCCGGTCGTGCCACAGCTCGGCGTGCATGCGGTGGTAGGCCTCCTCGCGGTCGATCTTCGCCGCGAGGCCCGCCACCTCGGGGTCGGCGTCGGCGCGCAGCGCCTCGATCCGCACCCGGTCGGCCTCCTCGTAGAGCCAGCGGCGCGCGATCGCGTGCGCCCAGTCGAGCAGGCGCAGCTCGACGAGCGGCGCGCAGCGGTACTCCTCGGGCCGCCGGTCGAACGCGAGCGCGTCGGCATCCGTGCCGAGATCCGCCGCGGCGAGCTCGTAGAGGGCGCGCGCGTGGCCGATCTCGTTCTGGGCGATCGACGAGAACGCGACGTCCTCCTCGAGCGTCGGCGCGATCCCCGTCCACTCCGACTCGTGCCAGCCGAGGATCAGCTCGTCGTCAGCCAGCTCCAGGAGCCGCTGTGCCCGCGCGCTCACGTGCCTCCTTCAGTCGTGCCTTGATCGAGTAGCCGTCGACGCGGCGGTACTTGAGGTCGAACTCGTCCGCCCAGTCCGTGACCGGGTGGATCGCCGCGCGCGGCACGAGCCAGAGCGCGACCGACTCGCCGCGGCGGCCGTACTGCTCGCGCGCCCACGCCTCCGCAAAGTCCGCGTCGGGCGCGGCGACCGAGCCGGCGTGCTCGAACGGCTGCCCCTTCCGCTCCTGGCGGAAGACCTCGAAGACGTGCGGCTCGCTCACGCGACCGCCTCGCGCACCCAGCGCTCCTGGTCGAGGAAGCGCGCCCGGAACGCGAGCCGCTCGGCGGTGAGCGGCCCGTGGCCGGTGACGACGTGGCGGAGCTCGTCCCAGTCCGGCTCGGCGTACTCCCACACGCCGTCGTCGCGGCGGCGCAGCTTCGGGTCGGGGATCTCGAGGCCGAGCTCGCGGATCTGCGGCACGTAGCCCTCGAGGAACTGCTGCCGGGCCTCCTCGTTCCCCTGCGACTTGATCCGCCAGTGCCACATCGGATCCTCGTCGCGCGGGATCGGGTTGCCGTGGAACTGCATCAGCGGCGGCCACCAGCGGTTCAGCGCCTCCTGGACGAGCTCGAACTGCGCCGGCGTGCCCGTGACCATGGCGAGGATCACGTCGCGGCCGTGGAGGATGTGGAACGACTCCTCCCAGCAGATCTTCTTCATGATCCGCGCGTACGGCGCATACGACGACTTGAGCAGCGCCTTCTGGCTGATGATCGCGGCCGCGTCGACGAGCCAGGCGATCACGCCGACGTCGCCCCACGTCTTCGTCGGGTAGTGGAAGACGTTGTGGAACTTGCTCTTGCCGGAGATCAGGTCGGCGAGGCACTGCTCGCGCGGCTTGCCGAGATCCTCGACGACGCGGTAGATGAGCTGCGCGTGGCCGACCTCGTCCTGCACCTTCGCCGTCAGCGCGAGCTTCCGCTGGAGCGTCGGTGCCCGCAGGATCCACTCCCGCTCGGGCAGCACGCCCATCAGCTCGGAGTTGCCGTGCATCTCGATGAACTTGATCAGCAGCCGCCGGTACTCGTCGGGCATCCAGTCGGCCGTCTCGACCTGGCCGCCGCCCTGGACGTACGCGAGGAACGCCTGCTCGTCGTGGATCTCCACCGCCGCCATCCGGCACCACCTTCCGAACGATCGTTAGCCTCTGCAGTCTAATGTCCGCCCGCCGCACCGAGCTGGCGCGGGCCGCGGCCCGCCTCTTCGCCGAGCAGGGGTACCACGGCACCTCGGTCGGCGACCTCGCCCGGGCGCTCGGCGTCCAGAAGGGGTCGCTGTACTCGCACATCGCCTCGAAGGCCGACCTGCTCTGGGAGGTGGCGCGCGAAGGGGCGGAGGCGTTCCATGCCGCGCTCGACGCCGTGCCCGACGAGGGGCCGGCCGCCGACCGGATCCGCGCCGCGCTGCGTGCGCACCTGCGCGTCGTCGCGGAGCAGCTCGACGTCGCGACGGTGTTCATGCGCGAGTGGCGCTACCTCGAAGGCGAGCGGCTGGACGCGTTCGTCGCCGAGCGCCGCCGCTACGAGGAGCGGTTCCGCGCCCTCTTCCGCGAGGGCCGCGAGCACGGCGAGCTGCGGGCCGACCTCGACGACGGCACCGCCGCGCTGCTCGCCCTCTCCGCGGCGAACTGGGCCTCCACGTGGCTGCGGCCGGGCGCCGACACCGACGCGCTCGCCGACCGCTTCACCGCGCTCCTGCTCGACGGCATGCGCGGCTACGCGAGCCGTTAGCGGCGGCCGTCGCTTGCGCAGGGTCGCGCCCGGCGGCATCCTCGACTGGTGGCCGGCGTCCCCCAGGTCGTGCTCGTCGTCAATCCGTTCGCGAGCCGCGTGCGCGAGGAGACGCTCGCGCGCGTCGAGGAGGAGGTGGCGCGCGTCGGCCGGCTCACCGTCGTGCGGACGCGGCGGCCGCGCCACGCGACCGAGCTCGTCCGCGAGGCGTGCCGCGACGGCGCCGAGGCGATCCTCGTGTACTCCGGCGACGGCGGCTTCAACGAGGCGCTGAACGGGCTCGAGCGCGACGTCCCGATCGGCTTCCTGCCCGGCGGCGGGACGAGCGTGCTCTCGCGCGCGCTCGGGCTTCCGCTCGACCCGGTCGAGGCGGCGCGCCGGCTCGTGGACGCGCTCGAGCAGAACCGGACGCGGCGGATCACGCTCGGCCGGGTCAACGGCCGCCGCTTCGCGTTCGGCGCCGGCCTCGGCCTCGACGCGGAGGCGGTGCGGCGCGTCGACCAGATGGGCCGGAAGGGCGACGGGCAGCGGCCGGGCGATCTCGCGTTCGCACTCGCCGTGCTGCGCGCGCTCGCCGCGCACCGCGGGCACCTCGACCCGGCGCTCGAGGTGAAGGGCCTCGGCCGGGCGGCGTTCGTGTTCGTCGCGAACGGGAGCCCGTACACGTACGCGAAGCGGCTGCCGCTGCCGATCGCCCCCGAGGCGCAGTTCGAGCTCGGGCTCGACGTCGTCGCCCCGGTGCGCGTCCGGCGGCGTGCGCTGCTCCACACGGCGGTCAACATCCTCACCGGCCGCTCTCGCGGCCGTGGCGTCCTCTACGCGCACGACCTCGACCGGGTCGAGGTCGTCTGCGACCGGCCGACGCCGCTCCAGGCGGACGGCGAGGACCTCGGCGACGTCGAGGAGGCGGTCTTCGAGGCCGAGCGCGGCGTCGTCTCCGTGCTCGCCTAGATCGGTGCGACGACGTAGATCCGCCAGGCGAGCGGCGGCAGCGTGTCCGTGAACGAGTCGCCGGAGGAGGCGAGCGTCTGGCCGCGGCCCCAGACCTGGACGGGCCGCCCGTCGAGCCCCCGCAGCGTGAAGACCTCGGACACGACGGCATTCGGGCTCGGGTTGACGGCGAAGACGGTGAGCGCGCCGTCGCGCAGCGTCGCGAACGCGTCGACGCCGGGGTCGCCGAGCGTGAGGCCGCTGACGTCGGCCTGGAGCGCGGGCGCGAACGTGTCGAGGGCGGTGTCGACGTGCCGGAGGGCCCGTCGCGCGCCGGGACTCACGGAGAACGGCGTGTCGCCGACCGTCCACCAGCCGATCCCGCGGGCGCCGTTCGTGATCGCCATCCACGCCTCCGCCTCGATCTCCTGCGGCGTCGGCACCCGGTTCGGGTCGTCCGCCGGCCCCGTCGCCTCGATCCACTGGTACGTCGGCTTGCCCGCCGCGAGCTGCTGCAGGTCGCGCTGGGCGGAGGCGACGTCGCCGACGCCGGCCGGGTCGCCGCTGTTGCGCACCGGGTAGACGTCGATCCCGACGGCGTCGGCGAGCGCGACGTAGTCGCTGTACCGGATCGCGTTCCGCCCGTCCACCGTCGCCGCGAGCCGCGAGAACGTCTCGAACACGGGCAGGCCGTGCGCGTCCGGGAACTGCTGGAGGTTCTGCTGGAGCTCCAGGGCCGACACGCCGTTCAGGTCGGCCTCGTCCCGGAGGTACGTCGCCACCGTGGTCGGCAGCGAGCGGTCGACCTGGTCGAGCGCCGGGATCACGACCGCGCCCACCCTCGCCGCCGCGTCCGCCTGGACGGCGGGCGAGTCGCCGCAGCCGGACGACATGAACGCGTCGATGCCGAGCGCCGCCTCCTCGGCGTAGTCCGACGCGCACGAGCCCCAGGTGAAGCGCGGGATCCACGGCCGCCCGTCGAGCAGGAACCGGCCGCCGTCGAGCCGGAGCGCGCGCGGGCCGCTCGCGGGCGGTGCCGCGACGACCTGATCCGGGCCGAGGCGCGTGACGCCGTTCACGATCGTGACGGCGCGCACGTGGTAGCGCCGGCCGGGCTCGAGCCAGTCGAGCCGGAACGTGTGCGTCCGGGACGGCCCGCTCGGCGCGGCGAAGACGCCGTAGGCGCCGGTCCGCCCGACCTCGAGGTACGCGATCGAGTCCGCCGCCGTCGTGACGACGACCGTCCTGCCCGTCGCCACGGAGCTGAGCGCGGGCCCGTGCGACCGCCAGACGCCGGTCGCCGCGAGCACGCCGACGACGATCCCGGCGACCCCGGCGAGGGCCGCCACCGCGATGAGCACGCGCCGGGGCACCGGAACCAGTTGTACTGGAACCCGCAAACCGGACAACCGACTAGGCTTCCGCCCGATGTCCGACCTCGTCCACGGCGACCCGGAGCTCCGCCGCGTCATCGACGAGGACCGCGAGGTCGACGGGCTCGGGGAGCAGGAGCTGCTCGACCTCTACCGGTCGCTCGTCCTGCTGCGGACCTACGACGAGCGCTCGCTCGTCTACCACCGCCAGGGCCGGATCGGCACGTACGCGATCTTCTGGAACCACGAGGCGATGCAGGCCGGCTCGGCGCACGCGCTCGCCGACGAGGACTGGATCTTCCCCAGCTATCGCGAGTCGGCGATCGGGCTCCTGCGCGGGATCCCCGCCGCGACGATCCTGCAGTGGTGGCGCGGCCACCCGGCCGGCTGGTGGAACCCGGCCGACTACAACGTCGCCTCGATCTGCATCCCGATCGGCACGCACGTCCCGCACGCCGCCGGGCTCGCCTGGGGCAAGAAGCTGCGCGGCGAGGACGCGGTCGCGATCGCCTACTTCGGCGACGGCGCGACGAGCGAGGGCTCCTTCCACGAGGGCGCGAACCTCGCGGCCGTGATGGGCGCGCCGCTCGTCCTCTTCTGCAACAACAACCAGTGGGCGATCTCGACGCCGGTGAGCGCGCAGACGCGGGCGGAGACGATCGCCGCCAAGGCGGCCGGCTACGGGATCCCGGGCGTGCGCGTGGACGGCGGCGACGTGCTCGCGGTGTTCGAGGCGACGCGCGAGGCGGTCGAGCGCGGGCGCGCGGGCGGCGGGCCGACGCTGATCGAGGCGGTCAGCTACCGGGCGGCGCCGCACGCGACCGCCGACGACCCGCGCGTCTACATCGACCTCGAGCGGGTCGAGCAGGAGAAGCAGCACGAGTGCCTCGGCCGCTACGAGCGCTATCTGAGGCGGCGCGGGATCCTCCACGACGACCTCGAGGCGGCGGTCAAGACGGAGGCGCTCGACACGATGAAGCTCGCGATCGCCGCCGCGGAGGCGGAGCCCGAGCCGGACGTCTCGCTCCTCTTCGAGCACGCGTACGCGAACCCGCCGGCGTCGTTCCAGGCCGAGCTCGCCGAGCTGCGGCGGATCCTCGGCGGGTGGCCTGGGATGACGGAGCGGTTCATGGTCGAGGCGATCAACGACGCGTTCCACGTCGAGCTCGCGCGGGACGACTCGGTGATGGTCATGGGCGAGGACGTCGGCCGCGCCGGCGGCGTCTTCCGCGCGACGGCGGGCCTGCGCGAGCGCTTCGGCGAGAGCCGCTGCGTCGACACGCCGCTCGCGGAGGCCGGGATCCTCGGCTCCGCGGTCGGGCTCTGCATGGCGGGCTGGCGGCCCGTCTGCGAGATGCAGTACGACGCGTTCTCGTACCCCTGCCTCGACCAGCTGATCACGCACGTCGGCCGCTACCGCTGGCGCACCGGCGGGCGAGATGGAGTTCCCGATCACGGTGCGGATGCCGTACGGCGGCGGCGTCCGCGCGCCCGAGCTGCACGACGACTCGCCCGAGACGTACTACGTCCACACGCCCGGCGTGAAGGTGGCGATCCCGTCGACGCCGGCCGACGCGAAGGGGCTGCTCGCCGCGGCGATCCGCGACCCCGATCCGGTCGTCGTGCTCGAGCCGAAGCTGATCTACCGCACGGAGCGCCTCGAGGTGCCGGACGGCGAGCACGTCGTCCCGCTCGGCAAGGCCCGGCTCGCGCGCGAGGGCAGCGACGTGACGCTCGTCGCCTACGGCGCGATGGTGCCGCTCTGCGAGCGCGCGGCCGAGGCGATCGAGGGCGAGGCGTCCGTCGAGGTGCTCGACCTGCGGACGCTGAAGCCGCTCGACGAGGAGGCGCTCCTGGCCTCGGTCGGCAAGACGGGCCGCGCCGTGATCGTCCAGGAGGCGCCGCGGACGGCGGGCTTCGGCGCCGAGATCGCCGCGATCCTCGCCGAGAAGGCGATCCTCGACCTGCGCGGGCCCGTCCTGCGCGTGACCGGCTTCGACGTGCCGTACCCGTACTGGCGCATGGAGGACGCGTACATGCCCTCGGTCGCGCGCGTCCTCGACGCCGTGCGCAGGCTGCTCGCCTTCTAGTGCTCCACGAGCTGCCCCTCGAGCGCCGGACCCTGCACGGGCACTTCTCGCGCGACCTCGAGCCCGTGCTCACGATCGACCCCGGCGACTCGGTCGCCTGCTCGACGCTCGACGCCGCCTGGCATCTGGGACCCGGTCGAGCCGTTCGAGCGCGCGACCCGGGCCCGCGGGCATGCGCTCGTCCGGGCCGGTCGAGGTGCGCGGCGCGCCGCGCCGGGCAGGACGCTGCGTCGTCGACGAGGCGTCGGCACGAGGTTCACCGTCGCCGGCGGCTGCGTCGTCCTCACGACCGGCGCGGCGTACGCCGACGGCGAGGGCACGTGCTCCACTGGAGCTCGACGCGGACGCGGGTACCGGGCGCGACGAGCACGGCAGGACCGTCGACCTGCGCGCCGTTCCTCGGCGTGATCGGGATGCCGCCGCCGGAGCCGGGCGACCACTCGACGCGCCGCCGCGGCGGTGGGGCGGCAACATCGACTGCAACGCTGCTCGTCGCCGGGACGACGCTGTACCTGCCGGTCCCGGTCGACGGCGCGCTCGTCTCGCTCGGCGACGGCCACGGCGCGCCAGGGCGACGGCGAGGTCTCCGGGCACGGCGATCGAGTGCCCGCTCGAGCGGGCGCCAGCTGACGCTCGACGTGCGGGACGGCCCGGAGCTCCGAGATGCCGGTCGCGCGCACCGCCGACGCCTGGCTCGACGTTCGGGTTCGACGAGGATCGTCGACCGAGGCCGCCGAGCTGGCGACCGACGACGATGCTCGACGCTGATGGAGCGGGAGCTCGGTGTCGACCGGCGTCACGCGCTCGCGCTCGCGAGCGTCGCCGTCGACCTGCGCGTGACGCAGGTCGTGAACGAGGCGAAGGGCGTCCACGCCGTCCTCCGCGACGGGGCGATCAGGTAGGAATCGCGCGTGGCGTACGAGTTCAAGCTGCCCGACCTCGGCGAGGGCCTGAGCGAGGGGGAGATCGCCCGCTGGCTCGTCGCCGAGGGCCAGGAGATCGCCGAGGACGACCCGCTCGTCGAGATCGCGACCGACAAGACGACGGTCGAGATCCCCTCGCCGGCCGGCGGCGTCGTGACGCGGATCCTCGTCGCCGAGGGCGAGGTCGTCCCGGTCGGCACGGTGCTCGTCGTGATCGGCGGCGACGGGGCCGAGGCGGCCGCGGCGGAACCGAGGTGTCCGCGGCGCCGACCCCGCAGCGGCGGCCCGCGCCTTCCCGGCCAAGTGACGGAACGTGTCACAAGGGAAGGATCCGGGCGACGCCGCTCGTGCGCCGGCTCGCTTCCGGGCTCGGGGTCGATCTCGCGACGGTCGCCGGGTACGGGCCCGCAGGGCCGGATCACCGAGGAGGACGTGGCCGCGGCTGCGGCGGACAGCCGGGGCCGTGACCCCGTGCCACGTCCGGACGAGACACGGTCGCCGCGAGCCGCTGCACGGCATCCGCCGGCAGATGTTCCAGCACCTGACCCGGGCCCACCGCGAGATCCCCGCCGTCACCTGGGTCGAGGAGTGCGACTTCACCGCCGTCGACCTGAAGCGGCTGCTCCCGCTCGTGCTCCAGGCCGTCGCCGCGTCGCTGCGCGAGTACCCCGAGCTGAACGCGAGCGTCGGCGACGAGGAGCTCGTCTACCACGACCGGATCGACGTCGGCGTCGCCGTCCAGACCGAGCAGGGGCTCGTCGTCCCGGTCGTCCGCGGCTGCGACGCGCTCGGACTCGACGAGCTCGACGCGGAGGTGCGCCGGCTCGCCGAGGCCGCGCACGCCGGGCGGCTCGCGCCCGAGGAGCTCCGCGGCGGCACGTTCACCGTCACGAGCGCGGGACGCTCGGCCGGGCTCTTCGTCACGCCGCTCGTCAACCATCCCGAGGTGGCGATCCTCGGCATCCACCGGATCGAGGAGCGCGCCGTCGTCCGCGACGGCGAGATCGTCGTGCCGGCGGATGGGCAACGTCTCGGTCACGTTCGACCACCGCGTGATCGACGGCAAGCGCGCGGCCGACTTCGGCCTCGCCGTGATCGCCCGGCTCGAGCGCGGCTAGCGGCGCGCCGGCCGGGACTACACTGGTGGCGATGGGATCCTGGTACTGGATCGGCGTCTCGGCCGGGCTCGGCACGGCGGTCGGCGTGCTGCTCGCGGGCTTCGCGGGCACGGCGCGGGCGGCGCTGATCGTCGCCGTGATCGCCGCCGGGGGCGCCGGTGCGGCACTCGGCTACGGCGTCGAGTCGTGGCAGGCGGGCGGCTGGGTCGACCGTCTCGTCGGAATCGCCGGCGGGCTCGCGGGCTCGCTCGGCGCGGCTCAGGTCGTCGCGGGCGCGCTCCGGCGCGGCGGCACCCGGGGCGGCACGGCGCTGCTCGTCGCCGCGTCGGCGCTGCTCGTCGCCGCGCTCGGCTTCGTCCCCGCCCTCGGCTACGTCGAGGCGGTCGCGCTTCCGGCGCTCGCCGCGCGGCTCCGCCGCCGGCAACCGGAGCGCTACGCCGGCCTGCGCACGCTCGCCCGCGACTAGGGAGGCTCCGTGCCCAAGAAGCTCGTCCTGATCGTCGTGGACGGGATGACGCCGGCCGCCTTCGAGCGCGCCGTCGAGGGCGACCGGGCGCCGGCGCTCTCCTTCCTCGCCGAGCACGGCGCCACCGCGACCGCGACCTCGGTCTTCCCCTCGCTGACGCCCGTCTGCCTCTCCTCGATCGTCACCGGCGCCGGCCCGGACGTGCATCACATCCCCCACCTCGTCTGGTGGCACCGGCAGGAGCGGCGCATCGTCGAGTACGGCTCGTCGTTCGCCGCGCTGCGCGCCGCCGGGATGGCGCAGTCGATCACGGACACGATCTTCAACATGAACCAGCGCCACCTCGGCGCCGACGCGGTCACCGTCTACGAGGCGCTCGAGGACGCGGGCCTCGTCGCGGCGGCCGTGAACATCACGTGCTACCGGGGCCGGCACCGGCACCTGCCGACGCTGCCGTGGGTGACGAAGGCCGCGTACGGGCCGAAGCGGTTCTTCTACTACAGCCTGTTCGAGTCCGACCGGACGGGCGCGCCGCTCGCCGTGCGCAACCGCGCCGCCGGCTCGATCGACGAGTACGCGGCCGCGGTCGGGCGCTGGCTCGTCACGCGCGACGGCTTCGACTTCTTCGCGTACTACCTCTCGGACTTCGACTACGCCTCGCACGCCCACGGGCCGGTGGGCGCGGACGACGTCGCGCTCGTCCGCACCGACGCGGCGATCGGCGCGCTCTTCGAGGCGGCCGGCGGGCCGGACGCGTTCCTCGACCGCTACGCGGTGATCCTCCACTCCGACCACGGCCAGACCGACGTCGGCCGGGCGGCGCGGCTCGAGACGTCGCTCGCCGGGCTCGAGGACGAGGTCGTCGTCACCGCGTCGAACCGGGCCGGGCAGGTCTACCTTCTGCCGCACGCGCGCGTGGACGCGGGCGAGCTGGCGCGACGCCTCGACGCCGAGCCGGCGGTGGAGGTGACGCTGCGGCGCGAGGGCGACGAGGCGGTCGCCCGGCGCGAGGGCGAGGAGCTCCGCTTCCGTCCGGCCGCGGACGGCTGGGAGACGAGCGGGGACGCGTCGCTGCTCGACCATCCCGACGCGCTCCACCGGGTCTGGTCGGCGCTCGCGAACCCGAACGCCGGCGAGCTGCTCGTCTCGCCCGACGGAGGGCTGGGAGCTCACCGACCTCGGCGGCAGCCACCACGCGGGCGGCGGCAGCCACGGCTCGCTCGTCGCCGGCGACTCGCTCGTGCCGATGCTCACGGTCGGCATCGACGCGGCGCCCGCGCGGATCACGGACGTCGCGCCGGCCGTGCTCGGGCACTTCGGGGTCGAGCCGCCGCCGTACGCGCGGCCGGTCGCCCATGCCGCCTGACTTCGCCGCCCGCCGGCAGGAGATGGTGGAGGGCCAGCTGCGGCGGCGCGGGATCGACGACGAGCGCGTGCTCGCGGCGATGGGTCGCGTCCCGCGCGAGCTCTTCGTGCCCGAGGAGCTGCGCGACCGCGCGTACGTGGACGCGGCGCTCCCGATCGGCGGCGGCCAGACGATCTCGCAGCCGTTCATGGTCGCGCTGATCTGCGCGCTGCTCGAGCTCCACGGCGGCGAGCGCGTCCTCGACGTCGGCACCGGCTCGGGCTACCAGGCCGCGGTGCTCGCCGAGCTCGCCGGCGAGGTGCACTCGATCGAGCGGCTCCCCGAGCTCGCCGAGCAGGCGCGGGCGAGCCTCGCCGCCGCCGGGTACGCGCGGGCGCGTGCACGTCCACGTCGGCGACGGAACGCGTGGGCTGCCCGAGCACGCGCCGTTCGCGGGGATCGCCGTCGCGGCCGCCGCGCCGGAGCCGCCGCGGTCGCTCTACGAGCAGCTCGAGCGGCGCGGCCGGCTCGTCGTGCCGGTCGGCGCGCGATCCGACCAGCGGCTCGAGGCGGTCGTCCGGACGCCGGAAGGGCCCGCCGTCGTGCGCAGCGTCCCGTGCCGCTTCGTGCCGCTGCTGGGGGCGGAGGGCTTCGACGGCGACTGACCGGGTACGCGCGCGGCAGCGTGCTCCCGCTCGACGTGCGTCGGCGTCGGCCGGCGTCTCGCGTCGGCATGGCCGTCCGAGACGTGTCGGACGAGGGCGCCCGCTTGCGCGGCATCCGCCCGGTCCGGAACGATGGGGTCGTGGGGTCACTCTCTGCAGCGGCGGCGCTCCGGCTTCCGGTTCGTTCTCACGGCACCCAGGTCGGCCACCCCGTCGACGTGCTGCTCGAGCCGGAGACCTGGCGGGCGGTCGGCTTCGTCGTCCACTGCGGCGACGACGCGCGCCGCATGCTTCCGTACGCGGCCGGACAGCCCGACGAGACCGAGATCGCCGTCGACTCCGCCCTGATGCTGCTCGACGACGTCGGCTTCTACCGGGCCCGCTCGGAGTCGCTCCGCGGGCTGCTCGGGGCCGAGATCGGCCGCGGCCGCCGCTCCGCCGGCGTCCTCCGCGACGTCCTCCTCGGGCCCGGCGGCATCGCCACGTCGCTCGAGGTCGAGCGCGACGGCGAGCTCGTGCGGATCGACCCGGACGGTGCGACCGTCGCCTCGCCGCGCGCGTCCGGCCGCGTAGGCGTCTGTCGCGAGCGCGTCGAGCCGCTACCCTCGGGCGCGATGCCGCGCCAAGCCGCAACGCTCGCGCAGCCGCTGCGGCCGTCGCTGCGGATCCGCGCGGCGGCCGCGCTCCGCTCCGGCGAGAACTGGGTCCAGCTCGCGCAGTTCTGCGTCGTCGGCGGCGTCGGCTACGGCATCAACCTCGCCGTCTACGCGTCGCTCCTGCACGGCGGGGTCCACTACCTCCTCGCGGCCACGTGCTCGTTCCTCGTCGCGGTCACGAGCAACTACGCGCTGAACCGCTTCTGGACGTTCCGCGACCGCCGCGCCGGTGTCGCGGCACAGGGCGTGCGCTTCTTCGCCGTCTCGCTGCTGTCGCTCGGCGCGAACCTGCTCATGCTCCACGTCCTGATCCGGCTCGGGCTCGGCAAGCTCGGCGGGCAGGCGATCGCGATCGTGCTCGTCACCCCGCTCAACTTCGTCGGCAACAAGCTCTGGAGCTTCCGCAGGCTCCACGAGCCCGCCGCCTGACGGGGCACTAGCCTTCCCCGAGTGAGGCTCCGCCTCCTCGCCGCCGTCGTAGCAGCCCTCGCGCTCGTCCCGGTCGCCGCCGCGGCCACGACGCCGCCGCCGACGGGGCCGGTCTTCGACGGGAAGGGGCACCTGATCGGGACGCCGCTCGTGCCGCCGCCCGACGCGCCCCGGCTCACCGACCGGGAGGCGCTGCGCCGCTTCGAGGCCGCTCCGAAGGTCGGCGCCTGGCTCACGCGCTACCCGAGCGACGGGCCGCTCCGACGAGGAGACGTACGACGCGAAGACGGCGAGCTGGACGGTGAAGATCTGGTGGGGCGCGGCCGGCGAGATCGCCGAGGGCCGCGTCGACGACGCCACCGGCTCGGTGCTCGAGGCGTGGACGGGGCCGCAGGTCGCCTGGAAGATGGGCCGCGGCTACTCGGGGGCGTTCGGCGGCTCGACGATCAACAACCCGTGGCTCTGGGGGGCTCTCTGCCTCGTCTTCCTCCTCGGTCTCGCCGACCTGCGCCGGCCGCTCTCGCTCCGGAACCTCGACCTGCTGTTCGTGCTCTCGCCGACGGCGTCGCTCTGGTTCTTCAACCACGGCGACGTCTTCACCGCCGTGCCGCTCTTCTATCCGCTGCTCGCGTGGGTCGTCGTGCGCGGCGTCTGGCTCGGCGCCACGGGGCGCGGCGCCGGCGGCCGGCCGTTCTGGCCGACGTGGGTGCTCGTCGCGGCGGTCGTCTTCCTCGCCGGCTTCCGGGTCGGGCTCAACGTCGAGTCCTCGAACGTGATCGACGTCGGCTACTCGGGGGTGATCGGCGCGGAGCGGATCGTCCACGGCGAGGCGCCCTGGGGCAACTTCCCGATCGAGGGCGACCTCCAGGCGTGCGGCCCCGCGGACGCCTCGGGCGAGACCCGCGACCGCATCCAGACGAACGGGCGCTGCGAGTCGGCGAACCCGCAGGGCGACACGTACGGCCCCGTCGCCTACGAGGCGTACATCCCCGGCTACCTCAGCCGTCGGCTGGACGGGGAAGTGGGACGACCTGCCGGCCGCGCACTTCACGGCGATCGCGTTCGACCTGCTGACGCTGCTCGGGCTCTGGCTCGTCGGCCGGCGGCTCGAGGGCCCTCGACTCGCGGCGATCCTCGCGTTCGCCTGGGCCGCGTACCCGTTCACCCAGTACGCGTCCAACTCGAACACGAACGACACGATCATGCCCTGCCTGCTCGTCTGGGGGTTCTGGGTCGTCTCGGCGCCCGCGGCGCGCGGCGCCCTCGCGGCGCTCTCCGGCTGGACGAAGTTCGCCTCGCTCGTCGTGGCGCCGCTCTGGCTCACGTATCCGGACCGGCGGCCGAAGCCGCGCTTCCTCGCCGGCTTCGCGCTCGCGACGCTCGCCGCGTTCTCGATCGTGCTGCTCGAGCCGAGCCCGCTGCACGAGCTGCGGGCCGCCTGGGACCGCACGGTCGTGTGGCAGGTCGGCCGCGACTCGCCGTTCTCGCTCTGGGACTGGCGCCAGTACCACGCGCGCGGCCTGCCCGACCTCCATCTCGTGCAGCGCGTGCTCGAGGGGATCCTCGTCGCCGGCGCCCTCGCGGCCGCGTTCTTCCCGCGGCGCAAGTCGCCGCTCCAGCTCGCGGCCCTCACCGCGGCGCTCCTCGCCGGGTTCGAGCTCGTCCTCACGTACTGGCTCTACACGTACATTCCGTGGTTCTTCCCCTTCGCGGCGATCGCGTTCCTCGCGCCCGCCGCCGTCGCATCCGCCCGCCCCGATGTCCTCGACGACGCGCCGCCGCCTCCGCAGCTCGCTCCCGCCGGTTGAGCTCCGCGGCCCGCTCCTCGCGGGCACGCTGACGCTCGTCGCCGGCTGGGCGCTGCTCGAGTTCCTGCCGCCGCTGCACGTCTGGCTGCGCGGCGACATCGCCTTCTACGAGAACTGGGGCTCCTGGATCGCGGGCCACCGCCTCCCCTACCGCGACTTCTCGCTCGAGTACCCGCCGGGCGCGCTGCCGCTCTTCGCGCTGCCGCCGTACCTGCGCAAGCTCGCCGGGCAGCACGGCGCCTACGACGTCTGGTTCCGCGTGATCGTCCTCGTGATCGCGCTCGTGTGCCTGCCGGTGATCGCGTGGGTGCTCGGGCGGCTCGGCGCGACGCGGCGGCGCGCCTACGCGGCGCTCGTGCTCGCCGGCGCGTCGCCGGCGCTGCTCGGGCCGATCTCGGTGTCGCGCTACGACTACTGGCCTGCGCTCCTGAGCCTGCTCGGGCATCGCGGCGCTCGTCGGCGGCCGGCCGATCGTCGCCTGCGCGCTCTTCTCGCTCGGGGCGGTGGCGAAGCTCTACCCGGTCGTCCTCGTGCCGCTCGCGCTGATCGAGCTCTGGCGCCGCGGCCGTGGGCGCGCCGTGAGCCAGGGGGTGGGCGCGGCGCTCGCGGTGCTCGCGGCCGGCATCGGCCCGTTCCTCGTCCTCGCGCCGCACGGGCTCTGGTGGGCAGCGCACCGGCAGCTCGTCCGTCCCGTCCAGGTGGAGAGCCTCGCGGCCGCGGTCTTCGCCGCGGCGCACATGCTCGCCGGCGCCCACCTGCACGTCGTGAAGAGCTCCGGGTCGGACAACCTCGTCGGCACCGGGCCCGACCTCGCCGGCACGATCTCGAGCGTCGCCTCCCTGCTCGCGCTCGTCGTCGTCTACGTCTACTACGTTCGCGGCCCGGCGACGCGCGAGCGGCTCGTGACGGCCTCGGTGGCGGCGGTCGCGGTCTTCATCGCGTTCACGAAGGTGTTCTCGCCGCAGTACCTGATCTGGCTGATGCCGATCGTCCCGCTCCTCGGCGGCCGGGCGGGCGCGCGCGCCGCGGGCCTCTTCGCCGTCGCCGTCGGCCTGACCCAGATCTGGGAGCCGTACCGCTACTACGACTACTACTCGACGTTCGCGCCCTGGCTCGTGACGCTCGTCGTCGTCCGCGACCTGCTCGTCGTCGCGATCGTCGTCGTGCTCGTCCGCGCGCTCGCGCGCTCAGAGCGACGACGCGGAGCAGCTCGATGCCGCTCGCGCGCCCGTCGGCGGCTGAGCAGTCGACGACGACGCCTTCGATCCGCACGCCCGTCTCGGCGGGCTCGAACCGGACCGGCATCTTCTCGCGCATCCGCCGGATCGCGAGCTCGGCGCGGACGCCGATCACCGAGTCGTGCGGCCCCGTCATGCCGGCGTCGCGTGACCGCCGCGGTGCCGCCCGGCTGGATGCGCGCGTCGTTCGTCTGGACGTGGGTGTGCGTGCCGATCACGGCGGTGACGCGCCCGTCGAGCCAGCGCGCCATCGCCACCTTCTCGCTCGTCGCCTCCGCGTGGAAGTCGACGACGACGACCGGCGTCTCGGCTCGCGCCTCGTCGACGAGCGCGTCGACGATCTCCCACGGGCTGACGGGCGTGTCGAGGAAGAGCGAGCCGAGCAGGCTCAGCACCGCGACGCGCGTCCCGTCGGCCGCCTCGACGATCGCGAGCCCGCGGCCCGGGGTGAGCGCGCCCTGGTTCGCGGGACGGATCACGCGGTCGCTCGCCGCGAGATAGGGGCCGATCCCCTCGCGCCGGTACGTGTGGTTGCCGAGCGTGATCACGTCCGCGCCGGCGCGCAGCAGCCGGTCGGCGAGCTTCGCCGTGATGCCGGCGCCGTCGGCGACGTTCTCGCCGTTGACGATCGCGAGGTCGGCGCCGAGCTCCTCGCGCAGCCCGGCGAGGCGCTCCTCGACGGCCCGCCGTCCGGCGACGCCGAAGACGTCCGCGAGAAAGAGGATCCTCAGCCGGAGGGCCTCAGTTGAGGAGCAGCGAGCCCGCGGGACGGATCTCGACGGTCACGTGGTTCCCCGCGTCGTTCGTGTAGCGGGCGAGCGCCTGCCGCTCGACGAGGGCGAGGTTGACGATCGAGCCGATCCTCGTGGCGCCGCTGATCACGGACGAGCCGACGGTGAGCGACGAGTCGGCGCGGAGCTGGGTCAGCGAGACGACGAGCGAGGGCGCGTTCTGCGGCTGGATGTCGATGCGCGCGCCGAACGTCTTGCCGCCGACGACGTACGGCGTGATCCCGACGACGGTGCCGTCGACCGGCGCGTAGACGTCGGTGCCGACCGGGCCGCCGACGTCGAGCGCCGAGGTCGGGCCGCTGCCGACCTGGTACCAGGTCGGGCGTCCGCCGGAGCCGCCGAAGATCGAGTGGATCACCCGCTGGACGAGGCCCTCGTTGCCCTGGTGGCCGGACGGGGCGAGCGGGAGCGCGCCGTCGCTCGCGCCGTGGTAGCCGACCGCGGTGACCGCCGCCTGGGCGAGCGGCATCTGCAGGCGCACGGCTCCCCGGATCGCGACGATCTCCGGGTACGGCTTCGTCTGCGTCGGAGCGGTCGCGAGGCTCGCCGCGACGAACGGCGTCACCGGTTGCCGGGCTCTGCCGCCGAAGGCGGTCAGTGCGAGGCTCACGACGAGAACGAGAGCGAGAACTGCGAGGAGCGCGAAGCGCCGGGCCCTGCGTGTCGCACGTGATTCCCGAGGTGCGACTCGCCGCCTCGCGCTGTGGCGTGCGGACGGCATGTCGCGGGCCACCGTATCGAATGCCCCGACCTGCTTCAACCGGGTTCGGTCGCGGTCCGCGAGCCCGGCGTGGAGCTGGCGGGGCGGCGGCTCCTCCCACAGCGTCTCCGTGTCGAGCGCGAGGCTGCCGTCCTGGAAGGCGCGCCAGTCGCGGGCGTCGGTGCCCCGGCGGGCGGACGGGATCCGTGCGACGGCGGCGCTACCATCGCTCGCATGTCGCAGTCCGCCTCGACGCGGATCCTCGTTCCGAGGTGGGTACAGCTCGTGGGCCTGCCGCTGCTGCTCGTGCTGGCGTGGATCGTCGCGGGAGCGGTGCGTCACGTGGTGTTCCTCTTCCTCGTGGCGCTGCTCATCGCGCTGCTGCTCAACCCGCTCGTGCGGGGACTGGGACGGGTCTGGATCCCGCGAGGCCTCGCCGTCGCGCTCGTCTATCTGGCGTTTGCCGCAGTCGTCGCACTCGCGATCCTCGCTCTCGCCACCGTGGTCGTGCAGCAGACCCGGCACGCCTCGCACCGGGTCGATTCCTACTTTACGGTCGGCTCCGGACACCCCCCGCGGACGGGCGCCGAGAACGACCTCGCCCGCTTCCAGCACTGGCTGAACGCGCACCACCTCCGCCGGATCGACGTGCAGAAGCAGGGCGAGAAGTTCCTGAACCAGGTCGGGACGAAGGACGTGCAGAAGTACACGTCCAAGGCGCTGAACTGGGCCGAGGGCGCGGGCGTGGCGATCTTCTCGCTCCTCTTCAGCGCCGTCCTCGTGATGGTGGTCTCGATCTACATGCTCCTCGACATGGAGCGGCTGACGCTCGCGGTCAACCGACGTTTCCCGCCGCGTGGGCGGGGCGGCCTGATCGTGCGGATGGAGCAGGCGATCGCGAGCTACGTGAAGGGGCAGCTGCTGCTCTCGCTGATCATCGGCGCGAGCTCCGGGGCTCGGGCTCTGGATCCTCGGCCTGCTCGGGCTGCTGCCGAACGGCGGCCGCTACGCGCTCCTCTTCGGCGCCTGGGCGGGGGTGACCGAGCTGATCCCGTACATCGGCCCCTGGCTCGGTGGGGCGCCGCCGGTGCTGTACGCGCTCGTCCAGCATCCGCTCTCGGCGCTCTGGGTGGCGCTGCTCTTCCTCGGCATCCAGCAGCTCGAGGGCCACGTGGTCGTGCCGAAGGTGATGGGGCACTCGCTGCGGCTGCACCCGCTGCTCGTGATCTTCGGGCTGCTCGCGGGCGGCGAGATCTACGGGTTCCCCGGGATCCTCGTCGCGCTGCCGCTGCTCGCCGCCGGGCGCGCCGCGTGGGAGTTCTTCGCGGAGCGGGTGGAGCTCGCCGACTGGCCGGAGGAGGGCGGGGCGCTGCACGAGGCCGGGGTCGCGGCCGAAACGACGCCGTGACCGAGGTGCTGCTGCGGGCCGAGGGCGTCGGCCGCCGCTACGGCGAGCTCGAGGCGCTCGCACCGACCGACCTCTCGCTCTGCGCCGGCGAGACGGTGGCGCTCGTCGGCCCGAACGGGGCGGGCAAGTCGACGCTCCTCGCGATCCTCGCCGGCTCGCTCGAGCCGAGCGACGGACGCGTCGAGGGGACGGAGCGGACGGGCTGGGTGCCGCAGCGGCCCGCCCACTACGCGCGGCTCACCGCCCGCGAGAACCTCGAGCTGTTCGCACGGCTCGAGGGCGTCGCCGACCCGCGGGCGGCCGCCGCCGCGCTGCTCGAGCGGTTCTCGCTCCCGGACGGCGGCCAGCCGAGCGGCGAGCTCTCGGTCGGGAACCGCCAGCGGCTGAACGTCGCGCTCGCGCTCCTCGGCGACCCGCAGGGTGCTGCTCCTCGACGAGCCGACGGCGTCGCTCGACCCCGGCCAGCGGCGGCGCGTCTGGGAGGTGGTCGGCGGGCTGCGCGAGGCGGGCGGCGCGGTCTGCTTCGCGACCCAGAACGTCGAGGAGGTCGGCGAGCAGGCCGACCGGGTGCTCGTGCTCCAGGGCGGCCGCGTCGTCTACGAGGGCGAGCCGTCCGGCTACGCGGCCGCGGCCGCGGAGGCCTTCGGGTGAGCCTCCCCCGCCGCGTGCTCCCGGTCTGGCTGCTGCTGCGCAAGGACCTGCGGATCCTGCGCCGCTCGCCGCTCCTGCTCGGCGCGCTCCTCGCGTACCCGGTCGTGATCGCCGTCCTCGTCGGGCTCGTCGCCGGCTATGCGAGCGCGAAGCCGCGCGTCGCGTTCGTCGACGAGGACAACATCCCGCCGGTCGTCGCAGGTGGCGGGCCACCGGTTCCACATCCAGACCGTGATCGACGGCGTCGCGCAGAACGTGACGCTCGTGCGCATGGCGTCCGGACGAGGCGGCGCGCGAGCTCGACTCGGGCAAGATCGTCGCCTCGATCACCGTCCCGCCGGGCTTCCTCGGCAAGCTCGAGACGACGGTGCAGCAGCCGAGCCTCGTCCTGCGCACCGGCAGCGGCGCGCTCGCGTCGCGCGTGACGCAGCAGATGCAGGCGCTCGTCTACCAGCTGAACCGCCAGCTCCAGGACGCGTTCATCAAGGCGAACCTCGCCTACGTGACGCTGATCCTCCACGGCGGCAGCGGCAACTTCCTCGGGCAGCACTTCGACGTGCTCGGGCTCGACCGGACCCAGCAGCTGCTCGCGGCGCTGCCGCCCGACGAGCGCGTGAAGCGGATCGAGGACTTCGTCCACATCGCGCGGCTCGCGCTCGCGCAGACCGGCCGGGCGCTCGACGCGACCGCGAACCCGATCCTGCTCGAGCAGCCGGCGGCGAAGGGGCGGACGTGGGCGCTGTCCGCGGACGTGCAGGCCTACGGGATCGCGCTGACGGTGACGTTCCTCGCGCTGCTGCTCGCGGCCGGCGCCGCCGCGTCGGAGCGCGACGAGGGGACGCTCGGCCGGCTCGCCCGCGGGCTCGTCACGCTCGGCCAGATCGTCTGGGCGAAGGTGCGTGCTCGCGGCGCTCGTCGGGCTCGGGCTCGGCGCGGCGATCGCGGTCCTGTTCGGGATCGTCGTCGAGGCGGGCGGCGTCACCGGCGGCGAGCCGTGGGCGCGGCTGCCGCTGCTGCTCGCCGGCGTCCTGCTCGCGGCCGGCGTCGTCGGGGCGGCGGGGACGCTGCTCGGCGCGCTCGCCCGCGAGGCGCGCACGGCCTCGCTCGTCGCCGTCCTCGTCGTGCTACCGGTCGTCTTCCTCGGCCTCGTCCCGAAGGGCGTGTTCGCGCCGCTCGCCTGGGTGAGCGACGCGCTCCCGTTCGTGCACGCGGTGCGCTTCTTCGGCTCGGCGCTCTACGACACGAGCCCGTGGCGGACGGTCGGGATCGAGACGCTGTGGCTCCTCGGCATCGGCGCCGTGCTCGGCCTGCTGGCCCGCGCCGGCGTGCGCCGCCTCGCCGCCTGAGCCAAGTGACAACGTGTCACAAGGTCGGGATGCCGGGCCTGCGGCTCGGGGACGGGCATTCCGCGACGCTAGTAACACGTTGTCACTTGGAAGGCCGCGTACTCTTCGGACATGAGCTCGTTCCCCGACGTCCGGCTCCGCCGCTTCCGCCGCACCGCGCCGCTGCGCGGGCTCGTGCGCGAGACGCGGCTCTCGCTCGACCAGTTCGTGATGCCGTACTTCGTCGCGCCCGAGCCGCTCGCGAACGACGACCTGCCCGGGATGGCGCGGTTCGACGTCGACGGGCTCCTGCGCGAGGTGGACGCGCTCGCGGCGAGCGGCGTCCGGGCCGTGATGCTGTTCGGGATCCCGTCCGAGAAGGACGAGGAGGCGACCGGCGCCTGGGAGGACGACGGGATCGTCCAGCAGGCGCTGCGCGCGCTGCGGCCGCGGTTCCCCGAGCTCGTGCTCACGACCGACGTGTGCCTGTGCGAGTACACCTCGCACGGCCACTGCGGGATCGTCGTCGACGGCGAGGTCGCGAACGACCGCAGCCTCGAGCTGCTCGCCCGCACCGCCGTCAGCCACGTCGAGGCGGGCGCCGACGTCGTCGCGCCGAGCGACATGATGGACGGCCGCGTCGCCGCGATCCGCGAGGCGCTCGACGACCACGGCTTCGAGTCGACCCCGATCCTCGCCTACTCCGCGAAGTACGCCTCCGCCTTCTACGGCCCGTTCCGCGAGGCCGCCGACTCGGCGCCGTCGTTCGGCGACCGGCGCGGCTACCAGATGGATCCCGCGAACGTGCGCGAGGCGCTGCGCGAGTGCGAGCTCGACGTCGAGGAGGGAGCCGACGCGATCATGGTCAAGCCGGCGCTGCCGTACCTCGACGTGATCCGCGCCGTCCGGGAGTCGTTCGACCTGCCCGTCGCCGCGTACAACGTCTCGGGCGAGTACGGGATGATCAAGGCGGCCGCGCAGCGCGGCTGGCTCGACGAGCGGGCGGCCGCGCTCGAGTCGCTGACCGCGATCAAGCGCGCCGGCGCCGACCTGATCGTCAGCTACTGGGCGAAAGACCTCGCGGGTTGGCTCTGACCGCCCGCTCCGACCTCTACCGGCGCGCGCTCGAGCTGATCCCCGGCGGCGTCAACTCGCCCGTCCGCGCGATGCGCGCCGTCGGGCTCGACGAGCCGATCTTCGCCGCCCGCGGCGAGGGCGCGATCCTCGAGGACGTCGAGGGGCGCCGCTACCTCGACTGGGTGATGTCCTGGGGGCCGCTGCTCTTCGGGCACGCCGACCCGGAGACGATCGAGGCCGTGCGCGACGCGGCGCTCCGCGGCACGACGTTCGGCGCCGCCACCGAGGCCGAGGTCGACCTCGCCGCCGAGCTCGTCGACGCCGTCCCCTCGCTCGAGAAGGTGCGGCTCGTCTCCTCCGGCACCGAGGCGGCGATGAGCGCCCTCCGGCTCGCCCGCGGCTTCACGAAGCGCGACCGGATCCTCAAGTTCGCCGGCTGCTACCACGGCCACATGGACGCGCTGCTCGCGAGCGCCGGCTCCGGGCTCGCGACGCTCGCGATCCCCTCGACGCCCGGCGTGCCCGCCGCCGTCGCGGCCGACACGATCGTCGTCCCCTACAACGACGTCGAGGCGGCCGCCGAGGCCGTGCTCCGCCACGGCGAGGGGCTCGCCGCGATCGTCGTCGAGCCGGTGGCCGGGAACATGGGCGTGATCCCGCCCGCCGACGGATTCCTCGAGGCGCTGCGGCGGCTCGCCGACGCCTCGGGCGCGCTGCTCGTCTTCGACGAGGTGATCACCGGCTTCCGCGTCGGCCGCGGCGGCGCCCAGGCGCGCTACGGCGTCACGCCCGACCTGACGATCCTCGGCAAGATCGTCGGCGGCGGCCTGCCGCTCGCTGCGTTCGGCGGCCGGGCCGACGTGATGGACAACCTCGCCCCCGCCGGCCCCGTCTACCAGGCCGGCACCCTCTCGGGGAACCCGCTCGCGACCGCCGCCGGGCTCTCGGTCCTGCGCCGCCTGCGCGACCCCGCCGTCTACGAGGAGCTCGAGCGGCGGGGCGCCCGGCTCGAGGCGGGGCTCTCGGCGCACGGCACCGTCCAGCGCGTCGGCGGGATGCTGACGCTCTTCATGAGCGACGGCGGGCCGCTCCGCGAACTTCGACGACGTGCAGCGGCGCTGCGACACCGAGCGCTACGCGGCGCTCTTCCGCCACCTGCTCGCGCAGGGCGTCTACGTCGCCCCCTCGCAGTTCGAGGCCATGTTCCTCTCGCTCGCGCACGGCGACGACGGAGATCGACCGGACGGTCGAGGCCGTTGCCGGCTTCCGATGCCTGACGTCTGGGAGGCGATCGCGCTCGAGGCGGCGGCCGAGTAGTCCGCTGTGGGCGGAGACGCTGCTCCCTCCGTCCGAGCGCGAGCTCGTGCGCGGTCTTCTCGCCGCTCACCCGCGAGCGGTTCGCGCTCGGTCTCGAGACGATCTACGAGGGGTACCTCGTCCACTACGGCACCGCGCGGCTCTTCGCCGCCGACGACCCGGACACGGCGCTCCTGCTCGGCGACTACCTGTACGCGCACGGGCTCGTCCGGATCGCCGACCTCGACGACGTCGCGGCCGTCGCCGACCTCTCCGAGCTGATCTCGCTCTGCTCGCAGCTGCGTGCCGAGCAGGCCGACGGCGACGGGCCGCTGTGGGCCGCGACCGCCGTGCTCCTCGGCACCGGCCGCCTCGAGGAGCCGCGCGCGGCGCTCCGCCTGCGCGGCGACGCGGCCGAGCTCGACGCCGCGGCGCGGGCGGCGGCGGGCGACGAGGCGGTCGAGCGGGCACTCGCTGCGCACGTCGGCCGTCTGCGGTAGATTCCGGCCCGATGGTGGCTGCGCTCCTCGCATCCTCTGCACCTCCTCGCCGTCGAGTCGGCCGCGGAGGAGGGCAAGAAGACGATCCTGATGATGCTCGCCGTCGGCGGCGTCTTCCTGGGCGTGATCGCGCTCGGCGAGCTCAGCCACTGGCTGCGGCACCGCCGCTAGCGAGCCTGCTCCGGCACGTAGACTCGGCTGCCGTGGGTGCCCTCGCGAAGGACCTGCGCGACTGGATCGCCCTGCTCGAGCGCGAGGGCGAGCTCGTGCGCGTCGCCGCCGAGGTCGATCCCGACCTCGAGATCACCGAGATCGTCGACCGGACGGTCAAGGCCGGCGGCCCGGCGCTCCTGTTCGAGCGGCCGAAGGGCGCGAGCCATCCGCTCCTGATCAACCAGTTCGGCACCGAGCGCCGGATGTGCCTCGCCTTCGGCGTCGAGCGGCTCGACGACGTCGCGCGCAGAAGGTCGCCGACGTGCTCGAGATGCAGCCGCCCGCCGGGCTGATGGACAAGGTGCGCGGCCTCCAGAAGCTGAAGTCGATCGCCGACTCGCTGCCGCAGACCGTCCGCCGCGGCGCCTGCCAGGAGGTCGTCCTCCAGGGCGACGACGTCGACCTCGGCCTGCTGCCGGTACAGCGCTGCTGGCCCGGCGACCCGGCGCCGTTCATCACGCTCCCCGCCGTGATCACGCGCGACCCGCGCACCGGCGGCCGCAACGTCGGCATGTACCGGATGCAGGTGATCGACGCCCGGACGACGTTCATGCACTGGCAGATCCACAAGGACGGCCGCGCCGACTGGCTCGCGACCGAGGGGCGGATCCCGGTCGCGGTCGCGCTCGGCCTCGACCCGGTCACCGCCTACTCCGCGAGCGCGCCGCTGCCGAAGCACGTCGACGAGCTGATGCTCGCCGGCTTCCTGCGCGGCGCCCCGGTCGAGCTCGTCAAGGGCGTCACGGTCGACCTCGAGGTGCCCGCGAACGCGGAGATCGTCCTCGAGGGCTACATCGAGCGCGACGAGATCGGCACCGAGGGCCCGTTCGGCGACCACACCGGCTTCTACACGCCGCCGGAGCCGTTCCCGATCTTCCACGTCACGGCGCTGACGATGCGCCGCGACGCGATCTACCCGTCGATCGTCGTCGGCAAGCCGCCGCAGGAGGACGCGTGGCTCGGCAAGGCGACCGAGCGGATCTTCCTGCCCGCGATCCGCGCCACCGTGCCCGAGATCGTCGACTACGACCTGCCCGTCGCGGGCGCGTTCCACAACTGCTGCATCGTCTCGATCCGCAAGACGTTCCCGGGCCACGCGCGCAAGGTGATGTCCGCGATCTGGGGGCTCGGGATGCTGAGCCTGACGAAGTGCGTCGTCGTCGTGGACGAGCACGTCGACGTGCACGACTACGCAGCAGGTGATGTTCTACGCCGGCGCGAACGTCGACCCGGCCCGCGACGTCGTGATCGGGTCGGGGCCGCTCGACCAGCTCGACCATGCGCCGGAGCGCCAGTTCAGCGGCGGCAAGCTCGGGATCGACGCGACCGCGAAGTGGCCCGAGGAGGGCGCGCGCCCGTGGCCGGACGAGATCGAGATGAGCCCGGAGGTGCGCGAGCTCGTCGACCGCCGCTGGGCCGAATACGGCATCGAGTTGGTTCCCTCGGCAGCGTCCGGCGGTTTCGACAAGAATGCGTCGTCGTTGCGGCAACTGCTACGACGTTGACGCCCGCGGAGGGACGAAGCTTGAATCCAGGTTGGATGCGCGGAGGAGAGGGCTAGTGGACCCGGAGCACGGCTCCGAAACGACGCAGGAGTCGCTGCACGAGGAGGCACACCTCCCGTCGCCGACGCTGTGGCCGCTGGGCTTCGCCATCGGCATCGTCGTCGTCCTCGTCGGGCTCGTCATCGACCCGACCGTGGTCTCGTCGATCGGCGGCGCGATCGCGATCGTCTTCGCGATCCTCTGGATCCGCGACGCGTCCGCCGACCTGCGCGGCAGCTCCGTCGCCGTCGAGCCGGAGCGGCGCGAGGCGGCGGCCGAGGGCGAGGCGGCGGAGTCGACGGTGCTGAGCGAGCGCTTCCCGCGCAGCCGCTTCCTCGAGGGCGCGACGCTCGGCCTCGGCGGCGTGATCGGCGGGATCATCACCGTGCCGGTCGCGGGCTTCGCCGTCCTGCCGGCGTTCCTCGGCCAGAAGCAGCACAAGGTCGACCTCGGCCCGCTCTCCGAGTTCCCCCAGGATCAGTGGCTGATCGCGACGTTCATGACCGACCCCGCCGAGGGCGAGGTCTCGCGGCGCACCGCGTTCATCCGCAACAACGGCATCTTCCAGAACGAGCCGAGCTTCACGATCATCTCGAACCGCTGCGCGCACCTCGGCTGCCCGGTGCAGCCGAACGGCCCGATCGGCAAGACGTCCGACGAGACGACGAAGAACGGCCACGGTGCGGCTGATCCAGGCGCAGCCGGCCGGCTTCGGCTGCCCCTGCCACGGCGGCCAGTACGACACCGAGGGCAACCGCACCGCCGGCCCGCCCGTGCGCGCGCTCGACCGCTACGACTTCGAGATCGACAACGGCCGCCTGATCCTGCTCAGCACCTACTCCGTCGGGAGCGTCGACGGCACCGGCGCGCAGGCGAAGATCCACAAGTACAAGGTCGCCGGGCCGGGCGAGCACGTGAACGGCCCCGAGCAGTGGTTCTATCCTCTCCAGCCGCCTCACCACTAGATGCCGTACAGCCGCCAGCCCACGAAAGCGCAGATCCGCCGTCAGCAGATGTCGGAGCTCGTCACGTACCCGCTCGACTGGCTCGAGGAGCGCTCCGGCCTCGTCGGCGGCGTCCGCTACTTCCTCTTCCGGAAGGTGCCGGGCGACATCAACTGGATGCAGACGCTCGGCTCCGCCGCGCTGACCGCCTTCCTCGTGCAGGCGATCACCGGCGTGATCCTCGCGATGTACTACCAGCCGACGCCGACCGAGGCGTACGCGTCGATCCAGGACATCACCGACCACGTGACGATGGGCTGGCTCGTCCGCGGCATGCACCGCTGGGGCGCGAGCGTCTTCATCATCCTGATGTTCCTCCACATGGGCCGCGTCTTCCTGTTCGGCGCCTACAAGTACCCGCGCGAGCTGAACTGGATCGTCGGCGTGCTCATCCTCGCGATGGGGATGATGGAGGGCTTCACCGGCTACCTGCTCCCGTGGGACCAGACCGCGTACTGGGCGACCGTCGTCGGCATCAACCTGAACGGGACGGCGCCGTTCCTCGGGCCCTGGCTCGCGCAGTTCCTGCGCGGCGGCCAGGAGATCGGCGCCGTCGACGCTGACGCACTTCTACTCGATGCACATGCTCCTGATCCCGGGCGGGATCATGGCGCTGATCGGGCTGCACCTGTACCTCGTGATCCGCCTCGGCGTCACCTCGCCGCCGTGGTCGAAGGAGGCGGCCGGCGACGTGCACGACGAGGAGCCGGCGCCGCGGCGCGCCGGGCTCACGCAGGCCGTCGCGCACGGTGCTGCGACGGGCCAGGCCGAGCCGGGAGGGGCCGAGTAATGGCCGCCGGGTCGCCGAAGCCGAGCCGCGCCGAGCAGGGGCGCGCCGCAGTTCGCCCGCTACAAGGCGGACGTCAAGAAGCGCGGGAAGCCGTTCTACCCGTACGCGATGTTCCACGACACGGTGATGAGCCTCGTCGTCGTGTCCGTGATCGTCGCGCTCGCGACGATCTGGAAGTGGACGTCGTACGGCCCGCACCACGACGGCACCCACCAGGGGCTGCTCGGGCCCGAGTACGCGGCGCCGGCCGACCCGGGCACGACGAACTTCGTGCCGCGTCCGGACTGGTACTTCTACTTCCTCTTCTATCTGCTCCGGATCTTCAAGTGGCCGGAGTCGGTGTTCCTCGGCACCGTCGGCGTGCCGACGATCTGCCTGATCCTGCTGCTCGCGCTGCCGTTCATGGACGTCCGCCGTGAGCGGCGCCTCTCCCGCCGGCCGGTCGCGGTCGTCGCGGCCGCCCTGACGGTCGCCTCGATGGCGGTGCTGACGTGGAACGGCGCGACGGCGAAGGAGGCGCTCGCCTCCGAGGTGATCGCGGACGTGCCGAACTGGGTCACGGCGGAGAAGCTGCCGCCCGCGGCCGTCCCGGGCGCGAAGCTCTTCGCGAGCTCCGGCTGCACGGCGTGCCACACGTATCTCGGCGTCGGCTCGTCGAACCTCGGCGCGCCGGATCTGACCGCGATCGGGTCGCGCAACCTCGGGATCACGTTCCAGATCAACCACCTCAAGTGCCCGTCGTGCGTGAACCCGGGCTCGCCGATGCCGAAGTTCGAGTCCCTCGGAGAGACGCGGCTGCACCAGCTCGCGGTCTTCCTCGAGGCCTCGAAGGGCAAGCAGTAACGCCCCGCACCGCCCCCGCGTCGTCACAATCCCGGGGCATGCACGTCTTCCTCGGCATCACCGGCGCCTCCGGCGCCCCGTACGCGGCGCGCCTGCTCGAGGCGCTCGTCGGCGCGGGCTGCGAGGTCGGCGTCTGCGCGTCGAGCGCCGGGATCGAGGTGCTCGCGACCGAGCTGTACGGCGACGCCGGCCTTTCGCGGGAGGAGACGCTCGGCCGCCTGCTCGACGGCGTCGGCGCGGCGGCGCGGGTCTACGAGCCGGACGACTGGAAGGCGCCGTACGCCTCCGGCTCCGCGAAGGTCGACGCGTACGTTCTGTGCCCGTGCTCGATGGGCACGCTCGGGACGCTCGCGTCCGGCTCGATGCAGAACCTGATCCATCGCGCCGCCTCGGTGGCGCTGAAGGAGGAGCGGCGGCTCGTCCTGATGCCGCGCGAGACGCCGCTCTCGGCGATCCACCTGCGCAACATGCTCACGCTGCGCGAAGCCGGCGCGACGATCCTCTTCCTCGCGCCGGGCTTCTACCACGGCGCGGAGACCGTCGGCCGACCTCGTCGACTTCGTCGTCGGCCGCGCGCTCGACCAGCTCGGGCTCGAGAACACGCTCAGCCGGCGGTGGGGGCAGTGACGTGGTCGAGACGCGGGCAGGCTGCCCGGCGGACGGGGTCCAGGCGCATGTTCGACCGGATCGCGCCGGTCTACGACCTGATGAACCGGGTGATGACCGCCGGGCTCGACCGCCGCTGGCGCGCGCTCACGGTCGCCGAGGTCGTGCGGCCCGGCGACCGCGTCCTCGACGCCTGCTGCGGCACGGGCGACCTCGCGGTCGCCGCGCGGGACGCGGGGGCGGGCGCGGTGGTGGGGCTCGACTTCTCCGAGGCGATGCTCGAGCGGGCGCGCGCGCAAGGAGCCGGCGATCGAGTGGGTGCAGGGCGACGTGCTCGCGCTGCCCTTCCCGGACGGGTCGTTCGACGCCGCGACCGTCGGCTTCGGGATCCGCAACGTCGACGATCTCGAGGCGGGCCTGCGCGAGCTCCGGCGCGTGCTGCGCGTCGGGCGGCCGGCTGGGCATCCTCGAGATCACGACGCCGCGCGGCGTCCTCGCGCCGTTCTACCGGGTCTGGTTCGACCGTGTGATCCCGCTGCTCGGGCGCGTCCTGCCCGGCGGCGCGGCGTACACGTACCTGCCCGCGAGCGTCCGCCGCTTCCCCGTGCCGGAGGATCTCGCCGCCGTCCTCGAGCGGGCCGGCTTCGCCGAGGTGCGGTTCCGTCTCTTTGCTGGGGGTATCGTGGCGCTGCACGTGGGGGAGGCACGGTGACCACGACGGCAACGACGATCGAAGGCATCCGCGAGGCGCCCGGTCTCGAGGAGTACCTCGACGCGCTCGAGGAGCGTCTCGCGCGGTCCGTCGCGAGCCACCCCGGGATCGTCGCCGCGGTCGGGAACGAGGCGCTCGCCGCCGGCGGCAAGCGCCTGCGGCCGCTGCTCGTGTTCCTCTCGACGCCGCGCCGGGCGGGAGCCGTCGCTCGCGGCCGGGGTCGCCGTCGAGCTCGTCCACATGGCGACGCTCGTCCACGACGACCTGATCGACCGGGCGCACTTCCGCCGCGGCAAGGCGGCGGCCTGGTCGGTGCACGGCCCGGAGGCGGCCCGCGCGACCGGCGACTACCTCTTCGCGCGCGCGTTCGCCGAGCTGTCGGCGACCGGCGACGCCGAGGCGGTCGCGCTGCTCGCCGACGCGACCCTCTGCCTCGCGCGCGGCGAGGCGCTCCAGCGGCAGCAGACCCACGACCCCGCCACGAGCGTCGACGCCTACGTCGAGCGCTGCGCGCTCAAGACCGGGAAGCTGTTCGAGGCCGCCTGCCGGCTCGGCGGCGGCTCCGGCGAGTACGGCCTCACCCTCGGGATCGCGTTCCAGATCGCCGACGACGTCCTCGACTGCTCCGGCGCGACGATCGAGACCGGCAAGATCGCCGGCACCGACCTGCGCGACGGCACGCCGACGCTGCCGCTGCTGCTCGCCGCGCAGCAGGACGAGGTCGTGCGCCGGGCGCTCGCCGGCGATCCCGCGGCGCTCCTCAACGGGGGCGCGCTCGTCCGGGTCGCCGCCACCGGTGCGCTCGACCGCTCCCGCGACGTCGCCCTCGACTACGCTAGACGCGCCAGAGCGTGCCTCAACGGGGAGCTCTTCCGCGACGAGCTCGAGTCTCTGACGCACGCCGTCGTCAATCGCGAAAGGTAGGCATGGCAGTTCTCGACGTCCTCGACACGCTCGCACCCATCCGCGAGAAGGTGGAGGCCGGGGAACGGCTGGACGTCGAGGACGGGCTGACCCTGATGGAGACCGACGACGTGCTCGCGCTCGGCGAGCTCGCCGACCTGGCGCGCCGGCAGCGCGGCGGCAACGACGAGGTCTACTTCGTCCAGAACCTCTACCTGAACCAGACGAACGTCTGCCGCGTGAAGTGCAAGTTCTGCGCGTTCGCGAAGACGCAGAAGCAGGGCGAGGCGTACACGCTCTCGGCCGACGAGCTCGTCGAGGACGCCGTCGCGCAGCACGCGCACACGAAGTTCACCGAGATCCACTGCGTCAACGGCGAGAACCCGCACGTCGACCTCGAGTTCTACGCGGAGGTGCTGCGCAAGCTGCGCGCGGCGCTCCCCGACGTGCACCTCAAGTTCTACACGGCCTCCGAGATCCACCACATGGCGAAGCTCGAGGGCTGCTCGCACGAGGAGGTCCTGCGCGTGCTCAAGGACGCGGGCCTCGGCTCGCTGCCCGGCGGCGGCGCCGAGATCTTCGCCGACCGCGTGCGCGGCCTGATCGCGCCCGGCAAGGAGCATCCCGACGACTGGTTCGACGTCCACGACCACGCGCACCGGATGGGGATCCCGACGCACTGCACGATGCTCTACGGGCACGTCGAGACCTACGAGGAGCGCGTCGACCACCTGCTCCGCCTGCGCGACCAGCAGGACAAGACCGGCGGCTTCCTCGCGTTCATCCCGCTCGCGTTCCATCCCGAGAACACCGTCTTCGAGCGGCGCGGCTTCCGGTTCACGACCGGCGCCGAGGACCTGAAGATGGTCGCCGTCTCGCGCCTGCTGCTCGACAACATCCCGAACGTGAAGGCGTACTGGATCATGATGGGCCTGCCGATGGCCCAGGTCGCGCTCCACTTCGGCGCGAACGACGTCCAGGGCACCGTCGTCCGCGAGCAGATCTTCCAGGCGGCCGGCGCCACGAGCGGCACCGAGAAGCAGATCCCCGAGCTCGTCCGCTTCATCCAGGAGGCGGGCCGGACGCCGGTGCAGCGCGACACGCTCTACAACGAGCTGCGCCGATGGTGAAGCTCGGCCGCATCTCCTACGTGAACATGGCGCCGGTCTTCTACCGGGTCGAGGCCGAGGTGGAGGAGATCCAGGGCGTCCCGACCGACCTGAACCGGATGCTCGTCGCCGGCGAGCTCGACACCGCGCCGATCTCCTCGATCGCCTACGCGCGGAACGCCGACAAGCTGAAGCTGCTGCCGCGTCTCTGCGTCGCCTCCGAGGGCGCGGTCGACTCGATCCAGCTCGTCACGCGCAAGCCGCTCGAGCAGGTGCGGCTCGTCGCGGTCACGCCCGAGTCGGCGACCTCGGTGGCGCTGACGAAGGTGCTGCTGCCCGAGGCCGACCAGGTGCCGCTCGAGGCGTACGAGGCCGGCGAGGCGGAGGCGAAGCTCCTGATCGGCGACGCGGCGCTCAAGTCGGCGTTCGAGGATCCGACGCCGCACTACGACCTCGGCCGGCTCTGGCTCGAGCGCACCGGGCTGCCGATGGTGTTCGCCGTCTGGGCCTGCCCGGAGCCGCTCGCCGAGGGGCTCGCCGAGCTCGAGGACGCGCTCGTCTCGTCCGTGCGCCGCGCGCGCGCCGAGCCGGAGCAGCTCGCCTACGAGGCGTCGGAGCGCTACGGCTACCCGGCCGGCTTCCTCGCCCGCTACTTCGAGAAGCTCCGCTACCGCTTCGGCCCGCGCGAGCGCGCCGGGCTCTACACGTTCCTCGAGCTCGCCCGCGACGCGGGCCTGCTCGAGACGGTGCCCGAGCTGCGGTTCGTCTCCACGACCGGGGCGGCGGTCGCGTGAGCGTCGCCGAGCGCACGACCGTCGACCGAGGTGCTGGAGAAGGCGCTCGACGGCGAGCGGATCTCCGACGACGACGCGATCGCGCTCCTGCGCTCGCGCGAGCTCGTCGCGGTCGGCCGCGTCGCGAACGAGCTGCGGAACCGGCGGCACGACCCGGACCGGGTCACGTTCATCATCGACCGGAACCTCAACTACACGAACCTCTGCACGACCGACTGCGACTTCTGCGCCTTCTACCGGGCGCCCGGCGACACGCGCGAGGGCTACCTGCTGCCGAAGCCGGTCATCTTCAAGAAGATCGAGGAGACGCTCGCGCTCGGCGGCACCGGCCTGCTGATGCAGGGCGGCCACCACCCCGACCTCGGCATCGACTACTACGAGGATCTCTTCCGCTCGATCAAGGCGCGCTACCGGATCCACCTGCACGCGCTCTCGCCGTCGGAGGTGCAGCACATCGCGCGCCGCTCGAAGCTGACGATCCCGGAGACGCTGACGCGGCTGCGCGACGCCGGCCTCGACTCGATCCCCGGCGGCGGCGCCGAGATCCTCGTCGAGCGCGTCCGCAAGATCATCGCGCCGAAGAAGACGAAGACGAAGGAGTGGCTCGGCGTGATGCGCGAGGCGCACCGGCTCGGGATCTCGACGACGGCGACGATGATGTACGGCCACGTCGAGACGCTCGAGGAGCGGGTCGAGCACCTCCGCCGCGTCCGCGAGCTCCAGGACGAGACCGGCGGCTTCCGGGCCTTCTTCTCGTGGACGTTCCAGGACGACGGCAACCGGCTCGTCGACCTCGTCCCCGCGGAGAGCCGGCCGACGTCGTTCGACTACCTGCTGACGCAGGCGGTGTCGCGGATCTACCTCGACAACCTGCCCCACATCGGCTCCTCGTGGGTGACGCAGGGCAAGAAGATCGGCCAGGTCGCGCTCGGCTTCGGCGCCGACGACCTCGGCTCGGTGATGATCGAGGAGAACGTCGTCTCGGCCGCCGGCACGACGCACCGCACGAGCGCCGAGGAGCTCGTCCACCTGATCAAGGGCGTCGGCAAGATCCCGGTGCAGCGCGACACGCTGTACCGCGAAGTCCGCGTCTGGGACTAGGACGTCCCGCGCGCCGCGGGGGCGCGGCTACCCTGGCTGCGGGTCGTGCTCGCGAAGCTGCTCATCGCCGCCGCACTCGCCGGT
This sequence comes from uncultured Actinomycetes bacterium, assembly GCA_963815005.1. Lineage (GTDB taxonomy): Bacteria > Actinomycetota > Thermoleophilia > Gaiellales > Gaiellaceae > Palsa-739. Next base: position 43,216 of record CAWFFI010000015.1, read on the forward strand.
CTCGTCGTCTCGTCCGCGTCGGGAGCCACCTCGACGCGCGGCGCGGCGCAGCAGGCGGGCGAGACGTCGCAGCTGCTCATGCCGGGCGTCTCGTACCTGCGCCAGGTCGACTTCACGCCGCGCGGCCCCGTCGTCCTCGACGTCGTGATCGCGCCGCGGCCCGACGGCTCGCTCTACACGCTCGCGCCGGTGCTCTCGAACGACGCCCTCACCGGCACCGAGCGGCTCACCGACGTCGAGAAGCGCCTCGAGCGGCGCGGCAACCGTCGTCGGCGTGAACGGCGACTTCTTCCGCGCGAACCCCGGCAACCCGAGCGGGATCCTGCTCCAGGGCGGCGCGCTCGAGTCGCCGCCGGCGACGAACCGCTCCAGCCTCGCGATCGCCGCCGACGGGACGCTCTCGGTCGCGACGGTCGGCTTCGACGGCAGCTGGCGCGGCACCGACCAGCGGCGCGCCCTCGACCTCAACCAGCCGCCCGTGAAGGGGCACACGACGCTCTACACCCCCGCCTGGGGAGCCGCCACGCCGCAGGAGAAGGGCGTCGTCGAGGACGTGATCGGCGCGTTCCCCGCCGCCGACGCCGAACACGCCGCTCAGCGGGACCGTCACCTCGGTGACCGCCGCGGGCGGGACGCCGATCCCGCCCGGCGGCGCCGTCCTCGTCGCCCGCGGCGCGCAGGCGCCGCACCTCGGCGCCGAGGCGCCCGCCGGCACGAGCCGTCGAGATCCGGCTCACGCTCACCCCGAACTGGAGCGGCATGCCGAGCGCGATCGGCGGCGGCCCGCTGCTCGTCGCCGACGGCCGCCCCGTCTTCGACGCGAAGGAGTCCTTCGCCGCGACCACCCTGAACCAGCGCAACGCGCGCAGCGCGATCGGGCAGCTCTCCGACGGGCGCCTCCTGCTCGTCAGCGTCGAGGGCGGCAGCCCCGCGTACAGCGTCGGGATGACGAACTACGAGCTCGGCGTCGCGCTCGCCCGGCTCGGCGCCCGCACCGCGATGGGGCTCGGCACGGGCGGCATCGGCCTCGCTCTCCTTCGACGGGACGCTCCTCAGCCGCCCCTCGCTCGCCGTCGAGCAGCCGCTCGCCGACGGGCTCGTCCTCTCGTACACGGGCGTCTACGCGGCGCAGCCCTCGGCCGCGACCCTCTCGCCGAACGGCGACGGCGTCGACGACACCGAGACGTTCGCCTACAAGCTCGTCCGCCCGTCGCACGTCGTCGCCACGCTCACCGGCCCCGACGGCGCCGTGCGCACGCTCGCCGGCGACGACGAGCAGCCGGGCGTGCACACGCTCGCCTGGGACGGCCGCAACGCCGACGGCTCGCCGGCGGCGGAGGGAACCTGGCGCTTCGACGTCACCGCGACGGACGATCTCGGCCGCACCACGACGGCCGAGCGGGACGTCTCCCTCGAACGACACGCTCGGGTCGCTCGCCGTCGCCCCGGCCGCCGCGCATCTCGCACCGGCGGCGAAGAGCGTCGTCACGGCGACGTTCCAGCTCCAGCACGCAGCGCGCGTCGTCGTCACGGTCGAGTCGCACGCGTCCGGCGCGGTGATCGCGACGCTGCTCAACGGCGACCTCCAGCCGGGCCCGCAGAGCGTCACGTGGGACGGTCGCGCCTGGACGGGAAAGCTCGCCTTCACCGGCGCCTACGACCTGCGCGTCACGGCCACGAACGATGTCGGCAAGGTCTCGCTCGTCGCGCCGTTCACCGCGCGTCGATAACCTGCGCGCGTGCTCGCGAGCATCACCTCGAGCTTCACCTCGCAGGTCGCCTCCCACGGCGCCTACGCCGTGTTCGGACTGATGGCGATCGACGCCGTGTTCCCGGCCGCGAGCGAGATCGTGATGCTCTACGCGGGCGCGGTCGCGGCCGGCGTCTTCGCGACCGCGCACGGCGTCACGATCTTCGGCTGGCACATCGGGTTCGGCGCCGGCGCCTACGTCGCGCTCGCCCTCGCGGGCACGCTCGGCTACCTCGCCGGCGCGCTCGTCGGCTGGGCGATCGGCCTCTACGGCGGGCGGCCGCTGCTCGAGCAGCGGGGACGCTGGTTCCACCTCACGCCCGAGCGGCTCGACCGCGCGGAGGACTGGTTCCGCCGCTGGGGGAACGTCGGCGTCCTGATCGGCCGGGTCACGCCGATCGTCCGCTCGTTCGTCTCGATCCCCGCCGGCGTCTTCGAGATGCCGCTCGCGCCGTACACGCTGCTCACGCTCGTCGGCTCCGGCGATCTGGGCGTTCGCGATCGCCGGCGCCGGCTACGGGCTCGGCTCGAGCTACCAGCGCTTCGATCACGGTTTCAAATACGCGGAATATCTCGTCGTCGCGGCCGTCGTTCTCGGGGCCGTCTATCTCGCCTACCGGTGGCGCAAGGCGGCTACAGTGAGGGCCCGTGCAGAAGATTCCGCTCGTTGACGTCCGAGCGCAGTTCGCGCACCTGATCCCGCAGCTCGAGGAGCGTTTCCGCGAGGTCGTCGACAGCGGCCAGTACATCCGCGGGCCGCACTACTGGGCCTTCCAGGAGGAGGCGGCCGCGTATCTCGGCGTGAAGCGGACGATCGGGGTCGGCAACGGCACCGACGCGCTCGTGCTCGTGCTCGACGCGCTCGAGATCGGCCCCGGCGACGAGGTGATCTGCCCGGCGTTCACGTTCTACGCGACCGCGGAGTCGATCGCGCGGCGCGGCGCGACCCCCGTCTTCGTCGACATCGACCCGGTCACGCTCAATCTCGATCCCGAGGACGTCGCCGCGAAGGTCACGACCGGACGCGCGCGATCATGCCGGTGCACCTCTTCGGCCGGCCGGCGCCGCTCGAGGGGATCGTCGAGCTCGGGCTGCCGGTGATCGAGGACGCGGCGCAGGCGTTCGGCGCCCCCGGCGTCGCGGCGCTCGGCACCGTCTCGACGTACAGCTTCTTCCCGACGAAGAACCTCTTCTGCCTCGGCGACGGCGGCCTCGTCGCGACGAGCGACGAGGAGCTCGCCGAGCGCGTGCAGATGCTCGCCTTCCACGGCTCGCGCGACAAGACCGACTTCGACTTCGTCGGCTACAACTCGCGCCTCGACGAGCTCCAGGCCGGGATGCTGCGCCTCTTCCTGCCGCAGCTCGCGGCGTGGAACCGCGGCCGCCGCGAGGCCGCCGCCCGCTACGCCGACCTCGGCCTCGGCGACCTCGTCGAGCTGCCGCTCGACGAGCCGGGCCACATCTACCACCTGTTCGTGTGCCGCTCGCCCGAGCGCGACGCGATCCGCGCGGCCCTCACGCGAGGCGTCGATCGCGTCCGCGGTCTACTACACGACGCCGCTCCACCTCCAGCCCGCGCTGCGCTTCCTCGGCTACGAGCCCGGCTCGCTGCCCGTGACCGAGAGCGTCGCGGCGGACAACTTCTCGCTCCCGCTCTGGCCGGGGATTCCGGCCGCGATGCAGGAGCGGGTCGTGGACACGGTTCGCTCCGCGGTCGGCGTGGCTGCGAGGACATGAGCCAGGCCTTCCCCGCCGACGCTCGCGCGTTCCTCGGGCGCCGCTGGCGGTGCGGGGCCGGCGAGGCGCGCGCATGAGCTTCTCGCCACCGGGCCTGGCAGGTGCTGGTGGACGCGGGGATCGTCGCGCTCGCGTGGGTGCTCGCGTTCGAGCTGCGGTTCGACCAGGGGCTGCCGGTCTACTACTCGACGCTGCTGCGCCGGACGATCCTGCTGGTCATCGCGATCAAGCTGATCGTGTTCGTCGCGTTCGGCTTCTACAACCGCTGGTGGCGGTACGTCTCGGTGCGGGACATGTGGTCGGCGTTCCGCGGCGTCGTCGTCGCGTCGCTGATCGCGGACGTGACCGTCTACCTCGCCTCGCCCGTCCACACCGTCCGCCTGCCGCGCTCGATCGCGGTCATGGACCTGCTGCTGACGCTCGCGTTCGTCGCCGGGCGCGCGGCTCCTCGCCCGCACCGTGATCGAGCGGCCGGGCATGAGCGTCGTCGCGCGCGGCAAGGAGGTGATCGTCGTCGGCGCCGGCGACGCGGGCCGGTTGATCGTCCAGGAGATGCAGCGCTCGCGGATGCTCCGCTACACGCCGATCGGCTTCGTCGACGACGACCCGCGCAAGCGCGGCACGCGCATCATGGGCGTCCGCGTGCTCGGCGCGATCGCCGACCTGCCGAGCGTCCTGCGCGAGCACAGGCCGGACGAGGTGCTGATCGCGCTGCCGTCGGTCTCGGGCGACGTGCGCCGCCGGATCGTCGAGACGGCGCAGGAGTCGAAGGTGCAGGTGAAGACGCTGCCGGGTCTGTACGAGCTGATCTCCGGCGACCTCGGACTCGCCGGGCAGCTGCGGCCGGTGCAGGTCGAGGACGTGCTCGGCCGCGAGCAGGTCGAGGTCGACTTCGAGCAGGTCGCGTCCTATCTCGAGGGCCACACGGTGCTCGTCACCGGCGCCGGCGGCTCGATCGGCTCGGAGCTGTGCCGCCAGATCGCGCGCGTCAACCCGAAGCGGCTGATCCTCGTCGACTCGGCCGAGACGGCGCTGTTCGAGATCGAGCGGGAGCTCGTCGGCGAGCGCGACTTCACGCCCGCGATCCCGAAGCTCGTCGACGTCAAGAACCGCGGCGTGATGCGGCGCGAGGTGTTCGAGAAGTACCGGCCGACGGTCGTCTTCCACGCGGCGGCGTACAAGCACGTGCCGCTGATGGAGACGCACCCGCTCGAGTCGGTGCGGAACAACGTCGGCGGCACGCGGACCGTGGCCGAGCTCGCCGCCGAGTTCGACGTCGAGCGGTTCGTCCTGATCTCGACCGACAAGGCGGTGCGGCCGCAGACGATCATGGGCCAGTCGAAGGCGATCTGCGAGTGGATCGTCGAGGCGCTCGGGCACCGGAAGGACGTGAAGACCCGATTCGTCGCCGTCCGCTTCGGCAACGTCCTCAACTCGTCCGGCAGCGTGATCCCGACGTTCCGCAAGCAGATCGAGCGGGGCGGCCCGGTGACGGTGACGCACGCCGAGATGACGCGCTACTTCATGACGATCCCGGAGGCGGTGTCGCTCGTCGTCCAGGCGGGCGCGATCGGCGGCCGCGGCCAGGTGTTCGTCCTCGACATGGGCGAGCCGGTGAAGATCATGGATCTCGCGCAGAACATGATCCGGCTCTCGGGCAAGGAGCCGCGCCTGCCGGGCGAGCCGGACGGCGACGCACGCGACATCCGGATCCAGATCGTCGGCTCGCGGCCCGGCGAGAAGATCCACGAGGAGCTGTGGAGCGACGGCGAGGCCGTCGGCGCGACCACCCACCCGAAGATCATGCGCCTGAGCCGCCCGCCGATCGACCCCGACTGGCTCGAGCGGGAGCTCGCCGAACCTGCAGCGGCTCGCCGACGAGGGCGACACGCTCGAGGTCGTCGCCCGGCTCGGCGCGATCGTCCGCGCCCCGGAGCGCGAGCAGCGGCCCCCGGCCGCGGCGCCGCGCGAGGACGGGCAGATGCTGCCCGCTCCCGAGCGCACGTTCGACCCCGCCGACTGAGCGGCTACGGCTTCGCGAGCGGCCCGCCGGTGCAGCGGAGGGTCACGGCGAAGGGCAGCTCGACGGTCTGCGTCTTGTGGAAGATGTGCAGGTACGAGTAGCGCAGCTGGATCCGGTCGGTGTAGACGGGGTCGATCCGGCCGCGTGACGACGGACAGGCCGTGTCGAAGCGGACGACGAGCGCGGCGGTGTCCCCGGCCGTGAGCAGCGATCGGCCGGAACAGGTGCGTGCGGCCGACGCCGGCGGTGGTGGAGACCGCGGAGGCTCCGCGCACGGCGACCGGGCCGACCCACGGTGGCTGCTGCGGCGTCTCCGGCACGAGGCCGCTGACGGTCACGGCGAAGTGGCCGGCGTTGTGCAGCGTGAAGCCGGCGTCGAACGGCCTCCCCTTGCGGTAGACGGGGAAGAACACCTCCTTGCCGCCCGAGCCGACGGCCGCCTGGATCGCCGCTCCGATGCCCGGCCCCGGGGCGAAGCCGAAGTCGACGGCCTGGAGCGGGGCGTACGTGCGCAGCCAGAGATAGAGCGCAGCGAGGGCGACGGCGACGACCACGAGCACCGCTGCGACGAGGACGCCGGCGAATCGCAAGACCCGCGCGGGCCGGAGTCCGCGGTCGGCGATCCCGTCCATGGGCCTATTCTGCCGTCCCCGGCGGCGCGTCACAGCGGCGTCGGGAAGTTGCGACGCGTGCGTCACGCAGCCGACCGGAGCCGCCGGTACGGTCACGGGGTGGACGCCGAGCGGATCCTCGCGGGCCTGAACCCGGAGCAGCGGAGCGCCGCGGAGGCCGTGCGCGGCCCCGTCTGCATCCTCGCCGGGGCCGGTACCGGCAAGACGACGACGATCACCCGCCGCATCGCGTGGCAGGTCGCGAGCGGCGCGTTTCCGGCCGAGCGGATCGTCGCGGTCACGTTCACCGACAAGGCGGCCGGCCAGCTCCGCTCCCGCCTCGCGGCGCTCGGCGTCGAGGGCGTGCGCGCCTCGACGTTCCACTCCGCCGCGCTCACGCTCCTGCGCCACTTCCGCGGAGACCCGGGCCGCATCCTCGCGACGAAGGCGCTGCTCCTGCGCCGGATCGGGAACGGTCTGCCGAAGCCGTATCGCTTCCGTCCCGCCGGCGATCTCGCCACCGAGGTCGAGTGGGCGAAGAACCGGCGCCTGACGCCCGAGACGTACCTCGCCGGGTTGCGCGACCTGGAGGGGGGCGATCACGAGCCGCCGCTGCCGCCCGACCTCGCGCACCGCGTCTTCCGCGAGTACGAGCGGCGCAAGGCCGACGAGGGCGCGATCGACTTCGAGGATCTGCTCGGGTTGACGATCGACGCGCTCGAGGACGACCCGCGGGCCGTCGAGACGGTGCGCGGGCGCTGGCACGCGTTCACCGTCGACGAGTACCAGGACGTGAACCTGCTCCAGCAGACGCTCCTCGACCTCTGGCTCGGCCCGCGCGACGACCTCTGCGTCGTCGGCGACGACTACCAGTCGATCTACGGCTTCACGGGCGCGAGCCCGCGCTGGCTGCTCGGCGTTCCGGCCCGGTTCCCGCACGCGCAGGTCGTCCGGCTCGAGCGGAACTACCGCTCGACACCGCAGGTGCTCGAGCTCGCGAACAGGCTCGTCCCGAAGCTCGGCGGCTCGGAGAAGACGCTGCGCGCCGAGGGCGGCGACGGCCCGGAGCCGGAGCTGCGCGCGTGCCTCGACCAGGGCGAGCAGGCGGGCGCCGTGGTCGCGCGCGTGCGCGAGCTGGCGGCGGCCGGGGTGCCGCTCTCCGAGCAGGCGGTGCTGCTGCGGACGAACGCGCGCACGACGGAGTTCGAGGAGGCGTTCCACGAGGCGGGGATCGCGTTCCAGGGCGCGTCGCTGCTCGACCGCGACGCGGCGCGCCGGCTGCTGAAGGCGCTCCGCGCGGAGCCGGTCCTCGTCGTCGGTCGCCGAGACGGTTCGCCGGCTGGCGCTCGCGCAGGGGCTCCTCGACGCGCCGCCGGAGAAGCTCGGCGACCGCGAGCAGACGCGGCAGGCCGACCTCGCGCGGCTCGTCGCGCTCGCCGAGGAGTTCGACGACGGCGAGCGGACGGTCGCCGACTTCGCCGCGTCGCTGCACGACCGGTTCGGCGCGAGCGCGGGCGGCGGCGTCCACCTGCTGACGCTCCACCGCGCGAAGGGGCTCGAGTGGGAGGCGGTGTTCCTGCCGCGGCTCGAGGAGGGCGAGCTGCCGATCCGGCGTGCCCGCGGCGACGAGCTCGCCGAGGAGCGGCGGCTGCTCTACGTCGGCCTGACCCGCGCGAAGCGGCATCTGCTCGTGACGTGGTCGGGTCGGCCGAGCCGCTTCCTCGCCGAGCTCGGGGTGCGGGCGGCCGCGTCGTCCGCGGCGCCGGCCGGCGAGCGGCCGAAGCTCGAGGCGACGCCGGCCGTGCTCGCGCTGAAGGAGTGGCGGCTCGCGCGGGCCCGTGCCGAGGAGGTGCCGGCGTACGTCGTCTTCAACGACCGGACGCTCGCGGAGCTCGTCGCGCGGACGCCGCGGACGCTGGCCGAGCTCGCCGCGGTGCCGGGCATCGGCCCGGCGAAGCTCGAGCGCTACGGCTCGGAGCTGCTCGAGCAGCTCGCCCGCGTCGCCTGAGCCGAGCCGCCGGCGCCCGTTCGGCCGCCCCGCCGCGGCCGTGTCCGGACGAGCCGGCTGTGGACGAATCGTCACGCTCCCGCCACACAGCCTCGACACGTCCGGGCACCGGTTCCCGGGTATCGTCGAACCCGAGGGCGGCGGGACACAACCCCACCCAGGGCGGGGGTACGCCCTGGAGCGGGGGACATGGCCGGAGCGGCCGTGGCTGCGGTCTACGTGTCCAGGGCGGACAGGAGCAGCCGGAGCATCTCCGTCGGCTCGCGGCGCACGTGCGGTGCGGCTTCGGGGTCGCGTTTGCGCAGGTCGAGCGCGCGCGGGTCGGTCAGCGGCTTCAGCCTGCCCTCGCGGATCAGCGCCTCGTCGACGCCGCCGAGGCGGCCGCCGTACGTCGTGTAGACGGGAACGCCGAGCGCCGCGGCCTCCCGGTTCATCGTCCCGCCGGCGGAGACGACGACGTCGGCGAGGGCGATCAGGCTCTGCGCGTCGACGGCCTGCTCGGGGAGGATCACCGAGGGCAGCGCGAGCCCGCGCACGAACTCCCGCTGCTCCTCGGTGCGCGGGAGCACGAACGCGTGCACGTCCTCGAGGCGGCCGAGGTGGTCGAGCGTCTGCGGGAAGAGCGGGTTCGAGTGGCGGTGGTAGAGCGAGACGTCGGGCGGCGGCCGCAGCACGACGAGCACACGCGCCGGGTCGACGCCGAAACGGTCGAGCAGCGACCGGTCGGGCTCGAAGTCGGCGAGGTAGTACTCCTCCTTCAGGCCCGGGTACTGCACGAGCTTCGGCGGCCGCACGCCGTACGGCTGGAGCCGCTCCGGCGGGATCGCGTCCGGCACGACGACCCTCGTCGCGGCGCGGCAGCCGATCTGGTGCTGGAGCGTCGCGAACTCGTAGTCGAACGTCGTCGAGCTGGGGATGCCGAGCCGGCGGGCGGTCAGCGTCAGCTCGTGCGAGCCGTGCGCGAGCGCGACGTCGAAGTCTGCGCCCCTTCGCCCAGCGGCGGAGCGCGCCGAGCCGGTGCGTCATCTGCCGCGCCTTCTGGACACGGGAGCGGCCGCCGTGCCGCCCGATCACCGCGTCCGGCTCGAGCCCGTGCAGCTCGAGCAGCTGGAGGGTCTGCGCGTAGTCGCGCGCGGTGATCTCCACCTCGTCGCCTCGGCCGCGCAGCAGCTCGACGAGCGGGCGGAACACGAGCACGTGCGCCGAGGCGGTCATGTCGATCCAGACGCGCATCAGAGCCGCTCCACCACCCGGAAGCGGAGCGCCACGATCTGCGTCTCCGGCCCGATCGGACGCTCGAAGAACCGCTCGTGCGCGACCCGCCATTCCTCGACCGACTCGAAGCCCTCCCCCTCGTCGCGCGCGAACTCGACGTCGATCTGCGCGGCGGCGAGCACGCGCGCCTCGGTCAGCTCGACGACCGCGACCGGATCGTCGTCGTAGCCGTGGAGCACGTAGCGCTGTCCGGCCACGCCGACCGCCTCGCCGTCGGCCTCGAACTCCTCGAGCAGCCCCGAGGTCGCGGTCTTCTCGCCGCGGAGCACGGCGTCGACGAGCTGCCGCCGCAGCTCCGTCCGCGGGTACGCGAGCTCGAAGGGCGGCAGGTCGCTCACGCGAGCGAGCGCCTCCATGCGGGCGGAGTGCAGGTGCGGCGGCTCCTGTTCGACGTGACGCTCGTACCAGAGCGTGAACGCGAGCAGCCCCCACAGCTGGCGGCTGCGATCCTCGGCCCCTGCGACGTGCTCGTCGACGAGGCGCGTCACCGTCTCGGGGCGGAAGAAGCCCTGGCGGGCGAGCGTCGCCGGCGGAGAGCGTCTCGCGCGCGAACGGCTCGAGCTCGCCGCGCAGCCACGCGGCGGCGGGGATCGAGAACCCGCGCTTGCGGCCGTGCACGACCTCGCGCGGCAGCAGCGGCTCGACCGCCTTCCGCAGCAGCACCTTCTTCGCGAGCCCGCGCACCTTGTGCCGCGCCGGCAGCGCGAACGCGAGGTTCGTCACGACAGGGTCGAGGAACGGCACGCGCGCCTCCAGGGAGTGCGCCATCGACGCGCGGTCGGTCTTCACGAGCAGATCGTCCACGAGGTAGACGCCGAAGTCCACGTCCTGCAGCCGCGCGAGCCCGTCGGCGCCGGCGGTCTCGTCGTAGCGTGCGCGGTAGACGTCGACGGGGTCGAAGCCGGCGCCGCGGCCCGTCAGCTCGGCGCGCAGCTCCGGGGAGAAGATCTCCTTCCAGCCGTGGTGGCGCTCGAGCGGCGGCAGGTGCGCCGCCCGGACGAAGCGCTTCGCCTTGTAGTCGAAGCTCGCCTTCCCGCTCGACGTCGGCAGCCGCTCGACGAGCGGCCGCGCGAGGCGCGCGAGCGGCGCCACCCGGTCGGCCAGCAGGTCGGCGGCGTACGTGTAGTAGCCGCCGAAGAGCTCGTCGCCGCCCTCGCCGGAGAGCGCGACCTTCACGTGGCCGGCCGCGAGCTGCGACACGAGGTAGGTCGGGAGGGCCGACGAGTCGGCGAACGGCTCGTCGAAGGCCTCCGCGAGCGCCGGCAGCAGCAGCGACGGGTCCGGCCGGACGAGCAGCTCGTGGTGCTCGGTGCCGTAGCGCTCCGCGACGAGCCGCGCGTCGGCGCGCTCGTCGAAGCTGCGCTCGGCGAAGCCGATCGTGAACGTGTGCACCGGCTCGGAGGTCTCCTGTGCGGCGAGCGCCGCGAGCGCCGCCGAGTCGACGCCGCCGGAGAGGAGGACCCCGACCGGCACGTCGGCGAGCAGGTGCGCGCGCACCGAGTCGCGCAGCCGCGCCCGCAGCTCCTCCACGAGCTCCGCCTCGTCACCGTCGCGCAGCTCCGCGAGCGGGACCGGGCCCGGGCGCGCGTACCGCTCGAGCCGGATGCTGCCCGTCCTCCTCCCAGACGAGCAGATGCCCCGCCGGCAGCTTGCGGACGTCGCGGAAGATCGAGTACGGCGCCGGGATCGAGTTGAAGGCGAGGAAGCACTCGAGCGCGTCGAGGTCGATCTCGCCGCGCGGCAGCGCGCGCAGCTCCGACGCGAACGCGAGCTCGCCGCCCGCGTGCCGGTAGTAGAGCGGCTTGATCCCGTAGCGGTCGCGCGCGAGCACGAGGCGGCGCCGGCGCGCGTCCCAGATCGCGACGGCGAACATGCCGCGGAGCCGCTCGGCGAAGCCGAGGCCGTGCTGCTCGTAGAGGTGGACGATCGCCTCGGTGTCGCAGTGCGTCCGGAACGCGTGCCCGGCGCGCTCGAGCTCGCGGCGCAGGTCGGGCGCGTTGTAGATCTCGCCGTTCTGGACGACGACGCAGGAGCCGTCCTCGCCCGCGATCGGCTGGTCGCCGTGGGCGAGGTCGACGATCGAGAGGCGTCTCGCCGCGAGCGCGACGGGTCCGTCGCGATGCTCGCCGGCGCTGTCGGGCCCGCGGTGGACGAGCGCCGCGCTCATCGCAGCGAGCCGGTCGGCGTCGGGCGCGCCGCTCGTCGAGGCGATTCCACAGATCCCGCACATGGCGTCCTACTCTACGGGCGCGCCGCGGGCGTTCCTGCCGGGGTTCCGCAGGCGATGCGTCCCGTACGGGTCGCCCGCGCCGCCGCCGCGAATGCGCCTGCCGCCGGTTTGCGCTCGGCGCCCCGCCAGAAGAGCCCGGACTGCCAGCCGGCCAGGCGCGTCTCGTCGACGAGCTCGAAGTTGAAGAACGCCTTCACGTCCGGCTGGCAGGCGGCGAGCAGGATGGCCTCGCCCAGCCGGCGCGCCTGCACGCGGGGCGGCACCGTCGGCACGGTCTCGCGGCCGGTGTACGCGCCGAGGACGCGCGGCGGCGTGACCGTCTGGTAGCCGTCCTCGAGGTACCAGACGTCGCGCGAGCGCTGCGCCGTCCCGTCGAAGGCTTCGTCGAGCACCGCCGCGAGGCGCGCGTGGTCGCCCTCGCCGATGAAACCGGGCGCGTGGATCGGCCGCCGGCGGCTCGGCGGAGGTGCGCGGGTACGGGTTGTGGCCGAACGCGTCGACGAGCGGTCGGGTGCGGCCGCTCGCCCGGTACGCGCTGCCGACTGCGCGCAGGAACGCGCCGGGAGCATGCGCCGACGCGGTCGAGTCGAGGACGGCGATCCCCGGCCGGGCTGCGTGGAGCACGTCGTAGCAGCGGGCCAGCAGCCGCTCGTAGTCCGGCCGGCGTCCCGTGCCAGTACGTGCGCGAGTTCGCCTCGTTCCAGACGACGACGGCCCGCGCGTGCGGTACGAGCGCAGAGCGCGGCCCGCGCGTAGCCGCAGAAGCGGTCCTGCGCGTCCGCCGTCGTCGGAGACTCCGGGCCGAGGCCGAAGACCGCGAGCACGACCTGCGTGTGGCGCGCGGCCTGGGCGGTGCGGGCGAGCTCGACCCGGCGGATCGGGCCCGGAGCCGAGCCGCCGTTCCACGGCACCCAGACGCGCACGGCATCGGCGCCGAGCGAGCGCTGGCGCCGGACGACCGTCAGCGGGTGGGCCGTCCACTTGAGCGTGTCGTCGTCGACGCCGACGAGCAGCGGGTGCGGCCGCGCGACGGGCGGGCCGGGCCGGAGCGTGCGGTAGAGCAGGACCGAGCCGGCCGCCAGTACGGCGACGGCCGCGAGCCCGGCGAGGACGGCGATCAGGCGCCGGCGTTCCGCCCCGTGACCCCCTCGAGCGACTGGCGCAGGACGCGCCACGCGGTGGCGATCACCGTGCGCAGGTAGAGGCGCACCGACCGGTCGGCGATCCACTCCAGGTCGTGCGCGAGCTTCTCCGCCATCGAGGTCTCGTAGCCGCGACGCACCTGGGCGAAGCCGGTCAGGCCGGGCCGGACGACGAGGCGCTGCCAGTACGCGGGCAGGTCGCGCACGAGCTCCTCGAAGAAGACCGGCCGGATCGGGCGCGGCCCGACGAGGCTCATCTCGCCGCGCAGCACGTTCACGAACTGCGGGATCTCGTCGAGCTGGGTCGCCTTCAGCCAGCGGCCGACCGGCGTGAACTCGGCGACCGTGCGGCGGACGAGCTCCTCGCCGAGGTAGGGGCCGAGCCGCGACTCGGCGTCCGCGCGGAGCGTGCGGAACTTCAGCATCGTGAAGACGCGGCCGCCGCGGCCGACGCGCTCGCCGCGGTAGAGGACCGGGCGGCCGCTCGTGGCGACGATGACGGCCGCGATCGCCAGCACGAGCGGCAGGGCGACGAGCAGGAAGAGCGCCGAGAGGATCAGGTCGAGCGCGCGCAGGAGCACGTCGCGGGGGCGGGCCGGCGTGTCGAGCGCCAGCTGCCGGTAGCCGCGTACGAGCGTGTCCTCGAGCCGCGTCGTCGTCTCGGGCACCAGGGGATCGTAGACGCCGCCCCGGAGCGGCAGGAAACGCGCGGCCGCGGCCGAGGCCGATAAGCTCTCCTTATGGATACGCGGCAGCTGGCGGCGTTCTGCGCCGTGGTCGAGCGGCGGAGCTTCTCCCAGGCGGCGGAGCAGCTCGGCGTCACGCAGCCGGCCGTGAGCCTCCAGATCCGCTCGCTCGAGAAGCGGCTCGGGCACCAGCTGCTCGACCGGTCGGGCCGGCGGGTGGAGCCGACCGAGGCCGGGCAGCGGCTCTACCGGAGCGCGCAGCGGCTGCTCGCGATGGAGGAGCAGCTGCTCGAGGAGCTCGGCGAGGAGACGGAGGGCGAGCTCGCCGGCCGGCTCGAGATCGGCGCCTCGACCGGGCCGGGTGGGACGGTCGTGCCGCTCGTCCTCTGCGAGTTCCAGGCGCAGCCACCCGCAGGTGCAGGTGGCGCTGTCGGTCTCGGAGACCCAGCGCGTGATCGAGCAGGTGGCGCGGCGCGAGCTCGAGCTCGGCGTCGTCGGCGCGGCGCGGCGGCACCGCGGCGTCAGCTTCGAGCCGTTCTTCCGCGACGAGGTCGTGCTCGCCTGCCCGCCGGGGCACGCGTTCGCGAACCGGACGATCTCGCTCGACGAGCTGAAGGCCGAGCCGCTGATCCTGATGCAGGAGGGCGCCGGCGTCCGCCAGGTGATCGACGACGAGCTGCGCGAGCAGGGCATCCGGCTGCGCGACCTCGACGTCCGGCTCGAGCTCGGGCTGCAGGAGTCGGCGCGCGCCGCGGTGCTCGGCGGCTTCGGCGTGACGTTCATCTCGGCGCGCGCGATCGCGGCGGACCTCGCCTCGGGCGGGCTCGCGACCGCGCGCGTGAAGGGTCTCGAGCCGTTCCGCGAGATCTCGCTCGTCCGCTCGGCCGGCCGGGCGGAGACGCGCGTGTCGCAGGCGTTCGTCGAGTTCGCGAGGCAGCGGCTCGCGTGATCGTCCGCTGGGGCCTGCCGGCGCTGCCGGAGGCGTGCGCCGAGGCGGGCGTCCGCTCGCCGCTCCTCGTCGCGGGCCCGCGCTGGGACGGGCTCGAGCTCGGCGTCGAGCCGCACGCGCGCTGGAGCGAGGCGCCGTCGCACCGGATCGAGGAGGCGGCGGCGCAGGCCGGCGCGCGGCGACGGTGATCCTCGCGGTCGGCGGCGGCAGCGCGATCGACCTCGGCAAGGCGGTCTCGGCTGCGGCCGAGCTGCCGCTCGTGTCGGTGCCGACGACGTACTCGGGCGCCGAATGGACGACGTACTACGGCATCCGCGACCCGGAGCGGCACGCGCGCGGCGGCGGCGGCGGCGCCCGGCCGGCCGGGATCGTCTACGACGCCGGGCTGACGCTCGCGCTGCCGCTCGAGCCGACCGTCGGCACGGCCCTGAACGCGCTCGCGCACTGCGCCGAGGCGCTGTACGCGCACGGCCACAACGAGGCGGCGGACGAGCATGCGCTCGCCGGCGCCCGGCTGATCTCGGAGTGGCTGCCGCGGGTGGTCGCCTCGCCGGACGACGTCGAGGCGCGGACGGAGCTGCTCCGCGGCGCCTGCCACGGCGGCGCCGCGCTCGCCGGCTCGATGCTCGCGCTCGCGCACGCGCTGGCCCAGGCCGTCGGCGGCCGCTACGGGCTGCCGCACGGGACGCTGAACGGCATCTGCCTGCCGCCCGCGCTCCGCTACAACGCCCGCTACGTGCCCGAGGCGCTGCGCCGCTTCGGCGAGGCCGTCGGCGGCGACCCGGCCGGGCGCGTCGAGGAGCTCCGCGGGCTGGGCGGCCCGACGCGCCTCCGCGACCTCGGCGTGCCCGAGGGCGACCTGCCCGAGCTCGCCGCCGCGGCGGCGACGCGAGCCGGCAACCAGGCCAACCCGCATCCGGCCACCCCGGAGGAGATCGAGCGGCTGCTGCGCGAGGCCTGGTAGCGGCGCTCACCGGAAGCGCTGCCCTTCGTCGCGCCGGTATCCCCAGGCGGCGAGCGCACCGAAGAGCGACCGTGAAGCCGAGCAGCGCGAGCCAGTGAGCCCCGCCCCAGCCGCCGCCCTGCGACGGCGCGCCAGAGCACGTCGCCCCACTGTCGCGTCGGCAGGTGTACGGCGCCACCCGCTCGACGGCGCGCGGCAGGCCGTGCGGCCCGGTCCAGAGGCCGCCCGCGTAGGCGAGCAGCGAGATAGAGGAGGTTCGCGACCGGCAGCGCCCTCTTCGGCGGGGATCCAGTAGCCGAGGCGATCCCCGAGCAGCGCGAGCGGCAGTGCTGCCGACGACCAGCGCGAGCGCGAAGCGGAGCCACTCTCCCGTCGTGAGCGACACGGGGAGTACGGCGACCGCGAGCGCGACCACGGGGACGGCCGGCGCCCGTGGCGAAGACGACCGCCGAGAGCGAGCCTGCCGGCGAAGCGCGCTGCGACGGAGACCGGCAGCGTGCGGAGGAAGCTCTCCCACGGGTCGTCCCGCTCGACGCGGCGATGCCGACGCCGAACTGGAAGAACGCGATGCCGAGCACGGCGTACGCGGCGAAGGACGCCATCAGGACTGCGGCGTCGACCTCGCGGTGCGGCAGCCCGAAGAGGACGAAGAATGCGGTCGGGAGCACGAGCGTCGGGACGAGGAAAGCCGGATACCGGGCGAGCTGCCGCAGCTGCGAGCGCAGGTGGAGGAGTGCGAGCGTCACGACTCGTCTCCGGCGAGGGTCGCGAGCGCCTCCTCGAGCGTGGCGGCCGCGACCTCGAGCCCGTCGAGTGCCGCGTTGCAGGCGACGAGATCTCGCACGGCCGCTCCTGGGTCGCGCACGTACAGCGTGGTCGCGTCGGCGAGGCGCTCTCGGCGGACGACGCCGGGGATGTCGGGGACGTCCGGAGCCGTGAGGCGCACCCGTGAGAGGCCCGTCCGGGCGCGGATCTCCGTCACGGGTGCGTCGGCGCGGATCCGCCCGTTCGCAATCACCGCGACCCGGGTCGACAGCGCCTCCGCCTCCTCGAGGTAGTGCGTCGTCAGCAAGACCGCCCCGCCGTCGGCGGCGTGATCGCGGATCCGGTCCCAGACGACGCGGCGAGCGGCGACGTCGAGGCCCGTCGTGGGCTCGTCGAGGACGAGCAGATCCGGCGTGCCGGCGAGGGCCAGAGCGACGGCAAGGCGTCGCCGCTGTCCACCCGACAGCCCGCCCGTCTGGCGGCGTGCGGCCTCGCCCAGGTCGAACCACTCGAGCAGCAGCTCCGTCGCGACAGGTCGTGGGAAGTGGGCCCGGACGAGATCGATCGTCTCGCGTACCGTCAAGGTGGGCGGGAGGCTCGTTTCCTGCGGAGTGCAGCCGAGGCGTCGTCGCGCGGTGCTCTGACGCGGGTCGAGCCCGAAGAGGAGCGCGCGGCCACTGTCGGGCCGGCGCAGCCCGACGAGGATGCGGAGCGCAGTCGTCTTGCCCGCACCGTTCGGCCCGAGCAAGGTGACGATCTCCCCGCCGTGGACGGCCAGGTCGACGTCTTCGAGCGCCCGCGTGTCGCCGAACGTGCGGGAGACACCGGCGAGCTCCGCTGCCAGCGTCGCCGCTCAGGGCGGTTCCTCCAGGAGCGCCAGGACGTCGTAGGTGGCGTGGGCCACGCCGGCGATCGTGAGCCCATGGCGGCGGGGCGCGACCAGACCGAGCGCGCCGCCCAGCAGTGCGTACACGACGAGCGCGCGGCCGCTCGCGCGCGGCAGGTGACTGAGCGCAAAGCCGGTGGATGTGCCCACCAGTGCCCGGCCCGCTCCGCGTCGGCGCAGCAGCCTGAGAAGCGCGCCCCGCCAGACGAACTCCTCGGCGGCGGCGGACACCATCGCGGCGGCGAGCAGCGGTCGCTGCCGGGCGTCGGCCGCAACGGCCGCGGCAGCCGTCGTGCCACGCCTGTGTAGAGGGCCGCGCCGAGGCCGAGCCCTGCGAGCACGCTCTCATCTCGTCGCTCTCCGGAGAGCCGACGCAGATGACGTACAGCGAGGAGCGGTCGACGCCGTCCAGGCCGAGCGTCGTGTCCAGGCGTCCGGTCGAAGAAGCCGCCGAGAGGGACCGCGGCCAGGTCGAGTGCCGTGGCGGCGAGCAGCAGGTTCTGCGCCGCGTGCCCTGCTTCGAGCAGCGCGAAGCGGTAGGCGCGCAGGCCGTACTTGAACCGGGAGCGCCAGAAAGTGGCGGCGAACACGAACGTCGCGGCCGCGGCCGCGGCGAGCTCCGGATTCGCCGTAGCCTCGACCACCGGGTCGGCAGCCCCGACCCGCTCGAGGCCCGACGCGAGCGGGTCGAAGCGGTAGAGGGCGGGTGCGAGTCCTTCCACCCGCGGCGCCGCGACGTACGCGTCGAGGGGATAGAGCGCACCGCCGGAGGGAGCTGCCCGCAGCGGCTGCTCCCGCCCGTCGACGCCGCCGAGGGACCCCGTGACGCCGTAAGCCGCCTGGAGCAGGGCCGCGAGCGCCTCGCCGCGAATGGGCGCCGCCCCGAAGTTCGCGGGCCGAGCGGCGCCGCGCGATCACGGCTCCGAGCGGTGCGTCGAGCGCGGTGCGGCCGGCAGGTGGAGCAGCGGGAGCTCCGGGTGCCGGAGCGACGCGTGGGCGACGGCGCGTTGCAGATCGGGCGACCCGGCCAGTGCGGCGACTCCCGCGAGAACGCGAGCAGCCGTCGCCGGCGTGAGCTTCGAGGCCTCGTGGTAGAGCTCGGCCGGATCGAAGAGATCCGGTGGCTCCGGGTAGACGACGGAAGCGAGGCGGGCGGGGCTCTCGAGCTCGCTCACGGGAACGGGTGGGGGGCGTGGTTCAGCTCGGAGAGCGGAAGCTTGCGCGTCCGAAGCCCGAGCTCGACCGGGGCGGCGCGGAGGCGCGAGCCGCCGAGAAAGCACGCGTCCTGGCGGACGTCGAGCATGCACAGCTCGGGCGCGATCGTCCTGACGACGTGGAGTCCGAGCTCTGCGACGTCGGGTGTGGTCACATCGACCAGGTAGGGCTCGATGCCGGCCTGCAGCAAGCGCTCCACGAGCGACGCGAGTTGCTCGTCGACCGTCGACCCCGGGAGCGGCGCAACGGTCGAGAGCGCGACGCCGGACCGGGGAAGCGGTCAGGAACGCCGCGCGCGGCGCGTGCTCCGGGTCGGCGTAGACGCGGATGTGGTCGGCGAAGTGACGACGTCGGCGAAGTCGTCCCGGAATCCGCCGGCTTCGCCGGCATCCCGGATGCGGCGGGCGGCGCCGTGGCTCGCGTACGCCTCGGCCAGGGCCTTGCGGTAGGCGACTGCCGGCTCTGCGTTCGCGGCGGCGCCCACCCCGAGCGAGCCGCCCACGTCGCGTACGACGGCGATCGCGGTCGGCACGCGGTGGATGTCCGAGAGGTCGACGACGTCGTGACGGAGCCGGGCCGGGTCGAGATAGCGCCGCTCCCACGCGACGAGCGCGGGAGCTCCGCGCATCGAGCAGCGGCAGCGAGAGTGCGTTTCTCCAGACGATCATGAACGCGTCGCGCTCGACGAGCTCGAGGAGTCCGGCGAGCGCGGCCTCCGCGGTCGATATCCCGCAGGCGAGCCCGCTGCTCGTCGCGTGCGCGATCGCCACTTCGCCGTCGGCGAGCTCGTCCCACACGAGATACACGAGCTGCGCAGGCAGCAAGACGCTCCTGCCGTCGGCGAGCGACCGTCCCGTGACCCAGCGGACGGCGGTCCGTCTCGTCGAACGGGACGAACGGAAATCCCGCCGACCGGTACTGCTCGGGCGCGAAGAGCGCGAACCGCTCCGGCTCGACCGCGGCGTCGAGCTCGTCGGCGCTCGCGAGTGGCAGCGAGTCCGGCGGCGCGGGCCGCGGCGTAGCGCTCGATCGCCTCCCCGAGGGCTGCGGACCGCGCTGCCGTCGGGCTCGCCGCGTAGCCGGTGCCGCCCGCTTCGAACCGCTCGTCGCCCTCGGCGCCGACGGCGAAGACGTGCGTGAGGCGCGAGTCGTCCGGGGCCGCCAGCAGCTCGTCGACCTCGGTGACGAGTCCGACGTAGCGCGAACAGGCTCCTTCCAACCCGATCACGCGTTGCTCCACGGCAGCGGGGCGGCGACCGCGCTGGCCTGCGAGCAGGCGGGGCAGCGCGGCACGCGCAGGACGCGATGGGCGTCGATCCGGAGGCCGTCGCCGAGCTCGAGGCGCGAACAGGACGCCGGGAAGGGCCGGCTTCGCGCGTCGCGATCCAGCGCGTCAGGAGCGTCGCCGCGAGTCCCGCCATCGCAGCCGCGAGGCGGCTGCGGTTGTGGGTACGCCGCCGGGACGCGATCGAGCTCGGCGAGCAGCTCCGGTTCGCCGAGGGCGGCGCCGCGGCGCAGCCGGTAGCAGTGCTCACAGCACGTCTCGCCGGGAACGAAGAGTGGACCGAGCGCGGCGAAGCGCCCGTTGAAAGGGAGGAGTTGCAGCCACGGCAGGCCGTGCTCGAGCAGCCGCTCGTTCCAGGGCGCGAGCCGCGGCAGTTCCGACGGTGCGGGCGCAACGGCGGCGATCTCTGCGTCGGGGAGGTCGTCCCAGTCGATGCGCTCGACCTCGCCGACGCCCGGATCGAGGAGACGGATGAGCTCCGCCGCGCAGGTCGACTCCCCGACGACGGCGACCGTGGCCGTTTCGAGGCGCCGCTCGATCTCCCGCGGGTGTGAAGCGTGCGCGAGACCCGCGCACAGGAGTGCCGTCTCCCCCGCCGCCGGCCCGGAGACGACCAGCCCGGATGCCCGAAGCTCGTCGACGATCGACTCGACGACCGGCCCGCTCGAACCGAGCTCGGCGGCGACATCCGCCGCGGTCCGCGTCCCGTCGAGCAGCGGCAGGAGGCCGTCGAGCAGCGCGAGTGCCCGCTCGCCCCCGAGGACGACGATCTCGTCGCCGTACTCGAGGACGAGCCGGCCGCCTCGGGAGCGCGTCCGTCTGAGCCAGGGGGCGAGGAGGGGCCGCTCGGCAGCCGGGCCCTCACTCGTCGAGTGTGCCCCTGCTGCTCACTAGTTGGAGCAGCAGCAGGAGAAGCAGCAACAGAGCGTCAGGCGCATCGCGAGCGGGGTAGCGCTCCGTCCGCGCCGCTCGATCTCGAGATCGAGCTCGTCGGCGATCTCTTGACCATCAGGGCCTCCTCTCGGATGACTACGCCACCGTAGCGTTGCCAGAACTGACAATCAAGATGGCTCTTTCGGACATGCCCCGAGGAGTCGATGAGATAAATGAATGTCTGATGTCTTGCATTAGCGAACATCGGGTATAGTCCCGGGCGTTGTGAGCGCCAACGGCCACGTCGACGTGCTCGTGATCGGAAGCGGGGCCTCCGGCCTCGCCGCCGCCGTGTCCGCGCAGCGCGCCGGGGCGCGCGTCGCGCTCGCGACGAAGGGCTCGATCCAGTCCTGCAACTCCGCCAAGGCGCAGGGCGGGATCCAGGCGGCGCTCGGCCCCGACGACTCCCCCGAGCGGCACGCCCAGGACATCTGGGCCAGCTCGCACGAGACCGCCGACCTGCGGCTCGTCGAGACGCTCACCGCCGAGGCGCCGTCGGCGATCCACTGGCTCGAGGAGCACGGCGTCGAGTTCACGCGCGAGGAGACCAACGGCCGCGGCTACCGGCTCGCGAAGGTCGGCGGCGCCTCGGCGAAGCGCCTGCTCCAGGTCGGCGACCAGACCGGGCACGCGATCACCTCGGCGCTCCGCCACACCGTCGAGGCCACCGACGCGATCGCCGTGCTCGCGAAGTCGCCGCTCTCATCCCTCGAGCAGACCGAGAACGGCTGGCGCGCCCGCGTCGGCGAGCACTCCGTCGACGCCGCCACCGTCGTCCTCGCCGCCGGCGGCCGCTGCTACGCCGAGGCCGAGGCGCGCGGCGAGCTCTCGACGAACCATCCCGGCGCGACCGGCGAGGTGACGCAGATCGCCCTCGAGCTCGGCGCCGAGGCGCGCGACCTCGACGCGCTCCAGTACCACCCGAACGGCGGCGCGTGGCCCAAGACGATGCAGGGCTACTCGATCCCCGAGACGACCCGCGCCTACGGCGCCGTGCTGCTGAACGCCGACGACGAGGAGTTCTGCGACTCGCTCGCGCCCCGCGACGTCGTCAGCCAGGCGATCTTCGACGAGGTCGAGAAGGGCAAGGGGGTCGCGACGCCGGATGGCCGCTCGGCAGTTTGGCTCGACACGACGCGGATTGCCGCGCGTGATGCCAAGCTTTCGTTGCCGCACATGATTCGCCGCTACCGGGCCGGGGGAGTCGACCCCCTCGCCGAGCGCATTCTTACCTATCCCGTCCTCCATTACCAGAACGGCGGACTCGTCATCTCCAACCGATGCCGAGACGACGCTCGACGGGCTCTATGCCTGCGGGGAGATCGCCGGCGGCACGCACGGCCGGAACCGCATGATGGGCAACAGCCTGCTCGAGTGCATCGTCTTCGGGCGCCGCGCGGGTGCGGCCGCCGCCGGGAAAGCGAAGGCCTGAATGAGCACAGTCCTGACGGACCTCCAGCAAGCAGTCGAGAACGCCGCGGCCCACCTGTACGTGTGGTCGTTGAAGGACATCCCGCAGGATCTCCGCGACGCGCTCGCGGCCGCCGCCGAACGGGAGACCTCGGTGCCGGGGCGGCGGGTCCTCTCCACGATCCTCCGCAACGTCCAGGTCGCCGACAGCGAGCGCAACCTCGTCTGCCAGGACACCGGCCTCGCCGTCTACACGTGCCGCGTCGGCGAGCACTTCCCGCTCCACCCGACGCGGATCTACGAGGCGCTGCGCGACGGCACCGCCCGGGCGACGCTCGAGCATCCGCTGCGGTCGAACGCCGTCCACACGATCACGCGCGAGAACACCGGCCCGAACATCGGGCACCGGCTGCCGATCGTCCACTGGGAGTTCATCCCCGACTGGGACGGCCTCGACGTCAAGTGCGTGCCGAAGGGCTCCGGCTCCGAGAACATGAGCTTCCTCAAGATGTGCACCCCCGCCGACGGCGTGAAGGGGATCAAGCAGTTCGTGCTCGAGTCGATCGTCGGCGCCGGCGGCAAGCCGTGCCCGCCCGGGATCGTCGGCGTCGGCATCGGCGGCTCCGCCGACTACGCGATGTATCTCGCCAAGGAGGCGATCGCGCGGCCGATCGGGACCCGCAACGAGGACCCGCTCGTCGCCGCGCTCGAAGACGAGCTCTACGGGCTCCTGAACGAGACCGGGATCGGGCCGATGGGGCTCGGCGGAGACGTCACGGTGCTCAACTGCCACATCGAGCACGCGGACACCCACATGACGCTCAACCCGGTGGCCGTCAACTACCAGTGCTGGGCCGCCCGGCGCGCGACCGCCCACGTCGCCGCCGACGGCACCGTCGACTTCGACCGAGAGGCGTAGCCATGGCGACGCACGAAGTGACGTTCCCGATCACCGACCCGCAGGAGATCCTCAAGCTGCGCGCCGGCGACGAGGTCGTCGTCCAGGGCCACATCATCGGCATCCGCGACCGGACGCAGATCCGGATCTTCGACCAGGGCGTCGAGCCGCCGATGGACCTCTCCGGCGCGTTCCTGCTCCACACCGCCCCCGGCGTGCGCAAGCTCGGCGTCGACGCCGAGGGCCGCGGCCGCTACGAGAAGGTCTGCATCGGCACCACCACCTCGGCGCGGATGGTCCGCTTCACCGAGGGCCTCGGCTCCCAGTACGGCGTCCGCGCGATCTGCGGCAAGGGCGGCTTCCCCGACGAGGCGATCGAGCCGATGCAACGGCTCGGAATGGTCTATTTCGCGATCGTCGGCGGCGCCGCGGCACTCGAGACGACACAGATCGAGGAGATCGAGGAGGTGCTCTGGGAAGAGCTGATGCCCGAGTGCCTCTGGAAGTTCCGCGTCAAGGACTTCGGCCCGCTCACGGTCGGGATCGACGCCCACGGCAACTCCCTCTACCACGACGTCCAGACCGCAGCGACGAAGAAGCTGGAGGAGCTGTATGCACGCCTCTGAGCCGTACCCGACCATGCGGCTCCTCCCCGTGGCGGCTGCAAAGCGGCGCGCTGCGGCGTCCTCAGTCGCGCCCGTGCCATTCAGGAACGAGCGCTCCCTGCGTCCTTACATCGCTTGCTTTTCGCTCCCCACGAGGAGGGCAGCATGATCGGCCACGGCTCCAACGACGGGTTCCTCGACCTGCCCGCGCGGCCCGGCAAGCCGCGCACCGAGGGACTCACCCACGTGATCGACAAGGGCCTCAACCTCCGCGACATCGAGGGGCTCTTCGACACCGCCGGCCAGTTCGTCGACATCGTCAAGCTCGGCTGGGGCACGAGCTACGTCACGAACAACCTCGAGAAGAAGATCGCCCTCTACCGCTCGTTCGACACGCCCGTCGTCTGCGGCGGCACGCTCTTCGAGGCCGCCTACGCGCGCGGCAAGATCGACGAGTTCAAGGCGTGGATCACCGAGCACCGCTTCTCGCACGTCGAGATCTCCGACGGCACGCTCGACATCCCGCGCGAGCGGAAGGTCGAGCTGATCGCCGACTTCGCGCGCGACTTCACCGTCCTCTCGGAGGTCGGCTCGAAGGACACCGAGGTCGTCTTCGCCCCGTACCAGTGGGTCGAGTGGATCAAGGAGGAGCTCGCCGCCGGCGCCTGGAAGGTGATCACGGAGGGCCGCGAAGGCGGCACCGCCGGCATCTACCGGCCGACCGGCGAGATGCGCACCGGCCTCGTCGACGAGATCGTCCACGAGATCGACCCGGAGGTGCTGATCTTCGAGGCGCCGACGAAGTCGAGCCAGGCCTGGTTCGTGAAGCAGTTCGGGCCGAACGTCAACCTCGGCAACATCCCGCCCGACGAGGTGATCCCGCTCGAGACGCTCCGCCTCGGCCTCCGCGGCGACACGCTGAAGGAGGTGCTCCTCAGTGGCGAGCACGCTTCAACTGCCTGACGTCGAGGCGATGACGGCGGAGGAGTCGCTCCTCTGGGCCTACGAGCAGTTCGGCGAGCGGCTCTGCCTCACGTGCTCCTGGCAGAAGCAGTCGTCGGTGCTCGTCCACATGGTCTCCGAGCTCGGGCTCGACGTGCCCGTGATCGAGCTCGACACCGGGCTCTTCTTCCGCGAGACGTACGAGACGCGCGAGCGGCTCGTCGCCCGCTACGGGCTCGAGCTGCTCCGCCCCGAGGTGATGTCGGTCGCCGAGCAGCACCGCGTCGAGGGGCCGAACCTCTGGGAGAGCGACCCGGACCGCTGCTGCCACGTCCGCAAGGTCGAGCCGCTCGAGCGGGCGCTCGCCGACTACGGCGCGTGGATCTCCGGCATCCGGCGCGAGCAGAGCCTGACCCGCAAGGACGCCCAGCGCGTCGAGTGGAGCGACCGGTACGAGGTCTGGAAGGTGCTCCCGCTCGTCGACTGGGATTCGCGGCGCGTCGACGCCTACATCCACGTGAACGAGATCCCCTACAACCCGCTGCACGACGCCGGATACCCCTCCATCGGCTGCATGCCCTGCACCCGCCCCGTGAGCCGCGAAGAAGACGAGCGGGCCGGGCGTTGGGCAGACTCCGACAAGATCGAGTGTGGTATCCACGGCCGTTCCGCGGAACGGAACGGCTAGACAAGGGGACGTCATGGCGGGGCGGTACGGCTTTACCCTGTGGTTCACCGGCCTCTCCGGCGCGGGCAAGACGACGATCGCGCAGCTCGTCGCACCCGAGCTGGAGCGGCGCGGCCTGCTCGTCGAGACGCTCGACGGCGACGTCGTCCGGACGCACCTGACGAAGGGGCTCGGCTTCTCCAAGGAGGACCGCGACACGAACATCGAGCGGATCGGCTGGGTCGCCTCGCGGCTGACGCGGCACGGCGCGGCCGTGATCGTCTCCGCGATCTCGCCGTACGAGGAGACGCGGCGGCAGGCGCGTGCGCTCGTCTCCGAGCAGGGCGCGTTCGTCGAGGTGCACGTCGCGACGCCGGTCGAGGAGTGCGAGCGCCGCGACGTGAAGGGCCTCTACGCGAAGGCGCGCTCGGGCGAGATCCCGGAGTTCACCGGCGTCTCCGACCCGTACGAGGAGCCGGCGAGCCCGGAGCTGCGGATCGACACGACCGAGCACGACCCGGACGACTCGGCCCGGATCGTGCTCGCGAAGCTCGAGGAGCTCGGTCTCGTCGCGGTGGCGGTATGAGCGAGCGCATCCGGCTGACGCACCTGCAGCGGCTCGAGGCCGAGGCGATCGACATCATGCGCGAGGTCGTCGCCGAGACCGAGAACCCGGTCATGCTCTACTCGATCGGCAAGGACAGCTCGGTGATGCTGCACCTGGCCCGGAAGGCGTTCTTCCCGGCGCCGCCGCCGTTCCCGTTCCTCCACGTCGACACGACCTGGAAGTTCCAGGAGATGTACGCGTTCCGCGAGCGGATGGCGCGCGAGCACGGTCTCGAGCTGCTCGTGCACGTGAACGAGGACGGCGTCCGGCGCGGCATCGACCCGTTCTCGAGCGGCTCGGTCGTGCACACCGACGTGATGAAGACCGAGGGGCTGAAGCAGGCGCTCGACAAGTACGGCTTCGACGCGGCGTTCGGCGGCGCGCGGCGCGACGAGGAGAAGTCGCGCGCGAAGGAGCGGATCTTCTCGTTCCGCTCGGCGCAGCACCGCTGGGACCCGAAGAACCAGCGCCCGGAGCTGTGGCGGCTCTACAACGCCCGCCACCGGCGCGGCGAGTCGATGCGCGTGTTCCCGCTCTCGAACTGGACCGAGCTCGACGTCTGGCTCTACATCTACCTCGAGCAGATCCCGATCGTGCCGCTCTACTTCGCGGCCGAGCGGCCCGTGGTGATGCGCGACGGGACGATGATCATGGTCGACGACGACCGGATGCCGCTCGAGCCGGGCGAGGTGCCGGAGCGCAAGAAGGTGCGCTTCCGCACGCTCGGCTGCTACCCGCTCTCCGGCGCGATCGAGAGCGAGGCGGCGACGCTGCCGGAGATCATCCAGGAGATGCTGCTCGCCCGCACCTCGGAGCGGCAGGGGCGCGTGATCGACCACGACGCCGCCGCCTCGATGGAGAAGAAGAAGGTCGAGGGATATTTCTGATGAGCCACGCCTCCGACCTGATCTCCGAGGACATCCTCGCCTACCTCGACGCGCACGAGCACAAGAGCATGCTGCGCTTCATCACGTGCGGCTCGGTCGACGACGGCAAGAGCACGCTGATCGGCCGGCTCCTCTACGAGTCGCAGCTCCTGTTCGAGGATCAGCTCGCCACGCTCGAGGCCGACTCGAAGCGCGTCGGCACCCAGGGCGAGGAGCTCGACCTCGCGCTGCTCCTCGACGGGCTCGCCGCCGAGCGCGAGCAGGGGATCACGATCGACGTCGCCTACCGCTACTTCTCGACCGACAAGCGGAAGTACATCGTCGCCGACACGCCCGGCCACGAGCAGTACACGCGCAACATGGTCACCGGCGCCTCGACCGCCGACTGCGCCGTGATCCTCCTCGACGCGCGCAAGGGCGTGCTCACCCAGACGCGGCGCCACAGCTACCTCGTCTCGCTGCTCGGCATCCGCCACGTCGCCGTCGCGCTGAACAAGATGGACCTCGTCGACTTCTCGGAGGAGCGGTTCCGCGAGATCGAGCGCGCCTACCGCGAGTTCGCGGCCCAGCTCGGCCTCGAGGACGTGACGGTGATCCCGCTCTCGGCGCTGCGCGGCGACAACGTCGTCGACGCCTCCGAGGCGATGCCGTGGTACGACGGGCCGACGCTGATGGGCTACCTCGAGGCGGTCGAGGTCGACCAGGAGCGGATGCAGGACGCGCCGTTCCGGCTGCCGGTGCAGTGGGTGAACCGGCCGAACCCGGACTTCCGCGGCTTCGCGGGCACGATCGCGTCCGGCTCGGTCGCGCCCGGCGATCGCGTCGTCGTGCTCCCGGGCGGGCGCGAGACCTCGGTCGCGCGCGTCGTCGCCTTCGACGGCGACCTCGAGCGCGCGGTCGCCGGGCAGGCGGTGACGCTGACGCTCGCCGACGAGATCGACGTCAGCCGCGGCGACGTGATCGCTCCCGCCGCCGCGCCGCCGCAGGTCGGCGACCAGTTCGAGGCGACGGTCGTCTGGATGGCCGAGGAGCCGCTCCTGCGCGGCCGCACGTACCTGATGCGCGCCGGCACGAAGACCGTCGCGGCCACCGTGGCGCCGCTGAAGTACAAGCTCGACGTCGACACGGCCGAGCAGATCGCGGCGAACGCGCTCGAGCTGAACGAGATCGGCGTCGTCAACCTCGAGCTGAGCCAGCCGATCGCGTTCGACCCGTACACCGAGAACCGCGACACCGGCGGCTTCATCCTCATCGACCGGATCACGAACCACACCGTCGGCGCGGGGCTGCTCCGGTTCGCGCTCCGCCGCTCGGACAACGTGCGGTGGCAGGCGATCGAGGTCGACCGCGCCGCGCGGGCGGCGGCGCTCGCACCAGACGCCGTTCGTCGTCTGGCTGACCGGCCTTCCCGGCGCCGGGCAAGTCGTCGGTCGCGAACCTCGTCGAGCGGCGGCTGCACGCGCTCGGCCGGCACACCGTCCTGCTCGACGGCGACAACCTCCGCCACGGCCTGAGCAAGGATCTCGGCTTCACCGACGCCGACCGCGCCGAGAACATCCGCCGCGCCGGCGAGGTGGCGAAGCTCTTCACGGACGCCGGCCTGATCGTGATCGCCGCGTTCGTCTCGCCGTTCCGCGCCGACCGCGAGACGGCGCGGTCGCTCTTCGCCGAGGGCGAGTTCCTCGAGGTGTTCGTCGACATGCCGCCGGAGCTCGCGGCCGAGCGCGACACGAAGGGGCTGTACGCGAAGGCGCGCGGCGGCGAGCTGCAGAACCTCACCGGGCTCGGCTCGGTCTACGAGCCGCCGGAGACGCCCGAGCTGCGGCTCGAGATGGAGGCGCTGAGCCTCGACGAGGCCGCCGAGCGCGTCGTGGAGGCGCTGCGTGAACGCTCGCTGCTCGACGCTAGCGTTTTCGGCCGGAGGACGAAAGCGCCGTGACCTGGCAGCTCGCCATCGCGGGGCTCGTGATCGGGGCGCTCGTCGGGATGACGGGCATGGGCGGCGGCTCGCTGATGACACCGGCGCTCGTCTTCATCTTCGGCTTCAACCCGGCGACCGCGATCGGCACCGACGTGCTCCACGGGGCGATCTTCAAGAGCGTCGGCGGGCTGCGGCACCACCGGCTCGGCACGACGCAGGCGCAGCTCAGCGGCTGGATGCTCGTCGGCAGCGCGCCCGCCTCGCTGCTCGGGGTCGTCACCTCGACGTGGCTCAAGCACCACTACGGGGACGGGATCGCCTCGACCGAGGGGACGGTGCTCGGCGCCGCGCTCCTGCTCGGCGCCTCGGGCATGCTCCTGAAGAGCGTCCTGCGCGTCCGCGACGTCGGCGACGCGCCGTTCGTGCTGCGGCGCCGCGACCGGATCGCCGCGATCGCGATCGGCGTCCTCGGCGGCTACATCGTCGGGCTGACCTCCGTCGGCAGCGGCGTCTTCTTCGGGCTGACGCTCCTCGTCGTCTTCCCGCTGCGCGCGCACAAGGTCGTCGGCACGGACATCCTCCACGCGGCCGGGCTCCTCTGGGTGGCCGGAATCGGGCACCTCGTCGCCGGCAACGTGAACCTCCACGCGCTCGGCTGGCTGCTCCTCGGCTCGATCCCGGGCGTGCTCGCCGGCAGCCAGCTGACGCTGAAGGTCGGCGACCGGTCGCTGCGCCTCCTGCTCTCCGTCGTGCTCTTCGCCTCCGGCGCGAAGCTCGTCGCGCCCGACGGCGGCGCCTGGATCGTGGCGGCCGTCCTGTTCGCGGCCGTGTCGGTCGGAGCCGGCGTCGCCGTGCGCCTGCGCGGCCCGGCGCGCGTCTGGTCGTCCGCGCGCGCCGACTGAGCCTGGCTCCACCGGTCTGCGCGGCCGGGAGACGCGTACAATCGCGTGGCTTTGCAGCGGGTTCTCTCGACCGTGGCCCTTCTCGGCCTGCTCATCGCCACGGCTGCGGCCTTCGCGATCACCGAGCGACTCAAGCTCGTCAAGAGCCCGATCTACGGAACGCAGGTCTCGAAGCGGTTCTCGCCCGTGTGCGGCTGCGCCCACAGCACGGCGAGGATCAGCGTCGTCCTCCGCCACGGCGACGAGGTCACCGTCTCGATCGTCGACGCGCGACGCGACGCGGTGCGGATCCTCGCGGTCGGGCGCTCGCTGCCGCGCGGCCGCGTCGTCTGGCGCTGGGACGGCACGAACGACCGCGGCGGGCGCGCCCCCGACGGCGTCTACCGCGTCCAGATCCACCTCGTGAAGGCGCACCGGACGATCCTGCTCCCGAACCGGATCGCGCTCGACACGCATCCGCCGCAGGTCGTGCACGCGGCGACGGCACGGGCCTCCTTCTCGCCCGACGGCGACGGACGCTCGGACGTCCTCCGGATCTCGTACGAGTTCGACTCGCCCGCCCACGCGGTCTTCTACCTGAACGGCCAGAAGGTGCTCGGGCCGACCCGGTCGCACCAGCCGAAGGGAGCGGTGACCTGGCGCGGCCGCGTCGACGGCGCCACGCTGCCGCAGGGCACGTACGTCCTCTGGCTCGGCGGCGTCGACCTCGCCGGGAACGCGACGCCCGTGGCGGAGCGGCGGCCCGTGATCGTGCAGATCCGCTACATCGAGCCGACGCGGCAGCGGATCGTGGCCCGCGCCGGGGCGATCGCCGCCGTCGGCGTCGTCACCGACGCGAAGACGTACCGCTGGGCGCTCGCCGGCCGCAGCGGCGTCCACTCGGGGCCGGTGTTCCGCTTCCGCGCGCCGTCGCGGCCCGGCAGCTACACGCTCACGCTCTCGGAGCGCGGCCACTCGGCGACGACGACCGTCGTCGTCGGCAAGGCGGGCCGGTGACCGAGCTCGCCCGCGCCGGCGGCGCGCTCGCCTGTCTCGGCGTGGCGGCGCTCTTCGTCGCGGCCCGGCCGCGCGACCGGCTCGTCGCCCTCGGCGCCGCGGCGCTCGGCTCCGTGCTGCTCGGCGCGGGGCTCGCCTCCGGCAAGGGCGTCGAGGCGGCTGGTCGGCACCGCGGGCGCGCTCGTCGTCGCGGTTGCGCTCGCGGCCCTCTACCGGCGGCTGCCGTGGCTCCTGCCCGTCGCGGCGCTCGCGCTCGTGCCGGTGCGCGTCCACGCGCTCGGGCACCAGCTGTTCGTCCCGCTGTACGTGACGATCCTCGGCGGGGCGGTTCTGATCGGCTGGGACCTCGTGCGCGGCGACCGGCGCGCCCGTGAGCTGCGGCTCGCGACCTGGCCGCTCGCCGCGTTCGTCGCCTGGGAGGGCCTGTCGCTCCTCTGGACGAGCGACGTGCACGCCGGCGGCGTCGAGCTGCTCGCGTTCTACCTGCCGTTCTCGATCCTCGCGCTCGGGCTCGCGCGGCTGCCGTGGAGCGAGGTCTGGCTGCGGCTGCTCGCGCTCGAGCTCGCGGTGATGGGGCTCGTCTTCGCGGCCGTCGGCTTCTACCAGTACGACACCCGCAACATCTTCGAGAACCCGAAGCTGCACAACTCGAACGCGTACGCCGCGTTCTTCCGCGTCAACTCGGTCTTCTGGGATCCGTCCGTCTACGGGCGCTTCCTCGTCGTGGCGATGCTCCCGATGCTCGTGCTCGTCGTTCGCGGCCGCTCGACGCGGGCGGCGCTCGGCGGGCTCGCCGTGCTCGTCGTCCTCTGGCTCGGGCTCCTGATCTCGTTCTCGCAGTCGAGCTTCGCGGCGCTCCTGGCCGCGGTCGTGATCGTCGCGGCGGTCGCGTGGCGCTGGCGGGCGATCGTGGCCGTCGCGCTCGCCGTCCTCGTCCTCGCGGGGATCGCGGCGACCGAGCCGAAGGTCCGGCACTCGCTCGTGCACCACACCTCGAGCGGCCTGAACAGCGCGACGAGCGGCCGCTACAGCCTCGTCGCGAACGGCATCCGGATCGCGCTCGCGCACCCGGTCGGCGGTGTCGGCGTGGGCGGGTTCCACGACGCGTACATCGCGCGCGTCGGCAAGCACGCGTTCTCCGCCTCGCACACGACGCCGGTGACGGTCGCGGCCGAGTCGGGCCTCGTCGGGCTCGCGCTGCTGCTCGCCCTCGTCGCCGCGGTGCTGCGCGGACGGGTTCCGGCGGATCGACCGGAGCTTCGGCGGCCGCGCGTCGTTCGTCTTCGCGCTCGGCGTCGCCGCGATCTTCGTCCACTCGTTCTTCTACAACGACTTCGTGGAGGATCCGACGACGTGGGGGCTGATCGGGCTCGTCGCGCTCGCGGCGCCCCGGCGCGGCGCGGCGCAGGAGCCGGAGCCGCCCGCGGAGAACAGGGAGGCGGTGCCGGCGTGATCGATCAATGGCGGAGGGCGCTCGTCCTGGCGCCGCACACCGACGACGGCGAGTTCGGCTGCGGCGGGACGATGGCGCGCCTCGTCGAGGCGGGCTGCGAGGTGCGCTACGTCGCGTTCTCGATCGCGACGCGCTCGCTCCCCGAGGGCTTCCCGCCCGACACGCTCGCGCGCGAGGTGCGCGAGGCGACCGGCGAGCTCGGCATCCCGGAGGCGCAGCTCACCGTCCACGACTTCGACGTGCGCACGTTCCCCGAGCACCGGCAGGACATCCTCGAGCTGCTCGTCGGGCTCTGGGAGGAGTGGCAGCCCGAGGTCGTCTTCCAGCCGAGCCTCCACGACATCCACCAGGATCACCAGACGATCGCCCAGGAGGGCCTGCGCGCGTTCAAGCGCACGACGATCCTCGGCTACGAGATCCCGTGGAACAACTTCGACTTCTCGTACCAGTGGTACGTCCCGCTCGAGGAGCGCCACGTCGAGCGGAAGGTCGCCGCGCTCGAGCGCTACGCCTCGCAGCACCACCGCCGCTACGCGAACGCCGAGTACGTGCGGAACCTCGCGCGCACGCACGGCATCAACGTGAACCGCGAGTACGCCGAGGTGTTCCAGGTGTACCGCGTGATCGCGTGACACACGCCGCGGCTCGCTGACAGGCTCCGTTGCCGCCGGTGCGACCTGTCATCGTGGTGACCGACATGCCCGGTTCGGAACGTCACGACTCATTCGCGATCCGCGAGATCGACGAGCGCGAGCTCGCCGTTTGGGTCGACGTCGCACGCTCGGCGGGCGCCGGTGCCGACAGCGAGGAGGGGTACCTCGACTGGAAGCGCCAGGCGCCGCAGACGGTCTGGCTCCTCGCAGAGCGCGACGGGCCCGTCGGAGCGGGACGGCTGACTCCCGGCTGGCACTCGCCGCCCGCGGTCGCGCTCGCGGACGTGCGAGTCGCGCCGGAGGCTCGCGGCCATGGGATCGGTGTCGCGCTCCTCGGCGCGCTCCAGGCGCGGTCCGACGCGCTCGGCTGCCCCACGCTCGACGGTGAGGTGGAGGAGCAGGACGCCGGATCGCTCGCGTGGGCGCGACGCCTCGGCTTCCGCGAGATCGCCCGCCGGCCCCGGCTCACGCTCGCGCTCGCCGGCGTCGGCGAGCTTGCGATCGATCCTCCGGCGGGCGTGGAGATCGTCACGTGGGCGGAACGGCCGGAGCTCGCCCGGGGCATCTACGAGGTCGCGTGCGAGGCGTATCCGGACGAGCCGGGCTCGACGGACGCGGAGGTCGAGCCGTTCGAGGTCTGGCTCTCCCAGGACATGCAAGGGTCGTCCGACCGGCCCGACGCGGTCTTCGTCGCCGTCGTAGACGGGGCGGCGGTCGGCTATGCGAAGCTCGCGATCTCGCTCGCCAGGCCGGGTGTCGTCATGCACGACATGACGGGCGTGAAGCGCGCGTTCCGGGGCCGCGGCATCGCCGGCGCCCTCAAGCGCGCGGAGATCTCCTGGGCGAAGCAGCAGGGCGTCGAGGTTCTCGAGACGCGCAACCACGAGCGCAACGCCCCGATCCTGGCGCTCAACGAGCGGTACGGCTACCGGGCCGGGCCGGGCGAGGTGGCCGTCCGGCGGACGGAAGCGGAACGGCGGGCGCTCGGGCTCGTCCTAGCACGTGCTGGCGCAGCCCCGGCCGGCGCGGTTACGCTCGTCTCGTGTCGATCCGGGAGGAAGCCGATCTGCGCGAGAGGCTCGGCTCGCCCAGCGAGCTCGTGCAGGCGAAGATCGCCGACCGGCTCAACGACCTGACCCGGCAGCTCGTGGAGCGCTCGCCGTTCGTCTGCGTCGCCACCGCGAGCCCCGGCGGCGGCCTCGACGTCTCGCCGCGAGGCGACCCGGCGGGCTTCGTGAGGATCCTCGACGAGCGCACCCTGCTCCTTCCCGACCGGCCGGGGAACAAGCTCGCGGACACGCTCACGAACGTCCTCGCGGACGACCGGATCGCGCTCCTCTTCCTGATCCCGGGCGTGAACGACACCTTCCGCGTCAACGGCCGCGCCCGGATCGTGGACGACCCGGCGCTGCTCGAGTCGAGCGCGGTCGAGGGCCGGACGCCGGAGCTCGGGATCCTCGTCTCGGTCGAGGAGGCGTACACGCAGTGCCCGAAGGCGCTGCTCCGCTCCGACCTCTGGAACCCCGAACGGCACGTCGACCGCTCCGAGCTGCCGAGCGCGGGCGAGCTGCTCCGGTCGGTCACCGAGCCCGGGTTCGACGCCGAGGAGTACGACCGCGCGCGCCACGGGCGCTACGCGCGGCGCGAGGGCTTCTACTGAGCCGGACGCAGGCGGAGCGGGGCGCGGCCTTCGCGGCGCTGCACGAGGCGGAGCCGTTCGTGCTCCCGAACCCGTGGGACGCCGGCTCGGCGCGCGTGCTCGCCGGGCTCGGGTTCCCGGCGCTCGCGACGACGAGCTCCGGGTTCGCGTTCACGCTCGGGCGGCGCGACGGGAACGTCTCGCTCGCCGAGGTCGTCGCCCACACGGAGGCGCTCGCCGCGGCGACCGACCTGCCGGTCGCGGTCGACCTCGAGCACTGCTACGCGGACGAGCCCGCCGGGATCGGCGCGACGATCGCCCGGATCGCCGCCGCCGGCGCGGTCGGCGGCTCGATCGAGGACTGGGATCCGGCCGGGCGGATCTACCCGCTCGCCGACGCGGTCGAGCGCGTCGAGGCGGCGGTCGCGGCGGCCCGTGCGCTCCCGTTCCCGTTCACCCTCACCGCGCGGGCCGAGAACCACATCCACGGCGTCGACGACCTCGCCGACACGATCGCCCGGCTTCGGGCCTACGAGGCCGCCGGCGCCGACGTGCTCTACGCGCCCGGCCTGCGCGACCCGGCCGACCTGCGCGCCGTCTGCGCAGCGGTCGCGCGGCCCGTCAACGTGCTCGCGCTGCCGGGGATGACGAGGGACGAGATCGTGGCGGCCGGCGCGCAGCGGATCAGCGTCGGCGGCGGCCTCGCGTGGACTGCGGCCGGGGCGCTCGTCGCCGCGGCGACCGCGATCCGTGACCGCGGCGACTTCTCGCTGCTCGGGACGGGCGCGCCGCTGCGCGACTTCCTGCCCGGCTAGCGCGCCCGGACGAGGAAGCGGCCGTCGTGGCGCTCGAGCCGCAGCGGCAGCCCGAAGCACGCGCTCAGGCTCTCCTCGGAGAGCGCGTCGGCGAGCGGGCCCGCGGCGACGACCCGGCCCTCGCGGAGGAGCAGCGCATGCGTCGTCGAGGCCGGCAGCTCTTCCAGATGGTGGGTCGCGGTGACGGTCGCGACGTCGGGGCGCGCCGCTGCGGCGCGGGCGAGCGCGGCGAGCAGCAGCTCGCGTCCGGGCAGGTCGAGGCCCGCGGCGGGCTCGTCGAGGACGACGAGCGGCGCGTCGAGCATCAGCGCGCGGGCGAGCAGGATCCGGGCGCGCTCGCCCTCCGAGCACGTCCCGATCGTCCGCTCGGCGAGCTCCCCGGCGCCGACCTCGTCGAGCAGCCGCCGCGCGCGGGCGACCTCGGCCGGGCCGATCCGCTCGGCGAGCGTCGCGAGCGTGCCGGTGGCGCCCGAGAGGACGAGATGGAGCGCGGTGCGCTGCGGCGCCGCGGCACGGCCGAACGCGGGCTCGACGAGCGCGATCCGGGCGCGCAGGTCGTGGACGGGAGTCCGGCCCATCCGGCCGCCGAGGATCGTCGCCGTGCCCGTGCTCGGATGGATCTGGGCCGAGGCGAGCCGCAGCAGCGTCGTCTTCCCGGCGCCGTTCGGGCCGAGCAGCGCCCAGTGCTCGCCCGCCGGACCGTCCAGTCGACCTCGGCGAGGATCGCGCGCCCCTGGCGGCGCACGGTCACGCCCTCGAGCGCGACGACAGGTTCGGGCGCCGCCACTAGAGGACGAGCTCGGCGAGCACCTGCAGCGCCTCGGGCTGCGGCGAGCCGACGATCAGCGTCGTCACCGGCGTCTCGCGCCACGCGGCGAGCCGGTCGGCGATCCGCTCCTTCGGGCCGACGAGCGCGACCGCGTCGACGAGCTCGTCCGGCACGGCTGCGATCGCCTCCCGCTGGTGCCCGGCGAGGTACAGCTCCTGGATCCGCGCCGCCTCCGCCTCCCAGCCGTAGCGGCACATGAGCGTGTTGTAGAAGTTCTTGCCCTTCGCGCCCATGCCGCCGACGTAGAGGGCGAGGTGCGGCTTGAGCGAGTCGCGCAGCGCCTGCACGTCGTCGCCGACGAGGACGCTCGCGGTCGCGGCGATCTCGAAGCCGTCGGGCGCGCCGGCGAGGCTCGCGCCGAACGCGTCGTCGAAGCGCTCCGGGTCGACGAAGATCGGCAGCCAGCCGTCGGCGATCTCGGCCGCGAGCGCCACGTTCTTCGGGCCGATCGCGGCGAGGAAGATCGGGATCTCCGCGCGCAGCGGCCGCAGCATCAGCTTCAGCGGCTTGCCGAGCCCGGTCGCGCCGGGGCCGTCGTAGGGGATCCGGTAGTGCTCGCCCTCGTGGGCGACCGTCTCGCGGCGGAGCGCGGCGCGGACGATCTCCACGTACTCGCGCGTCTTGCCCGAGCGGCTTGCCCCACGGCTGGCCGTGCCAGCCCTCGACGACCTGCGGGCCCGAGGTGCCGAGGCCGAGGATGAAGCGGCCGCCCGACATCAGGTCGAGCGTCGCCGCGGTCATCGCCGTGTTCCCGGGCGTGCGGCCGGGGATCTGCATGATCGCCGAGCCGACGCGGATCCGGCTCGTCAGCGCGGCGATCCAGGCGAGGACGGTGACCGCGTCGGTGCCCCAGGCCTCCGCCGCCCAGACCGAGTCGAAGCCGAGCCGCTCCGCCTCCTGGGCGAGGGGGACGAGCTCCGCCGGGTTCGTGCCGGGCGGCGCGTAGCCGAGGTTGAGGCCGAGCTTCACACGAGGATCCTACGCCGCTACCCTCAACTGCCCGTGCCGCATCCCGAGCTCGCAGCCGAGCAGGCCTACGTCGACAACGCGTACGCCTGCCTCGACCGGATGCGCTCCACGCTCGAGCGCACCGGCGACGCGATGGCGACCGAGTTCGCCGCCGTCGCGATGGAGGCGTGGGCGAAGCGCCGGCAGCGCACGTTCCTCGACGCCGAGCGCGGGCTCGTCTTCGGGCGGCTGTCGCTCGACGGCGCGCCGAAGCCGCTCTACGTCGGGCGGCGCTGGGTGCACGACGACCGGCACGACGCCGCTCGTCGTCAACTGGCAGGCGCCGGCCGCGCGGCCGTTCTACACCGCGACGCCCGCCGAGCCGCAGCGCGTGACGCAGCGGCGCCGCTACCGCAGCGAGGGGCGGCGGCTCGTCGACATCTCCGACGAGTCGCTCGACGGCACCGCGCTCGAGGGGGCGTCGGTCTCGGACTTCCTGCTCGAGGAGCTCGAGCGGCGGCGCGAGGGGCGGATGCGCGACATCGTGGCGACGATCCAGTCCGACCAGTACCGGCTGATCACGGCCGAGCCGGAGGGCGCGCTCGTCGTCCAGGGCGGGCCGGGCACCGGCAAGACGGCGGTCGGGCTGCACCGGGCCTCGTGGCTCCTCTACACGCACCGCGAGCAGCTGCGGCGCGTGCTCGTCGTCGGCCCGAACCCGACGTTCATGGACTACGTCTCCCACGTCCTGCCGACGCTCGGCGAGGAGGCGGTCGAGCAGCGCGCGGTCACCGAGCTGCTGGACGGGATCGAGGTGGGCCGCGAGGAGGCGGCCGACGTGGCGCGGCTGAAGGCGGACACGCGGCTCGGGCAGGTCGTGCAGCGCGCCGTCGAGCTGGCCGTGCGGCCGGCGCCCGAGGAGCTCGTCCTCTACGCCGACGGCGTGTTCGTGTCGGTGCGCGAGCGGCAGGTGGCGGAGCTGCTCGCGGAGGCGCTCGACGCGGATCTGCCGCTCGCGCAGGCGCGGGAGCGGTTCCGGATGGCGCTGCTGCGGCGGTTCTACGAGCGCTACGGGGAGCTGCTCGGGCCGCGCGCGCTGCGCGGGTTCGACGACGTGGAGCGGGCGCTCAAGCGGGGCGGCTTCCTCACGCGCTGGCTCGACCGGGTGCTGCCGCTGCCGAAGGCGGAGAAGCTCGTCGCCCGGCTCCTCACCTCGCCGGCCGCGCTCGCGGAGGCGGCGGAGGGGATCCTCGAGCGGGACGAGCAGAAGCTGCTGCTGCGCGACCGGCCGCGGCGCGCGTCCGACCTCGCCTGGAGCGACCACGACCTGCCGCTCCTCGACGTGGCGAGGACGCTGCTCGAGGGGCCGCCGCGCGCCTACGGGCACGTGATCGTCGACGAGGCGCAGGATCTCTCGCCGATGCAGCTGCTCGCGATCTCGCGGCGCGCGGTCGACGGGTCGCTCACGATCCTCGGCGACGTGGCGCAGGCGACGGGCCCGGTCGTCTACCGGCGCTGGCAGGAGCTCGAGCCGTACCTGCCCGAGGATGCAGTCGTGACGATCGAGGAGCTGCGGCACGCCTATCGCGTCCCGGCCGAGATCATGAAGCTCGCGCTGCCGTTGCTGGAGCGGATCGCGCCGGACGTCGAGCCGCCGCTCGCGTACCGCCAGGGCGGCGAGGAGCCGCGGCTCGTGCGCGTCGCGGCGGAGGATCTGCTCGCGGCGGCGGTGCGCGAGGCGGCGGCGCTCGGGGAGCGGGACGGGCTGCTCGCGGTGATCGTGCCGCGGGCGCTCGCCGGGGACGCGCCGGCGGCGGAGGCCCTCGACGAGGCGGCGATTCCGGTGCTGACGCCGCGGCAGGCGAAGGGGCTCGAGTTCGACCACGTCGTGGTCGTCGAGCCGGCGGCGATCGCCGAGGACGGCGAGCAGGGCCTGCGCGAGCTGTACGTCGCGCTGACGCGTCCGACGAAGACGCTCGTCGTCGTCCACGCCCGGCCGCTGCCGGAAGGGCTCGGCGCGTGACGCTCTCGTGAGGAAGTCGTTGCACTCCCGTTCGCACGTCTGACACCAGCAACGTGCTCTGTGTTGCAGGCGGCTGCCCTGTAAGCGTCTTCCGTTCCTGCGGACTCGCCGTTTGGACTCGGCCGGCGCGGACACGTCTCGGTGTCTGACACCAGGACATGTCCGGAAGGGGCAGGATGCACCGGCACGGGGCGGGCATCCGCATGGCAGAGTCGAGGACATGAGCTGAGACCGCCGGGCTCCGCTACTGGGAGGACTTCCCCGTCGGCTCCGAGGCCGTGCACGGGACGCACACGATCACCGAGGAGGAGATCGTCCGCTTCGCGCGCGAGTTCGACCCGCAGGCCTTCCACACCGACCCGGAGGCCGCGCGCGAGACCGCGTTCGGCGGCCTGATCGCGAGCGGCTGGCACACGGCCGCGCTCTACATGGGCATGTTCGTCCGCTCGCAGCTCCTCGGCAGCGCGAGCATGGGCTCGCCCGGCGTCGAGGAGCTCCGCTGGCTCGTCCCCGTCCGCCCCGGCGACGTGCTCACGGCGCGCAGCCGCGTCGTCGAGGCGTGGCCCTCGGAGACGAGCCCCGGCCGCGGCACGATCGTCGGCGAGCACGAGTTCGTCAACCAGCACGGCGAGGTGGTGCATGCGCTTCCGCGCCCGCGCGTTCGTCGCGCGCAGGCCGTCCGCGGACGGGTAGCGTCGGAGCATGCGCACACGGACGCTCGGACAAGGCGGGCCTGACGTCTCCGTCGTCGGCCTCGGGACGAACAACTTCGGCGCGCGCTGCGACTACGCGCAGTCGCTCGCCGTGATCGACGCCGCGCAGCGAGCAGGGCGTGACCCTGATCGACACCGCGGACATCTACTCGCAGGGCACGAGCGAGGAGTTCATCGGTCGCGCGCTCGAGGGCCGCCGCGACGCCTTCGTGATCGCGACGAAGTTCGGCAAGCCGATGGAGGCGCGGCCGGAGGAGTCGCGCGGCTCCCGCGACTACATCCGCTGGGCGGTCGAGGGCTCGCTCCGCCGCCTCCGCATCGACGCGATCGACGTTCTCCAGATGCACGAGCCCGACCCGAGCACGCCGATCGAGGAGACGCTCGGCGCGCTCGACGAGCTCGTCGACGAGGGCAAGGTCCGCTTCATCGGCTCCTCGAACTTCTCGGCCGCGCAGATCGAGGCCGCCGAGGAGGTCGCCCGCGGCGCCGGCTTGCACCGGTTCGTCTCCGCGCAGAACCAGCTACTCGTTCGTCGAGCGCGAGGTCGAGGACGAACGTGCTGCCCGCCTGCGAGCGGCTCGGGGTCGGGATGCTGCCCGTTCTTCCCGCTCGCGAGCGGCCTGCTCACCGGGAAGTACCGGCGCGGCGAGGCCGCGACCGAGGGCCGGCTCGCCGGCGCGCGAGGTCGCCGAGGAGCGCTGGGACCGCGCCGAGGCGCTCCAGCGCTTCGCGGACGAGCGCAGGCGTCGGGCTCCTCGACGTCGCGGTCGGCGGCCTGCTCGCGATGCCGGCGATCGCCTCCGTGATCGCCGGCGCGACGAAGCCCGAGCAGGTGCGCGCGAACGTCGCCGCCGGCGCCTGGGAGCCGGACGCGGACGACGCTCGCCGCGCTGAACGCGCTCGCGCTAGCGCAGGCTCGGCACGAGCCGCCGCAGCCGCGCCCGCTCCGCCGGCAGGTAGAAGCCGAGCGCCGCGAGCGCGAGCGGATACGCGAGCACGAGCAGCACGGACGGCGCGAGCGGCAGGTCGGCCGCGCGGGCGGCGAGCGTCAGCCCGACGGCGGCGCCGGCGACCGTGACGATGCGGCGCCACTGGTACGGCACCCGGTAGACGCTCTGCGCGTACACCGTCATCCCGACGAAGAGCACGACGTACGCCACCACGGTCGCGATCGCCGCGCCGACCATCCCGTACGCGGGGACGAGCCAGAAGTTGAGCCCGACGTTGACGGCCGCGCCGATGCCGGTCACGACCCAGTTGAGCTGCGTCCGGCGGGCGCGCCCGCTGCCGATCGCGAGCACCGTGTAGCCGGCGTACGCCGCGAACGCGAACGCGAGCAGGGCGACGGCGTGCTCGGCCCGCTGGTACCCGGGCCGCGACGTGAGGAGCTCCACGAGCCACGGCGCCAGCGCGCCGAGCGCGAGCGCGACCCAGGAGACGGCCGCGAGCAGGTACGTGAGCACGAACGCGTACGTCCGCCGCGCCTCCTTGTCGTCCTCGATCGAGTACGCGAACGCGGGCCACGCCGTGCGGAACGCGACCATCAGGAACGTGATGATCGAGGCGACCTTCACCGCCACCGAGTAGACGCCGACCGAGCCCTGGCCCTTGTACCAGCCGATGAACTCGCGGTCGACGAAGTTGATCGCCCACAGCGCGAGCGCCGACGGGACGAGCGGCATCCCGAACCGTTGCATGCCGCGGAACAGCTCCCGGTCGAACTCGAGCCCGAGCTGCTCCGTCCGGTAGACGACGAGCGCGAGGTAGACGGTGAGCGTGCCGGTGAAGTTGCCGACGACGAGCCCGATCGCGCCCCAGTGGAAGACGGCGATGAAGACCACCATCGCGGCGACCGTGACGAGCACGTTGACGACGCTCGCGATCGCGTACTGGGCCGACCGCTGCTCGACGCGGAAGAGCGCCGTCAGCTGGTTGTAGTTCGTCTGCGCCCAGAGGCCGACGGCGCCGGCGCGGACGAGGTTCGGGCTGTGGCCGAGCGCGAGCCAGTGGCTGATCGGCGCCGCGAACACGAGCCCGAGCAGGAGCCCGAACGTCGAGGTCGCCATCGTGAACCAGAACGAGGTGCGGATGACCGTCAGCCGCGCCGGCCGGATCGGAGGTGTCGAAGTAGAAGCGGAAGAACGCGGTCGAGATGCCCATCTGGAGGACGATCGCGAGCACCGCGGTGGCCGCCGTGATCGTCTCGACGCGGCCGTACGCCTCCGTCGGCAGGTAGTGCGTATAGAGCGGCAGGAGGACGGTCGCGAGGATCCGTGAGACGAGTCCGCCGAGCCCGTAGATCGCCGAGTGGCGGGTGAGCCGCCGCAGCTCCTGGCCGAGCCTCATGGCGGCCAGCGTAGAGGTCGGGCGCGACGCAACGTGGGCTATCCGTAGAAATTACTGAGCGACGCGAATGCGAATGCGCCGATTACGGGGGCCGGTGTCCTCCGCGGCCGTCAGCACGGTTCCCACGACCCACGGTCTCGCCGAGAATCGCGAGCGCACGTTCCCGATCGAGGAGCTCTTCTCGACCACCCGCGAGCTCCGGGGGCTGCGCGCGCTCCAGCTGAACGGCCGCGTCGAGGCCGCGGTCTTCGGCGGCGTCGGCGCCCGCGACGTGGAGGCGCCGTTCTCGCGCATCCGCGAGCAGCTCGACGAGGCCGCCGACAAGACCGACGGGGTCGAGACGTTCGTCCGCCGTGCCGCGCTGTCGCGGCGTGCCGGCGAGAGCACGGGCTATCACGTCGAGCGCCTCTCCGGGCTCGAGGCGATGCTCGTGAGGTGATGGAGGCCCGGGCGTTTCTCGGGCGCGCGGGCGCGCGCCCCCCCGGCCCTGGACGCCGGTTCGAGCGCGCGGCGCTGTTCGCCGCCGGCGCCTGGACGGCGCTCGTCGTCGCCGTGCTCGCGCTGACCCCGTCCGGCGGCCGGTCGTCCGACGCCCTCGCGGCCGTCGCGTACATGGTGCCGCTCGCGGTCGCGCTCGTCTTCCTCGTCGTGGCGACCGCCGGCCGCACCCGGCGGGAGCGGCTCTTCCTCGGCTCGTTCTCCACGTTCGTGTCGCTGACGCTCGTCGGCGACGTCGTGTCCGTGGCGACCGCCGCTCAGCACGCCGCCGGGGCGCGGCCCCCCGCCGCGGACGCGATCTGTCTCGCCGCGTACGCCGCGCTCCTTCCCGGCATCGTCGGCGGGCTGCGCCCGCTCGGCCGCCTCCGGCGGTCCATCGTCGGGGCGGACGCGGCGATCGCGACGGCCGGGCTCGCGTTCGTCGGCTACGTGTTCCTCCTCGCGCCCGCCCTGCGCGACCCGACGGCCGGGAAGCTCGTCGCGGCCGCGTATCCGCTCTGCGACCTCGCCGCGCTCGCAGCGTTCGTGCCGATCGTGCTCGGGCTCCGGTCGGCACCTCCCGGCGCCGGGTTCCTGCTCGGCTCGTTCGGGGCGGCGATCGTCGGCGACTCCGCCTACGCGTACTTCGCGCTCCACGGCGGCTCGGTCTTCGACACGTGGTTCGTGCTCAGCTTCCAGCTCCAGTTCGTGCTGCTCGCGCTCGGCGGCCGGCACGCGCTCGGGCGGCCGGCCGCGTCGGCGTCCGCCCGCGAGCGGGGCCACGACGCGGGCCTGCCCATCGTGCTCGCGGTCGTCGCGACCGCGCTCGGCGTCCTCGTCCGCGTGGGGCTCGCCGGCGAGGCGACCCGCACGGAGCGGGGCGGGTTCGCCGCGCTGATGGTGCTACTCGTCGGGCGGATGCTGCTCGGCGACCGCGACCTCCGGCGGGCGGAGCGGGCCGAGCGGCGGCGCGGAGAGGAGCTCGAGCGCGTCGTCGACGCGCGCACGGCGGAGCTCCGGCGCAGCCGCGAGGCGTCGATCCGCCGGCTCGCCGAGGTGATCGGCCTGCGCGATGAGGAGACCGGCGGCCACATCGAGCGGATCGCCCTCTACGCCGCACTGCTCGGCGAGCAGGGCGGGCTCGACCGCGGCGATGTCGAGCTGCTCCGCGTGACGAGCCCGCTCCACGACATCGGCAAGATCGCCGTTCCCGACGCAATACTCCGCAAGCCCGGGCCGCTGACGCCCGACGAGCGGGCCGTGATCGAGCAGCACACGATCCACGGTCACCAACTCCTCTCTGGCTCGGGACAGCGCGTGCTAGACTTCGCCGCAGAGCTGCGCTCACCCATCACGAGCGGTGGGACGGAAACGGCTACCCGCACGGGCTCGGGGGCGAGGAGATCCCCGTCGGCGGCCGGATCCTCGCGGTCTGCGACGTCTTCGAAGCGCTCACCTCCGACCGGGTCTACCGGCCGGCGGTGCCGCTCGCGGACGCGCTCGCGATCATGCGCGCGGGGCGCGGCACCCAGTTCGATCCGGCCGTCCTCGACACGTTCCTCGGCTCGCTGCCCGCGGTGCTGCGGCTCCGCGAGACCGCGCTGGACGACCCGGTCGTCGCCGCCTGAGCGCGCTCGGAGGGACGCAGGCGAGGCGGCGGCGCAGGTCGTTCGGCATCAGCGTCCCACTCCACCTGGTCGAAGTAGCGGAGCGCCGTCCGTCCCGGCCGCACGCGCGCGCGCAGCGACGCGAGCTCGTCGTCGGAGATCTCGCCGAGCGCCCGCTTGATCGCGAGCCAGGGCAGGTTCAGATCCTCCTGGTAGACCATCGTCGAGATGCGCGGGTTCACCTCGATCACCATCTCGCCGACCAGCTGGATGTTGTAGAACCACTCGATCTCGAGCTCGCGGACGATCCGCTCGGCGATCTCGTCCAGCTCCGGCGCGTCGAGCGTGACGAAGTGCATCGCGAGCCCGGCCCGCATCGATTCGCGCGTCTTCGGGTGGCCGAGCACGACCCGCTCGCCGTCGCCGATCCCGTCGACCGTCCGCTCGCCGCCGGTCGCGAGCTCCATCACGAGCAGGTCGAGACCGTCGTCGGGCAGCAGCTCGAGTGCCTCCTCGAGCCGCATCGCGACCGCGCCCGGCCGCTCGTAGAGGAGCTGGTGCGCGCGGTCGACGGTCGGGTCGAGCACGCGGAAGCCGCGCGAGCCCGACGAGAAGACCGGCTTGAAGCAGACCGGCCGTTCCGGATACCCGAGCTCCTGCGCCGCCGCCGCCACGCCGGGAGCGCCCGTC
Source organism: uncultured Actinomycetes bacterium (assembly GCA_963815005.1). Lineage (GTDB taxonomy): Bacteria > Actinomycetota > Thermoleophilia > Gaiellales > Gaiellaceae > Palsa-739. The sequence continues at coordinate 87,703 of CAWFFI010000015.1, forward strand.
ACGCGGCGGAACTCTGGCGCCGGCACGCCGATCCGGTGCGAGGAGCTCGTACGTCTCGGCCTTGTCGTTCGAGCGCCGGACCGTCTCGGGGCCCGAGACGAGCACCGGCACCGGGAAGTCGGCACGCGCCGCCGCGAGGTGCGGCAGGTCGTGGGACGATTGCGGCAGGACGACGTCGACGCCTTCGCGCTCGACGACCGCGAGGACCGCCGCCGCATAGTCGCCCTGGGCGCCCGCCGGCACCAGGTGGAACGCGTCGCAGACGTGGCGGCCGATCGACCGCTCCGCCATGTCGACCCCGACGAGCCGCACCTCTCGCTCGCCGTTCTCGCGCAGGGCCCTGATGCAGGCGCGCCGCGCCGGGTGCGCCGGCCGCGGTGACGAGGATCGTCGTCACGCGCCGAAGCCCAGGCCGTCCGCCGACAGGGAGTCGCGCCACTCGATCCGCTTCGCGTCGAGCAGCGCCTCGGCGTCCGCGAACACCCAGCGCTCCGGATGGACGACGAGCTGGCACCACTCGAGGCCGACGGCTGCGAGCGCCTCGTGCGGGCAGCCGTCCACGTCGGAGAGGACGTGCTCGCCGAACGGATGCCTCGGCGGCGTTGACCGCGCCGAACACGGGCTCGGCCGCGTAGGAGGGCTCGGGGTTGTGCCAGGAGACGACCCGGTCGAAGCGGTCGTCGAGCTCGGCGCGCGGGTGCACGGCATGCAGCCCGACTGCATGGCCCCACTGGCGGAGCTGCCGCTGCGCGTACCGGCCCACGTGCGAGTCGAGGTTGTAGAAGACGCTCTCGGTCATCAGGAAGTACGTGCCGCGCGCGCCGAGCTCGTGCTCGACGCCGCGCCAGCTCGAGCGCCGCCTCGAGCGAGATCCGCACGTCGTGGCGGAGGAAGACGTCGCCGTGGCGCGGGTGCCGGTCGAAGCTCGCCCAGTCGTACCCGGCCGCTCGCGCCGAGGCGAGCAGCTCGCGGTAGTGGTCGAGGTCGAGGCGGCAGCCCATTGCGGGGCGGATGCTACTCCGGCGCCGACCTAGCCGAGCGTGCTGCGGCGCGGCGCGTCGCGGTGCCTGGCATCGCGGAGCGCCAGCCGCAGCCGCTCGCCGACGCTGCGCGGACGCAGCTCGGCGACGAGCACGGCGCCCGCGCCGGGGCAGGAGCCGTCCCTCCGTAGCGGGCCGTGCGGGCCTCGGCGAGACCAGCGCTCCGCCAGCCGTCCTCGCCGCGCACGTAGAGCTCGTCCTCGAAGACGAGGAAGCCGCAGCGCTCGAACAGCGCGATCCAGTCCTGCGGCGGCCGTTGCAGCTGCCAGCCCTGGTCGTCCTCGACCCCGGTCGGGACGCTCACGAGCAGGCGGCCGTCGGCGGCGAGCACGCGGTGGAGCTCGCGCAGCGCCGCCTCGTCGCCGGTCTCGTTCCGCGGCGCGTCGATCTCGTACACGGCGTTGTCGCGGCCGATGTGCTCGAGGGTCGAGACGCAGAGCGCGAGCTGGACGGAGCCGTCCGAGAGCGGGAGGTCGCGGACGTCGGCGACGACGGAGCGCAGCCCGGGCACCTCGCGCTCGGCGAGGTCGACGCCGATCAGCTCGGCGGCGCCGAGGCCGGTGAGGCCGACGAGGTAGGCGGGCTCGGCGAACGCGTAGCCGGCGTCGAGCACGCGCCGCTCGCCGTCGTGGCGGGCGAGCACCCAGGGGATCTCGATCGCCCGCTCGTCGCTCCAGGCGGGGGCGCGCAGGTCGCGCGGCCGCGCGGGCCCGCGCACCGCCCTCGGCTTCCGCCGCTCGCCCGCCGCGAACGCGACCGCGTCGTCGAGCAGCGCCACGCGGGCCGCCTCGTCGCTCGCCGCCAGGTCGCGCAGCAGCGAGGCGCGCGAGAGCGTCCCGTCGGCGAGACCGTCGAGGGCGCGCTGCCGCGCGTCGGGCTCGACCGGACGGCGGACGAGCAGCCGCCACGCCCGCTCGACGAACTCCTCGTCGCTCCCGGCGGCGGCGGCGAGCCAGCTGGAGAGGTCGCCCTGCACCCCGCGGAGGCTAGAGATCGCCGTCCGATTTTCGACTACACTCGCACGCGTGTCTTTGCAGGGGAAACGGATCTTCGTCACCGGCGGCGCCGGCTTCATCGCGACGACGCTCGCGCGCCGGCTCGTCGACGACAACCAGATCGTCGCGGTCGACAACCTGCACCGGGACGCGCTCACCGGCACCGACCTGACCGCGCATCCGAACTTCTCGTTCCACCAGGGCGACGTCCTCGACGCCGACCTGATGCGCGAGCTCGCCCGCGGCGCGACCCACGTCGTCCACTGCGCGGCGATCGCCGGCGTCGACACCGTGCTCGAGAGCCCGGTGCGGACGATGCGCGTGAACATGATCGGCACCTACAACGTGCTCGAGGCGGCCGTCGCGACGCTGGACACGGTCGAGCGGATCGTCGACTTCTCGACGAGCGAGGTCTTCGGCACGCACGCGTACAACGTCAGCGAGGGCCACGTCTCGACGATCGGCTCGGTCGGCGAGGCCCGCTGGACGTACGCGGTCTCGAAGCTCGCCGGGGAGCACATGGCGCACGCCTACCACGACGAGCTCGGGCTGCCGACCGTGACGGTGCGCCCGTTCAACGTCTTCGGGCCGGGGCAGATCGGCGGCGGCGCGATCCGCGCGTTCATCGAGGCGGCGCTCGCGGGCGAGGATCTGATCGTCCGCGGCGACGGCTCCCAGATCCGCGCCTGGTGCTACGTCGACGACATGGTGCAGGCGGTGCTGCTCGGGCTCGAGCGGCCGGAGGCGGTCGGCCAGGCGTTCAACGTCGGCAACGCGCGCTCCGCGGTGACGATCTTCGACCTCGCCCAGCGCGTGAAGCGGATCACCGGCTGCGCGGGCGAGATCCGGTTCGCGCCGCTCGACTACGTCGACGTCGAGCTGCGGATCCCGAACGTCGGCAAGGCGCGCGAGCTGCTCGGCTTCGAGGCGACGGTCGAGCTCGACGAGGGGCTCGAGCGGACGATCGCCTGGTACCGCTCGCGCAAGCCCGCGCTGGCCTAGACGGGCCGTGCGCGTCCTCGTCACCGGCGGGCGGGGCTTCATCGGCGCGCACGTCTGCGACGCGCTGCGGGACGCGGGGCACGAGGCGGTCGCGCTCGGCCGCGTGGACGGCGACCTGGCGGAGGCGGGCGTCGCCGAGCGGCTGCTCGTCGAGCACGAGCCCGACGCGGTCGTCCACCTCGCGGCGGTGATGCCCGGCGACGAGCGGCTCGTGCAGAACGCGCCGATCGCCGCGCTCGTCGCCGCCGCGTGCGCCGCGCGCGGCGTGCCGCTCTTCCACGGCTCGTCGACCTCGGTGTACGCCGACGAGACGCCGTACGCCGAGAGCAAGCGGGCGAGCGAGGAGGCCGCGGCGGGCGCGACGATGCTCCGCTTCCACTTCCCGTACGGGCCCGGGCAGCGGCGCGGCGCGATCCCGACGATGCTGCGGCAGGCGCTCGCCGGGGAGCCGGTCGTCGTCTACCGGGGCTGGGAGCGGTCGTTCTGCTTCGCGCGCGACGCCGCCGAGGCGGTCGTGCTGCTCGTCGAGCGCGGCGAGCGGGGCGCCTGGGACGTCGGCCGCGACGACGACCGGCGGACGCTCGAGGAGGTCGCACGGCTCGCGTGCCGTGCGGCGGGAGCGCCGGAGAGCCTGCTCGAGGTCGTCGACCCGCCGCCCGGGCCTGCGCTCGTGCTCGAGACGCTCGACGTCGAGCCGCTGCGCGCGCTCGGCTGGCGGCCCGTGGTCGGGCTCGAGCAGGGCATCGGCGCCACGCTCGCGGCCCTCCGCGGCGTCTCCTAGCCTGGTTGCCCGCGTCGGCCGTGTCCTTCCGAGACATGTCCGGTGCCAGGCACCGGACATGTCTGGAGCGGCCATGTGCCGTTCTGCGTACGCCGCTCGGAGAGCGCAATTCGCGAGGGCTGTCCGTCCCGAACGGCCACGTACCGTGCCTGGCACCGGACGTGGCTCGAGGAGCCATGTCGCCGTCGGACGACGCAGTCGTCGCCGATAGCATCCCCGCGGCATGAAGACGGTTCTCTTCCTCGGCGCCGGGCGGCACCAGCGCGCCGCGATCCTCCACGCGAAGGAGCTCGGGCTCCGCGTCGCGGCGATCGACGGCAACCCGGACGCGCTCGCGCTCGGCGACGCCGACATCGGCGAGGTCGTCAACTTCGTCGACATCCCGAAGGCGATCGAGTTCGCCGAGCGGATCCGGCCCGACGGCGTGCTCACGATCACCTCCGACCGGGCCGTCGTCGCCGTCGCCGCGGTCGCCGAGGCGCTCGGCCTGCCGGGGATCGGCGTCGACGTCGCCGTCGGATTGACCCACAAGGTCGAGATGCGCCGCCGGCTCGAGGCCGCCGGGATCCCGCAGCCGCGCTTCGGCTCCGCCCGCTCGCTCGAGGAGGCCCGCGCCGCCGTCGCCCACGTCGGCTTCCCGTGCGTGATCAAGCCGGCCGACTCGGGCGGCCAGCGCGGCGTCTTCCGGCTCGACTCGGTCGAGGACCTCGAGCAGCAGTTCCCCGCCTCGCTCGAGCTCTCCCGCGGCGGCGAGGTGATCGTCGAGGAGTTCGTCGACGGCACCGAGATGAACTCGATGGCCGTCGTCCGCGACGGCGAGGTCACGCACCTGACGCTCTCCGACCGGCACCGGCCGCCCGGCCCCGGCTTCGCCGTCGGCTGGATCCACGCGTACCCGGCGGCGCTGAACGGCGACGGCACCTCCCGCGCGGAGGCGATGGTCGCGGACACCCTGCTCGCGCTCGGCCTGCGCAACGGGATCGGCTTCCCGCAGCTGATCGCCCATCCCGACGGCCGGATCCTGATGATCGAGATCGCGGCCCGGATCCCCGGCGGCCAGATGGCCGACCTCGTCCACCACGCCGTCGGCGTCGACCTCGTCGAGGTCGCGCTCCGGTTCGCGCTCGGCGAGCCGGTCACGGACGAGCTGTGCGCGCCGAAGTTCCGGCGGCCGACCGCGATCCGCTTCTTCACCGCGCAGCCCGGCCCGCTGCCGACCGGGAAGGTGCTCTCGGTCGCGAGCCTCGACCGCGTCCTCGCCGCACCCGGCGTCGTGCAGGCCGACAGCTACCTCGTCCCCGGCGAGACGATCCGGCCGGTGCAGCGCGACGGCGACCGGCGCGGCTACGTGATCGCCGTCGGCGAGACCGGCCCCGAGGCGCTCGAGCGCTCCGAGCAGGCCGCCGCGCTCGTCGACGTCGAGGTCGAGTAGCGGGCGGCCGTGAGCTGCTCCTTCGACCTCGCGCACTACGCGCGAGCTGCTCGACGCGGCCGCGGCCGGCGGCTACCGCTTCGCCTTCTTCGACCGGGAGCCGCGCGCCCGGCGACCTCTTCCTCCGCCACGACGTCGACATGTCGCTCGACGCGATGCTCGCGATGGCCGAGCTCGAGGCCGGCCGCGGCGCCGCGGCGACGTACTTCCTGATGACGCGCAGCGACTTCTACAACCTCGACGGCCGCGACGGCGTGCGCGCGCTCGCCCGGCTGCGCGAGCTCGGCCACCGCGTCGGCCTGCACGCCGTCCATCCCGACGCGACGCTCGACGACCGCTTCGACCCGGTGCTCGCCTGGCACACGCCCGACCCGGGCTACATGAACGAGCCGGTCGCGGGCGCCGTGAACGCCTACCAGCCGCCCTGGTTCGACCCCGCCTGCTACCGCTCCGACTCGAACCAGCACTGGCGCAACGGCTGCCCGCACGCCGAGCTCGCCGCCGGTGCGTTCCCGTGGCTCCAGCTGCTGATCCACCCGGAGATCTGGGTCTACGAGGGCGCGACGATGCGCGAGACGATGCTGGCGCTGATCGAGGGCGAGCGGGAGGTCCTGCTGCGGCGGATGGCCGACAACCGGATCGACCTCTCGTGAGCGAGCGCGACCGGCCGCTGCGCGTCCTGCACGCGCCGGTCAACACGGCGGGCATCCCGTGGGGGCACGTGCAGGCGCTGCGCCGCCGCGGCGTCGAGACGGAGCTCGTCGTCTTCAACCGCTACCGGCTGCACCCGGAGGCCGACCGCTCGCTCGACCTCGGCACGAACTTCGCCGCCCGCCAGCTGGCGCAGTGGCGCGCGTTCCTCGAGCTGCTGCCGCGCTACGACGTCTTCCACTTCTACTCGAGCGTCACGCTCGTGCCGAAGTCGGTGCAGTTCCGGATCCTGCACGCGCTCGGCAAGCGCGGGATCTACCACTACCTCGGCTCGGACATCCGCCGGAAGACGCGGGAGCAGCTCGCCTACGGGCTGCGCGCGGACGCGGAGATCGTCGGCAGCTACGACGCGATCCGCTGGGTGCCGCACGCGGACGTCGTCCTGCCGGGGATCGAGGTGTCGCGGATCGAGCCGGCGATCCCGGGCGACCGCAAGCGGCCGGTGATCCTGCACGCGCCCTCGTCGCGGCGGCGGAAGGGCACCGAGCACGTCGTCGCCGCGTGCGAGGGGCTCGACGCCGACCTGAAGATCGTCGAGGGGCTGACCCACGACGAGGCGTTCGAGCAGTACCGCGACGCGGACATCGTCGTCGACCAGCTGAACGCGGGCTGGTACGGCGTGTTCGCGATCGAGTGCCTCGCGCTCGGGAAGCCGATCGTCACGTTCCTCCACGACGAGGCGGTGCGGCGCACGGAGGAGGCGTACGGGGTGGAGGTGCCGCTCCGGTCGGCGACGGCCGAGACGCTGCGCGAGGCGCTGCGGCCGCTCGTCGCCGACGCGGCGCTGCGGCGGCAGGTGGGCGCCGCGTCGCGCGCGTACGCCGAGAAGCTGCACGACGTCGACGCGATCGCGGGCCAGCTCGTCGAGATCTACGAGCGGGTGCTCACAGGGCCGCGGCGCGACTTGACAGAGCTTGTGAGTCATCACTTACTATGGCGGCCATGAGCGCCGCGACCGGAACCCGCCACACCGCCGCCGAGCGGCGCGACGACGTGCTCGACGCGGCGCTGATCGAGTTCGCCGACCGCGGCTTCGAGGGCACGTCCACCGAGGACATCGCCCGCCGCGCCGGGATCTCGCAGCCGTACCTGTTCCGGCTCTTCGGGACGAAGAAGGAGCTCTTCAAGGCCTCCGTCGCCCGCTGCTTCCGCGAGACGCTCGAGCTGTTCCAGCGCTCGGCGGAGGGGCTGCGCGGCGAGGAGGCGCTCCACGCCATGGGTGCCGCCTACATCGAGGAGCTCCGATCCAACCGCGTGCGGCTGAAGGCGCAGATGCAGGCGTACGCCGCCTGCGACGACGAGGAGATCTGCGCCGTCGTCCGCAACGGCTACGGCGACCTCGTCGCGTACGCGCAGCGCGTCTCCGGCGTGCCGGCCGAGCACATCTCGCGCTTCTTCGCCACCGGCATGCTCCTCAACGTCCTCGCCGCCATGGGCGTCCAGGACGGCGAGGAGGCGTGGTCGAAGCTCCTGCTCGAGGGCTGCGGCAAGAACGTCTAGTCCGTCCCCTTTTTTCACCACGGAGGAAGTGATGACTCACAATCTTACGAAGCGGAGTACGGCCTGGACGCTGGGGATCACCTCCCTCGCGCTCTTCATGGTCAGCCTCGACAACCTCGTCGTGACGACGGCGCTGCCCGTGATCCGGCGCTCGCTCGGCGCGTCCGTCTCCCAGCTCGAGTGGACGGTGAACGCGTACACGCTCACGTTCGCCGTGCTGCTCCTGACCGGCGCCGCGCTCGGCGACCGCTTCGGCCGGCGCCGGCTCTTCGTCCTCGGGCTCGCGATCTTCACGGGCGCCTCGGCGTTCGCGGCGCTCTCGACGAGCGCGAACATGCTCGACGTCGCGCGCGCCGTCCAGGGCGTCGGGGCGGCGATCGTCTTCCCGCTCACGCTCACGATCCTCTCCGCGGGCATCCCGGCCGAGCGGCGCGGGGTCGCGCTCGGGATCTGGGGCGGCATCGGCGGGCTCGCGGTCGCGTTCGGCCCGCTCGTCGGCGGCGCGGTCGTGAGCGGCATCTCGTGGCACTGGATCTTCTGGCTCAACGTGCCGATCGGGCTCGTGCTCGCGCCGCTCGCGTGGCGCCGGCTGGAGGAGACGCACGGCGCCGACCGGCGGCTCGACCTGCCGGGGCTCGGCCTCGCGAGCGCCGGGCTGGCCGGGATCGTCTGGGGTCTCGTCCGCGGCAACGAGCACGGCTGGGGCTCGGCCGGGATCGTCGGCCCGCTCGTCGCGGGCGTGCTCCTCGTCGCCGCGTTCGTGGCCTGGGAGCGGCGGGCGCCGGCGCCGATGCTGCCGCTGCGCTTCTTCCGCAACCGGACGTTCGCGCTCACGAACGTCGCGACGCTGCTGATGTCGTTCGGGATGTTCGGCTCGATCTTCCTGCTCGCCCAGTTCTTCCAGACGGTGCAGGGCTTCTCGCCGCTCCAGTCGGGGCTGCGGATCCTGCCGTGGACGGCGATGCCGATGATCGTCGCGCCGATCGCGGGTGCGCTCTCCGACCGGATCGGCGGGCACCGGCTGCTCGCCGCGGGTCTCGCGCTCCAGGGCGCGGGGCTGCTCTGGATCGCGGCGGTGAGCACGCCGGCGACGGCCTACGCCGACCTCGTCGCGCCGTTCGCGCTGTCGGGGATCGGGATGGGGCTGTTCTTCGCGCCGGTCGCGAACGTCGTGCTCGGCACGGTGCGGCCGGAGGAGCAGGGCAAGGCCTCCGGCGCGAACAACGCGATCCGGGAGCTCGGCGGCGTCTTCGGCGTCGCGGTGCTCGCGGCGCTCTTCGCCCGCGCCGGCGGCTACCAGAGCAGCGCCGCGTTCGTCCACGGGACGAACGTCGCGGTCTACGCGGGCGGCGGCGTCGTGCTGCTCGGCTCGCTCGCCGCGGCGCTGATCGGCCGCCGCCCGGCGGCCGAGCGCGTGTCCGACCTCGCGGTCGCCGAGGCGGCGTAGCCGTCGAGCTCATCGTCTCCGCGGGCCAGTCCGGTGCCAGGCACCGGACATGGCCCAGGTGGACGTCCTGTCCGCAAGAGCCATCTTGCGCGGGCGCGCGTCGCGAGCGAGTCTCGGCACATGCCCCGGCCGCCGCGCGATCTCGCTCCAGGGATCCAGCACATCGGCGTCGGCGCGGCGGGACCCGCGAACTACTTCCGCGACGACGTCGACCACCTGACGTGGACGCGCCTCTTCGTCCGCACGCTCGCGCGCCATGGCTGGACGTGCATCGCGATGTGCCAGCTCTCGACGCACTGGCACGCGCTCGTCGACGTGCCGGACGACTCGCTCGCGCGCGGGATGCACGAGCTGAATTCCGAGTACACGAAGGACTTCAACGCCCGCCATGGGCGCGTTGGCTACCTCGTCCGCGACCGCTACTGGTCGCGCCGCAAGACCACGGCCGAGGAGATCCTGACGGCGTTCCGATACGACGCCGACAACCCCGTGAAGGCCGGCATCGTGAAGCGGCCGGAGGAGTGGCACTGGAGCAGCTATGCGACGGCCGTCGGCCTGGCCGAGACCTTCCCGTTCGTCGACGCCTCGATCGTGATCGACCAGTTCGGACCGGTCCGGCGGCAAGCGATCGCTGCCCTACGACGGGTCGTCGAAGGGCTCTAGCAGCTCACGGCCCGTAGGGCCGTGGCGTCTTCTTCGGACACGTCCGGTGCCTGGCACCGGACGTGGGCACCGCGGACACGTCCGAGTGGGAGGGTCGTGTGACACCAGGTCCGCGGCGCCGACGGGCGCAGCCGCGACAATGGCGACGTGGCAGAGCGTCTCCTCGTGCTCGGCGCGGGCCCGGCGCAGCTCGGCGTCCTCGCGGCGGCCCGGCGGCGCGGGCTCACCGTCGTCGCCGCCGACCGCGACCCCTCCGCCCCCGGCTTCCGCGAGGCCGACCGGCGCGCGATCGTCTCGATCGAGGACGAGCCCGCGATCGAGCGCCTCGCCCGGGCCGAGCAGGTCGACGGGCTGCTCGCCGCCGGCACCGACCACGCCGTCGCGAGCGCGGCCCGCATCGCCGCCCGGCTCGGCCTGCCGCATCCGATCACGCCCGAGGCGGCGACGCTCGCCGTCTCGAAGCTCCGCCAGCGCGAGCGCCTCGCCGCGGCCGGCGTCCCGCAGCCGCGCTCGATCGTCTGCCGTTCGCTCGACGAGGTCGTCGCCGCCGCGGACGAGATCGGCTACCCGTGCGTGATCGAGGCCCCCGACCGGGCCGGCGAGCGCAACGTCGGCCTCGCCGTCGACCGCGAGGCCGTGGCCGCCGCCGCGGCGGCTGCCGTGGCGGGCACCGGCGGCGAGTACTGCCTCGTCGAGGAGCTCGTCGGCGGCCGCGTCGTCACGATCAACGGCTTCCTGCTCGGCGGCAGGCTCGTGCCGCTCACCGTCACCGACCGCGAGCCCGCGCCGGCGCCCGCGTTCGGCGTCTCGCTCGCCCACCTCTGGCCGGCCGCCCTCGAGCCGTCGGAGATCGGCGCCGCGGTCGAGCTGACGACGTCGGCGGCCGCAGCGCTCGGCGTCGCCGAGGGCCCCGTCTCCGCGCAGGTCCTCTTCAACGACGGCGGCCCGCTGCTCGCGAAGCTCTCCGCCCGCGTCGGCGGCGGCCACGAGGGCGAGCTCTGCCGCGCCGGCCTCGGGATCGACCTCGACGACCTCGCCGTCGGCGCCGCCCTCGGCGAGCCGGTCGACGCCGAGCGGCTCGTCCCGCACGCGCTCGCCGGCGGCGCGGTCGTCCGGTTCCTCGTCGCGCCGCCCGGCGAGCTCGTCTCGGTGACCGGGCTCGAGGAGGCCGGCGAGGTCGAGGGCGTCCAGTGGGTGCGCGTCTACCGCGAGCCGGGACACGTCTTCCAGCCGCTGCGCCGCGCCTCCGACCGGGCCGGCGCCGTGCTCGCCGTCGGCTCGACCCGCGCCGACGCCCTCGCCGCCGCCGACGAGGCCGCCGAGCGCATCCGTTTCGAGACCCGGCCCGTCGAGGCGCGCGCGTGACGAGGCGGCGGCTCGTCCGGGCGGCGCTCACGCTGCTCGTCACCGGACTCTGCACCGCGTACATCGTCTGGAAGATCGACCTCGGCCGGACAGGCCATGTCCTCGCGCACGCGGGCGTCGGCTGGTGGCTCCTCTCGCTCGCGATCATGGCCGGCTCCGTCTGGCCGATGGCCTGGCGCTGGCGGGCGCTCCTCGCCGCCCGCGGCGTCCACGAGTCCCTGCCGCGGCTCGTCCGCACGTACTTCGTCGGCTACGCGGCCGGGCAGGTGCTGCCGACCTCGCTCGGCGGCGACGCGTCGCGGATCTACGAGACCGCGCGCCGCAACCCCGGCTCGGGTGCGGCCGCCGCCGGCACCGTCCTGCTCGAGCGCGCGCTCGGCGGCACCGCGACGCTCGTCCTCGCCGCGGCCGGCTTCGCGCTCGCGGTCGGCCGCTACGACGTCGGCGGCTACCTCTGGGTCGAGCTCGCGTTCGTCGTCGGCGCCGCCCTCGCCGGGATCGTCCTCTTCTCGCGCCGGCTGCACCCGGTGCTCCAGTGGACGCGCCCGCTGCTGCGCACGCTCCGCGTCGAGCGGCCGCTGCGCGAGGTCTACCTCGGCCTGCACGCGTTCCGCGGCGACGCCGGGCTCCTGGGCGGCATGTTCGCGCTGACGCTCGTCGTCCAGGCGGTGCGCGTCCTCGCGATCTGGTGCGCGGGGAAGTCGGTCGGCGTCGACCTCTCGCCGCGGCCGTACTACGTGATGGGCCCGCTCCTCTTCCTCGTGATGCTCGTCCCGTTCACGGTCAACGGGCTCGCCGTGCGCGAGTCGTTCTTCGTCAGCTTCCTCGGCAACCTCGGCGTCGGCGCCGACCGCGCTTTCGCCACCGGCTTCCTCTTCTTCGTCGTCACGGTCGCCCTCTCGCTGCCCGGCGCCGCGATCGTCGCCTGGGAGGGCCTGCGCGGCGGCGCGCGGACGGCGGCGCCCCGATGACGGACGCATCCGTCGTCGTCGTCACGTACAACGCCGCCCCGTGGCTCGAGCGCTGCCTCGAGAGCGTGCGCGGCGTCGAGACCGTCGTCGTCGACCACGGCTCGACCGACGGCACCGTCGCGCTCGTCCGCGAGCGGTTTCCCGAGGTCGCGCTCGTCGAGGAGGAGAACCGCGGCCTCGCGTACGGCTGGAACACCGGCATCGCCCGCACCTCGGGCCGCTACGTGCTCCTGCTGAACGCCGACGCCTGGCTCGACGAGGGCGCGCTCGCCGCGCTCGTCGCCCACGCCGACGCGCACCCGGAGGCCGCCGTCGTCGGGCCGCGCCTGCGCAACCCCGACGGCACGCTCCAGCGCTCGGTGCGCGGCTTCCCGACGCTCTGGCGGCTCGCGACCGAGTACCTGTTCCTGCGCAAGCTCGCGCCCGGCTCGGAGCTCCTGAACGGCTTCTACGCGGCCGGCTTCGCGCACGACGCCGAACGCGAGGCGGAGTTCCTGATGGGCGCGGTGCTGCTCGTCCGCCGCGCGGCGATCGACGAGGTCGGGCCGGCCGACGACGCGTTCTTCCTCTTCAGCGAGGAGACGGACTGGTGCTACCGGTTCGTCCGCGCCGGCTGGCGGGTGCGCTTCTTCCCGGGCGCGGGCGCGACGCACGTCCAGGGCGCCTCGCACGCCGGCCGCCACTTCACCGAGCAGGTGAAGGGGCACCTCCGCTTCCTCGCGAAGCACCGCGGCGTCGCCTACGCGGAGCGGGCGCGCCGCCTGCTGCTCGCGTCGCTGCGGCTGCGCGGCCTCGCCTTCCGCGGCGAGCGCGGCCGCTCGTACCGGGCGGCGGCCGCGTGGCTCGCGTCCGGGCCGGTGGAGAGGCTGCTCGGATGAGCGTCCGGGTGTTCCGGGTCCCGCCGCTCCTGCTGGCCGTGCCGCTGCTCGGGATCGCGCGCCTCCTGCCGGCGGGCGACGGCTTCGGCCTCTGGGTGCGCCTCGCGGCCGCGACGCTCGTCGTGCTGCTCCCCGGCAGGCTGATCTCGCGCGCGCTCGGGCTGCGCGGCGCGGCTCCGGCGCTCGCCTGGTCGGGCGCGCTCGTCGGCGCGGCGCTCGCGCTCACGGTCGCCGTCCACGGCTCGCTCGACCTGACCCTCGCGCTCGTCCTCGCCGGCGGCGCGGTCGCGCTGCCGTTCTCGTTCCGGCCGCGGGCGCGCAACCGCGAGGCGGTCCCGCGCGGCCGGGGGCTCGCCACGCTCGCCGGGCTCGCGCTCGGCGGCGCGCTCTGGTTCGTGGCGGACGTCGTGCACGGCGACGCGCTCTTCCACCTCGGCCGGATCCGGAAGCTCATGGACATCGGCTCGCTCTCGCTCAAGGCGGTGGACGAGTTCCGCGACGGCGGGCTCCACCCCGGCTACGCGTTCCCGCTCTGGCACGCCTGGCTCGGCCTCGTGGCGCGCCTCGCCGGCGTCGACCCGGCCGACGGTGATCCGCCACGAGTCGAGCATCCTCGCGCCGCTCGCGCTCGTGCTCGCGTTCGAGATGGGCGTCGCCGTCTTCCGCTCGGTGTGGCTCGGCGCCGCGACGATGCTCGGCCAGGTGGCGCTGCTCGCGTTCGCGCCCGGCCACGGCGGCGCCTACACGTCGCTCGAGCTGCCCGGGACGACGGCGCGCCAGCTGCTCGTGCCGGCGACGACCGCGCTCTTCTTCCTCGTCGTCCGGAAGCCGTCGCCGCCGCTCTGGCTCGACGCTCGCCGCCTCGGGCACGGTGCTCGCGTTCGTCCATCCGACCTACGCCCTCTTCCTCGCGATCCCGCTCGCGGGCTTCGTCCTCGCGCGGGCGCTCCTGGCCGGGGAGGACGTGCGCCGCGGGCTCGGAGCGCTCGCTGCCTTCGGCGTCCCGGTCGGGCTCGTCTTCGCCTGGCTCGCGCCGATCGTGAGCGGCACGCGGGCGCACTCGCCGGGGCCCGTGGAGCGGGCGGCGCAGCTCCGCCACTACGCCGGCGACCTCTCGATCCACTCGCGGACGAGCTACATGCTCGCGCCGGAGGTGGTCGCGCGGGCCGGCGCGGTCGCGGTCGCCGCGCTCGTGCTCGTGCCTCTCGCCGGGCTCGCCGCGCGGCGCCGCTGGAGCGCGCTACGTGCTCGGCGGCACGCTCGTCGTGCTCGTGCTCGAGCTGTGGTCGTTCGTCTTCCCGCACTTCGGCGACGCCGTCTCGCTCTCGCAGGCACGCCGGGCGGCGGGATTCGTTCCCTTCGCGTTCGCGTTCGCGGGGGGACTTGCGGTCCTCGCGCGCGTGTTGCGGCTCCTCGTGCTGCCCGCGGCGCTCGGGGCCGGGATCGCGTTCCAGCTCGCCTTCCCCGGCGACTACGGCGTCCGCTCCGTGCACAACGGCCCGGCGGCCGCGACCTGGATCGCCCTCTACGGGTCGCTCGCCGCCCTCGTCGTCGGCGCCGTCCTCGCCCGGCGGCGCTCCGCGCACGCGGGACGGTTCGAGCGTCCGGGACCGACGGCCGCCCTCGCGGCGCTCCTCTTCGTCCTGCCGGTGATCGTCCACGGCTTCTCGACCTGGACGCCCGAGACCTCGCACGACCACCTCGCGCTCTCGCCCGGCCTCGTCCGCTTCCTGCGCACGGAGGTGCCGAAGCGGTCGATCGTGTTCGGCGACCTCGGCGTCAGCTACCGGATCTCCGCGTACGTCCCCGTCTACGTCACCGCCGAGCCGCCGTCCCACGTCGCCGACACGCGGGCGAACAAGGTCCAGGCGCGCCGCCGGTCGGTGCTGAAGTTCTTCGGGCACGGAGCCGACCTCTCGATCCCGCGCAAGTGGGGCGCGGAGTGGCTCGTCCTCCGCCGCACCGAGCCCGTGCAGGCGGTCGAGCAGCAGGGCCTCGCGCCGGTCTACCGCGACGGCGAGTTCGTCGTCTTCAAGCTGCCCCCGGGCCACGAACTAGCCTTGTCGCGGTGAAGCTCCTGCTCGTGACGTTCTACTTCCCGCCCTCGGGCGGCGGCGGTGTCCAGCGGCCGCTGAAGTTCGCGAGCCACCTGCCCGCGTACGGGATCGAGACGCACGTGCTCGCCCCGGACAACCCGGAGTGGGTGCACGCCGACGGCGAGCTCGCGCTGCCGACGCAGGCGTGGGTGCACCGCGTCCGCTACGTCGGCCCGAAGGGCGTCAAGCCGGCGGAGCTGCTGCACGGCAAGCAGGGCCTCGCCCGGGTCGGGACGCAGGCGGCGCTCTTCGGGCGGCGGCTGCTCGTTCCCGACGAGAACGTGCCGTGGAGCACGGCGGCGCTGCCGACGGCGCTGCGGATCGCGCGCCGCGAGGAGATCGACGTCGTGCTGACGACGTCGCCGCCCGGCTCGCTCCACCTCGTCGGCGCCGCGGTGCAGAAGGCGACCGGCGCGAAGTGGGTCGCCGACCTGCGCGACTCGCTCGTCGCGCACCCGCACCGCCGCGGCGACGAGTCGCGGCTCGTCCGCGTGAAGGAGAAGGCGGCCGGCGGCGTCGCCCGGCTCGTCGCCTCCCGGGCGGACGCGATCGTCACCGCCGCCGAGGCGATCAGCGAGGAGACGCGGACGCTGAACCCGCGCGGCCGCGTCGTCACGATCGCGAACGGCTGCGACTTCGACGACTTCGCCGAGCTCGAGCACCACCCGAGCGACACGTTCCGGCTCACGCACACGGGCTCGTTCTTCGGCCGCCGCGACCCGAAGCCGTTCCTGCGCGCGCTCGCCGAGTCGGGCCTCGACGACGTCGTCGTCCGCTTCGTCGGCGACTTCCGCGCGGCCGACCGCGAGTTCGCGGAGGAGCTCGGCGTCCTCGACCGGCTCGAGCTCGTCGACTACGTGCCGCGGCGGCGCTCGCTCGAGCTCCAGCGCGACTCGGAGGCGCTCCTGCTGCTGATCCCGGAGGCGGGCGGCCGCGGCCGCGGCGTCCTCTCCGGCAAGGTCTTCGAGTATCTCGCCGCCGAGCGGCCGATCCTCGCCGCCGTGCCGCCCGACGGCGCCGCCGCGGCGCTCGTCCGCGACACGGGCGCCGGGGTCGTCGCCGCCCCCGACGACGTGGCCGCGCTCCGCGACGCGCTCGTCGAGCTGCACGGCCGCTGGCGGGCCGGCTCGCTCGAGGGGACGCCGCTCAGCGCCGAGTGGCGCGACCGGCTCTCGCGCGGCCGCCGCGTCGAGGAGCTCGCCGACCTGCTGCGGAGCCTGGCATGACGGCGGCCACGCTCAGCGCCGCCCGCGCCGTGCCGCGCGTCAAGGTGCTCGACGGCCTCCTGCTCGCGACGTTCTTCACCGTCACCTTCGAGAAGGTGCACTGGAACTTCGGCGGCCAGGTCGGGATCGCGGACATCCTCACGATCGTCTTCCTCGTCGCGTTCGTGCTGCGCGAGCGGGGCCCCGTGCCGCGCTCGACCGCGATCGTGCTCGGCTTCTTCGCCGCGTTCCTCCTCGTCTACCTGTTCGGCTTCTTCAACATCGACACGAAGCAGGGGCTCGACCAGTTCACGAAGGGGATGGTGAAGTTCGTCATCCACGTCCTCTTCCTCGCCGCCGCCGTCGCCTATCTCTCGCGGCGCGGCGAGCGGTTCTTCTGGCGGGCGCTCGGCTGGTTCACGGCCGGGTTCGTCGCGAACGCCCTCTACGGCATCGCGCAGCTCGTGCTCGCGCGCGGCGGCGTCAACCTCGACCACGTCCTGCTCGGCCCGCTCACCGGCGGCGCGAGCTCGATCAACATCTACGGCGCGGTCAACGGGCAGAGCGTCTACCGGCCGAACGCGCTCACCGGCGACCCGAACCACCTCGGGATCATGCTCGACGTGCCGGTGCTGGCCCTGACGCCGGTCTACCTGCGGCTGCCGCGCGGCCACCGGCTGAAGTGGCCGCTCGCCGGGATCCTCGCGTTCTGCCTGCTCGTGCTGCTCGCGACGCTCTCGCGGAGCGGTCTGCTCGGCCTCGGCGTCGGCGTGCTGATCCTCGCGATCCCGTACCGGCGCTTCGTGCGCACCCGGGCGCTGCTCGCGCCGCTCGCCGGGCTCGCGCTCGTGCTCGCGTACGTCGTCGTCAGCCGCTGGCACTACTTCTCGGTCGTGCTGCGGTCGCGGATCCAGACCGGCGGCGGCTCGACCTCGACCCACTTCGCGATCTACGACTTCGTGCCGCAGGTCGTCCACATGCACCCGCTGCTCGGGCTCGGCCTGAACAACTTCTCCGTCTACTACCAGTTCGTCACGGGCAAATCGAACTGGGGGCCGCACTCCTACTGGGTGGCGCTGATCGTCGAGACGGGGCTCCTCGGCCTGCTCGTCTACCTCGTCTGGATCCGCTACCTGTTCCTGCGGCTGCGGGCGGCGCGGCTGCTCGGGCGCGTGCTCGACGCGGCCGGCGACCCGGACGGCCGCCGCGTGCGGCCGCTCGCGTGGGGTCTCACCGCCGCGCTCGCGGGGACGATGGCCGCGAACTTCTTCTACCTGACGATGCAGTTCTATTACTTCTACGCCCTGGGGGCGTTCATCCTCGCGCTGCCGGTCGTCTTCGCGCGGCGCGACTGATCCGAGCGCAAGTTTTCCGCGGGTTCCAGCATCTATCTGCTGTAACCCGAAACCTCGGAGGCCAGAACACGATGAAGCAACGTTTGCTCGGGAAGCCGATCCGGAAGGCGGCGGCCGCACTCGCGATCACGGCGGCGCTCTTCGTGCCGCTCGCGCTGTTCGGCGGCACGGCGCTCGCACGGACCGGAGCTGCGGCGTCGGAATACGAGTATCCGAGCGCGTCCCAGTACGAGTACCGGGTCACGCTCTGTCACCGCACGCACTCGCGCAAGCAGCAATGGGTGCAGATCACCGTGAGCAGCAAGGCGGTGAGCGCGCACCTGCGCCACGGTGACGAGGCGGCGCCGTGCACGAGCACGACCGCCGGCCAGAAGCACGAGGGTCCACGAGGGTGACGAGGAGCAGGGCCAGACGTCGACGACCACGACGACGGCGACGACCTCGGCACCGTCGATCGTCCAGCCGCCGGGCCACGGGGAGCACGGCTCGGGCGGCGACAACGGCAGCTCCGGCGACCACGGGAACGGGAACGGGAACGGGAACGGCGGCCACGGCGACGGTGGCGGGCGCGGCAGGAGCGGGAACGGGTAGGACCTAGCCGCTGCTGCGTGCGCTCGACGGGAGGGCCCTGCTCAGCGGGGCCCTCCCCGTCTGCGGGGCGGCCGCGGGGACGGTCGTGCTGCGGGCGCCCGCGATGCCGAGCGCGCCGAGGGCGAGCGCGGCGGCGACCGCCGCGGCCCGGGCGCGGGGCGCCGGCTCGGAGCCCGCGTCGTCGCCGAGCAGGAGCGCCGCGCCGCAGGCGAGCCCGGCGACGACGACCGCGGGCAGCTCCCAGTCCCAGTCGAGCGCGACGTGCACGAGGAAGGCGGCGTACGCGGCGGCCGCCACGGGGGCGAGCCCGCCGAGGCGGCGGCGCGCGGCGTGGCGCAGCGGCAGCAGCAGGAGCGCGCCGAGCAGGAGCAGCCCGACCGGCCCGAGCTCCGCGAGCGTCTCGAGGTATAGCGAGTGCGCGTCGAGCGCTCCGCCCCGCGTCGCCGCGTCTCCCGACTCCGCCCAGACGAGCCCGAACGTGCCGGCCCCGGTGCCGAGCACGGGGTGCGCGACCACCTGCTCGTGCCAGGCGACGTGCCAGTACGTCGCGCGCGGAAGGCTCGTCGCGGCGCGCTCGACGCCGCCGGCGGCGGCCGAGACCACGCAGACCAGGAAGACGGGGACGAGGCGGCGTCGCGCCTCTCCGGCGCCGGTGTCCGCTCCGAGCAGCCGGACGGCTGCCGCGGCCGCGACGGCCGCGAGGAGCGCCGCGGCGGGCACGACGAGCGCGCTCGCGAGCCTGCCCGGCCGCGCGGCCGCGTTCGTCAGGTGGACGGCCACGCCGAGGCCCATCAGGATCCCGGCTGCCGGCACGGTCGCGACGAGCGCGCGGAGGATGCGCGCCGTGGCCGGCTCGAGCAGCACGAGGACGGCTCCGCCGGCCGCGAGCGCCAGCCACGAGGCCCGGCTGGAGGTGAGCGAGAGCGCGAGCGCGAGCGGGGGCAGGGTGGCCGCCGCGGCGGCGCGACCGCGAACCGAGGTGGCGCGCACGGCGAGGCCGAGGCCGAGCAGGAGCCCGAGCGCGGCGAGCACGCCGATGCCGTTCGCGTAGCCGACCGGCTGGGCGAGCAGCTCGCCCTCGAAGGTGTCGCGAGGCGGCGGCTCGACGAGGTAGCGCACGAGCCCGTAGCCGACGAGCAGCGAGATCCCCGCGTGCGTGCCGATCACGAGCGCACGGCCCGCTCCGCGGCGGGCGAGGACGACGAGCGCGAGCACGACAGCCGCGTAGAGGGCCGTCCGCCGCGCCTCGAGCACCGTCTGGGAGCGCTGCAGCGACCAGAGCGTGGAGGCCGCCGTCCAGCCGAGCAGCGCGATCGCCGCGAGCGCCCACGGCCAGGCTCGCCTGAGCGCCCCGGCAGGCCCGAGGAACGCGCCGAGGGCCGCGACCCAGGCGGCGAGCGGCGTCGCCCAGACCCACGCGTCCGGCAGGTAGCCGCCCTGGACGGCGCCGAGCGCCGGCACGAGCACGAGCGGGATCGCGGCGACCGCGAGGTCGGCCGGGCCGGCCGCAGCAGCCGGCGTCCCGGGTCGCTGCACGGATCGATTCTCGCTGCTGCGCCGCCGGAGCCGTACGGTTCACCCGTGAAGGTCGCCGTGCTGACGACGTCGTACCCGCGCGGCCCGAGACGATCCGGCCGGCGCGTTCGTCGCGTCACGCGGTCGAGGGGGTGCGCGCCCGCGGCGTCGAGGTCGCAGTCGTCTCGCCGGCGGACTTCCGTCACTTCGGGATCGCGTACGGGCACGGGATCGCCGGCAACCTGCGCGCGCGGCCGTGGCTCGCGGCGCTCGTGCCGCGCGTTCCTCTGGTCGTTCCGCCGCGCCGCCGCGCGTGCTGCGCGGGACGCCGACCTCGTCCACGCGCACTGGCTCGCGGCCGGCGCGGTCGCGGCGACGCTCGGCAAGCCGTACGTCGTCCAGGTCTGGGGCACCGACGTCGAGCTCGCGCGGCGCGTGCCGTGGCTCGCGCGGCCGGTGCTGCGGCGGGCGAGGCTCGTGCTCGCCGCGTCGAGCGCGCTCGCGGCCGAGGCGGAGGCGCTCGGCGCGCGCGAGGTGCGGGTCGTCCCGAGCGGGGTCGCGATCCCCGACGAGGTCGGCGAGCCGGAGGAGCCGCCGCACGTGCTCTACGTCGGCCGGCTCTCGGAGGAGAAAGGCGTGCTCGAGCTCGTCGAGGCCTGCGGCGACGACCTGCCGCTCGTCGTCGTCGGCGACGGGCCGCTGCGGGCGCGCGTCCCGCAGGCGGTGGGGTTCGTCCCGCCCGGCGAGCTGGGGCCGTTCTACGAGCGGGCCGCCGTCGTCGCCGCCCCGTCGCGGCGGGAGGGCTACGGCGTCGCCGCGCGCGAGGCGATGGCGTGGGGCCGGCCGGTCGTCGCGAGCGCGCGTCGGCGGGCTCGTGGACGCGGTCGAGGACGGCGTGACCGGCGTGCTCGTGCCGCCGCGCGACCCGGCGGCGCTCCGCGCCGCGCTCGAGCGGCTGCTCGGCGACGCGGAGCTCCGCGCGCGCCTCGGCGCCGCGGCGCGCGAGAAGGCGCGACGCGAACTGTCGCCGCAGGCCGCCGCGGACGCGCTTCTCGCTGCTACCGCGACGCGCTGTCCGAGTCCGCGCGTCGTCGCGGCGGACGACGTAGTTCCCGAGCACGAGCACGTCCATGTGCGTGCGCAGGAACGTCTCGACCGCCTCGGCCGGTGTCATCACGATCGGCTCGTCCTCGTTGAAGGACGTGTTGAGCACGAGCGGGACGCCGGTGAGCGCGCTGGAACTCCTCGATCAGGCCGTAGTAGAGCGGCTCGACGTCCCGTTCCACGGTCTGGACGCGGCACGTGTCGTCGACGTGGTTCGCGGCCGGGATCTCCGCGCGCCGCTCCGGCCGCGTCTTGTAGACGAGCATCATGAACGGGGAGGGACCGTCCTGGGCGAACCAGGCACCCGTCTCCTCGGCGAGGATCGAGACGGCGAAGGGCCGGAACGGCTCGCGGTGCTTGATGCGCGCGTTCAGGACGTCCTTCAGCTCCGGCCGGCGCGGGTCGGCGACGATCGAGCGGTGCCCGAGCGCGCGTGGGCCGAGCTCCATCCGCCCCTGGAACCAGCCGACGACGGCGCCGTCCGCGATCCAGCCGGCGACGGCCGGCAGGAGCGCGTCGTCCTCGAGACGGACGGCGTCGAGGCCGGCGGCCGCGAGTGCCGAGGCGCACTCCTCGTCGGAGTAGCGCGGGCCTGCGTCCGCGTGCCGCTGCTCGGGGCCGCGCGGCTCGCCGAGCACACGGTTCCAGACGTGGTAGGCGGCGCCGACCGCGGTGCCCGAGTCGCCGACCGCCGGTGGCGCGTAGACGCGCTCGAACGGCGTCTCCGGCCGGATCCGCCCGTTCGCGACCGCGTTGAGGGCGACGCCGCCCACGAGGCACAGGTCGCGGAAGCCCGTCCGCTCGTGCAGCTGCCGGGCGAGATGGAGGTAGATCTCCTCGAGGCGCTCCTGGAGCGCGGCCGCGACGTCCATGTGGCGCGCGTCGAGCGGAGCGTCCGGTTCGCGCGGCGGACCGAGGGCTTCGACGAACCGGTCCGAGAAGATGCGCGCCATCGCCGGGGCGCCCTCGTCCCAGAGCATGTCCACGCCCTCCTCGTCGTGGGTGAACCAGTCGAGGTCGAGCTGGAAGAGATCGCCGTGCGGAACGACGACCTCGCGCAGCGTGCGCCGGTAGCGGGCCGGGTCGCCGTACGGGGCGAGCCCCATCACCTTGCCCTCGTCGCCGTAGTGCGGGAAGCCGAGCCACTGGGTGACGGCCGCGTAGAGCATCCCGAGCGAGTGCGGGAAGAGGACGCGGTCGAGCACCTCGAACGAGGAGCCTCGTCCGGCCGCGGTCATCGTCGAGCAGAAGTCGCCGAAGCCGTCCACGGAGAGGATCGCCGCCTCCGCGAACGGCGAGACGAGGAACGCGCTCGCGACGTGGGTCTGGTGGTGCTCGACGTCGTGGACGCGGGCGCGGATCGCCGCCCGGTCGACGCCGCACGCCTCGGCGAGCGCAGCGCCGACGTCGCGCGGCCGGGACGCGTGGTCGAGGCGCTCCTTCAGGTAGCGGGCGCTCGCGCCGTCGCGGATCCCGTGCAGCAGCTGCGGCCCGACGTTCGCCTGCGGGTCGCGCGAGACGGCGACGTGGTCGAGCTCCTCCACGCGGAGGCCGGCCTCCTCGAGGCACCAGCGGGCGGCGTGCCCCGGGAAGCCGGCGACGTGCTTCACCCGTGTGAAGCGCTCTTCCTCGGCCGCGGCGACGAGCTCTCCGTCGACGACGAGCGCCGCCGAGGCGTCGCCGTGATATGCGTTGAGGCCGAGGATCGAGGTCACGTGTCGATGCTAGACGGTTGCTTGCCTGCTGCGACCGGCCGCCTCTCCGATTAGCATGGCGAATCATGACTTCGACGCACCCGCGCACACTTACGATCGACGGCTTCGAGATCCGCGACGACTCCGGCTGCTACGTGATCGCCGAGATCGGGCACAACCACATGGGCTCCGTCGAGACGTGCAAGGAGCTCTTCCAGGCTGCGAAGTACTGCGGCGTCAACGCGGTCAAGCTGCAGAAGCGCGACAACCGCTCGCTCTACACGCACGCCTTCTACGACCGGCCCTACGAGAGCGAGGAGAGCTACGGGCCGACCTACGGCGTGCACCGCGAGGCGCTCGAGTTCGGCCGCGACGAGTACCTCGAGCTGAAGGCGTTCGCCCAGGAGCTCGGAGTCACCTTCTTCGCCACCGCCTTCGACTTCGCGAGCGCGGACTTCCTCGCGGAGCTCGACCTGCCCGCGTTCAAGATGGCCTCAGGCGACCTCACGAACACGCCGTTGCTGCGCTACGTCGCCGATCTCGGCAAGCCGATGATCATCTCGACCGGCGGCGCGATGCTCGACGACGTCCGCCGCGGCTACGAAGCCGTTGCGGAGATCAACCCCGACGTCGCGATCCTGCAGTGCACGGCGGGCTATCCGGCCGAGTGGAAGGAGCTCGACCTGCGCGTGATCGAGACGTACCGCGAGTGCTTCCCTGATGCCGTCGTCGGCTTCTCCGGCCACGACAACGGCATCTCGGCTCCGCTCGTCGCCTACGTCCTCGGGGCCCGCATCGTCGAGAAGCACTTCACGCTCAACCGGGCCTGGCGAGGCACCGACCACAAGTTCTCGCTCGAGCCGCAGGGGATGCGGAAGCTCGTCCGTGACCTCGAGCGTGCGAACCTCGCGATCGGTGACGGCACGAAGACGATGTACCCGAGCGAGGCGGAGCCGATCCGGAAGATGGGGAAGATGATCGTCGCCGCACGCGACCTGCCCGCCGGGCACACGATCGGTCGCGACGACGTCGCGCTGAAGTCCCCGGCCGACGGGCTGCCGCCGTACGAGCTCGACCGAGTCGTCGGCCGCACGCTCCGGCACCCCGTCTCGGGCGACGCCCCGCTGCGCTTCGAGGACCTCGAGGAGCAGCTGCTCCCCGTGAGCGAGCCAGTCGCCAGCGCCGCCGGCGACGATGCCTGACCGCCCGCTCGCGATCGTCACCGGCGCACGCGGCAATCTCGGCCCCGTCTGGTGCGCCGCGCTCGAGGGCGCCGGGATGGAGGTCGTGCGGGTCGACGTCCGTGGCGGCGACGGGATCGAGCAGGCGGACGTCACCGACCGCGCCGCGCTCTCGGCGCTTCGCGACCGGCTGCCGACGCCGCAGGTGCTCGTGAACAACGCCGGCATCGACCAGCCGCCCGACCCTGACGCCGCCGGCGCAGCCTCGGACGACGACTTCCTGCGCGTGCTCGACGTGAACACGCGCGGCACGTTCGTCTGCTCGCAGGTTTTCGGCGAGGCGATGCGCGAGGCGGGCGGCGGCTCGATCGTCAACATCGGCTCGCTCTACGCGTCGATCTCGCCGGATCCCACCTTCTACGACCACATCCCGGGCTTCGTGAAGCCGGCCGCCTATGGCGCCTCGAAGGCGGGTGTCGTCCAGCTGACGAAGTGGCTCGCGCGCCACCTCGCGCCGCGTGCGCGTGAACGCTCTCTCGCCGGGCGGCGTGCGCGCCGACCAGGACCCGGAGTTCCTGCGCAAGTACTGCGCGCGCGTCCCGCTCGGGCGCATGGCCGAGCCGGACGACCTGACCGGGCCGCTGCTCTTCCTCGCCTCGGACGCCTCGCGCTACGTGACCGGCCACGAGCTGTGCGTCGACGGAGGGTTCCTCGCATGAGCGGCTCGCTGCCCTTCGTGGCGAACGTGATCGCCGGCGAGGAGCTGCCGGCGGCGGCCGGCGAGACGTTCGTGAAGATCGCCCCGGCGACCGGCGAGCCGCTCTCGAGCGTCGCCCGTTCGCGTGCGGCCGACGTCGACGCGGCGGTGAGCGCGGCGGCGGCGGCGCAGCCCGCGTGGGCCGGCCGGACCGTCGAGGAGCGCGGCCGGATCCTGCGCCGCGTCGCGCAGCTGCTCGAGCGTGACCGCGAGCAGGTCGCCGCCGTCGTGGGAGCGGAGACGGGCAAGTCGCCGAAGGACTCGCGCGGCGAGACCGACGGCGCGATGGAGCTCGGCTACTTCATCGCCGGCGAGGGCCGCCGCTTCTACGGCAAGACGATGCCGAGCGCGACCCCGAACCGGCAGGCGATGACGCTGCGGCAGCCGCTCGGCGTCGCCGGGCTGATCATCGCCGCGAACACGCCGATCGCGAACGTCGCCTGGAAGGTGTTCCCGGCGCTCCTGTGCGGCAACGCGGCGGTGCTGAAGGCGTCCGAGGACTCGCCGGAGACGGCGCTCGTCTTCGCGCGGCTCGCCGCCGAGGCGGGGCTGCCGCCGGGCGTGCTGAACATCGTGAACGGCTTCGGCGAGGAGGCGGGACAGCCGCTCGTCGAGGATCGCGCGCGTCGCCGTCGTCTCGTTCACGGGCTCGACGGCGGTCGGCCGCCTGATCGCGCGCGTCGCGGGCGAGCGGCTCGCGAAGGTGTGTCTCGAGCTCGGCGGCAAGAACCCGCTCGTCGTCTGCGACGACGCCGACCTGGAGCGGGCCGCGGCGACCGCGGTGCTGTCGGCCTTCTCCAACGCGGGCCAGCGGTGCGCCGCCGGATCCCGGCTGATCGTGTTCGACGCCGTGTACGACCGCTTCCGCGACCTGCTCGTCGAGCGGCGCGCCGCGCAGCGGGTCGGCTCCGACCGACGACGACGACTTCGGGCCGGTGATCAACGAGCGCCAGCTCGAGAGCATGCTCGCGGCCGTCGGGCGGGCGCGGGCGGCGGGCGCGACGATCCTCACCGGCGGCGAGCGGCTCGCCCGGCCCGGGTTCTACATGGCGCCGACGATCGTCGAAGGCGTCGGCCCCGACGCCGAGATCTCCTGCAAGGAGCTGTTCGGGCCGATCACGACGCTGCACCGGGTGCGCGGCTTCGACGAGGCGCTCGCGCTCGCCAACGCGAGCCCGTACGGCCTGACCGCGGCGATCTGGACCCGCAGCATCCACCGCGGCCACGAGTTCCTGCACCGCGTCGTCGCCGGCGGCGTCCAGGTGAACGGGCCGACGTACGGCTTCGAGCCGCACGTGCCGTTCGGCGGCCTGCGCGACTCCGGCACCGGCTGGCGCGAGCCGGGAACCGAGGCGCTCGACGTCTACTCGGACTGGAAGACGGTCTACGTCACCCACGACCCCGGAGCGCGTCTGATGGCCGACCGCCGTGGCGCTCGTCCCGGCGCGCGCCGGCTCCAAGCGCGTGCCCGGCAAGAACGTGCTCCCGCTCGCCGGGCATCCGCTGATCGCGTACACGATCGCGGCCGCGCGCGAGAGCGGGTTCTTCGCGGCGGTCGTCGTCTCGACCGACTCGGAGGAGATCGCCGAGGTCGCCCGCCGCTACGGCGCCGAGGTCCCGGGCTGCGCCCGGCCGAGATCGCGCCGCGACCTCTCCGGACATCGACTGGGTCGTGCACGTGATGCGTGGCCGCGAGCGAGGACGCGTTCTCGATCCTGCGGCCGACCAGCCCGTTCCGCAGCGCCGCGACGATCCGCCGCGCCTGGGAGCAGCTGCTCGCCCTCGGCGACGTGTCGACTCGATCCGCGCGGTCGAGCTCGTGCAAGCAGCACCCGGGCAAGATGTGGCTCATCGAGGGCGACACGATGCGGCCGCTGCTCGACCAGGGGCCGGGCGAGGTGCCGTGCCACTCGACGCAGTACGCCGCGCTGCCGAAGGTCTACGTCCAGAACTCGAGCCTCGAGATCGCCTGGCGCCGCGTGCTCGACGGGCCGCGGCCCTCGATCGCCGGCGACGGCGTCGTGCCCTTCCTCACCGACGAGGCGGAAGGCTTCTCGATCGACTACCCCGACGACGTCGCGCGGGCCGAGCAGCTCGTCGCGGCGGGCGAGACGGAGCTCCCCCCCGTCGTCTAGCCGGGCGACGGGTCAAAGTCGTCGTCGTCCAGCTCGGTCCCGGGTCCTCGTCGATCTTCCAGCTCACGCGGGTTCCCTCCTCCAGCTCGGTGGGATCGAGGAGGCCCCCGAACTGCTCGACGAGCGCCCTTCCGAGCGTGTACTGCCACTGGCCCGGTATGTCGGGGCTCGGGATGCGGCGGCCGTCGTCGAGCGGGAAGCGGACGGACAGCAGCGTCTCCTCCCCGGAGCGCATACGGCCGATGCCGAAGCACTGCTCCGCTTCACGCGTCACTGCGTGCCGGTAGAGGACGACCTCGTGCAGGGCGTCGAGCGCCTTGGGCCGCGGAGCCCCGGGGAGGGGCATTCTCCGGATGCCGCGGGTCGCCGGCCGACGTCTCGGCCTGCGGTCCGTCGGCGACGAGCGCGAGCATGGGCTCGCTGCGCGGCGGCGGCTCGCTCGTGTGCAGGAGTCGTCCGCACACGTTGCAGTGCGCCCACCAGCGGTGGAGGCGGACGATATGGGTGCTGCCGCAGACGCAGGGCCGGCCGAGCTCGATCTCGGCGTCGCCGAACTGCACCCACACGTGACGGTCGGGGCGGAGCTTGTCGGGCGCCATGCGGACGATCTTCCCCATCCCGCGCGCCGATTCCTCGAGCTCGCTCCTGAACGCGCGCACGGTGCCCTCGAAGTGGCGGCCGCGGGTGAGGCGCCAGACACGGCCGTCGGCGTACGAGGCCAGCTCGCGCCGGTGGGATCCGCGAGCCTCACGCGATCGCCACGTCGTCGTCGTCGTCCACGTCGCCCTCCTTCGCGTCGTCGATCAGCGGTCGCGAAAGCGCGATCGGGCCGTAGCGGGTGATGACGAGCAGCCCGACGGCGTCCGCCGTCGCCGCGGCGCCGCTGCCCCACAGGACGAAACGCACCCCTACGTTCCCGCCTCCGATGAGGCCGAAATTGATCATCTCCATCATCGGTGCGAGCGGGTTCAGCTTCGCTGCGGTCAGGAGGAAGCCATGGAGGTACTGGAGCGAATAGAGGACCGGCGTCACGTACAGCCAGAACTGGAGCATGTACTTCACCACGAGCCGGACGTCCCGCTTGCGGTAGTTGATCGGCGTCAGGATCATCGACAGGCCGGAGAAGGCCAGGCAGAGGATGAGCCCGAAGGGAACGAAGAGGAGTTGGGGGCCGGTCTCGAAATAGACCTTCGCCGCGAAGCCCATAGTAGGCGAGCCCCGAGAGGACGACCGAAAAGTAGAGCATGAACTGGAGCAGGGCCTCCGCGCTGATCGCGATCGGGAGCAGCATCAGCGGACCGTGGAGGCGGCGGGCGTAGCGCTGGTAGCGCTGGAAGCTCTTGACCCCGTACATCAGCGACTGCTGAAATAGTGACCAGCCGAGCATCCCGGTGAGCATGAAGACGATGTAGGGGACACCGTTCGGCGTGCGCACGTTCAGGACGCTGCCGAAGAGGAAGGCCTTGCCGGCGATGCTCCATCCCAACCCAGGAAGATCCAGAGCGGCCCGAGCATCGTGAACGCGAACGTGCGGTGGATCGCCTCGCCGCCGAGGAGCCGGAGCAGGTGCCGGGAGTGCCACGCCTCGGCGAGGCCCTGGAACGGCGAGATGCGGCGGAAGGGCACGTCGAGCGGCGCGGCGCTCGCGGAGGGGGCGATCTGCTCGTCGAGTGTCTCTGGATCGACTGCCATGGGTAGCCGGGGGCGCAGCGCTTTCCGCGCCGGTTCCCCCGTCCCGGAGGATGATAGAGCGACCCTGTGATGCTGGTGTGAGCGCGGCCGCCGTCGCCGCGACGGCTTCGCCGTCCGCCCCCGTGCGCGGCCGGTAGGCTTTTCGGCCGTGCAGCTTCGCTACGTGCCCTACCGCGGAGCTGGAACGGCTCCGAGCCTCGACGCCGACCGGTCGCGCGCGCCGCCGCTTTGCGACGCCTGCCGCCTGAACGCGCTCTACATGATCGCGCGCGCCGGCTCCGGCCATCCCGGGACGACCTTCAGCTCGCTCGACATCGTGTCGTGGCTGCACCTCGAGGTGCTCGGCGAGGGCGACCGCTACTTCTCCTCGAAGGGCCACGACTCACCGGGGCTCTACGCCGTGCTGGCCGCGCTCGGCCGGCTCGACTTCGACCTGATCCACGGGCTGCGCCGCCTGGACGGTCTGCCCGGCCATCCCGACGTCGCCGCGACGCCCGAGGTCGTCACGAACACCGGCTCGCTCGGCATGGGCATCTCGAAGGCGCGGGGCTTCGTGCTCGCCGACCGGCTCGCGGGCCGCAGCGGCCGCGTGTACGTGCTCACCGGCGACGGCGAGCTGCAGGAGGGCCAGTTCTGGGAGTCGCTCCAGCCGACCGCGAACCGGGGCCTCGCCGAGATCACGGTGATCGTCGACCACAACAAGGTGCAGTCGGACACCTGGGTCGCGGAGGTCAGCGACCTCGGCGACCTCGACCGCGAAGGTCGCGGCCTTCGGCTGGCGGTCGCCGAATGCGACGGCCACGACGTCGCCGCGTTCGCGACACGCTCGCGCGGCTCTCGAGGGCGAGCGGCGGCCGAAGCTCGTCGTCGCGGACACGCGCAAGGGCGCCGGCGTCTCGTTCATGGAGCCCGCCGGCCACCTGCCGCGCAGCGACACGTCCCTCTACGGCTACCACTCCGGCGCGCCGACGCCCGAGGAGTACGAGCACGCGCTCGAGAGATCCGGACGCGGCTCGACGCGCTCCTCGCGGCCGCCGGCGCCGGCCCGTGGAGCTCGTCGAGGCGGAGCCGCCGGAGCACGTCTCGGCCGGAGCAGCCGTCCGGCAGCGGCTCGTGCCGGCGTACGGCGAGGCGCTCGTCGAGGCGGCCGAGCGCGAGCCGCGGCTCGTCGCGCTCGACGCCGACCTCCGCTACGACTGCGGCCTCGTCGCCTTCCGCAGCGCTTCCCGGAGCGCTTCTTCGAGTGCGGCATCGCCGAGCAGGACATGGTCTCGCAGGCGGGCGCGATGGCGCTGGCCGGGCTCCTGCCCGTCGTCCACTCGTTCGCCTGCTTCCTCTCCACCCGGCCGAACGAGCAGATCTACAACAACGCCACCGAGGGGACGAAGGTGATCTAGTCGGCTCGCTCGCCGGGCTCGTCCCGGGCGGGCCGGGCCACTCGCACCAGTCGGTGCGCGACATCGCGCCGCTCGGTTCGGTGCCGGGCATGGCGCTGATCGAGCCGTAGTGGGAGACCGAGGTGCGCGCCGCGGTCGACTGGGCGGTGCACGGGGCGCCGGGGCCGGTCTACCTGCGCCTCGTCAGCGCCGCTGGGCTCTCGGCTTCGAGCCGCCCGAGGTCGGCGAGCTCGTGCCCGGGGCGCGGCACGGTGCTGCGCACGGCGAGGACGGGCTCTTCGTCGCGGCCGGCCGGTGATGGTCGGCGGGCCTGGGCGGCGGCGACCTGCTCGCCGCGGACGGGCTCGGTTCGGCGTCGTCGCGCTGCCGTGGCTGCGCGACGTCGACGGCGCCTGGCTCGCGGAGGTCGCCGACGGGCCCGATCGTCACCGTCGACAACCACTTCGTCGCCGGCGGCCAGGGCGACGCCGTGCTCGCCGCGCTGGCCGCCGGGCGCCCGAGGCGGCCGCGCGCGTGACAAGTCGGCGTCGAGGAGGTGCCGAGAGCGGCGAGAACAACGAGACGCTGCACGTGCACCGGCTCGATGAGGAAGGTCTCGCCGCGCGCGTCCGTTCGCTCGGGCTCGTTCCCGCGGGATGACCCGACCGACGGGTCGCGCGTCGTGACCGCTTCGCGCCGGCCTGCGGAGATCGCAACGGTCTTCGTCCTCCGCGACGACGGTGCGGCCCTCCTCCAGCATCGCGACGAGCTGCCCGGGCTGAGCCGCGCCGGCATGTGGGTGCCGCCCTGGTGGCCACCGCGATCCCGGCGAGACGCTCGAGGCGTGCGCACGGCGAGAGCTCCTCGAGGAGACGGCCTACCGCGCCGCGGGAGCTTCGCCGTCTCGCCACGGTCGACGACGAGGAGCAGGGCCAGCTCCTGACCGTCTTCTTGGAGCACGCTACGATGGCCGCCAATCGCCGGTTTGCGGCGAGGGCCAGGCTGGGCTGGAGTTCGTGCCGCGCAGCGCGGCGTCCGGCCTTCCTGTTCCGATGCTCGTCGTCGAGCTCTGGGACGACGTGCTCGCGGCGGCGGGAATCGAGCCGGCGGTGCGCGGCCACTGGTGACGGCTCCCGCGCCTCCGAGGCGTCCCGGACGCTATCGTCGTGCCGGTGTCCGCCGACCAGACCCGCGAGCCGCAGTATCAACCGTCCATCGAGATCCGCGACCGTGAGGGAGTGGCACGGTCCTCGGGCGGACTACGAACCAGGCGTGGCGAGACGACCCGCGTCACCTGCTCTTCGTCCTCTCCCGCTACAAGTTCGTCGCGAAGATGCTGAGCGGACGCGGACCGCGTGCTCGAGGTTGGTTGCGCCGATGCGTTGTATACACGGCTCGTGCAACAGGAGGTGGGGGCGGTGACCGCGATCTACTTTCGACCTGGTCTTCGTCCGTGGACGTCGAGGAGCGTATGGACGCCCTGTGCTGGCCCCTCCGAGGTGCGCCTTCCACGACATCCCGAGGGGCCCGGTAGCGAGCGTATCCACGGGCCTATGCCCTCGACGTCCTCGAGCACATTGCGCCGACGGACCAGGGGGGCGTGTTCATGGGCGAACCTCGTGGGGGCATCGCTCTTGGCCTGACGCCGCGGTCGTCGTGCTCGGCTCGCCCTCACTCGAGTCGCAGGCTCACGCGTCTGAGCCGAGCCGTGCCGGGCACGTGAACTGCAAGAGTGCCCTCCGGATCTACTGGCTTCGTCTTCGCCCCGCGTTCTTCGCGAACGTCTTCGTCTTTTCGATGAACGACGAGGTGGTGCACACGGGTTACCACCCGATGGCTAATTACCCTGTCTGCGCTCTGCTGCGGGCCGCGGCGGCTCGGCCGCTAGCTACGCGCGCAGGCGGCGGGTTGCGGCCCACCGAGACGACCCTGTTGTGGCGAGGCGTGCCCGCGCAACCCTCGAGCGACCGGAGCGCGGCGTGGATCCAAACACGCCTCCCCACGGAGGCTCACACACGTCCTGCTCGTCGAATCGGGCCTCCGGGACACGTCGCTCTCCGGCCCCGTCAGAACGGGCCGGCGAAGCTGGGGTCGGGAACGTCGAGGGGCTGGTCCGGTGCCGTCGCGATCTCCGGGCGCCGGGACGCCGACGGCCGCGGCTTCGGCGGCGGCGGCGGCGACCTCGGCCGCGCGCGGGTAGTAGTGCGCGCCGCGAGGGCGGGGGAGGTGGGCGTGGGGTGGCTGGGTAGAGGCACGCGGCGCGGCGGCGAGGCGAGCTCGATGCCGCTCTCGGCGACGCGCGCGACCACCTCGGCCGAGAAGCCGCCGGTCGTCCAGCCAGTGTCGGTGACCACGAGTCGGCCCGTCCGCGCGACCGAGGACAGCACCGACTCCGCGTCCCACGGCCGTGCGCTGCGGAGGTCGATCACCTTGGCCGAAACGCCGTTGAGGGCCAGGGTGTCCTGCTGCACGCAGCGCCTCGAGCACCATGTAGGACGTCGCGGCGATTGTGACGTCGTCCCCGGTGCGCGCCACCCGCGCCTTGCCGATCGGGACGCGGTACGGCTCCTCCGGGACGTCGCCCTTCACGCCGTGCAGCCAGCGGTGCTCGATCACGATCACCGGGTCGTCGTCCTCGACCGCGGCAATCAGCATCCCCTTCGCGTCGTACGGCGTCACGGGCAGGTCTACCTTCAGCCCCGGTATATGCGCGAACCACGCCTGCAGGCTCTGCGAGTGCTGCGGCCCCTGGCCCCAGCCGCGACCGACGATGAAGCCGGACGACGAGCGGCGCCGACATCCGGCCGCCGAACATGTAGTGCCAGTTCGCCGCCTGGTTCACGAGCTGGTCGATCGCGAGCAACGCGAACGGGGGTGCGGACGTGGGTGACGATCGGCCCGCATCCCCGCGATCGTCGCGCCGAGCGCTACGCCGGCCATGCCGTTCTCCGCGGCCGGCAGGTCGCTCACCCGCTCCCCGTGGCGCGTGAGGTCCAGCGTCGTCCCGAAGACGCCGACAGGATCGGGGACGCCGAGCCCGATCAGCATCACGCGTCGGATCGGTGGCGAGGCAGTAGTCCGTCGCCTCGCGGACCGCCTCGGCGTAGCTGAGCAACCGGGTCATCGCGAACTCCCACCGGCGTTGCGTAGACGTGCGCGTCCCAGCTCCGAGAGCTCCGGGAAGGCAGGCTCTCCTCCGCGAACGCGACGGCGGCGTCGATCTCGCGCCCGATCTCGCGCCGGCGCTCGGCGATCTCGTCCTCGGTCAGCAGCGCATCGGCGAGCAGCCGCCGCTCGTACGTTGCGACCGGGTCGCGGTCGAGCCAGTGCGCGAGCTCTCCCGCCGGTCGGTAGCCGAGGTGCTCGTCCTCGTACTGTCCCATGTGCTCCTTGCTAGCGGTACGTCTCGAACACGAGCAGCGTCGGGCCTGCGCCGGGACGCGCGCCCGGGCGACTGCCTCGCGCGTGCGCAGGAGCACCTCGACCGGGTCGTTGCCGTCGCTCGAGGCGGCAGGGACCCCGTGACCGGCGGCGATGTCCTCGATCGGCCGTCCCGGCTGCCTCTGGTCGAGCGGCGTCAGCACCGAGTAGAGGTTGTTCTCGCAGACGAAGACCACCGGCAGGCCGCTTTCAGCGCCGCGAAGTTCAGCGCCTCGTGGAAGGCGCCCTCCTCGACCGCCGCATCGCCGAAGAACGGAAACCACCCACGCGTGCCTCGCCGCGCAGCGCCGAACCCCCTACGCGGCCCACGGCCTATCGGGATCGTGCTGCCCACGATCGGAACCGCGCCGAGCGAAGCCCTGCCTCGCGGTCGAGCAGGTGCATCGAGCCGCCCTTGCCGCTCGTAGCAGCCTCGTCGCCTTGCCCATAGAGCTCGGCGAGCATCGCCTTCAGGTCGCCGCCCTTGGCGAGGTAGTGGCCGTGGCGAGCGGTGCGCGCTCATCGCCTGGTCGGTCGCGCTCGAGCGCGGCGGCGACGCCCGACGGCGACCGCCTCCTGGCCGATCGAGAGGTGCACCGGGCAGCGCATCTCCTGCTCGGCGATAGAGCTCCGCGATCGCGCTCCTCGACGAGGCGGATCCGGAGGAGCGCGTAGTGCAGGTCGCGCAGCTCCTCGGAGGAGACGGCCGCGGTTTCGTGCGTGACGCTCGGCTCCCCCATCCGGGGGGAATCATATCGGCGCGCTCCGGCCGGCCAGCGCCGGAGGCACGGAGGCGTTCAGTCGAAGACGACGTAGTCGTAGTCGCCGCGATACCCGACCCGGGCGAAGATCCATTCCCACTCCTGGGGCGTGAAGAAGCACTCGCAGGTCAGCTGCCAGTAGAGGAGGTTCGCCTTCTCGCGCTCGCTTCGGTACGCGTCGACGACGACGTAGCCGTCGCCACGCGAGCACGCGGCCGATCTCGCGCAGCGCGCGCTCGAGCTCCGGGAGCCGGAGGTTGTGCAGCGTGTTGACGGAGACGACGAGATCGAACTCGGCGTCCGCGTAGGGGAGCTCGACCGCGTCGCCGGTCTGCACGAATGGACGCACCTGCTCGAGCGAGTTCTCGATCGCATAGGCGGAGACGTCCAGCCCGGCCACCTCCACACCCGGCACCTCCTCGAGGAAGTCGTGGAGGAGGAAGCCCTTCGCGCAGCCGACGTCGAGGATCCGCGAGCCGGGGCTCGAGGCCGTAGTGGTCGGCGAGCTGCGCGCGCGAACGGACGCCAGCGGCCGTCGTAGCGGAAGCCGCCGTACCCGTGGCGGCGGTCGCCGTCGAAGTATTCCCGGTCGAACGCGCTTCGCCACCGCGGCCGACTTCGGCCTTGTCCACCTCGAGCGACGCGCGAGCAGGTAGTCGCGCTTCGTCGAGCGGTGGATCGCGGAGATGAGGTCGACGTACGCCACCCGAGCGGCTCAGTGGGCCGCGTCGCGCAGCGCCGCAGCCGTCGTCCGGAGCCCCTCCTCGTACGGCGTCCACGCGAACGTCGGGAACGCCGCACGGGTCGCGGCGACGTCGAAGTGCCGGTGGGTGATCGGGCCTCGCCGCGGGCTGCCCTCGACCGCGGCGCCGTCGACGAGGCCGGCGACGGCCTCGGCGACCGCCCGGAAGCTCACGGCGCTGCCGGTGGCGACGTTGAGCACCCCGGTCGAGCTGCGCTCGAGCACCGCCGTGACGAGCGCGGCGGCGTCGTCGACGAACACGTGGTCGCGCTGCTCCTCGCCCTCCCCGAAGAGCGCGATCCGTCCCTCCTCCCGCGCGGTGCGCAGGAACCGGTTGGGACCGTAGGAGTCGTGCGTGTCGCCCGCGCCGTAGAGCGCGGCCGGCCGGAGGATCGCGAGCGGGATCCCGGCGGCCCGGCATGCCTCCACGAGGATCAGCTCCCGGGCGAGGTGCGCGACGCCGTAGAGCGACGACGGGCTCGCGCAGGACTCCTCGCGCACGGGGTGCGCGTCGTCCGCGTAGACGGCGTCGCTGCTGATCGCGACGACGTGCGCGACCGGCCGGGCGACGAGCGCCTCGGCCGCCTGGCGGGCCATCCGCACGTTCCGCTCGAGCGTCGCGGCGTCGCGGCCCCTGTCCGGGGTCAGGGCCGACAGGAACACGAACGCGTCGGTCGGGCGCAGTCGGGTCGCGAGCGTCTCGGCCGCGCCGTCCGCGAGGAGGTCGACCTCGGCCGAGGTCAGCGGCTCGAGCGGCCACCCGAGGTCGCCGAGCCGGGCGGCGAGCGTCGAGCCGACGAAGCCGCGGCTGCCGAGCACGACCGTCCGCTCCGGCGGGCGGGCGTCGTGGGCGTGGGTCAGCATGGCGCCCCCAGGCGGACATGCTCGAGCCCGGCGGCACGGCACGCGTCCCCGTCGAGGACGCCGTAGGGGTCGACGACGAGGCGGCCGCGGAGCACCCCGGCGACCGCGGCGGGCTCCGCGAACGCGGGCCACGGCGTCGCGACGACGAGCGCGTCGGCGTCGGCACACGCGTCGAGCGCGTCGGTGGCACGGGTGAAGGTGCGGGAGTCGATCGTCACGGGCTCGGCCTCCGGATCGTACGCGGCCACGGCGATCCCGGCGCCGGCGAGCGTGCGCGCGAGCCGCAGCCCCGGCGAATTGCGCGTCGACTGCGTGTCCTGCTTGTAGGCGAGCCCCCAGAGCGCGACGCGCGGCTCCGCGACCCGTCCCAGGACGCGCCCGTGCAGGGCGGCGAGCAGCCAGTCGGCGCGGTGGGCCGCGTGCGTGCGCCACATTCCGACGAGGCCTGCGTCTGTGCCGGTCGCGCGGGCGAGCCGGTCGATCGTGGCGAGGTCGCGGGAGAGGTTCGAGCCCCCGATCCCGAGCCCGGGGGCGAGGTAGGCGTGCTCGCCGATCCGCCGGTCGAGCCGCAGCGCGGGCGCGATCTCGGCCCAGTCGGCGCCGATCGCCTCGCACAGCTCCGCGAGCACGTTCGTGGTCGAGATGCTCGAGACGAGGAACGCGTTGATCGCGATCTTGCAGAGCTCAGCGCTCTCGTAGCGCATGGGGAGCAGCGGGCAGCCGTACGCCTCGAGGTGGCGCACGAGCGGAGCCGGCAGCGGCCGGCCCGGGTCGGCGCAGCCGACGACGAAACGCTCCGGCTCGAGCGCCCGCTGCACGGCGCGACCGAAGATCAGCGTCTCGACCTGGTAGTAGAGCGTCCGTCCGTCGCGCTCCACGAGCGCACGGTGCGCGCCCGTGAAGCCGGGCTCGACCTGGCTCAGGACGACGACGCACGCGCCCGCCGGCGAATGCTCGACGGCGAGCGCGAGCAGCCGCTCGACCGGCGCCGGGTCGCTCGCGTCGTCGGCCGCCGTGGGTACGTCGACCGCCACGTAGACGAGGTCGGCCCCGGCGAGGACGGCCGGGTCGGCTGTCGAGTCGCAGCCGAGGCGCGACGTCCGCGAGGAGCTCGGGGAGCCCGGGCTCGACGACGGGCAGCTCGCCCGCGGCCGCGCGCGCGACGAGCGCGGCGTCCTCGTCGAAGGCGACGACGTCGAAGCCCTTCGCGGCCGCGGCCGCCGCCGAGAGGAGGCCGAGATGGCTGAGTCCGAGGAACCCGATCACGCCGTCGCCGCGACGCTTTGCAGCATCTCGTCGATCCACAGGTCGCGCGCGAGGTCGGTGGCCGGCGCGGCGCACAGCTCGACGAAGTGCTCGTATTCGAGGGCCCAGGTGGGATCGGGCCGCTCGACCGTGGAAGCGTTCTTCGGTCGGTTTGCCGCTGGGGAAGATCCGCTCGCGAATCGTGAGCGTGCTCGGTCCCCATTTGCAGAGGCAGTTCGACATGCGCCCTGCCCTTCCGGGGCGAACACTTCGCAGTAGAAGCTGTTCCGCCAGGAGAGGAGCGTCATTTCCACTTCGATGGCAGGCGTGCGGGAAGCTGCTGCTCCCAACACGGCGTGGTCGTAGGCGTTGTTTTCGAGGGGCGATTCGCCGTCCAAATCTCGAGCGGTTGCCTACGGGTCGGGCCGCACAGAGAAGTCGACGAGGTCGAGCAGGTGCGAGCCGGAGGTCCGGAATCACCCCCAGGCCTTGATCGCGCCACGGCGGGCGCGCACGTCGGGCGGCGGTGCCGTTGCCGTAGAACATCCGCACCAAGTACGGCTGTGCCGAGGCCGCTCTTCGTCGAGCACGCGCGCCAAATGCGCCAGGTTCGGCTCG
This sequence comes from uncultured Actinomycetes bacterium, assembly GCA_963815005.1. GTDB lineage: Bacteria > Actinomycetota > Thermoleophilia > Gaiellales > Gaiellaceae > Palsa-739. Next base: position 124,839 of record CAWFFI010000015.1, read on the forward strand.
AAGCGGTGGTTGTAGGCGGTGTAGCAGACGGGCGCCGTTCTGCTTGGTGAGAGATTTCGCAGTCGCTTCGAGCTTCTCGCGTGAGCCCGGCAGATCGAGCGAGCTTCTCGACCAGCACGTGCTTGCCGTGGCGAAAGCAAATATTCCAGAGACCGGCAGCTTGGCGCCGTCGGGCACACACAGCGCGCGCGGCGTCGTACGTTTCGAGCAGGCACTTCTTCGACCGCGCGATAGTCGGCGTCGGCGTGCACCGTATCCACCGTCGCGGCGCAGGTCGGCTCCTGCGATCCGCTTCCGCTTGTGCCCCTGAATGCCGAGCCCCACCACGATCGACTTCATGCGTACTGGGAGACTTCCTTTCGAGTTGGTCAAGAGGTCGAGGAGTTGCCGTCGGGCTCGACCGGGCGAGTTGCCGTCGGGCGCCGCAGGGCCGCTGACCGGCCGCGATGCTTGCCGATGATCGACGCCACCACGGGGGCTGTGCTTGCGCAAAGCGAGGAGCGTCGAGTAGGCCAGCAGGCCGTCGCCGGGGCCGACCGGGGTCGACCACGTTCTTGGCGAAGCTGTCGAGCGTGAAGAACGCCCGCACCTGGCGGCGAATTCTCGCGGTAGGTGATCGTGCCGCGATCACCCAGCTTGAGAATTTAGCGTTTTGCAATTCGCTCTTGTTGTACAGATCGAGAGCCAAGGGCCGGATCAGCCAATCCTCGTAGCCCAGCGAGAAACGGGCTTCCCGTTCGTTGGGCGTAATCAGGTCAAAGCCCTGGAATTCGAGGATGTTCCCCCAGCGGCTGGCCACTTGGCTGTCCGCGAGCTCGCATGCAGGCCGGCCGGAATGCGAGGCCATCAGCTTGTTGTCTCGAGGTGCGGTGAAAAATGCCGTGATGGAAGTCGCTGAACACGACGACGTCGGCCTGGCTCGGCGGCTCACCGCTCTGGGAAAACGAATCGAGCGTACGGCCCTGAATCCGGCCGATTGTCAACCCGGTCGAACTTCAACAGCCGGTGGATTCTTGGCGATGAAGACGTTTTTGTTTGTGGTGCAGCGAGTCGAATCGATCACCGTGCCGGCAATCGATGCCCCACTCTTCCATGTCCTTTGAGCAGGAAGTCCTTCCAGCGGTCGTCGCCCAGCAGGCGTCGAGAACGTCGACGTTCGCACCGGCGGCCCGCAGGTGCTTGGCGACGACCGCCGCTCCGCCGGCGTAATCGACCTGGCTCTCGTAGGCGCACCGCCAGTGTGGGCGACTTGGCACGAGGCCGCTGCTGATAAGCGGTTGGCAGTAGGACGTACGAGTCGATGATCGTATCGCCCAGCACGTGGACCGGCGTCCCCTTCTGGAACGGCGCACCGATTGCGGAGATCGTCGAAGAGTGATGCCTTCCGACTCCATCAACGTGTGCAGTTTGTCGTTGGCGATGTTGGGCGGCGTCGTGCTCGATAAACTTCGACGACGAAAACACGATGTCGCCCGGTGTGAAAATGATTTCGCCGCCATACTCGCCCAGCACGTCCATCTCTTCGCGGGTGCGGGAGTGGAATCTGACCGTCGGTGTACTCGTAGCCCTTGGCGAAATAGTCGGGCTCTGATGGAACTGCCGATGTTTCCAGCGGCGTGGGGATCGTTGTCGATCACCACGTAATCGACACGCCTCCAAGAGCAGCCAGATTCATCGCCCGCAGGTCTTGCGGCACATAGGGGCGGTAGTTCCCCTTCATGATGTGGTTGTCGCTTGGTCAGGCTGGCGACGAGCACGTCGGCCTTGTTCTTGGCGTACAGCAAGTGCCGCACGTGACCGGGATGCACCAGGTCGAAGGTGCCGTGGCACATGATGACTTTTTTCTGACGCGGACGAGGCCCGAGACTTCGTATCAGCTCCTCGCGGCGTCTTGATTTTGCGACTGAAGTCGGGTTCGGGAATCTGGCGAATCATGGTTTGGCCCTCCTGCAGGCAATCAAACCACTCTTGGTGGCTTCTTCGATCGATTTCGGTTCCCACAGGGGGCGTCGCGCCAGTAATCGATATTTCTCCACCATTGGCCACTCCCTGCTCGAAGCTCACTCTCGGCTCCCAGCCAAGGTCGCTGCTGATTCGGCGATGTCGGCCCAGGTGCAGTCGGCTCGCCGGACGCTTCGGAGTGGACCACCTCGCCCCCGAGCAGCTCGACCAGGCGGTTGACCGGCTGCGGGTTGCCTGCGCCGAGGTTCCAGACGCGCCCAGTGCGCTCGTTTCGGCGGCGGCGAGGAAGGCGCGCGCGACGTCGGTCACATAAAGGAAGTCGCGCGGCTGCGGCCGTCGCCCACGACGGTGAAGGGCTTCCCCGCGAGCTTCTGCTTGAGGAACACGCCGAATACCGCACCGTACACACCCGAGGTGCGCGAGCGGGTGCCGTAGGCGTTGAAGATCCGGATCGAGTTCACCGGCAAACGGTACACCTTATCCCAGTGAAAGCACGCTTGCTCGACCTGATACTTGCTCAACGCGTAAGGGTGCTCGGGAGGATCGGTGGTCTTCGGTGGTCGGCAACTCGTGGCAAGTCCATAGCACGACGACGACGCGGCATAGACGAACTTCTCCACGCCCGGAGTGGCGCGCGCACTCCAGCATGTGCGTGGTTCCTTGCGCGTTGACCGAGAAGTACTCGAGCGGCTGCTCGATCGACGGCACCAGGTCGCCGATGCCGGCGAAGTGGAACATGTAGTGCGCGTCCGGCGAAAAACGGGTCGCCCGGCCGATAACTCCGAATGTCGCGCTCCTCCACCACCAGCCGGGCGTCATTCTTGTGGTGGTCCAGGTTTTCGAGCCGGCCGCCGGTCAGGTTGTCGATCACCCTCACGCGCATGCCCGCGCGCGAGGCAGAGGTCGACCATGTGGCTGCCGATGAATCCGGCTCCGCCGGTGACGACTGCGACGCGGGCTCGGCTCAGCGCGAGCCGCCTCAGCGCTTTGACTGCGTTCTTGACGTTGAAGTAGCAGGTCGTCGTCGAGGCTGTTGGGCAGCTGTCCCTGGCGGAATGCCTTGCACAGGTCGCGCACCGCGTCTTCGATCGGAACCTTAGGCCTCAAAGCCAAGCTCGCGGGGATCTTGCCGGGAGTTGACACTGATAGCTGCGCTTGTCGTTGGCTCGGTGACGTGCGATCGCGATCGGCGCCCTTATCAGGGAACTCCTGCTCGACCGCCAGCTTCACGATGCTCGGCAATTTCCATGATCGGTATGGTTCGCGAAAGCCGCAGTTGTAGGTCTTGCCGTGGATCTTGTCACCGGGCAGGGCGAGCAGATGCGGGTAGAGCGCGCACCATGTCCTGGATGTGCAGGTTGGGCCGTTTCTGATCCCGCCGAACACGGTGATCGTCCCCTTGTTGACGGCGTGATTGGTCAGGATGTTGACCGACAGGTCAAGGCGGCGGCGCGGCGAGTAGCCGCACACGGTGGCCGGCCGGATCGTCACCCACTCGAAGCCGTAGGTGGTTGAGCACCCTGCAGGATCCCTCATCTCCCTTGTACTTGTTATAACCAGGGTGAGCGGCACAGCGGATGGTCCTCGAACACGTCGGGCGAGTCCTCCACGCCATACACCGAGCTCGTCGAAGCGTTGATGAAGCGCTTCACCCCCGCATCGCGGCCGCGTCGAGCATAGGGTTGAAGCAGTCGAGGTTGATCGATGGTGCTCGACCTCCCGGTCGAGCGCGAACGACGTGTCGTTCGAGATGCACGCGAGGTGGATCCCCGCGTCGGCAGCCCTTGACCGCCTGGCGGACAGGGACCCACGTCACGCAAGTCGCCCTTGATGATCTTGAGGCGCTCGGGGTGCGGGTCGAACGTGGCGGCCGAACCACATCACGTCGAACACGACGACGTTGTAGTCATTTGCGAGGAGCTGGGGCACAAGCCCGTGCCCGACGTAGCCGGCGCCGCCGGCGATAAGCACGTTCTTTGAAGCGCATTCGGTCCTCTCCGTGTCTGATTGGCAGAAATCTTCAGGCTGCGCTCTGGCGCTTGGCGATGCCGTAGCCTGCAGCCGAGGCGTCCCTGTGGAACATCTCGACGGTCTCGAGCGAATAGTCTGTGCAGGTCCTTTCCGACCAGCGCGAGCTTTTGAGGATGTCATTAGTCGCGGTAATGATGTGACAGCCGACGGCGTCGGCCTGAAACACGTTCAGCAGCTCGCGCGGGCTCGTACAGATGAGCTCGGGCCTGGGAGCGCGAGCGCAGCACGCGCACCGCATAGGCCATGATCGGCATTGGATCACCGGCCGGTGTCGGCGATACGGCCCGCGAAGACCGACACGATGGCAGGCGTTTCGGGCGCAAGGCGCTCCGTGATGCGCTCCACCTGCTCCAGCGCCATCTGCCGCGGTGACGTTCAGGTGCACGCCCACCGTCGACAAGACGCGTCGATCAGGTCTGCCGCTGAACTCGCGCCGGGTGTTGGTCGCCGGAATTTCACGACGTTCACGTTGGGGCCCAGAGGCGAATGTCGAGCGCCTGTTGCGCTCCATTTCGGCAAACTCGTCGGCGAACACCTCGAACAGACCGGCCGGTGGGCGGGATCGCGCTGCAGCACCTCGTGCGCGAAAGCCTTGTAGTCGGCCACCCCCGCCTTGCGCATCAGCGTGGGGTTGGTCGTGAAGCCGCGGATGTACGGGCAGCTCGGCGAGGCGCCGGATGTCCTCCAGGTCGGCGCCGTCCGCGAACAGCTCGACCGAGAGCTCCTCGATCCGCTGCAGGTGGTCGCTCACCGGCCGTCTCCGCTCGAGGGAGCGGCGATGCCCTCCCATTTCGCGGTTGCGGACGCGAGATGCCGGATGGGAAACGACTCCGTGCAGGATCACGCTCTGGAACGACTCCGAGATCGGGGTGACGAGCGACGGCGTCGATGGTCGGCACGATGACGACGGCGTCGGCCATGCGGGCAGTGTGTCCGCCGTCCCGTCCGACGATGCCGAGGACGGTCGCGCCGACCCGCTTCCCGGCCTCGTCGACGGCGCGCACGAGGTTCGCGGAAACGCCGCGCTCCGCGTCGCCGCCGCCGACCGAGAGGACGAGGATCGCGTCCCGGTCGGAGAGGCGGCTCGTGCGCAGCCACTCGACGAACGTCGTCTCCCAGCCTTCGTCGTTCGTCCGCGCGGTCAGCTCGGAGACATTGTCGGTCGGCGCGTACGTCTCGATCCCGCAGAGCTTCCGGAAGTCGTTGACCGTGTGGCTCGCGTTCGCGGCGCTGCCGCCGACGCCGAGCACGAAAACGCGCCCGCCGCGCTCGCGGACAGCCGCCAAGTGCTCGACGATCGCTTCGACGGCCGTCCGGTCGAGCTCCTGTGCCGTCTTCCCGACGATCTCCAAGTACGCGTGAGTGTCCGTCATCGGGGCGCTAGTGTAATGGGTCGTGCGATCGTCGCCGGGCCTCAACACGCGCGACGCGCCGATCCTGCGGCAAGCCGGTGGGTTGCTACCGCCGTTCGCGGCTCGCGTCCGGCTCGGATGGCGTCCGCTGCTCGTGTTCGGTCCGGCGGGCACCGACCCGGCCGACGTCGCGCTGGAGGTGGCCCAGACGCTCGCGCTCGCCCACCGAGAGCAGGCCTCCGTCGTGCTCGTCCGCGCGCCCCATCTGGAGCGCTCGCCGTTCTACGACCTGCGGGCAGAGGGCGTCCGGGTGCTCTCCGGCCCTGCTGCCACGCTGGCACTCGTGGCGGCCTGGCTCCTCTCGAATCGTGTGCGCCGGCTCGTCGGCGCCGTCTCCGGCTTCGACCAGGCGCTTTCGCAGGAACTGAAGCGGCGGCTCACGGTCACGCGCCTGCCGGTGCACGTGCGCCACGGCATCAAGGTGACGCGGCAGCGTCTGGAGGAGCGGTACCCGAAGCCGGTGCCCGCCTGCCGCCGGCTGTTCGTGGAGCCGATCCCGCTCGAGCTCGTCGGCGCCGGCCGCGCCGCTGCGCAGCTGCGAGCGCTCGGGGTCGCCGACGACGCCCGCATCGCCTGCATCCACGCGTACGAGCAGAAGCGCGACCGCCGCGTCCCGGTGGACGAGGGCGACGCCGTCGAGACGCTCGGCGAGACGTCGATCGGCCGCTACCAGGCCGCGATCGAGCGGCTCCTCGCCGCCGGGTACACCGTCGTTCGGGTCGGCGACCCGGCGATGCCCGCCGTCGGTCGCCCGGACGTCGTCGACCTGACGACCCAGGGCGGCAGCTCCCTGCTGCTCTCGCTCGCCTGCGTGCTCCGGGCCGAGGTGGTGGTGGCGGAGGCCGCCGAGGTGGTCGGGCTCGCCCAGCTCGCGGGCGCCGCGTCGGCTGCGGATCGACGCCGTCGATCCGCTCGAGGCGTACCCGGCCGGGACAGACGGCTTCCTGCTGCCGGCGACCGTCGTCGAGCGTGCCTCGGGGCGGCCGCTGCCCGTCGGCGAGCAGCTCGCGGAGGACTACCGGGACCGTCGCGGCGATGGGGCCTTCCTGCGCCGGAAGGGCACGCCGGAGGAGATCGACGCGGCGGTCGCCGAGGTGCTCGCCTGGCGCGACGGCGCCGCCGAGACCGAGCGGCAGCGGCTGTTCCGCGAGCGGGCGTCGGCCGCGGCCGAACGGCTCCAGGTGCCGACCTGCTGGTGCGGCGACCCGTTTCTCGGCGAGGGACGGATCGTTCGACTCGAAGCTCGCGGAGTCGTCGTGACGGCCCGTCCTCGCCGGGTGCTCCTCGTCGCCCGCCACATCGGCCTCCTCCGTCAGCACTACGCGGCCGTCGTGGACGCCCTGCTGGCCGAGGGCATCGAGCTGGTCGTCGTCTACGAGTCGTCGGCAGGGTCGGAGTCCGACGAGGTCGCGCTGCTCGCCGGTCGCGACGGGATCAGCGTGGCGGGGATCCTGCGCACGCAGCCTGGGATCGCCGGCGACCTCTCGCTTCGCCTGCGCCAGCTCGTCGACGTCCTCCGCTACCAGCACCCCGACTACGTCAACAGCAGCTGGCTCGGCGAGCGGGTGCACGCGGCGGCCGCGCCGGGGGTGCGCCGCTGGGTGGGGCCGCTCCGGCGGCTCGGGCCGCACGCTGCCCCCGCCGTGATCCGGCTGGCGGTCGGACTGGATCTGCTCCTGCCGCCGTGGCACCAGGCGGAGCGCCTGCTCGACGAGGTCGAGCCCGACCTCGTCGTCGCGTCGCCGCTCGTCTGGGTCAGGTCGCGCCAGGTCGACGTGCTCAAGGCGGCTGCGCGGCGCGGCATCCCGACCGCCGTCTGGATCCCGAGCTGGGACAACCTCACGAACAAGGGCCTGATGCGCTTCGTGCCCGACCGCGTGTTCGTCTGGAACGAGATGCAGCGCGGCGAGCTTCGTCCGCTACCACCGCGTGCCGGCCGACCGGGCGGCCGTCACGGGGGCACAGACGTTCGATCGCTGGTTCGAGGAGGCGGGCGGGAGCCCGCGCGAGGAGTTCACCACGCGGCTCGGGCTCGACCCGGAGCGTCCGTACGTCCTCTACCTCGGCTCGAGCCGGTCGATCGCGCCCGACGAGCCGTCGTTCTTCGAGCGCTGGCTCACCGCGCTCCGCTCGAGCGGCGACCCCGTGCTCGAGCAGGCGGGCGTGCTCGTGCGGCCGCACCCGCGGAATGTCCAGGCCTGGCTCGTGGGCGGCTTCGAACGGTTCGGCAACGTGTCGGTGCTCGTCCCCCGCATCGACGACTCGTACAGCCGGCAGTTCTACGACGAATACGGCGACGCGCTGCGGCACAGCGCCGTGGTCGTCGGGATCAACACGAGCGCGATGGTCGAGGCGTCGATCTTCGGCCTGCCCGTGTGCACGCCCGTCCTGCCGGAGGTGGCGGAGCGCCAGCACGGCACGCTCCATTTCGACCATCTCGTCACGGCGGGCGGAGGGCTGCTCCATCTCGCACCGACGCTCGAGGAGCACACCCGGCAGCTCGGCGAGTTCCTGCGCCGGCCTCCCGGAACCCGCGACGAGCGGAGCGACCGCTTCGCCGAGGCGTTCATCCGGCCCTACGGGCTCGACGTTCCCGCCGCGCCGCGCTTCGTCGCGGAGATGCTCGCGATGCTCGAGCGGCCGACGCAGGTGCGACGTCCAGGGCCCGTCCGGCGCGCGGTCGGCGCACTGCTCTCGCGCACGTCCGGGTTCGTCGGGTTGCCGCTCGCCGACCACCCGTTCCAGCGGATCGCCGCCTGGAACGTCGCGAACGTCGTCGTGCTGGCGTCCCTCGGCTACACGGTCGCCGCCGCCATCATGCGAGGGCTCCGCAAGACGCGGAAGCAGGTCCTCCGGTCCACGCGGCAGCGCGCCCTGAGTCTGGCGGTACGGGTGGTCGGTGGTCGCCGGCCGCGGCTACGCGCCGTCGAGGACGAGCCTCTCGAGCGCGAGCCCGTCGGGCACGCGGTCGAGGACTCGCCAGGCCCCGGCGGCGGCTAGCTGCTCGGCGGCGTGCGTCCCGGTCGCGAGACCGAGGCAGCGCAGCCCGAGCACCGCGGCGCACTCCACGTCCTTCGGCGTGTCGCCGACGACGAGCGCCCGCGAGACGTCGAACCCGGGAACGAGCGCGGCGGCGAGCTCGAGCGCGCGCTCCCCGATCGGGATCCGCCCCCCGGGCCCCTCGCAGAAGGCGCCGCCGTGCGGGAACCGGTCGGCGAGGCCGTAGCGGTCGAGCTTCGCGCGGGCGCCCGCCGGCGTGTTGCCGGTCAGCAGCAGGCTGACGATCCGTCCCCGCTCGGCGAGCACGGCGAGTGTCTCCGGGATCCCCGGCAGCACGCCGCCTTCCCGCTGGCGGAGCGCCTCCGGGAGCCGCCGCTCGTAGCCGTCACGGACGGCGGCGAGCAGATCGTCGCTCGCGGCGACGCCCACCGAGGCGAGCGCGGCCGCCGCCACCTCGTGGTCGGTCAGCCCGGACGTCTGTAGGTCGCCGAGCTCCGCCGCGCGGCCCGTCAGCTCGAGGATCGACGCGGTCAGCGCGATCCGGCCGCCCTTCGCCGTCGTGAGCAGCGTGCCGTCGAGGTCCCAGAGGATCGCGCCCTCGTAGCTCACGCGGACCCTGGGATCTCGACGAGCCAGGAGCGGAACATCTCGACCACCGGCCGGGCCTGCGTCTCGAAGACGGGGATCCCGCGCGCGTCGAAGAACGAGTTCGACGGCCGACTTGACGCCGAACACCCCCTGCGGGAAGACGCCGTCGGCGTAGTCGTGCCCGGCGAGGATGCCGCCGGGGCGCACCTTGGGGAACCAGGCGCGCGAGGTCCTCGAGCACCGACTCCGTGTCGTGACGCGCATCGACGTAGACGAAGTCGAGGCTCGCGTCGGCGATCGCGGGCGGCCGCCTCGAGCGAGGTCAGCCGCCAGATCTCGCTGCGGTCGCCGAACGGCGCCGAGCCGGCGCGCGCGTCTCCTCGTAGTAGCCGCTCGTGACGCGCCTGCTCGACGTTCGCGCGGTCGACGTACTCGTCCGCGGCGGCGGCCCGTCCACGGGTCGACCGAGATCAGCCGCCGGCCGCGCCAGTGAGCGCAGCAGCAGCTCCGAGTACCGGCCCCGCTTGACGCCGATCTCGACGCGCGTCGCCGAGCAGGCCGCGCCGGTTCAGGACTTCTGGCAGCTCGTGGCGGGACGGGACGTGGGCGAGCGAGCGCGCGGTACGACCGCCGGTGGCGCCGCTCCGAGAGCCGCCAGAACCGGGACCCGGGCGCGGCGAACTCGCTTGCGCAGGAGGAAGAGCTCCCAGGCGGCGCGCCTTGCGAGCCGGGGCCAGAACGGCCGTGGGGCCGGCGGGCCGGCGGAGGCGGGAGACGTCATCGCAGGCAGATTGGTAGCACGGGTCGTCGGCTCGCTCGAGGCGGCCCGGGTCAGGCGCCGGCCGCGCGGCGCGTGCGGCCGCGGCGGGACAGCGCGGCGAGCCGCTCCGCGGCGGTCGCCAGCTCGGCGCGCGCCCGGTCGAGCTCGGCGGTCCGTCGGCGCAGCGACGTCTCGAGCCCCACTGCGAGGGCGCGCGGGTCGCCCTCCTCCGCCGGGGGCACGTATCAGCGGTCGACGCCCACGGCGCGCTCGCGCTCCGCCGCGTCGCGGGGCAGAAACGCTGCCGGCTCGAGCAGGGCGTCCTCGTCGGCGCCGAGCGCACGGGCGAGCGCGCCGGCGCCCGTCGCGTCGCCGTCGTAGCCGTAGATCTCGCGCGGGCGCAGCTCCGCCAGCGCCCGTCCGACGAGTGGGTGACCGGGCACCGCAGCGACGACCGCAGTCGAGGGAGCACCGGGCGCGGTCGTGGAGACGGCGGTGTCGCGGCCGGCGAGCAGCTCGCCGGCCGGGCGGAGGCATTCGATGCCGAAGTCGACGCACACGCCGCCGTGGAGCCGCAGGAGCTCGAGGCGCAGCACATCCGTCCGCTCCGCCGGGGAGCGCAGCCGCTCGTACACCTCGGGGCGGAGGTCGTCGGGCAGCGTCGCCTCGGTCCAGAGCCTGCACTCCCAGCCGGGGTGCCGTAGTCGCCACGAGCGCCGTCGGGCCCGCTCGGCGGGCCCCGGCTCGCCGTCCTCGAGCCAGACGTGGTGGATGAGCCTCGGGATGCGGAGGTCGTCGACGCGCCGCAGCGCACGCCGGGAACGGGCCAGCGTCGGCCCGGCCGCGAGCACGGCTCCGACTGCGGCGCCGAGACGGCGCAGGCGGCGGCGAACCGGACGCAGCCGCGAGCGAACGGCGCTGCGAACCTCGAGCGCGAAGACGATTCCGACGACGAGCACCCGCTTCGCGAAGCCGGCCGCGCTGTACCGCCGCTGCCCTCGCTCCAGCCGGTCGACCATCGCCTGCGTGCGGGCGCGCTCCTGCTCGACGCGGACGAGACGCCGCTCCGTCTGTCCGAGCCGCCGCCGCGCGAGCGTCGCCGCGTGGCGGAAGCCCTCCTCGTCCTTCCACGAGCGGGCCGCGTGGTGGATCGCCACGGCGTGCTCGCGCTCGGCGAGCGTGTCGGGATAGAACGCCGACGGGTCGAAGATCGTGATCTCGGGGTACCTCGCGACGAGCGCGTCGAAGAAGTACGGCCCGGCCCCGAACTTGTCGAGTCCGTGCCGCTCGACGCCGCGCACCTCGGCGAGCGCCCGCTCGAGGATCGGGTGCCGCGGGGCTGCGGCCGATGATCGCGTTGTTCACGCGGCCCGGTTTCCAGGTACGCGGTGAAGAAGTCAACGCCGTCGAGCAGCGGGTCGAGCGGACGGAGGCATTCGAAGTCCCATCTGCAGGTAGACGCCGCCGTCGCGCCAGAGCAGCTCGAGACGCAGGATGTCGGCGCGCTCCGCCGGGAACCGCAGTCGTTCGTAGACCTCCAGGCGCGCGAGGTCGGGCGGCAGGGTGTCCTCCGTCCACAGCCGGTAGTCCCAGGCAGGGTGGTGGCGGCGCCACGTCTCGCCGTAGGCGGCGAACTCCTCGGGCAGCGGGTTCGGGCCCAGCCAGATCTGATGGAGGATCCCGCGGGATCGGCACGGCGTAACCGTAACCGTAGGCCTCGCGCGCGCTGTCGGGGCCGGCGGGCCTGCTGGCATCATGGTCGCCGGTGTCCTCCGACCGTCCAGCCTTGCGCCTGCTCGTCGTCCTCCAGGCGCTCAACTTCGACCGGGTCTTCGAGTGCGCGCTCCGCGAGCTGCTGCGGCGCGGGCACACCGTTCACCTCGCGTATGGCGGGAAGAAAAGCGGATCCTGCCGGAAGGAGCCGGCCTGCGTCGTCGAGGCGCTCCGGCGCGACTACCCGGACTCGTTCTCGGACGAGGAGCTGCCTCCGTGGCGGAGCGCCTGGGAGAGCCTCGGCGGCCAGCTCCGGCTCGCCGGCGACTACCTCCGCTACCTCGAGCCCGGCTATGCCGGGCGCGGACGCGCTCCGCGAGCGCGCCCGGCAGCGGGCTCCGGTGCTGCTGCGCGGACGGCTCGCAACCGCGTTGTTGCGCCGCGACGGCGTCCGTGGCGCGACTGCGCGCGCGCTGCGCGCGCTCGAGGCGGCGGTGCCGCCGCCGCGCGAGATCGTCGAGTACGTCCGCGAGCACCGCCCCGACGCACTCGTCGTCTCGCCGCTCGTCGGACTCGGCTCGCCGCAGGTGGACTGGCTCCGCGCCGCGCGTAGGCTCGGGATCCCCCCCGTCCTCTTCGTCGCGAGCTGGGACAACCTCACGAACAAGGGTCTCGTCCGGGGCGGCCCGAGCCTCGTCGTCGTCTGGAACGACCGGCAGGTCGCGGAGGCGATCGAGCTGCACGGCATCCCGGCCGACCGGGTCGTCGCCGTGGGCGCGCATGCCTTCGACCACTGGTTCACGTGGCGGCCGAGCACCTCGCACGCGGGAGTTCGCCGAGAAGGTGGGGCTCGACTCGGGCCGCCCGTTCCTGCTCTACGTCGGCTCGTCGTCGTTCATCTCGGGTGACGAGGCCGTCTTCGCGGCCGAATGGATCCGCCGGCTTCGGGAGAGTGGCTTCGAGCGGTTGGGCGACGTCGGCGTCCTCGTCCGGCCCCATCCGCAGAGCATCGAGACGTGGGCGGCGTTCGCGGCGGAGGAGCCGGGACGGGTCGTCGTGTGGCCGCGCGGCGGCGGGGTGCCGACCGACGAGCGCCGCAAGTCGGACTACTTCGACACGCTGTACCACTCGTCCGGCGTCGTCGGAATCGACGCGAGCGCGCTCGTCGAGTCGGCCATCGTCGGCCGACCGGTCTTCACGATCGCCGACGGCCGCTTCCGCGACACGCAGGAGGGGAACCTTCACTTCGCGCACCTGACCGGCGCCGACGGCGACGGCGTGCTCGTCGTGGGCCGCTCGTGGGACGAGCATCTCGCCCAGCTCGACGCCGCGCTCGCCGACCCGCAACTCCACGCCGGCCGACTCGAGGCGTTCGTCCGCGAGTTCGTCCGCCCGCGTGGGGTCAACAGCCGGCTGCACCCGGTCTCGCCGCGGCGGTCGAGAGCGCGCCGCAGCGGGCCGTCGATCCGCTGCCGCACGCGCTGCTCCGGCGGCTCCTGTCCAGCCGGTGCGGCTGGCGATGGAGGGGCTCGCCCGCGGCGAGCGCGCGCGGCGGCGCGCCCGAGCACCGCGTCGGGATCACGCTCCGCCTCCGCGCCGAGCTCGGCGGCCGCTTCGCTCCCACCGGCCCTGCGGCCGCGGAGGAGCCGACCGACTCGCGCCCCGCGGGCAGGGCGGAGCGCTGAGCGGCCTCCGGTCGCTCGCCGGCCGGGCGGTCGCGGCCGCCGGGCTGCGGCGCGGTCTCACCGGGGTGCTCGACGCCGACGTGCGCGGCCGGCTGCGCCAGCTCGACCGGGAGCTGCGGCGCGAGCTCGAGCCGCTGCGGGACGGCGACGTGATCGCCGGGCCGTTCACGAGCGAGGTCGGGTTCGAGCTCCTCTACTGGATCCCGTTCCTGCGCTGGGCGGCCGCGGAGCTCGACCTCGGCGGACGGCTCGTCGTCGTGTCGCGCGGCGGCACCGGGCACTGGCTGAACGGCCTCGACGCACGCTACGTCGACCTGCTCTCGCTCGTCGACCCGGACGAGCTGCGCGAGGCGCGGAGCGCCGAGAAGCAGGGCAGGAGACCGCGTTCGAGCGCTCCGTCTACGACCGGGTCGCCGAGGAGCTCGGGCTCTCGCAGCCGCGGATCTTGCATCCGAGCCTCTTCTTCGGCCTCTACCAGGGCCTGCTCAAGCTCGATGCGCGCAGCTTCTCGCGCGCCGTCGTCCGGCCCGGCGGCGCCACCGGCGCCTACGCCGAGATCGGCGGCTGCCCCCGCCGTGCCGGACCCGGAGCTCGCCGCCGTGCTCCCCGCGGACTACGTCGCCCTCCGCTTCTGGTCGCGGCCTTCCTTCCCCCTCCGAGGCGAACGCGCGCTTCGCCGCAGAGGCCGTCCGGGCGCTCGCCCGCGTCACGAACGTCGTCCTGCTCGACAGCGGCGTCCACCTCGACGAGCACGAGGACTTCGGCGGCGCCGGCGAGCGCGTGATCTCGCTCGATCGGTTCATGCGACCCGAGACGAACCTCGCGACGCAGACGGCCGCCGTCTCCGGCGCGCGGGCCTTCGTCGGCACGTACGGCGGCCTCGCGTATCTCGCCCCGTTCCTCGGCGTGCCGGCGGTGTCGTTCACGACCGAGCCGGGCGAGGTGCTCTCCTGGCACTACGACCTGGCGCGCCGCGTCTTCGCCGGTGAGCCGTGGGCGCCGCTCGTCGAGCTGCGCCCGCAGATGCCGCTGCTCGGCGGCCTGCTCGGTGGGCTCGACTACGCCGAGGCGGGACTTGCGTCCACGCCGGCCCGCTCGTAGACGAGCACGCGGCCCTTCCCGCCCCAGTCCATCCGTTCCTCGAGGTGGGCGGGCGCGGGAAGCCCTCGAGGACGAACAGCGTCCGCAGCGTCTTGCTCATCAGCGTCACGTGAGTCGGGTCCGTCTCGTAGTCGGTCGTCACGTCGAGGAGCGACTCCGGGTCGGGATGGAACCGCGTCGTCACGTACGCGAACCGGGAGCTGACGCGGCAGATCTTGGCCACCGTGCGACGCACCTGGAGGACGGTCAGGTGCTCGAGCACCTCGCGGCACACGACGAGGTCGAAGCTCGCGTCGGCGGCGCCGAGCCGGTCGGTCGGTCCGATCTCGATCCTGTCCGTCATCGCGCCCGGGGCGAGGTCGATGCTCGCCGGGCTGAAGTCGACTCCGTGGACGTCAACCCCGAGCTCGTGGAGGAACTGCATCAGGAAGCCCGGCCCGCAGCCGACGTCGAGCACCCGGGTCGGCGCGAAGACCTCGACGATCAACTTCGGGTTGCGCGCCTCGATGCGGCGGCGAGTCTCGAGCTCGTAACGGTCGCCCTCGTCGCGCCAGTCGGACGCGAAGTAGTCGTCGTCGTAGTGGCGCGGCTCGAACGGCTGCTGGGAGGCGACGAGCTCCTGAACCGTCGAACGGCGTCGCGGAAGTGGTCGAAGGGGCCGGGCATCCGCTGGAGCCTAGACGTCCAGCGAGAGGAGGCGCCGGAACTCGTGCGGCTCGGGGAGCCGGTCGAGGAGCGCCCACGGCTCGTGGCGCGCGAGCTGCGCGGTGTCGTAGGAGCCGGTCGCGACCGCGATCGTGCGCGCCGCCGATCGCCTTGCCGCACGCGACGTCGGCGGGGTGTCGCCGATCACGTAGGCCGCCGCGCCGTCGATGAGCGGCGAGTGCGCGGCGCGCGATCTCGGCCCGGTCGCCGGGCCCGACGCAGAAGGCGCCGCCCGGCCGGAAAGAACCGGTCGAGCCCGTAGTGCGCGAGCTTCGCGCGCGCGCCCGCCTCGGTGTTCCCGGTCAGGAGCAGGTTGACGACGCCGGGGTGCTCGTCCAGGTCGGCGAGCATCTCGCGCACGCCCGGCATCACGTGGCCCTCGCGCCGGTGCAGGTACTCCGGAAGCTGGCCGCCGTGGACGCGGAGGAACTCCTGCACCGTCGGCTCGTCGGCCGGATGCCCGACCTCTCGAGCGCGGTCTCCGCGATCGCGTAGTCGGTCATCCCGGCCGTCGCCATCCCCTGGAGGTCGGCGCGCACGCCGGTCACCCGCTCGAGCGCGTCCTCGAGCGAGAAGACGCCGGCGCGCGCCGTGGTCGAGCAGCGTCCCGTCGATGTCCCAGAAGAGCGCGACCGTCATGCCGGCGCACCGGCGAGCGCTCGGCCGCAACCGCGCCGCCCCGGCGCGTCCTCGATCGAGTCGGCGAGCCGCGCGCGTTCTCGTCCGAGCGGTCGACCATCACCGACGAGCCCGGATAGCAGGGGCGCATCGCCGCGTCGAGGAACTGCCGGATCCGCGCCGGATCGGGCCGGAAGCGCAGCAGCGCCGGCAGCCTTCGGCCGATCTCGCGAACGAGTGAGGTCGAGCGTGACGCCGTAGCCCGAGTAGAACGGCTCGCCGAGCGTCAGCACCGGCTTGTCGTAGAGGAGCGCCTCGAGCCCGACCGTCGAGGAGATCACCGCGACGGCACGGAGCCGCGGATCAGCTCGTGCGTGCTCGTGAACGGGTCCACGAGCCGGACGTTCGGGCGCTTGCGCAGTCGGCGGAGCAGTCTGACGCTGTTGCGTCCGATCGACATCGGGTGCTCCTTGAGCACGAGGTCGTAGCCCACCGGGAGCGCGTCCGCGACCTGCTCGACGATCGAGGCCTGGTCGTAGCAGTGCGGGATGATCTTCTTGATCTTGTAGTCGTCGATCACGTGCAGCGGGAAGTAGACGAACGGCCGCGCCGGGTCGAGCCGTGTCGTAGAACGGGCGCGCCGTCCGCGCCCGCACCCACTCGGTGACGTTCGTCCAGAGCAGCCGACCCGGCCTCAGGTACTCGTTGTCCCGGTCGACGCCGTGTGCCGCCTGACGTGACCGGCGAGCAGCCGGGCGCGCCGCGCCTCGATCGGGACACGGCGGTAGTCGCGGATCGGCCGCGCACGCTCGATGAACGAGCGGCGGAACGCCTCGACCTCGCGCTCCTCCGCGGGCGCGAGGTCGCGCAGCTCGTCCGGAGGCACGATCGGGGCGTGCATCGAGTCCACGTAGAGGCGGAGCGGGTTCGGGAAGATCGTGTGGAAGAGGAACAGGACGGGAATCGCGCGGGCCAGGCCGATCAGATGGGACGCCACCCGGATCGTCTCGTTGCCGACCTCCGGCACGAGCACGTCGGGACGGACGCGGTCGAAGATCTGCTCGAGGGCGCGGAAGTGGTGCACGGTCCGCTCGACGCACCACTGCTCGGACCTGCCGTCGCACGTCCAGTCGGTGCGGTAGATCTCGCGGATGTGCGGCATCGCGTACGCCGCCTCGATCCGTGCGACCTCGGCGGCGGTGTCGGCGGTCGCGGCAGCGAGGCGATCACGTCGGGGAGGCAGACGGCGTCGAACCCGCGGTCGCGCAGCTCCCGTGCCGACGCCCGCGAGATGGTCACGTGCGCGACCTCGTGGCCGCGTGCGGCGAGCTCGCCGCCGACGCGGCCGTAGAACTCGCTCTCGTAGGTCTGGAGCGTGGTGAAGAGGAAACGCATCTCAGCCGAGGTCGGCGAGGGCGGCGGCGAGGAGGTCGCGGAGTCGCTGCGGCGCGTGCTCTCGCGCGACGTGCTCGTGCCCCCGGCGCCGCATCGCGGAGAGGGTACCAGCGTCCTCGAGGAGCGCAATCGCGCGTTCCGCCAGCTCGGTGGGCTCCCAGCCCGCGGTGACGACCCCGCCGCCCGAGCTGCGGAGCAGCTCCTCCGGGCCGCCCGACGGGGTGGCGAGGACGGGGACGCCGCACGCGAGCGCCTCCGCTGCGGCGATGCCGAAGCCCTCCTGGCGGGCGGGAAGCAGCAGCAGCGCGGCCTCGCGGAGCGGTTCCGCGACCGACGGCACCTCGCCGAGCACCTCGACGCCGTCGACGGCCGGCGGTGGCGCGCCCGGCCCGATCACGCGGAGCGTCGCCGCCGGCACCCGCCGCCGGATCAGCGGCAGCGCGGCGAGCGCGAGCGCGAGGTTCTTGCGCGGGTCGTCCGTCCGGCCGACGAACGCGAGCACCGGCCGCTCGAGGCGGGCCGTCCACTCCTCGTCGGGGAGCGGTGCGAAGCGGCCGAGGTCGACGGGCAGCGGCAGGACGCCGACCCGGCTCTCGTCGAGTCCCCCGGCTCGCGCGACGGCGGCGCGGCTTGCCGGGCCGGTCGCGTAGACGCGCGCCGCGCTGCGCAGCACGCGGCGCTCGATCGCCCCGAGCGCGGGCGCATTGAGCAGCGCTGCGGCGCGCCGCGAGGGCGGCAGGCCGGGGAGGCGGCCGCGCCGCTCGTCCGCGAGCGAGGTGCCGGCCCAGACGGCGTAGCGGTGGCCCGAGCGCGCGGCCGCGAGCCCATGGTGGGCCAGGGGCGAGGCGACCCAGACCGTCCGCGCGTCGCGCAGCGCGGGCATGAGCGCCCGCGACCCGCGCAGGAGGCGCAGCGGCTCGACTCGGTCGAACGGCGACAGGCGCTGCTCGGGCCGGAGCGTCGGGTGCGGCACGAAGACGAGCTCGGCGTCGCGGCCGAGCGCGCGCGCCGCCTCGACGAGCGCCTCGGCGTGCGCGTGCGAGCCGCCACCGAAACGCGGGTCGGGGCCGACGACGAGCAGATCAGCCACGGGCGAGCGCGAGCCGGTAGAGCTCCTCCTGCCGGGCGGCGACGGCGTCCCACGTCGTCGCCGCGGCGACCGAGCGGCCGCCCTCGACGAGCCGGCGCGCGAGGTCGGGCGCCGCCAGCACCTCCGCGACCGCGTCGCGGATCCGGTCGGCAGCGCACGGCACGACGAGCGCGCCGCCGTCGCCGAGCAGCTCGGCGACGCCGCAGCGGTCGGTGAGAACGACCGGAGTGCCCGCCGCGGCGGCCTCGGCCGCGACCATCCCGAAGCTCTCGTTCCGCGACGGCAGCACGAAGACGTCGGCGTCGGCGTACGCGTCGCCGGGACCGCCGTCGCCCGACGGGCCGAGGAAGTGGACGCGGTCGTCCAGCCGGAGCTCGCTGCGGAGCGCGGCGAGCTGCGCGAGCGTGCCGTCGCCGTCGTCCGGGCCGATCAGCGCGAGGTGCACGCCCGGGAGCCCGGCGGTCGCCCGGAGCAGGAGGTCGAGCCCCTTCTTGAAGCTGATGCGGCCGACATTGAGGACGAGCGGCGTACCGGCGTCGATCCCGAGCCGGCGGCGCAGCTCGCCGGTCGGCTCGGCCCGCCGCGGCGGCGGAAACCCGTTCGGGCGCGTCTCGATCCGCTCCCGCGGGATCCCGGCCTCGACGAGCTCGTCCCGCTCGATCTCCGAGTTCGCGACGACGATCCGTGCGCCGCGGACGACGGGGTCGCCGAGGACGCGGTCGAACGCCCGCTTGAGGGGCACGTTCCGGTAGCGCGGCAGCACCATGTCGAGCGGCTCGAAGAGGTACGGGATCCGCGCGCGCCGCGCCCAGGCGGCCGTCAGCGTCGTGACGACGTCCCGGAAGCCGAACACGTGGACGACGTCCGGGCGCGCGAGGCGCGGCAGCAGCAGCGGCACCGTCGGCGTGATCCCCATCCACCGGTAGCGGAGCGGCGTCGCCAGCTCGTGCACGGGCACGCCGCCGACGTCCACGGTCCGCGAGCGCAGTCGCGACGCGGGCGGCTGCCCGATCGCCCGCAGCGAGCTCGTGACGACCTCGACCGCGTGCCCGCGGCGCAGGAGCGCCTCGTTCAGCTCGCGGGCCATCCAGATCGGCCCGCCGAACGCGACCGCCGGCCAGTACGCGGGCGACGCGAACAGGACGCGCAGCGGGCGCGGGGTCTGCATGCGCAGAGGTTAGCCTTGGCCCGTGAGCACGCACGTGAACGGCTCCCGGCCGCGGCTGCTCGTCCTCAACCAGTACTACTGGCCGGGCGTAGAGGCGACCGCGAACCTCCTCACCGAGCTCTGCGAGGCGCTCGCGGAGACTACGACATCACCGTCGTCACCGGCTCGGCCCGCGACCAGCCGGAGCGCTCGGTCCGGAACGGCGTCGAGATCGTCCGGGTGCGCTCGACGGCGTACGACCGCACGCAGCTCTCGCGCCGCGCGACGAACTACTTCACGTACGTGGTCGGGCGCGCTCGCGACGGCGGTGCGCTGCCCGCGCCCGGATATCGTCCTCGCGATGACCGATCCGCCGTTCATCGGGGCGATCGCGCGAGGTGGTCGCGCTGGCGCTTCCGGGCGCCGCTCGTCGTGATCAGCCAGGACGTCTTCCCGGAGATCGCGGTCGCAGCTCGGCCGGCTCGACAACCCGGCTCCTCGTGCGCGTGCTCGGCGGGCTCGTCGGCTTCTACCTCCGTCGCGCCGACCGGGTCGTCGCGATCGGCGAGACGATGCGCGACGCGGCTCGAGACGAAGGGCGCGCCGCCCGAGCGGCTGCGCGTGATCCCGAACTGGGTCGACACGACGCGGCTCGTCGCCGCAGCCGCAGCGACAACCCGTGGGCGCAGGAGCAGGGCTCGCGGGGCGGTTCGTCGTCATGCACTCCGGCAACGTCGGGCACGCCCAGGACCTCGACACGCTCGTCCGCTCGGCGACGCTCCTCCGCGACCTCGACGACCTGCGGGTCGTGATCGTCGGCGTCGGCGCGCGCCACGGGGAGCTCGTGACGCTCGCGCGAGCGGCTCGAGACCGACCAGCGTGCGGTTCCTCCCCTACCAGCCGCGGGACGTGCTCTCGCAGTCGCTCTCGGCGGCGGACGTCCACGTCGTCGGCCTCGCCCGCGGCCTCGCCGGGTTCGTCGTGCCGAGCCGGCTCTACGGGATCCTCGCGGCCGGGCGGCCGGTGATCGTGGCCGCCGAGGACCGAGAGGAGACCGCCAGCTCGTGCGCGAGGTCGGCTGCGGCGTCGTCGTCCCGCCCGGGCGCCCCGACGTGCTGGCCCGCGCGATCCGGGAGCTGCCCACGACGGCGGGCAGCGAGCTCGTCGAGATGGGCCGCCGCGGTCGCGAGCTACGTCGAGCGCCGAGGCCGACCGCGCGGTGGCCGTCGCTGCGGTACCGCGACGTGCTCGAGCGATGCTGCGGTCTACTGCTCGCTGAGGGCGCTCTTCTGGGGCTCGCTCGGGCGCGCTCGTCTGGACGCATGCGGCTATCCGGCCGCCGTCGCGGCGCGCTCGCCCGCGTCGGACGCGGCCCGTGCGCCGGCGAGGACGCGCTGCCGAGCGTGACCGTGATCGTCGCCGCGCACGACGAGGAGACGGTGATCGAGCGGCGGGTGGAGAACCTGCTCGCGCTCGACTACCCCGCCGACCGGCTGCGAGATCGTCGTCACCTCGGACGCCTCCGACCGATCGCACCGAGGAGCTCGCCGAGGCTCGGCGGGCGCGCGCGTCGTCCGCAACCCGCGCGGCGGCAAGGTCGCGGCCCAGGACCGCGCCGTGCGCGAGACGCGACGGCGAGGTCGTCGCCTTCTCGGACGCGAACGCGACCTGGGCGCCCGACGCGCTGCGGAAGCTCGTCCGCTCACTTCGCCGACCCGGACGTCGCCGTACGTCTGCGGGCGGCTGGAGCTCGAGGACGCCGACGGCTCGAACCGGGAGGGCGTCTACTGGCGCTACGAGATCTGCGCTGCGGGACGCCGAGTCGCGGCTCGGCTCGATCACCGGCGGCAACGGCTCGATCTACGCGGTCCGCCGCGCCGACTACGTCGAGGTCGACCCGCGCTTCGGTCACGACCTGTCGCTGCCCTACCTGATGGTGCAGCGCGGCCGGCGCGCCGTCTACGAGCCCGACGCGCTCGCGTTCGAGAAGCCGACGCCGGCGAACGAGACCGAGTACCGGCGCAAGGTGCGGATGTTCGAGCACTGCTGGCTGATCGTCCTGCGCGGCCGGATGCTGCGGCGGCTGCCGCCGCTCTACCTGGTCGAGCTGCTCTCGCACCGGCACCTGCGCTACGCGAGCGGCGTGCTCCACCTCGTCCTGCTCGGCACCAACGCTGGCGCTCGTCGGCGCAGGGGCCGCGCGTCTACGACGTCGCGCTCGGCTGCCAGCTCGCGTGCTCGGCCGCGCGGCCGCCTCGGCGTCGGGACCGCCCGCTACTACGTGCTCGTGACCTGGGCGACGCGTCGTCTCGCTCTGGAACTACCTGCGTCGCGGCGTGCCCGCGACGTGGGAGCGCCGCCAGAGGGGACGCGCTGAACCGGGCGGCCGACATCGCCGTTGCCGGGCGCCGGGCTCCTCGCTCGCGGCTCCGCGTGCTCGGGCTCGCCGCGCTCGCGGTGAAGCTCGGCGACGGCGGCCCGGTGCTCTACCGGCAGACGCGCGTCGGCACGCGACGGCGCCGACTTCGAGCTGCTCAAGCTCCGCACGATGGTCGTCGGCGCGGAGACGATCGGCGCCGGCTTCGCGGTCGACCGCGGCGACTCGCGGATCACGCGCGTCGGGCGCGTGCTGCGCAAGCTCTCGCTCGACGAGCTGCCGCAGCTCTGGAACGTGATCCGCGGCGACATGAGCGTGATCGGGCCGCGGCCGACGCTCCGCTACCAGGTCGAGCGCTACGACGACCGCCAGCGCCGCCGGCTGGACGTGAAGCCCGGGATCACCGGCTGGGCGCAGGTGCACGGGCGCGCGACGCTGCCGTGGGCGGAGCGGATCGAGCTCGACGTCTGGTACGTCGAGCACCGCTCGCCGCTCCTCGACCTGAAGATCCTCGCCAGGACGCCGCTCGCGCTCTTCGGCGGCACCTACAAGGGCGCGACGGGCGGATGGCGGACGCCGTCCTGAGCCGGCTGCCGGCCGCCTGGGCGGTGCGGCTGACCCCCGAGAACGTGACGCGCGCGCTCGCCGCGCTCGGCGGCCTGATCGTGCTCTGGAACGCGATCGCCTACCCGTCCGGCGACGGCTACGACGCCGCCTCGCACCGCGAGTACGCCGACTACCTCGTCCAGCACCGGCGGCTGCCGCTGCTCCCGAACACGCCCGAGTACTACTCGCCGCCGCTCTACTACCTGATCGCGGGCCTCGCCGACGCGGTCGGGCGCGGCGTCGGCCTCGGCGACCCGTGGCGGCTCGCCCAGCTCCTGAACGCCCCCGCCGTCGTCGGCACCGTGCTGCTCGTCGCCGCGATCGCCCGGCTGCTCTGGCCGGAGCGGCGCTGGCTCGCGCCCGTCGCCGCCGCGTTCGTCGTGCTCTCGCCGGTGCTGACGCGCACCGCGTCGATGTTCCACCCCGAGCCGACCGACCTGTTCGTCTCCGCGCTCTGCGGCTACCTCGCCCTGCGCATGCTCGTGCGGAGGCAGTACGGGAGGCGCGCCGCGGTCGGCCTCGGCCTCGCGCTCGGCGCGGGGGAGATGGTCCGCCAGTTCGCGCTCTACACGCTCGCGGTCGTCGTCGCCGGCTGGCTGCTCGCGGCGTGGCAGCGGCCCGAGGAGCGGCGCGCGCTCCTGCGCGCGCTCGCGGTCGCGCTCGCCGCCTGCGTCGTCGTCGCCGGCCCCTGGTACGGGTACCGCGCCGTCCACTACGGGAACGCGCTCTTCGACCGGCCCTCGCCCTCGGCGAAGCCGTTCTTCGAGCGGCGGCCGGCGAGCTTCTACCTCGACCCGGGCCTGCACGACCTCGTCTCCCGGCCGTACCGGCCGCACCTCGCCGACCTCGCCTGGCCGCAGACCTACGCGGACATCTGGGGCGACTGGTACGGCGTCTTCGCCTGGTCGCTCCAGCACGGGAAGCCGTCGCCGGCGATCAACCGCTGGCTCGTCGTCCAGAACGCCGTCGGGATCGTGCCGACCGTGCTCGCGCTCGCCGGCTGGCTCTGGCTGCTCGGCACGGCCGTGCGCCGGCGCGCAGGGCCGCTGCTCGTCGTCGCCCTGCTCCCGCTCGCCGGGCTCGCCGGCTACTTCTACTTCGCGATCGGCTACCCGACGCCCGACGGCGACGTGCTCAAGCCGACGTTCATGCTCTCGACGCTCTGGGCCTGGGCGCTCTGCTTCGCCTGGCTCGCCGGCCGGCTGGCAGGCCGCGCGCCGCGGCTCGTCGGCTGGACGCTCGGCCTGCTCGCGCTCGCCGACCTCCCGTTCGTCGTCTACAAGGGCGGCGTCGGGCTGCTCTAGCAGCGAGCGCTCGACGAGCACCTGCACGAGCAGCTTGCCGGTCTCCGAAGGCCCACTCCTCCGGCAGCTTCCACCACGTGACGGCGCGCCGACGAGCGAGAGCCGGCCGGTGTAGCAGCGGCCGGAAGAGCAGCTTCGCGCGCGTCAGGTGGTACGTCGAGCTGACGACGACGACTCGAGCTCCAGCTGCCGCTCGCGCGCGAGCCGGCCACCGTCTCGGCCTCGCCGCGCGTGCTGTACGGCCTCGCGTCGAAGCAGAGGACGCGTGCGCCGGCGTAGGTGCCGGCGCGACAGAGCCGGTGCCCTGCCTTCCAGTCTCGGCGCGTCGCTGGACGCTCGAGAGCGCGAGCACCGGCGCGACGCCGCTGCCGGATCAGCGCTCGGCGGGCGGCAGCCGCTTCGCGCGAGCCCGAGAGGACGACGACGGCGTCGGCATGGGCGGGCGCGCCCGTCTCCGCCGGGGGCCACACGAAGAGCACCGCGCACGCGACGAGCCACGCGGCGACGAGGACGGCCAGGGCCAGGAGGAGGCGGCGCCGCACTGCCACGAGTGAAGCAGACCGCGGTACCCTCTCCGCCGGTGAGTGCGCGTCCTCTTCACGTGCGCGGGCCAGCGGGTCGACATCGTCACCGCGTTCCGGCGCGCCGGCGCGTGGACGCTCGCGACCGACCTCAACCCGCTCGCGCCCGCGCTCTACCACGCCGACGCGCACGCGTTCGTGCCGCCCGTCGGCGACCCCGGCTACCTGACGGCGCTCCGCGAGCTCGTCTCCGAGCACGACATCTCGCTCGTCGTGCCGCTCACCGACCTCGACCACGGCGTGCTCGCCCGCGGCCGCGACGCGCTCGCCGGCGCGCTCGTGCTGCTGCCCGAGCCCGAGGTCGTCGAGGCGCTCGCCGACAAGTGGCTCTCGCACCGGCTGTTCGAGGAGCGGGGCATCGGCTCGCCGGCCACGTGGCTTCCCGACGACGTGCCGGACGGGCTCGAGTTCCCGGTGCTCGTGAAGGCGCGGCACGGGTTCGGCTCGCGCGGGATCTACCGCTGCCAGGACCGGCGCGAGCTCGAGTTCTTCCTCGACTACACGGACCACGACTCGATGGTGCAGGCGTGCTGCCGCGGCGAGGAGTTCTCGATCGACGTCTTCTGCGACCTCGAGAGCCGCTGCCTCGGCGCCGTGCCGCGCACGATGATCGAGTCGAAGGGCGGCGAGTCGATCCGGGGGATGACGCTCGCCGACCCCGAGCTGATCGAGGTCGGCCGCCACGTCTCCGAGACGCTCGGGCTCGTCGGCCCGGCGAACATCCAGTGCTTCCGCGAGCCCGACGGGCGCCACCTCGTCACCGACATCAACCCGCGCTTCGGCGGCGGCTTCCCGCTGCCGACCGCGGCCGGCAGCCGCTACCCGGAGCTCGCGCTCGCGCTCGCCGCGGGCGAGCGGCCCGAGCCGCGGCTCGGCGACTTCCGCGCCGGGCTCGTCATGACCCGCTTCTTCTCCGAGCTCGTGCTCCTCGCCGGCGAGGACGGCACGCTCGCTCCGTTCGCGGAAGAGCTCCCCGACCGGGTCGCGCCGGAGCGGGCGGAGCCGTAGGGCCGCGGCTCCGACTCGGCGTCCTGCTCGTCCTGCTCGGGCTGGTCGGACTCGTCCTCGCGACGGCCGCGCGGCAGCCGGCGCCGCCCACCGCCGCCCGTCCCGTCGTCCGCCCGCCGCGCCCGGCGCCCCGGCCGGCGGCGAAGCAGTCGGTGACGCTCGTGGTCACGGTCGTCGACGGCGACCTGAACGCGCGCGTGCGCGGCGCCCGCGTCCGCCTCGGAGGTCGCGTCGGCCGGGCCGACGCGGCGGGCGTCGCCGAGATCGGCGTGCCCGAGCGGCGTCCGCTCGCGGTCACCGTCAGCGCGCCCGGGTTCGCCGCCCGCACGGTGCTCGAGCGCTTCGACCGCAACCGCAAGGCGACGATCCGGATCTACCGGCCCGACCTCCAGTGGCCGCTCTACGGGGCCACCGACACGCGCACGCAGGCGCAGGCCCACATCCGGCTGCGGCCGCCGTTCCGGATCGTGTGGAGCGTCGGGCTCGGCGGGCTGATCGAGTTCCCGGCGGTCGTCGACGACGGTGTCGCGTACATCGGCAACGCGCGGGCGACCGTGCACGCGATCTCGATGCGCTTCGGCACGGTGCTCTGGCGCCACGACACGCCGCACGCCGAGATGGCGTCCTCGCCCGCGGTCGTCGGGAACGAGATCGTCTACCACGCGATGGACGGGCACGTCTACGTGCTCGACCGCGCCACCGGGCACCTGCGCTGGAGCTTCGACGCCGGCTCGCCGATCGAGTCGTCGCCGATCGTCCGCGACGGCGTCGACTACTTCGGCACCTGGGACGGGCGGCTGTACGCGCTCGACCTGCGGACGCACGCGCCGCGCTGGCAGCGCTCCCTCGGCGCGAAGATCACCTCGAGCGCGGCGCTCGACGGGTCGACGCTCTACATCGGCGACTACGCCGGCCGGCTCTGGGCGATCGCGCCGCGCACCGGGCGAGACCCGCTGGACGGGCGCCGTCAACGGCCGGATCTACGGGACGCCCGCCGTCGCCGGGGGCCGCGTCTTCGTCCCCTCCTCGACGGGCGGGTCGCTGACGGCGTTCACGACCGGCGGCCGCACGCTCTGGCGCGTGACGACCGGCGGCTACGTCTACTCCTCGCCCGCGGTCTCGGACGGGCGCGTCTTCTTCGGCTCCTACGACGGCAACCTCTACGCCGTCTCGGCCGCCCAGGGCAGCGTCCTCTGGCGGGTTCCGGCGGGCGGGCCGATCTCCGGCGCGGCCGTCGTCGTCGACGGCGTCGCGTACGCCGGCAGCTTCGCGCACCAGATCGTCGGCGTCGGCGTCGCGAGCGGCCGGGTCCTCGTCCGCTTCGGCCACGGCTACTACGTTCCCGTGTCCGGAAACGGGATGCGCTTACTTTTCCACGGCTATTCTCGTCTCTATGCAGTGGAGCCCGTCGCGGGCCCACGAACTGCTGCAGGACGAGCGCCGTGACGCGAACTCGCCGAACCCACACCCGACTCCTGCGGCGCGAGCCGACGTGAGCCTGCGCGCGCGGCGTCTCGGCGCCGCGTTCGCCGTCACCGCGGTCGCCGCTCTCGCCGCCCCGCTCGGAGCGTCGGCGGCGCTCGACCTACACCGAGCACGTGGCGACGCTCGCGCGCCAGGGGATCGCGCGCGCCGTCAAGGCGGGCTGGGTCAAGCCGGCCGACGCGAAGCGCTACCGCGCCGACGTGTACCTCGCGCTCCGCGGCATCCGCTTCCTGCCGAAGCTCCGCGGCCAGGCCCTCGCCGTCCAGCTCGACGAGATGTCGACGCTCTGGGACTCGTACACGGCGCCGCGCGCGCTCGCGCTCTTCTCGCAGCTCCAGGAGAACGTGAGCTACCTGACGACGCACCGGCTCCCGACCACCGACACGGACGTCCAGGGGCCCGACGGCGTCGTCTACCGCTACTTCCCGGGCAAGGGCCTCGAGTTCCACCCGCTCGCGAACTTCGCCCGGCTCAACGGCCTCGTCGCGAGCAAGGACGCCGCCGGCGACGCAGGAGCTCGCCGACGCGCTCGTCGCCCGCGCCATCCCGCGCGGCAACCGGCTCCTGTGGGAGTACGCGTTCGGCTACGGGCGTGGGCGGCCGCCGTGGGTCTCCGGGATGGCGCAGGCCGTCGCGGCGCAGTCGCTCGCCCGCGCGGGCGTCCTGCTCGGCGACGACGCCCTCCTGACGGCGGCCCGGAAGGCGTACGCGTCGGTGCCGCCGCTGACCTTCGACGTCTCGACCGGGCCGTGGATCCGCCTCTACGGCTTCGACCGGGAGATCGTCCTCAACGCCCAGCTCCAGACGGCGCTCTCGTTGCGGGCATACGGCGACGTCGCGGGCGATCCCTCGGCGACGACGCTCGCCGACCGGATGACGGCGGCGGCGCGCGGACTGTTCTGGCGCTTCGACACGGGCGACTGGTCGCGCTACGAGCTCGGCGGCGGCTACGCGAAGCGCGGCTACCAGATCTTCGTCACGACGCTCCTCGGCAAGCTCGCGAGCGTGACGCAGGATCCGTTCTGGCAGGACGCGGCCGCCCGCTTCACCAACTACACCTACGAGCCGCCGCAGGTCACCCAGCCCGACCCGCCGCCCGCGCTCGTCGCCTATCCGCAGCCGCTCGACGGCTGGCTCGACTCCGTGTCGATTCCGCTCACGCTCTCGAAGCGCGCGTCGGTGACGCTCGTCGTCGCGGGCAAGGTCTTCACGTGGAGCAGGCTCGGGCGCGGCAGCCACGTGCTGACGTGGAAGCCCGGCCCGGAGGTGCAGCCCGGCACGTACCCCGTGACGGTGCGGGCGGTGGACTTCGGCGGCAACAAGTCCACGACCCATCTCGCGCCCGTGACGGTCGCCTGGGACACCGCGCCGCCGCCGGTCGAGGCCCAGGTCGACACCGCGACGAACACGCTCACGTGGCAGGCGGACGACCCCGGCACGCCGTGGCTCCAGCTGAAGCTCGAGCTGACCGACCCGACCGGCGCGCAGTCGCAGCAGATCGTCGATCTCGGCCAGCAGCCGACGAGCGGCACCCTCCAGCTCTCGATCCCGCCCGGCACCTGGTACTCGGCGATCGACGCCACGAACTCGGCCGGCCAGACGACGAAGGTGTTCCTGCCGGCGGTCTCCGGCGGCGAGGCGCCGCCTCCGCCGCCGCCCCCGCAGGGCGGCTCCACGAGCGGCTAGGCCGCCGACGCCGCGATCGCTCCGCCGCGGGCGCCGCTACCCTCGCGGCGTGCGCCGCCGCGCCCTCGTCGCCCTCGCCGTCGTCGCCCTGCTCGCCGCGGGCGGCGGTCACGGCCGTCGTCGTGCACCGGATGCACCAGGTCGCGGACGTCCGCGGCTCCTCGACGGTCGAGTTCACCGCCGCCGCGACGACCGAGCCGAAGCCGGCGCCGCACGTCGACTGGCCGCTCTACGGGTACGGCACGGCGCGCGCCCGCTCGGTGCCCTACCCGCTGGAGCCGCCGTTCAAGACGGTCTGGCGCTACCACGCGGGCAGCCTCGTCGAGTTCCCGCCCTCGGTCGGCTACGGGCGCCTGTTCTTCTCCACGAACTCCGGCAAGTTCGTCGCGATCAGCATCAAGAACGGCAAGCGCGCCTGGAAGTACATCTCGCACCGCTGCGTCGCCGCCTCGCCCGCGGTCGGCCCCTACGGCTCGGTGTACGCCGTCTTCCTCAACAAGCCGCCCTGCAACCGCAGCCCCGGCACGCCGGGCCTGCAGGGCCTCGTGATCGACTTCGGCGTCGGCTGGGGCAAGGTGCGCTGGACGCAGACGATCGGCCCGACCGAGAGCTCGCCGCTCCAGGTCGCGAAGACGCTCTACCTCGGCGACTGGAACGGCGACGTCTGGGCGCTCGACCACCACACCGGCCGCAAGCTCTGGCGCTTCCACACGAACGGCCCGGTCAAGGGCGGGGTCGCCTACGCCGGCGGGCGCCTCTACGTCGGCTCCTACGACGGGCACGTCTACAGCCTCACGCTCGCCGGCAAGGAGATCTGGCGCGCCTCCTCGCTCGGGACGCTGCTCGGCACCGGCCGCTTCTACTCGACGCCCGCCGTCGCCTACGGGCGCGTCTACATCGGCGCGACCGACGGCAAGGTCTACTCGTTCGGGGCCGGGAGCGGGAAGCTGCGCTGGGCGCGCGACACGGGCGGCTACGTCTACGCCTCGCCGGCGGTCGCCCACGACACCGTCTACGTCGGCTCGTACTCGCACTGGTTCACCGCCTTCGACGCCGCCACGGGCGCGACGCGCTGGCGCTTCCAGGCGAACGGGCCGATCTCCGGCTCGGCGACGGTGGTCGGGAACGTCGTCTACTTCGCGACGCTCTCGGGGCGCACGTACGCGCTCGACGCGAGGACGGGCAAGCAGGTGTGGACGTTCCCCGACGGCGAGTACACGCCCGTCGTCGCGATCCCCGGGATGCTCTTCCTCGTCGGCCAGGCGACCGTGTATGGGATGGTTCCGCGCTGATGCGCTACCTCGTCACCGGCGCCGCCGGCTTCGTCGGCTCCCACCTCTCCGAGGCGTTGCTGAACGCGGGGCACGAGGTCGTGGGCGTCGACTGCTTCACCGACTACTACGACGTCGGCCGAGAAGGAACGGAACGCGGCCGGCCTCGACGTCCGCCGGCTCGACCTCGCCGAGGAGCCGCTCGACCTCGACGGCGTCGACGGCGTCTTCCACCTCGCCGGGCGGCCGGGCGTGCGCAGCTTCGGCGGCGTGTTCCCCGACTACCTCCACGACAACCTGCTCGCGACGCAGCGCGTGTTCGAGCAGGCCGCGGCGGCCGGCGTCCGCGTCGTCTTCGCCTCGTCCTCGTCCGTCTACGGCGAGGCGGAGGCCTACCCGACGCCGGAGGACACGCTGCCGCTTCCCGTCTCGCCGTACGGCCTGACGAAGCTCGGCTGCGAGCACCTCGCCCGCGTCTACGGCCGGGCCTCGGGCCTCGACGCCGTCGTGCTCCGCTACTTCACGGTCTACGGGCCGCGCCAGCGCCCGGACATGTTCATGCGCCGCGCCTGCGACCGGCTGCTCGACGGCGGCACCTTCGAGCTCTACGGGAGCGGCGAGCAGTCGCGCAGCTTCACGTACGTCGGGGATGCGGTCGCCGGCACGATCGCCGCGATGGAACGGGGCCGAGCCGGGCTCCCTCTACAACGTCGGCGGCGGCGAGGAGGCGACGGTGCTCGAGGCGATCGCGCTGCTCGAGCGGTTGTCCGGCCGGACGGCTCGAGCTGCGCCGTCTCGACGCGGCACGCGGGGACGTGCGCGCGCACGAAAGCGGACGATTCGCGGATCGCCGCCGAGCTCGGCTGGGCGCCGACGACCTCCCTCGAGGACGGTCTCGCCGCGATGTGGTCCTGGGCCTCCGCTACAGTCGCCGACGCATGAGTCGCGACGAGCAGCGGGAGCCGGACGGGCAGGCGCGGCCCGGCTTCGACCCCGAGGCGGAGCAGGAGATCGACTTCTCGCGCTACTGGCGCCTCCTCGTCGCGCGCTGGTGGCTCGTCGCGATCGGCCTCGTCCTCGGAGCGGTCGCCGGCTACGCCGTCTCGCTCGGGGGCAGCCAGGTCTACAAGGCCTCGGCCGACGTCTACCTCGGGCAGCCGTACTCGGCGAGCGGGAACATCTCGCTCCAGACGCTCCAGACGAACCCGGCCACCGCTCCGCGCGATCACCCGCTCGCAGGCGGTCGTGCTTGCAGGCCTCGTCCGCGTGCGGCCTCACGACCGGCGCGATCCGCAGCGGGCTCGCGGTCGACGCCGTCCCCGGCTCGCTGACGAAGAACAACCAGAACCCGGTGATCGAGATCACGGTCCAGGGCAAGAAGGGCAAGAAGGCGGCGTGCGCGGCGAACAAGCTCGCGAAGCAGGTCGTCGTCGACAAGGTGTCGGCCTTCGCGAACCAGAAGATCGCGAACTTCAGCCAGCAGATCTCGCTCGACGAGCGCCAGCAGACGCTGATCAACCAGGCGCTCCAGCGCGGCGGGCTCAGCGCGAGCGACCAGCTGCTGCTCCAGCTCCGGCTCGCGACCGTCCAGTCCGACCGGTTGAGCACGAGCCAGCTGCTCCTGCAGGCCCGGCAGGTCGAGCAGCCGCAGATCCTCACCACGGCCGCGTTCCAGCGCGTCACCGCGCGCAGCCGCCGCAACGTCGTCGTCGTGGCGGCGCTGATCGGTCTCGTGCTCGGCATCCTCGCCGCGCTCGCCTGGGACCGCGTCGTGCCGCGCTTCGTCGCAGCGCGCGTAGGCTTTCTCCGCATGCTCGAGGGCAAGCGCGTCGCGGTCGTCGTGCCGGCCCATGACGAGGAGGTGCTGGTCGCGACGACGATCGGCGGCATCCCCGCGTTCGTCGACCGGATCTACGTCGTCGACGACGGCTCGACCGACGCCACCGGCGAGCAGGCCCGCGGCGCCGGGGACGCGCGCGTCGAGGTCGTCGTCCACGAGCGCAACCGGGGCGTCGGCGCGGCGATCGTGACCGGCTACCGCCGCGCGGCCGCCGACGGGATCGACGTCGTCGCGGTGATGGCGGCCGACAACCAGATGGACCCGGCCGACCTCGAGACGCTCGTGGCGCCGGTCGCGCGCGGCGAGCTCGACTACGCGAAGGCGAACCGGCTCTTCTCCGGCCAGGCGTGGCAGCTGATCCCGCGCACGCGCTACCTCGGCAACGCGGTGCTGTCGATGCTGACGAAGATCGCGTCGGGCTACTGGCACGTCGCCGACTCGCAGTCCGGCTACACGGCGATCTCGCGGGCGATGATCGAGCAGCTCGACCTCGACCGCGTCTACTCGCGCTACGGCTTCCCGAACGACCTGCTCGTGCACCTGAACGTCTGGAACGCGCGCGTGCGCGACTTCGGCTCGCGGCCGGTGTACGGCGTCGGCGAGCGCTCCGGCATCCGCTACCACAACGTCGTGCCGCGGATCTCGTGGCTCCTGCTGCGCGGCTTCTTCTGGCGGCTGCGCGAGAAGTACGTGATCCGCGACTTCCACCCGCTCGTGTTCTTCTACGTGATGGGCTTCGCCGCGACGCTCGCCGGTCTCGCGCTCGGCATCCTCGAGGTCGTCGACCGGATCGGCGGCAACGACGTGAGCGTCGGCACCGTCGTCCTGATCGCGCTGCTGCTGATCTCCGGCTCCCAGTTCACCCTGTTCGCGATGTGGTTCGACATGGAGTCGAACAAGGACCTCCGCTAACCGGAGGGACGACTAATCTGCCCGGGTGATGAGCGCGGCGGATTCCGCAGGAATAGAACTCACGACGGTGATGCCCGCCTTCAACGAGGAGGCGACGATCGGTGACGCTGTGGAGCGCCTGCTTGCGCTCGACCTGCCGGCGTTCGAACTGGTCGTCGTGGACGACGGCTCGGTGGACGGCACGGCGGCGATCCTCGCCGGGCTTTCACAAGACGGCCGGCCTGACGCTGCTGGCACACGAGCGCAACCTGGGCAAGGGTGCGGCCGTGCAGACAGGGCTCGCTGCGGCGCGGGGACGCTACACGGTGATCGTGGATGCCGACCTCGAGCTTGCCCCCGAGGACCTACGGGTGCTGTTCGATCCTGTCCGCAGCGGCGAGGCCGAGGTGGTGTTCGGCGCGCGCGTGTTTCCCCGGGATTCCCTGCGCAAGCTGCGTTACCTCGCCGGGAACACGGCGGTCACGCTGGCGGCGAACCTTCTCTTCGGCGGCACGCTCTCCGATGTCATGACCGGGTACAAGCTGCTGCCGACGGCGCTCTTCCGAGAGCTGCCGCTGCGGGAGCGCGGGTTCGGGATCGAACCCGAGATCGCGGCCCACGTCCTGCGTCGCGGCGTACGGGTCCACGAGGTGCCCGTGCGGTACTCGCCTCGGGCGCGTAAGGACGGAAAGAAGCTCACGATGCTCGACGGCTTTCGCGTGCTTCGCACGTTGCTTCGCTGCCGGCTCGGACGAAGCGTGGCGGGGGCCTCGGCCGCTTCGCCCGCGCGCGGCTCGCTCCCGTCCTGAGCCGCCTGACAGGACGGTCAGCTGCTGTCGACTAGCGCCCGGAGTTTCGCGCTCTGCGCCTCCTGCACGACCTGCTGGCCGATCGTGGCGGTCGGGATTCCCGCTAGCACCACCCGATACCAGGCGCAGCCCAGCTGCTCGATCCTGGCCTGCGCGAACCCTGCCGTGACGACGCGCGCGAGAAGGGGCTGCGCGGCCGCTTCCGTGGCGAATCGTGGCCCGAACTGGACAACGAGCTCCGGCGCGTGCGGCGGCGCGTCGCAGCCGCCTACCGTCGGCCGTGGCGTGCCGTTGACGAAGGCGGCGAAGGCGCCCGGGCGCTCCGCAACCATCGTCAGCCTTGGGCGGCGGCACGCGAGCCAGAAGGCCGAGCCGGCACGGTCGCCGTAGATGGCCTGCTCCTCGTCCGACTCGACGAGAACGAACTGCTGCGCGCCCTGGAGCTGGTCGCACGACTCCGGGCTGATCATGTCGACCTGCTGGAGGTAGAAGAAGCGGAGCCGGGCGTCGTCCGTCGCGATCCGGTCGCCTGGTCGTACCTGCGATTGGAGGGCGCGCATCTCCGCCGCGAAGTCGCCGCCGAGCCCGACCTTCCAGCGGCGGGCGGCATCCGTCATCCCAGAGAGTCCGCCCGCCCTGAGCGCCGTCCACCCGCCTGGGCCAAGGCCGTCGACGTCCCGCACCGCGTAGACGCCGAGGACGAGGGCGGCGAGCACCGGGACAGCCACGAGCGCAGTCCGGCTCGCGCGCGCCCCCGCGAAGACGGGGAGCAGCGACCAGGTGACGAGCAGCAGCAGCGCAGGCCAGGCCGGCGAGAGCAGCCGGACGTCGTAGGTGGCCCATGCGGCCCAGGCAAGGAACGGCGCTGCCCCCCACACCAGCGCCCGTGCGAGGTGGATGCGTTCCGGGATGGTTTCCTCGGGGGCCAGAAGCGCGAGGAAGAGCGACGCGGCAAGCAGGAGCACGGAGGCTTGCTCGAGCCAGCCTCCGGTCGCCAGTATCCCGACCCGGACACCGCTGGAGCCGGCGAGGTGCGGGCCCAGCCACGCCCAGGCGATCGCCGTGGGCGCGCTCACGACGACGGCCCTCCGATGCGAGAGGACGAGCCGCGCGAGCGCATACAGGACGCCGTAGCCGACCAGCACGCGGAGGTCGGAGCCGAGCCACGAGCCGTCGAGCAGGACGTGGCTGCGGGCACTCCGGGCGAGGTCGCGATAGAACGACGTGTTGTTCCCGGAGGTCAGGAAGTCCGAGAGCCCGGAGTGGACGAAGCGGGCCTGCGTGTCGTCGAATGCGAGCCCGGCTGCCGTGCCGGCCGCCACGGCCGTTGCAGCGGCGGCGCGGCGGCCGATTCCACTGCGCGAACCGAGCAAGACGGCGAGGAAGAGACCCGCGAGGGCGGGCAGGGCAGACGGCTTCGTGAGCACCGACATCATCGCCGCGACGGCGACGAGGGGCAGCGTGCGCGGCCGAGCCGTCGCGTCACGAGCAGCGCCGCGGTGAGCGCGAGCATCGCCGCCACGGGGCCGTCCGTCATTCCGGCCGCCGCGTCCTGCTCGAACGGGGTCGCGATCACGACGACGAGCACACCAAGGGCCGCCGCGAAGCGTCGGTCGGTCCGCGCGACGTGCGCCGCGATCCATCCCACCGACCCGACCAGTACCGCCGACAGCATGAAGCTGAGCAGCCGTCCCAGCCAGAGGTGGAACCCAAAGGCGTGCCACAACGCCGCCTGCAGGACGTAGAACAGCGGGCGGTTGTACTCCGTGTACACCCCCGGGAAGTGGAAACGGGGCCAGTTCAGCTGGATCAATCGAGACCACGTGCCGAGCGAGAAGGCATCCCAGTCGCGATAGGGGAGGGCGACGGCGACGGCAAGTCCGACGGCGAGGACCAAGACGGAGACCGCCGCGAACGCCAGCGCCGCGAGCCGGAGGGGATCTCCGGTCACGAGACTGGTCGCTCGCTCGCGGACTGTGCGTGGAGCCGGCTCGCTGGTGGCCATTCGGTGTCGAGTATAGGAAGGCGCTCGCACGGCAATTGCTGCCGCGCGCGTCTTCTTCAACGCGCGCGGTGTCGCCTCCACGCTCGCCGGTCGCACGCTCGGGATCCTCGAGGCCTCGTACCTCTGCGGCGCCGTGGCGGTCGACGGGCCGAAGCGGCTCAGGCGTGCCAGACCGCGCAACCGGACGCGCGCGGTCGTGGCCTCGACCATCTGAGGGAAACCCGCAGCCCGACTGTGCCGCGGACCCGATGCGACCCGGCGCGGCTCTGTCGACCATGGGGGCGTGGGGTCGCGCCAGCACCGGCTGCCGCGTGCGCTCTGGGTGATCGGCCCGGGGCTGATGGTGATGCTCGCGGATACCGACGCGGGCAGCGTGATCACCGCCTCCCAATCGGGCGCCCGCTGGGGCTACCGGCTGCCTCGTGCTCCAGGTGCTGCTCGTCCCCGTCCTCTACCTCGTGATGGAGCTGACGGTGCGGCTCGGGATCGCGACCGGGAAGGGGCACGCGCGAGCTGATCCGCGAGCGTTTCGGGACGCGCTGGGCGGCGATCTCGGTCGGGACGCTGCTCGTGAGCGCGCTCGGGGCGCTCGTGACCGAGTTCGCCGGGATCGCCGGAGCGGGCGAGCTCTTCGGCGTCCCGCGGGCGCTGACGGTGCCGCTCGCCGCGGTCCTGCTGGTGGCGCTCGTCGTCTCGGGCGGCTACCGGCGCGTCGAGGTGGTCGGGATCGCGCTCGGGCTCTTCGAGCTCGCGTTCGTCGGCGCCGCGGTGCTCGCGCATCCCGGCCTGCACGAGCTCGCCGCCGGCGTGACGGAGGCGCAGCCGCTCGGGAACGGGAGCTATCTCGCCCTGATCGCCGCGAACGTCGGCGCGGTCGTGATGCCCTGGATGCTCTTCTACCAGCAGAGCGCCGTGGTCGAGAAGGGCCTCGGCGAGCGCGACCTGCGCTGGGCGCGGATCGACACGGCCGTTGGCGCCGTCGCTGACGCAGGTGATCATGGGCGCCGTCCTCGTGGCCGACGGCTGCGAGCCTGCACGGGCGCGGCGCCGGCTCGCTGCGGAGCGTCGGCGAGATGGCGGGCACCCTCTCGCCGCTTCTCGGGGCGACCACGAGCCGCGTCGTCCTCGCGGTGGGGATCGCGCGGTGCGGCGCTCGTCGCGAGCATCGTCGTCTCGCTCGGGGCGGCCTGGGCGGTCGCGGAGGCGGCCGGCCGGCCGCGGAGCCTCGACGACGGTGTGCGCAGCGCCCCGCTCTTCTACGGCCTCTTCACGGTCGCGGTGGTGCTCGGGGCGGCGCTCGTGCTGTCGAGCGGCTCGCTCGTCCGGCTCGCCGTCGACGCGGAGATCCTGAACGCGCTGCTGCTGCCGCTCGTGCTCGGCATGCTCGTCGTGCTCGCCCGCCGCGTCCTGCCGGGCCGCTACGCGCTCGGCCGTGGCCACCGCGTCGCGGTCGGGTTTCACCACGCTCGCCGTCACGCTCGTCGGGATCCTCTGGGCCGGGTTCGCGCTCGGCCTCTGAGCCCGGCCCGCCCGACCGGCGCGTCAGCGACGATGCGCCGGTGCGCACGCTGCGTGACCGTCTCGAGCGGCCGGCGACGACCTGGGTCGTCGTGCTCGCCGTCTACACGCTCGCGCTGCTGTTCGAGCGCTACGGCGTGCGGTCGTCCACCCATGGCGGCGACGTCTCGGTGTACGCCTCCGACGCGCACGCGATCGTGCACGGGCGGCTGCCCTACCGCGACCTCTATTTCGAGTATCCGCCGGGGGCGCTCGTCCCGATCCTCCTGCCGGAGCCGGCGTCCGACTACGCGGCGGCGTTCAAGGCGCTGATGGCGGTCGTCGGAGGCGGCGCCCTCGTTGCGGCCGCGGCCGTGCTCCGCGCGCAGGGGCGCGCCCTGCTCTGGCCGCTGCTCGCGATCGCCGTCTCGCCGCTCGCGGTCGGCTCCGTCTTCGTCAACCGGTTCGACATCTGGCCTGCGCTCCTCACCGTGGCCGCGCTCGCTCTGCTCGTTCGTGGGCGCTCCTCCGCGGCGCTCGTGCTGCTCGCGGTCGGCGCCGCGACGAAGGTGTTCCCGGCCGCCGCCGTCCCCGCGGCCGCGATCTGGGTCTGGCGGGTCGAGGGGAGGGACGGGCTGCGGCGCGCCCTGCGGCGCGTTCGTCGCCGCAGGGCTCGTGCTGCTCGTCCCGTTCGCGGCGCTCGGGCCGGGCGGCCTCCGCTTCAGCTTCACGATCCAGCTCACCCGCCATCTCCAGACCGAGAGCCTCGGCGGCGCGATCCTGCTCGCCGCCGACAGGCTCGGCCTCTACCACGCGACGGTCGCGACCGGGAAGCCCGGCTCGCTCGACCTGTTCGGGACGCTGCCGAGCGTCGTCGCGGCGCTGAGCCTGGTCGCCGTCGTCGTGCTCGTCGCCTGGGGCGCATGGTCGCTCGCCCGCGGTCCGGCCGACGTCGAGCGCGTCGTCGCCGCGGTTGCCGCCGCCGTCGCCGTCTACGTCGCCTTCGGCAAGGTGCTCTCGCCGCAGTACCTCGATCTGGCTGATCCCGCTCGTGCCGCTCGTCCGCCGCGCCGTCGCGGCGCCGCCGCGACGCTGCTCCTGCTCACGGCGCTCGTGCTCACGCAGGTCGAGTTCGACCACCGCTACCACGAGCTCGCGACGGTCGGGCCCGTCGTCTGGATCCTGCTCGCCCGCGACCTCGTGCTCGCGTTGCTCGCGGTGCTCCTGCTGCGCGCGGGAGGCGCCTACGGCGCCGGCGGAAGCCAGACGGCGAACACGCCCGTCCTCACGAGCCGATAGCCGGCCCGCCGCAGCGCGGGCTGGACGAGCGGGGCGAGGTCGCCCGCCGCGGCGAGCACGTACGCGGCGTTCCGGCTTCCCGCGACCTCGAGCTGGTACGGGGCGTAGCGGCCGTTGCCGGCCGGGTGCGCCGCCTCCTCGCCGACGCCGACGACCCTCCCCCCGCGGATCGCGAACCGGGACGATCCCGGCTCCGCCGCGACGATCCGCTCGCCGCTCTCGAACGTGATCCGGTACGCGATCCAGTACGTCGCCCACACGCGCTGCACGCCGTGCGCGTCGAGCGTGCGCAGGAGCGGCCCGAAGTCCGCCGGCAGGGCGACGCCTCCGGCATGGGACGCGGCGAGATCGTCCCTCACCATCACCGCCATGCCGCCGATCGACAGCGCCCCGGCGGCGGCGAAGACGGCGACGCGCGCGCCGACCCGGCCTGGCGGCGTGGGCGGCGAGCAGGACGATGATCGGAGAGACGATCGTCAGGTAGCGCGGCTCGGTGTTCAGCCACGTGTACGGCGAGACGACGTACAGAACCGGGAAGACGAGCGCGGTGAGCAGGAGCAGCCCGAGA
Source organism: uncultured Actinomycetes bacterium (assembly GCA_963815005.1). Lineage (GTDB taxonomy): Bacteria > Actinomycetota > Thermoleophilia > Gaiellales > Gaiellaceae > Palsa-739. Next base: position 163,273 of record CAWFFI010000015.1, read on the forward strand.
CCCGGCGGGCGGCGGACGACGAGCCAGGCGAGTCCCAGCGAGCACGAGGACGTAGGCGACCGCGCCGGCGGCGGCACCCGGCAGCCAGTGCAGCGAGAACGGGAGCCGCAGGCCCGAGCGCCTCCGGCAGCGTCGCGACGACGAGGTTGTGGAGGTGCCCGAGCTTCGAGGTCTCGTCCTTGCCCGTCTGGAGCGACGCCCAGTGGTGGCGGAGGTTGTAGATCCACCACGGCAACCCGCCGAGCACGAACGTCGAGAGTGCGAGCGGCGCGCGCCGGAGCAGCGCGGGACGGCTCCAGACGAGCCAGAGCACGGCGGGCAGCCCGAGGATCGCGACCTGCGGGGTCGCCCACAGGCCGAGTCCGAGCGCGAGCCCGAGCGACGCCAGATCGAGCTGCGTCGGCCGCTCGCGCAGCCGCAGCGCTGCGAGCATCGCCCACAGGCCGAAGACGAGGCCGGCTCCGTAGAAGCCGTGCGCCCGCGTCGACTTCCAGACGAAGAAGACCGGCCACATCCAGAAGAGCGCCGCCGCGAGCCGGGCGCGCGGCTCTCCGAGCGTCCGGCGCCCCACCCGCCAGACGAGGACGGTCGCGACCGCCCAGAAGAGCATCGGCGCCACCTTCAGCGCCGCCGTGCTCCGCCCGAAGAGCCAGAACAGCCCGGCGGTCACGAGCGTCTCCTGGCTGCCACCGTACGCCTGCCCCCAGAAGAACGTCGGGATCTCCCCGTGCAGGACGTGCATCGCCATCAGGCCCCAGACCGCCTCGTCCGCGTCGAGCGCGCCCTGCGAGGAGAGCATGATCCACACCCGCAACGCGGTCCCGGCGGCGAGCCCCGCGATCGTCAGGCCCAGCACGAGATCGAAGCGGACGCGGGGAAGCGAGCGGGCCGCGCCGCCGTCGAGCTGTGGCTCGGGCCCGGCGGTCACTGGGCGAGCGTCCGCGCGCCGGCGAGTCTCGGCACCCGAGCGGCGAGCACGGCGAGCCCGGCCGCCCAGAGCACGAAGAGCTCCGGCAGGCTCGCGTAGAGGAAGCGGGGGTGCTCGGCCGTGTTCGCGTAGAAGCTGTAGAAGACCGGGTTCAGGACCAGGAACGCGAGCACGAGCGCGAGCGGCCACGGGCGCAGGAGCCCGAAGACGCCGATCGCCGCGAGGGGCACGACGATCGCCAGCGTGTGCGGCGTGAAGATCGACGAGTGCGTCCAGCTCGAGACGACATGGGCCGGGTCGAACGGATCGGGCGGCCAGGACTTCGCGTTGCCGTACAGCTTCGGGTACGAGAGCGGCCAGTAGACGAGCACGACCGGCGCGAACGCGAGCGCGCCGGCGAGGTACGGCAGCGTCTCGCGCGTGCGGCCGCGCAGGAAGACGACCGCGAGCGCCGCCGCGGCGAGGAGCGCGTTCGAGACCTTCACCGAGGTCGCGACACTCAGCGCGCAGCCGGCGAGCGCGAGCCGCATCGGCGTCGCCCGCGGCGAGAGCGCGAGCGCCGCGCCGCCGGTGACGAGCAGCGTCGAGAGCGGCTCGTCGTACAGGTGGAGGCCGACGTCGACGTCCCACTGGTTGTTCGCCCAGGCGCCGTGCCCGGCGATCAGCCCGACGAGCAGCGGCCACGCCGTCCAGAACGCCGCGGCCGCGATCCCGAGCGAGCGGCGGCCGGTCGCGTTGCGCCCGAGATAGGCGACCGCCGGCACCGTGAGCGCGACGAAGACGAGCGAGAGCGCGAAGCCGAAGTCCCAGGCGACCGCCGGCGTCAGCCCGAAGACGATCCGGTACGGGAGCATCACGATCCCCCACACGAGCGGCCAGCCGAACACCGCCGCGCCGCTCGGGTTCATCCAGTGGATGTCGAGGCAGACGAGGAGCCCGAACCCGAAGAGGGCTCCCGGCACGAGCCACGGACGGAGCTCCGGCCGGCGCCGCCACGCGCGGACGAGCCAGGCCGCGGCGGCGAGCGGCGGCGAGCGCGGCGAGGCCGAACAGCGGCCGGGGCATCCGTCCCCACGCCGCCATGAACTCGCGGGTCGCGTCGTAGAAGCCGTTCGCGTCGCCCTGGAGGCCGAGGTCGTTCCAGCGCGGGATCCCAGGCAGCTTCGAGCCGGCATCGGCGTAGGCGGCCAGCGGGATGGCGAGCCGAATCGCGGCGAGCAGGACGATCGCGCCCCACCAGCCGGAGAGCCTCCGCGCGGGCATCGGCGCGACGGTATCAGCCCTCGCGGCCGCCCCGGCCGCGAGCGGTAAATCCTTCGTAAAGGCCCGACGACCCGCCGGAGGCGCCGCTAGCATCGATGAGCCATGCCGACCGCGGTCGTCACCGGGGGCGCTGGCTTCCTCGGATCTCATCTCTGCGACGCACTCGTCGCCGACGGTCTCCGGGTCATCTGCGTCGACAACCTCGAGACGGGGTCGCTCCAGAACGTCGAGCACCTGCGCGGGGACTCGTTCGCGTTCGTCAACCACGACCTGACGGGGCATCTCCGGATCGACGAGCCGGTCGACTTCGTCTTCCATCTCGCGAGCCCGGCGAGCCCGATCGACTACCTGCGGCTGCCCCTCCAGACCCTCAAGGTCGGCTCCTACGGGACGCACAACGCGCTCGGGCTCGCGAAGTGGAAGCGCGCCCGCTTCCTGCTCGCCTCGACGAGCGAGGTCTACGGCGACCCGGCGATCCACCCGCAGCCCGAGACGTACTGGGGCAACGTGAACCCGATCGGGCCGCGCGGCGTCTACGACGAGGCGAAGCGCTACGCCGAGGCGCTGACGATGGCGTACCACCGCCAGCAGGGCGTGGACACGTGCATCGTCCGGATCTTCAACACGTACGGAACACGCATGCGCCCGCACGACGGGCGCGCGATCCCCACCTTTGTCCGGCAGGCGCTCGCGAACGAGCCGCTCACCGTGTTCGGCGACGGCTCGCAGACGCGGAGCTTCTGCTACGTGGACGACCTGATCCGCGGGCTGATCCTGCTCGCGCGGAGCGACGAGCACCTGCCCGTGAACATCGGGAATCCGCAGGAGCTCTCGCTGCTCGACCTGGCGAAAGCCGTGGTCGCGGTCACCGGCTCGAAGAGCGAGATCGTGTTCGAGGCGCTGCCTGTGGACGATCCGCAGGTGCGTCAGCCCGACATCACGCGGGCCCGGCAGCTGCTGGGCTGGGAGCCGCAAGTGTCCCTCGACGAGGGGCTTCGGCGGATGCTGCAAGCGAACCAACGGGAGTCACTGAGTGTCTAGACGCATCGCTCTCCACGCGGCGGCCGTCGTCGCCGTCGCGGGCCTCGCCGTGCAGGCGGCGGCCGCCTCGCCCGGAAAGCACACCCAACCGAAGACCCATCACACGCTCGCCTCCAACCACCTGCTCGTCGGGATCAACGACGAGCCGGACACGCTCTACGGCGACCCGGCCTCGGCGTTCGCCCTGCTGAAGACGCTGAAGGTGCAGGTGCTGCGCGTCGACCTCTACTGGGGCGGCAACAAGTGGGCCGTCGCGAACTCGAAGCCGCTCGACGGGACCGACCCCGGCGATCCCGCGTACCACTGGGCGCTCTACGACCGGCTCGTGCGCTACGCGGCGACCTACAACATCAAGGTCGTCTTCTCGATCCTGTTCACGCCCGGCTGGGCGAACGGCGGCAAGGCGAAGACGGTCGCGCCGACGAACCCGCAGGATCTCCAGGACTTCGCCTACGCGGCCGCGGCCCGCTACAGCGGCTACTGGACGCCGCCGTCGTGGCAGCAGCAGCCGACGCTGGCACCGGCGGACTCGCCGCTGCCGGCCGTGACGATGTGGACCGCCTGGAACGAGCCGAACAACCCGATCTGGCTGTCGCCGCAGTACAAGCGCGTCGGCGGCAAGTGGCGGATCGAGAGCGCGATCCAGTACGCGAAGATCTGCAACGCGGTCTACGCGGGCGTCCATGCCGTCACGATCGACGGCGTCAGGCATCCCGCGGGCGAGCAGGTGGCCTGCGGCGTCACCGGGCCCGAAGGGCAACGACGCGCCGAAGTCGTCGCGGCCGTCGGTCGACCCGCTCACGCTTCCTCACCGCCGCGCACAAGGCGGGGATGGGGCCGTTCGACATCTACGCGCACCACCCGTACCCCGACCTCGGAAACCAGCCGCCGAAGTACGTGCCGAAGGGCAAGGACAAGCCGGCGGATCGAGCTGGGCAACTGGGGTGTGCTCCAGAAGCTCGTCACGAAGTACTACGGCGCCAAGCACTTCTGGATCACCGAGTACGGCTACCAGACGAACCCGCCGGACAAGCTCTTCGGGACGAGCTACAAGAACCAGGCGCTCTACATGAAGCAGGCCTGGCTGATCGCCCGCAAGAACCCGCGGATCGACATGTTCCTCTGGTTCCTCGTCCACGACGAGGCGAACGTGAAGACCGGCTGGCAGTCCGGCCTGACCACCGCCGCCGGCAAGAAGAAGCCGGCCTGGAACACGTTCCGCTCGCTGCCGCGGGGCTGACCGGTCGAACCCGGGCCGCGCGCCCAGAGGCGCGACCCGGGTTCTCCTCGTCCACGCGCCGCTTCGCGTTCGTGCCCGGACCGGCTCCGGCTAGCGGGCCGGACGCGCCTCGAGCAGCGAGCGATAGAGCCGGTCGACGTCGTCGACGAGCCGGCCGACGGCGTAGCGGCCGAGCACCCGCTCCCGGCCGGCCGCGGCCCATCGCCGCGCGGCGCTCCGGGTCGGCGGCGAGCTCGGCGAGCCGGGCGGCGAGCGCGTCGACGTCGCCGACCTCGACGAGGAAGCCGTCGACGCCGTCCCGGACGACGTCGGGGACGCCGCCGACGCGGGTCGCCACCGCGGGCTTGCCGGCGGCGAGCGCCTCGATCACGCTCACGGGCGTGCCCTCGTTTGCAGACGGGAGCAGGATCGCGTCGACGGCGTCGTAGAACGCGCCACGTCCTGCTGGTAGCCGAGGAAGAGGCAGCGCTTCGCGATCCCGAGCTCGTGCGCGCTGCCGCTCGAGCTCCCCCGGTCGGGGCCGTCGCCGACGAGGCAGAGGCGTGCGTCGACGCCGAGATCGACGAGGCGGCGAAACGCGCGCAGCACGTCGTCCGTCCTCTTCACCGCCGTCATCCGCCCGACCCAGCCGACGACGAACACGTCGCCGGGGATGCCGAGCTGCCGTCGCGTCTCCGCCCGCGCGCCGCCGCCGGCTCCGACGCGCTCGCCGAGCTCGATCCCGAGCCGGAGGACGGTGAACTTCGAGGCCGGCGCGACGCCGAGCGGACGAGGTCGTCCCGCACCTCGGGGCTGACCGCCACGAGCGCGGTCGTCCAGCGGGCGAGCAGCCGCTCGAGGTCCGGAAACCCAGCGAGACGACGCGGTTGAAGTAGCCGCGGAGGACGTGCCCGTGGAACGTGTGCACGATGATCGGCGGGCGGGCGCCGCCCGCGAGGAGCGCGGCGATCCGGCCGACGGCGCCCGCCTTCGCCGTGTGCGTGTGCAGGATCGTCGGCCGCTCGTGCCGGATCAGGCGCGCGAGCCGAGGGTGGCGCGGAGGTCGTGAGCGGCGCGATCTCCCGGTGGAGGGCGTCGAGCGTCTCGACCCGGACGCCGCGCTGCTCGGCGACGAACGACATCGACTCCTCGCCGCGCGCGAGCGTCCCCGCCACGAGCGTCGTCTCGTAGCCGCGGTCGGCGAGACCTGCGGTCAGGTAGGCGACATGGAGCGCGGGGCCGCCGACGTTGAGCCGCGCGATGGCGCGGAGCACCTTGATCGGCGCGGCGGCGGGCGGCGCGTCAGCCACGGAGAGAGTCGATCGTCCGGCGCAGGCCCTCCTCGAGGTCGACCGCGTCCGGTAGCCGAGCAGCGCTCGGCGACGCCGCACGTCCGCCCAGGAGTCGCGCACGTCGCCCGGGCGCGGGTCGCGGTACTCCTTCTCGACCGGGCAGCCCGAGGATCCGCCCGATCGTGTCGGCGAGCAGGTTGACGCTGCCGGGCGAGCCGGCCGCGACGTTGAAGATCTGCCCGCTCGCTCCCTCCGCCGCGCCGGCGCGGATCGTCGCGTCGACGACGTTGCCGACGTACGTGAAGTCGCGCGACTGCTCGCCGTCGCCGAAGATCGTCACGGGCCGGCCGTCGCCGATCGCGGTCACGAACAGCGGCACGACCGCCGCGTACTGCGAGAACGGGCTCTGGCGCGGGCCGAAGACGTTGAAGTAGCGCAGCACGACCGTCTCGAAGCCGTCGTAGACGCGGCTGAAGCTGACGCAGTAGCGCTCGGCGGCGAGCTTCGCCACGCCGTAGGGCGAGATCGGGTCGGGCGGCATCGCCTCCGTCCGCGGCAGCTCGCCGGAGCTTCCGTAGACCGACGACGACGACGAGTACACGACGCGCCGGATCCCCTCGTCGCGCGCCGCGAGCAGCACGTTCAACGTCCCCTCGACGTTGACCGCGCTCGACGTGAGCGGATCCTGGACGGAGCGCGGCACCGAGCCGAGCGCGCCGAGGTGGTAGACGAGCTCGACGCCGCGCACCGCGTTGTGCACGCGCTCGTAGCTGCGCAGCTCGCCCTCGACGATCTCGACGTCGAGCCCGTCGAGGTTCGCGCGGTTGCCGGTCGAGAAGTTGTCGAGCACGCGCACCTCGTCGCCCTGCTCGAGCAGGCCGCGAACGAGGTTCGAGCCGATGAAGCCGGCGCCGCCGGTGACGAGGACCTGCGCCATCAGGCCACCGCCTCGACGTGGAAGTTCGCGTTCAGCGAGCCGGGAATCGGCTCGCGCAGCATCGGCACGGCGCGATCGAGCGCCTCGCCGACCGCGTTCAGCGCCACGACGAGCGGACGCCCGAGCGGACGCAGCCGCGCGCGCTTGAAGAGGAGGTCGACGACGTGGGCGACGAGCATGGCGACGGTGGCCGCGGTGCCGGCTCCGGGACGGACGGTCACGGACGACCAGTCGCCATTCTCGCGGAAAAGCCGCTCGAGGCCGGTGTGCGTCCAGCGCCAGAGGTCGTCCGGGTTCGGGTGGAACGGATAGACGCCGTGCGTCGAGAGCAGCACGCGCCCGCCCGGCCGCACGGCGCGCCGCAGCTCGCGCACCGCCGCGGCCGGGTCGGGCACGTGCTCGAGCACCTGGAGGCAGAGCACGACGTCGAAGCTCGCGTCCTCGACCGGGATCGCCTCGATCGAGCCGTGGAGGTCGGCGTGCGGGTTGCCGGGGACGTCGAAGCCGACGACCTCCGCGCGCAGCGGCGAGCAGCGCGGCGTAGGGCCGGTCGCCGCAGCCGACGTCGAGCACGCGCAGCCCCGCGAAGCGCTGGGTGCGGAGCCACTCGAGCAGCGGCTTGCGGACCGCGTACTGCACGGACGTGCGCTGCGGGTGCATCCGCTCGGTCATGCGGCGGGCTCCGGCTCCGGCGCGGCTCGCGGGTCGCGGCGAGCCCGAAGACGACGAACGTGAGCGCGTCGAGCGGGATCCCGGCGACGAAGCCCTGCGCCGCCCACAGCCACACGAGCAGGGCGATCCCGACGAGCCCGAGCAGCGGCGCGGCCGAGGCCGTGCGTAGCGTGCCGCGGAGCGCGAGCCACGCCGCGGCGGCGAACGTCGCCACCCAGAGCAGGAACCCCGGGATGCCGAGGTCGGTGAGCGCCTCGATCCACGCGTCCTGGACGCCGTAGTGGCGGCCCGGCGCGGCGGCCGGGAACTCGAGAGGCGCCTCGTCGGGGAAGCGCGCGTGCATCGCCGGCAGATACGGGACGAACACCGCAGGGTCGGCCGAGCCCTGCCAGCCGACCCCGAGAACCGGGTGGTCGCGCCAGATCCGGTAGCCCATCCAGGAGAGCAGCGTTCGGTGCGAGTACGTCTGCACGTGGGTCTTCGGCGTCTGCGAGGCCGTCGAGGCGCCGAGGAAGCGGGCGAACGCCTCGAGGTCGCTGCCGCGGATGGCGACGGTGCCCGCGACCACGACCGCGCCCAGAGCCGCGACGGCCCCGAGCCGGCGCAGCGGCACCCTGCGGCCGAGGACGAGCACGGCCGCGAGCGTGCCGAGAGCGGTGACGAGCCCGATCGCGGAGGCCACCGAGCCTGCGACGACGAGCCCGACCACCCCGGTCGCCGCGGCCGTCCTCCCCAGCCTGCGGCCGAGCCCGAGGTGAGGTAGGGCGATCGCGACGATGCCGATCACGAGTGCGGCGCCGGAAAGGGCGGCGAAGTCGGAGTCGGAGAGAAACGACGACTGGCGGTGGCCGACGGCCGGGTCGGTGGTGGCGATCGCCCAGCCGAAGAACTGGCAGACGCCGACGACCGTCGCCGCGACGCTCCAGAGCGCGAAGCTCCAGAGCAGCGGCAGCAGGTCGCGGCGACGGCGGGCGAGGACTGCCACCGACGGGGCGAGCAGCGCGTACTCGAGGAACTTCGCGGCCGAGACACCGTGCCCGGCGAGGTCGTATCCGGGCGTTTGCGAGCGGCCGTACACGACCTCGACGCCGATCCAGCCGAAGAGGAGAGCGCCGGCGACCCAGAGCGGCAGTCCGGCCCGCAGCGCCCCGAGCCCGTCGCGGCCGACGCGGGTGAGCGCCGCGAGCACGACGGCAAGCACTGCGAAGTCCGAGAGGTAGGCGGTTGCCGAGGTGCTGCCGACGCCGAGCGAGACGGACGGCTGGAACGACGAATGCAGGAACAGGAGCGGGATCGCGGCGGCGAGGATCAGCGCCCCGGCCGATGTCGCCCCGAGCGCTGCACGCCCACTATCCGCGAGAGCGCTCGTGTGCACGGATCTGGCCGCCAAACGGCGGCTCACTATACTGCCCGCGGCTGATGGGCCGCCTTCTCGCACGCCGTTCCGCAACGGCCGTCGGCATCTACTCATCCTTCGTGTTCGGGATCCTGGGCACGGTCGCCGCGTCTCGGGAGCTGCCCTCGGCCCATGCCTTCGGCGATTACGCCACCGTGATCTTCGCGACGGGCTTCCTCCAGTCGTTCTTCGACCTGACCGCCGAGGAGGCGCTCGTCAAGTACGGGTTCCGCTACGTGACCCGCGAGGACTGGGGACGTCTCGGGCGGCTTTTCGCGAGCGGGCTGCGGGCGAAGCTCGTCGGCTCGGCGTTCGGCGCGGTTGGCCTGCTCGTCTTCGCGGAGTTCGCACCGCACCGTCTCGTCGTGCCGCTCCTGCTCGCCGCGGGCATCCCACTCTGCCAGTCGCTCGAGGGGCTGGCCGGCATCCCGCTCTACCTGCACGGACGCTACGACATCCGGGCGGCGTTCCAGAGCTGGTCGATGGTCCTTCGGCTGCTCGGGATCGTCGTCGGCGCCCATTTCGGTCTCGCGCAGGCGATCGCGGGCGTGCTCGTCGCACAGCTCGTCGCCACGAGCTCGATCGCGCTCGCCGGCCGGCGCTCCTTTCGGCGCTTTCCCCGGGCGGCGCAGGTACCGCTCGCGGACGACCGGCGGGAGATCGTGCGCTTTGTGATCCAGTCGAGCACGGCCACGGGCGTGACCTCGCTGCGCACCGGGCTCGCCCCGTTGCTGCTGGGCGTCGTCACGAGCACCCGGCAGGTCGGCTTCCTTCGGGTCGCGCAGGCGCCGCAGACCACCTTCGGGACGCTGTCGGCCCCATTTCGCATGGTGCTGCTGACCGAGCAGACCCGCGACTGGGAACAGGGAAACCAATCGGTGGTGCTGCGCGGAGTGCGTCGCTACACGCTCGCGGCCTTCGTCCTCGCCGTCGTCATCGTCCCACCGCTGCTCATCTGGATCCCCGATCTGATCCGCTTCGTCAACGGCTCGCGCTACCTCGGCGCGACAGGTGCGGCGCGGCTGTTCGTGCTGACCGCGGCGGTGCAGCTCGTCGTCGGCTGGTCGAAGTCGTTCGCCGTCTCGATCGGGCGGCCGGCGCTGCGGGTCTGGACACACGGGTTCGAGGCGGCGGTCGTGCTCGCGCTCGTCGTTCCCTTCGGGGCGCTCTGGGGGGCGACCGGCGCAGCCGGTGCGATCCTCGCCGGCATGGTCGTCTACGCGGTCGCCTGGGCGGTGATCTTCCTGCGGATCGTCCCGCACGACGGAACGCCTGCCCAGTCCTCGGATGGGCAGGCGGAGGAGGCGGCGATCGAGACCGAGGCGGGCATCCTCGGCCGGTGAAGGTCCTCGTCGTCTCCGGGATCTGGCCGCCCGACGTCGGCGGGCCGGCGAGCCACGCGCCCGACGTCGCGGAGTTCCTCTGCTCGCGCGGACACTCGGTCGAGGTCTTGACGACGGCGACGGCACGGCCCGCGGAGCAGCCGTACCCGGTCCACTGGGTCGACCGGAGAATCCCGAAGGGCGCGATCCACGTCGCGGTCCTCGCCGCAGTCGCCCGTGCCGCCCGTCGGGCAGACGTCGTCTACTCGACGGGGATGTTCGCCCGGAGCGCCGCCGCCGCGGCACTGGTGCGGCGGCCGCTCGTCCTCAAGCTCACCGGCGACCCCGCGTTCGAGCGCGCCCGCTGGCGCGGGCGGATCGAGGGCGACGTGACCGACTTCCAACGCGGCGCCGGCGGCCGCGAGGCTGCGCTGCTCACGCGGCTGCGCGACCTGACCGTTCGGTCCGCGACCCACGTCACGTGCCCGAGCGAGTTCCTGTGCGACCTCGTCGTCTCGTGGGGGGTGCCGCGGGGACGCGTCTCGGTGGTCCCGAACGCCGTCCCGGTCGTCGCGGGGCTCGACCCGCGCGAGCGGCTGCGCGCGCGCTTCGGGATGGACGGCCCGACGCTCGCGTTCGCCGGCCGGCTCGCGCCGCAGAAGGCCCTCGACGTCGCGTTCGCCGCCGTGGAGCAGGTCGAGGGCGTCGCCCTGCTCGTCGCGGGCGAGGGCGAGGAGCGTGAACGGCTGGAGGCGCTCGCCGGGCCGTCCGTGCGCTTCCTGGGCCCGCTCCGCCGCCGCGACGTGGTCGAGCTCTTCGCCGCCGCCGACGCGTCGCTCCTCTCGTCCAGCTGGGAGAACTTCCCGCACGCGGTCGTCGAGGCGCTGGCGGTCGGGACGCCCGTGATCGCGACGAGAGTCGGCGGCGTCGCGGAGGTCGTCGAGGACGGCCGGAACGGGCTGCTCGTCGAGCCGGGGGATGCGGCCGCGCTCGCGGGGGCGATCAGGCGCTACCTCGGCGACGCGGCTCTGCGCGAACGGCTCCGGGGGAACGCGCGCGAGTCCGTCGCCCGGTATGAGCCCGACCGCGTCTACTCCCGGCTCGAGCAGATCCTCCTCGGCTGCGGCGGATGAAGGTTCTCGTCGTATCCGGCATCTGGCCGCCCGACGTCGGCGGCCCGGCCAGCCACGCACCGGAGGCGGTCGCGGCACTGCAGGCGCGCGGGCATCGCGTCGAGGTGCTCGTCACCGCGGACGCGCCGCCCGCGTACGAACTCGACCGGCCCATCCGGTGGGTTTCGCGCCGGCTGCCGCCCGGCCTCCGGCACGCGGCCGTCTCGGCCCTCGTGGCCGCGCGCGCGCGCCGGTGCGACGTCGTCTACGCCGCGAGCATGACCGGGCGCACCGTCGCCGGCGCGGCCGTCGCCGGCACTCCCGTCGTGCTCAAGGTCGCCGGTGACGCGGCGTACGAGCGGGCCCGGCGCCGCGGGTACTACGCCGGCCCGCTGGAGGGGTTCCAGGAGGCCGAGCTCGATCCACGCACCGCGCTTCTACGGGCCGCCCGCACGCACGCAGCCCGGCGGGCCGCGCACGTCCTCTGCTCGAGCGACTACTTCTCCCGCATCGTCGCCACGTGGGGTTCCGCCGGCGCGTATCTCGCTGCTGCCGAACGCGCTGCCGGCACTCGCGGATCTGCCGCCGCGGGAGCTGTTGCGCGACCGGTTCGGCATGCCGGGCCGACGCTCGCGTTCGCGGGCCGTCTCACGAACGCGAAGGCTCTCGAGGTCGCGCTCGGGGCCGTTGCGGCGGTGGAGCACGTCTCCCTTCTCGTTGCCGGCGACGGCGAGGAACGGGTGCGCCTCGAGAGGCTCGCCGGGCCGCGCGTCGCTTCCTCGGCCCGCTGTCGCGCCGGGGCGTCGTGGAGCTGTTCAGCGCTGCGGATGCGGCGATCCTCTCCTCGGCGTGGGAGACGGGCCGCCCACATGCCGTGGTCGAGGCGCTCGCGGCCGGGACGCCCGTGGTCGCGACGCGGGTCGGCGGCGTCCCGGAGCTCGTCGTGGACGGCGTCAATGGGCTGCTCGCCGACCCGGGCGACGCAGCGGGTCTCGCCGCGGCCGTCCGCCGGCTCGTCTCCGACGGGGAGCTGCGGACGCGCCTCGCCGCGGCTGCGGCGCCGTCCGTGGCCGAACACGCGCCAGAGCGCGTCTTCGCGGAGCTCGAACGGGTGCTCCTCGGCGCGGCGCGCGCGCGCGGCCGCTGACGCACTACCCTTGCGGCGATGTCGAGGCCGGCGATCTTGTTCGTGGGCAGGACCCGCTACCGGTTGCCGCTCGCGCAAGGGCCGGTGGAGAAGTTCGACGCGCTCCGCGGGGAGCTCGACGTGCACGTCCTCGCTGCGCTCGCGCCGGGGTCGAGCGGGCGCGCAGACGGGGTTCACGCTCGTCCCTCCCCTGACGCCGCGTGCGCTCGACGGGCTCGCGTTCTGGCTGCTCCTGCCGTGGCGGATCGCGCGACTGCTGCGTCGCCTTCGCCCCGCCGCGGTGATATGCCAGACCCCGTACGATGCGGCCGCCGCGCTGCTCGCCCGCCGGCTCACGGGCGTCTCGGTCCGTGTGATCGCCGAGGTGCACGCCGACTGGAGGACCTCGACGCGGCTCTACGGCTCGCCCGCCCGGCGGCTGCTCGGCCCCCTCGGCGACGCGCTCGCCTCCTTCGCGCTGCGGCGCGCGGACGCGGTGCGGACGGTCTCGCCGTTCACCGGCGAGCTCGTCCGGGCACTCGGTGTCGAGCCGGCGTCCGAGTTCCCCGCCTACATGCCGCTGCGCCCGTTCCTCGCGCCCCGGGTGCCAGTACCGGAGCAGCCCATGGCGCTCTTCGTCGGCGTGCTCGAGGCCTACAAGAACGTGGACGGCCTCGCCGAGGCGTGGCGGCTCGCTGCGCCTCGGGTCCCGGGAGCCGCACTACGCCTCGTCGGCAGGGGCACACGCACCGACGTCGCGGAGGCACTCGTCCGCGACCACGGCGTCCGCTGGGACCGGGAGCTGACCCCCGCCGAGGTCGCGCGCGCGCTCGACGAGGCGTGGGTGCTCGTGCTCCCGTCGCGCTCCGAGGGGATGGGACGCGTCCTCGTCGAGGCGTTCGCGCGCGGGCGCGGCGTGGTCGGGACGCGCGCCGGCTCGATCCCCAACCTCGTCACCGACGGCGTCTCCGGCCTGCTCGTGCCCCCGGACGAGCCGGCCGCGCTCGCCGACGCGTTCGTCCGCGTTCTCGGTGATCGTGCGCTCGCAGAGCGGCTCGGCGAGGGGGCGGCGGCGGCGGCGGGGCCGTGGCTGCAGACCCCGGAGGAGTACGCCCGGCACGTGCGGGAGCTCGTCGGATGAGACGGCTCGTGTTCGTGACGCAGGCCGCCGATCCGGCGCACCCGGTGCTCGGCGCGACGCTGCCGATGATCCGGGAGCTCGCGGCGCGGGTGGACGAGCTCGTCCTCATCGCCGGAGCCGTCGACCCCGCCGCACTGCCCGCGAACTGCCGCGCGACAGCTTCGCAGCCCCGTCGCAGGCGCTCCGCGGTGCCCGGTACCTCGCGGCCCTCGCGCCGGAGCTCCGCCGCCGCCCGGTCGCGGTCGTCACGCACATGTCGCCGGTGTTCGCCCTGCTCGCCGCGCCGCTCGCGCGTCCGTTGCGTGTGCCGCTTCTGCTCTGGTTCACCCAGCAGGGCGGCGGCCGCCTGCTCGCTGCGGCCGCCCGCGTCGTCGACGTGCTGTTGACCGTCGACGAGCGGAGCATCCCGCTCCGCTCGGCGAAGGTGCGCGCGATCGGCCACGGCATCGACGTCGACGCGCTGCCGTGCCTTCCCGAGCGGACGCCGCCGCTCCGCCGCCTGCTCGGGCTCGGCCGCTACGCGCCGGTCAAGGGCTGGGAGACCGTGCTGCGCGCTCTGCCGGCGCTGCCGGATGCTGCCCTGGAGTTGCACGGGCCGCTGCTGACGGCCGCCGACCGCGCCCACCGGTCGCAGCTCGAGCGTCTCGCCGCCGACCTCGGCGTCGTCGACCGCGTCGATTTCGGCGGCGAGGTCGCGTACGCGGAGGTGCCGCGGCTTCTCGAGCGCTCGGACGCGCTCGTCAACGCCACGCAGGGCAACTCCGCCGACAAGGTCGTCTACGAGGCCGCGGCGTCCTGTCTGCCCGTCTTCGCCGCGTCGCCGGTCTTCGCTCGGCTGCTCCCGGACACGCGTCGCTTCGACTCCGCCGACCCCGACTCGCTTGCGGCGCGCATCGGCGGCTACGCGGCCGGAGGTGGGCAGGATCTGCGCGCGCGGGTCGTGGCCGAGCACTCGGCGGCCCACTGGGCCGAGCAGGTGTTGGAGGCGGCTCGATGAAACCGCGCGTGCTGTTCGTCTCGCGCGAGCGGTTCCGGCTGCCGCTCGAGGGCGCGCAGCTGCGCAAGTGGGAGGCGCTCGGCGCCGTGGTCGACCACCGCGTCGTCGCTGCGGCCGCCGCCGGGGCGCCGCCGGGGGACGAGCGCTTCCGCCTCGCACCGCCCGGCCGGCCGGCGGCGCTCGACGGGCTCCTCTACTACACCCGGCTGCCCGCGCGGATCGCGCGCGAGTTGCGCAGCTTCCGCCCCGAGGTCGCGATCGTCCAGGGCGTCCACGAGACCGACGCGTTCCTGCTCGCGCGCCGCCTCGCCCGCGTGCCCGTGACCGTGATCCTCGACGTCCAGGGTGACTGGCACGAGACGACACGGTTGTACGGGTCGCCGCTGCGGCGCCTGCTCAACCCGCTGAGCGACACCCTCGCGCGGCCCGCCGTCCGCCGCGCCGACGCGGTGAAGACGGTCTCGACGCAGACGACCGGGCTCGTCCGCGCGACTCGGCGTCGAGCCGGCGGCCGTCTTCCCGGCCTACGTCGACGCCGAGGCCTTCCTCGTGCGCCCACCGGCGCCGCTGGCGGAGACGCCGCGGGCCGTCTTCGTTGGCGTGCTGGAGCGCTACAAGGCGTTCGACACGCTCGTCGAAGCGTGGCGCCTCGCCGCGCCGCGCGTGCCCGGCGCCGTCCTCCACCTCGTCGGCGACGGCACGCTCCGCCGCGACGCCGAGCGGCTCGTCGCCGCGCTGCCGGGGCAGACGGAGTGGACGCCGCGGCTCTCTGCCGAGGAGGTATCCGCGGCGATGGACGCGGCCTGGCTCGTGTGCCTCCCCTCGCGTTCGGAGGGTCTGCCGCGCGTCGCGCTCGAAGGAGCCTGTCGCGGACGGGCGATCGTCGGCGGCAATCGCGCCGGGATTCCCGACGTCGTCCGCGACGGGGAGAACGGCCTCCTCGTCGATCCGGACGACCCGCGCGCGCTCGCCGAGGCGCTCGTCTCGATCCTCTCCGACCGCGCCGAGGCCGTCAGGCTCGGCGCCGCGGCGCGGCGGACGGGCGAGGAGTGGGGCGTGACGCCGGTCGAGTACGCGGAGCGGATCCGCGCGCTCGTCGAGGCGGTCTCCGGCGCCGGGGACGCTGGTACGCTCCGCGACTGATGCCGAGGGTCCTCGTCACCGGCGGCGCCGGCTTCATCGGCTCGCACGTGTGCTCGGCGCTCGTCGCGGCCGGGGCCGAGGTGGTCGCTGTCGATCCGCTGCGCACGTACTCGTTCTCGTTCTCGCCGCAGCACTGGCACGGGATCAACTACCGCCGCGACACGCTGCTGCGCGACGCGAACGTCGTCGTCGCCTCGACCGAGAACCGCGACGAGATGCGGCGCGTGATGCTCGACACGCGCCCCGACGCGATCCTCCACCTCGGTGCGCTGCCGCTCGCGACCGTGGCCCGCGTGAGCGCCGACCACGCCTTCGAGAGCATCCTGCGCGGCACCTTCAACCTCGTCGAGCTGCGCGCTCGAGGTCGGCACCATGCGAGAAGTTCGTCTACGTCTCCTCGAGCATGGTCTACGGCGACTTCACGCAGGAGCCGATGCCGGAGACGGAGCGAACGGCGCCGAAGGATCCGTACGGCGGCATGAAGCTCGCCGGCGAGGTGATCGTGCAGACGTTCTCGCGCGGTCACGGGCTCCCGCACGTGATCGTCCGGCCCTCCGCGGTGTACGGGCCGACCGACATGAACGACCGGATCGTCCAGCGGTTCGTCGAGTGCGCGCTCTGGGGGCGCCCGCTCACGATCGTCGATCCGGAAGGCACCACGCTCGACTTCTCCTACGTCAAGGACGTCGCCCAGGGGATGGTCAAGGCGGTGCTCTCGCCGGTCGTGAACGAGACGTTCAACATCACGGCGGGCGAGGGTCGGACGCTCCGCGAGGTCTACGACCTGCTGCGGGAGCGCTACCCCGACATGCCGGTCTCCGTGGCCGACAAGAAGGACGACTTCCGGCCGAAGCGCGGCGCGCTCGACGTCGCCAAGGCCCGCGAGCTGCTCGGCTTCGAGCCGGAGTACCCGCTCGAGCGCGGCCTCGCGGAGTACGTGGACTTCCTCGAGTCGCTGCCGAGCGAGGGCCCGCTCGTCGCCTCGCGATGAGCGCGCCCGCCGGCGCTGCGCTCATCCCCTATTTCGCGCTCGACCGTGAGTTCGAGGCGATCCGCGAGCCGGTGCTCGAGGTCGTCGAGGAGGTGTTCCGCTCCGGCCGGCTGCTCCAGGGGCCGTGGATCTCCGCCCTCGAGGACGAGCTCGCGCGGCGCACGGGCCGCCGCCACGCCGTCGCGGTCAACTCGTGCTCGGACGCGCTCTACTTCGCGTTCGCGGCGCTCGGGATCGGCGCCGGCGACGAGGTGCTCGTTCCCGACTTCTCGTTCGCGGCGACCGCGTCGTCGGTGCTCCGCACCGGCGCGACGCCCGTCTACGTCGACATCGGCGACGACTTCGAGCTCGACCTCGCCCACGCGGAGGAGCTGCTCTCGCCGCGCGTGAAGGCGCTCGTGTTCGTCGACCTGTTCGGGAAGATGGGCGACGCAGGCGCCCTCGAGCGGTTCGCCTCCGAGCACGGGCTCCTGCTCGTCGAGGACGCGGCGCAGACCCTGGGCGGCGTCCGGGACGGGCGGCCCGCCGGCTCGGTCGGCGCCGTCAGCTGCTTCAGCTTCGACCCGACGAAGGTCGTCAGCGCGCCCGGGAGCGGCGGCGCGCTCCTGACCGACGACGACGAGCTCGCCGCAGCCGCGCGGGCGCTCAGCCACCACGGCAAGACGGCTTCCGGCGATTTCGACGTCGTCGGCCAGAACGCGCAGATGTCGTCGCTCGTCGCCGCCGTGCTCTCGGTGAAGCTCACGCGCGAGGAGGAGTGGCTGCGGGCGCGGCAGCGCACCGCTGCGGCCTACTCCGAGGCGCTCGCGCCGCTCGCCGCGGTCGCGCCCGAGCCGGCGGTGGCCCGCGAGCACGTCTTCCACAAGTACGTCCTTCGGGTCGCCGACCGCGACCGCGTCCGCCGCGCGCTCGGGGAGCAGGGCGTCGCGACGCTCGTCCACTACTCGTCGCCGCTCTCGTCGCTGCCGTTCGCGGCGGCGGCGCCGCATCGCGGCGGCGGCGGCGAGCGGCGACGCGCTTTGCCGCCGAGGTGCTGTCGCTGCCGATTCACGCGCACCTGCTCGACGGCGAGATCGCCCGCGTGGCCGCGGCGCTCGTCGCCGCGATACCCCCCGCGTAGGCGCCGCCTACACTGGCGGCGTGCGCGAGCAGATCAAGCAGCTGCTGAAGAACTCGCGTCTACCGGGCGATCGGGGAGACCGCGAACGGCATCGGCGCCGCGCACGGCGACGACCGCAGCCTGCGCGTGCTCATGTACCACAAGGTCAACGACCTGCCGGGGAACCGGATGTCGATGCCCGTCTCGCGCTTCGACGAGCAGATGGCGCAGCTCCGCGAGTTCGGCTACGTCGTCGTCGATCTCGACGCCGTCCTCGCCCACTACCTCGAGGGGAAGGCGCTGCCGGCCGGCGCCGTGCTGATCACCTTCGACGACGGCTACCGCGACAACCTCGTCAACGCCGCGCCGGTGCTGCAGCGGCACGGCTACCCGGCGGTCGCAGTTCGTGCCGATCGCCTACGTCGGCGAGAGCCGGCCGCTGCCGCACGAGCGCCACCTGCGCGCCCTCGGCGTTCACAACCCGACCGTGGACTGGGACGAGATGCGCGAGCTCGAGGCCCACGGCGTGCGGATCGAGTCGCACGGCATCAGCCACAAGCCGCTCGCGGAGCTCGAGATCGACGAGGCGGCGCGCGAGATCGCGATCTCGAAGGTGAAGCTCGAGGAGGGGCTCGGCCGCCCGGTGCGGGCGTTCTCCTACGTGAAGGGCTCCGAGGCCGACTACAAGCCCGTCCATCCGAGCCTCGTCAAGCAGGCCGGCTACGACATCGCCTTCACGGCCGTGTCCGGCGCGAACACGCCGCGGCAGCGACCCGCTCCAGCTGCGCCGCTACAACGTCGAGCCGTACTCGCCGCGGACGTTCGAGCTCGTGCTCGCCGGCGCCTGCGACCTGATCGCCGTGAAGGACACCGTCACCGGCACGCACGCGCGCCGGCTCTTCAACGCGGCGCTCGGCACGTCGTCGCGGTGATCCTCGAGCCCGCGACGAGCGCGACGACTTCCTCGCGCTGATGCGGGAGACGTACGGCGACGGGTCGATGTCCGGCGAGGAGTTCGACTGGTGGTTCGGGCGCAACTCGTTCGGGCCGCGGATCGTGACCGAGGCGCCGCGAGGACGACGGGACGCCGCTCG
Source organism: uncultured Actinomycetes bacterium (assembly GCA_963815005.1). Lineage (GTDB taxonomy): Bacteria > Actinomycetota > Thermoleophilia > Gaiellales > Gaiellaceae > Palsa-739. The sequence goes on from CAWFFI010000015.1 coordinate 182,046, forward strand.
GCGTGCTCGCGATGACGCCGGTTCCGACCGACGCGGGCCTCGGCCGTCTGCTCGGTGCACGGGGTGACGACGCCCGCCGCCCGCGGCCGCGGCGTCTTCACGGCGCTCGAGCGGCACAACGAGGAGGCGGCCGCGGGCGGGGGAGCGGATTGGGCGTTCGCGTTCACGAACCCGCGCACCGGGCCGATCTTCCTCGGGCCGCTCGAATGGGAGGACGTGGCGGCGCTCCGCCTCTGGGTGCGGCCCCGCCGGCTGCGCCGCACCGGCAGGCGGCGGGTTCAGGGTCGACGCCGTCGCTGCCCGCCGTTCGAGCCGCGGCACGAGCTGCGCTTCGCCGCTGCGCCACATCCTCCGTCGAGCGCCGCCTACCTCAACTGGCGCTACGCGCGACTCGCCGCGGCCGTACCACCGGACCGACGTCGAGGGCGGGTGGGCCGTCGTCAGGCTACACCGTCTGGCACGGCTTCTCGGTCGCGGTCGTCTGCGAGCGCGTCCGCGCCGCGGCTCGCGCGACTCCTCCACCGCTGCGTGCGCGACGTGGACTCCGATCTCGCGCTCGCGATGTCGAACCCGGGCGAGGAGCGCGCGTACCTCGCGGCCGGCTTCCTGCCGACGCCCCGTACCATCCCGTTCGTCGCGAAGCGCTCTGCCGGGGGAGGCGCCTCCGCTGCCGGCGGGCCGCGGCGCGTGGCGCTTCACGCTCGGCGACATGGACTTCTTCTGATGCGGCGACTGATCTTCATCACGCAGGTGGTCGACCCGGCCGACTCGAACCTCGGCGCGACGCGCGCGAAGATCGCCGCGCTCGCACGGCGGGTCGACGAGGTCGTCGTGCTCTGCGACCGGGGCGTCGAGGGAGTGCTGCCCGAGAACTGCCGGCTGCGCGTCTTCGGCGCGCCGACGCGGGCTCCGGCGCGCCGTCCGGTTCTTCTCGGCGCTCGTCGCGGAGCTGCGCGACCCGCCGCGTCGCCGTCGTCGGGCACATGGTGCCCCTCTACACCGTCGTCGCGGCGCCGTTCGTCCGCGCCCGGCGCGTGCCGCTGATGCTCTGGTACACGCACTGGAAGGCCCACGCCGTCCTGCGCGCGGCCGAGCGTCGTCTGCACGCACATGCTCAGCCTCGACGTGCGCTCGTTCCCGCTGCGCTCGCGGAAGCTGCACGGGATCGGGCACGGCATCGACCTCTCGCGAGTTCCCGTGTCAGCCCGTCACGTGCCGGCGGCCGGCGTCCGTTCCGGGTCATGTCGCTCGGGCGCTACTCGCGGCCGAAGAAGCTCGACGAGATGGTCGAGGGCGTGCGCATCGCGCGCGAGCGCGGACGTCGACGCGCGGATCGACCTCTACGGGACGACCGGCTCTCCGAGCCGAGGAGCGCTACAAGCAGCGAGCTCGAGGAGCTCGTGAGTCGCGAGCCGGTACCGCGAGTTCGCCACGGTCGGCGGGTCCGATGCCGCGCACCGAGCTGCCGCCGATCTACGCTGCGGCCGACGTCGTGGCGTCCGACTTCATCTCGCCGGACAAGATCGTGCTCGAGGCGTGCTCGTCCTGCCGGCCGGTGCTCGCCTCGCACGAGGCGTTCGACACGCTGTTCGCCGGGATCGAGCCGCCGCTCGCGTTCGAGCGCGACCGCCCGGAGACGTTCGCCGACCGGATCGAGGCGCTCGCCGCGCTCGGCGACGAGGAGCGGCACGCGCTCGGACGCGAGCTGCGCGAGCGCGTGTCGCGGCAGCACTCGGTCGAGACCTGGGCGGACGCGATCCTGAGGCTGGCGGAACGATGAAGCCCGGCGTGATCCTCCATCTGCAGAAGGTGGCGGGCATCTCCGGCTCGGAGGCGCACCTGCTCGCGCTGCTGCCGCGGCTGCGCGAGCGCGGCTGGGACGTGCGGATGGTGATGCTGCACGAGCACGAGCCGGGCGCGTGGGAGTTCGCCGAGGCGCTGCGCGCCCGCGGCGTGCCGCTCGACGCGATCCCGCTGCGCGCCGACGTCGACCCGATCGCGTTCGTCCGGCTCGTCGCGTACCTCATGCGGACGCGGCCGGCGATCCTCCACACGCACCTCGTCCACGCCGACGCGTACGGGCTGCTCGCCGGCGCGGCCGTCCGCGTGCCGGTGCGCTTCTCGACGAAGCACGGCTTCAACTGGTTCCGGGAGACGCCGTACTTCGGTCTCGCCGACCGGGCGGTCGCGAGCCTCGCCCACGTCCACATCGCGATCTCGCGCGGGCTCGCGCGCTACCTCGAGGAGGTCGAGGGCTTCGACGGCGAGAGCTTCGACATCGTCCATTACGGGATCGACCCGGACGGCGAGCCGCAGGCGGTTCGGCCGGCGCGGGCAGGCGGCTGCTCTGCGTCGGGCGCCTGATCCCGATCAAGGGGCACATCGTCCTGCTGCGCGCGTTCGCCGAGGCGCGGCGGCAGCTGCCCGACCTCGAGCTCGACATCGCCGGGCGCGGCCCGCTCGAGCCGGCGCTGAAGGCGATCGCGCACGAGCTCGGCGTCGGCGACTCCGTCCACTTCCTCGGCCAGGTGAGCCCGATCCAGGCCGCGATCGAGCGGTCCGTCGCCGTCGTCGTGCCCTCGATGGGCGAGGGCTTCGGCATGGTCGCGCTCGAGGCGATGGAGCGGGCACGGCCCGTGATCGCGGCCGAGATCGGCGGACTCGGCGAGCTCGTCCGCGACGGCGAGACCGGCGTGCTCGTGCCGTCGGGCGAGGCCGGGCCGCTCCGCGACGCGATCGTCCGGGTGGCCGGCGACCTCGACCTCGCCCGGGCGATGGGCGAGGAGGGCAGCCGCCGCGCGCTCGCGCGCTTCCTGCAGACGTTCTGCACCGACCGGACCGAGCTGCTCTACGAGGACGCGCTCCGGTCGGCGGACGCCTGAGGCTTCGCGGGGCGGCGCTCGCGCGGCGACTTCAGTTCCGCGGCTTCCTGCCGATGATCGGGCCGTGAACACCGAGTCCACGCAGGCGGCCGGCTCGACGCCGGCGCCGGGCTCGACCGCCGCCGGCTCCGCTGCGCCGACGGCCACGACCCGTCGGAGCGACAAGCCGGGCTTCGCCGCGGGCCTCGCGCAGGAGATGAAGCGCATCGCCTCGCACGCCTCGAAGGTCGAGACGCTGAAGAACGGCGCGAAGCTCTACCACCTCGCCGGCGGCCGCGAGGTCGAGCAGGCACCGGGGCACACGCCGTACGTCGTCGCCAAGGGCAACTGGCCCCAGAAGACGTCGCCGGCGGCGGCGGGCGGCAGCCTCCACCACCCCGCCGGCCGGCACGACGACACCGGTGACGCCACCCTCCGGAAGCGGCGGCACGACGGGCACGGGCTCGTCGTCCACCGGCTCGAACAAGAAGCTCTAGAGCGAGTCGTAGAGCTGCGCGGTGCGGTCGGCCATCCGGGCGACCGAGAACTCGCTCGCGGGCGCGCTCGCGGCCGGCGGCGCCGAGCCGTGCCCCGTCCTCGAGAGCGCGGGCGATCCCGAGCGCGAGCGCGGACGGGTCGTCGGGGCGGACGAGGAACCCGGTCTCGCCGTCGACGACGAGCTCCGGCAGCGAGCTGACGTTCGAGGCCACGACCGGCAGCCCGGCGAGCATCGCCTCGAGCACGCCGAGCCCGAACCCCTCCCACCGCGCCGGATGGACGAGCACGGAGGCGCGGCGCAGCCACGCGGCCACGTCGGGGACGCGGCCGAGGAGGTACAGCCGCCGCGCCACGCCGAGCTCGCGGCGCGAGCAGCTCGAGGCTCTCCCGCTCCTCCTGCGTGCTCGAGAGCACGACGAGCACCGTGTCGTCGGGCAGCGACGCGAGCGCGCGCACGGCGACGTCGACTCCCTTCTGCCGCGTCAGGCGCGAGACGGCGAGCAGCACGCGCGCACCCTCGGGGACGTCGTCGCCCGGGTTCTCGCCCCACGGCTCGGGGAGGTCGTCCATGCCGTAGTGGATCGTCTCGACCTTCTCCGCCGGGATCCCGACCCGCTCGATCGTGAACGTGCGCAGCGCGTCGGTGATCGTGACGATCCGGTCGGAGAGCCGGGCGAGACCGCGCTCGACGTGGCGGAACGGGCCTACCCGGAACGGGTCGTCGTTGTGCTTCGTCGAGACGAGCCGCGCGCGCCGCAGCGTCGCGGCGAGGCCGCCGTAGACGTCGCCGTGGACGAGATGCGTGTGGACGACGTCCGCTCGCATGCGGAGTGGCGAGGCGCGCGAGGAGGAGCGGGTCGAGGTCGCGCGGGGCCGGGATCCGGATCGCCGGCACGCGCAGCGCGCCGTAGAAGTCGACCGGGTTCCAGGCCGGGTCGTCGAGGCCGACGAACGCCACGTCGATCCCCCGCTCGGCGAGCGCCGGCAGCAGCGTCAGCAGATGGCGCTCGGAGCCGCCGATCCCCCGCATCCGGTGCACGTGCAGAACACGCATCACGCCGTCGACCGCCGCCGGCGCCTCGACGTGCGCGCGCAGCCAGAGCTCGAGCATCACGAGCGTCCAGAGGCGGTGCCCGTGGTCGGCGCGGCCGCGCTCGTGCTCGCCGAGCAGGCGCTCGACCGCCTCGGGCCGGAACCAGCCGCGCTCCCGCGCGCGCTCGCCGAGCAGCAGCTCCCGTGCCGGCTCGCGCAGCTCGCTCCGGAACCAGCGCGCGAGCGGCACGCCGAAGCCGGACTTGCCGCGGCCCGCGACGACCGGCGGCAGGTCGCCGGCGAACGCGCGCCGCAGCGCCTGCTTGCCCTCCCGGCCCGCGAGCTTCAGCCCGTCCGGCAGCGAGAGGCCGAGCTCGACGACGCGGTGGTCGAGGAGCGGCGAGCGCAGCTCGAGCGAGTGCGCCATCGAGGCGATGTCCGACTTGGGCAGCAGGTCGCCCGGCAGGTACGTGGCGACGTCGAGCAGCTGCAGCCCGGCGATCCCCGGCACGGGCGCCCCGCCGAGCAGGAACCCCGGCGAGGCGAGCGGTGCCGAGCTCCGCCCTCGCGTCGTCCGTCCAGAGGTCGCGGCGCGTCGCGAGCGGCAGCACCTGCATCAGCTCGGCGTAGCGCTCCGCCCGCGGCGCCGACGCCGCCTCGAGGAACCGGGCGGCGCGGAAGGCCGTCGACCGGCGCTCGGCGCGCCCGGCGGGCAGCCCGCGCAGGAGCCGCGCCCCGACGGCGGCGACCGGAGCCGGGACCCGCTCGGCGAGCCCCATCGCCGCGTAGCGCTCGTAGCCGGCGAACGACTCGTCGCCGCCGTCGCCGACGAGCGCCACCGTCACCTCGCGCCGCGCCGCCTCGCAGATCAGATAGAGCGGCAGGGCCGCCTCGTCGCCGAGCGGCTCGTCGAACGCGGCCGCGAGCCGGGGCAGCGTCTCGGCCGCGTCCGGCTCGAGGACGACCTCGGTGTGGCTCGTCCCGTAGCGCTCCGCGACCGCGCGCGCGTACTCGCGCTCGTCGTACGCGTCGTCGGAGAAGCCGACGGTGAACGTCCGCACCGGCTCCGCGACGCCTGCGCCATCAGGGCGACGACGATCGCCGAGTCGATCCCGCCCGAAAGGAGCGCGCCGAGCGGGACGTCGGCGACGAGCCGCTTGCGCACGGCGCCGGTGACCGTCTCGCGGACGAGCGCGAGCCACTCGTCGTCGGCGAGCTGCCGCTCCTCGAGGCGCGGCTCCCAGTAGCGCTCGATCCGCTCGGAGCCGCCCTCGGCGATCAGCACGCAGCCGGGCGGCAGCCGGTGGATCCCCTTGATGCCCGTGCGCTCGCCGGGGACGTACTGGAGCGCGAGGTACGCGTCGAGCGCGGCGAGGTCGGGCTCGCGGGGGACGTCGGGCAGCGCGAGCAGCGCCTTCAGCTCGGAGGCGAACGCGAGCGTGCCGTCGGGGAGGCGCGTCCAGACGAGCGGCTTCTTCCCGAGCCGGTCGCGCGCGAGCACGAGCCGGCCGCGCGGAGCGTCCCAGAGCGCGAGCGCGAACATCCCGTCCAGCTCCTCGACGAAGCCGGGGCCGTGCTCCTCGTAGAGGTGCGGGAGCACCGGCGTGTCGCCGGTGCCGCGCACCTCGTGGCCGTCCTCGGCGAGCGCGCGGCGCAGCTCGGGGAAGTTGTAGAGCTCGCCGTTGAAGACGGCCGTGACCGTGCCCGTCTCGTTCGCGACCGGCTGGAAGCCCTGCTCGAGGTCGATCACGCGCAGGCGCTGGTGCCCGAGGACGCACGCGCCGAGGGCTTCGCTTCGAGCCCTGGTCAGGGCCCCGGTGGCGGATGCGCGCGCGCATCGCGTCGACGAGCTGCGGGCTCGGCCTGTCCCGACGGCGCCATGAGCCCGCAGATCCCGCACATGCCTGACAGTCTGCCTTCCGTGCCCGCCGCCGTTGTCTCCTGCCACGTCGAGCGCCTGCTCGACGACGAGGCCTGGCGGCGCTTCGACGCGTTCCAGCGCCGGCGCCCCGGCGGCTTCGCTGCGATCGCGCTGGTCCGGCCGCCGGATACCGCCGCAGGCGAGCCCGAGGAGCCCTGGCTCGAGCGGGCGCGAACCGTGGCGGCCCGCGGCCCGCTCGGTCTCCACACGCACTGGACGAGTCCGACCCACGCGTCCCGACCGGCGGCGACCCGGCCGCGCGCGTGCGCGCCGAAGCCGAGTGGATGAAGGAGCAGGGGCTCGATCCGGCGTTCTTCTGCGGCGGAAACTGGTACACGGACGACGACGTCGCCGCCACGGTCGCCGAGCTCGGGCTCGTCGACTGCACCCCGCGCGTCGGCGTCCCCGGTCCGGGTGTGCTGCCGACGACGCACTCGCTCGGCGCGGTCGCGCGGGCCGTGTCTCGGTCCGCTGCCGCGCTACGTCCACGCGTACTTCCACGACTACGACCTGCTCGAGCCGCGGCGACGGATCGCCCTCCAGGCTGGGCTCGCTCTTCTCGGTCGGCGGCGCCCGCTCGCCGACCCCCTCGGCCTCAGCCAGGCTTCCGCGCGCTGAAGACCTGGTCGTTCGCGAGCAGCCGCGGGTGCAGGCGCACGAAGCGGCCGACGACGAAGCGGATCTCGACCGCCTCGAAGCCGGCGAGGAGCGCGCGGAGCGCCCCCGGCGTGAAGAGCTGCAGGTGCGTCGGGTCCCAGTCGCCCGGATAGCGGCCGCGCGCGTAGGCGACCCGTGACTTGAGCCGGAACGCGTTCGGCACCGAGCCGACGAAGCGGCCGCCCGGGCGGAGCACGCGGCGCACGTTCGCGACCGCCGCCGCCGGGTGGGCGAGGTGCTCGAGGATCTCGCCCATCACGACGACGTCGAACGACGCGTCCGCGAACGGCAGGTCGTCCTCGGCATCCGCATGGACGGTCTCGATCCCGAGCCGCTCGTGCGCCCGCTCGAGCGCGGCGGAGTCGACGTCGACCCCGACGAGCTCGTTCCCCGCGGCGTAGTACTGCGCGAGCGCCCCCGTGCGGCAGCCCAGGTCGAGGACGCGCTTCCCCGGCCCGCCGACGAGCGAGGCGATGAGGCTGCCGCGCTCGTCGCCGCCGAAGACGAACTCCTGCTTCTCCGCGTCGTGGTGCTCGCGGTAGCGGGCGTCGAGGCGGTCGAGTCTGGGCACACCGGCTCTCTACCAGGTTCCGCACGACCCGCGGCGCCTGTAACCGGGCGGCAGCCGGACTACAATGGCCGCTCTCGTGGCCACCAAGCCTGCTGTCCGTGCCGCCGGCTCCGGCGACGGCGACACTCCGGATGCCCCCGCGGCTCCCCACCGACATCCGCTCCGCGCCGCTCCTGCCCACGCGCGTGCAGGCGCGGGCGCTCGCGCGCCGCGCTCTCAGCATCACCGCGCTCGTCGTCCTCGACGTCGGCGGCCTCGCGGGCGCGCTCTACCTCGCGCTCGTCCTGCGCGAGGTCTACTACGGCGCCGGGCCGGTCCTGTGGGGTCTCGCCTGGGACGCGGAGCAGAAGTGGCTGCCGTTCCTGACGGTCGTGACCGTGCTCGTCTTCCTCCGCGGCGGGCTGTACGCGGCGCGCGAGCAGCGGGCCGGCGTCGGGCGCGTCGTCTCCTCGCTCCTGCTCGTGACGGTGATCACGCTCGCGTTCGCGGTCGGCACCGGGTACCAGCACACGACGTTCGGTCTCTACCTGACGGCGTTCGTGCTCGGCGCGATCGTGATCTCCGGCCTGCGCGCGAGCTACGAGATCGTGACCGGCGACCTGTGGCGCGTGGCCGGCGTCCGCCGGCGGGCCGTCCTCGTCGGCGAAGGCGCAGCGGCTCGAGTCGCTGCGGCGCACGCTCGGGCGCGGTCGCGGCGGCATCGACTACGACTTCGTCGGCGTCCTCTCCGACGACGCCGGCGACACCGGGCTGCCGCTGCTCGGGCGGCTCGAGGAGCTGTCGGCCGTGCTCGCGACCCAGACCGTCGACGAGCTGATCGTGAGCGGCGCGGACATCCAGGAAGGCGGAGCTGCTGGAGCTCGCCGAGGAGGCGCACCGGCACGGCGTGAAGGTGCGGATCGCCCCGACCACCGTGGAGCTCCTCACGCAGCGGGCCGAGTACGTCCCCGGCCAGGGCGTGCCGCTGTTCGAGCTGCGGCCGCCGGTCGTCGCCGGCCTCGACTGGGCCGTGAAGCGGGCGTTCGACATCGTCGTCAGCGGCCTGCTCATCACCGTCGCGCTGCCCGCCTGGGCGCTGATCGCGCTCGCCGTCAAGCTCGACTCGCCCGGCCCCGTCTTCTACCGCGACCGCCGCATCGGCCTCGGCGAGGCCGAGTTCGGGATGTTCAAGTTCCGCTCGATGTACGTCGACGCGGGCGAGCGCCAGGCGGCGCTCGAGATCGAGAACGAGGCCTCGGGGCCGCTGTTCAAGATCAAGGACGACCCGCGCGTGACGACGATCGGCCGCTTCCTGCGCCGCTACTCCGTCGACGAGATGCCGCAGGTGCTGAACGTCCTGCGCGGCGAGATGTCGCTCGTCGGCCCGCGGCCGCTGCCGCTGCGCGACTACGTCCAGCTCGAGGAGTGGCACCGGAAGCGCTACCGCGTCCTGCCCGGCATGACCGGCCTCTGGCAGGTCTCCGGCCGGATCGACCTCAGCTTCGACGACCTCGTCCGGCTCGACTTCTACTACCTCGAGAACTGGTCGATCTGGCTCGACATCTCGATCCTCGCCAAGACCCTGCCCGCGGTCGTGGCGCGGCGCGGCGCCTACTCGCAGGGGAACCCATGGTTCCCCTCAGGGCTCCCCTCCTTCGGCGGGGAGTGGCGGGGTGGTGGTGGGGCTGCGGCGAGAGCGTGGTCTCGCCTTCGCCGTCAGAGCGCTCTCGTCCAAGAGCGGCTGTGGACGGAGTCGGTGGTGTCGTCGCGGCCGGTCGTGGCTTCGCCAGGACCGGCCGCTGGTTCGGCCTCCGGCTAAGCCTGCTGCGCGAGGCTTAGCCTGCGGCCGTTGCGGCTGCGCTCACGTCGGCCTCGGGCTAACGCGGCCGAGGCGCGTTAGGACGCAGAGCGGTGCGCCCGGCCGGAGGCCGCGCGCGACCGCGCCGGGGCAGGCATACCGTCCAGATCGTTCTTGGGTCGAGTGCGCTCCCGCCCGCGAAGGGGCGACCGCGCTCGCCCCGCACGCGCCACCAGCCGCCCGTCACTCCCGCGGCAGTCGCAGTGCCGGAGCCCGCCGCGTTGCGCAGCAACGCGGGCGGACGTTCCCAGGCTTTGCCACAATGGCGCGATGAGGGCTCCGAAGATCCTTGCGGTCGCGTCTGCGGTCGACCTCGACTTCCGCTACGGCTGCACGCCCGCGTGGTGGCAGCTCTGGAAGGGGATGGCGAACGCGGGCATCGACCTGATCGTGACGCCGTACCGGGGCCGGCCGATCGAGTCGCCGTGGTGGCGGACGGCGCCGAACCCGCTCTACCGCGAGGCGGAGGCGTTCGCGGCCGCGCGCGGCGCGGTGGCGCGGCTCAAGGGCGACCGCTACCTGCGCCGCGCCGAGGACTCGCCCGAGGACACGCGCGCCGACCGGCTCGTCCGCGAGACGATCTGGCGCACGGTGACGCCGCGGTGGCAGCGGCACCTGGAGCGGATCCTCGAACGGGAGCGGGACGTCGACGCCGTCGTCGTCTTCACCGTGCCGATGAGCCACCTGCGCGGGATCCCGACGGCGCTGCGCGAGCGCTTCGGCGTGCCGGTCGTCTTCTACGACGGCGACGTGCCGATGAGCCTGCCCGAGTTCGGCGGCATGGACACGGGCTTCAACACCTACCACGGCGCCGACCCGTCCGAGTACGACCTCGTCCTCTCGAACTCCGAGGGCGGCATCCCGCGCCTGCTCGAGCTCGGGGCGCGCCGGGCGGAGGCGCTCTACTGGGCGATCGACCCGGAGCTCTTCGCGCCGCAGCCCGTCGAGCCCGAGCACGACGTCTTCTTCTACGGCTACGGCGACAAGTTCCGGCGCGAGTGGATGCGCGAGCTCGTCGGCGAGCCGAGCCGCCGCCTCCCGGACGCGAGCTTCGCGCTCGGCGGCGAGGACTTCCGCGGCGACGTCGGCGCCGCGCGCGTGCTCGGGCCGATCCCGTACAACGTCTTCCCGCGCGCGATCTCGGCGGCGCGAATCAACCTCAACGTGACCCGTCGCTCGCACGCGACCGTTCCCGGCTCCTCGACCGTCCGCCCGTTCGAGCTCGCCGCGTGCGCGGCCGCGATCGTCTCGAACCCGCACGAGGGGATCGAGCGCTGGTTCGAGCCCGGCAGCGAGCTGCTCGTCGTCCACGACGCCGACGAGGCGACCGAGGCCTACCGCGCGCTCCTCGCCGACCCGGCCCAGGCGCAGGAGATGGGCCGCCGCGCCCGCGAGCGCGTGCTCGACGAGCACACCTACGCGCACCGCGCGCGCCGGCTGCTCGAGCTGCTCGACCTGGGCGTCCCGGTGGCGGCCGGTGCCTGACGTCGTCGAGCAGCCGGCCGCGGCGACCGCTCTGCCCGGCCTCGCCGAGCTGCGCCGCGTCGCGATCGTGCCGGCGCTGAACGAGGAGGTGACGCGTCCCGCGCGTGATCGACGAGCTGCGCGCCTTCGACCCGGGCCTCGACATCGTCGTCGTCGACGACGGCTCCACGGATCGCACCGCCGCCGTCGCGGCCGCGCAGGGCGCGCGCGTGCTCCGGCTCCCGTTCAACCTCGGCATCGGCGGCGCCGTCCAGACCGGCTTCCGCTTCGCCTTCGAGGGCGGCTACGACCTCGCCGTCCGCGTCGACGGCGACGGGCAGCACGATCCGGCCCAGCTCGCCGGCCGTGCTCGCGCCGGTGCTGCGCGGCGAGGTCGACATCGCCGTCGGCTCGCGCTTCGCCGCCGCCGGCCCGGACGGGTACCGCTCCTCGCGCTCCCGCCGCGTCGGCATCCGGATCCTCGCCGCGGTCGTCTCGCGGATCGTCGGCCAGCGCGTCACGGACACGACCTCGGGCTTCCAGGCGCTGAACCGGAACGGGATCGCGCTCTTCGCCCGCGACTACCCGCACGACTACCCGGAGGTCGAGGCGACGGTGATGGTCTTCCGCCACCGGCTGCGGCTCGCCGAGGTGCCGGTGACGATGCGCGAGCGCGGCGGCGGCCGGTCCTCGATCACGGCGCTCCGCTCGATCTACTACATGGTCAAGGTGCTGCTGGCGATCTTCGTCGGCCTGTTCCGCCGGCCCGACCTCCTCGACGAGGAGGTCGTCGTGACGCCGCTCGCCGTCTCGATCCTCGGCTCGCTCGCCTCGTTCGCGCTGCTCGTCGTCGTGTTCGAGCTGATCCGGAGCCGCCGCCTCCGCGAGCGCTACGCGCTGCTCTGGCTCGCGACCGGCGTCGTCCTGACGGTGCTCTCGGCGTGGCGGGAGGGCCTGAACACGATCGCCGGCTGGGTGGGCGTGCGCAGCTACCCGCCGGCGGTGCTGTTCGCGGTCGGGATCCTGTTCATCCTCGCCGTGCTCCTGCACTACTCGACCGTGATCTCGCGCCTCTCCGACGAGAACGTCGTGCTCGCGCAGCGGCTGGCGCTGCTCGAGCAGGAGCTGCGCGAGCGCGGCGGTCAGGGAGCTCGTCGACCGCGATCGGCGGGCTCGCGACGTAGGCGTCGCCGCCGGTCGGGTCGTCGAGCCAGTTCGCGCTGAGCTCGAGCGCGTAGACGGTACGCGCCGCTGGCGGGCGGCGTGTCGACGACGGCGCGTGCTCTTGCGCGGCGACGACGAGGGTCGTCGTCGCGCGCAGAGGCTGGGCTCGTCGTCCCGGTGCAGCCGCTGCCCCGGACGACCGCGGTAGAAGACGCGGCCGGCCGCGACGTGCGACGGCGTGCGCCACGGGAGCCGTACGCGGCCGCCGGAGACGGCTGCGTCCAGGTGAAGCGAGTGAACGGTCGGGATCGGACCCGCCTCGGTGGAGACGACGAGCGGTAGAGGATGCGGGCACGCGGTGCGCGGCGGCGGCGAGGGCGACCGGGACGACGACGAACAGAGCGCGGCGGCGGCGAGCGCCGATGCGCGCCGCAGCGAGCGCCACGGGCGAGGCGGCTCCGCCGCGGAAGCCGGCGCGCAATCGCGGGCGAGCAGCAGCGGCAGCGCGGCGAGCATCAGGACGAAGCCGGGATCGCCGGGATCAGCATCCGCAGGAGGCTCGTGTCGTCGATGTTGCCCAGCGGGTCGGAGCCCTTCGATGATCGCGAAGGCGAAGAACCAGCCGCCGAAGAGCAGCGGCACGGACAGCGACTTCCGCGCGAGCGCGACGACCCCGGCGACGACGAGCCACTCGAAGACGCGCGGAGCTCCAGAAGTGCTCCCGGATCGAGTCGAGGTTCGTCTGCAGGTGGCCCCAGTCGAGGTGGATGTATCTGCCGAGGTTCGCCCCGAGCGGCGTCCGCCCGCGCCGAGCGCCAGGCGGACCGCCTGCTCGGCATGGAACAGGGGCAGGTACCCGTAGCCGCGCCACTTCCAGACCGCGAGCGCCAGGGCGTTGGCGCCGAGCGCCGCTGCGAAGACGCGTCGCCGCCGCCAGCGGCGCGCGGCGAGGAGCGCGAGCGCGGCGCCGACCGAGGAAGAGCGCGTTCGACGGCTTGATCCCGATCGCGAAGCCGGCGAGACGCCCGGCGAGCGCGGCGTCCGGCCAGCGTGAACGTCTGCGAACGCGCAGCAGGAAGTAGGCCGACACCGCGAGCAGCGACCATCGACGGGAAGTCGGCGAGCATCGTCAGCCCGAACGCCTGCGGCAGCGTCAGCTCCGTGTACCGCTGGTGGTAGCCGACGTTGGTGAACTCGATCCCGACGAGCGGCGCGACGACCCAGACGAGCAGGACCCAGTAGCCGAAGAGCCGGCCGCCGAGGCGCGCGCCGATCCCGTACATCGCCGCCATGGCGACCGGCATCAGGACGACGACGTTCAGCAGCACGATCGCCGGGCAGCGCCTGAAGGAGGTTCGGCCCGTCGACGAGCGGTGAACGGCAGCAGCAGCACCGACCAGCCGTAGCCGACCGCCGTGAGCGGGACCTGCCCGTGCGCGAGGAGCCAGCTCGTCGTGTAGTACCAGACCTGGTCGCCGCCCTGGTAGTAGATCCAGCCGTTGTGGCGCACGGTGAGGGCCGAGGCCGAGCGTGACGAGCCACTCGGCCAGGACGAAGGCGCCCACGACGTAGAGCGGTCGCACCGCTGCGAGCCGGCCGAGCCGCGTCGGCTGACGCGAGGCAGCTCTCGAGCGCACGGGATCCGGCCGAAGCGGGCCGGCTGCGTCGCGGTGGAGTCGCCATGCAGACTCGCGCCGGGGTAGAGGCACCGGAGCGGTACCACGCGATCGTCCGCTCGAGCCCGTCGCGCAGCGCGTCGTGGCGCGCGGAAGCCGAACAGCTCCTCGGCGCGGCTCACGTCCAGCTGCCGGCGCGGCTGGCCGTTCGGCTTCGACGCGTCCCAGACGATCTCGCCGTCGAAGCCGGTCAGCTCGGCGATCAGCTCGGCGAGGTCGCGGATCGAGATCTCGTGGCCGGTGCCGAGGTTCACGGCTCGGGGCCGTCGTAGCGCTGCGCTGCGAGCACGGATGCCCTCGGCGCAGTCGTCGACGTAGAGGAACTCGCGCGTCGGCGTGCCGTCGCCCCAGAGGACGATCTCGCGCTCGCCGCGCTCCTGTGCCTCGACCATCTTGCGGATCAGGGCCGGGATCACATGCGAGGTCTCGAGGTCGAAGTTGTCGCGCGGCCCGTACAGGTTCACCGGCAGCAGGTAGATCGCGTTCGTCCCGTACTGCTCGCGGTAGCTCTGCGCGCCGACGAGGAGCGCCTTCTTCGCGACGCCGTACGGGGCGTTCGTCTCCTCCGGGTATCCGTTCCAGAGGTCGTCCTCGTGGAACGGCACGGGCGCGAACTTCGGATACGCGCAGATCGTCCCGAGCAGCACCGTCTTCGCGACGCCGTGGAGCCGCGCCTGCTCGAGCACGTGCGCGCCCATCATCAGGTTCGCGTACCAGTAGCGGCCAGTAGCGCCGAAGGGCGAACCGCCGAACCCCGGCCGCTACTGGTACGCGAATCTGATGAATGGCGGCGCGCACGTGCTCAAGAGCAGGCGCGGCTCCACGGCGTCGCGAAGACCGTGCTGCTCGGGGCGATCTGCGCATATCCTCGGCTCGCGCCGCTGCAGTTCCACGAGGACGACTCTGGACGGGTACCCCGGAGGAGACGAAGCCCCCGTACAGCGGTCGTCGAAGAAGGCGCTCCTCGTCGGCACAGAGAGCTATCGCGAGCATGCGGGACGAACGCGATGTCTCCTGCTGCCGGTGAACCTGTACGGGCCGCGGACAACTTCGAATCTCGAGAAGTCTCACACGTGATCCCGGCCCCTGATCCGGAAGATGGTCGAGGCACAGGAGCACGGCAAGCGCGAGATCGTCCTCTGAGGGGAGACGGGAGCCCGACCGCGCGAGTATTGTACGTCGACGACTGCGCCGAGGGGATGAGCCCCTCGCGGCGCAACGCTACGAAGCCACGGCCCCGAGCCCGTGAACCTCGGCACCGGCCCGAGATCGCGATCAGGGACCTCGCCGAGCTGATCGCCGAGCTGACGGGCTTCGACGGCGAGATCGTCTGCGACGAGTCGAAGCCGAACGGCCAGCCGCGGCGACAACTCGACGTGACCCGTGCGGAGGCGCTGTTCGGCTTCCGCGCAGCCACGGGGCTGCGCGACGGCTCAAGCGGACGATCGCGTGGTATCGCTCCGGTGCCTCTAGCCCGGCGCCGTGGCGACCCACCGCGACGCCGGCCCGTCCGGTGCACTCGAGAGCGGCTTGCCGCGTCGAGCCGACACGGAGCTCGGCCGGCTCGCGGCGGTGAGACCGCTCTACGTCGTGGGCGCCTTCGTCCTGGCCGAGTGGATCGTCACGCTCGGCCTGGCCCTCGCCGTCCCTACACAACGGCTGGATCTACTACCAGGGCGGCGACCAAGTTCTGGTACTACGCGACGAGCTGGCTCTCGCGCACGGGCAGGTCCCGCTGACGGCGGTCAGCTATAGGCTGGTCGGTGCTGCTACTGCCGTTCACCGTCGTCGACGAGCCGACCTATTTTCAGGCGTTGCCCGGGATCGTGCTGCTGAACGTCGTCAGCCGATGCCGGTCGCCATGGCGGCAATGTACGGGATCGGCGCACGCCTCGGCGGCCGCTCTTCGGCTACTCGGGTCCTGCTCGTCTCGGTCGTCACGCCGCTCGTCGGGATCCAGTTCGCCAACGTCGGCTACCACCAGAAGTACACCGAGATCACGCTGCCGCAGGCATTCGGGCTCACCGCGCTCTCCGACTTCCCGTCCATGGTGATGCTCGCGGTCGCTGCTCCTCTGCGAGCGTCGAGACGTTCACGTGAGCCGACGCCGCGCTCGCCGGAGCGTTCGCCGGCTTCGGCTCGGCATCAAGCCGTCGAGCGGCTTGTTCCTCGGTCGGCGCAGGGCTCGCGCTTGCCGCCGGACGCCGCTGGCGTACGGCAACGGTCTTCGCGGTGGCGCTTGGAGGAACCGCCCTGGCTCTCGCGGTGTGGAAGTGGCGCGGATACGGCTACCTGCCCCATGCCGAGCAGACGGCCCGCCTTGCGCTCGGCGCGGTCGGCACGCCGGCTCGCGGCCTGAACCTCGGCAGGTACATCTACCTCGACTGGGGTCACCTCCAGACGAACCTCGACTCGATCGGGGAGCACTTCTGGAGCCTGCGCGTCTGGAGTGGCTCGTCGTCGCCGGCGTCGTCGCGCTCGCCGCGGAGTCGCTCCCATGCTGCTGCTCTTCGGCGGCTGGTTCTTCGCCTTCGCGATCATCGAAGGCTCCGACCCCGCTCGGCAACATCGAAAACACGAGCCTACTGCGAATGCTGATCCCGGCCTCCCGTGCGTTCGTCCTGATGCTTGCCGCGCTACCGCTGCTGCTGCCCGCGCTTGCGCGCCGACTTCCGACGGCGGCATCGAGGGCCTGGCCGTCGCTGCGGCACGCGCAGACAGTCATCGCCGCGGCGCTCTTGTTCGTGGTCGCCCCGGTGGCACTGGCCGCTGCCGCGCACCGCGTGCCCGCATCCTTTTTCGGCGGTCGTCTCCACCGAAGCCGGGCCGATCCCGACGGATTCGTCGCTTCGCCTGGACGCGTCCGTTTCCGGCGACCGCGTACAGCTCTCGTCGCGCCCGATTCGTGCGGCCGCATCTTCTACTGGGTCGTCCGGGGCAGCGACTGCACCGGGACGACGAGTCTCAGCCTCTGCGCGGCGACGACGACCCTCGTCGCCGCCGAAGGAGCGCGCCGTCTCGTCGACACTCGGCCCGCCGGCGCCGGCTACCTCTACGCGCTCGAGCTCTCCGCCAACTGGCTGGACGAACCGACCGGTGGCGACGCGTTGGGAGCCCGCCGTCGCGGTCACCGTTCGCTGACCGCGCCCTCGCGCACCTGTTTCTCGAGGCAGAGCCGACGCTGCGCGAGTACGCTCGTTCTCGTCGGATGAGCCGCGAGATCACCGTGAAGTAGTGCAGGAGCACCGCGAGGATCAACCGGATCCCGACCGCCGGCAGCACCGAGGGGTCGCTGCGCACGCCCACCCAGCCCGCGATGGTGTTTCAGGCCCTCCCGCCACGCGGAGAGAACCGTCAAGACGACGCCGGTCGCGAGCAGAGCAGCGCGTAGCGCTCGCGCAGGCGCCGGCTGCGGCAGCTCGAACACGACGACGAGCAGGCGAACGAGGCGAACGAGCAAACGGAGACGACGAGCGGCGTCACGACGGCTCGTCCACGCGGTCGGGCCGACGGAACAGGCCGACGAAGATCGCGAGCAGCACCTTTGACCCATGTAGTAGATCGAGCGGGAGCGCCGTGATCGAGGACTGGCCGCCGCCGCGCTCGCGCATCGTCACCGGCACCTCGGCGAACCGCAGCCGGTGGCGAAGAGATCGCCGTCGCCTCCACCTCGGGGTAGTCGTGCGGGTAGTCGCGGGCGAAGACGCGATCCCGTCCGGTTCAGCGCCTGGAAGGCGGAGGTGATGTCGGTGACGCGCTGGCCGACGATGCGCGACGACCGGCGGCGAAGATGCGGATGCCGACGCGGCGGGAGCGGGAGGAGCATGCGTCCGGGCCGGCGGCGGCGAAGCGCGAGCCGACGGCGATGTCGACCTCGGCGCAGCACCGGCGCGAGCACGGCGGCGAGCTGGGCCGGGTCGTGCTGGCCGTCGCCATCAACGCGGACGGCGGAGTCGTAGCCGCCTCGAAGGCGAAGCGGAACCGGTCTGGACGGCGCTGCCGATGCCGAGGTTGAACGGGAGCCGGAGCACGCGTGCTCGGCCTGTCCGCCGCGACGGCGGCGGTGCGATCCGTCGGAGCGTCGTCGACGACGACGATGTCGAGGCCGGGTCGAAGGCCCGCAGCTCGTCGATCACGCGCGGGATGGTGACTTCCTCGTTCAGCGCCGGCACGATCGCGACGCGGCGCAGCTCGGCGAGCCCGGGCAGAGCGGTCGCCGCAGCCGGCTGTTCGACGCTCAGCCACCGGCGGCCTGGGACGCCCAGGTCGAGCAGCTGGAGCAGCCGGCGCGCCCGGTGCGCGTAGGTGTGCTCGTCGTGGAGCAGGCGCTCGGGGCGCGGCGGCCTCTCCTGGGCCTGGGCCGGGTCGGCGAGAAGCGCGCGATAGGTCTCGGTCGCCTCGGCGGCGTCGTGGACGACGAGGAGCTCGCTGCCCGGCTCGAACCAGCGCTCGATCCCCTCGTGCGGGTTCGAGACGGATCGCGGCCGCGCACGCGGCGAGCTCGAACGGCGGCGGTCGGAGGAGCCGGGAACGGTCGCGTGCGAGCGCCGCGTGATATTGAGGTTGATCCGCGCGCCGAAATGGCGCGCGGGAAAACGATGTAGGGGATCGGGCCGAGCACGCGCGCGGCGCCGACGTGGCCACGGAAATCCTCGCCACCGAGCGAAGCTCACGTCCGAAAGCCAGCGGCTCGGCTCACCGACCCTCCCGATGCCCCAGCACGTCCGCCGGAACTTTGTCGCCATGGCCATAGAAGAAGACGTCGTGATCGGGCTCGATCGGGCGCAGCCGAAGAGCTCCGGTCGACACCCAAGTTGAGCGGTTCTGCCCGCCGGGCGCCGAGCTCGAAGAGCAAGCGCGGGATGCCGCCCTCGGAGTTGGAGAGGACGAGATCGTACTCGGACGGATCTGCGGAGTGGTAATAGTTGAAGCCCAAGTGCCATGCCACCGAACTCCGGCAGGCTCATCGGCACGTCACCGTGGTCGAAGACGGACCGGCACGCCGAAGCGCTCGCGCAGCGCCGTCGGGATCCCGCGCAGGTGACTCATCGGCACCGTGAAGACGACGACGGCGTCGACGTCCCGGCTCCCGCTCCGAGGATCCGCTCCAGGTGCCGCTGCCAGCGCAGCGTCACCCTGCGCCAGAGATCGTCTCGCGGACGAGCCAGTCGGGGCGCGTGTCCTCGGGCGAGTCCTCGGCGCGGCGCACGTCGCGGTCGCCCTTGAGTCGGCCAGCCGCGCCGCGCGCCACCGCGAACGCCTCTGCTCGCGGTAGGCCGGGTTCGGCACCATGCCACCACCACGGCGACTGGATCCGCCGGCCGCAGTGGTACGGCATCACGATCAGATCGATCCCCGCGTGCGCCATGCCCTTTGCCAGAGCTGCCACCACGCGGGCGTGCAGCCGTAGCGGAAATCGAGGTCGGCCGCGGAGGGGAAACAAGGAGACTCGGAGCCTTCACCGCGCCATTGTGGCAAGAGCACCTGAAGGAAATTAGTAGAGCTGCAAACCGCGCAACGCGGCGGGCTCGCGGCAATATTGCGACTGCCGCGGGGAGGCACGAGTGGCGGCGTGGTGGTGTCGTGCTGAGGAGAGGCGCTGTCTCCTCAGCACGGGAGAGAGCGCACTCGCCCCAACGATCTGGACGCGATGGCTGCCCCGACGCGGTCGCGCGCCGCCTACCGGCCGGGCGCACGTGCTGGGCTCGCCTCGGACACTCCAAGATGCGAAGCCGGGGCCACAGGCTTAAGCCTCGCACAGCGGGCTTAGCCGGAGGCCGAACCAGCGGCCGGTCCTCGGCGAAGCCACGACCGGCCGCGAGCTGCGCCCACCACTCCGTCCACAGTCGCCGTTGGACGGGAGCGCTCTGACACAAAGCTTCCACGCTCTCGTCGAAGCCCCACAACCCCCACGGCACTCCCCGCCGAAGGAGGAGAGCCCTGAGGGGAACC
>CAWFFI010000016.1:0-98320 GCA_963815005.1 uncultured Actinomycetes bacterium
GAGCGTCCCTCGAGGTCGAGCGGCGCGGCGCCGAACGGCTCCTCGACGTCGAACAGGTCGACCGCGAGACCCAGCTCGCGGCAGAGCAGCTGGCCCGCCGCGATGTCGACCGAGCGGGCGCCCTTGAGCGAGCAGACCGCGTCGAGCCGGCCGGCGGCGAGGAAGCAGAGGGAGAGCGCGAGCGAGCCCATCACGCGCAGCCGGTACGCGAGCTCGGCGACCTTCGGCGCGTCCCGGGCGATCAGCGAGGAGAGCGTCGCCTCGAAGCTGAGGATCTCGATCTCGTCCTTCGGGCGCACCGCGCCGAGCGGCTCGCCGTCGAGCCACGCGCCGCCGCCGCGGCTCGCCGTCCACTCCTCCCCCGCGCCGAAGTCGTAGACGTAGCCGAAGTGGACGTCGTCCATCGTCTCGCCGTCGGCGACCGCGATCGAGAGCGAGAAGAAGGGGATGCCGCGCTTCGCGTTCAGCGAGCCGTCGATCGGGTCGATCACGACGACCGTGGCGCCGTCGCCGAGGCGGCCGACCTCCTCCGAGACGATGGTCACGTCGAGGTCGCGGAAGCGGGCGAGGATCGCCTCCTCGGCGGCCCGGTCGATCGCCGTCGTCTCGTCGCCGCCGAGGCCCGCACCGACGACCGGCTCGCGCTCGACGCGCGTCGGCAGCTCGACGAGCACGCCGCGCACGTCGGCGACGGCTGCGCGGCAGACCTCGAGCCAGTCGGTGGTCACTGCAGCGGGTGCAGGAGGAGGCCGGACGTGAGCTTCGGATAGAAGAACGTGCTCTTCTGCGGCATGACGTCGCCGCGGCGCGCGACCTCCCAGACGTCCTCGATCCGGGTCGGGCGGAGCAGGAACGCGGCCTCGGCCTCGCCCCGGTCGACGGCGGCGACCGCCTCGGCGCGGTCGGGCGTGTACGTGACGCCCTCGGGCGCGAGCGCGGCGACGGCCTCCGGGTCCGGCCCGTCGCTCTCGAGCAGCTCGTAGCGGCCGGCGCGGTAGAGGACGAGGCCCGGCAGCTCGTCGCCGGGCGGGTCGATCGGCGTCCCGGCGACTCCGGACGCCGAGCGCGCGACGCGATGCGTCGGGAAGATCGTCAGCCCCTCCTGGTCGGTCGGGACGATCACGACCATCAGCCACGCGGACTCCTCGCTCCCGTCCTCCTCGTGGAACGCGACCGTCGTCTCGTAGCGGTGGTGCCCGTCGGCGATCAGGAGCTGCGCGTCGCGGAGCTCCTCGGTGAGCGCGTCGCCGAAGCTCGGCGTCGAGCCGCCAGAGCCGGGACTGGACGCCGCTCTCGTCGGCCGCGAGGTCGGGCTCGCCGAGCCCGTCCACGGCGATCGTGCCGTCCCAGAGCAGGAAGATCGGCTCGAGGTGCGTCCGCGTCGCGCGCAGCAGGCGGAGCCGTCCCTCCTTCGGGCCGGCGTGCGTGCGCTCGTGCGGCAGGACGACGCGGCTCGCGTACGGCTCGGAGCGCAGCGAGGCGATGACGCCCTCGCGCCGGCGCGCGATCCCGTCCGGGCCGGTGTAGTCCTGCGAGAGCCACCAGTACGACGGCTCCGGCTCCTCGACGAGCACGCCGCTCTCGCGCCAGGCGGCGAGGTCGCGCGCGGCCTGCTCCTCCGAGTCGGGGAGGGTCAGGCGGACGATGTTCTGCGGCGAACGGGCGCGCAGCTCGTCGCGGCCGGCGGGCGAGATGACGTCGTACGGCGGCGCGACGAGATCGTGGAGCGGGCCGGCCGCCCCGGTGTCGTAGCGGAGCGCGCGAAAGGGGCGAACCTGGGCCACGGGCCTGACGGTACCAGCGCGGCGCCGCGGCCTAGACTCCTCACCGTGACCGCGATCGCGCAGCTCGAGGAGAACCGGACCGTCGAGGGCGTGTACGCGGTCGCGCGCAAGCAGCGGCTGCGCACCCGCAACGGCGCGACGTATCTCGCGCTCGAGCTCGTCGACCCGAGCGGCCGGATCGAGGCCCGGGTCTGGAACGACGTCGAGCTGCTCGACGGGCGGTTCGCCGAGGGTGACGCGGTGCGGGTGCTCGGGCGCGTCGAGCGGTTCCGCGACCGGCTCCAGCTCGAGGTGCGGACGCTCGAGCCGGCCGAGGGCGTCGACCCGGCCGGGATGGCGCCGGCGATGCGGCGCGACGCGGACGAGCTGGAGGGGTTCCTCGAGTTCCTCGCCGCCGAGATCTCCCACGCGGGCCTGCGCGAGGCGGTCGAGCGCGTCCTCGACGCCGAGGCGCGGGCGGCGCTGCGCGCGCTGCCGGCGACGCTCGACGGGCACCACTCCTACGCGGGCGGGCTGCTCGAGCACACCGTCGGCGTGGCGACGCTCTGCCGCGAGACGGCGCAGCTGCACCCGCGGCTCCGCCCCGACCTGCTGCTCGCGGCCGCGCTGCTGCACGACGTGGGCCGCACGCGCGAGCTCGGGCGCGGGCCGGTCTTCCGGCAGTCGGACGAGGGCCGCCTGCTCGGCCACGTCCATCTCGGCCTGCGGCTGATCGAGGAGCGGACGCCGTCGCTCGACGCCGCCGCCCGGGCGGAGCTCCTGCACGCGGTCGCGTGCCATCACGACGTCCGCGCCGCCCGCACCGCCGAGGCGGCGGTGCTCTACCACGCGAACCAGCTCGACGCGGTCGCGGCGACGCGACCCGTCTCCGAGCCCGCTTGATCGCGGTTCTCCTGGCGCTCTCGGCGGGCCTCGCCTGGGGCTTCGCCGACTTCGGCGCGGGCGTCGGCTCGCGCCGCCTGCGCGTGCCGCTCGTGCTCGCCGTCTCCCAGACGGCGGGGCTCGTGCTCGTCGGGACGATCGTGGCGGCGAGCGGGCGGCCGGTGCCGAGCGCGGCGCAGATCGGCTGGGGCGCGTTCGCCGGCGCGGTCGGGCTCGTCGGGGTCACCGCCTTCTACCGCGCGCTGGCCGTCGGCGCGATGGGCATCGTCGGTCCGATCTCGGCGACCTCCGTCGTCGGTGCCGGTCACGTACGGGCTCGCGCGCGGGGAGCGGCCGTCGGTCGTCCAGGGCGTCGGCGTCGCGCTCAGCTTCGTCGGCGTCGTCGCCGCCTCGCTCGAGCGGACACCCGACCGGAGCGGGCGGCAGCTCGGGACCGGTGTCGGGCTGGCCCTGCTGGCGGCGCTCGGCTTCGGCGGTTCGCTCCTCGGCCTGAGCAGGGCGGCGCCGGGCGGCGCGATCTGGGCGACGCTCTCGATGCGGGCCGTCGCCGTGCCGGTCGTCGTCGCGGCGGCCCTGCTCGCTGCGGCCGGGGAGGCTCCGGCCGGGACGCGGCCTCGCCCTGCTCGTCGGCGTCGGCTTCTGCGACACCGGCGCCACGATCCTGTACGGGCTCGCGACGACGCGCGGCCTGCTCAGCGTCGTCGCGGTGCTCGCCTCGCTCTACCCGGTGGTGCTCGTCGTGCTCGCGCGGACGCTCCTCGCCGAGCGGATCGCGCGGCCGCAGCTCGCGGGCGTGCGGACTCGCCCTCGCGGGGGTCGCGCTGATCAGCGCCGGCTAGAGCCGGAAGCGAGCGCGACGCGCTGCTCGACGACGGCGCGCAGCTCGCGCACCTCCTCGAGGCAGAGCCCGACCGGGTCGGGCACGTCCCAGTCGAGGCGGCGCGTACCCGCGGGCAGATCGTCCGGATCGGCGCCGCCGATCGTCACGACGAGGTCGGCCCACTCGAGGTCGGCCTGCGCGAGCGCGCGCGGAACGCGGCCGGAGACGTCGATCCCGACCTCCTCGAGCGCCTCGACGACCGCCTCGTCGAGCTCGCCCGCGGGCCGGATGCCCGCCGAGCGCGCGCTACCGCCGCGCCGCTCGCGGAGCGCCTGCGCGAGCTGCGAGGCGCCTGCGTTGCGGACGCAGACGAAGAGCACGTTCGCCATGGTCAGACGTTGAAGCGGATGTTCACGACGTCGCCGTCCTCGACGACGTAGGTCTTGCCCTCGAGCCGCTGCTTGCCGGCGCGCGCGGCCTCGGCGTGGCCGCCCGCCTCGACGAGGTCGTCCCAGCGCACGACCTCGCAGCGGATGAAGCCGCGGGCGATGTCGGAGTGGATCGTCCCGGCCGCGTCGATCGCGGTCTCGCCGCGACGCAGCGTCCAGGCGCGCGTCTCCTTCTCGCCGGCGGTGAAGAACGTGATCACGTCGAGCGTCTCCGCGAGCCGGCGGACGACCTCGCCGAGCGCGGACTCGCCCGAGCCGCGGAACTCGGCGGCCTCCTCCTCGGAGAGCTCCGAGAGCTCCGCCTCGAGCTGGAGGTCGATCCCGTCGGGCCCGTTGACGATCGAGACGATCGGCTTCGTCGTCAGCGGGTCGAGCTCGGGCGGCAGCTCGCCCTCCCACTCGGCCAGCGTCTTGTCGGCGTCGAGGTGCGCGAGCAGCCGTTCGAGCTCGGCCTGCTCGGCGCGGATCTTCGCGTCGCCGGACTTCGCCTGCTTCGCGACCCGCTCGAGCCGGCGCTCGACATGGTCGCGGTCGGCGACGAGCAGCTCGAGCCGGAGCGTCTCGAGGTCGTCGGCGGGCACGCACGTCCCGGAGAAGCCGTCGAGCACGACGAGCAGCGCGTCGACCTGGCGGAGGTTGCCGAGCAGCTGCGGGCCGGTACCGGGAACGTCGACGACGCGCACCGCCGCCGGCGTGACCTTGCGGGCGCCGACGGTCTTCGCCAGCTGGTCGAGCCGGTCGTCGGGGATCAGCGCCATGCCGACGTGCTCCTTGCCGGAGCCGTGCGCGTCGGCGTGCGTCAACGCGCGGAAGAGCGTCGTCTTCCCCGAGCTCGGCAGCCCGACGATCCCCGCCTCGAGCGCCATGCGGTGCTAGCGGCTCACGAGGTGAAGCCGACGCGGCTCGAGCGCGCGAACCGCTTGAAGTAGGCGACGGTCGGCACGACGACGTGCAGCGGCCCGTCCTCGGTCTCGAGCACGACGACGCGCGGGCCGTCCTTGTGCAGGGCGCTCTCCAACTGCTCCGCGGAGGCGGGCTCGACGAAGGTGCCGACCAGCTGGCCCCCCTCGAAGCCGATCTCGATCCGAACGCGCTCGTCAGCCATGCGACACAACCTCCGTGAGGACACCGTGGACGGATTCCGGATGGACGAAGGCGACCTGGAGACCGAACATGCCGCGGCGCGGCTCGGCGTCGATCAGCTCGGCGCCCGCCTCCTCGAGCCCCGCGAGCGCCGCCCGGATGTCGGCGACCTCGTAGGCGACGTGGTGCATCCCCGGGCCCCGCTTGGCGAGGAACCGGCCGACCGGCGTGTCGTCGCCGAGCGGCGCGAGCAGCTCGACGCGGCTCTCGCCGACCCGGACGGACGCCGCCTCGACGCCCTGCTCGTCGACGCGCTCGCGGTGCTCGAGCGTCGCGCCGAGCAGGCGCTCGTACGTGCGCACCGCCTCGTCGAGGTTCTCGACGGCGACGCCGACGTGGTGGATCCCGCGGGCCTCCATCCGGCCGATGCTAGCGGCCGGGCGCCGTTCAGACGCCGGGCGAGGGAGTCGCCGCGACGACGCGCGGGATGCCGACCGCCTCGGACGCGCGCGACTCGGGCTCGATGTCGGCGACGAGCGCGGCGAGCTCCTCGCGGACGAGCGTCTCCTTCGCGAGCAGCTCGGTCGCGATCCGGTCGAGCGGCGCCCGGTGCTTGCGCAGGAGCCGGACGGCGTCCTCGTAGGCGGCGTCGGTGAGCCGGGCCTGCTCCTCGTCGCGGAGGCGCTTCGTCGCCTCGGAGAGCGCGTAGTTGTCGGCGCGCATCGTGCGCGAGGTGACGGTCTCGGCCATGCCCCACTCGAACACCATCGAGCGGGCGATGTCGGTCACCTTCTCGAGGTCGTTCGCGGCGCCGTTCGTGACCCGGCCGAACACGACCTCCTCGGCGGCCCGCCCGGCGAGCGCGACGACCATCCGGTCGACGAGCT
This sequence comes from uncultured Actinomycetes bacterium, assembly GCA_963815005.1. Taxonomy (GTDB): domain Bacteria; phylum Actinomycetota; class Thermoleophilia; order Gaiellales; family Gaiellaceae; genus Palsa-739. Next base: position 5,906 of record CAWFFI010000016.1, read on the forward strand.
CCTCCTTCGTGTGGAGGTAGCGGTCCTCCTCGGGGAGGTAGAACGCGTAGCCGAGCGCCTCGCCGCGCGACACGATCGTCACCTTCTGCAGCTCCATCGCGGAGCCCATCAGGTGCGCCATCAGCGCGTGGCCGCCCTCGTGGTAGGCGAGGATCCGCCGCTCCTTCTCGGTCAGCACCTTCTTCTGCTGCAGGCCGGCGACGACACGCTCGAGGCCGCCGTCGAAGTCCGCCTGGCTGATGTAGTCGTCGTTGCGGCGGCCGGCGGCGATCGCGGCCTCGTTGCAGATGTTCGCGAGCTCGGCGCCGGTGAGGCCGGAGGTCTGGCGCGCCGTCTGGCGCAGGTCGACGTCGGGGCCGAGCGGCTTGCCGCGCGTGTGGACGCCGAGGATCGCCTCGCGGCCGGCGAGGTCGGGCGGCGGGACGAGCATCTGGCGGTCGAAGCGGCCGGGCCGGAGCAGGGCGGAGTCGAGATCCTGGATGCGGTTCGAGGCGCCCATGACGACGACCTGCGCGGCCCCGTCGAAGCCGTCGAGCTCGACGAGGAGCTGGTTCAGGGTCTGGTCCTGCTCGCGGTTGAAGCCGTGCCCGGTGCGCTGCGCGCCGACGGCGTCGAGCTCGTCGATGAAGACGATCGCGGGCGCGTTCTTGCGGGCCTCGGCGAAGAGCTTGCGGATGCGGGCGGCGCCGAGGCCGGCGAACATCTCGACGAACGAGGCGGCGCTGGCGGAGAAGAAGCTCGCACCCGACTCGTGGGCGACCGCCCGCGCGAGGAGCGTCTTGCCCGTGCCCGGCGGCCCGTAGAGGAGGAGGCCCTTCGGCACCTTCGCGCCGAGCCGCTCGAACCGCTTCGGATCCTGGAGGAACTCGACGACCTCCAGCAGCTCGGCGCGCACCTCCTCGACGCCCGCGACGTCGGCCCAGGTCGTGCTCGAGCGCGAGCGGGAGGCGAGGTTCGTGGGCTTGATCCGCGGCATCATCCCGACCGTCTTCCAGAGCAGCCACGCGGTGAGCGCGAGGATGACGAAGAAGGCGAGCGGGAGCCACGTGGTGGCGAAGTCCGCCGCGGAATGGAACCAGTGCCCCACCATGCTCAGCCGGTATCGGCAGCCGGGAGCGAATCCCTTAGCCGAGTGACTCGATCACCTCGTCGGCGGTCGTGAACACGACCCCGGCCTCGCGCCAGGCGGCCGTGCAGGCGGCGACGCGCTCGTCGTCGAGCCCGCTCGAGGCGTCCTCGACGAAGAGGACGCGGCGGCCCCGCTGGAGGAAGCCGCGGATGGCCGCGTCGTCGCAGACGTCGGTGGCGACGCCGAAGACGACGATCTCCTCCGGGTCGAGCGCGGCGAGCAGCGGCTCGGTGTTCGGGTTCGTGAAGACGTCGAAGCTCTTCTTCAGGAGCAGGATCTCGCGGCGGCCCTCGATCAGCTGCGGCACGCGGCCGGGCGGGAAGGGGACGAGCGAGAGCGGGAGCGGGTCGCGCTGCTTCGTCTCGAGCACCTTCTCGGCGCCGCGGGTGCCGCGCAGGCAGTGCGGGCGGGAACGTGTTCTGGAGGTCGGGCTCGTCGGAGAGCTCGGGGTCGGTCAGCTCGTGGTCGTCGGCGGAGGCGACGTGGACGATCCGCGCCGCGCGGGCCGCGTCGACGAGGCGCTCCATCGCGGCCGCGACGTCCTTCGCGCCGGGCACGTAGAGCTTGCCCGCGGGCTCCATGAAGTCGACCTGCGTGTCGACGTCCCAGAGGATGCGCCCGGCCACGCGGCCGTTGTATCACGCCCGCGGAGACATGCCTCCTCGAGCCACGGTCCGTAGCCGTACCGGCGACCTTCGCGCAGAACGCCGATAGTCCGCGGTGAAGAAGTCGTCTGCGTGCCGGAGATCCGGACGTAGAGAGGTAGTCGACCGCCGCCGGATGCGCCGCGGCCCGCGACGACGCGAGCCCCGGGTTGCACGATCGGAGTGGGCGGCAGGCCGCGGAGACGGGTGGAACGGCGAGTCCGTACTGCGCTCCGCCTGCGTCAGCGGCCGCGTGCCCGGGATGCCGAGTCCGTAGCGAAGCGTCGCGTCGATCCCGAGCGGCGATACCCTCGCGGTGAGCCGGTTGTCGACGCACGGCGGCGCAGCGGCGCTCGCGTGCCGGACCGACACGCTCCCGCTCGGAATGCGAGGCGAACGACGAGCACCAGCAGGCGTCTCTCGACGCGCCGCAGCGGCGCTGAGGTCGACGGTCCGCCACGCCTTCGCGAAGCGCGGCGAGCTGGAGCCGGACGAGGTCGCCGCCGGTGCCGACGGGCCGAAGCGGTAGAGCGAGGCGAAGAGGACCGTCGAGCCCGGACGCTCCGGCGAAGCCCACGGGCGGCCGCGCCGCCTTCACCGCAGCCGCGTAGCCCGTCCCGGTCAGCACCGGCCGCACGTGGCGACTTCCGGATCGTCGATCCGCGCACCGCGTCGCGACCCGGTCGGCCATCTGCCTCGCCGTGAACCCCTCCGGGAACACGCCGCGAGCTTCACGTCGCGCGGCCGGTCGGCCCCACCTCGCGCACCCGACTGCGGCGCGGTCGCTGCCGACGCGACGAGCGCGACGACAAGGAGCGCGACGCGACGGCGGCTCACGGCGACGACGAGCTCGAGGCGCGGGTTGTCGCGCAGCCGGCGCCCGACCTTGCCCGACGGCTCGCCGTCGGTGAGGACGATGTCGGCGGTGAAGTCGTTCGAGCCGCGGATCAGCGAGGAGCCGACGCCGTACGCGTCCACCGGCACCCCGCGCGCCTCGAACTCGCGGATCTTCTCCACGTCGAAGCCGCCCGAGGCGACGATCCGGATCCGCCCGTGCCCGGCCGCGTCGAGCGCGTCCCGCACCTTGTGGACGAGCCGCTCGTTCACGCCGACCGGCCGGAAGTCGCCGAGCTCGCCCCAGAGCGACTCGTCGACGAGCGCCTCCGACGTGTCGAGCCGGACGCCCCAGAGCCGGTCGCCGAGCGCGTCCGCCACCTCGAGCGCCGTCCGCACCGAGTCGTTCTCGAAGTCCACGAGCACGGTCACGTTCATGTCCGGCGACGCCCACTCGGCGAACTTCAGCGCCGCGCGGACGGTGTCGCCGCCGTACGCGGCGATCAGCGAGTGCGGCACCGTCCCGATCCCGCGCCCGCCCCACCAGGACGCCTGCTCGTCGGTCGTGACGCCGATCTCCGCGCCGGTGATCAGCCCCGCGGTGTAGGCCGCGTAGCCGTCGCCGGTCTGGACGCGATGATGGTCGTGGCGGGCCGGCATGAAGATGATCGGCTTGCCGTTCGCCGCCTCGAGCACGCGCACGACGTTCGTCGTGATCAGCGTCCGCCGCGCCAGCGTGCCGAGATAGACGGTCTCGAGATGCGCGAAGGCGGTGTAGTCGCCCTCGATCGTCATCACCGTCTCCCACGGCTCGATCCGGTCGCCGTCGTAGAGCGCGCGGATCTCGAGCCCGTCGTGCTCGTGCGCGCACAGCTTGAGGATCGCGATCGCCTCGTCCATGCCGCCGAGGTAGGAGTGGTTCTTCTGGAAGACCTGCATGACGACGCGCGGGTGGCGGCCGTCGCGCAGCAGCGCGGCGCGGGCGTGGTTGAAGTACGCGTCCGTGTAGTAGCCGCCGCGCATCTTCTCGACCGGGAGATCGAAGACCTCCGGCGAGAGGCGCTGCCTACGCGCTGTCCTCGCCACGTGCGGCGACCTCGAGCTCGAGGCAGGCGGCGAGCGCGGCCTCCGAGACCTCGAGCTGCTCGGGGGACGGCTCGGCGGTGGAGAGCCGGTGCTGGAGCTCGTGACCGGGCTTCGCGAGCGCGCGGCGAGAGCGGATGCGACGGGTGGCGGGTCATCCAGCCGAAGATCTCGGTCGCCGCGGCGACCGCGCCGATCTGCGCGGCGGCGCGCGCCTGGCCCCGCACCCGCTCGGGCGCGAGCCCGGACAGCGCGTTGCCGACGGCGGAGGTGGCGACGAGCGGCCCGACGAGATGGCCGCCGCAGCGCTCGTGCTCGCGCGTCGCCTGCTCGCCGTGCTCGTACGTACCGATCGAGATGTGCTCGGCGCCGTGGTAGGCGGCGAGCTCGGAGCCGCGCAGCGCGAGCACCGCGGGCGCGAGCGAGACGAGCCCGGCCATCAACTCCTGCGTGACGGGACGCAGCCGGCTCGACTCGCGGATCCCGCGCACGGCGGCCGCGGCGCCGACCATCGAGCCGAGGACGCGGCGGCTCTCGACCGGCAGCTTCGCCGCCGGCAGGCGCCGCTTCACCATGCGGCAGGAGCGCGAGCGCCTCGGCGAGCCGGGCCGGGCCGCGCAGCACCGGGTTCTCGACGCTCGAGGCGCGGAAGCGCTTGCGCTCGGCCACGACCTCGAGCCGCCCGTCCGGGTGCCGGATCGCGCACGCCCACGAGCTCGGGCCGTGCACGAGCACGCCGTTTCCGAGCGCCATGCCGCCGAGCCGGATCTTCTCCGTCGTCCACGAGAAGGAGCGTAGCGCCCGTCAGCGCGCGGTCGCCGCCGCCCGGAGCGCCGCCTGGAGCGCCCGCGCGGCCTCGCCGGGCTCGCCGCCGGCGACCGGCGCACCGTCGAGCGAGACGACGGGCATCACCTCGCGCACCGACCCGGCTGAGGAAGACCTCGTCCGCGCCGGCCGGCCGCGCGAGCGGGTAGACGCCCTCCTCCGGCTCGTACCCGGCTGCGCGGGCGAGCTCCCAGAGCGCGGCGCGCGTGACGCCGGCGAGGATCGGCTGGGCGAGCGAGGGCGTCAGCAGCCGGTCTCCCTCGCGCCACCAGACGTTCGCGGTCGGCGCCTCGAGGACGGCGCCGTCGGCGCCGACGAGCAGGGCGTCGTCGCAGCCGCGCCGGACGCGCCTCGTCGCTGGGCGGCGAGGTTCTCCGCATAGCTCGTCGACTTCGCCGAGGCGAGACGGTGACCGGGCGTCCAGGCGACGACCGCGACGCGGATCCCGTGGGCGCGCTGCTCTTCGAGGCCGGGCGGCAGCGTCGAGACGAGCGCGAGCCCGGTGGGCGGGCCGCCGCCCTCGCCGGCCCGGCGTCCAGAGGAAGCGGAGCACGGCGTCGGGCGCGCCGGCGGCCGCGACCGCCGCCGCGCCGAGCGCTGCGAGCCCGGTCGACGTCCGGCTCCGGCAGCCCGGTCGCCGCGGCCGAGCGGCGCCAGGCGCTGGAGATGCTCGGCCAGCCGGAAAGGCCGGCCGCCGTACACGCGGAGCGTCTCGAAGACGGCGCGGCCGCGGAGGAAGCCCTCGTCGTCGGCATGGACCGCCGGGCGCGTCGGGGGAGCGGCTCCGACGCCGAGCACGTGGACGGCGAGCAGGCGTCACCGGCGGCCGCCGGCTCCGGCAACGGCGCGCCGATCGCCGCGAGCAGCGGCCGCGCCTTCACCCACGACTCCTCGATCTCGTCGGCCGGGTCGGAGTCCCAGACGATCCCGCCGCCGACCCAGAGATGGATGCGCCCCTCGGCGACGGCGAACGTGCGGATCGTCAGCGCGAGGTCGAGGTCGCCGTTCGGGTGGATCCGGCCGAGCGCGCCCATCGAGGCGCCGCGGCCGACCGGCTCGAGCGCGGCGATCAGGTCGAGCGCGGCGATCTTCGGCGCGCCGGTGACCGAGCCGCCGGGGAACGTCGCGTCGAGGATCTCGGTGAGCGTCGCGTCCGGCCGCAGCGTCCCCTCGACGGTCGAGACGAGGTGCGTGACGCCGGCCAGGGGCCGCTCGGCGAGGAGCTCGGGCCAGCGGATGCTGCCGGTCTCGCAGACGCGCGAGAGGTCGTTGCGCTCGAGGTCGACGATCATCACGTGCTCGGCGGCGTCCTTCGCCGAGGAGATCGGCACGCCCGCGGGCCGCGTCCCCTTGATCGGCGCCGTCCACACGCGGCTGCCGCGGCGGGCGAGGAAGAGCTCGGGCGAGGCGGACACGATCGCCCAGCCGTCGCCGACGAGCGGGCGCGGCTCGAGCGGGTGGAGCGGCGCCAGCCGCTCGGCGAGCCCGCGCGGGTCGCCGTCGAAGTCGGCGGCGAGGTGCTGGACGAGGTTCGCCTGGTAGACGTCGCCCTCCGCGATCGCCGCGCGCACCGCCTCGACGGCGGCGGCGTACTCGCCGTCGCGTCCAGCTCCGCGTCCACGCGCCGACCGCGAAGCCGCCCGGCCGCGGCGCCGGCTCGTCCGCCGGCTGCGATCTCGACCGCGACCGCCGGCAGCGGGCACGGCTCCGGCGGCGCCGGACGCGACTCGCGCCGCAGCCCGTCCCCCGCGCGGTAGCCGAGGTAGACGTGGGCGACGACAGCCGTCCCGGCCGAAGAAGCCCTCCGCCTCGAGCGCCGGCTCGAGGTCGGCGATCGTCTCGAGCTCGAGCATCAGCCGCAGACGGCGCGCGCCGCGTGGCGCAGCCAGTCGACGCCGAGCTCGAGGTCGGCCGCGGGCACCCGCTCGTCGGCGGAGTGGATGAGCGTCGCCGCGACCTCCGGGGCCATCGCGCGAGCCGGGAAGAAGCCGTACGCGACGGTGCCGAAGGCCTCGCGCAGCCAGTGGCTGTCGGTGAACCCGGAGCTGCAGATCGGCACCGCGCGGGCGCCGGGCTCGCTCGCCTCGACGAACGACTCGACCGCCTGCCAGAGCGGGGTGTCGAGCGCGCGAGCGCGTGCCGCCCTGCGCCTCGATCCACTCGAGCTCGTACTGCACGTCGCCGCCGAGCACGGCGCGGATCATCGGCTCGACGTGGTTCGGGTGCTGGCCGGGCAGGAGGCGGCAGTCGACGGTGATCTCGCAGACGGCCGGGATCACGTTGCGCTGCCGCGACGCGGCGATCATCGTCGGCGAGAACGTCGGCGCGAGCAGCGGCTCGACGAGCTCGGCGGCGATCTGCCCGACGACCGCGCGCGCGCTCGACCGCCGACGCCGCGGACGGCACCTCGCCGAGGACGGTGCGCAGGAACGCCTCGACCTCCTGCTGCAGCTGCGGCTCGGGCCGGTACGCGGCGATCCGCTCGACGAGCCGCGCCGCCTTCACGAGCGCGTTGTCGGCGATCCCCGGCATCGACGCGTGCCCGGAGCGGCCGCGGACGCGGATCCGGAACGGCGCGCTCATCTTCTCGGCCGTCGAGCAGAGGTAGTACGCGGCCCCGCCGAGCTCGAGCCGGTCGCCGCCGCCCTCGTTGACGGCGTAGTCGCAGCGGATCGCGTCGGGGTGCTCGTGGCAGAGCCAGGAGAGCCCGAAGTCGAGCGCCGACCTCCTCGTCGGCGGTCGCGGCGAAGATCAGGTCGCCGGCCGGCTGGAAGCCTTCGCGCGCGAGCGAGGCGATCGTGACGGCGTTCGCCGCGACCTGCCCCTTCATGTCGAGCGCGCCGCGCCCCCAGACCTCGCCGTCCTTGACCTCGCCGGAGAACGGCGGCACCGACCACTCGGCCGGGTCGGCGACGACGACGTCGGTGTGCGAGAGGAGGAGCAGCGTCGGCCCGTCGCCGCGGCCCGGGATGCGCGCGACGAGGTTCGCGCGCTCGGGCACGCGGGCGTAGAGCTCGCAGGCGACACCGTTCGCCTCGAGGTAGTCGCGGAGGAGCTCGGCGGCGAGCGTCTCGTTGCCCGGCGGGTTCGTCGTGTCGAGCCGGAGCAGGCGGCTCAGCAGGTCGACGGTCTCGTCGCGCAGGCTCGTGGCGGCCATGGCCGGAGCATACTTCGCCGCGATGAGCGACCTCTTCTCGGACGCGGCGGCCCGGCGGGCGAGCGAGGTCGCGCCGCTCGCGCAGCGGCTGAGGCCGCGCTCGCTCGACGAGTTCGTCGGCCAGATGCACGTGCTCGGCGAGGGCTCGGCGCTGCGGCTCGCGATCGCCGGCGACCGCGTCCGCTCCTCGATCTTCTACGGGCCGCCGGGGAGCGGGAAGACGACGCTCGCCCGGATCGTGGCGGCGTCGACGGGCTCGCGCTTCGAGGAGCTGTCGGCGGTGTCGGCGACGGTGAAGGACGTGCGCGAGGTGCTCGCCCGGTCGCGCGAGGCGCTGGGGACGAGCGGGCGGCGGACGATCCTCTTCCTCGACGAGATCCACCGGTTCAACAAGGCGCAGCAGGACGCGCTGCTGCCGGCGGTCGAGGAGGGGCTCGTGACGCTGATCGGGGCGACGACGGAGAACCCGTACTTCGAGGTCAACTCGGCGCTCCTCTCCCGCTGCCAGGTCTACGAGCTCGAGCCGCTCGCGCCCGAGGACGTGCAGGAGATCGTGCGCCGCGGCGCGGGCGAGCTCGGCGTCGAGCTGGCCGAGGAGCTCGTCGCGCTCGCGGCGCGGCGGAGCGGCGGCGACGCGCGCTCGGCGCTGAACATCGTCGAGCTCGCGACCGAGACCGCGCGCGCGGAGGGCGTGCCGGTCGCGGAGGCGCACGTCGAGGACGCGGCGCGGAAGCGGCCGGTGATCTACGACAAGACGCGACGCGCACTACGACTTCACCTCGGCGTTCATCAAGTCGATGCGCGGCAGCGACCCGGACGCGGCCGTGTACTACCTCGCGGCGATGCTCGAGGGCGGCGAGGACGCGCGCTTCATCGCGCGGCGGATGGTCGTGCTCGCCTCCGAGGACGTCGGCAACGCCGACCCGCGCGCGCTGCTCGTCGCGGTGGCGGCGGCACAGGCGGTCGAGCACGTCGGGCTGCCGGAGGCGCGGCTGAACCTCGCGCAGGCGGCGATCTACCTCGCGCGGGCGCCGAAGTCGAACGCGAGCTACGTGGCGCTGAACGAGGCGACCGCGGACGTGCGCGAGCACGGGTCGGTGCGGCCGCCGCGCTCGCTCCGCGACGCGAGCTGGTACGGCCGCAAGCTCGGCCACGGCGAGGGGTACGTCTATCCGCACGACGACCCGCGCGGGTTCGAGGTGAGCTACCTCCCCGAGGAGCTCGGCGAGCGGACGTACTACCGCCCGTCGGGCAACGGCGAAGAGGCCGACGTAACCGTCCACAGCCGTCCCCCGGGACAGGCTCGCAGCCGGGCACGAGCGCCCAGAGTGCGCACCTTCGTGACGAGAGCGTCACGGACCGCGGCGCGAGCGCATTCGCGAACGCTCAGACGGACACGGCCCGCTCGAACGCGTCCCGCGCGGCCGTCCCGAAGACGGCGAAGATCACGCGCCGCAGCGCGGCGCCGTCGAAGGCCCGGGCCTCGGCGACCATGATCCGCGCGCACTCGTCGAGCGGGAAGCCGCCGACGCCGGTGCCGAACGCGGGCAGCGCGAGCGACTCGCACCCGAGCTCGTCCGCGAGCGCGAGGCACGCGCGCGTCGTCTCCCGCACGAGCCGGGCGTCGGTCGTCAGGTCCTGGCCCATCACGGCGCCGTGGATCGACGTAGCGCGCCGGCAGCCGCCCGGCGCCGGTCGCGACCGCGCTGCCGCGCGGGATCGGCCCGAGCGCCATCGCCTCGCGCTCGATCTCCTCGCCGCCCGCACGCTTGAGCGCTCCGGCGACGCCGGCCCCCATCCAGAGGTGGTCGTTCGCCGCGTTCGCGACCGCGTCCGCCTCGACCGCGGCGATGTCGCCCTCGTGCACACGGAGCTCCATGCGCTGAGTATCGTCGCGTCCATGGAGCTGCACGTCCACGAATGGGGCGACCCGACCGGCCCGCCGCTCGTCTGCCTGCACGGCGTCACGGGCCACGGCGAGCGCTTCAAGCGGCTCGCGGAGGAGCGCTGGGCGCACCGCCGCGTGCTCGCGCCCGACCTGCGCGGCCACGGCCGCTCGGGCTGGGACGCGCCGTGGACGTACCCGACGTACGTGGCCGATCTCGCCGAGACAGCGGCCGCGCTCGGCCTGGAGACCGCCGACTGGGCCGGGCACTCGTTCGGCGGGCGGCTCGTCCTCGAGCTGGCCGCCGTCCATCCGCAGCTCGTCCGCCGCGCGGTCCTGCTCGACCCGGCGATTCAGATCCTCCCGCACATCGCGACGCAGAACGCCGAGGACAGCATGGGCGAGGCGGTCTACGCGAGCCGCGACGCGTATCTCGCGGAACGCCTCGACCCGAACCCGCAGACGCCGCGGTTCCACGTCGAGGCGGACGTCGACCAGCACTGCGAGCTGCTGCCGGACGGGCGGCTGCGCCGCCGCACGTGCCAGCCGGCGATCGTCTCGATCTACGGCGAGATCGCGGCCCCGCCGCCGCCGCCCGAGACGCTGCGCGCGCCGACGCTCCTCCTCTACGCGCCCGACTACGGGCTCGTCCGTCCCGAGCAGATCGACGCGTACCGGGCCGCGCTCGGCGACGCGTCTCGAGGTCGTCGAGGTGCCGGGCATGCACATGGTGATGTGGGACGCGTTCGACGAGACGGCCGACGCCGTCGAGCGGTTCCTCGCCGCGGGCTAGAGGATCCGCGCGCCGAGCGCCGACGCGACGAGCTCGACCGCGAGCTTGCCGGTCGCGTTCTCGCGGTCGAGCACCGGGTTCACCTCGACGACGTCGAGGGAGTCGGCGAGGCCGGACGCGGCGACGATCTCCATCGCGAGGTGCGCCTCCCGGTAGGAGAGCCCGCCGCGCACCGGCGTCCCGACGCCCGGCGCGGTGTCGGGGTCGACCGCGTCGAGGTCGACGCTGACGTGGAGGAAGGCCGCGCCGGCCGCGTGCGCGAGCGCCTCGCGCATGCACGGCTCGATCCCGTGCCGGTCGACCTCGCTCATCGTGAAGACCTTCGCGTCGATCCGGCCGAGCAGCTCGCGCTCGCCCTCGTCGAGCGAGCGGACGCCGACGAGCGCGACCCGTCCGGCGTCGACCGCGGGCAGCGTGTGCCCGGGAAGCTCGAACGCGTCGCCGGCGAGTCCGAGCGCGGCGGCGAGCGCCATCCCGTGCACGTTCCCGCTCGGCGAGGTCGCCGGCGTGTTCAGGTCGCCGTGGGCGTCGACCCAGATGACGCCGCCGCGGCCGTGCACGGACGCCATCCCGGCGAGCGTCCCGAGCGCGACCGAGTGGTCGCCGCCGAGCACGAGCGGTGTCGAGCCGGCCCGGGCGGCCTGCTCCACGAGCCCGGCGACGCGCCCGCAGAGGTCGAGGATCTGCTCGAGGTAGCGGGCCGTCGGGTCGCCCATCGCCGTCGACTCCGCCACCGGCGCCTCGACGTTGCCGAGATCCTCGACACGGATGCCGAGCTTCTCCTCCAGGTGCTGGCGCAGCCCGGCGTAGCGGATCGCGGACGGGCCCATGTCGACGCCCCGCCGACCCGCACCGAGATCGAGCGGCGCGCCGATCACGGTGACCGCGCGTGGCACCTGTTGCATGGTCACGGCCGCAAGGCTAACGTCCGAGAGTCGATGGACCAGCCGGATCCCCTGCCCTCCTTCCCGGTTCGTGTCCTCCTCGCCGACGACGAGTTGCAGTTCCTCGATGCGCTCCGGCCGCTGATCGAGCGGCAGCCCGAGCTGACCGTGATCGGGTCGGCGCCGAACGGGCTCGAGGCGATCGAGCTCGCCGACGCGCTCCAGCCCGGACGCTGTCGTGATCGACTTGCACATGCCGCTGCTGGACGGCGTCACCGCGGTCGCGCGGCTGCGGAAGGACCATCCGGCGCTCTGCCTGATCGCACTCACCGGCGACCCGGCGCCGGAGCTCCACCAGGCGGTGAGCGACGCCGGCGCCGACGCGGTGCTGCTCAAGGCCGACCTCGTCGACACGCTCGTCGAGCGGCTCGCCGCGGTGCGGTCGCGGGCCTAGGACCTGGGCTACACTGTCGCCCCGTCGCGGCGAGGTAGCTCAGCTGGTAGAGCACTCGGCTGAAAACCGGGGTGTCGCCGGTTCGAGTCCGGCCCTCGCCACTCTGCTCACGCGCGGCCGCCACGGCGGCTCGCGCTGTTCCTGCGACCGCTCGGCTTTCCTGCGTCGGCGAACGGCGTCCGTCGCGAGCGGCCGTCCGAGCGCATACGACAGCGAGCCCCCGGAGTTCGCTGTCGCGTTCCCGGGGGCTTCAGGGGTCCGGACCGGTGCAACCGTGTCGCGAACTCCCGTTACTTCGGACGTTAGCTCCGCCTGGCGAGAAGGGCGGTGGCAGGACCGGCGGAAAAGTCCGCAAATTCCGCGAATCCACGCCCGGCGAGCTCGCGGTGGAGCCGTTCCGGGGCGACGTAGATCGGCGTCGCGGCGCCGCGCGAGTACGACACGACGACGGCGCCTCCCGGCGCGGTGACGCGGGCGAGCTCGTCGAAGAACGGGATCATGTTCGCGAGGGCGACGAGCTCGAAGGATCCGTCCGGGAAACGGCAGCGCCGACGCGTCGCCGACCTCGTAGTGGACCCGCGCGGCGAGCTCGGCCGGCAGGCGGCGCTCCGCCTCGGCGATCATCGCGGGAGCGAGATCGACACCGACGACGTCCGCGTCGGGGAAGCGCACCGCAACGGTCTTCGCCGCGACGCCGGTGCCGGTGCCGAGGTCGAGCGCGCGCCGCGGCGGCGGCAGCTCGGCGAGCGCCAGCTCGAGAGCCGCGACGTGGTGCGGGCCGATCCGCGTCTCCCAGGTGGGCGCGATCCCGTCGAAGACGTCGCGAAGCCGGCCGCGCAGAAACCGCCAGAGCCAGGGCTGCCGGACGACCGCGTCGGTGACGAGCCGCGAGACGCGCTGCGCGTTCAGGGCGTATCGACCTGGATCAGGATCTCGCTGCCCTCGTCGGCGCCGAGCAGCTTGGCGGCGTCGCCGCGCGCCACCGCAGCCGCGATGTTGCGGTAGCTGTCCTCGTAGAGGATCAGGTCGCCGGCAGCCTGCGTCGCCGAACGTGCGCGCGACGACGGCGTAGTAGCGGCCGCCGCGCGCGACGAGCTCGACCCGGCTGCCGGGGACGACGCCGGCGCGCTCGAGGTGGTCGCGGGTGAGGTTGAGCGCGACGTTGCCGAAGCGGTCGACGGCGAGGACGGTGGCCCGGATCCGGTTCTGGCCGGCCTCCGGCTCGGGCAGCTCGACGCCGGACGAGCTCCTCCGGGTCGATCGGCGGCCCGAGCGCGTCGAGGGCGACCCCGGCCGCGAGATGCGCCGCGGCCGGCGAGAAGAGGTCGCGCCCGTGGAACGTGCGGGAAACCGGCTGGAGCGAGTACGCGGGGTTCGCGAGCTCGTGCGCGGCCGCGACGCCGCCGCCGCGGTCGGCCGCCGGCAGGAGGAGGCCGTTGTCGGGCCCGACGTAGAAGCGGCCCTCCCCGTCGCGGAGCGCGAGCGCGCGGCGGCTGCCGCCGACGCCGGGATCGACGACGGCGAGGTGCACGCCGGCGGGGACGTACGGGAGCGTGTTCGCGAGCACGAGCGCGCCCTGGAGGATGCGGCCGGGCTTGATCCCGTGCGTGAGGTCGATGATCTCGGTCTCCGGCGCGATCCGCTTCATCACGCCGTGACAGGTGCCGACGAAGTCGTCCTGGAGTCCGAAGTCGGTGAGGAAGGTGATGAACGACGGCATCGCGGCAAGCAGGCTACAAGGTCGCGAGCGCGCGCTCGGTCGCCGCGAGGAGGCCGTCGAGGTCGTGCGTCTCCGCCTCCCCGGCGAGCTCGAGCCCGGCTGCGCGGACGGCGGCGCTCGTCTGCGGACCGATCGCGACCGCCGGAATGCGGGCGCCGGTGGCGGCGAAGGCCCGCGCCGCCGACGGGGAGGCGAGGAGGACGAGGTCGCCGACGGGCGGGGCCGGCGGCCGGAGCTCGACGGTGCGGTAGAGGGCGAGGAACGTCGCCGCCGAGCTCGTCGACGAGCAGCCGGCGGGCGCCCTCGGCAGCGGCGAGGAGGACGTGTCCCGCCGGCCGCGGCAGCTCGGCGAGCAGTCCCTCCTGCGTCGAGACGGCCGGGACGAGGTCGGGCTCGAGCCCGTGCGCCTCGCAGCTCCGCCGCGGTGCCGGGCCCGATTGCGGCGAGCCGTCGCGGCGGCCCGGTGAGCCGGTGCGCGAGCTCGGCCGCACCGTTCGGGCTCGTGACGACGACCCAGTCGTACGGCGCCGGGTCGACGGGATCCGCCGCCGAGCGGCTCGACGCGGATCAGCGGACAGAGCACGACCTCGACGCCGAGCGCCGCCAAGCGCTCGGCGAGCTCCGTCGTCTGCTCCTCCGCGCGGGTGACGACGACGCGGACCCGGCGCCCGTGCCGTCGGGCCGTGTTCGCGAGCGACCGTGTCCTGGCCGGCTTCGTCCGAAGCAGCCGCGTCCCGGCCGGACGCGTCCTCCGTCCCGGCCATCCCTAACCCCCGCCCTCCCAAGAGGGGACCGCGTCGGGCTCTGCCGACGCTAGCGCGCCAACCGTCACAACGGGGTCACAGCTTCCCGACGCAACCGTCACGGCTTCGTCACGCCCGCGCGGCGGCGCGGCGGGCCAGCTCCTCGCCCAGGGCGGCCGGGTCGTCGCCGGTCACCCGCTCGATCCAGGATCCGTCCTCCGCCGCGACGAGGCCGACGAGCGTCACGCCGTCGTGATGCGCGCCGACCGGCGCGAGACAGCCGCCGCCCACGGCTGCGACGACGGCACGCTCGGCCTCGACCCGCCGGCGCGTCTCCGGATCGTCGCTCGCCCCGACGAGATCCTGCTCGCCCACGCGCACCTGGAGCGCGACCGCCCCCTGCGCCGCCTCGGGCAGGAGCGCGTCCGGCGCGAAGCGGTGCCCGATCTCACCCTCGAGGCCGAGCCGGTCGAGGCCGCAGGCGGCGAGCACGATCGCATCCAGCCCCCGTTCGCCGCGCTTGCGCAGCCGGGTGTCGATGTTGCCGCGCAGCGGCTCGATCGAGAGCGTCGGCTCGAGCGCCAGCAGCTGCGCCTTCCGCCGCGCCGACGCCGTCCCCACGCGCATCCCCGGCCGGATCCCGTCGGCGCCGCAGAGCGCGTCGCGCGGGTCGTCGCGCTCGAGATAGGCGCCGACCACGAGTCCCTCCGGGTCGGACGCGGTCATGTCCTTCGCCGAGTGGACGGCGACGTCGATCCGGTGCTCGAGCAGCGCCTCCTCGAGCTCCTTCACGAAGACGCCGCGCGAGCCGATCTCGCCGAACGGGCGCGAGCGGTCTCGGTCGCCGGCGGTCGTGATCGGAACGAGCGCGATCTCGATCCCGGGGCCGCGCAGGCGCGCCGCCGCGAGCTCGGCCTGCCTGAGCGCGAGCCTACTGCCGCGGCTGCCGACGCGAACGAGCACAGTGTGCGCGCTTCCGGACGGGCCCACCGCACGGCGAGGTGCCTCGCGGCCGCACACGGACGAATGCCGTCGGGGCCTGAAGCGGCAACGGGCGACCGGTCAGCGTCCCGACCTTCAGCGGTCGAACCCGCCCTCGGGGGAGTCCTCGCCGAGACCGAACAGGTGCCGCACGGCCTCAGCATAGACCACCCCATCGGCTGCCGCGGCCGCCTGCTTCATGCGCACCGTCGGGAGATGGAGGAGCTTGTTGACGATCTGTGTCGTGATCGACTCGACGGCCCGCCGCTGGCTCTCGTCGAGCCGCCCGAGCAGCGCGTCCGCCTTGCGCAGCTCGGCCTCGCGGATCTCCTCGGCGCGCGCGCGGAGCGACGCGATCGCGGGCACGACGTCGAGCGCCGCGTGCCACTCGTGGAACTTCTCCGCCTCCGCGGACGACGATCGTCTCGGCCCGCTCCGCCTCGCGGCGGCGGCCGGCGAGCGTCTCGGAGACGATCGCCTCGAGATCGTCGATGTCGTAGAGGTAGCAGCCGTCGAGCTCGTGGATCGCCGGGTCGAGGTCGCGCGGCACGGCGAGGTCGACGAGGAGGAGCTGCCGGCCGCGCCGCTGCCCGAGCGCGCTCTCGACCGACGCTGCGTCGAGCACGAAGCCGGGCGCGCTCGTCGAGGAGACGACGACGTCGACGCCGGCGAGCGCGTCGCCGAGCCGCTCGAGCGGAACGGCCTCCGCACCGAAGCGCTGCGCGAGCTCCTCCGCCCGGCCGGCCGTCCGGTTCGCGACGAACGCGATGCGCGCCTGCCGCGAGAGCAGGTTCCGCGCGGCCTGCTCGCTGATCGTGCCCGGCGCCGACGAGCAGTACCGCCCGCCCCTCGAGGTCGCCGAAGACCTGCTCCGCGAGCGCGGCTGCAGCCGAGGAGACCGACGCCGGGCTCTCGCCGATCGCGGTCTGCGTCCGCACCTTGCGGCCCGCGTGCAGCGCCTGGTGGAAGACGCGGTCGAGCAGCATCCCCGTCACGCCCGCCTCGTAGGCGACGCGCACCTGACCGAGGATCTCGCCTTCGCCGGGAACGAGCGAGTCGAGCCCGGCCGCCACCCGGAAGAGATGCAGCGCCGCCGCATGGTCGCGCAACCGGTAGAGCGCGCTCTCGACCTCCGGCTCGAGCCCGGCGAGCGCGGCGACGGCGGCCTGCTCGACCGCGTCCCCGCTCTCGCCCACGACGTAGATCTCGGTGCGGTTGCAGGTCGAGAGGCAGACGGCCTCGCCGCCGCCGTCCGCGAGCCGGGCGGCGAGCGCCGCCGCCTGCTCGGCGTCGAGGGCGACCCGCTCCCGAAGCTCGAGCGACGCGCGATGGTGCGAGGTGCCGACGAGGACGAGGTGCATCACGCGAAGTGGGTGGCGGGGAGCGCGATCCGGACGACGATCACGAGCACGAAGCCGGCGAGCGCGAGGTACGCGGCGCGGCGGCCGGCCCAGCCGGCGACGAGACGCAGCGCGAGATAGGCGGCCCAGATGAGCCACGTGGCGATCGAAGCGGCGACGAGCGCGTCGACGCGGTCGCCGTCCGCGACGAGCCGGACGGCGCCGACGACGAGGCCGAGCGTGAGCGCGGGCAGCGACCACGCGACGGTGCGCAGCGCGAGCGCGTCGAGCGTCGCGAGCGCCGGCACGGGCCGGCGCAGAATCGTCGCGGCGCGCTGCTTCAGCCGCCGCTCCTGCCACAGGTAGAGCGCCGAGAGCGCCGACGCGAGCGTGAAGCCGGCGAACGCCGCCAGCACGAGCCCGACGTGGAGGACGAGGAAGAGGTTCGAGTAGTGGCTGCGCGTCCCGACCGCGAACCCGCCGCCGGCGCGGGCGACGACGAGCAGCACCGCCGCGAGCGGCATCACCGTCAGCCCGAGCAGCCGGTACGGCCGCCGGCAGCCCCAGATCAGGTACGCCGAGACGACGAGCCAGACGAAGAGGTTGAGCGAGCCCGCCCACGTCGACCACGGGAAGCCGTCCCCGCGGGCCGCCTGCACGCCGAGCAGCGCCGTCTGCGTCAGCCAGCCGAGCCGGACGCCCCACGTCGCCGCGCGCCCGGGCAGCCCCGGCCGGCGCGCGTCGCCGAGGTACCCGACCGCGGCCTCGCCGTAGAACAGCAGCGCGGGCCAGAAGAGGAGCTCAGCCAACGACCGCCGGCTCCCGCTCCGTCGCCTCGGGCTCCTGCTCGACCCGTCCCGCGAGCGCGTCCACGTCGCGCTCGAGCCGCTGGAGCTTGAGCGCGATGATGACGACGTACGCGACGACGAGCGCGAGGACGACGCAGTAGGCGGCGGTGACGTACTTCTCGGCAGTGCTCACGCGAGAACCTCCTTCAGCTCGCGCAGGCGCGCGTCGAGGCGCTTTCCGGCCAGCTCGACGCGGTACAGCGTGTACGCGAGCACGAGCATCGCGACCTGCGAGACGCAATAGGTGACGAGGATCCAGCCGCCGAAGCTCGGCCCGTGGCGGGTGAACACGATCGGGTGGATGAAGTGCTGCGCGAGCCGGATCGCGAGGAAGCTCACCGGGATCAGCACCACGCCGAAGAGCGCGTACACCGCGCTCAGGTTCGCCCGCTGCGGCCCGGGGTCGACCGAGTAGCGGAGCATGAAGTAGGCGGCGTAGAAGAGGAAGAGGACGAGGAAGAGGACGAGCTGGTTCTCGCTCCAGAGCCACCAGTGCCCCCAGGAGATCTTGGCCCAGATCGAGCCGGTCAGGAGCACGAGCGACCCGAAGATCACGCCCTGGTGGACGGCGACGTAGCTCTCGAGGTCGGCCCGCGGATCCCGCTTCCAGAGGTGGACGAGCGCCTTCCAGGCGCCGCCCGCGAACGAGGCGTACGCGGTGAACGCGATCGAGACGTGGAAGTAGAAGATCCGCTGCGAGAAGCCCTGGTCGGCGTCGTTCGGCGCGACGAAGAAGACGAGCACGGCTGCGACGGTCACGATGACCGCCGAGAACGCCGCGAGCGCCGGCAACGGGATCCGGTACGTCCGACCCACCTCGGGTGATTGTGGCAGGTCCCCGGCGGAGCTCCGGCGGCTCACTCCGCGACCACGTACTCGAACGAGGCCCAGCAGAGGAGCGCGAAGATCGCGTCGTAGAGGGCGAGGAACTCGAGGTAGCGGCCCGGGCCGGCGACGACGCTCGCGCCGACGCCGCCGATCACGAGCGGGATCGCGAGCGGCAGGAAGAGCAGCGGCATCAGCAGGTCGCGCGCACGGGTCGCGACCGCCATCGCGCCGACGAACGTGCCGACGGTGCAGATGCCGAGGTCGGCGAGCGCGACGCCGGCGACGGCGGCCCACGGCAGCCGGTGGAAGAAGAGCGCGAACACCGGCAGCGCCACGACCTCGGCGGCGACGAGGAAGACGAGCATCGCGATCGCCTTGCCGAGCCAGATCGCGCTCCGGTCGCACGGGGCGAGCACGAGCCCGTCGAGGACGCGCTGCTCCCGCTCCGGCACGAAGGCGCGCCCGAGCCCGAGCAGCGCGGTGAAGACGAGCGCCACCCAGAGCAGCCCGCTCGCGGCGACGTTCGACGATCCGGTCGGGAGCGAGAAGTGGAAGACGACGAACGTCGCGACGACGAAGATGAGCATCGCCGGCAGCGTGTCCCCGGCCCGCAGCTGGAGCAGGAGATCCTTGCGCGCGAGCGCGCCGACGTCGCGCGCGTACGTCACGCGGCGAGTCCGAGACGCGGCGGTCTGGAGCGGCGCGACCCGGGCGGGATCGTGCGTCGAGACGAGGAACGTCCGCTCGCCGCGCAGCTCGGCGAGCTGGGCGTCGAGAAGGTCGGCGCCGTCGGCGTCGAGCGCCGTGTACGGCTCGTCGAGGACGAGCAGGGCGGGGTCGTGCAGCAGCACGCGGCAGAGCGCGAGGCGCTGCGTCATCCCGCGCGAGTAGGTGCCGACGCGCCCGTGACGCGCCTCCCAGAGGCCGAAGCGCTCGAGCAGCATCCCGACCCGCTCGCGCCGCTCGGGCACGCGGTAGAGCTTCCCGTACAGCTCGAGGTTCTCGAGCCCGGTCAGCTCCCGGTAGACGAGCGGCTCGTGGCCGAGGTAGCCGATCTCCGCGCGGGTCGCCGCGCGCTCGAGCTCGCCCTCGGTGGGCCGGGCGAGCCCGGCGCAGATCCGGAGCAGCGTCGTCTTCCCGGAGCCGTTCGGGCCGGTGACGACGAGGAAGCCGCCGCGCTCGAGGTCGAGGTCGACCCCGCGGAGAACCCGCTTCTCGCCGAAGCGCTTGCCGAGTCGGCGCGCGTGGAGCACCGGGCCAAGTGTAGGGCGCGTGCCGCGCTTTACAGGGGTTTTACGCCGCCGTTGCACGGGCCGAAGGTGGGCCGGAGTGAGATTCCAGGTGCGGCACAACAACGAATCCAGGGGGAGTTCCGATGTCGAAGAAACGTCTTGCCGCAGCCGGCGCCGCTCGCGGCCGCGCTCATGGTCGCGGGCGTCGCCGCCGCGGCCCACCGCTCGCAGGCGACCCAGCAGGCGGCCGCCGACTTCTCCGCCGGCTCGGTCACGCGCAGCCACACGACGACGTGCACCGCGGCGGACGGCGCGTACCAGGAGACGACCGCCACGTACACCGGTACCGCCTCGAGCAGCGACGCGCGCCTGAACGGACGCTCGAGATCCGCGCCTCGAGCGTCGTCAACACGACGACCGGCGTCGGCTGGGTCGAGGGCTCGTTCCGCGTCCGCGGCTCGGGCGCCGGTGCGAACGGCACGATCCACGCGGCGATCGCCGGCGGGAACGCGGTCGGCTCGGTGGTCGGCAACGGGCACCGCCAGGAGGGCAAGCTCGTCGCGTCGTTCGCCGCGGGCTTCACGCCCGGCGGCGGCTTCTCGTCCGGCAAGCTCGGCTCGGGCACCGCGAACGGTGCCGGCGTGCTCTTCACGCGCGGCCGGTGCACGAAGCAGAAGAACCTGACCGCGACCGCGATCTTCCGGCTCAAGCTGAACCCGCGCGAGGTCGTCCCGCCCGTGTCCGGGCTGAAGGCGAGCGCGACGGGCAACCTGACGCTCGACCTGACCCGGGACGCGAACGGCGTCGTCACCGGCGGCACCGCGGTCTTCTACGTCAACTACCGCTTCCCCGGCTCGGTCACGATCACCGGCGTGTCGCTGCACCAGGGCGCGCGCGGCGCGAACGGCGGCGTCGTGATCGACGCCGGCACGGGCTCGATCACCGACCCGGACGGCCGCGGCAACGTGACGAAGGTCGTCGCGGGCGTCAGCGGGCCGACCGCGCAGGCGCTCCTCGCCGACCCGCGCGGCTACTACGTCGAGGTCGACACCTCCGCGAACCCGGCGGGGGCGCTCCGCGACCAGCTCGGAGGCTTCACCCGGAGGTGACGAACCTCCCTCGGGGCTGACGGCACCCGCGGGCGGCTCCGCTTCACGGCGGCGTCGCCCGCGGCGGCCCGAGTAGGCTCCCGGCATGGAGCTTCGCCCGCTCGGCCGCACCGGCGTGAAGGTCAGCCCGCTCTGCCTCGGCGCGATGATGTTCGGCGCCTGGGGCAACCCGGATCACGACGACTCGATCCGGATCATCCACCGGGCGCTCGACGCGGGGATCAACTTCGTCGACACCGCCGACGTCTACTCCGCCGGCGAGTCGGAGGAGATCGTCGGCAAGGCGCTCGCGGGCCGCCGCGACGAGATCGTGCTCGCGACGAAGGTCCACGGCCGCATGGGCGACGACCCGAACCGGCAGGGGAACTCGCGCCGCTGGATCGTGCAGGAGGTGGAGGCGAGCCTGCGCCGCCTGCAGACCGACTGGATCGACCTCTACCAGATCCACCGCCCCGAGCCGGACACGGACATCGACGAGACGCTCGGCGCGCTCACCGACCTCGTCCGCGCCGGGAAGATCCGCTACTTCGGCAGCTCGACGTTCCAGCCCTCGCAGATCGTCGAGGCGCAGTGGGTCTCCGAGCGGCGCGGCCGCGAGCGGTTCGTCTGCGAGCAGCCGCCGTACTCGCTGCTCGTGCGCGGCGTCGAGGCGGAGGTGCTGCCCGTGTGCGAGCGCTACGGGATGGGCGTGATCCCGTGGAGCCCGCTCGCCGGCGGCTGGCTGTCGGGCCGGTTCCGCAAGGGCTCCACCGTCGAGAGCCGCCGCGCGGAGCGGCTGCCGCAGCGCTACGACCTCGCGCTTCCGGGGAACCAGGCGAAGCTCGAGGCGGCCGACGCGCTCGCCCGGCTGGCGGACGAGGCCGGGATGCCGCTCGTCCATCTCGCGCTCGCGTTCGTCCTCCGCCACCCGGCGGTGACCGCGCCGATCGTCGGGCCGCGGACGATGGAGCACCTCGAGGGGGTGCTCGGCGCGACCGAGGTCTCGCTCGACGACGCGCTGCTCGACCGGATCGACGAGATCGTCCCGCCCGGCACGAACCTCAACCCGTCGGACGCGGGCTGGGACGTGCCGGCGCTCGTGCAGCCGGCGCTGCGGCGGCGCTAGTGGACTGGGAGCCGGGGTTCGATCCGGCCGCGCGCCCGCGGCCCGACTCGCGGGTGGTCGCGATCGGGGAGCAGCGCGTCGCGGTCGTCTCGCCCGGCGAGGTCGAGGGCGAGCCGCTCCACATCGGGTGGCTGGAGGGCGAGCCGGTGTTCGCGGCGGCGCCGCCGGAGCCGCCGCCCGAGGACGCACCGACGCTGCGCGCGCTCCTCGCCGAAGGCCCGGACGGCCTCGCCCAGGCCGCGGGCCGCGCGGCTCAGCTCCTCGACTGGGAGGCGACGCACCGGTTCTGCGGCCGCTGCGGCACCGCGAACGAGCGCTCGCCGCGCGAGCTGGTCCGCGTCTGCCCGAGCTGCGGCACGACGACGTACCCGCGCATCTCGCCCGCGGTGATCATGGCGGTGCGCCGCGGCGACGAGGTCCTGCTGGCCCGCCGCGCCGGGATGGCGCGGCCGTTCTGGAGCGTGCTCGCGGGCTTCGTCGAGCCGGGCGAGACGCTCGAGCAGGCGGTCGCCCGGGAGGTCGCCGAGGAGGCCGGGATCGAGGTCGAGGACATCCGCTACGCGGGCAGCCAGCCGTGGCCGTTCCCGAGCCAGCTGATGATCGGCTTCACCGCCTCGTACGCGGGCGGCGAGCTCCGGATCGACGAGACCGAGCTGGCCGAGGCCGGCTGGTTCGGCGCGGACGACCTGCCGGAGATCCCGCCGCCGTTCACGATCGCGCACGCGCTGATCGTGGGCGCTACAGGGCCGCGTCGGCGATGACGAACGCGGCGAACGCGACGCTGATCACGCCGTTCATCGTGAAGAACGCCGTGTCGAGCCGGCGCAGGTCGTGCGGGCGGACGAGCGCGTGCTCGTATCCGAGCAGCGCGGCGACGGCGGCGACGCCGAGCCAGTAGAGCGCACCGACGGGCAGGCCGAGCCCGGCCACGACGAGACAGGCGATCGTGGCGGCGTGGGAGAGGCGTGCGCCGGCGAAGGCGCCCTCGACGCCGAAGCGCGTCGCGATCGAATGGAGTCCCTCGCGCCGGTCGACCTCGAGGTCGAAGAGGGCGTAGAAGAGGTCGAAGCCCGCGACCCAGAGCGAGACGGCGGCGCCGAGCAGCCAGGCCTGCCACGGCAGCTTCCCGGTGATCGCGACCCACGCGCCGACGGGCGCGAGCCCGTCCATCACGCCGAGCCAGAAGTGGCAGAGCCACGTGAAGCGCTTGAGGTAGGGGTAGACGACGAAGCCGGCGACCGGGATCGGCCAGAGCCAGCGGACGATCGGGTCGAGCTGCCAGACGGCGGCGAGGAAGAGCGCGAGCGAGGCGGCGCAGAAGAGGAGCACCTGGGCGACGCCGAGCTGGCCGCTCGGCAGCTCGCGGGTCGCCGTGCGCGGGTTGCGGGCGTCGAGGCCGGCGTCGATCAGCCGGTTGAGCGCCATCGCGAGCGAGCGGGCGCCGACCATGGCGAGCGTGATCCAGAGCAGGTCGTGCGCGGTCGGCGTCCGGTTGACGGCGAGGAACGCCCCGACGTACGCGAACGGCAGCGCGAAGACGGTGTGCTCGATCTTGACGAGCCGGGCGAAGCGCGCGGGCAGCGGCGCGAGCGTGGAGGCCTCGGCGGTCACGCGCGGCAGGATACGCACCCGTCCCGTCCGGCCGTGTCCCGACGCGTGACACTTCCCGCCGGGAAGTCGTGACATCCCGCGTGGGTGTCAGACACCGGGACATGTCCCGCCGGCCGCGACCGACCCGGAACTCCGCTCCGACAGCGGCTTCGCTCCGCGACACGTCTCCGCCGGACATGTCTCGGTGTCTGACACCGGGACAGGTCCGGAACGGACGCTCAGGTCTGGCGGTGCGCGACGTCGCGCTCGCCCGCGAGGAGCTCGACGGCGTGCGCGAGCGCGGGCCGCAGCACGGCGAAGCCGTCCCGGCAGCCGCCCGGCGAGCCGGGCAGGTTCACGACGAGCGCCGACCCGACGACGCCCGGCGACGCCGCGGGAGAGCAGCCCGTGCGGCGTCTTCGCGATCGAGTCGGCCCGCAGCGCCTGCGCGATCCCGGGCGCCTCCCGGTCGATCACCGCGAGCGTCGCCTCCGGCGTCACGTCGCGCGGCGCGAGCCCGGTGCCGCCCGTCGTCAGCACGACGCTCGCCGCCGCCGCCAACTCACGCAGGGCTGCCGAGATCTGCTCGCGCTCGTCGGGCACGACGCGGCGCTCGACCTCGAACCCGTCGCCGCGAAGCAGCTCCTCGAGCGCGTCACCGCTCCGGTCCTCGCGCGTCCCGGCGACGACGCCGTCCGACACCGTGAGCACCGCGGCCCTCAGACGAGCCTCTCCTTCGTCTTCTCGACGAGCGTCACCTCGACGATCGCCATCGCCTTGTCGATCGCCTTCGCCATGTCGTAGACCGTGAGCGCGGCGACCGACGCGGCCGTGAGCGCCTCCATCTCGACTCCCGTCTGCGCGGTCGTCTCGGCGGCGGCGACGATCTCGACCGATGCCTCCCGCACCTCGAGCGTCACCTCGACGTGGGAGAGCGGCAGCGGATGACAGAGCGGGATCAGCTCGCTCGTGCGCTTCGCCGCCATGATCCCCGCGAGCTGCGCCGTCGTGAGCGCGTCGCCCTTCGGCAGCTCGCGCAGGCGGCGGGCCGTCTCCGGCGCCATCCGCACCTCGGCCCGCGCGACCGCGCGCCGGCGCGAGAGCGGCTTGCCGCCGACGTCCACCATGCGGACGTCGCCCGACTCGTCGACGTGCGAGAGCTCGCTCATCCGTCCGTGATGCTACTCGCGACCGTCCGTCCGGCCCGCGGCGGCGCGATCGAGATCGGCGAGCTGCGCGTCGATCCACTCGGCCACGTCGTGGGCGCGCACGTGAGCACGGATCGCCTCGGCGCGGCGGCGGCGTTCGTCCGCCGGCATCGTCAGCGCGACGTGCAGCGCCTCCGCCTGGCCGGCAACGTCGAGCGGATTCACCGTCACCGCCCAGGCGCCGAGCTCCTCGTGGGCGCCCGCGTTCTCCGAGAGGACGAGCACGCCGTCGCGGCCGTTCACGAGCGGCGCCTCCTTCGAGACGAGGTTCAGCCCGTCGAAGACCGGGTTCACGAGCAGGACGTCGTACTGCTTGTACGCCGCCACGGACTGCGCGAAGTCGTCGGCGACCTGCAGGTCGATCGGCGTCCAGCCGTCCCGGCCGAAGCGCTCGTTCACGGCCCGCACCTCGGTCTCGATCGCGGCGAGATGGTCCGCGTACTCGGGGATGTCCTGCCGCGACGGCGCGAGCCGCGCGAGCATGGTCACCCGGCCGCACCACTCGGGGTGCCGACCGAGCAGGAGCTCGAAGGCGAGGAAGCCGCGCAGGACGTTCTTCGACGGATCCGTCCGGTCGACGCGGACGACGAGCCGTTCCGGCCGCGACGCCTCGATCTCCCGCTCCCGCTCGAGCACGGCCTCCTCGCCGGCGATCCGGTCGAAGTCGGCGACGTCGACGCCGATCGGGTGCGCGGTGACGAGCGTCGTCCGGCCGGCGTGCGTGACGGTGCAGGCGTCCGCGTCGACCTCGGCCCCGAGCAGGTCGGCGCACGAGCGGAGGAAGTTGCGGCGCCAGCGGTCGGTGTGGAACGCGACCACGTCATTCGCGAGGAGCCCCTCGTGCACCGCGCGCCGCAGCGGCTCCGACAGGACGGTCCAGTAGTCGGACTGCGGCCACGGGACGTGCACGAACTGCGACGTGACGACGTCGGGCCGCCGCGCGCGTACGACTGCCGGCGCGACGTAGAGGTGGTAGTCGTGGAAGAAGACCGCCGCCGCGGGCTCCCGCTCGAGCTCCGCGAGCGTCGCCTCCGCGAGTGCCTCGTTGACCGGCACGTAGCCGTCGTCCCACGCCGCGTGAAGCGCGGGGTCGAGGTCGGGCGCGCGGCCGAGCCCCCACAGGTAGTGCTGGATGAACCACAGCAGTGGGTTCGCGAACACGTTGTAGAAGCGGTCGTACGCCGCCGGATCGTGCGCGACGAAGCGGAGACGGTAGGGCGCGCCCTCCGAGGTCGCCTCGTCCGCCACCCCCTCGGCCGCGACGGCGCGATCCTCGTCGCTCATCGCGCTCGCGATCCAGGTCACGTCGTGATGGGCGAGCAGCCCGCCGAGCGCGGTCACGAGCCCGCCGCCGCCGCGCCGGGCCACGCGCTCCCCGTCCGCTGACCGGCCGTACGTCACGGGGCCGCGGTTCGCGACCACGATCACCTTCCTGCGCGCTGGCACGCCCGGAACGTACCGCCGCCCGGGTCAGCCCGTCGGCTCGACCACCTCGAGCCCGGAGGCGTCGACGTCGTTCCCGAGCAGCACGTTGAAGAGGAGCAGCCAGTCGCGAAGCAGGCGCGGCGTCAGGAAGCGGCGGCGCACGTACTCCTTGCCGACGAGCGCGCGGCCGCGCGCGGCCACCGGATCGTCGAGGATCTCGAGCACGGCGTCGGCGCACTCCTCGATCGAGCCGACGAGCCAGCCGGTGACCCCGTCCTCGATCTGGGTGACGATGCCGCCGACCCGGCCGGCGACGGTCGGGCGCGCCTTCCAGAGCCCCTCGGAGACGGTCAGTCCGAACCCTTCGCGCAGTGGACTTCTGCAGCACCGCGGCGGAGTGCACCTGGAAGGCGTTCACCTCGACCGAGCCGACGTTGTTGAGGTTCGAGAGGATGAAGATGTCCGGATCGTTGTCGGCGTAGGCAACGGTGCGGTTCCAGTAGTCCCAGCCTTCGGGGTCGTCGTGCGCCATCGAGCCCACGAGCGCGAGCTGGACGCCGGGATGGCGTTCCTTCACGAGCCGGTACGCGTCGATGACGCCGAGCGGGTCCTTCCAGGGG
Source organism: uncultured Actinomycetes bacterium (assembly GCA_963815005.1). Classification (GTDB taxonomy): domain Bacteria; phylum Actinomycetota; class Thermoleophilia; order Gaiellales; family Gaiellaceae; genus Palsa-739. The sequence goes on from CAWFFI010000016.1 coordinate 32,343, forward strand.
TCGAACCGCGAGACCTGGGTCAGCAACGGCCGCGCCCACGTCGATCCCGAACTGGTCGACGATGTACGCCGCATCCTCCGCCGACAGCGCCATGTTCTTCGGCGCGAGCGGATCGATCGCCGGCGGCCAGATGTAGCAGGGCGGCAGCCCGGTCGGCCGTCGGCACGTAGTCGGCGAGATGGAAGATCGCCGCGTCGTAGCGGCGGACCGAAGGCACGAGGAAGTCGAGCACGTCGCCGTTCGGCGTCGAGAAGTCGATGTGCCCCCGCCAGATCCACTTCGCGCCGCCACGGGCGGCGTGGTCGATCATGCCGAGAGGCTGCGGGTCGTGGACGACGACGAAGTCGTAGTCGGACGCGTCGATCTCGGCCGCATTCTCGGCCTGGTAGCGCGTGAAGATCTCGCGCTGCTCCGCGGTCAGCCCCTGCGGATCGCCCTGCAGCGCGTTGTGGATGCACTTCGTGACGCCGAAGAACTCGTCGGCGCCGTTGATGATCCGCCACTCGACCTCGAGACCGGCGTCCCGCATGAGCGGCACGAGCGTGTACTGGATCTCGGCGACGCCGCCGCCGAACGCGGTCGCCGAGAGCGCGAGCATGCGCTTGCCCGCGAGCGGCTCGGCGAGCCGGCGGATCTCGTCCATCGAGCCGCGGGACGCGATGGTCGCGTAGTCCGCGAGCGACTTGTGGCCGACGTTGACGAGTTGCAGCACGGGCCTGCGGCGAGATCTACGCTGCCGACCGGTCGGCCCACGACGCCGCGGGGCGTCTCGAGAAGCAGGTGCGAGCCCGCAACGCGTCAGCGCGGCGCCGCCCGCTCCCGTTTTCCCGTGAAAACGGTCAGGCGACGGCGGCGGGCTCGGGCACCGCCACCGGCGGCGGCAGCTCGAGCGTGAAGACCGTCCGCCCCGGGGTCGACTCCAGGCGCAGCCGGCCGTCCATCAGCTCCGCCAGCTCACGCGCGATCGCGAGCCCGAGGCCCGTGCCCGAGGCGCGCGATCCCTCGAGCCGCGTGAAGCGCGTGAACACCTGCTCCTGGTGCTCGGGCGGGATCCCGGGCCCGTCGTCCTCGACCGCGAGCGCCGACCCGCGGACGATCACCCGCACGGCCGTGCCGGGAGGAGTGTGCAGGAGCGCGTTGTCGACGAGCGCGCGGCCGATCCGCAGCACCCGCTCGCGATCGGCGAGCGCCGGCGCCGGCCTGCTCCACGCGCACATCGAGTGGATGCTGCCGCTGCAGGGCGACGGCGGCGAACTCGTCGCGCAGGGCACCCGCCACGTCGGCGAGCTCCACGCGCTCGCGGACGGGCCGCACGTGCCCCGCGTCGATGCGCGACAGGTCGAGAAGATCGGTGGCGAGCCGCGACAGGCGCGCCACCTGCTCCGACGCCGTCGCGAGGAACTCGTGCCGCGTCTCGTCGTCGAGATCCTCGTCCTCGAGCAGCTCGAGAAACCCGCCGAGCGAGAAGATCGGCGTGCGCAGCTCGTGCGACGCGTTCGCGATGAACGCGCTCCGGGCGTCGTCGAGGCGCGCGAGCCGCTGGCGCATGCGATCGAACGCGCGCGCAAGCTCTCCGAGCTCGTCCGCCGCCCGATCGACGACCGGCTCGCCGAAGTCCCCCGACGGCGATGCGCTCCGCCGCGCGCTCGAGCCGGCGGACACGGCGGGTGAACGCCGACGCCGCGATGAACCCGACGAGAATCGCCACCGCGAGCGCGATGAGCCCGGCCCACAGCACCCGGTCGCGCACGAGGCTCACATTCGCGAGGACGTCCCGGAGCGGAGCCGCGAGCAGGAGAACGTTGCCGCTGGCGTCGCGGGACGGCGACCTCCGCGAACGACTCGCCGCCGCGATCGACGCGGCGCCGCTCGACCGTGCCGCTCGCGGAGGCGTCACGCGCGAGCGGGTCGCCGACGACGTCGGTCGAGCCGAGGACGTGCTGCGAGTCGTACTGCGGCAACAGCGCGGTCGTGCCGCCGCCGCTGAGCGCCTCGAAGTAGACGACGCGCGCGTTCGCGGTGCGCGCGGCATCGTCGACGAAGTCCTGGTCCACGCCGACGGTGCGCGCGTCGCGGCGAAGAGCCTCACCCGCGATCGCGAGCTGCGCCAGCTTCCCGCTCTCGAGACGGCGCTCGAGCGTCGGCACGAGCGCGACCCAGACGACGCCGAGCGCGCCCGCGACGACGAGCGCCAGCGCGATGCTGAGCCGGGCCCGGACGCTCCGGAACGGGTTCACGAACCGCCTGCTCAGAGCCTCCGCGCCGCCTGATCGCGGAACCGGTATCCCACCCCGCGCACCGTCAGGATCAGCTCGGGCTCGCGTGCGTCGCGCTCGAGCTTCTCGCGCAGATGGCGCACGTGGACGTCGATCGTCCGCGGCTCCCGGTAGGCCGAGTCGCCCCAGAGCGACTCGAGCAGCGCCTGCCGGTTGAAGACTCGGCCGGGCTTCGCCGCCATCGTCCGCAGCAGCTCGAACTCGACGTAGGTCAGCTCGACCCGCTCGCCGCGCGCGTCCACGGTGCGGCGCCCGAGGTCGATCCGCAACTCCTCGTCGCCGAGCAGCTGAGCACCGTCCTCGGCGCCGCCGAGCGCCGGCGCGGCGCAACAGCGCCCGCACACGGCTGCGGAACTCGCGGATCGAGAACGGCTTGGTGATGTAGTCGTCGGCGCCGAGCTCCAGGCCCACGACCTTGTCGAGCTCGTCGTCGCGCGCGGTGAGCATGATGATCGGCACGCTGCTGCGGCTGCGCAGGCGGCGGCAGACCTCGAGCCCGTCCACCTTCGGCAGCATCAGATCGAGCACGACGAGGTCGACGTGCTCGCCCGCAAACCGGCGCAGGGCCTCTTCGCCGTCCCGAGCCTGGAGCGACGCGGAACCCCTCGTGCTCGAGCGGATACGTGAGGAGCTTCTGGACTGCCTCCTCGTCGTCGACGAGGAGGATGGTGGCGGACTCGGTCATCGTGCTGCTCCCATCTCGCTGCCTGCCGCCTCCCCGCGTCCTACTATAGATCGGCCGTGGCGGCCGTCCCGCCTTCATCCGAGCGGCGCCGGCCGCGGCCCGGCTCGATCCAGCGCCCGGTCAACGGTCGGCTCTACCGCGGCACCTGGCTGCTCGTCGGCCTGCCGCTGCTTCTGCTCGCGTTCAGCGTCGCGAAGCCGTCCTCGCTCCAGCCGCCCAACCTGCCGCCGGCCTTCGACAAGGAGGCGGCCGCCCAGCTCGCCTCCGACCTCGCGTTTCGCTACCCCAACCGCCGCGCCGGGACGCCGGGAGCGGCGCCGGCGGCGTCCTGGTTCGCCCGCCAGCTGCAACCGTACGGGTTCACGATCCGCCGGGAAGCGTTCACGGCCGACGTCCCCGGCCGCGGGAAGGTGCGCTTCGTCAACGTCTCGGCGGAGAAGCGCGGCCTCTCGGCCCGGCAGATCGTCGTGATGGCCCACCGCGACGACGCCGGGGTCGGGTCGGGCCTCGACGACAACGCCTCTGGCACGGCGGCGCTGCTCGAGCTCGCGCGCGCGTACGCGCCGACGACGGGCTCGCCGCGGCTCTCGCTTGCCGTACTCGCTCGTCTTCCTCTCCACGGACGGCGCGGTCGACGGCGGCTTCGGCGCCGCGCACTTCGCGCAGGAGGCAGCCACGAGGGCCAACGTGATCGCGGTCATCAACCTCGACGCAATCGGCGGCGACGGACTGCCCCGCCTCGAGCTCGCGGCCGACAGCCCCCGCTCTCCCGCCGCGGGACTCGTCGAGACGCATCCGGACCGAGCTGGTCAAGCAGACGGGCTCCGAGCCGGGCCGCCCGAGCGCGCTGCGCCAGCTGATCGACCTCGGCTTCCCGTTCAGCCGCTACGAGCAGGCGCCGCTCGTCGACGCAGGGCATTCCGGCGGTGACGGTCACGACGGGGCCCGACCGGCCGCCCGCCACGCGGCCGCCGCTGCGCGAGCGGCTGAACGTGGCCCGACTCGGGCAGGTCGGTCGCGCCGTCCAGAACGTCGTCGACGCGATGGAACAGGGGATCGCGCTACCGCAGGGACCGTCGAGCTTCGTCTTTCTCGGACAGCGGCTCGTTCGCGGCTGGGCGATCGAGATTCTGCTCGTCGCCGCGCTGCTGCCATTCATCGCGGTCGCCGTCGACCTCTTCGCACGCTGCCGGCGGCGCCGGATCCCGCGTCGCACCGGCGCTGCGCAGCTATCGGAGCCGCCTGGGGTTCTGGCTCTGGGTGGGCGCGGTCTTCGTCGTCTTCGGTCTGCTCGGCGCGTGGCCCGGCGGGGCCGCCCGGCCGCCGGCGCTCGACAACGTCAGCTGGCCCGCCGGTGCGCTCATCGGCGTCGCCGCGCTCGCCGGCGTCGGCTGGATCGTCGCCCGCGACCGGCTCCTCCCGCGCCGGCCCGTCGAGCCCGAGGAGGAGCTGGCCGGCCATACGGCGGCGCTCCTCGCCCTCTCGGTCGTCGGGCTCCTGCTCGTCGCGACGAACCCGTTCGCGCTCGTCTTCCTTCTCCCGTCGCTGCACATCTGGCTCTGGCTGCCGCACGCACGCACACACGGCCTCCTGGCCCGCACGCTCGTCCTGCTCGCGGGCTTCTCCGGGCCTGCGCTCCTGCTCTGGTCGTTCGCGGGTCGCTACGGCCTCGGCTACGACGCCCTCTGGTACGTCCCGTGGCTCTTCGCCCTCGGCTACGCACCGCTGCCGCTGCTCGTGGTGCTGCTCGGGTGGCTCGCCGCGGCGGGTCAGCTCGCAGCCCTCGCCGCCGGGCGCTACGCCCCGTACCCCGCCGCGGACGAACGGCCGCCGCGGGGGCCGATCCGGGAGACGGTCCGCCGCGTCGTGCTGGCCCGCCGCCGCCGCAGGCGCGCGGCCGAGCCGCCTCGCCGCGCAGTCCAGGGCTAGCGGCCCGAGGGCAGCCGCCGTCTACGGCTCGCCGAGCCGGAGCCAGCGGACAGCCGCGCCGGCCGGCAGCTCACCGGAGCCGCGCGGAACGTGGACGAGCGCGTCGGCCGCGGCGGAGTGCGACGATCATGTGCGACTCCTGACCGCTCAGGGGCACGAGCACGATCCCGTCGGGGTCCAGGCGGGAACGGGCCCGCACGAGATCGTCGCGGGCCTCGGCGCGGCGCAGCGGCGCCGCGAGCCGGCCCGGCTCCAGCCGGGGCAGCGGCTCGCTCAGGCCCTGGAGCGCCCGCAGCGCCGGCTTGACGAAGAGCTCGCAGCCCACGAGCGACGACACCGGATTGCCGGGCAGCCCGAAGACGAGCGTCGCGCCGCGGATGCCGAACGAAACCGGCTTCCCCGGCCTGATCGCGACCCGCCAGAAGACCTCCTCGACGCCGAGCTCCGTCTCGATGCGCCGAACGAGATCGTGCGGACCGACCGAGACACCGCCCGACGTGACGAGGACGTCCGCCGCGAGCCCGCGCTCGAGCGCCGCGCGGTGCGCAGCGTCGTCGTCGGAGACGGCCGGCACCACCTCGATGTCTGCGCCGACGGCGGCGAGCGCGGCCGCGAGCATGACCCCGTTCGACTCGTAGATCCGGCCGGGAGCCAGCGGCGTGCCGGGGCGCGCGAGCTCCGTGCCCGTCGGCACGACGACGACGCGCGGGCGGCGGACGCAGCGGATCTCCGCCAAGCCGGCGGCGGCCAGCGCACCGACGAGAGCAGCTCCGAGACGAACGCCCGCCGGAACCACGACGTCGTTCGCAGCCGCGTCACCGCCGCGCGGGCGGACGTTCGCACCCGGCTCGAGGGGGTCGGCAACCGCCACGCTCTCCCTGCCGTCGTTGTCATGTTCGGACAACATACTCGACGGGGACGACGGCGTCGGCTCCCTCGGGGACGACACCGCCCGTGGAAATCTCCATCGCCTCGCCCGCGGCGAGAGCGCGGCTCGCCGGACGGCCGGCGGCGATGCGCGCGACCACCGGCAGCGTCCCCGGCAGATCGGCGGCACGGACCGCGTATCCGTCCATGGCCGAGGAGGCAAAGGGCGGCAGGTCGACGAGCGATCGCGCCGGCTCGGCGGTGATCCTGCCCGCGGCCCGCGCGAGCGGCACCGGCTCGGCCGGCAGCACGTGTGCCCGCGCGAGAATGCGCGCCTGGGCCTCCTCGAGGGCGAGCGGCTCTTCCACGACGGCTCCTACGCTATCCGGGCGCGGCCGGGCGGTTGCGCTACGGCGACGGCGTCGTGGTCTCGGCGGTCGTGGCCGGCGGCGGCGGAGGCGTCGTCTCGGTCGCGGTCGTCGGCGGCGGCGGCGGCGGTGGTCGTCGGCGGCGGCGAGTCCGTGGTCACGAGCTGGGTCGGAAGGGCCGTCGAGGAACGCGTCGTCGTCAGGTCGGTGGCGACGGTCGCCTTGCCGGTCGTCGTCCCGGCGGTCGTCGTCGGTGCGCCCTGCAGCTGGTAGGTGCCGTGCCACGACGTCCACACCGGCTGGGTCGCGGGCGCCCGGAAGGGCCGGTCGCCGCGCTTCCCGATCGCCGTGACCATGTAGTTGTGCCAGATCGTCGCCGGGAACCCGGGGCCGGACACGGCGACGCCGTGCACGTCCAGCATCGGGATCTCGCCCTTCGGGTAGCCGATCCAGACGCTCGCCTCGAGATACGGCAGGTAGCCGGAGAACCAGGCGTCGGCGTAGTTGTCGGTCGTCCCGGTCTTGCCGGCGTCGGTGTGCCCCGCGACGTGCGCGCCCGTCCCGGTGCCGTAGAGCATGTTCAGCTCGAGCACCTTCGTGACCGTGGAGGCGACCCAGTCGGGGATCACCCGCTCCTGCTGCGGCTTGCCCCAGCCCGCCTGGGTGTCGACGCTGCCGTCGGGGAGCACGACCTTCGTGATCGCCATCGGCTTCGAGTAGATGCCGCCGGCGGCGATGGTCGCGTACGCGGACGCCATCTCGATCGGGGTCACGCCGATCGCGCCGAGCGCGAGCGCCGGCACGGCCTGGAGCGGCGAAGCGCGGATGCCGAGCTTCTGGGCCATGTCGACGATGTTCTGCGGGCCGACGTCGACCGCGAGCCGCGCGTAGACGGTGTTGTCGGACTCGATCGTGGCGTCCGCAACGGTCTCGACGCCGTGATAGGTGTGGTCGTAGGTCTGGACGTTCCAGGAGCAGGTGGGGTCGAACGCGGCGCACCTCGGGTCGAGCGTGTAGTGGAACGGCGCGGACAGGTACCTCACGGCGAACGGGTTCAGGCCCTGTGCGACGGCGGCTGTGAGCGCGATCGTCTTGAACGTCGATCCCGGCTGCCGCCGCGCGCTCGTCGCGAAGTTGAACTGGTCTCCGCGTTGCCGGGGGTGACGCCGGTCATCGCGCGGATCGCGCCGGTGCGCGGATCGATCGAGACGAGCGCGGAGGCGGGATCCGTCCGCTGGTTCAGCACGCCCGCGATCGCGGCGCGGGCGGCCCGCTGGAGTCGCGGGATGATGGTCGTATAGACCTTGAGCCGCCCGAACGGACGGTGTTCGTCCCGTATTCCTGCTGGAGGAGATCCTCGACGTAGCCGAAGAAGAAGGGCTCGCGGATGTGCGTGTACGCCGTACCCGGTTCAGGTGGAGGCTGTGGTCGGCGACGGCGGACAGATACCGCGCGTTGCCGATGTCGCCGTTGTCCTGCATCGCACGGAGCATTCGTTTGGCGGCGAGTGCGTGCGGGGACGCTGGAACGGTGTACGTGGAGGGTGCCTGGGGGGCCCGCGAGGAGCGCCGCCTGCTCGAGGCCGAGCCGCTCGGCCGGAACGGAGAAGACGTCTCGGCGGCGGCCTCGATCCCGTATGCGTGGTTGCCGTAGTAGACCTGGTCCATGTACGTCGTGAGGATCGGCCGCTCGACCAGACCCGTGCGAGCTTGATCGCGAGACACGCCTCGGTCAACTTCGCTCAGCGTCTGCTCGCGCGAGAGGTAAAGGTCTTCACGAGCTCCTGGGTGATCGTCGAGCCGCCCTCGACGAGTTCCCGGCCTGGACGTCCGCGAAGCCGCCCGCACGATGCCGACCGGATCGATGCCGCCGTGGCTCCAGAAGCGGCGGTCTTCGATCGCGACCGTCGCCTTGCCCATCCAGGGGCTGATCTGCCCGCGTGACCGGCGTGCGGTTCTTCTCGGCCGGGATCGCGCCGAGAGCGTGCCGTCCCACGCGTACACGAACGAGTTCTCGCCTTCGGCGACGGGGCGAAGCGGGTTCAGGTCGCAGCTCGAGCCGAAGGCACGGTGCCGCCGACCGCGGCGACGGTCAGCAGGATGAGGCCGCCGCCAACGATCCCGAGCAGTGCCAGCCGGCGGTTCCGCGGCGGCGCGCACGGGCACGGCGGCGACGGCGCGGGCTCCCGGCCGGACGCCGCCCGGCGGGGCCGCGGCCTTGCGACGGCGGCGTCGTCCCGAGACGACCGACGCGTCCGCCGTCACGACGGCGGCACGGTCGACGAGGGCCGCGTCTCCGAGATCTGCTGCGAGCGGAACGGCATGGTGATCTCTGCGAACGTCTCCCGACTGCGGATCGAGGCGTTGCGGATGGTACCGGCGACGGAACGACATCCCGTCGTCCCCGTTCGCGGCAGGGCGCGTGATTCCTCAGTCGAGGGGCAGCTCGCGCCGGCCGGCGAAGCCGTCCTCGACACGGTGCCAGTAACGGATCTCGTCCTCGCCGAGCTTCCAGCAGAGCAGAACGGTCTCGCCGTCGCGCAGGGCCGGAAAATCGATCAGGCCCTCGTCGACGTCCTTCACCTGGGCGCCCCGGCACGGATCTCCTCGACGAGGTGGGCGAGCCGCCGTTCCTCGTGCTGAACGGCGGTGGCCGCCTCGGCGAGCGTCGCCGGCGGCATGCCGCCGCCGTTGCCGCGGATCCGGGCCTCGACCGACTCCTGCCGGCTGAGCGCCTCGACGTGGGCCCGGCGACTCGCGACGAGCTCCTCGACGAGAGGACGCACCTCGTCGAGCGCCGCGTTCGCTTCCTCGGGGGTGAAGTGACGCATCCCGTGAACCCTATGATCGGCGCCGGTGGACGTCGAGGCCGTCACGATCGACGCGTACGGGACGCTGGTCACGCTGCGCGACCCGGTGCCGCCGCTGCGGGCGGCGCTCGACGCGCGCGGCATCGTGCGCTCCGCGGCGGAGGTGCGCGACGCCTTCGCCGCCGAGGTCGCCTACTACGTCGACCGCTCGCACGAGGGCCACGACGAGACCACGCTCGCGCTGCTCCGCCGCGACTGCGCCGCCGTCTTCCTCGACGCGGCGGGCGCCGACCTCGACCCCGCCGCCTTCGCGCCCGCGTTCGTCGGCGCGCTCTCGTTCGCGGCGCTCCCGGCGCAGCCGACGCATGCCGTTCGCTCGCAGCGGCCGGCCTCCGGATCGCCGTCGTCTCCAACTGGGACGTCGGCCTGCACGGGCACCTCGCGACGCTCGGTCTCGACCGGCTCGTCGACACCGTCGTCACGTCGGCCGAGGCGGGTGCGCCCAAACCCGAGCGGCCCGTGTTCGAGCTCGCGCTCGCACGGCTCGGGGTGGCGGCGGAGCGGACCGTTCACGTCGGCGACTCGGACGCGGACGCCGACGGCGCCGGGCCGCGGGCCTGCGGTTCGAGCCGGCGCCGCTGGCCGACGCTGCGGCGAGGATCCTCGCGTGAACCGGACCCGCCTCTCGCGTCTGGACGGGCCTCGTCGCCCTCATCGCCGCCCTGAACTACGCGGCCCGGTTCACCGGGTCGGGCTCCGGCTCCGGCAACACGCGGGACACCGTCTACAGCTACTCGACCTTCGTCGGCGGGATGGTCCTCTACGCGGTCTGGTTCGGGATCGTGCTGGTGATCGCGATCGACCGGACCGACCTGTTCGCGCTGCGCCGGCCGCCCCGCTGGGGCCAGGCGCTCGGACTCGCCGCCGGTGTCATCGTCGCGATCTACGTCTGGGAGGCGGTCGTCTCGACGCTGCCCCTGCCGCAGAGCCCCGGCAAGGAGCAGGGCCTCACCCCGACCCACTGGGAGCCGGCGCACGCGGGCGCGTTCGCCGCGAACCTCGTCCTGTTCGCGCTCGTCGCTCCCGTCGTCGAAGAGCTGACGTTCCGCGGCGTCGGCCAGTCGCTGCTGCGCTTCACGGGGCGTTGGCCCTCGATCCTGCTCGTCGGCGTCGCATTCGGGCTCGCGCATGGGCTCCTCGAGGCGCTGCTCGTGCTCGTCCCGTTCGGCGCGGCGCTCGCGTATCTGCGCGACCGGACCTCGAGCGTGCTCCCCGGGATCCTCGTGCACGGTCTGTTCAACGGGGTCGCGCTCGCGGTCGCCGTGCTCGGAAGCTAGCGTCCCGTCGTGGCCACCGGCGACGACCCGCAGATCCGGCAGCTCCGCGAGCAGGTCTCCGACAACGACCGCGCGCTGATCGAGGCGATGAACCGCCGGCTGGAGCTCGTCGCGCGCCTGTGGCGGCACAAGCAGGCGCACGGCGTCGCGATGCTCGACCCGGAGCGCGAGGAGTGGATGCTGCGCTATCTCTCGCGCGCGAACCGCGGCCCGCTCTCGCAGGCCGGCCTCGAGGAGCTGTACGGGAAGGTGCTGGAGCTGACGAAGGCCGAGCTGGGCGAGCCGCCGGCCTAGCGGGTCAGTCGTCCTCGCCGTTCTCCTCGACCGCGAACTGGTCGGGGGTGACCTCGTCGAGGAAGTTGCGGAACTTCGACACCTCGGCCTCGAGCTGCTCCTCGTTCACCTCGTCGCCTTCGAACTCGATCGCCGACTCCTCGATCACGGCGTCGGAGGCGAAGATCGGCGCCTCGACGCGGATGGCGAGCGCGATCGCGTCGGAGGGCCGCGAGTCGATCTCGATCTCGCCCCCGTCCTGCGCGACGGTGATCTGCGCGTAGAACGTGTTCTCGCGCAGCTCGGTGACCGTGATCCGGATCACCTGGGCGCCGAGCTGCTCGAGCATGTCGCTCAGCAGGTCGTGGGTCATCGGCCGCGGCGGCACCTGGCTCTGCAGCTTCATCAGGATCGCCGCCGCCTCGGGATGGCCGATCCAGATCGGCAGGAACTTGTTCCCGTCGGCCGTCTTCAGGAGCACGATCGGCTGCTTGCCGACCAGATCGAAGCTGACTCCGTAGATGAGCATCTCGACCATGCGCGTGTGACCCGACCTCATGCCGAATATAGCTCAGGCCGCCCGGGCCGAAACCGACGCGACCGTCACCGTCGCGACCCGATCCCGGTTGGCGAGGGTCGCTACAATCCCCGACCGCGGGCGATTAGCTCAGTTGGTTAGAGCGCCGCTCTGATAAGGCGGAGGTCCCTGGTTCGAATCCAGGATCGCCCATCCCGGCGCGCCGCCCCGGCGGCTCGCGTTCGTTTCCCGCCCCGCCGAGGCGCTTCCACATGTCGCCCGCCTGCGTGGCGGTCGCGTTCGCGTTCACCGTCGATGCGTGGGGCCGGCCGGTGAACGTGCTCGCACTCGCGTACGGCGTCGCTGCGATCGTGAGCCGGATGTGGCCGCGGACGCCAGGCACGCCGTGGCGGCGTAGCCTCTTGTCGAGATGCTCGACCGACTTCGGCTCCAGGTCGCGCGACGCTCGGTGGGGCTCGGGCTGCTCGCCCAGGCGGCCGCCCAGCAGGGCGGGTCGCCGCCCGACCTCTCCGGCACCGTCGATTTCGACTTCGACTTCGGCACGATCGCGATCGACGCGCGGGACGACACCGTCCGGCCTGCGATCGAGTCGATCGGCGCCTGGGATCCCGGCTGCACTGCGTTCCTCGGCCGGCACGTCAAGCCGGGAATGACCGTTCTCGACGTCGGCGCGCATGTCGGCTACCACACCTGCCATGCCGGCCGGCTCGCCGGACCTACCGGGCTCGTGCTCGCGTTCGAACCAGAGCCGCGCAACTACGAGCTGCTGCTCGCGAACGTCTGGCGCAACGGCCTCGGCAACGTCGTCTGCTTTCCCTGGGCGGTCTCCGACGCCACCGGCTTCGCCCGCCTCTACCTCCACTCGACGAACACCGGCGACCATCGCCTGGCCGACGACGGCGACCGCAGCTCCATGCTCGTTCGCACGGTCAGACTCGACGACTCGCTCGTGGTGCGGCCGCCCGTCGACCTCGTGAAGATCGACGTCCAGGGTGGAGAGCGGGCCGCCACGGCCGGCATGGCCGCCCTGCTCGAAGCCTCTCCCGGCGTGCGGCTGACGGTCGAGTTCTGGCCGTACGGAATCCGCCGGGTCGCCGAGGACCCACGCGAGACGCTCCGCTTCTATCGCTCGCTCGGCTTCACGCTCGAGGTGCGCACGATCGACGAGCGGAGGCCGAGCCGATGAGCGACGAGGCGATCCTCGAGCGGTGCGCCGGCGACAACGGCATGCTTCACGTCGATCTCGAGCTCGTGCGACGCGGCCGGGGCTGAGCGTCCTCAGGTGAGGAGCAGTCCGGCCATCCGCCGCCGCGCGAGCCAGATTCCGGCGCAGCCGAGCAGGACGAGGTAACCGGCGTCGACGAGGTTCCCGGTGCCCACCGTGCCGAGCGTCAGCGACCGGATCAGCACGATCGCGTGGTAGAGGGGCGAGAAGCGGACGACCCACTGGATCGCGACGGGGTAGACGCTCAGCGGATAGAACGTCGCGCTGAACAGGAACATCGGCAGCTGGACGAGCTGCACCAGGTCGAAGTCCTGCCAGCTGCGCAGGAACGTCGAGGCGCCGATCGCGATCCCGGCGAAGCCGAAGCCGATGACCATCGCCGCCGGCAGGGCGAGCACGCCCCACCAGGAGTGGATCAGCCCGAGCGACGCGGCCGTGATCACGAAGCCGGTCGAGTAGAGCAGCCCGCGGAAGAGCGCCCACGCCGTCTCGCCGAGGGCGACGTCGGTCGGGTCGATCGGCGTCGCCAGCATCGCGTCGTAGACCTTCGCGAAGCGCAGCTTGAAGAAGACGTTCGTCAGCCCGTCGTAGACGGCGCCGTTCATCGCCGACGACGCGAGCAGGGCCGGCGCGATGTACGCCGCATACGAGACGCCGTGCACGTCGCCGACGAAATGGCCGAGGCCGAGGCCGAGCGAGAACAGGTAGAAGAGCGGCTCGAAGAAGCCGCTGAGGATCGTCAGCCACTGGCGGCGGTAGACCATCAGGTTCCGCTCGAAGAGCAGGTGGCCGCGGCTGTGCAGGAGCCGGCGCGCAAGCGTCGGGCGGCCCGGGATCGCGTACGCGGTCATGTGACGAGCCGCTTCGTGAAGGTGCGCTGCGCGAGCCAGAGCCCGGTGGCGGCCCACGCGGCGAGGTACGCCACGTGCCCGAGCGAGGGCCAGAGCGTCGCCGTGCCGAGGGTCAGGTGACGGAGCAGGTCGACGCCGTGCCAGGTCGGGGTCGCCCAGGCGAGCTCGCGCAGCCCCTGCGGCAGCCGCGAGACCGGGAAGAACGTGCCCGAGAAGAGGAACATCGGCGTGACGCCGAAGCGGAAGAGCGCGTTGAAGCCCTCGTCCCGCTCCAGCCACGCGGCCATCGCCGCGACCGGGGCGGAGAAGGAGAGGCCGAGCAGGATCGCGGACGGGAACGCGAGCACTGCGAGCCAGGAGTGGATCGCGCCGAACGCGGCCATCACCGCCAGGTAGAGGCCCGACGCGAGCCCGACGCGGCTCGCCGCGTAGAGCTGGTGGCCGAGGACGACGTCGCGGATGCGAAGCGGCGCCGCGAGCATCGCGTGGAACTGGCGCGTCCAGCGGATCGCGCCCATCACCGGGTAGGCGGACTCGAACGCGCCGATCAGCATCGCGGTCGAGGCGAGGATCCCCGGCGCGACGTAGTCCAGGTACGGCACGCCGAGGCCCGGCCCGCGGTTGACGAGCTTTCCGAGCCCGATCCCGAGCGCGCTCAGGTAGAGCACCGGGTTGAGGGCCGTCGTGACGACGCTGCCACGCCAGACGCGGCGGTACGAGAAGACCCAGTACTCGTAGGCGCGGAGCGCGTAGGTCATGCGCGAAGCACCTGTCAGTCCACCAGGGTGCGGCCGGTCAGCCGGAGGAAGACGTCCTCGAGCGTCGAGCGGCGCACGAGCACGCTCTGGGGATGGAGGCGCTCGTGGGCGGCCGCGACGACCGCGTCGCCGTCGTCGGTGTAGAGCAGCACCCGGTCGGGCAGGACGTCGACCCGGGCGACCGCGCCGCCGAAGTCGGCGGCGTCCACGCCGGGCGCGGCGCCCTCGAAGCGCAGCTCGACCACCTCACGCGTCGACAGGCGCCGGATCAGCTCGGCCGGCGAGCCCTCCTCGGCGATGCGGCCGCGGTCCATGATCACGAGCCGGTCGCAGAGCTGCTCGGCCTCGTCCATGTAGTGCGTCGTCAGGACGAGCGTGACGCCCTGCTGCTTGAGCCGGAAGAGCCGGTCCCAGAGCGCGTGCCGCGCCTGCGGGTCGAGTCCGGTCGTCGGCTCGTCGAGCAGGAGCAGCTCGGGGTCGTTCACGAGCGAGCGGGCGATCGTCAGCCGCCGCTTCATCCCGCCGGAGAGCGGCTCGACCTTGTCGTTCGCGCGCTCGCTCGAGCTGCACGAAGTCGAGCAGCCGCTCGGCGCGCACCCTCACCTCGGCCCGCGAGAGCCCGAAGTAGCGCCCGTAGATGAGCACGTTCTCGCGCACGGTCAGCTCGGTGTCCAGCGTGTCCTGCTGGGGAACGACGCCGAGGCGGCCGCGGATCTGCGCCCCGTCGCGCACCGGGTCGAGACCGAGGATCCGGAGCGTGCCGGCGGTCGGCGGCGAGACGCAGCCGATCATCCGCATCGTCGAGCTCTTGCCGGCGCCGTTCGGGCCGAGGAACCCGAACGCCTCGCCCTTGCGGACGTCGAAGTCGATCCCGTCGACGGCACGCAGCTCACCGAACGTCTTGACGAGATCGCGCGCATGGATCAGCGACGCGTCCGCGCTCATGTCGGGAATCTAGCCGCGGGCGCTAGAGCTTCGACGCGGCGCGCTCGAGCGCCTCGGCGAGCTCGGCGAGCTCGTGCTCGTCCGCGAAGACGAGCTCCACCCGGCCGGCCGAGACCTTGGCGTGGAAGCCCGTCACCTGGGCGAAGCCGTCCCGCACCCGCTCTGCGAGCGCGGGATCGACCGGAGTCGCCCGCACGCGCGGCCGCTGCCGGGCGCCGGCCCACTTCGCCCGCTGCTCGGCGGCCCGGACGGAGAGCCCGCGGCGGACGATCTCGCGGGCGAGCCGGCGACGACCCTCGTGGTCGGGCACGGCGAGCACGGCGCGCGCGTGACCCTCGGTGAACTGGCCGCGCTCGAGCATCCCGAGCACGTCGTCGGGCAGCTCGAGCAGCCGGATCCGGTTCGAGACGGACGGCTTCGAGCGGCCCACCTTCTCGGCGACGTCGCCGAGCGAGAGCGCGAACTCGTCGATCAGGACCGCGTACGCGCGCGCCTCCTCGACGGGCGTCAGCTGCTCGCGGGCGACGTTCTCGACGAGACCGAGCAGGAGCGTGTCGCGGTCGTCGGTCTCGCGGACGACGGCGGGCACGGTCTCCCGGCCCGCTTCGCGCGCGGCCCGCCAGCGGCGCTCGCCGGCGACGATCTCGTAGCCGCCGGCAGTGCGCGGGCGCACGAGCAGCGGCTGGATCACGCCCTGGCTCTTGACCGACTCCGCGAGTCCCGACGCGGCCTCCGCCTCGAAGCGGCGCCGCGGCTGGCGCGGGTTCGGGTGAACCGCGTCGACGGGCAGCTCGAGCAGCTCGGTGCCCGGCACGGCGGTGCCGCCCATCAGGAGCTCGAGCCCGCGGCCGAGGCCGCGGCGGGCCGGCTGGGGCTGCTCAGGCGCGCTCGACAAGCTCCATCGCCACCTTCCAGTAGGCGTCGGCTCCGGCGGAGCGACGGTCGTAGGCGATCGCCGGCAGCCCGTGGCTCGGCGCCTCGGCGAGGCGGACGGAGCGCGGCACCGACGTCTTGAAGACGAGGTCGCCGAAGTGCCGTCGCACCTCGGCCTCCACCTCGGCGGCGAGCCGCGTGCGGCCGTCCACCATCGTCAGGAGGACGCCGCCGATCCCGAGGCGCGGGTTGAGCCGCCGCCGGATCAGCTCGATCGACTGCACGAGCTGGGAGAGACCCTCGAGCGCGTAGTACTCGGCCTGCACCGGCACGAGCACGCGGTCGGCCGCGGCGAGCGCGTTCACGGTCAGCGGGCCGAGCGAGGGCGGGCAGTCGAGGAAGACGAAGTCGTACGCGTCGGTGCCGGAGGCGAGCGCCTGGACGAGGTAGCGCTCGCCGTCGTCGCTGCGGGCGAGCTCGACGACCGCGCCCGCGAGCTCGGGCTTCGACGGCACGAGGTCGAGGTTCGCGAACGCCGTGTGCTTCACGAGCCCGGCGAGCGGGGCGCCGTCGAGCAGGTCGTAGCTCGAGGTCCCGTTCGCGCGCATCCCGAGCCCGGAGGTGGCGTTCGCCTGCGGGTCGAGGTCGATGACGAGCGCCCGCTCGCCGGCCTCCGCGAGGCAGGCGGCGAGGTTCACGGCGGTCGTCGTCTTGCCGACGCCGCCCTTCTGATTCGCAAGCGCGTAGATCCGAGCCACGGCGACCCATTGTCGCGACAACCTCGGACGGGGCGCGGCCTAGGCGAGCGGCCGCTTCTTGGCCATTCCGGGGCGGCGCGGAAACCCGGCCGGCGTCGGCGCGAGCTTCGGCAGGACGACGAGGCCCTCGTGCTCCTCGGGCTCGCCGCCGCCGAGGAGCGCCGACACGCGCGCGACCGCGGCGAGGTCGGCGGACGGGCCGAGCCAGAGGATGGCGGCGCCGCCGACGCGGACGAGCGGCAGGCACCACTCCGCCGCGACCGGCGGCCGGGCGAGCGCCTTCGCGAGCGCGACGCCCCAGGCCTCGAGCGGCTGCTCCTCGGCGCGACCCCAGACGACGCTCGCGTTCGGCGGCGCGCAGCGCTCCAGGAAGTCGCACTTGCGCCGCTCCGCCTCGAGCAGCGTCACCTCGCGGCCGGGCAGCGCCGCGGCGAGCGGGATCCCCGGCGAGCCGCCGCCCGAGCCGACGTCGACGACCGGCCCCTCGAAGCGCTCGACGAGCGGCAGCGCCCGGAGGGCGTCGTCGAGCAGGACCGCCCGCGCAGCCGCCGGGTCGCGGATCGCCGTCAGTCCGGGCGTCGCGACGACGGCTGCAAGCCAGTCAGTCAGCGGGGAGGACGACGACGTAGCGATTCGGCTCCGTCCCCTCGGAGGTCGTCTCGACTCCCTCGACGTCCTTCAGCTTCAGGTGGACGACCTTGCGCTCGACCGCGGTCATCGGCTCGAGCGACTCCGGCTCGCCGGTGTCGCGCACCTGGGCGGCGACGCGCAGGGCGAGCGACTCGAGCGTGGCCCGGCGGCGCTCGCGGTAGCCGGCCGCGTCGACCACGACCTCCTTGCGGTCGTCGCCGTAGGTGCGATGGGCGATCGCGTTCAGCAGGTACTGGAGCGCGTCGATCGTCTGGCCGTGCCGGCCGATCAGGAGCGCGACGTCCGGGCCCGAGCACGCGACGACGACCGACTCGTCGTCCTCGAGCACGTCCAGCCGGGCCTCGACGCCGAGGGCGGTCACGATGTGCGCGACGAGCGCCGCGCATGTCGGCGGCGAGCGTGCTCTCGTCCAGCGCCGGCACAGCCTCGGCGGCCTCGGCGGGAAGAAGCGCGACGACGCGGGCGGGCGAGTAGCCGACGCCGAGCAGGCCGCGCTCGCCTTCGGAGACGACCTCGAAGCGCACGGCCGACTTGTCGAGACGCGGGTGCCGCTGCTCGAGCTCCCGCAGGGCCGCCCACTTCGCCTCGCCGACGGTCTCGCCCGTCGCCTCGACCGTGAGCTCGTCGCTCATCGCCGGCCGCCGGCCCGTTTCTTGCGGCGGACCTTCCGCGGCGGCGCAGGCGGGCCCGTCTGCGCGGCCGGCGTCGCCGCGTCGGCCTCGGCGTCGTCGCCGTCGGAGTCGACCGCGTCCTTCGGCGGCGTCCGCGAGCTCCGCTTCTCCAGCGACGGCGCCGGTGTCTTCGGGATCAGCCGCCGCGTGATCAGCCCCTGGCCGACCGTCCACAGGTTCGTCGTCATCCAGTAGAGGACGAGACCGGCCGGAAAGCGCGCGATCACGAAGACGAAGACGAGCGGCATGATCATGAACAGCCGCCGCTGCATCTTGTCGGCCGTGGCCGACATGTAGAGCGTCGAGGCCATCTGGCTGCCGACGTAGACGACGAGCAGCACGTAGCCGCCCCAGAACGAGGTCGTGTGGTCGGCGATCGAGGGCACGAAGTGCAGCCACGACAGCGACCCCGGGTGCTGCGACGCCGGCTCGTTCGCGAAGTTCTTCAGCGTGTAGTAGAGCGCGATGAAGACCGGGAACTGGAGCAACATCGGCAGGCACGAGGCGGCCGGGTTGATGTTGTTCTCCCGGTAGAACTTCATCAGCTCCTCGTTCTGCTTCGCCTTGTCGCTCTTGTACTTCTTCTGCAGCTCCTTCATCTGCGGCGCGAAGCGCTGCAGGTTCTGCATCGAGTGGATCTGCCGGACGGTGAGCGGGACGAGGATCATCCGCACGACGACCGTCGTCGCCACGATCGACCAGGCCCAGGAGAGGCTGAGCGTCGTGTGGAACCAGTCGAGCACGCCGCGCATCCCGTGCTCGAGCGGGGTCAGCGGCGAGGCGAGGATGAGGGCGAGATGGATCATCGGACGGGGTCGAAGCCTCCGCGGCTCCACGGGTTGCAGCGCAGCAGCCGCCAGCCTGCCATGAGCCCGCCGCGGACGAGGCCGTGACGGCGCAACGCCTGCACCGCGTACTCCGAGCACGAGGGGTGGTACTTGCAGGTCGTCGGGAAGAGCGCACCGAGCGTGACCCGGTAGAGCCAGACGAGCGCGACGCCGAGGTAGCCCGGCACGCGCAGCACGGCGCTCACGCTGCCGCCCCCGTCCCGGCCGCCCCGGCCTGGCCGAGCACCTCGTCGACACGGTCGCCGAGCCACGCGAAGCCGTTCGCCTCGACCGCCTCGGGGAGCCCGGGCCGCACGATCAGCACGTAGTCGTGGCCGGCGGGCACCCGCTCGAGGCGCTCCTGCCAGACCTCGCGCAGCTGCCGCTTGATCCGGTTGCGCTCGACGGCGCCTCCGACCGAGCGCGGCACGGAGAAGCCGAAGCGCGGCGCGGCCGCCTCCTCCTGGGGGAACCAGTAGAGGACGAGGAAGCGCGACGACACCGATCGCCCCTGGCGGTAGACGGCGTCGAAGTCCCGCGACCGGGACAGGCGGTTCGCGCGCTTCACGAGTGCAGCTTAGTGGTCGCGAACGCTCGAGCCTCGCCGCTACGCGGAAAGGTTCGCGCGGCCCTTCGCGCGGCGGCGCTTGAGGATCGCGCGGCCGGCGCGGGTCGCCATGCGGGCGCGGAAGCCGTGCTTGCGCTTGCGGCGGCGGACGTTTGGCTGATAGGTGCGCTTCACGTTTCGATGGGGTCGGGCGCAGAAAAATCCCCCGATGCGGGGGAAGCGAGCGGCCAGTATAGACGACGCTCCGTCCACCGCTTTGTCCACAAGCGCCTGCGGTGGAGGAATGCGCTCCTGCGGAGTTTCCCCCACCTCTTTCCACACCTGTGGAGGGAAATCGGAGGATCGTCATATCCCTGCAAATTGGCTTATTTTGTCGCCGGCCGGGGCGCTGTTATGCTGGCCGTCGGTTGTCACGAGGGAGGAGCTGGCGGCAGGGTGGAGCACCAAATCGAGCTGACTGCGGAGAGCCTGTGGAGCGAAGTTTCCGGTCGGCTCAGAGGGGCCCTCAACGACACGACGTACAGCACCTGGTTCGGCGAAGCCGCCGGCCTCGATGCGACCGACGACGTGTTCGTCATCGGCGTCCCGAACGATTTCACCCGCGACTGGATCGAGGGCCACTTCCTCGGCCTGATCGACGCGGCGATCCGCGACGTGACCGGACGGGAGCGACTCGTCCAGCTCCGCGTCGTCGGTCAGAGCCTCGACGCCGCTCCGGCCGTCGAGGCGGCCGAGCTGCCGCCGCCGCTGCCGGCGCGCATCGTCGAGCAGGTCGTGCACCAGCGGCCCGAGAGCGGCGGCTTCAACGCGAAGTACACGTTCGACTCGTTCGTGATCGGCTCCTCGAACCGGTTCGCCCACGCCGCCGCGCTCGCAGTCGCCGAAGCGCCGGCGCAGGCGTACAACCCGCTCTTCATCTACGGCGGCACCGGGCTCGGCAAGACGCACCTTCTGCAGGCGGTCGCCCAGTACGTCAGCGAGCACTCGTCCGAGCTCTCCGTCCGCTACGTGACGAGCGAGACGTTCATGAACGACTTCATCAACTCGCTCCGCGACAAGCGCATCGAGGGGTTCAAGCAGCGCTATCGCGCCTACGACGTCCTCCTGATCGACGACGTGCAGTTCTTCGAGCACAAGGAGCGCATCCAGGAGGAGTTCTTCCACACCTTCAACTCGCTCTACGAGGCCGGCTCGCAGATCGTCATGTCGAGCGACCGGCCGCCACGCGACATCGCGACGCTCGAGGAGCGGCTGCGCAGCCGGTTCGAGTGGGGTCTGATCACCGACATCCAGCCGCCCGACCTGGAGACGCGCATCGCGATCCTGCGCAAGAAGGTGAAGGTCGACGGGATCCACGTCCACGACGAGCAGGTGCTGACGTTCATCGCGAGCCGCGTCTCGACGAACATCCGCGAGCTCGAAGGAGCGCTCACGCGCGTCGTCGCGTTCTCGTCGCTCACCGGCCGCGTGATGTCGGTCGAGCTCGCCCAGGACGTGCTGCGCGACGTGTTCCCGCAGGGCGAGGCGGCCCAGGTCTCGATCAAGCGCATCCAGGACCTCGTCGCCGAGCGCTTCGACCTCTCGCTCGAGGAGCTCTGCGGCGACAAGCGCTCCCAGAACATCGTCTATCCGCGTCAGGTCGCGATGTACCTCTCCCGCGAGCTCACCGACTCCTCGCTGCCGAAGATCGGGAAGGAGTTCGGCGGGCGCGACCACACCACGGTGATCCACGCGACCTCGAAGATCGCGCGGCTCATCCGTGAGGACAGGTCTGTGTACAACCTCGTGCAGGAACTGACCGCACGTGTGAAGCAAGTGCGCTAGCCCTGATGGCCCTGTCCATAACCCCGATCTCTCAACAGGACCCGTCCCCCGGCGAACGCCTCTCGCTGGAGCGGGTTGCGGGCCGTCGTCCCCGTCGTCCACACTCCCTATTACTGCTACGAGGTTTTCTAACTACATGATTGAAACAGACATCGTTGTGGGCGCCGAGCTGAGGATCACCTGCTCGAAGGACGAGCTCGTCCAGGGTCTCGCCGTCGTCGGCCGCGCCGTCTCGACGCGCACGTCGGTGCAGATCCTGTCCGGGATCCTGCTCGAGGCGAGCGGCAGCGAGCTGCGGCTGGCCGCGACCGACATGGAGCTGTCGCTGCGCGCGACGCTGCCGGCGCAGGTGCAGGGCGACGGGGCGATCGTGCTGCCCGGCCGCACGCTCGTCGACATCGCGCGGCTTCTCCCGGCACGACGAGGTGACGATCGAGCACCGCGCGGCGGAGTCGGTCGTCCACGTCACGTCGGGGAGCGCGAGCTACACGCTGCACACGTACAGCCCGGAGGACTTCCCGCGGCTGCCCGAGATCGATGCGGTGGAGACGTTCTCCGTCGATCGCGAGTCGCTGCTCGAGACGATCACGCGGGTCGCCCGGGCGGCGTCGCGCGACGAGTCGCGGCCGGTGCTCACCGGCGTCCTCGTCCAGTTCACCGAGCGGCCGGCTCGTGATGGCGGCGACGGACTCGTACCGGCTCGCCGTCAAGCAGACGTCGCTCGACGGGCACCGTGCCCGAGCTGGAGGCGATCGTTCCCGGCCGCGCGCTGCAGGAGCTGGCCCGCATCGCGTCCACCGGCGACGACGGTCGGTGTCGGCGTGCACGAGAACCAGGTGCTCTTCTCGACCGACGGCGTCTGGCTGACGACGCGGCGGATCGACGGCCAGTTCCCGAACTACCGGCAGCTGCTGCCGGAGGCGTTCGAGTACGAGCTGCGCATCCCGCGCGCCGACCTGCTCGACGTCGTCCGGCGCGCGTCGGTGATGATCCAGCGCGCGACGCCGCTCCAGCTGCGCTTCGCCGAGGGCGAGCTGACCGTGATCGCCCGGACGCACGAGGTCGGCGAGTCGAAGGAGTCGCTGCCGGTCGGGTTCACCGGCGAGACGCTCGAGATCGGCTTCAACGCGGACTTCCTCCGCGAAGGGCTCGAGTCGCTCGACGGCGACGAGGTTCGGTTCAAGCTGATCAGCCCGCTGCGGCCGGCCGTGATCCAGGGCGACGGCGACGACTTCACGTATCTCGTGATGCCGATCCGCCTGCCCGGCTAGGGCCGCGAGCCTGGTCGTCGAGAGCGTCTCGCTCCGCAGCTTCCGGTCGTACGCCCGGCTCGAGCTCGCGCTCCGGCCCGGGCTGATCCTCGCGGTGGGGCCGAACGGCGTCGGCAAGACGAACCTGCTGGAGGCGCTCCACGTCGGCACGCAGGGCTTCTCGCCGCGGACGCGGACGGATGCGCAGCTCGTGCGCTTCGGCGAGAGCGCGGCCCGCGTCGTCGTGCGCGGCCGTCGCGGCGAGACGCCGCTCGAGCTCGAGGTGACGCTCGCTCCGGGTAGCGGCAAGAAGGCGAAGGCGAACGGAGCGCCGCTGCGGGCGGCCGAGCAGCTGCGCGGAGAGACGGCGACGCTCGTGTTCACGCCGGACCGGCTCGGCATCGTCAAGGGCGCCCCGGCCGCCCGCCGGGCCTACTTCGACCGGGCTCTGGGCGGCTCTCGCCCGCGCGGGCGACGCTGCCTGCGGAGTACGGCGCCGCGGTCGCGCAGCGCAACGCCGCTCTGCGCCGCGCCGCCGCCGGGTTCTCCGGCCGCGACGCGATCGCGCCCTGGACGGAGCAGGTCGCCGCGCTCGGCACGGAGCTCGTCGCCGCCCGCCAGGAGACGCTCGCCCTGCTCGGGCCGTCCGTTCGCCGAGCGGGCGCGGCGAGCTCGGCCTCGCCGAGGCGCGAGCTGCGCTACGAGGGCGACCCGCCGCTCGCCGCCCTGCTCGAGGAGCGGCTCGACGCGCGATCTCGAGCGCGGCGTCACCTCGCTCGGCCCGCATCTCGACGACGTCGTGCGTCGCCTCGGGCTCGCGCGAGCTGCGCAGCTTCGGCTCCCAGGGGGAACAGCGGCTCGCGGTGCTCGCGCTGCTGCTCGCGGAGGCGGAGCTGATCGCCGACCGCCGGGGCGTGCCGCCGCTGCTCCTGCTCGACGACGTCCTCTCGGAGCTCGATCCCGAGCGCCGGCGGATCCTCGCGGCCCGCGTCGCCCTCGTCGGCCAGGCGCTCGTGACGGCGACGGACGCCGCGATGCTGCCGGCCGAGCCCGACCAGCTGCTCGAGGTCTTCCCCGGCGAGGTCCGGGAGGCGGCCGCCTGATGGAGCCGCTCGGCGACGAGATCCGCTCCGAGCTCCGCCGCTTCGGGCCCGAGGCCGCGATCTGCGGATGCCGTCGAGGCATGGCCCGACGCGGTCGGGCGCGGAGATCGCCCGGAACGCGTGGCCGGCCCGCTTCCAGCGCGACGGGACGCTCGTCGTCCACACCCGCGACGCGGTCTGGGGGTTCGAGCTGACCCATCGTGCGGCCGAGATCGCCGGCGCGCCTGCCCGGCTCGCCGACGCTGAAGTTCGTTCCCGGGCCGCTGCCGGAGCCCGCCTCGCGGCGATGCTCCGAGCCCGAGCGGATCGCGCCCACGGCTACGCTGGAGGAGGCGCGACAGGCCGCCGAATGGGCGGCGTCGATCGACGACGAGGAGCTCCGCGACCTCGTCGCGAAGGCCGCCCGGGCGAGTCTCGCTCGGGCAGCGGCCGACCGCTCCGTCTGATACACTACAGGCGCCCGCAAATGCGGAATTTGCAGGGCTTTTTTCATGGCCGAACCGACCTACACCGCAAAGGACATCACCGTTCTGGAGGGCCTCGAGCCGGTCCGGCTCCGGCCGGGCATGTACATCGGCTCGACCGGAATCCGCGGGCTCCACCACCTCGTCTACGAGGTCGTCGACAACTCCGTCGACGAGGCGCTCGCGAACCGCAACGACCGCATCGAGGTCACGCTCCATCCGGACCATTCGGTGACCGTCCAGGACTGGGGAGCGGGCATCCCGGTCGACGTGATGCCGGAGCAGGGGCTGCCGGCGCTGACGGTCGTCCTGACGAAGCTCCACGCCGGCGGCAAGTTCGGCGGCGAGGGCTACAAGGTCTCCGGCGGCTTGCACGGCGTCGGCGTCTCGGTCGTGAACGCGCTCTCCGAGTGGCTCGTCGCCGAGGTGCGCGTCGACGGGAAGATCCACCGCCAGGAGTTCGAGCGCGGCGTCCCGAAGGGCGACATGGAGATCGTCGGGCCCATGTCCGGCGAGCGACGCGGTCGGCACCACGATCTCCTTCCTGCCGGACTCCGAGATCTTCGAGGAGCTCGACATCGAGGCCGCGACCGTCTCGCAGCGCCTCCGCGAGACGGCGTTCCTCACCCGCGGCCTCTTCATCAAGCTCACCGACGAGCGCGCCGACGGCAAGACGGTCGAGTTCCACTACGAGGGCGGCATCCGCGACTTCGTCTCGTACATCAACGAGTCGAAGGACGCGATCCACAAGCACATCGTCTACTTCGAAGGCGAGACCGAGCAGGGCTCGGCCGAGGTCGCGATGCAGTGGAACAACTCGTACCAGGAGTCCGTCTTCACCTTCGCCAACAACATCAACACGGTCGAGGGCGGGTCGCACCTCTCCGGCTTCCGCAGCGCGCTCACGCGCACGCTGAACGCGAAGGCGCAGGAGCTGAAGCTGCTGAAGAAGGACGAGACGCTCGAGGGCGAGGACGTCCGCGAGGGTCTCGCCGCCGTCGTCTCGGTCAAGCTCCGCAACCCGCAGTTCGAGGGCCAGACGAAGACGAAGCTCGGGAACCCCGGCGTCGAGGGCCTCGTCCAGACGACGGTGAACGCGAACCTCGCCCAGTTCTTCGAGGAGAACCCGCAGGACGCGCGCGCGATCTGCAACAAGGCGATCGCCGCCATGCGCGCGCGCCTCGCGGCGCGCAAGGCGCGCGAGCTGACCCGGCGCAAGTCGGCGCTCGACAGCTCCTCGCTGCCGGGCAAGCTCGCCGACTGCTCGATCCGCGATCCCGAGGCGGCGGAGCTCTACATCGTCGAGGGCGACTCCGCGGGCGGCTCCGCGAAGATGGGCCGCGACCGCACCTACCAGGCGATCCTGCCGCTGCGCGGGAAGATCATCAACAGCGAGAAGAACCGCATCAACAAGGTTCTCTCCAACAACGAGATCCAGGCGATGATCACCGCGATCGGCACCGGGATCGGCGACGAGTTCGACATCGAGGGGCTCCGCTACCACCGGATCGTCCTGATGACGGACGCGGACGTCGACGGCTCGCACATCCGCACGCTCGTGCTGACCTTCCTCTACCGGCACATGAAGGAGCTGTTCGAGCGCGGGCACGTGTACATCGCGGTGCCGCCGCTCTACAAGGTCAAGCTCGGCAACCAGGAGTACTACTTCGAGAAGGACTCGCAGCTCGAAGACCTGCTCGTGCGCGAGCGCTTCGGCGACATCGAGGCACGCGACCGGGACGGCACCGAGGTCAAGCTCACCGAGGCGCGCTGGAAGAAGTTCACCGAGCGCGCTCGCGGAGTTCGAAGGGCTGGTCGGCGCGCCTGCGCGCGGACTACGGCCATCACGCCTCCGACCTCGTGATCGGGCACCGGCTGGTCGAGCTCGACGCGGCGACGCCGGCCGCGGTGGAGAAGGCGCTCGCCGAGCATCCGTCGAACGGATTCGCGCTCTCGGTGCTCGACCGCGACGACGCGGGGCTGCGCGTGAAGGTGATCGAGGAGTCGACCTCCGCCGCGCAGACGATCTCGCTCTCGGCCGAGCTGCTCGCGTCGCCGATCTACGCGAACCTCCGCCGCGCCTACGCACGCCTCGTCGAGGTTGTCGGCCCGCCGCCGTTCACGCTCGCGCTCGGCAAGAAGAGCAGCGACGCGCACACGTTCTCGGAGCTGCGCAGCGACGCACTGGAGCTTGCGAAGGAGGTCGGCATCCAGCTGTCGCGCTTCAAGGGGCTCGGCGAGATGAACGAGCTCCAGCTCTGGGAGACGACGATGGACCCGGCACGGCGGCTGATGATCCAGGTCGAGGTCGAGGACGCGCACGCCGCCGACCAGCTGTTCTCGATGCTGATGGGCGACCAGGTCGAGCCCCGCCGGCTGTTCATCGAGGAGAACGCGAAGGACGTGAAGTTCCTTGACGTCTAGGGTCTCCCCGGCGACGCGGAGCGCCCGTGTCTGAGCTCGATACGGGGGCGATCGACCGGGGCCGCGTCGAGCCGCGCGAGCTCGAGCAGGAGATGCGCTCGAGCTTTCTGGACTACGCGATGTCGGTCATCGTCTCGCGTGCGCTTCCGGACGTGCGCGACGGGCTGAAGCCGGTGCACCGGCGCGTGCTCTACGGCATGCACGAGGCCGGCCTCCAGCCGAACCGGCCGTACAAGAAGTCGGCGACCACCGTCGGCGACGTGATGGGCAAGTACCACCCGCACGGCGACTCGGCGATCTACGACACCGTCGTCCGGATGGCGCAGCCGTTCTCGCTGCGCTATCCGCTCGTCGACGGCCAGGGCAACTTCGGCTCGATCGACGACGACCCGGCCGCGGCGATGCGCTACACCGAGGCGCGCCTGTCGAAGATCGCGACCGAGCTGCTGCGCGACATCGACGCGGACACCGTCGACTTCGAGCCGAACTACGACGAGTCGCGCCGGCAGCCGTCGGTGCTCCCGTCGCGCTTCCCGAACCTGCTCGTCAACGGCTCCACCGGGATCGCGGTCGGCATGGCGACGAACATGCCGCCCCATCACCTCGGCGAGACGATCGACGCCGTCGTCGCGCTGATCGACGACCCCGAGCTCGACGTCGAGGGCCTGATGAAGCACATGAAGGGCCCGGACTTCCCGACCGGGGCGATCATCGTCGGCCGCGGCGGCATCCGCGACGCGTACCGGACCGGCCGCGGCCGCGTGGTGATGCGCGCCCGCGCCCACATCGAGGAGCTGCGCGGCGGCAAGTCGGCGATCGTGATCACCGAGCTGCCGTACGGCGTGAAGAAGGGCGGCGACACCGGCGTCATCGTCAAGATCGCCGACCTCGTCAGGGACAAGGTGCTGACCGAGATCTCCGACCTCGCCGACCACTCCGACCGCACCGGCATGCGGATCCAGGTCGAGCTGAAGCGCGACGCCGTCCCCCAGGTGGCGCTGAACAAGCTGTTCAAGCACACGCCGCTCCAGTCGACGTTCGGGTACAACGCGGTCGCGCTCGTCGACGGCGTTCCGAAGACGCTGTCGCTGCTCGAGCTCGTCACGCACTACCTCGACTTCCAGCGCGAGGTCGTCACCCGCCGCGCGAAGTACGACCTGCGCCAGGCGGAGAAGCGGGCGCACGTTCTCGCGGGCTATCTGATCGCGCTCGACAACATCGACGCGATCGTCGCTCTCATCCGCGCCGCCGCCGATCCCGACGAGGCGCGGACGCAGCTGATGGAGCGCTTCGAGCTGAGCGAGATCCAGGCGCAGGCGATCCTCGACATGCGGCTCGCCCGTCTCACCGGGCTCGCCCGGAGGGAGGTCGAGGCCGAGTACGCGGATCTCCAGGAGAAGATCGGCGAGCTGCGGGCGCTGCTCGGAGACCAGGCGAAGATCGACGCCGTCATCCGCGAGGAGCTGCTCGAGATCAAGAGCGCCTACGGCCGCAACGACGACCGCCGCACCGAGATCGTCGCCGCCGAGGAGGAGCTCGAGCTCGAGGACCTGATCGCGGAAGAGGACATGGTGATCGCGATCACCCGCTCCGGCTACATCAAGCGGCTCCCGGTCACCGCCTACCGCGAGCAGCGGCGCGGCGGCATCGGCGTGATGGGGATGGACCTGAAGGAAGACGACTACATCGAGCACCTCTTCGTCGCCTCCACCCACGACTTCATCCTCTTCTTCACGAACGTCGGCAAGGTCTACCGGCTCAAGGTGCACGAGCTGCCGCTCGGCTCCCGCCAGTCGCGGGGCCGCGCCATCGTCAACCTGCTGCCGTTCCGGCAGGACGAGCAGGTGCGCGCCGTGATCCAGACGCGCGACTTCGCCGAGGCGAAGTACCTCCTGTTCGCGACGAAGAACGGCGTCGTCAAGAAGACCGAGCTCGTCGCGTACAACACGCCGCTGAAGGCGGACGGGATCATCGCGATCAAGATGCGCGACGGCGACGAGCTCGTCGGCGTCCGCCACGCCACCGGCACCGACGACGTCCTGATGGTCTCGCGCAAGGGCCAGGCGATCCGCTTCCACGAGACCGACGTGCGCGCGATGGGCCGCGACACCTCCGGCGTCGCCGGCATGAGGCTGCGAAGCGGCGACGAGGTGATCTCGATCAACATCGCCGAGGACGCGGCCGACCTGCTCGTCGTGACCGAGAACGGCTACGGCAAGCGGACGCGCGTCTCCGAGTACCCGGCGAAGGGCCGCGGCGGGCATGGGCGTCAAGACGATCCAGCTGACCGAGGCGCGCGGCTTCCTCGATCGGCTCGCGCGTCGTCCGGGACGGCTACCAGGTGATGCTGATCTCGAACGGCGGCACTGTGATCCGGATTCCGGTCGAGGATGTCAAGCGGCTCGGCCGCTCGACGCAGGGCGTGATCGTGATGCGCCTCCGCGGCGACGAGACCGTTTCCGCGCTCGCGCCGGTCGTCGAGGCCGAGAACGGCGAGGACGTCGCGGTCGACGGTGAGCCTGCCGCCGAGCTGCCGCGCACGGCGCGGATTCGCCGAGCCGGCCGACGATCCGGACGATCCGGACGAGCTCGACGACGACGGCGAAGGCGACGAGAGCCCCGCCGACGACGAGTAGCGCGACCGCGCGCAGCCCGGCGCGAGCTCCGGCCCGAAAAGGGGAGATTTTCGGCGGGGCCTCTTCCAATAGCTGGGCGTGCCCTTTATAACTCCTCAATTCGAGGGGTCGTACTTCGCGGACGTCACAAACGGGGCGTGCATGGCGATCAGCAGGCAAGTCGACCTTCTAGAACCCATCAATCTTGCCGAGCACCTCGACAAGGTCGAGCTCTATCTGGGCCAGGTCTGCCAGATCGCCGGCATCTCGAAGATGCAGCTCGACTACTGGACGAACAAGGCCCAGATCCCGACCAAGGGCAAGAAGCAGCGGATCTACGACATCGACGCGCTCGAGACGGTCATGCTGATCAAGCAGGCGAAGGACAAGGGTCTGAACCTCGGCGCGGCGATCGAGGCGGCCCGGCGGTTCCGCGAGGCGCGCGCGCCTCAGGCGCCGGCGCCTGCGATCGTCGGCTAGCCGGCGAGCGCGGCCCGAAGCGCCGTCGCGGCGTCCTCGGGGGCGACCGTGTTCACGTGGATGCCGGCGCCGAGCTCGACGCCCGCGAGGACCGAGAGGCGCGGGACGAGCTCGAGGTGCGGCTCCGCGCCGTCGTGGAGCCACGCGTTCCAGGGGACGGCTCCTTCCACCGCGCGCAGGCCGCGGACGAGGTCGCGGAGCACGGCGAGCGCCGCCGCGAGGTCGAACGCTCCGTCGGCGGACGCGACGAGCGTCTCGTAGGGGAGCCGGCCGGCCGGGTGCACGACCGCGACGAGGCCGCCGCGGCGCAGGACGGCGAGATCGTCGCGCGCCGTCAGCTCGGCGAGCCGCACCGGGCCGCTCGGCGGCGAGCGCGGGCGGCTCCTCGCGGAGCCAGACGAGCTGGGAGTGCGAGTGCGGCAGGCTCGACCCGGCGCCGGCGCCCTCGTTCACGAGCGCGTGCAGGTAGCGCGAAGCCGTCGTCGCGCGCCGCCCGCTTCCGTTGCGTCCAGGCCGCTGCCGTCGCCGCGACCTCCTCGTCGGAGAGCTCCGCGAACGTGCGGACGTGGCGGGGCGAGTGGACGACGACCTCCTGCCGCTCGAACGCCGGGATAGAGGTTCGGCACCACGCGCACGACCCAGCCGTCCGCCGTGCGCGGACGCGAAACGTCTCCGGCGGCGTCCGATCCTCGCGGCCGGCGCAGAACGGACAGGCCTCGAGCTCGGCCGGGGTTGCTTCCTCGATCAGCCCGAACGCGGCGCCGGGGCGGCGGCGGCGGTTCGGCGCGACGGCGACGAGCCGTCCCGAGAGCGGGTCAGCCCGAAGATCCAGCGCGGTCGAGGAACGGCTTGATCAGGTCGATCGGGGCCGGGAAGATGATCGTCGAGGTGTTGCCGGCGCCCAGCTCGAGCAGCGTCTGGAGGTAGCGCAGCTGGAGCGCGATCGGGTGCTCCTCGATCACGATCGCCGCGTCCTTGAGCCGCTCCGCGGCCTGGTACTCGCCCTCGGCGTTGATGATCTTCGCGCGCCGCTCGCGCTCGGCCTCCGCCTGGCGGGCCATCGCGCGCTGCATGCTCGTCGGGATCTCGACGTCCTTCACCTCGACGACCGAGACCTTGATCCCCCACGGCGCGGTCTGCTCGTCGATGATCTCCTGGAGGATCGCGTTGATCTTCACCCGCTCCGAGAGCAGCTCGTCGAGCTGGTGCTGGCCGAGGACCGCGCGCAGCGTCGTCTGCGCGATCTGCGAGGTCGCGACCATGAAGTTCTCGACCTGCACGATCGCGTCCTTCGGCGCCACGATCCGGAAGTACGCGACCGCGTTCACACGCACCGGGACGTTGTCCTTCGTGATCACTTCCTGCGGCGGGATGTTGAGCGTGATCGTCCGCAGGTCGACCTTCACCATCCGGTCGACGATCGGGATCAGGAGGAAGAGGCCCGGGCCCTTCGGCTCGGGGAACAGGCGCCCGAGCCGGAAGACGATCCCGCGCTCGTATTCGCGCGCCACCTTGATCGCCGAGATCAGGAACAGGACGACGAAGAAGACGACGACGGCGAGCACGACGAGCCCGGCAGCCATGGCGCTCAGCCTACTCCTTTCCCGAGACTGTCAACTCGAGCCCGTCCACGTGGTCGACGCGGACGTGCTCGCCCGGGACGAGACGCTCGCCGTCCGCGCGATGCGCGTGCCAGAGCTCGCCGTCGACGAAGACGTGGCCCGGGTCGCGGACGACGCCCTCGTCGCCGAGGAATCGATCCGGGCCGACCGTCACCGGCTGCCGTCGCACCGCCACCGCCTTGCCGATCGCGAGCGCCCAGAAGGCGCCGAGCGCCACCGTGATCGAGACGACGAGCGGGACGGAGGTGTGGTACGGCGCCGGCGCGTTGTGGAAGAGCATGATCATCCCGACCGCGAGGCTGACGAGCCCCGACAGCGTCAGCGCCCCGTGCGTGACGACGTGCGCGTCGATCACCATCAGCGTCACGCCGAGCAGGATCAGCGCGAGCCCCGCCCACGAGATCGGCAGCACCGAGAAGCCGAAGAGCGCGAGCACGAGCGAGACGCCGCCGAGCGCGCCGGGCAGCACGATGCCGGGGTGGAAGATCTCGAAGCCGATCCCGGCGATCCCGGCGAGGAAGAGCAGGCTGATCAGGTTCGGGTCGATGAGCGTGTTCAGGAGGCGCGTGAAGAAGCCGGGCGAGACGGTGTCGATCCGGGCGCCGGCGAGATGGAGCGTGTAGGGCCGCTGGGCGTCCTTCGTCGTGTAGCCGTCGAGCTGGCGCAGGAGCGCGGGCAGGCTCGGGGCGACCATGTCGATCACGTTCAGCTTCAGCGCCTGGCTCGCCGTGAGGTTGGACGCGACGCGCACCGCCTTCGCCGGCCAGGTCGTGTTGCGGTGGTGTGCCTGCGCGAGCGCGGTGAGCGAGGCGGCCGCGTCGTTGATCACCTTGCGGCGGAGGTCGGTGCCGAGGTTCTGGCCGCTCGAGTCGATCGGCGTCGAGGAGCCGATGTTCGTCGTCGGCGCCATCGCGAGCACGTCGGCCGCCTGCGCGATCCAGACCCCGGCCGACGCGGCCCGCGCGCCGTCGGGGGAGACGTAGACGATCACGGGCAGCTTCGCGTTCAGCTCCGCCGTGTAGATCGTCTTCATCGACGACGAGAGCCCGCCCGGGGTGTCGAGCAGGATCACGGCAGCGTCGTAGTGCTTGTTCGCCGCGTCCGCGAGCTTGCTCGTGAGGTAGTCCTGGGTGACCGGGTTCACCTCGAGGTCGGGCCCGAAGCGGATCGCGAGCACGCGCGGGCCCGACGGTGGCGGCGCGGCCGTCGGCCGCAGCGAGTCCCAGCGTGGTCGCCGCGAGGGCGAAGGCCACGAGCACGGCTCGCGCGAGGCGTCCGTTCACGACTGAAGGATTGCATTTCGCGCCGGCCGGGGAGGGGCTTGCGCCCCTCGCGCCGAAAGGGCCTCGTGCGCCCCCGCGGCTGGGGCCGCCTGCCCATGAAGGGACTCCTCGTCGCACTCGCCCTGCTCCTCGTCGCGCCGGCGGCCGCCCGTGCGGGCGTCAGCATGACCGCGCGCGAGGTTCCGCTTCACGGCGGCCGCGTGCTCGCTGCGGCGCCGCCCTCCCGGTTCGACCTGCTCGGCCTGCACTGGCGCGGCTCGGGCGGCGTCCTCTTCAGCACGCGCAGCGCGACCGGCCGCTGGACCGCCTGGCAGGCCGCCGACGCCGACCAGTACCCGGACGCGCGGAGCTCCGAGAACCGGCTGCGCGGCTGGCACCTCGGCGGGCTCGTCTGGACGGGCCCCTCCACCGCCGTCCGCTTCCGCACCCGCGGGACAGGTCACGCGCCTGCGCGCCTACTACGTCGAGAGCACCGCCGAGCGGACGCCGCTGCGGACGCTCTCGCTCGCCGGCTCGCCGCAGATCATCACGCGCGCCGCGCTGGGGCGCGAACGAGGCGATTCGCAAGGGGACGCCGCAGTACGCCGACGCCGTCCACTTCGCGGTCATCCATCACACCGCCGGCTCGAACAACTACACGGCCGCCGAATCGGCCGCGATCGTGCGCGGGATCGAGATCTACCACGTGCAGGGGAACGGCTGGAACGACATCGGCTACAACTTCCTCGTCGACAAGTACGGGCAGGTGTTCGAGGGCCGCTACGGCGGCGTCGACCGGCCCGTCGTCGGCGCCCACGCGCAGGGCTTCAACACCGGCTCCGTCGGCATCGCCGTGCTCGGCGAGTACGGGTCGACGAAGATCAGCGACGCGGCCCGGACGGCGCTCGTGAACCTCCTCGCCTGGCGGCTCGACATCGCGCACGTCGACCCGCTCTCGACGCTCAACTGGGCCTCGGGCGGCAACCCGCGCTTCCCCGCCGGAGTGCCCGTCTTCCTGCGCGCCATCTCGGGGCACCGCGACACCGGGTTCACGGACTGCCCCGGCAACGCGCTCTACGCCCAGCTGCCGGAGATCGCGCGCGAGGTCTCCGTCACCGGCGGGCCGAAGCTCTACGCGCCGAAGGTCACCGGCAAGCTCGGCGGGCTCGTCCGCTTCACGGGCACGCTCTCCGGCGAGACGCCGTGGACGGTCACCGTCACGGGCTCCTCGGGCACGCCGCTCGTCCAGCAGAGCGGGACGGGCCCGACGCTCGACTGGACGTGGGACTCCTCGACCGCGCCGGCCGATCGCTACACGTGGTCGATCTCCGGGCCGTCGCTGCTCGGCGCGACGGGGACGCTCGGGCAAGAAGGCCGCGACCGTCGCCCTGAGCCGCGTCACCGCGACGCCGGACCTGGTCGCGCCCGGCGGCGCCGGCACGACGATCGCGTACACGCTGACCCAGCCCGCGACCGTCACCGCGACGCTCGTCGACGCGACCGGCACACCCGTCGCGACGCTCTGGAGCGACGCGCAGCCGGCCGGGCCGCAGGCGTTCACGTTCTCGCCCGACGCCTCGCTCGCGCCCGGCTCGTACACCGTCGCGCTCGCCGCCGTGACCGCGGCCGGCACCACCGTCTCCGCCTCGGTGCCCGTCACGGTCGACGCGACGCTCACCTCCTTCACGCCCGGCGCGGCGATCGTCTCGCTCGCCCGCGGCGCGACGCCGGGGGTTGCGTTCACGCTCGCGAGCGGGCCCGTGCAGGCGCAGCTCGACGTGAAGCTCGGCGACGAGGTCGTCGCCACGCCCTTCTCCGGCAGCCTCGACGCCGGGCCGCAGTCCCTCTCGTGGGACGGGAAGCTCGCCGACGGGACGCCCGCGCCCGACGGTGCGTACACGCTCGCGCTGACGCTGACCGACGCCGTCTCGACGATCGTCCGCACCGCGCCGGTGACGCTCGACTCGACGCCGCCCGTGGTGACGGTCTCGTCCGCGAAGACGATGCGCTTCACGGTCTCCGAGCCGGTGACCGCCGTGCTCGGCGTCGGCAAGCGCCACGTCGTGCTGCACGTGCGCAAGGCCGGGCCGTTCCACTTCTGGCTGGCGTCGAAGCCGTTCGCGTACACGCTCGTCGTCGTCGACGCCGCCGGGAACCGCGTCGCGCGGCTCTACCGGACGCGGTAGGCCGCGGCCCAGTCGTCGTAGCGGCGCTCGAGCTCGAGCAGGATCGCCGCGAGCAGCGGCGCCCGCGGCAGCTCCCGGCCCAGCTCGATCCGCAGCGAGGTGGGCGGCTTCGGGGTGTCCGTGGGCAGCTCCGCCGCCGTCTGGTTGACGTTGACGCCGATCCCGAGCACGACGCGGCCGGGGCTCGCCTCCGGGAGCACGCCGACGAGCTTCCGGCCCTCGACGACGACGTCGTTCGGATGGAGCAGCGCCGCCGCGAGCCCGGTCTCGTCCCGCAGCGCCCGCGCCACGGCCTCGCCCGCCACGACGGAGAGCTCCGGCCAGTGGCGCATCGGCACCGAGGGCCGCAGCAGCACGGAGACGAGGAGTCCCCGGCCGGCGGGCGCCTCCCAGACGCGGCCGAGCCGCCCGCGCCCCTCGGTCTGCACGTCCGCGGCGACCGTCGCGCCCTCCGGCTCGTCCTCGCCGAGCAGCCGCTGGGTCGACGCGCAGCGCTCGACGAAACGGAACGGGCGCCCGAGCCGGCCGCGCAACAGAGGCTCGACCGCAGCAGGGCTCAGGTCCGACACCACCACTTAGACTAGACGGGCCGTGCAACCGCTTCGAGGCTCGTCCCGTCAGATCACCCAGCCGCTCCGGGAGGGCCGGAGCCTCGCGTACGAACGGTTGAGCGACCCCATTCTCGTCACCCGCGCAAAGGACGGCGACGCGCTCGCGCTCGACGAGCTCTGCGCGCGGCACGCGCCGAAGGTCGAGCGGCTCGCCCGCCATCTGCTGCGCGACCCCGAGGACGCGCGCGACGCCGCGCAGGAGGCGCTCGCGAAGGTGTGCGTCCGGCTGCGCCAGTTCCGCGGCGAGTCGCAGTTCTCGACGTGGCTGCACCGGCTCGTCGTCAACACGTGCCGCGACGCGGCCGAGCGGCAGAAGACGCGGACGCACGAGCCGCTCGCCGACGACCTGCGCGCCGGCCCCGAGGACGATCCGGCCCGCGCGGCCGGCATCTCCGAGCTGCGCCGCGAGCTGTGCGACTCGCTCGCCGGCGTCTCGCCCGAGCAGGCCCAGGTGGTCGTCCTCAAGGACGCCCTCGGCTACTCGTTCGAGGAGATCGCGGGCGCCGTGGGGATGCCGGTCGGCACCGCGAAGTGCCACGCGCACCGGGGCCGCAACCGGCTGCGCGACGCTCGCAGCGAGGCGCGAGCTGGCGGGAAGGACCGCGACGTGGCATGAGCGTTCCCGCAGCCCCGTTCGGCCGGGACGTGATCGAGTCGATCATCCCGCACCGGCCTCCGTTCCTGCTCGTGGACGAGATCGTGGAGCTCGAGCCGGGCAAGCGCGTCGTCGGCCGCCGGCTGATCCGCGCCGACGACTGGTGGTTCCCGGGGCACTTCCCCGAGCGGCCCGTCATGCCGGGCGTGCTCACGATCGAGGCGATCGCGCAGGCCGGCGCCGTGGCCGTGCTCGCCGCGGAGGCGAATCGCGGCAAGATCCCGTTCTTCGCCGGCATCGACGACTGCCGCTTCAAGCGGGTCGTCGAGCCGGGCGACGTGCTCACGCTCGAATGCGAGTTCGTCCGCGTCCGCGGCCCGATCGCGAAGGGCGAAGGCCGGGCCTCCGTCGACGGCGAGCTCGCCGCGCAGGCGACCCTGACGGTGTTCGTCGGCGACAGCACCGCATGATCGGAGCCGCGAAAGAGGGCCTGCCGGTCACGATCACCGGCCTCGGCTGCAAGGTGCCCGACCGCGTCGTCTCGAACGACGAGCTCTCGCAGTACGTCGAGACCTCGGACGAGTGGATCCGCGAGCGCACCGGCATCCGCGAGCGGCGCATCGCCGCGCCCGAGGAGGCGCTCTCGGATCTGGCGCTGCCCGCGGCGCGGAAAGCGCTGGAACAGGCGGGGCTCGAGGGCAAGGACGTCGACCTGCTGATCGTGGCGACCGTCACGCCGGACATGGCCTTCCCCTCCACGGCGGCGATCCTCGCCGACCAGCTCGGCGCCGTCGACGCGGCCGCGTACGACCTCTCGGCCGGCTGCACGGGCTTCATGTACGCGCTCGCCCAGGGCTACGCGATGCTCGCGGCCGGGCTCGCGAAGCGGGCGCTCGTGGTCGGCGGCGACGTGCTCTCGCGCATCCTCGACTGGACCGACCGCTCGACGCTCGTCCTCTTCGGCGACGGCGCCGGCGCGGTCGTGCTCGAGGCGGCGGACGCCGGCGGCTTCCTCGGCTTCGAGCTCGGCGCGGACGGCGGCGGCGGCGCGAACCTCTGGCTCCCCGGCAGCGGCTCCCGGATCTTCGAGGACCCGGAGCGCTACGTGAAGATGAACGGCCGCGAGGTGTTCAAGTTCGCGACGCGCGTGCTCGTCCAGTCGGCGGAGGATCTGCTCGAGCGCTGCGGCGTCGCGGTCGCCGACGTCGACGTCTACGTGCCGCACCAGGCGAACCTGCGCATCATCGACCACGCAACCAAGAAGCTCGGGATTCCGTCTGAACGGGTCGTGGTCAACGTGGACAGATACGGGAACACGTCGTCGGGCTCGATTCCGCTCGCCCTGGCGGATGCAGAGGCGGATGGAAGGCTTCGTGCCGGTAGTCTCGTATTGATGACGGGTATGGGCGCGGGCCTCACCTGGGGGAGCGCGCTGATCCGTTGGACGAAGGAGACGGCGGCATGACGAAAATCGCATTCTGCTTTCCCGGCCAGGGCTCCTTCGAGGTGGGCATGGGCCGCGACATCGCGGAGGCGGTCCCGGAGGCCCGCTCGGTGTTCGAGCGCGGCAGCGAGGCGTGCGGGCTCGACCTCGAACGGCTCTGCTTCCACTCCCAGCCGGAGGAGCTCGTCGACACCGCCGTCCAGCAGCCCGCGCTCGTCGCCACGTCGCTCGCCGTGCTCGCGGCCGTGCGGGCGCGCGGTCTCGAGCCCGACTACGTCGTCGGTCACTCCGTCGGCGAGTTCGCGGCGCTCGCTGCCGGGAACGCGATGACCGTCGAGGAGGCGCTCGCGCTCGTGCGCGAGCGCGGGATCGCGATGGCCGAGGCGGCCGCGCAGCATCCCGGCTCGATGGCCGCGATCCTCGGGCTCGAGGACGAGGTCGTCGAGACGCTCTGCCGCAAGATCCTCGGCGTGTGGCCGGCGAACTACAACTGCCCCGGCCAGATCGTCGTCTCCGGCGAGCACGCCGCCGTCGACGAGTGCTGCGAGCTCGCGCAGGAGGCCGGCGCCCGCCGCGCCGTCAAGCTCAAGGTCTCGGGCGCGTTCCACTCGCCGCTCGTCGCCCGCGCCGCCGACCGGCTCCGCCCGGCTGTCGAGCGGATCCGCTTCCAGGAGCCGTCCTCGCCGTTCATGTCCACCGTCACCGCGCGCGTCGAGTCGGCGCACCGGATGGCGCCGCTCCTCGTCGACCAGCTCACCGCGCCCGTCCGCTTCACCCAGGCCGCGACCGAGCTGATCCGCGACGGCGCCAGGACGTTCGTCGAGGTCGGCCCCGGCAACGTGCTCTCCGGGTCTCGTGAAGCGGATCGACCGCAGCGTGAAGGCCGTGTCGGTGAACAACCTCGCCGCGCTCGACCGGCTCCACGAGCTCATCGCAGACGCGTGAGCTTCGCCTCGCTCGACGGCAAGACGGCGCTCGTCACGGGCGCCTCGCGCGGGATCGGGCGCGCGATCGCGGCCGAGCTCGCCCGCGCCGGCGCGCAGGTCGTGATCGGCTACCGCTCCGGGCAGGCCGAGGCGGAGGCGCTCGCGTCCGAGATCGGCGGGCGCGCCGTGCAGGCCGACGTCGCGAGCCCCGAGGACGCGGCCCGCCTCGTCGCCGAGGCCGGCGACCTCGACATCCTCGTCAACAACGCCGGGCTCACGCGCGACGGGCTCCTCGCCCGCATGTCCGACGACGACTGGCGCACCGTGATCGAGACGAACCTCTCCTCGGTCTTCTACACGTGCCGCGCCGTCTGCCGGCCGATGATGAAGAAGCGGGGCGGCGCGATCGTGAACGTCTCCTCGATCGTCGGCGTCCACGGCAACTGGGGCCAGACGAACTACGCGGCCTCGAAGGCGGGCATCATCGGCTTCACGAAGTCGCTCGCCCGCGAGCTCGGCAGCCGCGGCGTGCGCGCGAACGTCGTCGCGCCCGGCTACGTCAAGACGCAGCTCACCGACGTCCTGCCCGAGGAGGCGACCGCGGCGATGCTCGGCAACACGCCGCTCGGCCGGCTCGGTGAGCCGGAGGACATCGCAGGCGCTGTACGCTTCCTCTGCTCCGACGAGGCCTCGTTCATCACGGGCGAAGTGCTCCTCGTGGACGGCGGGTTGGGAATGTGAGCACCGACATCGAGTTCACCCATCGGGCGCAGGCGCGTCGTCATCACCGGGCTGGGCGCGGTCACCCCGCTCGGCAACGACGTCGAGACGTCGTGGGCCAACCTCGTCGCCGGCGAGTCGGGCGCCGCCGAGATCACCCAGTTCGACCACACCGACTATCCGGTGCACTTCGCGTGCGAGGTGAAGGATCTCGACCCGGGCGACTGGATCGACCGCAAGGCCGCCCGCCGGATGGACCGCTTCACGCACCTCATCCTCGCCGCCGCGCGGCAGGCGGAGGCCGACTCGGGCCTCGACATCGCGAAGGAGGCCGAGCGGATCGGCGCCGCGATCGGCACCGGCATCGGTGGGCTCCGCTCGTTCCAGGAGTGCTACGACACGCTCGCGACGCGCGGCCCCGACCGGGTCAACCCGTTCTCGATTCCCGCGATCATCCCGAACCTCGGCGCCGGCTGGGTCTCGATCGAGCTCGGCACGCGCGGCCCGCTCCTGTCGGAGTGCACCGCCTGCGCCGCGTCGAACATGGCGATCGGCGACGGCATGGACGCGATCCGGCTCGGCCGGGCCGACGTGATGTTCTGCGGCGGCACGGAGGCCGCGGTGTGCTCGGTCGGCATCGCCGGCTTCGGCGCGATGCGCGCGCTGTCGCGTCGCAACGACGACCCGAAGCGCGCCTCCCGGCCGTTCGACGCGGGCCGCGACGGGTTCGTGATGGGCGAGGCGGGCGCGGTGCTCGTGCTCGAGGAGCTCGAGCACGCGAAGGCGCGCGGCGCGAAGATCTACGCCGAGGTGGTCGGCTACGGGCTCTCCTCGGACGCGAAGCACATCACCGAGCCCGACCCGACCGGCCCGGTGCCCGCGTTCAAGATGGCGCTCCAGGACGCGGGCGTCGGCCCCGACGAGATCGACTACATCAACGCGCACGCGACCTCGACCCCGATCGGCGACGCCTCCGAGACGAAGATGCTGAAGCTCGCGCTCGGCGAGGAGAACGCGTACAAGACGCCGGTCTCCGGCACGAAGGGCGCGACCGGGCACTGCCTCGGCGCGGCCGGCGCGATCGAGGCGACGTTCACGACGCTCGCCGTCCGCGACCAGAAGCTGCCGCCGACGATCAACTACGAGGTGCCCGATCCCGCGTGCGACCTCGACTACGTCCCGAACGAGGCGCGGGCCGCCAAGGTCGAGGTCGCGGTCTCGAACTCGTTCGGCTTCGGCGGGCACAACGCCTGCGTCGTGTTCCGCCGCTTCCACGACTGACCGGCCTCCGAGTGCGCCCGTTCAGGGCGTCCGCTCTGGACATGTCGGGTGCCAGGCACGGGACGTGTCCCAACGAGACGTCGGTTGCGCGCGAGCCGGCTTGGCGGCTGCGGTTGCCCGTGGGACATGGCCCCTTGAGCCATGTCCGGTGCCTGGCACCGGACATGGCTCGCTGGACGCGTCGATCCGGGAGGGGCAGTAGCCTCGGGCGCGTGGACGAGACCGTCGAGGTACGCCGCTCGCGGCAGGCGCGACGCTGGACGCTGCGCGTGCCGTGGGGCGGGCCGGCGCAGCTCGTCGTTCCGCCCGGGACGACCGAGGCGGAGATCGAGCGGATCGTCGCGGCCCACCGCGACTGGATCGCGCGCGAGCGGGCCAAGCACGTCCCGCGCCTCGGTCTCGACCCGGCAGAGGTCTCCGAGGCGGACGCCCGCCG
Source organism: uncultured Actinomycetes bacterium (assembly GCA_963815005.1). Classification (GTDB taxonomy): domain Bacteria; phylum Actinomycetota; class Thermoleophilia; order Gaiellales; family Gaiellaceae; genus Palsa-739. The sequence goes on from CAWFFI010000016.1 coordinate 72,795, forward strand.
GGTGGCGCGCGAGCTCGTGACGATGCTCGCCGAGGAGGAGGCGCCGCCGCTCGGTGTCTCGTACCGGCGGATCGAGGTGCGCGGCCAGCGCACCCGCTGGGGCTCCTGCTCGACGCGCGGCACGCTCTCCTTCAACTGGCGGCTCGTGCTCGCGCCGTACGACGTGCTCGACTACGTCGTCGTCCACGAGCTCTGCCACCTGCGCGAGCCGAACCACTCGCGCCGCTTCTGGAGCCTCGTCGAGTCGCGCCGCCCCGGCTGGCGCGAGCAGCGGGCGTGGCTGCGCGAGCACGGCGCCGAGCTGCTCGCGTTCCGGCCTGCGGGCTGAGCGGGCCGGCCGGTCAGCCTCGCTCGAGCAGCGCCGTCCGGATCGCGTCGTCGAACGTCGTGCGCCGAACCCCGAGGAGCTCCCAGATCCGATCGTCATGGGCGACCGTCGGGATGCGGAGCCCCTCCACGAGCGGGCGCGCCACGGCCACGCTCGCGGGCGTGACGAGGTGCAGCCACAGCGACGACAGCCGCGGCGTCAGGAACGGGACCTCGATCAGGATCGGGTGCTTGCCCCGGATCCCGGCCACGCGTTCCATCATCGTGCGATAGGTCATCACCTCCGGGCCGCCGAGGTCGAACGTCCGGCCGTACGTCGCCTCGTTGCCGCAGACGCCGACGAGGGCGTCCAGCACGTCGGCGAGCGCGACCGGCTGCGTTTCGACGGAGACCCAGCGTGGACACACCATCAGCGGCAGCCGCTCGACGAGCGCGACGATCGTCTCGAACGCCGCGCTGCCGGCGCCGACGATCATCGCGGCGCGAAGCGTCGTCACCGGGACGTCTCCGCCCGCCAGGATCTTCGCGGTCTCGGCCCTGCTGCGCAGATGCGGCGAGAGGTCGGCCGAGCCCTCGCCGAGCCCGCCCAGATAGACGATCTGACGGGCTCCGGCGGCCGCTGCGCCGCCCGCGACGGCCGCAGCCGCCGCGCGGTCGAGCTCCTCGAAGCTGCTGCTGCCGAGGGAGTGCACGAGGTGGTAGACGACGGCGACGCCGTCGAGTGCGCGACGCATGGCGGCGGCGTCGGTCGCGTCGGCGGCGAGCCACTCGACCCGGGCCGGGGCCGTCGTGCGGAGGTCTCCGCGCGATCCCGACCACGTCGTGGTCGCGGGCGAGCACGTCGACGAGCGGCCGCCCGATCGTCCCGGTCGAGCCGACGACGGCGACGCGCATCAGCGCGCCTCGCAAGCGATCCGGGCCAGGAACCGCCGGCCGACGAGATCGTGGAACGCCGACTCGAGCCGCCAGAGCGGCCCTCGGAGGAGCGGAGCGAACCCCTCGACCGCCACCGACGCGTGCTCGCCGTCGGCCCGCCAGGCGATCTCCCCGCCCGGCCCGGCGAGCGGCGATCCCGCCGAGAATCGCCCGCCGTCCGTCCGCCGCAGGGCCGAAACGCAGGACGACCGGCCAGACGCCGAGCAGCCGGATCGCGTTGCCCGAGAAGCCGACCAGACCGAACGTCGCCCGCCGGACCTCGTCCCAGTAGAGCTCCTCGAGCTGCAGCGCGTCGAGCGTCGCCGCCACGGGCGCACGCTGACGGATGTCGATCGTGCCGTCCTCGTGCTTGACCGTGACGGTCTCCATCCCTTCCGGGACGGTACCGCCGGAACCGCGCGGCGCCTAGCCGCGGTGCTCGCGTTCGGGCCCGCGGCCGGCGTTCAGTCGGCCGCGGCGATCGGGTCGCCCAGGGCGAGCATGCCGCCGGCGAGGATGTCGGCGCGCAACCCGCCGCGGTGGACGAGCGGCCGGAGGAGCCCGGGCCGCGCGAGCGTCTCCAGGTGGGCGCAGGGCTCGGCCAGCCGCCGCCCGACGCACTCGACCGAGCCGATCGTGAAGCGCCGGCCGACGAGGGCGTTCAGGGCGATGCCGCGCGTGACGACGTTGCGGCGCGCCTGCTCCCAGGGGAGGTCGATCGAGTCGAGCACCTCGGCTTCGACGAGCGTCAGCTGGCGGCCGCGGCCCGGGCCGCTGAACGTGCCACGGCCCTCGCTGTAGCGGTCGCCCGCGAGCCCGCGTCCCGCGATCGCCTCGACCGCGTCGACGCGAACGAGCGGCCGCTCGGCCTCGGCCGCGACGAGCAGGCCGGCGACGGAGCCGGTCGAGGGATCCCGGCCGTACGGCTCCTCGATCGGCAGCCGCAGATCGAGCCGCGCGAGCAGCCAACCCTCCTCGATCGTCCCGTCCCGCGACAGCGCGCCGGACGGATCGTGGAGCGGCCCGGACGGGGAGCCGAACATCACGACGGCGTGGTCGCCGTCCTCGGCCCGGACGCGCGCGAGCCATTGCCCGGGCCAGGCGAACGCCGGGGCGCCGGCGATCGGCACCAGCCCGAGGTTGCGCTCGGCGAGCCACTGCGTGAAGAACAGGAACGCGTCGTACTCCGGGGCGGGAGGCGTCACGCCCAGGATCGCCCCCAGGCACTCCCGCAGCTCGGTCTCGTACGGCGACACGTCCCGCGCTACGCCGACGGCCGGCGCAGGTACGCGTCGCTGCCGTCCAGCCAGTCCTCGCGCGGCGGCGTGAAGACGTCGACGTCGAGCGTGTCCTCGAGCGCCTCGGCGCGGTGCGTCAGGTGCGGCGGGATGCACAGCACCTCGCCGGCGGCCACGTCGACGACCTGGCTCTCGTCGTCGCCGAGGAAGAAGCGCAGGCGGCCCTCGAGGATGTACGTCAGCTGCTCGTTGTGGTGCGAGTGCGTCGGCACGATCGCGCCCTCGTCGAGGTAGACGTGCGAGATCATCAGCCGCTCGCCGGTGATCAGCCGCCGCGCGATCTGCGGGTTCAGCTGCTCGCGCGGCAGGTCGTCCCAGCGGTGGTGCGTAGCCCGGTCTGCCATTGCGGGGAGTGTAGGCTCGGCGCGATGGAGCGGTGGGCGACCTTCGACTGCTACGGGACGCTGATCGACTGGAACGGGGGGATCGGCCGCGCGCTCGAGCGGATCTTCGGCACGGCGGCCGCGCCGCGCCTCCTGCACCGCTACCACGAGCTCGAGCCGGTCGTCGAGCGCGAGCAGCCGGGCGCGAGCTATCGCGACGTGCTCGACGTCACGCTCGCCCGCCTGGCCGCCGTGGAGGGGCTGCCGCTGCCGGACGGCGACGCCGACGGTCTTTCCCGCTCGCTCCGCGACTGGCCCGCGTTCCCCGAGGCGCACGCCGCGCTCGAGGACGTTCGCGCCCGTGGCTGGCGGCTCGCGATCCTCTCCAACACCGACCGCGACTACCTCGACACCTCGCTCGGACACGTCGGCGTTCCGTTCGACCGGACGATCGTCGCCTCCGAGATCGGCTCCTACAAGCCGGCTCACCGCCACTGGGACGTCTTCTTCGCGGAGACGGGCGCGGACCGCGCCGGACACGTCCACGTCGCGGCGAGTCTCTTCCACGACGTCCGGCCGGCGACCGACCTCGGCCTGCGCACGATCTGGATCAACCGTCTCGGCGAGGAGCCCGAGCCGCAGCCGGACGTCGAGCTGCGCACGCTCGAGGGGCTCGGCGCCGCGCTCGACTCCCTCGTCTCGTGATCGACCGGCCGCTCGCCGGGGCCGATCTCGAACGCGTCGCGGCGTTCGTCGCAGCCGACGAGGAGCGCCTCTTCGGCCGTCCGTCGCGGATCGGCGTGGCGGACGTGCGGGCCTGGCTCGGCGGGACCGACCTCGACCGGAACTCGCGGCTCTACGAGGACGGCGGCGAGATCGCAGCGGTCGGCTGGGTCGAGCCGCACACGGGCGGCATCGGCGTCGCGGTCGGGATCGTCGGCCAGGACTTCCAGGGCCGTGGGCTCGGAGGGCTGCTCGTCGAGCGCGCGGAGTCGAGGCTCGCCGAGACCGGCTGCGGCCGGATCCACCAGGTCGCGCTCGCGGTCGACACCCGCGCCCCTGCGCTCTTCGTCGGCCCGCGGCTATCGCGAGGTGCGACGCTTCTGGGAGATGGCGATCGAGCTGGACGGGCCGCCGCCGGCGCCCGTGCTTCCCGAGGGGCTCCGGATCGAGACGTTCGCCGAGGCCGACGCGCGCGCCTTCCACGACGCGCTCGACGAGGCGTTCCAGGATCACTGGGAGCACCACCCGCGCCCGTTCGAGGAATGGTGGGACGAGAAGCGCGCGGATGCCGACTACGACCCGACGCTCTGGTTCGTCGTCCGCGACGGGGACGCGTTCGCCGCCGTCGTCCGCAACGACCCGAACCGGAACGGCGGCGGCTGGATCGGAGCGCTCGGCGTCCGCCGCCCCTGGCGCGGCCGCGGGCTCGGCAAGGCGCTGCTCCTCCACAGCTTCGGCGAGTTCCACCGGCGCGGCGTCGACCGCGTCGGCCTCGGCGTCGACGCGCGAGAACCCGACGGGCGCGACGCAGCTGTACGAGACTGTCGGCATGCACGTCGACCTCGAGCAGGTCGTCTACGAGAAGGAGCTGGCATGAGCCTCCTGCGCGCGAAGTGCCCGACCTGCAACGGCTACACGGCGGTCGCGATCGGCGACGGCTACGAGTGCCACGCCTGCGGGCGCACGTTCGCCGCCGGGCTCGTCCGCGTGCCGCGGGCCTGGGGCGACGGCGGCGAGGCGATGGTCGAGTCGGCGGCGCTTCCGCTCGCCTACCCCGAGGTCGCCGTCGTCGAGGAGGATTCGCTGCAGGCGCAGACGCTCGCCGTCGCCTCCGACCTGCCCGCGCGCCCGCTCGTGCTCGGCGGCTGCTGCTGCTCCCACATCGGCGCCGTCGAAGGGCTCGCCGCCCGGCACGGACGGATCGGGGTGATCTGGCTCGACGCGCACGGCGACCTGAACACGCCCGAGACGTCTCCGTCGGGCAACGAGTGGGGGATGCCGCTGCGGATGCTGATCGACGGCGGCGCCGTCGACCCGCACGACGTCGCGCTCTGGGGCGCGCGCAACCTCGACCCGCCGGAGGTCGCGTACATCGCCGCGGCCGGGATCCGCACCGACCCGGCCGAGGTGCTCGCCCGCGTCGAGCACGTGTACGTCGCGCTCGACTGCGACGTCTTCGACCCGGCCGAGCTCGCCGTCTTCATGCCGGAGCCGGACGGCCCGAGCCTCGCGGAGGTCGAGCGGCTCCTGATCGGCATCCGCGAGAGCGGCAAGCTCGCCGGCGCCGGCCTGACCGGGCTCGCCCCCGACCCGGCGAACGTGGAGCGCCTCGAACGGCTCACCACCGCGCTCGGTCTCTAGCGCAACCGTCCGGGCAGAGGACAGGTCTAAGCTAGCGACGTGGCGAAGATCGACGTCTCGATCGAGACCAACGACAAGCCGGCGCCTGCGCCGAAGCACCCGAACACCTGCCCGAGCTGTCACTCGCACTACCGCGACGACGAGCTCGAGGGGCTGCTCTGGGTCTGTGGCCAGTGCGGCCACCACTTCCCCATGCGCTCGCGCGCCCGGATCGCGTCGCTCGCGGACGAGGGCTCGTTCGCCGAGGAGGCGACCGAGCTCCACTCGACCGACCCGCTCGGCTTCTTCGACCTGCGTCCCTACACCGAGCGGATCGCCGAGGCCGAGATGTCCACGGGCCTCGCCGACGCGATGCTGATCGGCCGGGCGGCGATCGAGGGCCGGCGCTGCGAGCTCGCGGTGATGGACTTCGCCTTCATGGGCGGCTCGATGGGCAGCGTCGTCGGCGAGAAGTTCTCGCGCGCCTGCGACTCGGCGGCCGAGGGCGGCCTGCCGCTCGTCGCCGTCACGAGCTCCGGGCGGCGCGCGCATGCAGGAGGGGATCCTCTCGCTCATGCAGCTGCCGAAGACGGTGTGCGCCGTCGAGGATCTGAAGGACGCCGGGCAGGCGCTCGTCGTCGTGATGGCGCACCCGACGACGGCCGGCGTGCTCGCGAGCTTCGCGAGCCTCGGCGACGTCTCGCTCGCCGAGCCGGGCGCGCTGATCGCGTTCACGGGGCCGCGCGTCGTCGAGCAGACGACCCGGGAGAAGCTCCCCGACGACTTCGGGCTCGCCGAGCAGAACCTCCGCTTCGGCCATCTCGACGCGATCGTCCCCCGACCGGAGCTGCGTCCGACGCTCGCGCGGATCCTGAGGCTCTTCGATGCCCCCGAGTGAGCACGAGCTGCGCTTGCGCGAGCGACTGAGCCGTCTCAAGAACCTGCCGCTCCTCGGCGGCACGAAGCTCTCGGGCGAGCTCGAGCGGCTCCAGCGGCAGATCGACCGGATCCAGGCCGAGCCGACCGAGGACGACATCTGGCGGTCGGTCCAGCTCGCCCGGCACGACACACGGCCGTACACGCTCGACTACGTCGCGCGGCTGCTCGACGACTGGTTCGAGCTGCACGGCGACCACGGCCTCGCCGACGACGGCGCGATGGTGGCCGGCCTCGGCAAGCTCGACGGGCGGACGGTCGCGCTCGTCGGCCAGCAGAAGGGCCGCGACATCCAGGAGCGGACCCGGCGTCAGTTCGGGATGCCGTACCCCGAGGGCTATCGCAAGGCGATGCGCGTGATGGAGCTCGCGGGCCGCCGCGGCTTCCCGGTGATCTCGCTCGTCGACACTCCCGGCGCCTATCCCGGCGTCGCGGCGGAGCAGCACGGGCAGGGCGGCGCGATCGCCCAGTCGCAGGCGGTCATGTCCCGGCTCGAGGTGCCGACCGTGGCCTGCGTGATCGGCGAGGGCGGCTCCGGCGGTGCGATCGCGATCGCGCTCGCCGACCGCGTGCTGATGCAGGAGAACGCGATCTACTCGGTGATCTCGCCCGAGGGGTGCGCCGCGATTCTCTGGCGGGACGCCGCCCAGGCGGAGAAGGCGGCGGCGGCGTTCAAGCCGGACGCGGCCCACTGCCTCGAGCTCGGCGTGATCGACGGGATCGTGCCGGAGCCGCCCGGCGGGGCGCACACCGACCCCGATGCGGCGGCCCGGCTGCTGGGCGAGTCGCTGCGCGAGACGCTCGACGAGCTCGACGGCGTGCCCGGCGAGGAGCTGCGCCGGCGGCGGCGCGCGAAGTTCCGCTCGCTCGGCGTCTTCGTGTGAGCTTTCGGTAGATTCCGACAGCTTTGAGGCGCATTGTGGGGCTTCTGTCCACAGCGTCCACAGGCTTATCCCCGGGTACGTATGCGAGTTGTAAGCACGCGCACTCACGACGTGAGAGCCGTGAAAGCGGCTTCGGCGCAGCGGCTCGCCGGCAGGCAAGCTACGCCGGTGGGCGAGTTGCGGGAGTACCGCGCGAAGCGCGACCCGCGGGCGACGCCCGAGCCGTTCGGCGGCCGCCGCCGCGGCCGGCAGCCGGTGTTCGTCGTCCAGCGGCACGACGCGCGCCGGCTCCACTACGACTTCCGGCTGGAGCGCGACGGCGCGCTCGCCTCGTGGGCGGTGCCGAAAGGCGTCCCGCTCGAGCCGGGGCAGCGCGTGCTCGCCGTCCACGTCGAGGACCACCCGCTCGACTACGCGGACTTCGAGGGCGAGATCCCGAAGGGTCAGTACGGCGCCGGCACCGTCGAGATCTGGGACCGCGGGACGTACGAGCTCGTCGAGGAGAAGCGCGACGGCGGGCTCACCGTGCGGCTGCACGGCGAGCGGCTCGAGGGGACGTGGACGCTCGTCCCCGCGCACCTCGACGGCGACGAGCGGAACTGGCTCCTGCTCCGCAAGCACGACGGGTCGGAACCGGCCGGCCGCGACGACTACCGGCCGATGCTCGCGGGGCTCGCCGCCGAGCTGCCCGCCGGCGAGGGGTGGCTGTACGAGCCGAAGTGGGACGGCTACCGCGCGCTCGGCTACGTCCGCGGCGGCGAGGCGACGCTGCGCTCGCGGAACGGCAACGACCTGACCGGCCGCTTTCCGCGGCGTCGCGAAGGAGCTGGCGCGCGCGGTCCGCTCGCCGGACTGCGTGCTCGACGGCGAGGTGTGCGCGCTCGACGCGCGCGGGCGGCCGAGCTTCTCGGCCATGCAGCAGGGGAAGCCGGGCACGCCGCTCGTGTACGAGGTCTTCGACCTGCTCGAGCTCGACGGCCGGCCGCTCGTCGACCTGCCGCTCGTCGAGCGGCGCGACCGGCTCGAGGCGCTGCTCGCTCCGAGCGCCTTCGTCCAGCTCTCCGGCGCCTTCGACGACGGCGAGGCGCTGCTCGAGGCGGCGGCCGAGCAGGGGCTCGAGGGCGTGATGGCGAAGCGCGCCGGCTCCCGCTACCAGGAGGGCAGGCGCGGCCGCGACTGGCTCAAGGTGAAGACGCACGGCCGCCAGGAGCTCGTGATCTGCGGCTGGACGAAGGGGCAGGGCCGGCGGGCGGGCCGCTTCGGCGCGCTCGTCCTCGGCGTCCAGCGCGGCGGCGAGCTGCAGTGGGCGGGGAACTGCGGCACCGGGTTCACCGAGCGCGACCTCGACGACGTGCTCGCGCGGCTGACGCCGCTCCGCCGTCGCCGACTCGCCGTTCGCGTCCGTGCCGAAGATGCCGCGGGTGCGTCGCGGCGACGTCGTCTGGGTCGAGCCGGAGCTCGTCTGCGAGGTCGAGTTCGCGGAGTGGACGCACGACGGGCACCTGCGCTCGCCGACCTTCCTGGGGCTCCGCGACGACAAGCCGGCCCGCGAGGTGCGGCGCGAGCGGCCTGCCGAGGCGGTCGAGCGCGTGGCCGGCCGCGACCTGAAGCTGACGAACCTCGACAAGGTCTTCTGGCCGGACGAGGGGATCACGAAGGGCGATCTGCTCGACTACTACGGCGCCGTCGCCGAGGCGATCCTGCCGCACCTGCGCGACCGTCCGTTCACGATGCGCCGCTACCCCGACGGCGCGTTCGGCAAGGCGTTCTTCCAGAAGCACGCGCCGACGCACATGCCCGACTGGATCCCGCGGTTCCGGGTCGAGGTCTCGACGCGCGAGAGCCCGCGGGAGCGGAAGGCGATCGAGGCGCCGCTCGTGAACGACGCGGCGGCGCTCCTCTGGATGGCGAACATGGGCTGCATCGACATGAACGCGTGGTACTCGCGCGTCGACCGTCCCGACCGGCCGGACTGGGTGCTGTTCGACCTCGACCCCTCGGACGACGTCGGCTTCGCCGAGACGGTGCAGGTCGCGCTCGCCGTCCGCGACGCGCTCGACGCGCTCGGCCTCGAGTCGTTCCCGAAGACGAGCGGCGCGGACGGGATGCACGTGCTCGTCCCGGTCGAGCGGCGGTACTCGTACGCGGAGACGCGCGAGTTCGCCGGGATCGTCGCGGGCGCGATCGCGCAGACGCACCGCGGGCTCGCGACGACCGAGTGGGTGAAGTCACGGCGGCGCGGCGTGCTGATCGACGCGAACCAGAACGGCGCGGGGAAGACGATCGCGTCGGTGTACTCGGTGCGGCCGAGGCCGGGTGCTCCCGTCTCGACGCCGCTGCGCTGGGACGAGGTGGACGCGGCGCTCGACCCGCGAGCGTTCACGACGGAGGTCGTGCTCGAGCGGATCCGCCGCCACGGCGACCTCTTCGCGGGCGTCCTGACGACGCGGCAGCGGCTCGAGAAGGCGCTGCGCTCGCTGGCCTGACGAAGCCGTCACACCGCCGTGACGCGGGACCCGCCGTGGCGACTGCCCGCACAGCCCGCATGGAGCAGGCGCCTCGTGATCGCATCTCGTCACGAAGGTGCCTGGCACCCAGGTCACGCTGGGGTCACGGCTTCGTCACGCCGGGCGGCGCGACGTTCGCTCAGCCGAGCTTCTCGGGGTGCCCGAGCTGGCCCAGCTCGACGATGTCGCGGCGGAAGAGGAGCGAGGTCGTCCAGTCGACGACGACCCGCAGCTTCCGCTGCAGCAGCGGCAGCTGGTACAGGTGGTACGAGCGCGTCACCCACCAGCCGGGGAAGCCGCGCAGCCGCAGGCCGAGGACGTCCGCGATCCCCTTGTAGCGGCCGAGCGTCGCCACCTGGCCCAGCATCCGGTAGCCGTACGGCTCCGGCGAGCCCTGCAGGTTGCGCGCGAGCCGCCTCGCCTGGCGCAGCGCGTGCTGGCACGTCGGCGGATCGGGACGGTCGGTGCGCGTGTTCGGGACGCGCGCGCAGTCGCCGAGCGACCAGACGTGCTCGCTGTCCGCGCACCCGGAGAAACTCGTCCACCTCGACCCGGCCGCGGTCGTCGAGCGGCACTCCCAGCTCGCGCAGCAGCGGATTCGGGCGCGACGCCCGCCGTCCAGACGAGCGTGTGCGCCGGGATCCGCGTCCCGTCCCCCAGCACGACCTCGTCGCCGGCTCACCGACTCGAGGGTCGTGCCGACGTGGATCTCGACGCCCCGCCCCGCCAGCTCGTTCGCGGCGTACTCGCCGAGCCGGGACGGGATCTCCGGCAGGATGCGCGGCGCCGCGTCCACGAGCACCCACCGCCGCGGGACACCGTGCAGGCCGGGATAGAAGCGGAGCGCGTCCTCGACGAGGTCGGACAGCTCCGCGAGCGCCTCGACGCCCGCGTAGCCCGCGCCGACGAACACGAACGTCAGCCGCCGCCGCCGCTCCGCGTCGTCGAGCGCCGCATCGGCCGCCTCGAGCTCGCGCAGCACGGAGTTGCGCAGGTGGATCGCGTCCGCGAGCGTCTTGAACGGCAGGCCGTGCTCGGCGAGCCCCGGCACCGGCACCGTCCGCGGCACCGCGCCGAGCGCGAGCACGAGCTCGTCCCACGAGACCGTCTGCGCGCCCGCCCTCCGTCTCGATCGCGGCCGTGCGCGCGTCGAGGTCGAGCGCCGTCGCCCGGCCGAGCACGAGCTCGGCGCCGGGGCACATCGCCCGCAGCGGGACGACGCAGTGGCGCGGCTCGAGCGTGCCCGACGCCGCCTCCGGCAGCAGCGGCGTGTAGAGCATGAAGTTCTCCGGGCTGACGATCGTGGCGCCGCGCCCGCCCAGCAGCCGCGCGACGTAGGCCCCGGCGAAGCCGCCGCCGAGGACGAGGACGCCGCCCCGCGCCTGTCTTCCGGCCATGGACTCTTCTAGCATCCCGGCGGTGCCCCACGCCGCCGCGCACCACCCGCCGGGGACGCAGCGCCCGCGCAGCTTCCGGCCCCGCTTCCACTGGGAGCTGCTCGTCTGCGGCGCGCGCGGGCACGAGCTGATCGGCACCGACGCGGCCCGGCTGCGGCCCGAGGACGAGCTCTACGCCTACGAGCGCGACGGCGTCCGCTGGTACCGCTGCGTCCGCTGCGACAGCTGGGTGCCGCTGCCGCCGCCCGCGAGCCCGACCCGCGAGACGCCGCCGCCGCGGGCGGAGGTCGAGCTGCCCCTGCGCGGGAAGGCGCTGCGCGACCGGATCGTCCTGCGCGTGATCGCGATCGACCGCGCGATCCACTTCGTCGTGCTCGGGCTGCTCGCGATCGCCGTCTTCCTGTTCGCGGCGCACGAGGTGCGCGTCCGCGACGTCGTCTACCGGATCGTCAACGCGGTGCAGGGCACCGCCGGCGATCCGACGCATCACCATCACGGCGGCTTCCTCGACTCGCTCCTGCACGTCTTCACGCTCAAGTCGTCGACGCTCTACGCGGTCGCCGCCGCGGCCGCCGTCTACGCCGTGCTCGAAGGGGTCGAGGCGGTCGGGCTCTGGTATCAGCGGCGCTGGGCCGAGTACCTGACGCTCGTCGCGACGTTCGTGTTCCTGCCCTACGAGGTCTACGAGCTGACGAAGACGGTGTCGCCGTTCAAGGTGGTCGCGATCGTCGTGAACGTGCTGATCGCCGTGTACCTGCTCTACGCGAAACGGCTGTTCGGCGTGCGCGGCGGCGCGGCCGCGGACGAGGCCGAGCGCGCCTGGGACGTCGGCTGGGAGGCGCTCGAGCGGACGGCGCCCGGCGTCAGGGCTGCCGAAGCTCCGCCAGCCGGCGGCGGATGAACGCCTGCTCGACCTCGCCGGGCGCGAGCTCGAGCGCGCGTTCGTAGGCGTCCGCCGCCTCCGCGTCGCGGCCGAGGCGGTGCAGGAGATCGGCCCGCGCCGAGTGCCAGAGGTGGTAGTCGCCGAGACCGTCGATCGCGTCGGCGAGCGCGAGCCCGGCCCCGGGCCCTCGGCGAACGCGACGGCGACGGCGCGGTTCAGCTCGACGACCGGCGACGGCGCGAGCGCGGCGAGGCGCCCGTAGAGGAGCGCGATCTGCGCCCAGTCGGTCTCCGGCTCGAGATGGAGCGACGCGATCGCGGCCTGGAGCTGGTACGGGCCCGGGCGACCGCAGCGCGAGCGCGCGGTCGAGCGCCCGGCGGCCGTGCTCGATCTCGGTCTCGTCCCAGAGCGCGCGGTCCTGCTCGGCGAGCAGCACGAGCTCGCCCGCCGGCGGTGACGCGGGCGTCGCGGCGGGCGTCCTGGAGCAGCAGCAGCGCGTGCAGGCCGTGCACCTCGGCCTCGTCGGGCATCAGCGTCGCGAGCACCGCCGCCAGCCGGATCGCCTCGCCGCAGAGCTCGCGCCGGACCGGCGGCCCGTAGCCGGCGTTGAAGACGAGGTAGACCGTCGCCAGCACCGTGCGCAGCCGCTCCGGGCAGCAGGTGCTCCGGCGGCACGCGCAACGGGATCGCCGGCGTCGCGGATCTTCCGCTTCGCGCGGACGAGCCGCTGCGCGAGCGTCGGCTCGGGCGACGAGGAAGGCGCGCGCGATCTCGGGCGTCGTCAGGCCGCCGACGAGGCTCAGCGTCAGCGCCACCTGCGCCTCGGCGGCGAGCGCCGGATGGCAGCACGCGAAGATCAGCTCGAGCCGCTCGTCGGGGATCGTTGCCTCCTCGTCGTCGGGGAGCCGCTCGGCGCGGGCGAGCAGCTCCGTCTTGCGCGCGAGCGTCCGCTCGCGGCGGATCCGGTCGATCGCGCGGTTCCGGGCGGTGGCGACGATCCAGGCGCCCGGGTTCGCCGGCACGCCGTCGCGCGGCCACCGCTCCGCCGCCCGCACGAAGGCGTCCTGCACCGCGTCCTCGGCGAGGTCGAGATCGCCGAGGACGCGGCCGAGGATCGCGATCGAGCGGGCCCGCTCGTCGCGGTAGACGCGGGCGAGCGCCGTCTACGAGGCGACCTCCGCGGGGCTCATGACCACCGGGCGCACCTCGATGTGGCCGAGCCGCGCGGACGGGATCTTCGCCGCCCACTCGAGCGCCTCGTCGAGCGTCTCGACGTCGATCAGGTAGTAGCCGCCGAGCACCTCCTTCGTCTCCGCGAAGGGGCCGTCGCTGACGATCGTCTCGCCGTCGCGGACGCTGACCGTCGTCGCGGTCGAGGACGGCTGGAGCTGGTTCGCGCCGAGGAATGCGCCGGACGCGCGGCAGCTCCTCGGTGAAGCGGCCGTACTCCGGCGTACATCGCGCGTCTGGTCGGCCTCGGGCATCGAGCCCCAGACGCCTCTCCTCGTCGTTGATCAGGAGCAGGTACTGCATCGTTCCCTCCTCGGGTGGCTGTCGTCCCTACGACGAACGGGCGGCGCCGAAATCGACAGGCAAGGCTGGAAGCGCGTCGGCGCCCCTAGGGGCAACGTCAGACAGGTCGGGCCGCCGTCGCCCTTGCGCGAGATCTCGCCGCCCTCGTAGGTGACGACCTCGACGCCGGCGCGGCCGAGGCGGCGGCGCGTGCGCTCGTTGCCCGCGAGCGCGAGCGCCGACGCGCGGCGCGAGCGCGAGGACGTTCGGGCCCATCGTCTCGAACTCGTCGTCCGGGACGCCGACGAGGTCGACGCCGCGCTCGTCCAGCAGCTGGGCGAGGCGTACCGGCAGGAGCGGCATGTACGCGACGGCGAGGTCGTCGGCGAGCGGGCTGAGGAGCGAGCGCAGGTGCAGCACCTCGTCGGGGCCGTGCGAGGTGCGGCAGGTCGACCGCGACGACCTCGACGCCCGGGAGCGCGCGCCGCAGCGCCTCGATGCCCGCGTCGTTCGTCCGGTAGGAGCGGCCGACGACGAGCGTGTGCTCGTCGAGCCACAGCGTGTCGCCGCCCTCGGCGAGCGCCGGCTCGTCGAGCCGGCCGAGGATCGGGACGCCCGCGGCCTCGAGGTCGGGCGCGAGCGCCGCCGGCTCGCCCTGCCGCCTCGGCTTGCCGGGGCGGAGCAGGAGTGCGCCCGCGGGCGTGACGAGCGCCGGGTCGTAGACGTAGATCGAGTCGAGGCTGCCCGGCTCGCCGCGTCGCCTCGACGACCTCGGCGCCCGCCTCCGCGAGCAGCGCGCGGAAGCGCTCGTGCTCGACGACGAGCCCGGCGAAGTCCGGTGCGTCCCGCCAGCCGAGGCGCTCCCACGAGAGCACGTCCTCCGGCAGAGGCGGCGCGGACGAGCACGCGCTCGAGAGGCCCGGCGATCACGGGGCGAGCATACGGGGGCTGCGGAGCCGCACGGCGCTTGTCATACTCGACACATGACGCACGTGCGTGCTCCTGAACCTCGTCTTCTTCATGCCGGCGACGGCCGGGGCGGCGGCGTTCGCGTTCCTCGTCTACCGGTTCGTCGGCCAGCTGCGGCGCCGACCCCGGCGCCGACGACCCGGGCCGGGGACGAAGCGGCCGCTGCCGGCGGCCGGGCCGGACGACCTCGCCCGCTCCGCCTAGGCTCTCAGCGCGAGCAGGCGCCGCAGCAGCGTCAGCGCGCCGCCCTTGTCGAGCAGCTCGTTCAGGTTGCCGCACTTCGGGCTCTGCACGCACGAGGGGCAGCCGCGCTCGCACGGGCAGCCGGTCAGCATCTTCGCGGTGTCGGCGACCCAGCCCTCGAACTGCTCGAAGCCGCGCTCGGCGATCCCGACGCCGCCCGCGTGGCCGTCGTAGACGAAGACGGTCGGTCCGCCCGTGTCCGGGTGGGCGTTCGTCGAGAGGCCGCCGATGTCCCAGCGGTCGCACATCGCCCACAGCGGCAGCAGCGCGATCAGCGAGTGCTCGGCCGCGTGCAGCGACGAGAGCAGGAGCGGCATCGCCTCGAGCCCCTCGAGCTGGTGCGGGCGCGGCACGAACCAGACGGCCTCCGTCTCGAACGTCGTCGGCGGCAGCTCGAGCGGCACCGTCGCGATCGTGGCGCCGTCCCGGGTCGACTTCTGCTGGTAGGCGACCACGCGCTCGGTGACCGAGACGACGCCGAGCGTGAGCTCCAGGCCGAGCCGCCGCTCGACGCGCAGCGGCGTTCGACGGACGGTCTCCGTCTCCTTGCGCGCCTGCGTGTACCAGTCGCCGCTGAACGGCTCGACGATCGCGCGCCGCGCCTGCAGGTCGAGCTCGCGCACGAGGTACGGCTCGCCGAGGTGGAGGTAGATCGCGCCCTCGTGGACGGTCGAGTACGCGCGCTCCGCCTCGGCGAGCCCGAGCAGCGCTCCCGTCGAGGCGTCGATCACGGTGAACGCGTCCGCCGAGGTGGAGCGGAGCGGCGTGCGCGCTGCGGGCGAGTCCTTGCCGGCCCAGACCCAGCCGCGCGGCGTCTCGCGCAGGTCGGGAACGTGGGGCGCCCGCTCGAGCGCGGCGTCGCCGAGGGTCGCCCGGTCGGCGTCGTCCACGGGCGCCTCGAACGCCGCCGCCGCGACGTGGCCGTCGAGCACGCGCGGGTTCGCGTGGTCGAGGATCGCCGCCTCGACGCGGCGGCCGAGCAGCGTCTCCGGCTGGCGCATGAAGTACTGGTCGAGCGCGTCCTCGGAGGCGACGAGAACGGCGAGGCCGTGCCCGCGGCGGCCGGCGCGTCCCCACTGCTGGCGCAGGCTCGCCATCGTCCCCGGGAAGCCGACCGAGATCGCGCAGTCGAGCTGTCCGATGTCGATCCCGAGCTCGAGCGCGTCCGTCGAGGTGACGCCGAGGAGCTCGCCCTCGACGAGCCGCCGCTCGATCTCGCGGCGCTGCTGCGGCGTGTAGCCGGCGCGGTACGGGGCGAGCCGCGAGGCGGTCGCCGGCGGCAGCCGGTCGGCGGCGAAGCGGTGGATCAGCTCGGCGGACTTGCGGCTCTTCGCGAAGCAGATCGTCCGCAGCCCGCGGCCCGCGAGCCCGGCCAGCAGCCGCGCCGCCTCGCCGAGGGCGCTCGCGCGAATCCCGAGGTCGGCGTCGAGGAGCGGCGGGTTCCAGAGCGCGATCGTCCGCTCGGCCCGCGGCGCCGCGTCGTCGCCGACGACCGTCGCGTCGGCCCCGAGCAGCGCGTGCGCGAGCTCGCCCGGGTTCGCGATCGTCGCGGAGGCGAGCAGGAACTGCGGCTCGGCGCCGTAGATCCGCGCGAGCCGGTGCAGCCGCCGCAGGACGTTCGCGACGTGCGAGCCGAAGACGCCGCGGTAGACGTGCGCCTCGTCGACGACGACGAAGCGGAGGTTGTGGAGGACGTCGCCCCAGAGGTCGTGGCGCGGCAGGACGCCGATGTGGAGCATGTCCGGGTTCGTGAGGATCAGGTTCGCGAAGCCGCGGATCTGGCGGCGCCGCTCGGTCGGCGTGTCGCCGTCGTAGATCGCGGGGCGGACGCCCGGGACGGCGAGCGCGGCGAGCGTGCGCGCCTGGTCCTGCGCGAGCGCCTTCGTCGGGTAGAGGTAGAGCGCCCGGGCGTGCGGGTCGGCCGCGAGCGCGTCGAGGACCGGCAGGTTGAACGCGAGCGTCTTCCCGGAGGCGGTGCCGGTCGTGACGATGAGGTTGCCGCCCGCCCGCGCGGCGGCGTACGCCTCGGCCTGGTGGGCGTAGAGCTCGTCGATCCCGAGGCGGCCGAGGGCGGCGTGGAGAGCCGGCTGGAGCTCTCAGGCCGCGAGGAGGCGGCGCAACAGCGTCAGCGCGCCGCCCTTGTCGAGCAGCTCGTTCAGGTTGCCGCACTTCGGGCTCTGGACGCACGAGGGGCAGCCGCGCTCGCACGGGCAGCCGGTCAGCATCTTCGCCGTGTCGGCGACCCAGCCCTCGAACCGGTCGAAGCCGCGCTCGGCGATCCCGACGCCGCCTGCGTGGCCGTCGTAGACGAAGACGGTCGGACCACCCGTGTCCGGGTGGTCGTTCGTCGAGAGGCCGCCGATGTCCCAGCGGTCGCACATCGCCCACAGCGGCAGGAGCGCGATCAGCGAGTGCTCGGCCGCGTGCAGCGAGGACAGGAGGAGCGGCATCGCCTCGAGCCCCTCGAGCTGGTGCGGGCGCGGCGACGAACCAGACGGCCTCCGTCTCGAACGTCGTCGGCGGCAGCTCGAGCGGCACCGTCGCGAGCGTGGCGCCGTCCCGCGTGGACTTCCGCTGGTAGGCGACGACACGCTCGGTGACCGAGACGACTCCGAGCGTGAGCTCGAGGCCGAGCCGCCGCTCGACCCGCAGTGGCCGCTCGACCGAGGTCTCCGTCTCCTTGCGGGCCTGCGTGTACCAGTCGCCGCTGAACGGCTCGACGATCGCCCGGTGCGCCTGGAGGTCGAGCTCGCGCACGAGGTACGGCTCGCCGAGGTGGAGGTAGATCGCACCCGTCGTGGACGGTCGAGTACGCGCGTTCCGCCTCGGCGAGCCCGAGGAGCGCGCCCGTCGAGGCGTCGATCACGGTGAACGCGTCCGCCGAAGTGGAGCGGAGCGGCGTGCGCGCGGCGGGCGAGTCCTTCCCGGCCCACGACCCAGCCGCGCGGCGTCTCGCGCAGCTCGGGGACGTACGGCGCCCGCTCGAGCGCGTCGTCGCCGAGGGTCGCCCGGTCGGCGTCGTCCACGGGCGCCTCGAAGGCCGCCGCCGCGACGTGGCCGTCGAGCACGCGCGGGTTCGCGTAGTCGAGGATCGCCGCCTCGACGCGCCGGCCGAGCAGCGTCTCGGGCTCCCGCATGAAGTACTGGTCGAGCGCGTCCTCCGAGGCGACGAGAACGGCGAGCCCGTGCCCGCGGCGACCGGCGCGGCCCCACTGCTGGCGCAGGCTCGCCATCGTCCCCGGAAAGCCGACCGAGATCGCGCAGTCGAGCTGGCCGATGTCGATCCCGAGCTCGAGCGCGTCGGTCGAGGTGACGCCGAGCAGCTCGCCCTCGACGAGCCGCCGCTCGATCTCGCGCCGCTGCTGCGGCGTGTAGCCGGCGCGGTACGGGGCGAGCCGCGCGGCGGTCTCCGGCGGTAGCCGGTCGGCGGCGAAGCGGTGGATCAGCTCGGCCGACTTGCGGCTCTTCGCGAAGCAGATCGTCCGCAGGCCGCGCCCCGCGAGCTCGGCCAGCAGCCGCGCCGCCTCGCCGAGCGCGCTCGCCCGGATGCCGAGATCGGCGTCGAGAAGCGGCGGGTTCCAGAGCGCGATCGTCCGCTCGCGCGCGGGGCCGCGTCGTCGCCGACGACGGTCGCCTCGCGTCCCGAGCAGCGCATGCGCGAGCTCGCCCGGGTTCGCGATCGTCGCGGAGGCGAGCAGGAACTGCGGCTCGGCGCCGTAGATCCGCGCGAGCCGGTGCAGCCGCCGCAGGACGTTCGCGACGTGCGAGCCGAAGACGCCGCGGTAGACGTGCGCCTCGTCGACGACGACGAAGCGGAGGTTGTGGAGGACGTCGCCCCAGAGGTCGTGGCGCGGCAGGACGCCGATGTGGAGCATGTCCGGGTTCGTGAGGATCAGGTTCGCGAAGCCGCGGATCTGGCGCCGGCGCTCGGTCGGCGTGTCGCCGTCGTAGATCGCGGGACGGACGCCCGGGACGGCGAGCGCGGCGAGCGTGCGCGCCTGGTCCTGCGCGAGCGCCTTCGTCGGGTAGAGGTAGAGCGCGCGGGCGTGCGGGTCGGCGGCGAGCGCGTCGAGGACAGGCAGGTTGAACGCGAGCGTCTTCCCGGAGGCGGTGCCGGTCGTGACGATCAGGTTGCCGCCCGCCCGCGCGGCGGCGTACGCCTCGGCCTGGTGGCGCATAGAGCTCGTCGATGCCGAGGCGGCCGAGCGCGGCGGCGAGCGCGGGCTGAAGCGTCTCGGGGACGGGCGCCGTGCGCGCCTCGCGGGCGGGCTCGGTGCCGAGGTAGGCGAGCTCCTCGCCGACGAGCAGGTCGTCCCAGAGCGCCGCCGCCGTCATCGCCCCATTGAAGCGCGCGAACCGCTACGGAACCGTGAACAGGGTCAACTGCATCCCGTCGGGTGCTCGTACGCGGGCGTTGCGGTCGCCCCACGGTGTCGTCACCGGCGCCGCAACCTCGGCCGCACCGGCCGCGACGAGCCGGCCCGCCGTCGCGTCGCTGTCGGCCACCTCGAAGGCGAGGCGGACGGTGTCGGACAGGCGGTCGCCCGCCTCGATCCGGTCGACGTGGGCTGCCTGGGCCTCGTCGAACAGCTCGAGCGTCGCGCGGCCGGCCGAGAGGGCGACGACGCGGCCATGCTCGCCGCTCCAGTCGGCGAGCTGCTCGAGCCCGAGCCCGTCGCGGTAGAAGGCGAGCGCCGCGTCGAAGTCGGCGACGGTGAGCGCGACGCGCAGCTCGTCGGACGGACTCCATGCCTGCTCTAACGCCGCTCGGACACGGAACCGTCCCGGCCGACCACGAGCTCGCGGGCGGCGTCGACCCCGGCCAGGTCGGCGCCCGCCGGGGCGACGACCGCGTCGAACCTTCCGCGCGGCGCGTCGGCGACCCGGTCGCTCCGCTCGCGCGCGGCGGCGCGGAAGGCCGGGTCGGGCTCGACGACGACGACCTCCCAGCCGGCGAGCTCGAGCGGTTGCGCGTGGATTCCGGCGAAGCCGAGCTCGAGGATCCGGCCCGGCGGCGGCCCGAGCAGCTCGAGGATCCGCGGCGTCGCGCTGGCGGCGAGGGCGGGCGGCAGTCGGAGCACCCTGGAAACGCTAGCCTGAGGGCATGGCCAGGAAGAGCACGGGCAAGTTCCTCGGCGTCCCGTACGACCTGCGGAAGCCCACGGTCGCCCGCACGCGCGAGCGCTGGTGGAACACGGAGAGCCGCGCGGTCTTCACGCCGAAGGTCTTCGGCTGGGGCTACGACGTGAACCTCGCCGAGGTCGCGCGCCGCCTGCACCTGCGCCGTTAGGCTTGCGCGCACCGGGGTGCCGCGGTCGCGGCTGAGAGCACACCCGTCGAACCTGATCCGGGTCATGCCGGCGAAGGGAGAGTTCGATGATCCCGACGAGCGCTCACGATCGCGACGTCCGACTCCGGCGGCGGCGCCGGGATCCAGGCCGACCTGAAGGCGTTCGCGGCCGCGGGCGCCCACGGCAGCTCCGTGCTCGTCGCGCTCACCGCGCAGAGCACCGTCGGCGTGACCGCGATCCACGAGCTGCCGCCGGCGTTCGTCCGCGCCCAGCTCGACGCGGTCTTCGACGACATCGGCGTGGACGCGGCGAAGACCGGGATGCTCTTCTCGCGCGTGCTGATCGAGACCGTCGCCGACTACCTCGCCGCGCACCCGGTGCCGCTCGTCGTCGATCCCGTGATGGTCGCGAGCTCGGGCGCGAAGCTGCTCGAGGACGACGCGATCGAGGCGCTCGTCGGGCGGCTCTTCCCGCTCGCCGCGGTGGTCACGCCGAACCTGATGGAGGCGCGTGCTCTCGCCGGCTTCGACGGGATCGCGGCGCGAGCTCGCCGAGGCGCTGCACGCGCTCGGGGCGCCGGCCGCGATCGTCACCGGCGGTCACGGCGCCGACGCGGTCGACCACCTCTACGACGGGCGGACGCACGTCGAGATCCCCGTCGAGCGCCACGACGTCGCGGCGACGCACGGCGCCGGCTGCACGCACTCCGCGACGCTCGCGGCGCTCCTCGCGCGCGGCGAGCCGCTCGCTCGAGGCGGCCCGAGGCGCCGCCGCCGCCGCCTCGCGCGCGGTCGCGCAGGGCCTCGTCGAGATCGGCGCCGGCGAAGGCCCCGTCGACGTCCTGGGGATCCGCGGCCGATGACGATCTCGCCCGGCACGACGCTGCGCACGCTGCGCGAGCGCAGGCCGCTCGTCCACCAGATCACGAACTACGTCGTCATGAACGAGACCGCGAACGCGACGCTCGCGCTCGGCGGGCTGCCGGTGATGGCGCACGCGCCCGAGGAGGTCGAGGAGATGGTGGGCCTCGCCTCGGCGCTCGTCCTCAACATCGGCACGCTCTCGGAGCACTGGGTCGAGGCGATGCTGCTCGCCGGCCGCGCGGCGAACGCGCGCGGGATCCCGGTCGTGCTCGACCCGGTCGGCGCCGGCGCGACCGCGTACCGGACGCAGACCGCCCAGCGGCTTCTCGACTCGGTCGACGTGACCGTGCTCCGCGGCAACGCGGGCGAGGTGGCGACCCTCGTCGGCGCGGAGGCGGAGGTGCGCGGCGTCGAGTCGATCGGCGCCGGGCTCGAGCCGGCCGAGCTCGCGCGGACGGCGGCGCGCCGGCTCGGGCTCGTCGCCTCGGTCACCGGGCCGGTCGACCACGTCTCCGACGGCGAGCGCGTGCTCGCGGTCGCGAACGGACACGAGCTGCTCGCGACGGTGACCGGCACCGGCTGCATCTCGTCGGCGCTCACCGGCTGCTTCCTCGCCGCGAAGCCGGACGACCCGCTCGCGGCCGCCGCCGAGGCCCTCGCCGCGCTCGGCGTGGCCGCCGAGGACGCGGCCGCCGGGAGCCGGCGGCCCGGGGACGTTCCACGCCCGGCTCTACGACGCGCTCTACGCGCTCGACCCGGACACCCTCGACGCGCGCGCCCGGATCTCCGGGCGATGAGGATCGACGAGATCGGCGAGTTCGGGCTGCTCGCCGAGCTCGAGCGGCGCGGGCTCGCCCGCGGGATCGAGAACGACGCCGCCCAGATCGAGGGGCTCGTCGTCACGCAGGACACGCTCGTCGAGGCCGTGCACTTCCGCTTCGACCTCGTCTCGTGGCGCGACCTCGGCTTCCGGGCCGCGGCGGTGAACGTCAGCGACCTCTCCGCGTCGGGCGCCGAGCCGCTCGCGCTGATCGTCTCGCTCGGCCTCCCCGGCGGCACCGCGGTCGAGGACGTCGTCGAGCTCTACGAAGGGATCGCCGAGACAGGCGTGCCCGTGCTCGGCGGCGACACGACCCGTGCCGACTGCGTGCTCATGACCGTGACCGCGCTCGGCCGGGCGGAGCGCGTCCCGGGCCGCGCCGGAGCGAGGCCGGGCGACCTCGTCGTCGTCACGGGGCCGCTCGGCGCCGCGGGTGCCGCGTTCCGGGCGGGACGGCTGCCGCGGCCGCCGCTCCGGGTCGCCGAGGGGCGCCGGCTCGCCGCGGTCGCGACGGCGATGCTCGACATCTCGGACGGGCTCGCCGCCGACGCCGGGCACCTCGCGGAGCGCTCCGGCTGCCGGATCGCGATCGAGCTCGAACGCGTCCCGCGCGCGCCGGGCGCGACGGTCGCGGATCTCGGCTTCGGCGAGGACTACGAGCTGCTCGCCACGACTCCGGACGCGCTCGGCTTCCCGGTGATCGGCCGCTGCGAGGAAGGCGAGGGCGTCGTCCTCACGCTGGACGGG
Organism: uncultured Actinomycetes bacterium; assembly: GCA_963815005.1. Lineage (GTDB taxonomy): Bacteria > Actinomycetota > Thermoleophilia > Gaiellales > Gaiellaceae > Palsa-739. The sequence goes on from CAWFFI010000016.1 coordinate 95,053, forward strand.
TCGCCGGCGCACCTCGCCGGCTGGGACCACTTCCGCTAGCGCCGGGTCAGGCGCCGAGCCAGGGAGCGAGCGCGCGCTCGAAGTGGCTGCGCGGACGCGCCCCGACGACGGTCTCGCGCGGCTCGCCGCCCTCGAACACGATCACCGTCGGGATCGAGAGCACCTCGTAGCGGGCCGCCACCTCGGGGTAGGCGTCGATGTCGAGCCCGGTGAAGCGCAGCCGCTCGCCCGCCTCGCTCTCGAGCGTCTCGAGGATCGGGCGGATCGCCTTGCACGGCTTGCACCACGGCGCCCAGAAGTCGACGAGGACCGGGCCCTCGGCGCCGATCACCTCCGCCTCCCAGGTTGCCGCATCGAGCTCGCGCATCGCCGTCGATCGTAGCGCCGGTAGCCTCGGTGGCGATGCGGTGGACGCTCGCGGCATCGCTCGTGCTCCTCGGCCTCGCCGTCGCGGCTCGTCCGGCCGCGGCCGCCGCCAACGACGCCTCCCGCGCCCGGCTCTCCTACGAGGCGATGCAGCGCTCCCTCTTCGATCCGCGCAGCGGCGGCTACCGGGAGACCGTCGGCGCGCGGCCGGGCGTCCGGGCCTGGCCGTTCTCGCAGGCGCTCGCGGCGACGATCGCGATCGCGCAGCTGCCCCGGACCCGCCGGGTCGGGGAGCGCGCGGTCGAGCAGCGGCTCGTCCGCCTCGAGCAGCGCTTCCGGAAGGGCCGCGTCTACGCCGCCTGGCCCGGCGGCGACGTCTACCTCGACGACAACGAGTGGATCGCGGAGGACCTCCTGAACTGGGACGCGCTCCGCGGCGACCCGGCTGCGCGCCGCTGGGCGTCCGACGTCTTCGCCGCGGCCGTGCGCGCCTGGGACACCGACCCGACGCACGTCTGTCCCGGCGGGGTCTACTGGACGGCCGGCTCGGCGAACCAGGATCGCAACGCCGTCTCGACCGTGAACGGCGCCGTCGTCGGGCTGCGGCTCTACGCCCTCACGCACCGCGCCTCGACCCTCGCCTGGGCGAAGCGGATGCTCGCCTGGGTCGACCGCTGCCTCCTCGCCCCGAACGGGCTCACCGGCGACCACATCCGCGCCGACGGGAGCATCGACCAGACGCAGTGGAGCTACAACCAGGGCAGCCTGCTCGGCGCGTACCTGCTCCTCTACGAGACGACCGGCGACGCGTCCGCGCTCGCGCGCGCCGAGTCGATCGCGGACGCCGCCGTCGCGGCCTTCGCGCCGCGCTGGACGACCGGCGAGCCGCCGGAGTTCGCGGCCATCTTCTTCCGCCGCCTCCTGGCCCTCGCCGCCGTGGACGGCCGCACCCGCTACGTCGCCGCGGCCCGCGCGTACGCCGACTGGGCGTGGAAGACGCTGCGCAGCTCGAAGACGGGGCTCTTCGCGACGCGCGGGAGCCCTCGCCTCCTCGACCAGGCCGCGCTCGTCCAGCTCTACGCCGCGCTCGCGCGGCCGCGGCTCACAGCCGGCCGGTGAGCGCCGCGAGGCGCAGCGCCGGCACGCGCGACACCGCCTCGAGGAAGATCGTCCGGCTCATCTTCGAGGTGCCGTGCGTGCGGTCGACGAAGACGATCGGCACCTCGGCGACGCGGAAGCCGGCCCGGAGCGCCCGGTAGGTCAGCTCGATCTGGAACGCGTAGCCCTTCGAGTGGATCGCGTCGAGGTCGAGCCGCTCGAGCGTCGCGCGGCGGAAGCACTTGAAGCCGCCGGTCAGGTCGCGGACGCCGACGCCGAGCAGCACGCGCGCGTACAGCGAGCCGCCCGCCGAGACGATCCGCCGGCCCCGGCCCCAGTTCTCCGTGCCGCCGCCCGCCACGTACCGCGACCCGAGCGCGATGTCGGCGCCGTCGGCGCACGCCTGGACGAGCCGGGGCACGTCGTCGGGGCTGTGCGAGAAGTCGCAGTCCATCTCGAGGATGTACTCGGCGTCGCCCGCGAGCGCCTCGCGGAACCCGGCGAGGTACGCGGGGCCGAGGCCCTCCTTGTGCGGCCGGTGCAGGACGGAGACGAAGTCGAGCTCGCGGGCGAGCTCCTCGGCCAGCGCGCCGGTGCCGTCGGGCGAGTTGTCGTCGATCACGAGCACGCGCACGCCCTGCGGCGCGAGTGCGCGCAGCATGCGCTCGAGGTTCTCGCGCTCGTTGTAGGTCGGCAGGCAGACGAGAGCTCCGGACACGGACACCATCAGGCTACGGGAACACGTAGGGCGTGGCGACGGTGGCGGCGGCGAGCAGGGCGAGGAAGGCGACCCGGAGCGCGGCGTCGGTGCGGCGGCGGCCGCCGGTGAGCCGGGCGAGGCCCCAGAAGAGCGGCGGCACGAGCAGCCCGAAGCGCCCGATCGACTCGAACGAGCCGCTGAAGACCGGGCAGGACGACGACGGCGAGGCCGGCGAGGAGCCACGGCAGCGGCGTCCCGGCGCGGCGGGCGGCGGCGAGCAGGACGAGATAGGCGGCGAGCGCGACGACGTCGCGGACGAGCCACGGGTTCCGGCCCAGCTCGGACGGCAGCCCGCGGAACGCGGCGACGAACCCGATCGGGCTGAAGTGGCGTCCCCAGGCGCGCTCGGCGCGCGTCCAGGCGAGCGGGTCGGCGATCACCGTGGCGAGGTAGAGCGGGAACGAGGCGAGCGCCGCCGCCGGGGCCAACGCCGCTCCGAACGCGAGGCCGCGCTCGCCGGGCTGCAGGCGGCCGCGGGCGTGCCACGCTGCGGCCGCGATCGGCAGCGCGACGAACAGCCCTTCCGGCCGCGCGAGGGCGGCGGCGGCCGCGCAGGCGCCGGCGAGCCACCAGCGGCCGCGCAGCGCGGCGAGCCCCGCGAGCGCGATCGCCGCGAGCACGACGCTCTCCGGATACGTCATCGAGAAGACGGTGCCGAGCGGGAAGATCGCCGCGTAGACGGTCGCCCGCCGCGCGAACGTCTCGCCGAAGAGGTCGCGCGAGAGCGCATGGAAGGCGACGAGCGCGGCGAGGAACGCGCCGGTCGAGAGCAGCGGGCCGGCGGTCGTGTACCCGATCCCGAGGCCGTGCACGGCCCGCAGCAGCACCGGGTAGAGCGGGAAGAACGCGGGATCGCTCTGGCGGCCCGGGACGAGCAGGTAGCCGCTCGCGGCGACCATCCGGTACCAGCGCCCGTCCCAGCCGCCGAGGATCGCGAGCGGGTGCCCGTGCACCTCGCCGCTCAGGAAGCCGGTCGGCCCGTGCGCCGCGTGGACGGCGAGGACGGCACCGAACACGACGGCGCGCCCGGCCGCCCACCAGCCG
>CAWFFI010000017.1:0-35675 GCA_963815005.1 uncultured Actinomycetes bacterium
ACACGGCCGTTCGGATCCTCTCCTAGCGTTCTCGACGACTTCGGCGCCCAGCGAGGACCGCCGCGGCGCGCCGTGCCGACTCGGCGACGAAGCGGCGAACGCGCTCCGCCTCGGCGGCTCACGGACCCAGACGCGGACGGTCGCGTCGTCGTTGCACGCGCCAACCTCAGCCGGCACCGGGGGCCCGAGACACACAGGCGCGTGTTCAGCAGCGTGCGGCATCGCGGCGCAGGTCGTGGACGGCACGCAGGTCGTCCGTGTCGCCGGGTGCAAGGACGCGGTCGACCTGTGCCGCAAGAGCTTCGATCGGCGCGTCGCCGGCGTCGAGCAGCAGGTCAGCTGCGTCGTCGCCGAGGTCGCCCAGGGCGGCGACGATCGCGTCGAGGTCGGCCCCGTGGCGCGGCTTCAGGACAAGCGTGACGTCGTCGTCGGCCGCGAACTCGCGCAGGTAGCGCTCGACGACGGACTCCCAGCCGGCGTCGAGCGGCAGCAGGAAGCTCGTTCCGCGCAGGTCGAGCCGCGGCGGGGTGAGCCGCGCGCGCGCCGTCGAGGATCCGCTCGAGCTCCGGGCCGCCGCCAAGGTCGCGGGCGTACCGTTCGAGCAGCGGCAGCGTCTCAGGGCCGCCGTGGCGCACCGCGACCTCGCAGTCGCTGGCGAGCCGGTCCGCCACCGCGGACGCATTGTGAAACCGATGCGCACCGGCATCGAAGACGTACAGCGCCGCGTGCCGATAGGCGAAGTCGCCGCGCTCGAGCAGCCGCAGCGCAAGATCGTGGTCGCCCGCCCACGGCAGCGTCTCGTCGAAGCGGAGGCCGCCGAGCGCGCTCGCGCGCCAGAGCTGGCCGGTTGGGTTCGCGGCGAGATTGCCCTCGACGAGCGAGATCCGCCGCGCCTCCGGCCCGGCGACCACCACGTCCTCGGGGAAGCGCGGCTGGAACTCAGCCGCCCGTCCGCGTACCGCATCGTCAGCGACGCGCGAAGCAGCACGGCCGAAGGGTGAGCGTCGAGCAGTGCCGTCGTCTCAGCCAGGAAGCCGGGGAAGAGCTCGTCCGACGCCATCAGCAGCTTCGCGTAGACGCACTCGCCGAGCAGGTCGAGGCAGCGGTTCCAGTTGCCGACCCGGCCGACGTCACGTGGGTTCCGGTAGACGAGCACGCGCGGGTCGCGCGCCGCCCAAGCGGCGGCGATCGAGAAGGTACGGTCGGTCGACGCGTTGTCGACCACGATCACCTGGTGGTCGACGCCGAACTGCCCGAGAGCCGAGGCGACCGCGCGATCGAGTGTCGTCTCGCCGTTCCTGACCGGGATCGCGATCTTCGCGCGGGCCGGGCGCGGATCGCCGAGACGCATGACCACCTCATCGCCGGCGAGCTCGGGCCGCAGCGCAGCAGCGACGTCGGGCTCGAGCTCAGAGGTGGGCACGGATCGCCTCGACGATGTCCCGCGCCTTCGCCTCGGATGTCTCTGTCCGGAGCGTTTCCGCGTGGGCGTGGGTGACGAGCGCCTCGCGTGCCCGGTCGTCGTGCACCCAGCCGTCGATTTCGTCCGCGATCTCGTCGTCGCTCATCTCCATCGAAACGACGGACATCTTGTCGCGGTACCACCCTTCGCTGTCGCCCTCCGGCAGGTCGCCGAGCAGCAGCGTCTTGGACGCAAGCGACTCGAGGTAGCGTGGCGTGACTCCAGCGGTGTCGTAGGTGCGGAACGCCATGTCGGGACGGCCAAGCCCGTACACCGGATGATCGAGCTGTGCCCGCGCGGCGCTGTGGTCGACGTACTGGGTGACGAGTGTCGCCCCGGCAGAGCCGCCTCGGTTCGTGCCGGTCGGATGGACTTTCGCGGACGCGAGGGCAGAAGCGTATTCGGCCTGCGACCCGGCCGGGTTCGACGCGAGACCGACGCTCGAGAGGTCGAGGACGCTCCAGCCGCGCTCCGACGCGCACTCCCGCACGATGCGGTTCAGGCGCTGCCGCACCGGGTAGTCCGGGGTCTCACTGCCACCGAGCAGACGTCGACCGTCTTCTCGCCCGAGTGCGGATCGAAGACCGTCGGCTCCGCCCGGCCGGTGCACGACCTTCGGGATGTCCGGCGCGACATCGTCGAAGAAGCACCGCGCCGACTCGTGTTGAGCAGCACCATCAGCGCGCGCCCCTTGCGACGGAGCTCGGCGACGAGCTCGAGCGGCCTGCACCACCAGTCGTGACAGACGAAGACAAAGAGCGTGTCGGGCCCCGGCTCGACGCTCCGCACCAGCGGATCCTCGAGCAGCGCCAACTCGTTCGCCGCGACGACCGCGTCGGCGGCCCCGGATGGCGAGCCCCAGCCGAGGTCCGCGTGGCGCTCCAGGTGGAGGAACTGCCAGTCCTGATAGCTGACTCTGGCCGCGCGTAGCGCCGTCGGGTCGGGACGCGGCATGAGCACGTCGAGACGCAAGCGCCGCAAGGGAGACATGGGCGCGTGATCGTCGTCGGCCCGCGGCTCTTTAGCGGCGCCAAAGAGCGGGCGCGCGACACCGATTCCCCCACCCAACGGCTGGCAAGGTCGGCGTCGTCCTCCTCAACTACAACCTTCCGGCGGAGACGGATCCGCTCGTCGAGCGCCTCCTCGAAGTCGTCGAGGGCTCGCCGAACTGGGACGCGAGATCCTGGCCTCCGACGCCGTCGAGGTCTTCCATCAGGGCCGGTGCAGGTCTGCCCAGGGCGCCGGCGGCGAGACGTACGCGTCCTGCGACGAGAACGCCGTCGCGGAGATGGAGTTCGTCTTCCACGAGAAGTACGGCGCCGACTGGCGGCTCGAGCTCGCGCGCTAAAGAGGGCGACACTGCCGCCGAATTCCCAGCGCGTGACGTCCCTCGCCACCGCGATCCTCGCGCACCGCGGGCTGCTCTCCGGGCCGGACCGCGCGGCGGAGAACACGCGTGCGGCACTGCGATCCGCTGTCCAACGCGGCTTCTGCCTGGAGTTCGACGTCAACGCGCACGGCGAGCAGTTGACGCTCGCCCACGATCCGACGCCCTGCGAGCGCCGACCGCGACGCCCGTGCCTTCCTCGGCGACCCGGGCCCCGGCCTGCACGCGCTCAACGTCAAGAGCCTCGACGCGCTCGAGGCGACGCTCGACGCGATCGCCGCTACCGGCACGCATGACAGCTTCTTCCTCTTCGACTTCGAGCTCCTCGACGGGACGCGCGAGCTGATGCGCTCGGTCCAGGGACGCGGCTTCGCCGTCGCGCACCGGCTGAGCGACCGCGAGCCCGGGCTCGCCGAGTTGCGCGACGACCCCCAGGTCACGCACGTGTGGCTCGACGAGTCGGAGACGCCGTGGGTGACCGAGACCGCCGTCCGCAGCCTCGCCGCCGCCGGCAAGCAGACCTTCTACGTCTCGCCCGAGCCTGCACCGGGCACCGGCCCGGCCGAGCTCGCGCCGCGCTGGCGCGAGGTGGCCGGCTCGGGGCGTGACCGCGATCTGACCGATTACCCGCTCCGCCTACGTGAGCTTCTAGGAGGAATCCGATGATCAAGGCTGTCGTCTTCGACATGGACGGCGTGCTCGTGGATGCCGACAAGTGGCACTACAACGCCCTCAACGTCGCGCTCCAGCACGCCGACGTGGAACCGATCTCGTGGCAGGAGCACCTCACCGTCTACAAGGGCATCCCGACGCGCGAGAAGCTGCGGATCCTCACCGAGCGGAAGGCGCTCCCGACCGAGCTCTGGCCGAAGATCCTCGCGTCGAAGCAGGCGGTCACCGAGCAGATCGTCGAGTCGTTCTGCGAGCCCGACCCGGAGAAGGTGGAGATGGCGCGCCTGCTCGCGCGCCACTACCGGCTCGTCGTGTGCTCCAACGCCATGCGACGCAGCGTCGACCTGATGCTCGAGCGCTCGGGCGTGAAGGAGTTCTTCGAGTTCACGCTCTCGAACCAGGCATCGAGCGCTCGAAGCCCGACCCGCAGATCTACCAGGTCGCGTTCGAACGGCTCGGCCTGGCGCCCGGAGCGAGTGCGTCGTCGTCGAGGACAGCGACGTCGGCAAGGCGGCCGCGCTGGCGTCCGGCGGTGCGCTCTGCTCGGTCAACGACCCCTCGGAGGTCAACTACTACCGCGTCCTGCGCACGATCCTCGAGTCGGACCGCGTCAACGTCGTCATCCCGGCGGCGGGCCAGGGCAAGCGGTTCGCCGAGGTCGGCTACCAGCATCCGAAGCCGCTGATCGACGTCGCCGGCCGACCGATGATCGAGCTCGTCCTCGACGACTTCCGCGGCATCGGGCGCCCGATCGTCATCCTCCAGGAGCGCCACGTCGGCCGCTACGCCGCCGACTTCGTGGTCAAGCACGTGGCGCCGGACGCCGAGGTGGTAACGGTCGACGGCCTCACCGAGGGCGCGGCGTGCACCGTCTTGAAGGCCGAGCAGCTGATCGACAGCTCCGCCGAGCTCGTGCTCGCGAACAGCGACCAGCTCGTCGATACGGACATCGCCGAGTTCGTCGCGGCGATGCGGCAGCAGAACGCCGACGGGGGCATCCTCGTCTTCCGCGACACGAACCCGAAGTGGAGCTTCGCGCGGCGTCGACGACGCGGGCCAGGTGGTCGAGGTGGCGGAGAAGGACCCGATCAGCGACCTCGCGACGGTCGGCATCTACTACTTCCGCCACGGGGCCGACTTCGTCGCCGGCGCGAGGCAGATGATCGCACGCGACCGTCGCGTGAACGGCGAGTTCTACGTCTGCCCCGTCTTCAACGAGCTGATCGAGGCCGACAAGCGGATCTACGTCCACGAGATCGACCCCCTGGAGTGCACGGGCTCGGCACGCCGGAGGATCTGGAGGCTACCTCGCCCGGATCGAGCCCCCGCTGAGGGCGGCTGCCTAGCGGAACTTCAGCCAGCTCGGATCGAGCTGCAGGTAGCCGGTCCGCGCCCCGACGGCTTTCAGGTTCGCCAGAGGCTCCGGGTAGTGGGGGGCGAGGGTCGCCGCCTGCCGGAAGTGGAGAGCCGCGCGGGCGAGGTCGCCACCACGCGCGGCCGCCTCGCCGAGGTAGTTCTCGACGACGTGGTCGCGGCGGCAGGCGGAGAGCAGTGTCTCGGGCGCCGGCGGCGTCGTCGATGGCAAGCCGTGCAACGCCTTCGACGAAGCGCGCGACGTCCTCGTCGGGCGGCTGGTCCTGGGCTTGGTCGAGCCACCGCTGGGCGGCTTGCGGGAAGCCGCGGCGGTAGAGGAAGAGGAGAGAAGCGCCTGGGCGCGGCGGCTCGCGCCCTCCCCGTCCGTCCAGTCGAGCTCCGGGAAGAGCCGCTCGAGCGGCGTCCGCTCAAGGTATGACGCGACATGCTCGTACACGGTCTCTTCGGTGGGATCCGCCGTTGCGCTCGTCGCATGCCGGCGGTAGAGCAGGAGCGGCTCGGGGACGTGAACGCCGTACGAGTCCACCGCAAACTGCGCGACGGCGTCCGTGTCGGTGCCGATGCCGAACGACCGGTACTCGATGCCGGCGGCGATCGACCGGCGCAGCACCATGCTCGGATTGTTGAACGGCGTCCCGACGCGGAGCAGGAAGCGCTCGACCCGCGTGGGCACGATCATCTGCGACTGCCAGTAGCCGCACGGCGCGCCCGCGGTGTCGATCAGGAGCATGTCGGAGTGCGCGAAGCCCACGTGCGGGAGCTCGAGCTGGCGCATCAGCACCTCGAGCCGGGAAGGGAGCGAGACGTCGTCGGCGTCCTGCCAGGCGACGAACTCGCCGTGCGCCTCCGCGATGCCGCGCGTGCGCGCCGCCGCCTCGCCGCGATTCTCCGTCCGGATGATCCTGACCCGCGGATCGTCGTAGCCCGCCATCACCTGCGGACTGCCGTCGGACGAGCCGTCGTCGACGATCACGAGCTCGAGCTCGTCGTACGTCTGGCCGAGGATGCTCGTGATCGCCTCGGCGAGGTAGGCCTCCGCGTTGAACACCGGCATGACGACGCTGACGAGCGGACGCACCGTTCAAGTATCACGGACGTCCGACGATCACGGCAGCGATGGCGTCCCTGCCGCATTCGCCGCCGCGCGAGCCTCCGCGGCTGCTCGTGCTCGCCGACGCAGCCGAACTGCTCGACGAGCCGCGCTCCTCGCGCGCGTACTGCTCCGCCTTCGACGCGACCTCGGCCGCGACACTGATCGTCGCGGCCGGTGAGCTCGGCTGCGACGTTGCGATGGAGTCGCTCGCCCGGCAGGCCTCCCTCCTCGGTGTCGTCGACGATCGCGGCCCCGACATCGCGATCGTCCCGGTGGACGTGCGCACGTGGGCGGCCCAAGGGCCGCCGGTGCAAGCAGCTCTCGGGCGAGCGGCGGACGCGCCGGGAGATCTCGCCGCGTCTCCGCGGCGGGCGCCGCCGCTCTCCGCAGGCTCGCCTCGGGCTTCACGGCGGCCGCCGCCGAGCGCGGCCGCCTGCTCCTCGTGGTCGATCTCTTCCACCCCTCCGTCGGCGGCGGCGAGCGCCTCGCCGAGGCCGTCGGCGTGGCACTGCAACAGCGCGGCTGGGAGGTCGAGGTCGCCGCGCGCGCTCTCCCGGAACGGACCGGTCTCGAGCGCCGCGGGATGCGCGTACACGAGGTCGCGGGCGATCCCGGCGCTGCCGTCGCGGGCTCGCCGCCCGTGGTCGTTTCGACGTCGTGCTCGGGATCTCCGCGCCGCAGGCGTGGCCCATCCCGGCCGTGCTCGCACTGTCGGCGAGCACGGCTCGCCGCGTCGTCGTCCCGTGCATCAACGAAGAGGGCTACCGGGCCGTGACCGCCGACGCGGCGCGCTCCGAGACGCTGCGCCATCTCTTGCTCGAAGCAGAGGCGGTTGCTTACAGCTCGTACGCAGGTTGGGACGCGCGCCTCTATCGCGAGCTCGGCGTTCCGGCGAGCTACGTGCCGAACGCGGTCGAGCACGTCGAGCCAGACGCACCCTTCCGCGAGCGCATCCGTGTCAGCCCCGAGACGCCGCTCCTGCTCGTCGTCGGCAACCTCTGGCCTGAGAAGAACCACGCCGCACTGCTCGACGTGCTCTGGGCGGACGACGGCGACTGGCACCTCGTCCACCTGGGCCACCCCTCGCCGGCGCACCCGGCCACGACCGCGGCCGTGCTCGAGCGCGTCGCCCGCGACCCGCGGGTCACGTTCGTCCCGGGCGTCCCGCCCGCGACGGTCGCCGCGGCGATGAGCGAAGCCGACCTCCTGCTGCTTCCGTCGTTGGCCGAGGCGACGCCGCTCGTCCTGCTCGAAGCGATGAGCCACGAGCTGCCCTGGGTCGCGACGCCGACGTGCGGCTCCGCCGCCGACCACGCGGGCGGCGTGATCGTCGGGCTCGACCGCTTTCCCGAGACGATTTCGCCGCTGCTCGCAGATCGGCAGGCGCGGACAAGGCTCGGCCGAGCCGGGCGCGCCCACTGGATGACCGCCTATCGCTGGGAGGTCGTGGGTGACCGGTACGACCGGCTCGCGGGCGGCCTGCCGCTCGACGAACTGCCGCTCCCGCCGGATCTGCTCGCCGAGACGGCGGCGGTGGCACGGACGGCTCGTCACACCCAGCGCGGAAGCGGTCGCGTGAGCGCGCCGCTCGTCTCGGTCGTCGTTCCGACGCACGACCGGCCGGAGCTGCTCCGGCTGGCACTCGAGAGCATCGCCGAGCAGACGCTCGAATCGGTCGAGGCGGTCGTCGTCAACGACGGCGGCATCGACGTCACCGACGTGATCGCATCGGTGGCCGGACTCGACGCCGTCTATATCGCACACGAGACACCGCGGGAACGTTCCGCCGCGCGGAACACCGGTCTCGCCGCCGCGCGCGGACGCTTCATCGCCTACCTCGACGACGATGACGCCTTCCTGCCCGACCACCTCGAGACGCTGGTGACGGCGGCGCAGCGACACGGTGTCCAGGTCGTGTACACCGACGGGCGCCGCGACGTCTACCGTCGCGTCGGGGACGACGACGTCGCCGTCTGGAGCGACGTCCCCTACTCGGTCGACTTCGACCGCGACCGGCTCCTCTACGAGAACTACATCCCGATCATCTGCGCCCTGCACGAGGCGAGCTGCCTGGATGAGATCGGCGGCGGCTTCGACGGCGCGCTCCCGCCGATCGAGGACTGGGACCTGCTTCGTTCGCCTCTCCCGCCGCTTCGACTTCCTCCGCGTTCCGCGGGTCACGTGCCGCTTCCGCGAGCGCGTCGACGGGACGCGCGGCGACTTTCTGTCCGCGGCTGAGCGCCTGTTCGCGAAGCACCCGCTGCCGCCGGGCCGCGCCGACCTCGAGCGGCTGCGCGCCGGCTACCTCGCGGGCCTCCGCGGGCTCGCCCGGCGCCCACCGGCATCCGCGCTGCCGCTGACGACGATCGTGATCCCGACCTTCAACAACCTCGGCCTGACACGGCAGTGCCTCGACACGCTCCCGCGGGCGACAGCACTCGGCTCATACGAGGTCGTCGTCGTCGACAACGCCTCGACCGACGGGACACCCGCGTTCCTGCGCGAGGCGGAGGCGGACGGCCTGCTCCGCGCCGTCTGCAACGACGAGAACCGCGGCTTCTCCGCCGCCTGCAACCAGGGGGCCGCGCTCGCCCGCGGCGAGGTCGTGCTCTTCCTGAACAACGACACGATCCCGCACCCCGGCTGGCTGAACGCGATTCTCACGGAGCTCGCGGAACACCCGGACACGGGCGTCGTCGGCTCGAAGCTCCTGTACGCGAACGGCACGATCCAGCACGCCGGCGTCGTCGTCGGCGAGCGCGACGGCGACCCGTTCCCCTACCACGTCTACCTCTGCCAGCCGGCGGACGCACCACAGGTGAGCCACCGGCGGGAGCTCCAGCTCGTCACCGGCGCGTGCCTCGCGATCCGGCGCGAGCTCCTCGAGCGCGTCGGCGGCTTCGACGAAGCGTACTGGAACGGACACGAGGACCTCGACCTGTGCCTGAAGGTGCGCGCGGCCGGCGCGAAGGTCGTCTACCGGCCCGACTCGGTCGTCACCCACCTCGAGTCGCAGACGAAGCGGCTGCTCGGCCTCGAGCAGTTCCACTATGCGAAGGGCGCCGATACGCCCGAGGGCCGCGGCCGGGCACTGTTCCTCGAGCGCTGGCGCGAGACGCTCGAGCTCGACGAGCGCCGCGTGCTGGCAGAGGACGGCTTCGGCGACGGTCTCTCCATCCTCTTCACGATGACCGGCTGGGCCGACGAGGGCGGCGGCACGATCCTGCCGCGCCAGATCGCGAAGGCGCTCGTCCGCCGCGGCCACCGCGTCACCGTCCTGACCGCGCCGGTTCAGGAGATCGAGGGCGCCCCGCCCTACCACCTCCGCGCCGCGGTCGACGACGGCGTCCGGGTGATCTTCGTCCACAACAGGCCGAGCCGCTTCAACGACCCCGGCAACCCGGAACGCGAGCTCGAGGACCCGCTGCTGGTACGGATCGCGAGGGAGCTCGCCGACGAGCTGCAGCCCGGACGTCGTGCACGTGCACTCGCTGCTCGGCCTCTCGCTCGCGGTGCCTGACGCGCTCGGCGTCCCGACCGTCTACACCTCGCACAACTACTGGCCGATCTGCCCGCGCATGTACCTGTTCCGCGAAGACCTCTCGCTCTGCGACGGGCCGGAGCCGACGGGGCGAAGTGCGGCGCCTGCCTCGGCCGGCCCGAGCTCGCGCCCGCGTACGCGCGGCGGCTCGAGGCGGGGACGCGATCGCTCGGCCGCCACCTCGCGGTCTCGCAGCGGGTCAAGGACCTCTTCGTCGCCGCCGGGCACGACCCCGCGTCGATCCACGTCTGCTACCAGCAGCCGGAGACCGTCGGCTGGATCTGGGAACAGGCGGGCTCGCGGCGCGAACCGGCCGCCCGGCTCCGGCGGCCGCTGCGCGTCGGCTTCATCGGCAGCCTCTACCCGCACAAGGGCGCGCACGTCCTCGTCCTGGCCGCGCAGCTCGTCGACGGCGTCGAGGTGCACCTCTTCGGCGCCGGCGCCGGCCCGTACGTCGACCGCCTGCACGCCGCGGACGCGCGCCGGCCGGGTCGTCTTCCACGGCGGCTACGAGCCCACGCAGCTGCCGGAGCTGCTCGCGTCCGTCGACGTCGTCTGCGTCCCCTCGCTCTGGGAGGACTGCGCGCCGCTCACCGTCGCCGAGGCGCTCGCCGCCCGCGCCCCGGTCGTCGGCGCCGCGATCGGCGGCATCCCCGAGTTCTTCGCCGACGGCGTCGACGGGCTCGCCGTCCCGCACGGCGACCCGGCCGCGCTCGCCGCCGCGCTGCGCCGCTTCGTCGACGACCGGGAGCTGCTCGGCCGGATGCAGGCTGCGATCGCGGCGCCGCGCGGGTTCGACGCGTACCTCGACGAGCTCGAGAGCCACTATCGCGCGGCGATCGCCGCCGCCGACGCGCGCCGCCCGTCCCGATCGAGGGCTCGCGCTCGCTCGCGGTGCTCGCGTTCGCCGACGAGCTCGCGGCCGAGCCCGGAGCTGCTCGCAGCCTGGGGCCGCAGCGTCGGCGCCGGGGACGACGTCACGCTCGTGATCGACGGCTCCGGCAGCTCCGAACAGGAGCTCGTCGAGCTGCTCGGCCCCGCGATCGCGGCGGCCGACCTCGAACGCGACGACGCAGCCGATCTGCTCGCCGTCGCCGGCGGCGACCGCTCCACGCTCGCGCGCAGCGCCGTCGCGGTTCTCAGCCGTCGTCCGCCCACGACCGAGCTCGAACGCCTGCCGCACTTCGACGAATCGGGCCTCGCGGAGCTGCGAACGCTGCTCGACACCGCGCCGGCGGCGACCCGCCGCGCCGCCTGAGCGCCGCCGCCTAAACGACCTTCCCGCCGCGTCGATTACCCGGTGGGATGAGCGTCCCCTCTCCTCCACCCGCCGACGCGCGTGCCGGCTCGGCGTCGCCGCGGTGTGTCTGGCGTGGCGACTTCGGCTCCTCGCACTCGCTCGCGATCGTCAACGACGGCGTCACGACGGCGCTCGAGGCCGGCGGCGGCGTCGTGCACCGGCTGGCTCACGACGCGACCGAGACCGGTGACGGATGCGTCGGGATCGCGGCGCACTGGCCGCCCGACTTCTACCCGCCGAGCGGCGGGCCGTTCGTCCTCTATCAGCCCTGGGAGTTCGGGCGGATCCCGCGAGCGTGGGCGGACGCGATCCGCGAGCGCGTCGACGAGGTCTGGGTGCCGTCGGCGCACGTCCGGGACGGGTACGTCGCCTCCGGCATCGCCCCGGAGCTCGTGCACGTCGTCCCGAACGGCGTCGATCTCGAGCGGTTCACCCCCGACGGCCCGGCGCGGCGCTTCCCGACCGGGAAGAGCACGGTCTTCCTCTTCGTCGGCGGCACGATCCCCCGCAAGGGAATCGACGTCCTCCTGTCGGCGTACGCCGCCGAGTTCAGCGCGGCCGACGACGTCTGTCTCGCGATCAAGGGATTCTGCTCGGGCACCTTCTACCGCGCCCAGACGGGCGAGACGCTCATCTCGGAGTTTCGCGCCGACCCGGAGGCGCCCGAGGTGATCTTCATCGACGAGGAGATCCCGTTCGGCGAGGTGCCCTCGCTCTACCGCGCGGCCGACGTGCTGGTGCAGCCGTACCGGGCGGAGGGGTTCTGCCTGCCGGCGCTCGAGGCGCTCGCCTGCGGCGTGCCGCTGATCGTCACCGCCGGCGGGCCGACCGACGAGTTCGTCTCGGACGCGTGCGCCTGGCGCATTCCCGCCACGGGCACTCCCATTCCGGCCGAAGCCTTCACCCCCGAGGGCCTCACGCTCACCGGCACCGGCTTCTTCCTCGAGCCCGACCAGCGGGCGCTCGCGAGCGCGCTCCGTGAGGCCACCGACCCCGCCGCACGGGCGGCCCGCGCCGCCGAGGCGCGCCGCCACGCGGAGCCGTTCAGCTGGGACGCCGCGGCCGGGAGGGCCGCGGAGCGGATCGCGGCCCTGACCGGACGCACGCCGATCCGGGAGATCCCGTCGGCCGCCGTGCCGGGCCGGCGCCGCTTTCTCTTCCTCGCCCCCGCGGAGTGGAGCCGGCGCGAGTCGTGGGCGCCGGCGCTCCATGCCTACGTCACGGCGTTCACGCACGCCGACGACGTCACACTGCTGTTCCCGTCGACCGGCGCCGACGACGAGCTCGCGCTCCTCGACGGCGAGCTCGAGCAGAGCGGGCGCGACGCCGGGTCGGCCCCCGACATCGCGCTCGCCGACCCGTCCGGCCTGCACGCAAGCTCCCTCGCGCTCGCCGCCGACGCGGTGATCTGCGTCGGCGAGCCGCCGTCGCGGGCCCGTCTCGTCCTCCCCCCAGATCCGGCGGCCCTTCGCGCCGCCCTCACCGCGCAGGAGGCAGCCTGATGGCCATCCGTACCGTGACCCTCGCGTCCGAGGAGCGGGAGCTCCAGCTCTCGCCGACCGAGTGGCGGCGGCGAGTCAATCGCACGCTCGAGCGGGCGGCGGCCGCCGCCTCCGGCGGCAATTTCGACGCAGTCCGCGAGATCTTCGCCGGCCTCGACACGTGGGAGCCGCAGCGCGCCTACCAGGCGCGGCAGCAGCTGGCGGAGCTCGCCTTCTCGGCCGGTGTCGGGGACGAGCGCCTGCTGGACCGGCTTCTACCTCACCGTCGCCGGGATCCTGCTCGACGCGCTCGCGACCGAGCCTCCGAGCCGGTGCTGCTGAACTACGCGGGCGTGCTGCTGTACGAGGTGGGCGAGCTCGGCGGCGCGGAGGCGCTGTTCGAGGCGGCTGCGCGGCTGGATCCCGGAGCTCGAGCACGTCGACCGGAACCTCACCGAGGCGCGGCGGCGCAAGCGCAGCCACCGTCCCGACCCTCCGCGGGCCGGCCGCCGCACAGCGCCCGCGGGCTCGGTGCCCGTGCCCGCCGCGTCGCCGCCGCCGCACGGCCGGCCGACGGCCTGACGCTGTCGCTCGTGATGATCGTGAAGGACGAGGAGGAGATGCTCCCCGGCTGCCTCGCCGCCGTCGCCGACGCGGTCGACGAGATGGTCGTCGTCGACACCGGCTCCACCGACCGCACCGTCGAGATCGCCGAGTCCTACGGCGCGAAGGTCGTGCACTTCCCGTGGAACGGCTCGTTCGCCGATGCCCGCAACGTCTCGCTCGACCACGCCACCGGCGACTGGGTGCTCTACCTCGACGCCGACGAGCACCTCGTGGCCGAGGACGCCCCTCTGCTGCGAGACCTGCTCGGCCGCACCTGGCGCGAGGCCTTCTACCTCGTCGAGACGAACTACACCGGCGGCGAGGACTCGGGCTCCTCCGTCGCGCACCTCGCGCATGCGCCTGTTCCGGCATCGGCCGGAGTACCGCTTCGAGGGCCGGATCCACGAGCAGAAGACGCAGGCGATGCCGACCTTCCTGCCCGAGCGGTTCGAGACGACGTCGATCCGGATGCTCCACTACGGCTACCTGAAGAGCCGGATCAGCGACCGCGAGAAGTCGCGGCGCAACCTCGAGCTGCTGCAGCGGGAGGCACTGGAGGCGCCGGGCCCGTTCGTCGACTTCAACCTCGGCTCGGAGTACATCGTCCTGGGCGAGTTCGATCGCGCCCGCACGCACCTCGACCGCGGCTGGATCGCTCTGCAGCAGGAAGCCAACTGGAGCGGCAAGGGCTACGCGCCGATGCTCGCCGCCCGGCTCGTGCAGGCGCGGCGCGAGTCCGGCGACCCGCTCGCCGCCCGGGAGGCGATCGACGAGGCGCTCGCCGTCTACCCCGACCACACCGAGCTCGTGCTCCAGGCGCGATGTGCGCCCACGACGAGGGCGAGCTCGACGAGGCGGCGAGCTCGCCGAGCGCTGCCTCGAGCTGGGGGACGCGCCCGCCAAGTACGGCGCCGCGGTCGGCGTCGGCACGTACCTCGCCCGCGCGCTGCTCGCCGAGATCCGCACAGCCAGGGCCGGCCCGCCGAGGCCGAGGAGCAGTACCGCCGCTCGCTCGAGGAGCACCCCGACTACGTCGCGCCGGTGCTGCCGCTCGCCTCGCTCGAGATCGCCCGCGGCGCCGATCCCGGCGAGGTGTGTACACGACTCGCGGCCGAGCGGCCGAGCGCCGCGCTTCTGCTCGCCACGGCCCTCTACGAGGGCGGCCGCTCCAGCCGAGGCGGAGACGCTCTTCCGCAGCGTCCTCGCCGCACGGCCGGGCAACGGCGTCGCCCGCATCGGGCTCGTCGAGACGCTGCTCGCCCGGCGCGCCTACGCCGAGGCGGCGTGCCGAGGCGAGGCTCGAGCCCGCGGACTCCCTCGTCGGCGCCGACGCGGCGCGCGCCGAGCTCTTCGCCTGCGCGGCCGTCCGGCGACGCGCCGCAGCTCGCCGCGGCGCTCGAGTCCGCGCCCGGCCGCGGCGTCGCCGGCCACGACGTCGACGCTCTACCGCGGCTGGCTCGCGCTGCTCACCGGCGGGCAGGCGCCCGCTCGCTCCCGGCCGCGGCGGCGCCGACCGCGTTCACCGCGCTCGAGGCGCTCCTGCGCGTCGTCGACGTCGACGCGTTCGCCGTGCTCCACCAGCTCGCGGAACGGCTCGCGATCGACCCGCGCGAACGCCGGGAGTCGCTCGCCCGCATGTACCTGCGGCGCGGCTTCCTCGACTCGGCGGCCGACGAGTGGCTCGCCGCCGCCGCAGCAGGCGCCCGACGCCCGCGCCTACCTCGGACTCGCCCAGGTCGCGCTCGCCCGCGGGCTCGAGGAGGACGCCCGGACGCTCGCGGCCGCGGCCGCCGCCTCCGACCCCGGAAGCGTCCCTGCGGCCCGGCTGCACGAGGCGCTCGCCGCCCGCGCGGAGCTCGTCGGCGAATGACCTCGCGCGCGGACCCCTAAAGACCGGCGGCCGCCTGCCGATGACGCGGCTGGAAACCGGCCGACGAATGGACCCAGGGAGGCAACGCGACATGGTTGACGGCATCACGCCCGTCGATGGGACCCCGACGGGGACACCCGCGCCGGGCGCCGCCCGGAGCGGAGCCGCCGCGCGGCCGTTCGCCGTCACGGCGCGGGCGCCGGCCAGCTGCCCGACCTGCCCCCGGCCGAGGTCCTCGACGCGCTCGACACGCGCGGCCCGCGTCCTCCACGAGCTCGACCGCAAGCAGGTCAAGGTCCGGCTGGAGCACGATCCGGCGACGAACGAGCTGCACGCCCACGTCAGCGACGCGACCGGCCCCGGCGAGCACGAGATCTCGCATGCCCGGCTGCTGAACGTGCTCGGCGGCGACACGGCGAGCCTCCACACGAAGGGGCTAGGCGATGACGGGCTCGATCAGCACGTCGACCGCCAACAACCCGCTCATCCCGACGTTCAACATCGGCGGACTGGCGTCCGGCCTGGACACGAACACGATCGTCCAGCAGCTGATGACGATCGAGCAGCTCCCCCAGCAGCGGATCATCAACCAGCAGACGCTGGAGACGACCCGCCAGACCGACCTCCAGTCGATCCAGGCGCAGCTCGACGACCCTCTCGGGCGCGATCTCGCCACGCTCGTCGACCCGAGCACGTGGTCGACCGCGCAGCAGATCACCTCGAGCGATCCGACCCACGTCACCGCCACCGGCAACGGCGTCCCGCCCGGCGGGTTCCAGATCGCGGTCTCCCAGCTCGCGCGCGCACAGCAGCTCACGCAGTCGACGAGCCTCCAGACGGCGAACGGCGCCGACCAGCTCACGATCCAGGTCGGCTCGAACTCCGCGCAGGCGTTCACCGTGAACGTCGCGTCCGGCGACTCGCTCCAGACGATCGCCGGCAGCGATCAACCAGGCCAGCGGCACCCAGGTCTACGCCTCCGTCGTCAACTCGAAGCTCGTCCTCTCGAGCCAGGTCACCGGCGCGGCGAACACGCTCTCGGTCACGAGCACCGGCGGCGGCACGCTCGCCGCCGACCTCGGCCTGACGCAGACGGTGTCCGCCGCAGGACGCGCAGTACACGGTCGACGGCGGCTCGACCCAGACGAGCTCGAGCAACGTGCTCACGACGATCGCGTCGGGGCTGAACGTGACCCTGCTCGGCACGACGTCCGGCTCGGTCTCCGTCAACGTCTCGACGCCCGGCCCGAACATCGACGGCGTGCAGACGGCGGTCCAGGACTTCGTCACCACCTACAACGCGACGGTCGACATGATCAGCGCGAAGGTCAACGAGCAGAAGGTCGTCAACCCGCAGACGGACGCCGACCGGGCCAAGGGCGACCTCCAGGGCGACCCCTCGCTCGTCTCGCTTCTCTCCCAGCTGCGGAACTCCGTCGGCGACATCTTCAGCAACGCGCCCGCCGCGATGAAGACGCTCGCGCAGGCCGGGCTCTCGACCGGCGCCGCCGTCGGCACCGGCGCGCTCAACCAGGCAGTCGATCAACGGCGACCTGACGCTCGACACGACCGCGCTCTCGACCGCGCTGACGACGAACTTCTCGGACGTGAAGGCGCTCTTCTCGAACGTCACGAACAGCTACTCGTCCGAGGGGCTCGTGCAGCGGCTGAACAACGTGCTCAACTCGTACATCGGCGCGGGCGGCGTGATCAACTCGCGCATCACGAGCGAGGGCCAGATGATCTCCGACCTCGCCTCCCAGAAGGCCGAGTGGGACGTGCGCCTCGCCGAAAAGGAGACTGCGCTGCGCGCGCAGTACACGGCGATGGAGACGGCGATGCAGCAGGCCCAGTCGCAGGGCCAGTGGCTGAGCGGCCAGGTCGCGGGCCTCTCCGGGACGCGCGGCGGCATCGTCGCGTCGACGTCGTCGAAGACCGGCTGGATGCCCCTCAAGCGCGACGCCGCGCCGCCGACTACTCGGGACGTCCCCCGTCCCTCACTCAGCGAGGTCAGCGTGAATCAGTACGCCACCGCCAAGCTCGCCTACGCGGAGGCGAGCGTCATGACCGCTTCTCCGGAGCGGCTCGTCGTGATGCTGTACGACGGCGCCATCCGTTTTCTCCTGCAGGCGGCAGCGGCGATGCGAGAGGGCCGTCGTGCCCAGTCCCGCGACCGGCTGCACCGCGCCCAGGCCGTGATCGACGAGCTGAACCGCTCGCTCGACCTGCGGCAGGGCGAGGTCGCGTTCGGACTGCGCTCGATCTACGGCTTCTGCATGCGGCACATCAACGAATCGACCGCCCAGTCCGACCCGTCCGGCTACGAGGAGGTCGCCGAGCTGCTCTCCGGGCTGCGCGACTCCTGGGCCGAGATCGAGGTCGCGGCCTCGGCCGAGAGGAACACGGCATGACCGCCGCCTACGAGCGCCTGCTCGAGCTCATCCGCCTCCAGCAGGAGCTGGTCACCGGCGGGCGCTGGCCGGAGGCGGTCGCCGCCGGCGAGGCGTGGCAGCGGCTCGTCGACGCCCTGCCGGCGCAGGCACCGCCGGCTGCGCAGGCCATCCTCGAGGAGGCCGAGGCGATCGCGTGGGCGAACACCGCCGCGATCGAGGCCGTCGCATCGACGGTCTCGCACGACCTCGAGCACGTCCACCGCGGCCGCCGGGCGCTCGCCTCGTACGCCGCCGCCGGCCAGGCCTAGCCGCTCTCAACTCGGCCGCGGCCGGGACGATTACGAGGACGTCTCAGGGAGGAGACGACGGACCCACGGACGGGCGCTCTTCGCAAGAGGGAGGACGAACACGTGGGTCTGTTCGACGTCACCCAGATCGCACTCGAGCAAGCGCTCGCCGGCTCCGCCCAGCGCCAGCAGCTGCTCGCGAACAACCTCGCGAACGCCGACACTCCCGGGCTTCAAGCGTTCCGACCTGAACTTCCAGGCCACGCTCGCCTCGGCGCTCGCGAACGGCGCCTCGCCGTCCCAGATCGAGGCGCTCCAGTTCGCGCCCCAGACCGACACGACGAGCTCGATGCAGGCGGACGGCAACAACGTCGACGTCGACACCGAGATGGCGAAGCTGAGCCAGAACGCGCTCGACTACCAGTCGCTCGTCTCGGTCGCGAACGCCCGCCTGAAGATGCTGTCCACCGCGATCGGGTACGGCCAGTGAGCGGCGGCCTGTTCGGCTCCATGGGCATCTCCGCGTCGGGGATGGCGGCCGACCGGCTGCGCATGGACGTCGTCGCGGAGAACCTCGCGAACGCCGACACGACGCGCGGCGCGAACGGCCAGCCGTACCAGCGCAAGGAGGTCGTCCTCCAGGAGGCCGGCGGCGGCTCGACCTTCGCCGACACGCTCGCCGGCGCCCAGACGCCCGGCACCCAGTCGGTCGGGAACGGCGTCGAGGTGACGGGCATCGTCGCCGACCCGAGCCCGCCGCGGCGCGTCTACGACCCGGGCCACCCCGACGCGGACGCGCAGGGCTACGTGACCCTCCCGAACGTGAACCCCGTGACCGAGATGGTCGACCTGATCACCTCGAGCCGCGGCTACGAGGCGAACGTGCAGGCGATGAACGCGTCGAAGCAGATGTTCACCCACGCCCTCGACCTCCTCCACTAGCGATGGCGATCCCCGCGATTCCCTCGCTCCCCGCGATCGGCCAGGTCGCGCCGCCCACCCCGGCGCCCGCCGCTCCGTCCACCGGCTCCGGGTCGGGCTCGAGCTTCGGCTCGATGCTGAGCGGCGAGCTCGGCAAGCTCGACGCGCTCCAGCAGCAGGCGACGACCGCGTCGCAGCAGCTGGCGACCGGCCAGGCCTCGGATGTCTCGACCGTCGCGATGGAGGTCGAGCGCGCGAGCCTCGCGCTCCAGCTCGCGGCGCAGGTCCGCAACAAGGCCGTCGACGCGTACCAAGAGATCTTCCGGATGCAGGTCTAGGTCTTGACGCTCGCCCGCATCCGAGACCTGTGGCGGAGCCTCGAGCCCCGCGGCCAGCTCACGATCGTCGTCAGCGGCCTGATCGTCCTCGTCACCTTCTACTTCCTCTACAGCTACGCGTCGCAGCCGAGCTACGCGACGCTCGTCACCGGCGTCGACCCGGCGCAGACGGGCCAGATGACGACCGCGCTCGCCTCGGCCGGGATCGCGTACCGCGTCGGCAACGGCGGCACCGAGATCGACGTGCCGGCGAGCCAGACCTCGCAGGCGCGCATCGCGCTCGCCTCGAAGGGCCTGACGAACGGCGGCCAGGTCGGCTACGAGATCTTCAACAACGTCAGCATGGGCGCGACCGACTTCCAGCAGAAGATCGACTACCAGCGCGCGCTCGAGGGCGAGATCGACCGGGCGATCCAGCAGATCAACGGGATCACGAGCGCCGACGTGCAGCTCGTGCTGCCGGCGGACACGCTCTTCGTCGACCAGAGCTCGAAGGCGAGCGCCGCGGTGCTCCTGACCGCGGCCGCCCCGCTCGACCCCTCGACGGTGGCCGGGATCGCGCACCTCGTCGCCGCGGCCGTGAAAGGGCTCTCGACCGGCATGGTGACGATCACCGACCAGTCGGGCTCGCTGCTCTGGCCGTCAGCCGGCTCGAGCACCAACTCGGCGGGGACGAAGCTGGCGGACGAGCAGCTCTACGCGGCCCAGCTCGCGAGCTCGATCAACGCGATGCTCGACTCGACGCTCGGCCCCGGCAAGGCGCAGGCGCGCGTCCACGCCGACCTGAACGTCGACCAGACGACGATCAACCAGGTCACGTACGCGAAGAAGGGGACGCCGCTCCAGTCGCAGACGACGCAGGAGAACCTGAAGAGCACGGGCGGCGCACCGGCTCTCCCCGCGGGCACGGCGTCGAACACGACCACGACCCCGAGCTACGCCGCCGGCTCCTCCGGCTCGTCGACGTCGAACTACACGAACAAGTCGGACACGACGAGCTTCGGCGTCGACAAGACGACCCAGAAGACGACGGTCGCACCCGGCTCGGTGAACCGGCTCGACGTCGCGCTCCTCGTCGACTCCTCCGTCCCGGCCGCCACGGTCGCGAGCCTGAAGCAGTCCGTCGCGAGCCTCGCCGGCATCGACCCGAAGCGCGGCGACACGCTCGCCGTCTCGCGCCTCGCGTTCGCGAAGCCGGCCGCGACGACGACCACGAAGGCCTCCCCGCTCGCCGCGGTGATGGCCAACCCGCTCGGCATGGTCAAGTACGTCGCGCTCGCGCTCGCGATGCTCGTCTTCCTCGTGATCGTCCGGCGCGGGCTCAAGCGCCGCGAGGGCGAGGGCGTCGGCGCCGAGCCGACGTGGCTGCGCGAGATCGAGCGCTCCGTCGCCGTGGCCGAGCTCGAGGCCGGGCCCATGCGCAACGCGCTCGACCCGGCGAACGCCCGCCGCGCCGCGCTGAAGGCGGAGGCCGAGGAGATCGCGGCGAAGCAGCCCGAGCAGATCGCGGTTCAGGTGAGCGAATGGCTCAAGGAGTAGAGACCCCGGCCGCCCCGGCGGCCTCGGCCCTCCCGGCCGTCCCGACCAAGAAGGCCCCCGCGATCTCCGGCAGACGGAAGGCCGCGATGCTCTGCGTCTCGCTCGGGCCGGCCGGAGCGGCGCAGATCTTCCAGCACCTGCCGCAGGAGATGATCGAGATGCTGACGGTCGAGATGGCGCGGACGACGTCCGTGGACTCGGCCGCGATCGAGACCGTGCTCGAGGAGGTCGTCACGACCGCGTACGCGCGCGGCTACGTCGCCGAGGGCGGCGTCGGCTACGCGCGCGAGGTGCTCGAGCGGGCCGTCGGCGCCGCCCGCGCGTCCGAGATCCTCTCCCGGCTCGCGACGGTGATCGAGCAGACGCCGTTCGAGTTCCTCCGCACGACACCGGCCGACCAGGTCTTCGCGTTCCTGCGCGGCGAGCACCCGCAGATGATCGCGCTCGTGATCGCGAACCTGCCGACGACGGAGCTCGCGGCGAAGGTGATGCAGCTGATCCCGCCGGCCGAGCAGGCCGACGTCGCGATGCGCATCGCGCTGATGAGCCAGACGGCGCCGGACGTCGTCAAGGAGATCGCGCACGTGATGCGCCAGAAGCTCGAGACCGTCCTCCAGACCGAGTACGCCGCCGCCGGCGGCGCGCCGGCGCTCGCGCAGATCCTCAACTCCGCCGACCGCGGCACGGAGCGCAACATCCTCGACTACCTCACCGAGACGAACCCGGAGCTCGCCGAGGAGGTGCGTTCGCTCCTGTTCGTCTTCGAGGACATCCTCAAGCTCGACGACCGCTCGATCCAGCTCGTGCTCAAGGAGGTCGACGCGAAGGACATCGCGCTCGCCCTGCGCGGCGCGAGCGACGAGGTCAAGGAGCGGCTGATGGCGAACATGTCGCAGCGCGGCGCCGAGATGCTCGCCGAGGAGATGGAGTTCATGCCGCCGCAGCGCCGCAAGGTCGTCGAGGACGCGCAGTCGAAGGTCGTCGGCGTCGTGCGCCGCCTCGAGGAGTCGGGCGCGATCTTCGTCGCCCGCGAGGGCGCCGCCGAGGAAGAGCAGGTCGTGTAGTGGAGGCCCGAGGCGTTCGCGTTCCCGGTGCTCGAGGGCGAGCCGGCGCACGCGGCGCCGAGCCGCGAGGAGACGCTCGCCGCGATCGCCGCGCGCGCCGAGGCCGCCGCAGCAGAGGCCGTCGCCCAGGCCCGGGAGGAGGG
This sequence comes from uncultured Actinomycetes bacterium, assembly GCA_963815005.1. Taxonomy (GTDB): domain Bacteria; phylum Actinomycetota; class Thermoleophilia; order Gaiellales; family Gaiellaceae; genus Palsa-739. Next base: position 21,472 of record CAWFFI010000017.1, read on the forward strand.
GTTCGCGACGGGTCTCGCCGACGCGGAGGCCCACCTCGCACCGGCCCGCTCGGCCCTCGCCGAGGCGGTGCGCGCGTTCGAGCAGAAGGTGGACGACGCCGCCGCCGAGATCGAGCACCGGGCCGTCGAGCTCGCGCTCGCCCTGGCCGAGAAGATCCTCCACACCGCCGTCGCCGCCGACCCCGCGCTCGTGGCCTCCGTCGTGACCGGCGCGCTCCGGCGCGTCGTCCACCGCGACGGCGTCGTCCTCGACGTGAACCCCGCCGACGTCGAGATCGTCCGCGCCGCGACCGACCGCATCTCGTCGGAGCTCGGCGCCCTGCCGCGGCTCGAGGTGGCCGGCGAGCGCCGCGTGGCGCGCGGCGGCTGCGTCGTGCGGACGCCCGACGGCGAGATCGACGCGCGCCTCGAGACGCAGCTCGAGCGCGCGGCCGCGCTGCTGCTCGATCCGGCCGCCCCGCCGGCGTGAGCGCGGCTCCGCCCCTCGCCGGCGTGTTCCGCACGCTCCACGACGCCGACCTCTGCGCCGCGCACGGGCTCGTGACGAACCTGATCGGCCTCGTGATCGAGGCGACGGGGCTCCGCGCGGAGGTGGGCGAGCTCTGCACGATCGAGGCCGGCCGCCGGCACACGCTCGTCCCGGCCGAGGTGGTCGGCTTCCGCGACGGCCGCACGCTGCTGATGCCGCTCGGCGAGATGCACGGCATCGGCCCGGGCAACCGCGTCCTCGCCACGGAGCGTCCGTTCCGGGTGCCCGTCGGCGACCAGCTCCTGGGCCGGATCCTCGACGGGCTCGGCGTGCCGATCGACGGCGGCCCGGCGCTCGAGGCGAAGGCCCTCCGCTCGACGGCCGCGCCGCCGCCGGATCCGCTCGGCCGGACGCGGATCGACAAGCGCCTCTCGCTCGGCGTGCGCGCGCTCGACACGCTCGTGCCCTGCGGGCGCGGGCAGCGGCTCGGCATCTTCGCCGGCTCGGGCGTCGGCAAGTCGTCGCTCCTGGGGATGATCGCCCGCTCGACCCAGGCGGACGTCAACGTGATCTGTCTCGTCGGCGAGCGCGGCCGCGAGGTGCGCGAGTTCGTCGAGCGCGACCTCGGCGACGCCGCGGAGCGGTCGGTGGTCGTCGTCGCGACATCGGACGAGCCGGCCCTCGTGCGGATCAAGGCCGCGTTCGCAGCCACCACGATCGCCGAGGCGTTCCGCGATGCGGGCGCCGACGTCCTCCTGATGATGGACTCGCTGACCCGGTTCGCGACCGCACAGCGCGAGGTCGGCCTCGCGATCGGCGAGCCGCCGACGACACGCGGCTACACGCCGTCCGTCTTCGCCCAGCTGCCGCGCCTGCTCGAGCGGGCGGGCACCAGCGACCGTGGCTCGATCACGGGCCTCTACACGGTGCTCGTCGAGGGCGACGACATGAACGAGCCGGTCGCCGACCACGCCCGCGCGATCCTCGACGGGCACTGCGTGCTCAGCCGCTCGCTCGCGCACCGCGGCCACTACCCGGCGATCGACGTGCTCGAGTCGGTCTCGCGCCTCGCGACCGAGATCACGAGCGACGAGGTCCGCGCGCGCGGCCACGGCGCTGCGCGAGACGCTCGCCGTCCACCGCGCGAAGGAGGACCTGATCTCGATCGGCGCGTACCCGGCCGGCTCCGACCCGCGGGTCGACTACGCGATCGCGAAGCTCCCGGCGCTGCACGGATTCCTGCGCCAGACGGTCGACGAGGCCGCCGACGCCGAGGCCACCGACGTGCAGCTCGTCGAGCTGATGGCGGACGCCTTCGCCTAGACCGTTCTACGCGTAGACGTCGATGCGACGCGGCGCGGTGGCCGCGGGCTGCGCGTAGTACGCGTGCCGCGGGGGCGCGGCGGCAGCGCCGGGCCGCCGGCCGATCCGGCGGTACGCGTCGACGACGGCGGAGAGCTCGCCGCCCGGGTGGGCAGCCGGATTCGCGTCCGGGTGGTAATGGCCGCACGAGCGTGCGAAACGCGCGCCGGACGTCCGCCGCCGACGCGGTCGGCGCGACGCCGAGTACGCGGTAGTACTGGGAAGCGTCCGCGGTTCCCGTCTGCACGTGCCCCATCACGGTTCGAACTGTAGTCCGGAAAGCGGATTCGTCTACCCCTCCTGGGTGACCTCGGTCCAGGCTCAGGTCGGCGGCTCCGGTGCCGATTACGGGGCTGCCCAATTCGACCACGGAGGGGCCATGTCGACCGTTGTCTCGGAGCGCCCGCAGCAGCTCGTCGTGTTCTCGCTCGGCGCCGAGGAATACGCGCTACCGATCACCCAGGTGCAGGAGATCATCCGGTACACGGAGCCGCGCACGGTCGCCTCGAAGACGCAGTGGATCAAGGGCGTGATCAGCCTGCGCGGGAAGATCGTGCCCGTCTGCGACCTCGCCGCCCGGCTCGGGGTCAGCGCCGTGCTCTCGCCCGACGCGAAGATCGTGATCGTCGAGACCGGCGGCGGCACCGCCGGCGTGATCGTCGACGAGGTCGAGGAGGTGCTCACGGTCGACGCGTCGAGCCTCGACGCCGTCCCCGCCGCCGGCACCGACGTCATCGACGCGATCGCGAAGATCGGCGACCGCCTCGTCGTCCTGCTCAAGCCCGAGGGGATCTTCTCCGGGTTCACCCTCTCGGTCTGACGGAGCCCGTGGCAGCGTCGAGACCTCTGCGCGTCGTCATCGCCGACGACTCGGCCTTCATCCGCCGGCTGCTCGGCGGCGCACTCGAAGAGAGCGGCTTCTCGATCGTCGCCGCCGTCGAGGACGGAGACCAGGCGGTGGCCGCGTGTCGCACGCTGCGCCCCGACGTGCTGACGCTCGACCTGGAGATGCCCGGCCTCGACGGGATCGGCGTCCTGCGCGCGCTGCGCGAGGGGGCGACGGCCGTCCCGGTCGTCGTCGTCTCGTCCTTCTCGCCCGCCCACGGGGCAGAGGCCGTCGACGCGCTCGCCGAGGGCGCCGTCGACCTCGTCGCGAAGCCCGGCCCCGGCGACCGATTCCACACGTTCCTGGCGGAGCTCGAGGAGAAGGTGCGCCTCGCCGCCGAGTCGCGGCGCCGCGACCCGCGTCCGGGCGCCGCCGAGACGGCGCCGCGCAACGGCAACGGGCACGGGCGGCCGGGTCGCGCGCGCACCGTCGTGATCGCCTGCTCGACCGGCGGCCCGCGCGCGCTCGCGGAGCTGCTGCCTCGGCTGCCCTCGCCGCTCGGCGCCGGCACCGTGATCGTCCAGCACATGCCCGCCGGCTTCACCGGCTCGCTCGCCGAACGCCTCAACCGGGCCTCGGCGCTCGACGTGCGGGAGGCGCAGCCCGGCGACGGGCTCGACGCGCGCACGGCGCTCGTCGCGCCCGGCGGCCGCCACCTCCGCCTCCTGGCCGGCGGCGCCGCTTCCCTCAGCGACGAGCCGATGGTCGGCGGCCTCCGGCCGCGGGCCGACCTGACGATCGCGGACGCGGCGCGCGTCTACGGCCAGGATCTCGTGCTCGTCGTCCTGACGGGCATGGGCAAGGACGGGCTCGAGGGCGCCCGCGAGGTGCGCCGCCGCGGCGGACGCATCCTCGTCGAGGCCGAGTCGAGCTGCACGGTCTACGGCATGCCGCGCGCGATCGTCGAGGCCGGCCTCGCCGACGGCGTCTACGACCTCGCCGCCCTGCCGGCCGCGATCGCGGCGGAGGCGGGAGGCGCGCATGAGCGTTGCCGTGCAGCCGTACGACGAGTACGTCGTCTTCTGCGAGGGCGTCCGCCGGCTCGCCGGCATCGACCTGCTCCAGTACAAGCGCGGCCAGATGGAACGGCGTCTGCGCACGCTCGCCGAGCGGCGGGGCTTCGGGCCGCTGTCGGACTATCTCGCCGCGCTCGGCCGGGACACGGACGAGCTCGACCGGTTCCTCGACCGCGTCACGATCAACGTCTCGCAGCTCTGGCGCAACCCGGAGCAGTGGGAGCTCGTGGGCCGCGCGATCGTGCCGGAGCTCGCCGCGACCGGGCGCATCCGGGCCTGGAGCGCCGGCTGCTCGTACGGTGCGGAGAGCTACACGGCCGCCGCCGTCTGCCTCGAGCGCGCGCCGCGCGCCACCCGGGTCGAGATCCGCGGCACCGACATCGACCCGCGCATGATCGAGCGCGCCCGGGAGGGCGTCTTCTCCGAGGACGACGCGCGCTCCGTTCCGCCCTTCTCGCTCGCGCGCTGGTTCGAGCCGGTCGCCGAGCGGCCATCGGGCGAACGCCGAGCTCCGCGACGCCGTCTCGTTCGACCGCGCCGACCTGCTCTCGATGCACGTCCGCACCGGCGCCTACGACCTCGTGCTCTGCCGGAACGTCGTCATCTATCTCACCGAGCAGGTCCGCGACGACCTCCACCGCCGGCTCGCCGCCGCGCTGCGGCCCGGCGGCTACCTGCTCGTCGGCTCGACCGAGCGCGTCTCGTGGCCCTCCCAGCTCGGGCTCCGGCTCGTGCATCCCTTCGTCTACCGGAAGACCTGATGGACGTCAACGAGTACCTGCCGATGTTCCTCGCCGAGAGCCGCGAGCACCTCCAGCAGCTGAGCCTCGCGGTCGTCCGGGTGGAGGAGGCGCCGGACGACGTCGAGACCGTCGGCGAGATCTTCCGGATCGCGCACTCGCTGAAGGGGATGAGCGCGACGATGGGCTTCGAGCGGATCGCGACGCTCACGCACGCGATGGAGGACGTCTTCGAGCTGCTGCGCCAGCGCCGCGACGGCCTCGAGCGTGCGGCCGTCGACGTCCTGCTCGAGTGCCTCGACGCGCTCGGCGAGACGCTGGAGGCGATCGACGCGGACGGCGAGGAACGGCTCGACGAGGCGCCGCTCGTCACGCGGCTGAAAGCGCTCGTCCGGCCGCGCACCGCGGCGCAGATGGCAACCGCGCCGTCCGAGCCCGAGGCACTCGCGGTCGTGCCCGACGCCGGCCCGGCCGCGGCCGGCGGACGCCCGGTGCTCCACGTCGTCGTGGAGCTCGCCGCGGACGCGCTGATGCCGTCGGTGCGCGCCTACATGGCGCTCGTCGCCCTCTCCGACCACGGCGAGATCGTCGCCTCGGAGCCGAGCCGAGGAGACCGTCGAGCAGTTCGACGGGCACACGATCCAGATCTGGCTCGCGACCGACCACGAGGCCGGCGGCGGTCGAGGCGACCGCGCTCGCCGTCGCCGACGTCGCGACCGCGACGGTCGAGGAGCCCGACGAGACCCCCGAGCCCGCCGAGGCGACCCCCGCCCCGGAAGCCGCAGCGGCCCGCCCCGCCGCGCAGCGGCACGCGCACGCCGCTGACGAGCACGGTGCGCGTGGACGCGGAGCGGCTCGACCAGCTGATGCACCTGATGGGGGAGCTCGTCATCCAGCGCACGCACGCCGAGGCGATCGCGAACCGGGCGAGCGTCGCCGGCCTCCAGCAGGCGATGCAGGATCTCGCGCGCACCTCGCAGGCCCTGCAGACGATGGTGATGGAGGTGCGCATGATCCCGGTCGAGGCGGTCTTCCTCCGCCTCCCCCGGCTCGTCCGCGACCTCTCGTCGCGGCTCGACAAGAAGGTCGAGCTCGTGCTCGCCGGCTCCGACACCGAGCTCGACCGGACCGTGGTCGACGCCCTCGGCGACCCGCTCGTCCATCTCGTCCGCAACGCGCTCGACCACGGCCTCGAGCCGCCCGAGGCGCGCATCGCGGCGGGCAAGGACCCCACCGGCACCCTCGAGATCTCGGCCCGCCACGCCGGCGGCAGCGTCCTGATCACGGTCAGCCGACGACGGCCGCGGCGTCGATCCGGCGGCGGTCGCACGCAAGGCCGCGGAGCGCGGGCTGATCCCGGCCGACGCCGTCGGCCTGCGTCGACGCCGCGCGCGCCGTGGAGCTGCTCTTCACGCCCGGCTTCTCGACCGCCGAGGAGACGAGCGACGTCTCCGGCCGCGGCGTCGGCATGGACGCCGTGCGGTCGACGATCCGCGAGCTGGGCGGCGAGGTGCTCGTCCAGTCCGAGCTCGGCGCCGGCACGGTCGCCCAGATCCGCCTGCCGCTCACGCTCGCGATCGTCGTCGCGCTCGTCGTCGAGTCGCACGGCGTCCCGTTCGGGATCCAGCTCGACCGCGTCGAGCGGACGCTCAACCTCGACGACTACCCGGTGCACTCGGTCGCCGGGAGCCGGATGCTCGTCCTGCGGGACGGCGTCCTGCCGGTCGTCGATCTCGCCGACGCGCTCGGTCACGGCCCGTCGGCCGCCGCCCGTCACGCCGTGATCGTCCGCGGCGCCGACCAGCGGCTCGCGCTCGCCGTCGAGCACCTCGTCGGCCAGCGCGAGCTCGTCGCCCGGCCGCTCCCGCAGGAGCTGGCCGGCGAAAGCGGGGTCACCAGCGGCGCGGTGCTGCCCAGCGGGCAGATCGCGCTGATCGTCGACTGCGACGCCGTCGCCGCCAGGGCGAGCGGACGTGCGGTCTCCATTCCTGCGGCCGCGTAAGGAGGCCCACTTGTGAAGACGATCTACTCCGACCAGCAGCTCGACGCCCTGCGCGAGCTCGCCAACATCGGCTCGGGCACTGCCGCGACCGCGCTCTCGCTCCTCGTCGGCCGGACGATCGAGCTGTCGGTGCCGACCGCGCTGGCGCTGCCGCTCGTCGACGCCGTCGACGCGGTGGGTGCGCCCGACGAGGTCGTGACCGCGGTCATGCTCCCGATCGTCGGCGACCTCGACGCGATCGTCCTGCTCCTGTTCTCTCCCGCGGACGCCGAGGTTCTCTGCGAGCTGCTCGACGTCGAGGCCGGCACCGAGGTCGGGCTCTCGGCGCTCGGCGAGATCGGCAACATCCTCGGTTCCGCCTACGTCGGCGTGCTCGGCGCGATGACCGGGCTCGCGCTCGATCCGAGCGCCGCCCGAGTCGACGACCGACCTGCTCGGCGCGATCGCCGCCACGGTGCTCGCGGCGGGCGCCGAGGAGACCGACGTCGCACTCGTTCTCGACTCCAACCTCGCCGTCGAGGGTGCCGAGTGCGCGCTCTCGTTCATGCTGATCCCGAGCCGCGCAGGCGTCGGCGAGGTGCTCGCCGGGCTGGGGCTCGCCGGGTGAGCGAGGCGGCTCCGGAGGCGATGGTCCGTATGGGCGAGCTGTCCGTGTCGGGAAGCGCGGGCCACGTGCTCGCGTCGATCGGGCTGGGCTCCTGCGTGGGGCTCGTGCTCGTCGAGGCGGCGCGACCCGTTGCCGGGCTCGCGCACATCATGCTGCCCGACTCGAACGGCAACCTGGACGCGCCCGCGGGCAAGTTCGCCGACCGGGCCGTGCCCGCGCTCGTGGAGCAGATGCGCTCGATCGGCGCGGCCGCGTCGCGCCTGGACGCGGTGCTCGTCGGCGGCGCGCGCATGTTCTCCTTCGGCTCGTCGCCGGGGCTCGACATCGGCCGCCGCAACGAGCAGGCGACGCGCGAGGCGCTCGCCAAGGCCGGCATCGCGGTGCGCGCCGCGGCGACCGGAGGCACCAGTGGCCGCACCGTGCGCGTGCGCGTGGGTAGCGGCATCGTCACCGTCAAGGAGCCGGGCGCGGCCGAGGTCGAGCTGTTCGCTCCCGCCACGGCAGGAACCGGGAGGCTGCAATGAGCGACGTTCTCACGCCCGACCAGATCGACCAGCTCGTCGCCGCGGCGAAGGACGGCGAGGTGCCGCGGGAGTCGCGCGGCCCGGCACGCCGCCCGCGCCGCGTCCGCGAGATCGACTTCACCCGCCCGGTGAAGCTCGCCCCCGACCAGGAGCGCCGCTTCGAGCGGGCCCACGAGACGTTCTGCCGCACCGCGTCGACGCGCCTCTCCGCGGAGCTGCGCTCGCCGATCGAGCTCGAGGTGATCAACATCGAGCAGCTGACCTGGTCGAGCCGCGCTCGCCGGCGTGCCGCAGCCGTCGATCTTCGGCGTCGTCGCCACGCGCCCGCTCGACACGACGATCCTCCTCTGCGTCGAGCAGCCGCTGATCTTCCGCTTCATCGAGCGCCTCATCGGCGGCGGCGACTCGGAGACTCCGCTCGCCCGCGGCCTCACCGAGATCGAGCTGGCGCTGACCCGGCGGACCTTCGTCGGCATGATCGAGCAGCTCTCGAGTGTCTGGCAGGAGCTCTTCGGGCTCGACCTGGGCCTCCTCGAGCTGGAGTCGCAGGTCGCGAACGTCGAGCTCGCGCCCCCGAGCGAGCCGACCGTCGCGCTGACGATCGAGACGCGCGGCGAGCGCAACTCGTCGACGATGTCGGTGCTGATCCCGCACCGCTCGATCGCCTCGGTGACGAGCCGGCTGAGCGGCCAGTACGGGGACCACAACGACTCGCAGGGGCTCGACGAGGCGCTCGGCGAGCTCGTGCGCTCCTCGGTCGGCGCCGTGGAGGTCGACGTGCGCGCGGAGGTCGGCACCGTCGACCTCACGATCGGCGAGGTGCTCGCGCTCGCCGAGGGCGACGTCCTGCGGCTCGGAACGCCGGCGAACGCCGGCGTCTACGTCTGTGTCGACGGCGTCCGCCTGCACCGGGCCCGCCCCGGCCGCAGCGGCTCGCGCCGTGCCGTCGAGATCGTCGAGCGTCTGGAGGGACGGGCATGACCGCGGACGAAGCACTGCTCCAGATGGGCGAGTCGACGGCGGACGCCGTCGCCGGCGTCCTCTCCTCGCTCTGCCCCGGCGGCGCCGAGAAGAGCGGCGTCGCGGTCGTGCCGAGCGGCGTCTCGCCGCTGCACGGGATCCCCGCACCGTCGGTGGCCGCGAGCGTCTCGTACGTCAACGGGGTCAGCGGCGGCAACGTCTTCGTCGTCTCCCGGCTCGGCGCGCGCCGGCTCGCCGCCGCGATGATGGGGCAGGAGCCGCCCGCCGAGGACGACGACCGCGACCTGGACGAGCTCGAGCTCTCGGCGGTCGGCGAGGCGATGAACCAGAGCATGGCCGCGGCGGCCGCCGCCACGGGCACGGTGCTCGGCCAGCAGGTCGAGATCTCCGTCCCGGAGACACGCCTGCTCGCGCGCGCCGAGGACGCCGAGGGCGCCTATCCGGCGACCCCGCACGCGACGACCGCGTCGTTCGTCCTGCTCGGCGAGGCGTGCCGGCTGATCCAGCTCGTCCCGAACGCGTTCATCGTCCGCATGACCCGCGCGCTCTCGGATCGCGTCGCCGAGCAGATCGGCAGCGCGGACGGCAGCGCCGAGCCGATCCTCTCGGCCACGTCGATCCGCGACTTCCCCGTCCAGATCGGCGTCGAGCTGGGCCGCACCCGGCTCCCCGTCGCGCGCGCCGTCGGGCTCGGCACCGGCTCCCTCGTCGAGCTCAACCGTCACGCCGACGATCCGATCGACCTCTACGTCAACGGCCGCCGCTTCGCGACCGGCCGGCTGCTGCTCATCGACCAGACCGAGTGGGCCGTCCGCATCGAGCACGTGCTCGACCCGAGCGCCGCCTATGAGGCGACCTACCGAGGAGGCTCCTGACCATGGCCCGTGTGCTCGTTGTCGACGACGCCGCCTTCATGCGCAAGGTTCTGACCGACGCGCTGGCGCAGGGTGGCCACGAGGTCGTCGGGGAGGCGGGGAACGGCAACGAGGCCGTGGCCCGCTACGAGGAGCTGCGCCCCGACGTGATCACGCTCGACATCACGATGCCCGAGAAGGACGGCCTCCAGGCGCTGCGCGAGATCCTCGTCTCCGACCCGGCCGCCCGCATCGTCATGTGCTCGGCGCTCGGGCAGGAGAGCAAGGTGCTCGAGTCGATCAAGTCCGGGGCGAAGGACTTCGTCGTGAAGCCGTTCCAGCCGGAGCGCGTGCTCCAGGCCGTCGATCGCGCGCTCGGCTGAGCCAGGGGCCGCTGTCAAGCCGGCGGCCGGCCGGTCGATGACCCCGGAACGCCACTGGAGCCCTCCGGCTCCCTGCAGACGCGGGGCCGCTCCGCGGTCCCGCGTCATCCGCCTCGCGGCCCGGCTAGTTGATGAGGCCGGTGCGGAGCGCTTCGGCGACGGCCTGCGTCCGCGTCCGCGCGCCGAGCTTCGTCAGCGACTTCGCGACGTGGGCCCGCACGGTCTCGGGGGAGATGAAGAGCTGCTTGCCGGCCTCGTCGTACGAGCAGCCGTCGGAGAGGAGACGCAGCACGGAGCGCTCGCGCTCGGTGAGCGCCGGGCGCTCGTTCCCGAGCAGGAGCGTCGCGCTGACGACGGGATCGACGTACCGCCCGCCCTCCGCGACCGTCTCGAGCGCGCGGTTGAGCCCTTCGAGCGGCGCCTCCTTGACGACGAAGGCCGCGCACGCCCGCGTCGAGCGCCTCGCGCACCGTCGCCGGGTCGCCGTTCCCCGAGTAGACGACGATCGCGGTGTCCTGGGCCGTGCGCGCGGCGGTGCGCGCGACGTCGAGCCCCGACTGGCCGGGAAGCTGGAGGTCGAGGACGGCCACGGAGGGCTGCAGCTCGCGGATCTTGTGCGCTGCCTCCTCGCCGTCGGTCGTGCTCGCGACGATCGTCCAGCCCCAGGCGCGCAGCAGGTCGGTCAGCGTGCGGAGCACCGACGGATGGTCGTCGGCGACAAGACAGGTCCGCGCCCTCACTGTGGTACTCACGCGCAGCCTCAACCCCTGGGTCGGATCCGCCTCCCCGCCCGGGAGGACAACAGCGGGGATGATGGCTGCGCTCAGGCGCTTCCGCAACCCCTACAGTGGGGGACTTCGCGGCCGATCACCGCGGACGTGACGGAGCACGCTCTCGAGCACCGTTCGTCCCCGGCGCCCTTCGAACCGACCCTGGTCGGTGTCGCGCGGCGTGCCGGCGTACGGTCGAGCGGGCCGGTCCGCGTCGTGGCCGACGTCGGGCGCCAGCGGAACGGCGGCCGGCTCCACGAGAGCGAGGCGGTGCTCGAGCACGCGTACGCGCTCGCGAAGCTCGGCGGCATCGCCTTCGACGTCGCCGGCCGGCGGGTGCACTGCTCCCGCGAGGCGGCACGGATCCTCGGCGAGGACGACGCCTTCACGTGCACCATCGACGAGTTCCGCGCGCGCTTCGTGGAGGTGGGCGAGCAGGAGCGCTGGGCGGCGCATGTCGAGTCCGCCTGCCGTCGCGGAGGGACGTTCTCGTTCGAGCACCGCGCGAACCGGCGATCGGGCGAGCCGCTCGTCGTCCGGGTGCGGGGACGATTCGACGTGGACTCCTCCGGCGTCGCGAGCGAGGCGACCGCCGTCCTCCAGGACGTCACGGAGCGGCGCCTGCTCGAGGAGCGCGTCCAGCAGCAGCAGAAGATGGAGGCGGTCGGCCAGCTCGCGAGCGGCATCGCCCACGACTTCAACAACCTCCTGCTCGTGATCGGAGGCAACGCGCAGCTCGCGCTCGCCGCCGGCGCAGCCGACGCCAGCGAGGAGCTGGCGGAGATCGTGCGCGCCTCCGAACGCGCGGGCGCTCTCGTCCGCCAGTTGCTGGCGTTCTCGCGCGTCGAGCCGCCTGCGCAGCGGCACGTCGAGGTGAACGACGTCGTGTGCGAGCTGCGGACGATGCTCGACCGCCTGCTCGAGCGGACGATCGAGATCCGGACCGAGCTGACGGACGGCGACACGACGGTGTTCGCCGACCCCGGGCGGCTCGAGCAGGCGCTGCTCAACCTCGCCCTGAACGCCCGCGACGCGATGCCCCGCGGCGGCACGCTCACGATCTCGACGGCGATCGCGGTCGGCTCGATCGTGCTGCGGGTCGCCGACACCGGCGAGGGCATGGACGCGGAGACGCGCCAGCGCAGCTTCGAGCCGTTCTTCACCACGAAGGGCGCGGGGAAGGGCACCGGCCTCGGCCTGCCGGCGGTCTGCGCGGCCGTGAGCGAGTCCGGCGGCGCGATCGACGTCGAGTCGGCGCCCGGCCGCGGCACGACGTTCACGATCGAGCTGCCGCGCGCGACCGACGAGCCGCATCCGTCCGACCCGGGCGCGCCGGGTACCGTCGCCCCCGGCGCCGGCGAGCGGATCCTGATCGTCGAGGACGACCCGATGGTGCGTGCCGTCTCGACCGAGCTGCTCACGCGCGCCGGCTACACGATCGAGGCGGTCGAGACCGGCGAGGACGCGCTGCAACGCTTCGACGAGGGTGCCGCGTTCGACGTGCTCGTCACCGACCTGATGATGCCGAGGATGACCGGCCCCGAGCTGACCGCGGCGCTCCGCGAGCGCGGCGTCGAGCTGCCGACCGTCTACATGTCCGGCTACCCGGACGACGACAGCGTGCCGGCCGACGGCGCGCGCACCCGGTTCCTGGCGAAGCCCTTCAGCGGCGAGCGGGTCGCCGCCGCGGTCGGCGACCTCCTCCGGTCGTCCACCCGGCTCGCGCTCGCGCCCCCGCCGCTCGAACGCCGCGACCTGAGCGTCGCGGCGCCCGGAGGCAACGGAGGCGCCGCCTCCGCTCAACCCCGGCGCGCCGCCGACGATTACGCGGGCGGAATGCTTTTCCGAGAGAGGATCGCCGTGAACCTGACCGTGAAGCGCAAGCTGTTCGGGGCGTTTGCCGGCATCGTCGCGCTCGCCGTCGCGCTCGGCATCGTCGCGGTGACGATGATCGGCTCGGTGCACCGCAGCGCCGTGACGGTCGGACAGAACGGCGTCGCCGCCGAGACCTCGCTCGCCGCAGCCGGCCAGGTGATGAACAAGCTGCGCAAGGATCAGATCCACTACTTCATCGCCGCACGGAGCCGCGCAGGGGTCGCCGGCGACATCTCCGGCGACCTGAAGAGCATGGCGACCGTGTTCAGGACGTTCAGCGGCTCGACCGCCCGCGAGCGGCAGGGCCTCGTCCGCTTCGAGGCGGCGTGGAACGCCTACGTGGCCGCGAGTCATCCGATGTTCGCGCTCGTGGCGCAGGGCCGGACGCGGGCCGCCGAGACGCTGATCGGCGACGGCGGCACCGCCGACCACCTCTGGGACCGGATCAAGTCGGCGCTCGTCTCCTGGCAGTCGACCACGACCGCTGCCGTCTCCGCAGAGCTCGCGAACGCGCAGTCGACGTACTCGACGGCGAGGCTCGTCGTGGGCGTGCTCGTGGCGCTCACCGCGCTGCTCGGTGCAGGCCTCGCCTTCGGGATCGGCCGCGTCCTCACGCGCAGCATCTCCCAGCTGCTCCGGGCGGCCGACGGCATCGCCGAGGGCGACGTCGACCAGACCGTCACGATCGCGAGCCGCGACGAGCTCGGCAGGCTCGGCGCGTCGTTCACCCGGATGATCGACCACCTCAGATGCAGCGCCGAGACGGCGGAGCGGATCGCGAACGGCGACCTGACCGTCGAGGTCGTGCCGTGCTCGGAGCGCGACGCGCTCGGCACGTCGCTCGCGCGGATGGTCGCGAATCTCCGCTCCGTCCTCTCACGCGTCTCCGAAGCCTCGACCGGGATGAGCTCGGCGTCGCAACAGATGGCGGCGACGTCCGCGGAGGCCGGACGCGCGGTCAACGAGATCGCCCGTGCGGTCGGCGACGTGGCGCTCGGCGCGGAGCGCCAGGCCCGCATGGTCGAGAGCGCGCGCAACTCGAGCGAGGACACGGCGCACGCGGCCGGCGAGGCTCGCGAGGTCTCCCAGGAGGGCGTGCTCGCCGCGAACAGCGCTTCCGAGGCGATGGCCTCGGTGCGCTCCGCGTCGGAGTCGGTGTCGTCTGCGATCGCCCATCTGGCCGAGAAGTCGGAGCAGATCGGCGGCATCGTCGAGACGATCACTGGCATCGCGGGTCAGACGAATCTGCTGGCCCTCAACGCCGCGATCGAGGCGGCGCGGGCCGGCGAGCAGGGGCGCGGCTTCGCCGTCGTCGCCGAGGAGGTTCGCAAGCTCGCCGAGGAGTCGCAGCACGCGGCCGCGTCGATCGCGCAGCTGATCGCCGAGATCCAGCTGGAGACGGCCGTCGTCGTCGAGACGGTCGAGGACGGCGCTCGCCGCTCCGCGGAGGGTGTGGCGGTCGTCGAGCAGGCGCGCGAGGCGTTCCTGCGCATCGGCAGCGCGGTCGAGGGCGTCACGTCGCGTGTCGGCGAGATCGCCTCCGCCGTCGGCGAGGTCGCCACGGTCGCCGAGCAGTCGTCCGCCTCCGCCGAGCAGGTCTCGGCCTCGACGCAGCAGACGAGCGCCTCGACGCAGCAGATCGCGTCGTCCGCGCAGGCGCTCGCCGCGACCGCCGAGGAGCTCGAGCAGCTCGTGTCGCAGTTCCAGTTCGCCTAAGCGGCGAGCCGGAACCGGG
>CAWFFI010000018.1:0-121048 GCA_963815005.1 uncultured Actinomycetes bacterium
GTCTGCTCCAGGCCACCGGCCAGAACCTCCTCGACGATCCCGCCATCGACGGTGTCCTGATCACGAGCCGCGACGTCACCGAGCAGCGCCAGGTGGATGCCGCGCTCCGCGACAGCGAGGAGTGGTTCCGGCTGATCGCCGAGAACTCGCCCGACGTGATCTTCCGCCGCCCGTCGGCCCCGAGCCGGGCCGTTCGACTACGTGAGCCCGTCGATCGAGCCGATGACGGGCTACACGCCGGAGGAGCTCTGCAGCGACCCGGACATCCTGTCCAAGCTCGTCCACCCGGAGGACATCCCGATCGTCGCGCGGACGCTCGCAGCACGGTCACGGAGGGCACGGAGCCGGTCGTCCGAGTCCGCTGGATCCGCAAGGACGGCGAGACGATCTGGGTCGGAGTCGCGGCGGCGCCGATCGCTCGACGAGACGGGCGCATCGTCGCCGTCCAGGGGATCGTCCGCGACGTCACCGAGCAGCGGGATGCGCGACGAGGCGCTGCGCGAGAGCGAGGAGCGCTTCCGCTCGATCGCGGAGAACGCGAACGACGTCATCCTCCGCCGGCCGCCGAATCTCGACGATCCGTACGACTACGTGAGCCCCGCGGTCTTCGCGATGACCGGCTATACGCCCGAGGAGCTCTGCAGCACGCCCGGGATCCTGCGCGCGCTCGTCCATCCCGACGACATCCCGCTCCTCGCAGATCTCGGGAGCGCGGAGTTCCAGGCCGCCCCGACTCTGATCCGGTGGATCCGCAAGGACGGGGAGACGATCTGGACGGAGGGTCGCAACTCGATCGTCACCGACGAGCACGGTGCGCCCTCGGTGCAGGCGGTCATCCGCGACGTCACCGAGCGCGTCCGGGCGGAGGAGCACATCCGCAACAGCGAGGAGCGGTTCCGGAACGTCACCGAGCAGTCGTTCGACGCCGTCTCGATCGTCGACGAGCTCGGGATCTTCCGCTACCAGAACGCCGCGCTCACGACCCTGCTCGGCTACGAGGTGGACGAGATCCTCGGCACGAGCGCGTTCGACCTCGTCCACCCCGACGACGTCGAGGGCCTGCAGACGGTTCTCGCGAGATCTCCTGCCGGCACCGCGCTCGAGCGCGCAGGCGACCTTCCGCATGCGCCACGCCGACGGAACCTGGCGCACGATGGAGGCGATCGGCCAGAACCTCTTCGACGATCCCGGCATCGCCGGAATCCTGATCACGACCCGCGACGTCACCGAGCGCCGCCTCGCCGAGGAGCGCCTGCGCGAGAGCGAGGAGCGCTTCCGGGCCGCCTTCGAGAGCGCGCCGATCGGCGTCGCCGCGCTGCGTCTCGACGGCACGCTCGAGTCGGTCAACGAGGCGTTCGCGACGCTGCTGGGAGTCGACCGCAGCGAGCTCGAGGGACGGCACCTGACGGAGTTCGCCCCGGCCGGCGGCGCGGAGGACACCGCCGCCAGGCTCCGGCACGTGATCGAGACCGGCGAGCCGATGATCAGTCTCGAGACGCGGGCGGTCACACGCCTGGGCGAGGAGCTCTGGCTCCTGGTCAGCTCCGCGCTCGTCCGCGACGCGGACGGGGCCCCGAGCTACGTCATCCTCCAGGGTTTCGACGTCTCCGACCGCAAGCGGGCCGAGACCGAGCGGGAGAGCGCGCTCGCGCTCGTGAGCACCCAGAACGAGATGCTGGCCGAGGCCGACCGGATGAAGGACGAGCTGATCTCCGTGGTCTCGCACGACCTGCGCACGCCGCTCACCTCGATCATGGGCTACCTCGAGCTGGTCATGAACGAGGAAGCCGGCCCGCTCAACACCGAGCAGCAGCAGTTCCTCGAGGTCGTCCGGCGCAGCGCCGACCGCCTGCTCACGCTCGTGAACGACCTCCTGTTCATCTCGAGAACCGAGACGGGGTCGCTCGCGCTCGACCTGACGGAGGTCGACCTCGGAGCCGTCGCCGTCGAGGCGATCGAAGGGCTGCAGCCGAAAGCCGCCCAGGTCGAGGTCGATCTGATCCTCGAGGCCGAGCCGATCCCCGTCGTCCTGGCCGACCGCGCGCGGATGACCGAGGTGCTCGAGAACCTGCTCACGAACGCGTTGAAGTTCACCCCCGGCGGCGGGTCGGTCAAGGTCAGCCTCGCCTCGACCGGCGCGCACATCGTGCTCGAGGTGGCCGACACGGGCGTCGGGATCGCGGACGCCGACCAGCAGCACCTGTTCCAGCGCTTCTTCCGCAGCGCCCGCACCCAGGCGACGCCCGGGATCGGGCTCGGACTCTCGATCGTCAAGGCGATCGTCGAGGCCCACGGCGGGCGCGTCTCGCTGACGAGCGTCGTCGACGAGGGGACGACGTTCCGCGTCGAGATCCCGCTCGTGCCGCCCGCTCCCGCCGAGAGCCACGGCCCGGTGAGCACCGCGACGGCCGGAGGCTAGGCGCCGCGCCGTCCTCGGGAAGTGGGCCCGCCTGGATTCGAACCAGGGACCAAGGGATTATGAGTCCCCTGCTCTAACCAGCTGAGCTACGGGCCCGCGCAAGGGGAGCGTATCTCGGCGCGGCGCCGGATCAGGGTCTGCTGAGGGAACGGCTTGTCCGGTTGATCCGGCCGCGCCGTGCGCCACAATGGAGCCGTTCTCCAGAGCAAACGAGCGAGGTGGCAGCGAGATGAAGGTCTTTCAGCGTGAGACGCGGTTGCGCACGGCCGGCGGGCTGACCGTGACGCGACATCACCGACGAGGTCGTCGAGGCCGTCCGCGAGAGCGGCGTCACCGAGGGCATCGCCTGCGTCTACTCGCCGCACACCACCTGCTGCGTCCGCGTGAACGAGTTCGAGACCGGCTTCCTCGAGGACTTCGCGCAGCTGCTCCGCAAGCTCGTCCCGAGCGAGAGCTACTACGCCCACGACGACTGGGACCGGCGCACCGAGAACATCTGCCCCGAGGACATGGACCAGGGGAACGGCCACTCGCACTGCATGGCGATGCTGCTCGGCACCGCCGGCGAGTCCGTCCCCGTCCGCGACGGCGAGCTCCAGCTCGGCACCTGGCAGCGCGTGCTCTTCATCGAGCTCGACCGCGAGCGCGACCGGCGCTGGCTCGTCCAGGTCGTCGGCAACTAGCTCCGCTAGCCGCGCGCAGAGCTGCGCTCTGCGCGCGGGAGAAGCGGTACTGCGCGAGCCGGAAAGCGCGGTTTCCGGCTCGCTCCGTGCTCGTCTGCATTGGCCGGACGGTCTGGAAGGAGGGCCTGCCCCGGCGCGCGCGGCCGTGCGCCTGCGGCGCATGACCACGCGCTCGTTCGGACGCCGCTAAGAGCTCGTCTCAGAATGAGGATCGCAGCCTTCTGAAGCAGACGAGGCAGCAGGCGAGGGCGAGGAAGGCCTCGTGGATGTCGTGGCGGCGGTCGTAGCGGACGAGGAGACGTTTGAACTGGTGGAGCCAGGCGAAGGTGCGCTCGACGACCCAGCGGTAGCGGCCGAGGCTGGAGCCGTGTCCGGTTTGGCGACGGGCGATCTCTGGGGTGATCCCGCGGGCGCGGAGCTCTCGCCGGTACTTGTCGTGGTCGTAGCCGCGGTCAGCGGTGACCCGGTCGGGCCGGCGGCGTGGCCGGCCCGTCTTGCCGCGGACGGGTGGGATCCGCTCAACGAGCGGGATCAGTTGCGTGACGTCGTTGCGGTTGCCGCCGGTGAGCGTCCAGGCGAGCGGGATCCCGGTCGCGTCTACGAGAAGGTGGTGCTTGGAGCCCGATCTGGCTCTATCAACCGGGCTCGGGCCCGTTTCGGAGCCCCCTATATGAAGGGGGACCGGTGGGTCAAGCTCCCGGTCGGTGGGGCGCGGAGTCGTTGCTGTCGCCGGCGGTGATCGTGGCGGCCCTGCCCTATGTCGGCGCGCACGGGCGTGGCTGCTCGTGCGACGCAGGAGCTCTGATTGGGGTGGGGATGCGGGCGGCTCATTCCTTTTGCGGGCAGCCGGTGGCTGTCAGGGGCGTCCAGGAGCGCACCCACGTTTGTCTCCGTTTGATTGGGCCGGTCGATCACGTGTCGGTCGGTTCAGGCGGCGTCCTCGAGCACAGCGAGGACGTGGTAGGCGCGCTTGGCGATCCGACGTGCGGTCGAGATGGCAGCGCGCTGGCTGCCGATCCGCTCTCGGAGGGCGAGGTAGTGGTCGCCATCGGGGCTGTTGGCAGGCTTGATCGCGGCGTGCTGGGCCGCCTGCACGAGCGCCCAGCGCAGGTGCGGCGAGCCCTGCTTGGAGAGCTTGCCGCGCCGTCTCGTCTCGGCCGAGTCGAGCACGACCGGGTCGAGGCCGGCGACGCGGACGACCTGGTCGGCGCGGCGGAAGCGGCGGGCGTCGCCGATCTCGGCGAGCAGATGACAGGCGACGATCGGGCCGACGCCGTAGATCGTCTGCAGCGCGACCAGCCGCCGGTCGTCGCGGGCGAGCAGGCGCAGCTCCCGCTCGATCTCGGCCATCTGTGCGGAGACAGCGTCGATCACGGCGAGATGCGCGTCGACGAGCCCGCGCACGTGCGGGTCAAGCCGGAGCCCGATGAGCCAACGGCGCCCCTTCGTCGAGAGCAACTGGCTGCGCGAGCAGGGCCAGCCCTCGTGCGCGAGCAGCGCGTGCAGCCGCTGTGCCCAGCCGGTGCGGTCGTGGCGGAGCGCTTGCCGCAGCCGGGTCAGGTCGCGAAGCCGCTGGATGTCCTCGGGCGGGATCCACGAGCGCGGGCAGCATCTCCTTCGCCAACAGCAGCGCCAGCCAGCGCGCGTCGAGGCGGTCGTTCTTCGCCTTGCGCTTCTTCCCGCGCAGCGCGCGCGTCTGCGCCGGCTCCGCGAGCTCGACCTCGAAGCCGAGCGCGCTCAGCTCACGCCAGACCCACCGCCAGCCCGAGGTCGCCTCGATCGCGACCGCGACCACCCTGCCGCGCAGCGGCACCGCCCACTCCCGCAGCGCCTCCCGCGTCGCCGGAAAACGCGCGTCACGCAGCTCGCCGGACACGGGGTCCAGCACCGCCGCTTGCAACACCTGCTTGTGAACGTCGAGCGCTGCGTACAGCATTTCCATCGGGGCCTCCTTCGGTTGACAGACCGGCCGCGACGCTACCGCGGCCTCCGGAGGCCCCCTTCATGAGATCCTTTTTGGCCTGCACATGACTGGAGTCCGCGACCGCCCGCGACCACTCCAGCTCCCCGGCTGCACGAAGCTCGGCAAGCAGGACCTCGTGCAGTCGCACCCACACACCGGCCCGCTGCCACTCATCCATCCGGCGGTGACAGGTCGAGCCGCCACCGAACCCGAGCTCCGGCGGCAGATGCCGCCAGGCGATCCCGGTGTGCAACACGAACAAGATCCCCTGCAGCGCCAGCCGGTCAGGCACCCGCTTGCGACCCGGATACCGGAAGCGCCGCTCGACCCTCGGCAGAAGCGGCTCGATCCGCTCCCACAACTCGTCCGACACGACCCACGGAGCAGTTGCCACAGACACCCCCTCGATGTTGACGACGGATGCCGACGGCATTCGCCCCCAACGAACGGGTCCCTTCATTTCGGTTCGAGCTCTAAGCCCGCTGCGCGCGGCATAGCGGCGGCCCTGGGCCTGGATGAGGCTCGAAGCGGCCACGGCGTCCGGCCTTTGGCCGGCTCCGAAGCTCGCTCCGATCCCGGCGTCGGCGTAACGAGAGCCGCAGGCGACGTTACGACGACGCGAACCAGCGCTCGCGTCCGGCCGCAGGCCGCGACGAGCGCGCCGGGGCAGGCGTCCCGAACCGGACGCCGGCCAAACAAGACGGCACGGAGCGATCGGGAGACCGCGCTCTCCCGG
Organism: uncultured Actinomycetes bacterium; assembly: GCA_963815005.1. Lineage (GTDB taxonomy): Bacteria > Actinomycetota > Thermoleophilia > Gaiellales > Gaiellaceae > Palsa-739. The sequence goes on from CAWFFI010000018.1 coordinate 5,802, forward strand.
TCGCGCAGTTCCGTTTATCCCGGCGCGAAGCGAAGCTTCGCGCCGGCTACTCCGGCGTGACGTACGCGGCGGTCAGGCCGCCGTCGACGAGGAAGGTCGAGGCGTTGACGTAGCTCGACTCGTCGCTCGCGAGGAAGAGCGCGGCGTTGACGATCTCGCGCGGCTTCGCCATCCGGCCCATCGGCACGTGGACGAGCCGGCGCTCCGCGGCGCCCGGCGTCTCGCTCCAGATCCGCAGCAGCAGCGGCGTCTCGACCGGGCCCGGGCAGAGCGCGTTCACGCGCACGCCCTGCCGCGCGAACTGGACGCCGAGCTCCTTGCTCATCGACAGCACCGCGCCCTTCGAGGCCGTGTAGGAGATCTGCGAGGTCGCCGCGCCGACGAGCGCGACGAACGAGGCGACGTTGATCACCGAGCCGCCGCCGCGCTCGAGCAGGTGCGGGATCCCGTGCTTGCAGCAGAGGAAGACGCCGCGCGTGTTCACGGCCTGCACCCGCTCCCACGCGTCGAGGCCCGTCTCGAGGATCGAGTCGTCGTCGGCCGGCGAGATGCCCGCGTTGTTGTAGAGCACGTCGATGCCGCCGTAGCGCTCCGCGGTCGCCCGGTACATCGCCTGCACCGAGGCGTCGTCGGCGACGTCGACCTGGACGGCGAACGCGTCGCGCGCCTGCGCCGCGACCGCCTCGGCCGCCTCGAGGTTCACGTCGGCGACGCACACCTGCGCGCCCTCCTCCGAGAACAGCACCGCCGCGTCGGCGCCCATGCCGCCGCCCGCGCCCGTGATCACGCACACCTTGCCGTCGAGACGTCCCACGATCGCCTCCTAAGCACCGGTGTACACCGCCGCCGATGGTGGTGTACACCTACATCGCTTCTAGAAAAATCGAGCTATTGCTCGGTCGAGTAGTACACGTTCTTCACTTCGCTGTAGGCCGCGAGCGCGTGCATGCCGAGCTCGCGGCCGAAGCCGCTCTGCTTGAAGCCGCCGAACGGCGTCGAGGGGCGCACCGAGGAGTTCGAGTTGATCGAGAGCACGCCCGGTCTCGATCGCGCGCGCGACGCGGAACGCCCGGGCGCCGTTCTCCGTCCAGATCGAGCCGGAGAGGCCGTACGGCGAGTCGTTCGCGAGCCGGATCGCCTCCGCCTCGTCGGCGAACGGGATCACGGCGGCGACCGGCCCGAAGACCTCCTCCTGCGCGATCCGGTCTCCCGGCCGCGCCTCCACGAGCGTGCACGGGAACCAGAAGCCCGGGCCGTCCGGCGCGTCGCCGCGGAACGCGACCGCGACGTCGTCGGTGACGAAGCCCGCCACCGTCTCGCGGTGCGCGGCCGAGATGAGCGGGCCCATCTCCGTCGCCTCGTCGGCCGGGGTCACCGACACGAACGTTCCGCGTAGCCTCCACGAGATAGCTCCAGGAAACGGTCGTAGACGCGACTTCTGGACGAGGATCCGCGAGCGGGCGCAGCAGTCCTGGCCCGCGTTGTCGAAGACCGCGTACGGCGCCGTGCCGGCTGCGCGCTCGAGGTCGGCGTCCGCGAAGACGACGTTCGCCGACTTGCCGCCGAGCTCGAGCGTGACGCGCTTGATCGTCCCGGCCGCGCCGCGCATCACCTGCTGGCCGACCTCGGTCGAGCCGGTGAAGCCGATCTTCGCCACGTCCGGATGCTCGATCAGCCGCTGGCCGGCGACCGAGCCCTTGCCGACGACGACGTTGAAGACGCCTTCCGGGATCCCCGCCTCGAGCGCGAGCTCGGCGAGCCGCAGCGCCGACAGCGGCGTCAGCTCGGCCGGCTTCAGCACGACGGTGTTGCCGCACGCGAGCGACGGCCCGAGCTTCCAGGAGGCGATGTTGAGCGGGAAGTTCCACGGCGTGATCAGGCCGACGACGCCGAGCGGCTCGCGGAACGTCATGTCGACGCCGCCCGCCACCGGGATCGTCTCGCCGAAGTGCTTGTCGACGGCGCCCGCGTAGTAGTGGAAGACCTGGGCCACCATCCCGACCTCGCCGCGCGCGCCCGCGATCGGCTTGCCGACGTTCCGCGACTCGATCCGCGCCAGCTCCTCGTGGTGCTCCTCGACGAGCGTCGCGAGCCGGCGCAGCAGCCGGGCCCGGTCGGCCGGCGCGACCGCGCGCCAGGCCGGGAACGCCGCCTTCGCCCGCGCGACCGCGGCGTCGGTCTCCTCCACCCCGGCCGAGTCGAGCTCGGCGATGACCTCCTCGGTCGCCGGATTGCGCACTGTGCTCATCGGCCCTGCTCCTTCCTGTACGCGCGCGCCTCCTCGACGAGCGCCTCGAACAGCCTCGCGTCCTCGCCCGCCTCGGGATGCCAGAGCACGCCGAGCGCGAACCGCCGCGACGGATCCTCGAGCGCCTCGACGATGCCGTCGTCGGCCCATGCCACCTCGCGCAGCCCCTCGCCGACGCGCCCGAGGCCCTGGTGGTGGTGCGACTTCACGGGCGCCCGGCCGCCGAGGAGCGCGCCGAGCCGCGAGCCGTCCTCGATCCGCACGGGATGCTCCGAGAAGACGCCCGGCACCGCGCGATGCTCCTCGTGCCCGACCACGTCGGGCAGGTGCTGGACGAGGTCGCCGCCGCGCGCGACGTTCAGGATCTGCGAGCCGCGGCAGACGGCGAGCACCGGCAGGTCGCGTGCGAGCGCCGCCTCGAGGAGCGCGAGCTCGGCGCGGTCGCGTGCCGGGCGCGTGCCGCTCGTCTCCGGGTGCGCCTCGGCGCCGTAGCTCTCCGGGTCGAGGTCGGCACCGCCGGAGAGGAGCAGCCCGTCGAGCGCGTCGAGCGTCTCCTCCACCCCGCTCTCGCTCGGCGGCACGAGCAGCGGCCGGGCGCCCGCCGCCTCGAGCATCTCCACGTACATGAGCGGGATCAGCGCGGCCGGCAGGCGCCAGACCCCCCAGGCCGCCTCCTCGACATACGTCGTGATGCCGACGACCGGGCGAGCCACTAGCCGCGCTCGAACATCCGCTCGCGCTCGTAGCAGGTGACCGCCTCGTCGAAGAGGCGCTGCTCCGTCCGCGCGTAGTTGAGGTAATGGTCGACGACCTCGTCGCCGAAGGCCGCCCGCGCCATCGTGCCGTGCTCGAGCGCGGCGGTCGCGTCGCGGAGCGTGTGCGGGAAGCGCTGCACGTCCGACTCGTACGCGTTGCCCTCGAACGCCGGCCCGAGCTCGAGCCCCTGCTCCATCCCGTGCAGGCCCGACGCGAGCAGCGCCGCGAAGGCGAGGTACGGGTTCGCGTCGGCGCCGGGGATCCGGGTCTCGGCGCGCAACGAGTTGCCCTTGCCCGACGATCCGGAACCCGCACGTGCGGTTGTCGTAGCCCCACGCGAGCGTCGTCGGCGCCCAGCTGCCCGGCCGCGTACCGCTTGTACGAGTTGATCGTCGGCGCGAAGAAGATCGCGAGCTCGGACGCGCACGCGATCTGCCCGGCGAGGTACGACTTGAAGACGTCCGTCTCGCCGGCGAACGCGGAGGCGCCGTCGCGCCAGAGCGACGAGTGGATGTGGCACGAGGAGCCGATCCAGGTGTGGTCGGGCTTCGCCATGAACGTGACCGAGCAGCCGCGCTGCTGCGCCATCGTCTTCAGCCCGGTCTTGTAGATCACGTGGTCGTCGGCCGTCTTGAGCGCGTCCGCGTAGCGGAAGTTGATCTCGTGCTGGCCGGGCCAGGCCTCGCCCTTCGACGACTCGACGCGCATCCCGGCGGCCGCCATCGCGAGCCGCACGTCGCGCAGGAACGGCTCGTCGTAGCTCGAGGCGAGGATGTGGTAGTCGAGGATGTACGGCACCGAGGGCGTCAGGTCGCGGTAGTGCTTCGCGTGCGCCTCCTCGTAGCTCTCCCGCAGGAGATAGAACTCGAGCTCCGAGCCGAACGCGACCTCGTAGCCGAGCGCCGCCGCCCGCGCCACCTGCGCCTTCAGCACCTGCCGCGGCGACGGGCCGACCGGCGAGCCGTCGTGCCAGACGACGTCGCAGAGGACGAGCGCCGTCGCCTCGTGCCACGGGATCCGGCGCAGCGAGGCGAGGTCGGGCTCGAGGCCGAAGTCGCCGTAGCCGCGCTCCCAGCTCGCGATCGCGTAGCCGGGCACCGGGTCCATCTCCATCTCGAGCGCGAGCAGGTAGTTGCAGCCCTCGACCTCGTGGCCGGCGTCGAGCTCCTCGAGGAAGAAGTCCGCCTGCAGCCGCTTGCCCATCAGCCGGCCCTGCATGTCGGTGAAGGCGGCGATCACCGTGTCGATCGCGCCGGTCTCGACGTCGACCCGCAACTCCTCGAGCGTCAGCATGCCGCGACCCTATCGCAGCGCACGAGGGCGGAAACGGGCGAGGAGAAACGGATTCCGATCGGTTGCCAACGTCCGCCCGGAGGTCTTTTCTACCGTCAAGGGGGAACGTGTGGTCTCTAGCAGGGTTCGATCCCAAGGAGGCTCGATGAGTTCGCAGGCGCCAGATGCTCACGTCCATCACGACGACGACGAGCGGCTGCTCCACAAGCTCGGCTACGCGCAGGTGCTGTACCGGGAGATGGGCGGGTTCTCGAACTTCGCCATCTCGTTCACGATCATCTCGATCCTCGCCGGCTGCCTCACGTCCTACTTCATCGCGTTCGACAACGGCGGCCCGATCGCGATCACGTGGGGCTGGCTGCTCGTCGGCTTCTTCGTCGTGCTCGTCGCGCTCGCGATGGGCGAGGTCGCATCGTCGATGCCGACCGCGGGCGCGATCTACTACTGGTCGTCGAAGCTCGGCTCACCGGTCTGGGGCTGGTTCTCGGGCTGGTTCAACCTGATCGGCCAGATCGGGGTGACCGCCGCGATCGACTACGGCGCCGCGATCTTCTGGACGTCGCTCATGAGCCTCTGGTTCCCGAGCGTCGACACCGGCAAGCACACGGTCTTCCTCACCTTCACGGTGATCGTGGCCGTCCACCTGCTCCTGAACCTGAACGGCGTGCGCCTGCTCGCGCTGATCAACTCGATCTCCGCGTGGTGGCACATGGTCGGCGTCGTCCTGATCGTGTTCGTGCTCGCGATCGTCCCCGACCACCATCAGTCGGCGAGCTTCGTGTTCACGAAGACGATCAACGAGTCCGGCTTCAGCGGCCACAACTTCTCCAGCCCGGCGTTCTGGTTCGTGTTCGGGATCGGCCTGCTGATGGCCCAGTACACGTACACGGGCTACGACGCGTCGGCGCACATGAGCGAGGAGACCCGCAAGGCGTCGCGCGCGGCCGCCTGGGGCGTCGTCATGTCGGTCGTGATGTCGGTGATCTTCGGCTTCATCCTGCTCGTCGCGGTCACGTTCGCGGTGCCCGACGTGGCGGGGACGGTCGGCGCCGGCGGCAACGCCGTCACCTACATCTGGCAGACGTCGCTCGGCACGCGCTGGGCCGAGCTCCTGCTCGTGATCGCGTGCGTCGCGCAGTTCTTCTGCGGGCTCGCGTCGCTGACGGCGGCCTCCCGGATGATGTTCGCGTTCTCGCGCGACGGGGCCGTGCCGGGCGGCCGGAAGTACTTCCGCAAGGTCAGCCGGACGCACCGCGTGCCGGTGAACGCCGTGATGGCGATCGCCGCCCTCTCGTGGGCGCTGATGATCCCGACGTACTGGAACAACACCGTCGGCTATCTCGTCGGCACCTCGATCGCCGTGATCGGCCTCTACATCGCGTACGGGATCCCGATCTACCTGCGCCTGCGGGCGGGCGACTCGTTCCAGCCCGGCGCCTGGACGCTCGGCCGGCACTACCGCTGGATCAACCCGATCGCGCTCATCTGGATCGTGATCATCGCGATCCTGTTCCTGATGCCGACCGTGCCGACGGCGATCCCGTGGCACAGCGGCTTCGACTGGAACGTCGTCAACTACGCGCCGATCACGGTCGCCGCCGTGATCGTCGGCGCCGGCGGCTGGTGGGTCGCTGTCGGCCCGGCGCTGGTTCAAGGGCCCGGTCGTGCGAGGGCTCCGAGGACGAGCTCGAGCGCCTGGAGGCCGGCCTCGGCGGCTCCGGCACACCGCAGGGCGCCTGACGTCCGCGCCGGAGGGCGGCCGCCGCGTGCGGCCGCCCTCCGCGCCTCCCCTCCCGGCATCGGTAGTTCCGATCGTCGCGATCGGGGCGGCGCCGGATGGGCCCGGCGGCCGGATGGACGAGCCTGCTCTGCAGACAGCTGAGGAAAGGACATCCCATGTTCGAGACCATCGTCTGGGCAACCGACGGGTCGGAGCTCGCCGACCGGGCGCTGCCGCACGTGAAGGAGCTGGCGCGGCTGCACCATTCGAAGATCGTGGCCGTGCACGCGAACGAGCTCCTGCACGGCCGCTTCGGCGGGTCACCGCTTCTCGCCGACGAGCCCGACCTGCGCACGAAGATCGAGGGCCAGGTCGCCGCGCTGCGGAAGGAGGGCTTCGAGGCCGAGCTCGAGGTGGCGAGCGGCTCGGACGAGATCGCCGACCTGATCGCGAAGGCGGCCCGCGACGTCGACGCCGACCTGATCGTGGTCGGCACCCACGGCCACGGCGGCTTCAAGGCGGCCGTGCTTGGCAGCGTCTCGCGAGCCCTCATCCACAGCTCGTGCTGCCCCGTGCTCTCGATCCCGCCCGAGCGGGGCACGGCCGAGGCGGCCGGCGAGCGCGAGACCGTCGCGCACGTGTGACGGTTCCGGGAGCGCGCGAGTCGGCGCGCGCTCCCGTTCCGCCCTCGAGAGGCGCCTGGCGAAACCCAGGTCGACTCCTGCCGTTCCTTGACGGAAGCGTTGCCCCGGCTTTGCCTGCACGGGCGTAGAACGGGATCCAACAGATGGATGCGATCCCGACAAGGAGACACCCGATGCGCAAGCTGACCGCCACCGCCTTCGCCGTCGCCGCCGTCATCTCCGCCGGTGCCGGAGCCTCCGCCGCCCTCGCGGCGGGCGCCCCGCAAAGCCGGCCGGCCGCCGCCGAGCACGCCTCGGTCGACCGGCACACGACTCACGCCCGACGTGACCGCAGCGGCATCCGCGACAGCCGCTCCTCGACCCACCTGGAGCGCACGCACGGCATGGAGGCCGGCAGCTAGCCGACGCTCGAGACCCGGGAGGGGCCGTCCCCCGCGGCCCCTCCCATCCGGAGAGGAGGACGAGATGCGCCCCCGCCTGACCTTCGACCCGAACCCGAAAGAGCTGGCCCACCGCGATTCGGGCCCTGCCCACGTGTCGCTCCTGTGGAGCCGCCGCACGCACCGCGCCGCCGTCGTCGTCTACGACGACGAGACCGGCCGGAGCGTCGAGCTCGAGGTCTTCTCCGGCGAGAACCCGCTCGACCTCTACGAGCACCCGTTCGCGTACGCCGACACCCGCGGTCGGCCCGGCTGGGTGCCGCTCACCGCCGCGGCCTGAGCGCCGCGCCGACGCGGTGGGCGACATCGCAGCCGCCCGGGAGGGATCGGAGCGAACCCGGTGAACATCGTGCGCATGACCGTGCGCGATCCGTTCGCGCCGGCCGGGACATCTGCGGCGCCGGACGGCCTCGGCGCACTGACCAATCCGTACCTCGGATGGCAGCTGCTCGGCTATTCACGCCGCCGCACGAACGCGTTGCTCGACGCCGCGGCGAACATGATCGAGCAGCTCGCCTCCGACGTCGCCGAGCAGCGCGGTGCTCTCGCCGACGCAGGGAGCCGGCTGGCGCGAGCCGAAGCCGCACTCGAGGACACGACGGCCCGGCTCGAGGCGTCGCGCGAGGAGCTCGCCCGGATCCGCACCGAGCAGGCGAAGGAGACCGGCGAGAGCGACGCCGAGGCCGCGGGGAAGGCGCTGGTGTCGGCGCATCGCGAGGCCGCGGACGTCGTCGCGCGCGCCCGCGACGAGGCCGCGCGGATCCTCTCCTCGGCTCGCGCCGACGCGACCGGCGCCAACGAGGAGGCCGATCACCTGATCGAACAGGCCGAGATCCGGGCACACGCACTCGTCGAGCAGGCGGCCGGCGAAGCCGAGCGGCTGCGTTCCGAGTCGGAGGTCGTCCGGGAGCGGATCCGCCGCGACCGCACGCTCTGGACGGCGTTCCTCCGGCGCGCCCTCGCCGCCGCCGACGAGGAGCTCCTCGAGCCTCCCGGGGCGGCCGCTGCCGACCTTGCCGGAGAGCTGCGAGCGGGAATCGAGGCGGCAGCGAGCGTCGCCGAACCCGAGCCTGCGCCGGCTCCCGATCCGGCCCACGCCGGCGAGTAAGCCGGGCGGCCGAACCACTCTGCGGTCCACGAGCATTGCGCAGCCGCTGCCACCGTGCTATCCGTACCGGAGCGGCCCGCTGTCCTGTCCTTCGATGGGAAGACACGTGTTGGCCGTAACCACACCGATCCCAGCGGGCTCTCCGTGACCTCGGTCACCTCCGAGGCGCTCCTCCCCGGGCTCGCCGCCGCGCGCGAGCCTCGGCTGTCGACGGACGCGTCGGCGCTCGTCTCGGTACTGCGGAAGCGGTCGGCGCCGCGGTCGCGCCTGCACCCGGCGCCGACCTACGGCGACCAGGTCTACCGCTGGTCGATGACCTTCATCGGGTTCTTCGTCGCGCTGCTGATCCTCGCCGTGAAGTCCTCGGCGCTGCACGGCGGGACGACCGGGCGCCTCTTCCTCGTGTACTGGGTCCTCGTGACGAGCTTCGAGCTGTCGCGGCTCGTCGCCGCGTCGTTCCACGTGAGGACGAGCGACGCCTGCTACGCGCGCGCCGAGGCGGCGCCCTACGAGCCGACGGTCACGTTCGTGATCCCGTGCATGAACGAGGAGGCGGCGATCGCGATCAGCGTCGTCAACTCGCTCGCGGCCGAGTACCCGGAGGACAAGGTCGAGGTGATCGTCGTCGACGACGGCAGCACCGACGGCACGCCCGCGGTGCTCGCCGACCTGCGCCGCCGAAACCCGCGGCTCCAGGTGGTCACGTTCCCGCGCAACCTCGGCAAGCGCCACGCGATGGCGGAGGGCTTCCGGCGCGCGCGCGGCGAGATCATCGTCCAGCTCGACTCCGACAGCTACATCGAGCCGGCGGGTCTGCGGGCGCTCGTGGCACCGTTCGCGAACGAGCAGATCGGCGCCGTCTGCGCGCACGCCGACCCCGCGAATGCGGACGCGAACGTGCTCACCCGGATGCAGGCGGCGTACTACTTCCTCTCGTTCCGGATCCTGAAAGCGGCCGAGTCGACGTTCCTCGCCGTGTTCTGCTGCTCCGGGTGCTCGTCCGCGTACCGGAAGGAGATCGTGTTGCCGGTGCTCGACCGGTGGCTCGACGAGTCCTTCCTCGGCAAGCCGGTCACGTGGGGCGACGACCGGGCGCTCACGAACTGGGTGCTGCGCGCCGGCTACCGGACGATCTACACGGACCGCGCGCAGGCGTACACGATCTGCCCGGACAACGTGCGGCAGCTGCTGAAGCAGCAGGTGCGCTGGAAGAAGGGCTGGCTCGTGAACTCGATCTTCGCCACGCCGTTCGTCGTCCGGCAGTACCCGTTCGTCGCCGCCACGTACTTCCTGCCGCTGATCGTGCTCACGCTGCTGACGCCGTTCATGGCCGTCCGCGGGCTCGTCTGGCTCCCGCTCGTCGAGCACCGGCTGCCGGTCTTCTACCTCGTCGGGGTCTTCGGCATCGCCCTGATGGTCGCGATCTACTACCGCCGGGTCGAGCGGTCGAACCGGTACTGGCCGTACGTGTTCCTCTGGTCGGGGCTGAACCTGATCATCCTGTCGTTCGTCCTCTTCTACGCGATCGCGACGCTCCAGAACCGGACGTGGGGCACGCGGTGAGCGTCTTCGAAGGCATCCATCCCGCCGGCGGCGGCCCGAACCTCCTGCGCCGGATGCGGCGGAACGGACTCGGCTTCGTCGCCGGCTGGCTCGGCATCGTGGGCCTGCTCGTCGGGCTCGGCACGCAGGTCCGGCTCGGCCTCGACGGCGTCACCACGGGCGCCGCGACCCCGAGCGTGCGCGCACAGGTTCCCGCCGCGAGCCGCGTGGACGTGCCGCCGGCGCTCGTCGCGAGGCTGCGCGCGCTTCCCGACCCGGGCTCGGCCGAGCCGCCGCTCGTCGTCACGTTCCACGGGATCGAGCCCTCCCCGCAGAGCCCGTTCGCGATCTCGCCCGGGCGGCTCCAGGCCGAGCTGACCCTCCTCCGGGCCGCCGGGTACCACTCGATCGACGCTGCCCGGTTCCTCGCCTGGCTCCGCGGCCGCGCGACGCTGCCGCCCAAGGCGGTGCTCATCACCTTCGACGACGGCCTCGCCGCCACGTGGCGCTACGCCGACCCGATCCTCGCGGCGCTCGGCTTCCGCGCCGTCGGCTTCCTGATCACGGGTCACGTCGACAACGGCTCCTTCTACCTCACCTCCGCCGAGCTCCGGCGGATGGCGGCCGACGGCCGCTGGAGCTTCGGGGCCCACACCGCCCACGGGCACACCCACGTCTCCACCGGGCCGGGCCGGCCGCCGGAGGCGTTCCTCGTCGGCCGGCGGTGGCTGCCGGCACGCGGACGCGTCGAGACCGCGGCCGAGTTCGCGCGCCGCATCCGGAACGACACGCGCCAGAGCCTGCGCTGGTTCGCCGCCCAGGGCCTGCCGCGTCCGGAGCTCTTCGCGTATCCGTTCTCGGCCTCGACCTCGCCCGACCGGCGCGCAACGCGCATCAGCGTCGGCATCCTCTCGCGGACGTTCCCGGCGCGCTTCCTCGACGACAGCGTCGGCGGCATGACGACGGTGGCGCAACGCAAGCGCGGCGCCTTCCGGAGGCTCGACGTCCTCGGCACGTACTCGCTCCGTCGCTTCGTCGCGGAGGTGACCTCGGCGACGCCGATCGCGCCGGCTGCCACGCGGCCGCTGGTGCCGGGCCTGTGGACCCGCGACTCCGGCACCGGCAGCATCGTCGTGCGCCGCTCGGGGATCACGCTCGCGCCGAGAGACGGGACGTGGCTTGCCGCGGCGCTGGCGCCGACCCGGACGCTCGCGTGGGACCGGTACGAGCTCTCGGTGCGCACGTCACAGCCGGCCGGCAGCAGCGGCGTCGCCGGCGTCACCGTTCCCGGCGACGGCGGAGCTCCGGTCTCGGTCTCGGTGAGCCGCAGCTGGTTCGAGGTGAGGGCGGGCGCCGGCCGGGTCGTCGTCGCCCAGGGGCAACTGCATGCGCGCGACGACCACTGGCTGCGCATCAGCCGTGGTGCCGGCGACGTGACGATCGCCGTCGACGCCTCCCCGGTCGCCAGCGTCCCGGCCGGGCGCTCGCTCGGCGGGCCGTCGCTCTTCGTCGACGGCGCCCCCGGGACGCGCGTCCTGTTCACCCAGCTCAGGGTGCGCTGACCGGGCCCCGGGCGACCCCGCGGCGGAGGGCACGAAAGCCGTTCCGGAAGGCGGCGACCGACTGAGGCGTCGCGTCGATGCGGGTGTTCACGTGCTTCGACACGTCGAACCAGACGAAGCCGAGCACGGCGGGCGAGCCGTCGAGCGCGTGGAGGAAGGCGCGGATCCACGCTGCCTCCCGCCCCTGGTCGTGGACGGTCGCGACCTCGCCCAGCACGATCGGGCGATCGGTGAGGCGGCGAAGCGCGCCGAGTCCCGGACCGAAGATCTCGGCGAACGAGCGCCACCGGTGGCCGGGGCGCGAGCGGCCGAAGTTGTAGCCGTCGAGCCCCACGACGTCGACCTGGTCGTCGCCGGGGTAGAGGGCGCGGAGGGACGCCTCGCCGGGGCCCGGCACGTTGGGGCACCAGAACCAGCGGACGTTCGTCGCCCCGGCTGCGGCGAACACGGCGTGGACGTGGCGCCAGGCGGCGACGAGGTCGGCGGCCGTGTTGCCGTTCACCCCGGCGCCCCACGGCTCCCAGCGGCCGTTCAGCTCGGGCGCGAAGCGGATCCAGACGACGCCCGGGAGCGAGGCGGCCGCGCGGGCGAACGCCTCGACGTACGCGTCGTCGGCTCCGGCGACGATCCGCCGCACCTCGCTCGGCTCCCCGGCGGCCGGGTCGGCCGGCTGCCAGCTGACGACGGGCGTGCGGCCCGACGCGAGGACCGCCCGCGCCCTCCCCACGAGGAGCGCCGAGCCGAACGACTGGAACCAGCTGACGAGCGAGACGTGCGCGCCGGTCTCGTGCTCGATCCGTCCGAGGCGCGCGAGCCTGCCGTCGGGGATCCCGGTGGTGACGCCGAACGCGAGCGGCTTCGCGCGCGGCGCGGCCGGCGCGGCGGTCGCCGCGGCCACCGCCGGCAGGACGAGGGCGAGCACCAACCCGCCTGCGAGCCGGAGGCGGAGCGAGCGCGGCGCGGCGTCCACCCGGCCAGTGTCGCACGCGTCACGACCCGGCAGGCGCGGCCCGGCCGGCTCAGACCCGTCGCGGGCTCCGCCGGCGGGGCCACGGCAGGCGCCGCCGGCGGCCGACGACCCGCTCGATCCGGATCGGCTCGAACTCGGCCGGCTTCACGGCCGCGACGCCGACGAGCAGGATGAGCCGGTCCGCGTCGAGGTCGGACTGCGTCATCGTCGTGCGGTCGCAGCGGACGAAGAACGCCTCCTCCGGCTTCGTGCCGACGAGGGCGCCGTTCCGCCAGCACCCGAGCAGCAGGTCCTCCGTCTCCGCTCGGACGCGCGCCCACAACGGCTCGCCGTTCCGTCGAAGGCTGTCCAGGCGAGGCCCCGCTCGAGCGGTCGCGGATCTCGGCGACGGATGCGGTCATCCGAGCCGCCCGATCGCCCGGCCGAGCCGCTGGAGCGCCGAGTCGGCCGGGATCAGCAGGCCGCGGCCCGCGAACCCGACCATCCGGTCGAGGGACTCGAAGGAACCCGGACGCGAGTGAGGGCTCGTCGCGCAGCGCCCAGAGCGCCTGCCCGTTCGTCCAGGCGGCATCGCGGGCGCGGCCGACGTCCCACATCGCGATCACGTCGTCGATCCGGTGGAAGCGGTGCACGAGCCCGTCGAGCCAAGCGAGGGGCTTCGGCAGGTAGGCGCTCTTGAGCTCCGTCTCGACGCGGGCGAGCAGCGCGTTGACGCGCTCGAAGTCGGCATGTTCCGGCGTGCTCTCGCCGAGGTCGTGCCCGAGCTCGCCGCAGGTCGTCACGAGCGCCACCGGCAGGTCGCGGTTGATGTGCGCGTTCATGCCGGCGAGCGCGAACTGGAGCGGCGAGATCCCGCGGCGCGACCGCTGCGCGAAGAGCGGCGCCCAGGCCGAGGGCGCCGTCGCAGGGTCGGTCTCGTTCGCATCGAGCGGCCGCGAAGAAGAGTCCGGCGAAACAGACGTCGAGCCGCTCGAGGAACGGCCGGTCGGCGAACACCTGACTCGCGAGCTCGGCGTTCACGCCCTCGGTGACCCGCCGGTACAGGCGCGCGAAGCAGGCGACGCCGTCGGTGCGGGGCGCCGCCGCCTCGATCGCTGCGCAGGCGCTCGATCACCTCGGGAACGCTCGACGGGGCCGATACGGTCACCGGGGCACACCGTACGACGTGGCCCGGAGGGCGCTCGAGCACCAGACCGACGACCAGCGACGGCCCCGACGTTCTAGCGGATCATCCAAGGAGGACTGGACCTCTCGAGGGCGTCGTCGGAGCCGGTCGGTCACATGATGGATGCATGTTCCTCCGCCGCGTGCGCGAGCGCGGCCGGTTGCCCTTCAGCGGCCGGCGCAGACTCCCGAACGCGCGCCGGACGGCGGCGATGATGACCGTCCTCGCATTGCTCGCCGGCGGATTCGGCTCGTCGCTCGCGGTCGCCCAGGTGGGCAAGCTCTCGGGGTCGGACGCGGCCAAGGTCCTCACCGTCTGCCGCAAGACGGGAGGCGCGTGGGTCAAGCTCCGCGTCGCATCCGTCCGCCTCAAGCGGACGGATGTCCCGGTCCCGGCCGGCGGCTGCCCGACCCCGAAACGTGTCGTCGTCTGTCACTGGAACGGCAAGCGCTGGTCGTCGCTCGCCACGCTCCCGCGAGCGCCAAGCAGCTGCTCGCGCTCGGTGACCGGCGGCCACCTTCGGGAGCTGCGCCGGCGTGCGGTTCGCCGCCGGCAAGAAGGCCCGGTCGAAGATCGTCTCGGTGTGCCGCGCCACGAACGGCACCTGGGTCAAGTTGCGGCTGACCGCCGGCCGCGTACGGAAGACGGACGTCCCCGTTCCGGCCGGCGGCTGCCCGTCCCCGAAGCGCGTCGTCCTCTGCCACTGGAATGGCAAGCGCTGGGTGGCGCGCTCGGTCGCGACCACCACCGTCGCAGCGCGCCTCCTCAAGGTGACCGCAGTCCCGCCTACGGCTCCTGCACACCGAGCGAGCCCCCGCCCGTCCTGCCGCCGACGACCACGACGGATACGACGGCCACGGTGACGATCGCCACCGAGACCACGCCCACGACGACCGCAGCCACGACCACGACGACCACGGGCGGCGGCGGGGGCGGCGGCTCGTCCCCGCCGACGACGACCACGACGACCACAGCGGCCACGACGACGACCGCGGCAGCCACCACAACCGCAGCCACCACAACCGCCGCCACCACAACCGCCGCCACCACAACCACGGCCGACACAACCACGGCCGCCACCACAACCACCGCCGACACCACAACCGCCGCCACCACAACCACGGCCGACACAACCACGGCCGCCACCACAACCACCGCCGCCACCACAACCACCGCCGCCACCACAACCACCGCCGCCACCACAACCGCCGCCACCACAACCACGGCCGCCACGACAACCGCAGCCACCACAACCACGGCCGACACAACCACGGCCGACACAACCACGGCCGACACGACAACCGCCGCCACCACGACCGCAGCCACCACGACCGCCGCTGACACGACGACCACCGCCACGACCGCGACGACCACCACGGGAACCACGACGACCGCCGCGCCGCCGCCCCTCTCCGTCTCGGCCTCGCAGCCGGCCGACGGCGGCTACGCGACCGGCACGCTCGTCGTCGCCGCGACCGCGAGCGGCGGCACGTTCCCCTACACCGCCGTCCTGAAGATCCAGGGGCAGACGACGAATCTCACCCCGACCATCTCCGGGTCGACCTTCACCTTCTCCTGGGACACCACGGGCGTGCCGGACGGCAGCTACACGCTGGCGGTGACGGTGACGGACTCGGCCGGAGCGACCGCCAGCACGGCCACGCTCACGAAGACCGTCGACAACACGCCGCCGACGACGTACATCCTGGCGCCCGCGGACGGCTCGTCGGCGACCGTCACCCTCCAGGCCCAGGCGCACGGCTCGGACGGCTACGGGATCCGGCAGGTGCAGTTCCAGATCGACGGCGCGAACACGGGCGCGCCGGTCACCACCCCCGACCCCGCCGGCGGCTACACGTACTCGGCGACACTCGGCCTCTCGACGCTCGCCCCCGGCCCGCACACGCTCACCGACGTCGCGACCGACAACGCGGGCAACACGACCACCTCGGCGCCTGTCACCTTCACGATCGGCCTCCAGACGCTCGCGGCCACGATCACCGAGCCGCCGAACTACTCGTTCGGGGTCGGCGTGATGGACGTGACGACGAGCATCGCCGGCGGCGTCGCCCCCTACAGCGCGCAGCTGCTCGTCGACGGCGCCGCCTCCGGCGCGCCGGTCACCTCCGCGCCGTACACGCTCTCCTGGAACACGACCGGGCTCAGCGAGGGGCAGCACACGCTCGCCGTCCGCGTCACCGACGCGCTCGGCCACACGGCGACCTCGTCGACGCTCACCGAGACGGTCGACAACACGCCTCCCACCGGCGTCATGTATGCGCCGCCGCCGGGTGACCGAAACGACGGTCCGACGACGTTCCAGGTGCACGCCTCCGACGCGCACGGCGTCCACTCGGTGCAGTTCACGGTCGACGGCACCGCGGTCGGGCCGCTGCTGACCGCGCCGGACGCGGGCGAGCTGTACCTCTACTCAATCGTGTTCGACACGTCGACGCTCGCCGCGGGCACGCACTCCGTCTCGGCGACCGTGATCGACAACGCCGGCAACTCGACGACGGTCTCGCCCGCCGTCTCGATCACGACGGGCCCGATCGCGTACCTGCCGGTGCTGAACTACCACGGCATCGACACACACCCGTCCGACATCTACGAAATGACGCCCGCGGAGGCCGCCGCCCAGCTCGCCTATCTCCACGACAACGGCTACCAGTCGGTGACGCTGGAGCAGTACCAGCAGTGGCTCACGGGCGGTGACATCGGCGTGGCGAAGCCGGTGCTGATCACCGTGGACGACGGCCTCACCGACCAGCTGGCCTGGGACCCGCTGCTCCAGCAGTACGGGTTCACGGCAGTGATGTTCGTCGCCACCGGCTTCGCCGACAACACGACGCCGGGCGACACGGGCCCGGAGAACCTCACCTGGACGCAGCTGCAGGCGCTGGCGGCGAACGGGCGCTGGGAGATGGCGTTCCACGCCGGCCAGTTCGGCCACGGCGACTCGTACGCGGACGGCGCGAAGGCCAACGGCTACGCCTACCCGGCCTCCTGCCCCTACTTCTACAGCTGCCTCGGCACCGGCGAGAGCGTCGCCACCTACGAGGCGGCGGTCGCGGCCGAGATCGCTGCCGGCGTCGCCGATCTGCGCGCGCACATCCCGAGCGCGAGCTCGCTGGCCTGGGCGGCCCCGTTCAACGACGCGGGCCAGTGGACGAACCTCTACAACGACCCGACCGGCACGGTGCAGACCTGGTTCCCGGCGTTCATGGCGGGTCTGTTCCCGATCACGTTCACCCAGACCTCGTGGGTCACGTACGGCCAGGCCTCCGGCCTCGTCGGCGGCCTGCGGGACTTCGGCCGCGAGTACCGCCTCGAGGTGCACACCGCCACGACGATCTCCCAGTTCGCGGCCGCGCTCACCGACCCGGCCTTCGCCCGCTGAGCCGGACGGCGCGCTAGTGGCCGGTGGCCGAGAAGTGCATGTAGTCCTTCGTCGAGCCGCTCCACGAACCGCCCCAGCCCCAGCCGACCGAGGCGAAGAGCTGCACGACCGCCGGTGTGACCATGCCGCGGCGGTGGCGTGAGCGGTCGAGGTACGAGAGCGCCGTCTTGTCGCGCGTCATCCCGCAGCCGACGTAGGGGTTCTCGACGGGGTTGAGGTCGATCGCCTCGCCGTAGGCGTGCTCCGACCAGCTCCCGGTGCGCTGGTTGGCGACCCCGGTGCACGGGGACGCCGCGGCCTGGCGGCACTCGAACGAGGCGGAGATGTCGCCGTCCGCCGGAGCGTCGGATAGGGCCCCGTAGGTATCGGCGAGCTGCATGTGCCGGATCGGGAAGCGCATCTTGTAGAGGCCGTGGAAGACCTTCTTCAGCTTGGCGACGTCGGCGCGGTTGACGATCAGCCGGCCGGTGTGGACCTTCCGGTCGAAGCCGTAGTAGGCGACGGTGAGCACGCGCAGGTGCGCGAGCGGCACGGGGCAGCCGGTGTGGTACTCGCCTGCGGCACGGACGGCGGTCCGGTCGGTCGCGGTGAGCGGCCGGTTGGAGGAGTGCCAGACCCAGGGCACGAGTGCGGCGACCACGGCAAGCAGGACGACGGGCATCGGGCGCAGTGTGCCCGCAGCGGCGAGATGCCGGACCGGACGATCGTCCAGGTCGCCGAAACACGGCTAGGCTCGGCGGCATGGTGCGCGCGCTCGCAGGGGTCGCGGTCGCCGCCGCGGCGGGCCGGAGGCTCTACGGCGCGTTCGTCGACGGCTCGCTGACGCTCGACACGGGCGTCGGCCGGCGCGTGCGGCCGCTCGGCCCGAGGACGTGGGAGTTCGCGGCGCCACCGGAGCGGGTCTTCGACCTGATCGCCGTCCCGTACGGCGAGCGCCCGCCGCGGGCGCTGCGCGAGAAGGTGCAGGTCTGGGAGCGCGGCGCCGACCTGGTGCTCGCCGCCCACCGCACCCCGGTCGGCGGCCGGACGGTGACGACGGTGGAGACGGTCCGCCTCGAGCGGCCGGCCCGGTTCGACTTCCGCCTCCTGCGCGGCCCGGTCCCGCATCTCTCCGAGTCGTTCGTGCTCGAGGCCGTCGAGGGCGGTACGCGCCTGACGTGGAGCGGCGAGCTCGGCACCGACTTCGGCCCGCTCGGCTCCTGGTGGGCCGACCGGGTGGCGGCCGCGTGGGAGCGCGCGGTCGCGCACTCGCTGGCCGCGGTCGAGGCAGCGATCGCGGCCCGGGCTTGATCGCGCGGGTTCCCGGTCGATCACCGTGTCGTGACCGGGCTGAAGGAACGCCTCGTCGAGCAGGCGCTCGCGCTGCCGCTCGGCGACCGGGGCGCGCTGATGCGCGTCGCCTCGCTGTGCGGCGATCCGGAGGTCGCGCCGGACGAGATCGCGCTCCAGGCTGCCCGCGACGAGGCGTTCTCGGCGCTGCTGCTGAAGATCGCGAACAGCACGTGGTCGGCGAGCCGGCAGCCGATCGCCGGTCTGACGCACGCGATCGTCCGGCTCGGCACCTCGCTCGTGCAGGGCATCGCGTTCGCGGCGCCGGGGCTGCGGCTGCTCGAGTCGCCGTCGGACGGGCTGGGTCCGGCGCGCCGCGAGCTGCACCGGCACGCGGTGCGGGTCGGGATCGTGGCGCGCGCGCTCGCCACCGACAACGTCACCTCCGAGCAGGCGCTCGCGGCCGGGCTCGTCCACAACCTCGGGCTCAACGTGCTGTCGGTGATCGCGCCGGAGACGTTCCGCGAGCTCGTCGCGGCCGGCGAGCGCGGCCAGTGGCTCGCGGAGGCGGAGGAGGCGCTGCTCGGCTTCACGCACGCCGACCTGGGCGCCGCGATCGCAGAGCAGTGGGGCTACCCGCCCGCGCTGACCTGCGCGATCCGCGACCACGACCACGACGATCCGGTGGCGCCTGTCACCGTCGCCGTCCAGCTCGCCGACCTGCTCGCCCGCGAGCGCGGCGTGGGCGTCGAGCCGCCGGATCCGGGCATGCTCGCCGATGCCGACCCGACCGGCGTGGCGGCGGCGCGCGCGGAGCCGCTGCTCGACGCGCTCGACCGGATGGAGTCGGCGCCGGGCGACCTGCCGGCGACCCCGTCCGTCTCGAACGAAGCTCTGCGCACCGCCCGCGCCGCGCTCAGCTAGACCAGGGCAGGCGGGCCCACGACGCGGGGCGCTGCCGCTGCGACGCCTCGAACCGGGCGTACGCCTCGTCCGGGTCGGAGGTCTCCTGCTCGGCGCTCGCGCCGTAGCGTGCGGCGAGCTCGGACACCGGGTAGAGCAGCTGCTCGTCCTCCGACCGGGCGCCGGCCATCAGGATCGTGCACGGCCCGTCGCCCGCGCCGACGAAGACGTGCTCGGTGCCGGGAGGGCAGTGGAAGAAGTCCCACGCCCGGAGCGTCCGCTCGGCGCCGTCGACGAGCAGCGTGCACTCGCCGGCGAGGACGAGGAACGCCTCCTGGAGGTTCTCGGAGTGGTAGACGCAGTTCGGCTGGCCGGGCTCGAGGACGACGAGCCTGATGCCGAGCCGCTGGAACCAGGCCTCCCGGCCTTCGAACACGCACCTGGCGCCGAACGCCGGCGACGTCAGCCACGAGGCGTCGCGCACGTTGACGACGAACCAGCCTTCGCCTGCGGGCGCGAGGCCGGAGCCGGAGTCTTCGAGCCGCGCCTCGGGCACGCTGCGAGTATACGAAGCCGTCTGCCGAAGCACCATCGCCCGGGCCCGGCTCGAACCACCGCACCTGACGACCGACGGAAGACACCGCACCCCTGGCCCCTGCCCTGGCTCGCCATCCGGCGGAGACGCCCGATCGGTGGAAAGGCGCCGACCGTGCCGGCGGACGGGTCGAGCGGCTGCCGCCCGGATCATGAGGGCGCCGGGTCCCGGCCGGGTGGCTGCTCCGGCTCGGCTGTCCTTTAGTCCCGCCTCGGGTGTGCCGATGGGCTGTATATGACCTTTCGCGGCCGCGGTGTTGAGCCCGCAGTGGTCGATCCGGACGCCTCAGGGCCGAGGGCGAACGCCGCCCTCCACAACCTTCCGTTCGTGAGCTTGCGCGACGTCGCGATCACGACCGAGGCGTCGCGGGCGCTGCCCCTCCATGTCCTCAACCGTGCGCGTGCCGTCGTCTACGGCCTCGAGGACGGGCGACTCAAGATTGCGGTCGTCGACCCGGCGAATGTTCTGATGCTGGACGATCTCCGTCTGCAAAGTGGTCTGCCGATCGACTTCGCGGTCGCGTCCGCCGGCGAGGTCGACCGCGAGTTGGGCCGACTCACCCGTGGGGACGAGCTCGCCGCCCGGGCGGATGTGATCAGCGAACCGATCGTGGCCGAGGAGAACGAGGCGGATCTCGAGGCTGACGGCGGCCTCCTGGAAACGGCACCGATCAAGCTCGTCAACTCGATCCTCGTGCAGGCGGGTGAGGAGGGCGCAAGCGACATCCACTTCCTTCCCCAGGGGGATTCGCTCGTGGCGCGCATTCGCGTCGACGGGATGATTCGCGAGGTCGAGCGGATTCCGCACCGCTACGCGTCGAGCGTCGTCACGCGGATCAAGGTGCTTGCCAAGCTCGACATCGCCGAGCATCGCGTCCCTCAGGACGGCCGCTTCACGATCAGGCCGAAATCGACCGGAAGCCTCGTGGACGTTCGCGTCGCGGTGATTCCGACGGTGGAGGGAGAGGGCGTGATCATGCGCCTGCTCGACAAGTCCCGCAGGGCGCCCACGCTGACCGAGATCGGCCTCTCGAACCTGATGCAGATGCAGATCGAGGAGGCGATCTACCGGCCGAACGGCTGCGTCCTCGTCACCGGGCCGACCGGCTCGGGAAAGTCGACAACGGTGTACGCGGCTCTCGTCGACATTCGCCGTCCCGAAGTCGTCATCGTGACGATCGAGGACCCTGTCGAATATCGCCTGGCCGACGTCTACCAGATGCAGGTGGATCTCCGTGCGGGGCTGACCTTCGCATCCGGTCTCCGTGCCATCCTCCGTAGCGATCCCGATGTCGTCATGGTCGGCGAGATCCGGGATGTCGAGACGGCCAAGATCACGCTCGGGGCGGCGCTGACGGGCCACTCCGTCCTCTCGACCCTGCACACGAACGACGTGGTCGGTGCGTTCACCCGCCTGACGGAGCTCGGCGTCGAGCCCTTCGTGACCGCATCCGCCGTTTCGGCGGTGCTCGCTCAGCGTCTCGTGCGCCGCCTGTGCCTCTCCTGCCGGACGGCATATGAGCCGAGTGCCGACGACCTGGTGTCCCTCGGATTCTCCGAGGAGGCGATAGCCGGCGGCGTCGTCCTGTACCGGCAGACCGGATGCTCGGAGTGCTCCAGGGGTTACCGGGGACGGACGGGGATCTACCAGTTGATGCTCATGAACCCCGAGATCTCTGCGCTCGTGTCGGAGAGGGCGTCGTACGCGGTCATCGCCGAGGCCGCCACGCGCGCCGGTCTGCGGACGTTGTGGGACGACGGCCTCGACAAGGCGGCCGCGGGCGTGACGACCATCGACGAGCTCAGCCGCGTCGTTCGCCGCTAGGCCGGCCGGCTAGCCGCGACCGAGCAGCTCGTCGACTCGTGTCGCGAGCTCCTGCGGGCTGAAGGGCTTGACCACATAGGCGTCGGCGCCGGCCGCCTTTCCCGCGTCGATGTACTTCTGCTCCACGTGTGCGGTGAGGAGGATGATCGGGACGTTCGCGAACGACTCGTCGGTCCGCAGTTTCTCCGTCACGGCGAGTCCGTTCAGGCCGGGCATCTCGAGATCGAGCACCACGAGCTGTGGTCGGCGTTCCAGCGCGAGGGCGAGCGCTTCGTCACCTCGCGTCGCGGTCACGACCTCATATCCGGAGCGCTGAAGACGCGCCGACACCAGCGTCAGCGTCGAGATCGAGTCGTCGGCAACGAGGATGAGGACAGTTGACGCGGAGGAGCTCACGTGAAGGCAACGATATCGCCCACCGGGACGGGCGGACGGCGAGCGCACCCGCTACGTCTACCCGAGCGGGGAATGCCTCGGATTGCCGGCAGTACATCGACCTGGCTGTCGCAGCTCTCCGGTTTGACGATGGCTGTGGCTCGCATCGGTCGGCGGGTCCGGGCGGCACGTGGCTCCTGCTGCTTCGTGACGCGGCCGCGGCGCCGGCAGGGCGGTGTCGCGACGCCGCCCGCCCGTCCGTCCGTCGACGCCGACAGGTGAGCCGGATCGATGCGATGGTCGATAATGGGCGGCGGTCGAAGGGGGAAAGGGAGCGCTCTTGATCAGGCTCAGGTCGTTGCAGGATCGCCTTCGGAGCAGCCTGTTCGTCGTACCGATGATGTTCGTCGTCGGCGGCGTCGTTCTCGGCGAGCTGGCTCTCGCTGCAGACGACCGTGTCGGCGGCATCCCGACGGCGCTGACCGCGACGGTCGACAGTGGGCGTAGCGTGCTCTCCGTCGTCGCCGGGGCGACGCTCTCGTTCGCCGGGATCGCGTTCTCGGTCAGCTTGCTCCTGATCTCGCTCGCTTCGAGCCAGTTCTCACCGCGCGTGGTTCACGGTCTCTTCCGCGACCCGTTCAACACACGAGCGATGGGGATCGTCGTCGGCACGTTCACGTACTGCCTCGTCGTGATGCGGAACGTGCGCGGCCCGCTCGCCGACGGTGGCACGGCCGTCGTCCCGAGCATCTCCATCCTCCTCGCGGTCGTCCTCGGGATCGTCTCGGTCCTGTCGATCGTGGCGTTCATCGACCATGCGGCCCATTCAATGGACATTTCGAAGATCCTTCACCGTGTAACGGACGATACGATCGAGCGGATTCGAGCAGACTGGCCGGAAACCTCCGCACCGGATGCTGCGATGCAGGCGCCGGCCGGCGACGGGTTTCCGATCCTGCTCGACCGCCGAGGCTGGATTCAAGACATCGCGTACACGGATCTGCTCGAGGGGCTCGAGCAGGGCTCGTCCATGCGCGTGGAGACGTCGGCGGGGAGATACGCGATCCCGGGGACGCCGCTCGCGACGGTCTGGCCCGAGCCGGCCGACCCTGAATCGGCGACCGAGCGAGCCCTCCAGGCGGTTGTTGTCGGCCAGACCCGAACGATGCAGCAGGACGTCGCCTTCGGAGTGCGTCAGCTCGTCGACGTTGCGTTGAAGGCACTGTCTCCGGGCATCAACGATCCCACCACCGCACAGGACGCGATGTTCCACCTGGGCGCCGTTCTGCGCGAGATTCTCGTGCGTTCAGCTCCGCCGCGTGTCGTCGACGGACGCGAAGGTCGCGTCCTCCTACTGCCCCAGACGCTCGCGCACGCGGAACTGATCGACCTGGCCTTCGACGAGGTCAGGATCGTCTCCGCCACGCAGCCGACCGTCTCGATCTACCTGCTCGAGGTCCTGCACCTGCTCGCAGCATCGCTCGATGCGCGAGATGTCGAATCCGGGGCGTGCCTCCGCAGGCAAGCCGATCTCGTTCTCGAGGTCAGCGAACGAGCAGACCTGACGCTGTTCGACCACGAGCGAGTACGGTCGGCCCACCGGGCCCGATTCCCGTGAGCAGGCGATTCGTTTCCCAACCGACGGGGCTCCCAGGCGTGGTGAGCGCATCGCCCAGTCGGAGCCTCGCGCTCGACGGGCGCGCGCAGGTGTGACGACAAGGGCGCCGGCGGCGAGGGCGCGGCTCACATGGAGTGAGTGCCTCGGCATGCCCAGGCACCGATTCCTCCTGCGCTCACTCGTGCCTGACGATATCGACCGAGATCTCGATCGCCGGAATCGTTCCCCTGTTCTCGAGCCAGTGGGTCGTGTTCCTGTCCTCGGGCCAACCCACTCCCGGCCCGTAGTCCGTGGCGACTCCGTCTCGATGGTCGGTGATCGTTCCCTGCAGGATGTAGACGATGCCCGGTCTGTCCTTGTGGTCGTGAACCGGGCCGAAGACACCGCCGGGCTCGATGGTCACCATGCGCATGCGGAGTTGACGCCCTGCCATGCCCTCGATCTCGGGGCCGAGGTCGACCGCTGCCAGTGACTCCACCGCGACGCCCTTCGTCTCGGGTGCCGCCTGTTCGTCGCTCATCGTGCGCTCCTCTCCGCCCTTCCCGGGCCGTTCCCGGGCAGGAAAGCACAGCGCCGTGCGGAGGCGACCGGATCGGGCATTCCCCTGATTTGCGGCCTCGGCCGGCGCCCGAACGATCACGGCAGCCGATCGCATCGAGCATCCCGTGGAGGCACGCAACCGTGGACACCGAGAAGCGAAAGCCCCGCCTGCCGCCCCGCTGGTTCGTCGTCGCCTTCTGGCACGTGCATCGCGGCGTCTATCGCCGATCGCGGGGAAGGAAGGGGTTGTGGCGCCCTCGGCCCGGCAGGTACGGCGTGTTGTGGCTGACCACCACCGGTCGCCGCACGGGCCGGCCGCGCAGCGTGATGATCGGCTACTTCGAGGACGGCCCGAACCTCGTGTCGATGGCGGTGAACGGCTGGGGAGCCGCGGAGCCTGCCTGGTGGCTGAACGTGCAGGCCGCCCCGGACGCGGTCGCCGACCTTCCGGGCGGCGAGCGGCGGGAGGTACGCGGGCGTGCCGCGGTGGGCGCAGAGCGTGAGCGCCTGTGGCAGCAGTGGCGCGCCATCGACAAGAACCTCGACGGCTATGCCGCCCGGCGTCCGGTCGAGACCGCCGTCGTCGTCCTCGATCCCCGGCCGTCGGCGACCGAGGGAGATGCGAGATGAAGAAGCCGATCCTGTTCGGCGCCGCCGCACTCGGAGCCGCGTTCTGCGCCCGGCGAGCCGCCCGCGGCTGTAGCCGCTGCGACGTGGAGGCGAGAATCGAACGGCTGCCCGATAACGCACGGCGGAAGTGGCTGTTCCGAAACATCAGCGCGATCCGCAAGAACAGCGAACGGATCCTCGAACTGCTCGAAACCGAGCGAGCAGCAGCCTCCGAGGACACGGCGCACGCGGCCGTCTAGCAACCGCAAGCGCGGTTTCCAGGCGCGCGACCTCGTGACGGATCCGGCTCGACATCCGTGACGCTCTCGTGACGGTGCCTGGGCATGCCCAGGCACCGCTTCCCGCGGCGGCGAGTCGTCTCCGATGAGACTCGCCGTTGCCCTCGGCGTCGTCGCCATCGCGTTCTCAGCGGCTGTCTATGTTCATCAGCGGCGGCCAATGACTCCCGGCACGGACTACACACCAGGAGGTCCGTACCTCCCGACGACTGTATTGCCACATCGCAGTCATCCCGCGTGGGAAGACCCGATCGCCGTCCTGCTCGCTGTCGGCGGGATCGCCGTAGCGGTCGGAATCGTGCGTTTCGCCAAACCCTCCTAGTAGTCGACCCACGGCACCGTCACGGATGTGTGACCGCTCTCGGCCGCGCCCGACCTGCGCGGGCGCGGCTCACCTCCGCCCCGCTTCCGCCCGCCGTCCCTTCCCCCACGCCGTTCCCGAGCAGGAAAGCACAGCGCCGGGCACGCGCGCGCCAGCGCGCTTGCCCAGCGCGAAGCGGTGCTCCGGGAATCAGAGCGAGCCGCCGCCAGCGGCTCGCTCAAGCAAACACCGCCCGCTCGCCGACCATCACACGAAGAGCCGCCTTTCGGCGGCTCTCGTGTGATGGAGGCGGCGGGAATCGAACCCGCGTCCGCAGCCGCACCGGCTGAACGTCTACAAGCATAGGCTGCGCTTTGGTTTCGCTCGCCGGCCGGAGTGCAGCCGCCCTACCGACTCGCTAGCCATCCTTCAGTGTCGCGCTCCGGGCGATTGGCTCTCCCTCGGCGCCGAGCCCGTTTGTTGGCGCCGCTCCGGGCCACGGGCCCAACCTGGAGCGGCGTCGCCGTGGCTAGGTTTCCCTAGGCGGCGAGTGCGAGCTGTCTATCGTTCGCATGTGTGGTTTTGCCGGTGGATTAACGAGGCCAACCGGCGACCTCGGCTTGCAGCTCATCCGGATGTATCGACCACGTCGAAACCAGGTCGCCCCCGTATGTTCCGTACGCCTCCAGTGTAGCTGCGGCCCGCAAATCGCTAGGGTGCGCGGCATGGCGCTCGAGCGGCCCGAGATCGACAAGCCGGACGGGGACATCCCGTTCGAGCTCGGCATCGACGACCTCGTCGTCGGCGACGGGGCCGAGGCGACCGCCGGCACGAAGGTCACCGTCCACTACGTCGGCGTCGCGTTCCGGACGGGCGAGGAGTTCGACGCGTCGTGGAACCGCGGCCAGCCGTTCGAGTTCAAGCTCGGCAAGGGCCAGGTGATCGCCGGCTGGGACCAGGGCGTCCAGGGCATGCAGCGTCGGCGGCCGCCGCCGGCTGACGATCCCGTCGGCAATGGGCTACGGGGCGCGCGGGGCGGGCGGCGTGATCGCGCCGCACGAGCCGCTGATCTTCGTCGTCGACCTGCTCGCCGTCGACTGAGCGGCTCTTAGCTCCGCCTTACCGGGTTCTTAGCCGCCGCTCACGGGGCGGCCGTACCGTCGGGGTATGGACATGAACCCCCCGTACGGTGGTGGCCGCGGCTTCGGCGGCGGCGGTTTCCTCACCTACCACGAAGGCGGCCCGGGCGCGTTCGGCTGGACGGTGTTCGCGCTCCAGCTCGTGCTCGTCCTCGGGGTCGCCTGGCTCCTCGCCTCCGTCGTGCTCCGCGGCCGGATCGGCCGGCGTGCGCCCGCGACTCCCCTCGCGGCCGGCGGCCCGGCCGGCGACCCGCTCGGCGTGCTGCGGATGCGGTACGCCCGCGGCGAGCTGGGCCGCGACGAGTACCTCCAGGCGAGCACGGACCTCGGCGCACCCCCTGGCGCCGACGGCGAGCCGGGCCTGTAGGCCCGCTCCTGCGTCGAGGGCGGGGCGGCGCACGACGGCGCCGCCCCGCCTTCCGCTCAGATGGTCGATGCCCGGCCGGGTCGGTGCATGGTGCGGGCCGGAAGTGCGCCGCGTCGAGAACCGTGCTGCACGACGAACGGCAGCGAGCGACGCCGGCGCCGAGACCGGCGAGCAGGGTCGCGATCGCGATCCCGCGCGTCGGGTAGACGAGCGAGAACTGCTGGAGCAGCGTCCCGACGCCGACTGCGAGCACGAGCCCGGATACGAGCCCGGTGAACGTGGCCCGGGCGAGATGCCCGCCCGGCCGCCACGCGGCAGCGAGGAGACCGAGCGCAGGCCGACGATGCCGAGGGCGAGGCCCGAGCGGCGCCCGCGCACGGACGTCAGCGGGTTGCCCTCCGACGCGGACGAGGGCGGTCCCGGAGCACTGCGCCCCGCCGGCCGCCTGGCTGACGCCGGTGACCTGGTAGAGGCCGACGCCCCACTTCGCATAGGAGCCGACGTCCACGGTGCGCGCCCACGAGTTGCCGCTGGCCGGCTCGTTCTTGACCGTCCAGCCGAAGCCCGCCAGCGCGATCGAGATCTTCAGGTGCGAGATCCCGCTCGTCGAGCCCATGGTGACGGGGACCTGTGCGTCGTGCTGCACGCGGATCGCGTCACCCGCCGCCGTGCCGGAGAGCTCGCCGACGTTCGCGCCCGCGATCGTCGCCGAGCACGGCCCGTCGATCGAGCCCGCCGCAGGCCCGGCGGCCGCCAGCGAGGACACCATCGCGGCGACCGTGAGAACCAGCCAGTGCCTGAGTCGCATCAGCCTCGCCTCCTTGTGGACTGCGACCCCTCTTGCAGCAGAGTGTCGGACGCCCCGCGCGCACGGGCATCGGGGTTCCCACGGAAGCGCGGGGGCGCGCCGCGGAAGCGGCTAGTCGCGGTCTCTGAGCTCGCGCTCGATCTGGCGGCGGGCGTCGCGGTCGGCGATGTCGCGGCGCTTGTCGTGGAGCGCCTTGCCGCGGGCGAGCGCGATCTCGACCTTGACGCGCCCGTCCTTGAAGTAGAGCCGCGTCGGCACGATCGTCAGGCCCTTCTCGCGGACGCCGCCGTCGAGGCGGTCGATCTCGCGCCGGTGCAGGAGGAGCTTCCGCGGCCGGTCGGGGTCGTGGTTGGCGCGGTTCGCCTCCACGTACTCGGGGATGTGCAGGCCGACGAGCCACGCCTCGCCGCCGCGCACCTCCGCGTACGACCGCTGCAGCGTCGCCTTGCCGGTGCGCAGCGCCTTCACCTCGGTGCCGGCGAGCACGAGGCCGGCCTCGACCCGGTCCTCGAGGTGGAAGTCGTGCCGCGCGCGGCGGTTGTCCACGAGCAGCTTCTCGCCCTTCGCCTTCGCCATCGGGCGAAGTGTAGGGACGGCCGTGGGCGGCCTACGCGGCCTCGGCCGACGAGGTACGACGGCCCGTCGAACTCCTCGCCGTCCTCGCGGGCGAAGCTCGCGCCCACGTCGAGCACCGCGCGCTGCGCCGCCGGCGGCAGCGTCGACAGGTCGTCGAGGGCCCGGAGCCACTCCTCCTGCCACTGGATCACCCGGTCGCGGCGGTCGGTGTTCACATCGTCTCATGGTGTCGAACGACACCGCGAGCGCAATCCCGATTTCCTCACAGTCGGCGGCCCCTGAAGGAGTGAACTCGCACTGCCCGTTTCCGGGTCCCGGCTGCGCTCTAGGCGCCGGAGGCGGGCCAGGTCGAGGAGGAGAGCGGCGAGACCATCAGCTCGTCCTCCTTCCAGAGGTGGACCCGGATCAGCGCGTCGAGGCCGTACAGGAGCTCCTGCAGCGTCGCGACGTCCTCGTCGTCCGCCTCGGCGAGCTTCGCGATCCAGGCCCGGATCGCGAGGTGGTCGTACGCCATCGACGCGGTCGCGAGCGGCGAGCCCATCCGCGCCGCCGCCTGCGGGTAGAGCACCTGCTCGTCGACGTGGGTGTGCGGCTCGACCTTCTCCTGCAGGAACGCGACGAGGTCGGCGAGCAGCGCGAGGCGCGAGCCCGAGTCGAGGTCGGGAAGCATCCGGGCCGCCGCGCGCAGCTCGTCCGTCCAGGCGCGGAACTCGTCGTGCTTGACCCGGAACTGCTCCTCGCTCATGGAGGCAGCGTGCCCTGCACGAGGGCGGGAGGCATCGGCGCGCGCCACGACGGCCGCTACGGGGTTTCCCGCTGACGCGCCTAGCGTCGGACTTGTAGCCGCGCGCCATGAAGCAGCGGTCGCAGAGCGTCGCCCACGGCGCGGTGCGCGCCCCGCAGGCGCGGCAGCGGCCGATCGTCGGGTCGGCGATCTCGGCGCGCAGCTCCCGGACGACCCGGCCCGCGGCCGCCTCCTCGAGCGCCGCCGCCTTCTCGATCGTGACGCCCGCGACTCCCGGGTACTGGAGCGCGAACCAGCGCAGGATCGACGCCTCGCGCGCGGCCGCCTCCGCCTCCTCGAGCGACGCCGCGGCGAGCCGGCGCGGGTCGAGGATCCAGCCGAGCACCGTCCGCTGCGGCCGGTCGCCGGCGACGGCGCAGGCGAGCGTCCCGAGCAGCGCCAGCCCGTCGTCGTCGATCGGCGCCTGCATCAGCTTCCAGACGTCGGCGAGCTCGAGCCGGCGCCGTGCGTGACGGAGGCGCGTCGCGGACGGCGTCGAGCCGGGCGAGGAGCGGCTGGATCGACTCGACGGTGAGCCAGCCGTCGATGCTCCAGAACGCGAGCGCGGCCTGCCGCCAGGCGTGGAGCGCCGGCTCCAGCTCGTCCACGCGGGACACGTTCAGGTCGGAGAGCTGCGGGCGCAGCCGGCCGGTGTCGACGACGCGGTAGCCGCGGTGGCCGCCGGGGAGCTCGACGTGCGGCGTCAGCGCGTCGCGGATGAGCTCCGGGTCGGGGTCGGCCCACGGGACGCCGGTGAGGACGCCGACGTGGCCGCGCTCGTGGAAGCCGAAGCGGCCGGCCCGGCCGGCGATCTGCGCGATCTCCCAGGGCAGGAGGTTGCGCCGCTCGCGCCCGTCGAACTTCGTCGTCTCGGCGAAGAGCAGCGTCTCGCACGGCAGGTTGACGCCGTGCCCGAGCACGTCGGTGGCGGCGCAGACGGCGGCGCGGCCCTCGATGAAGCGGTCGATCTCCTCGCGCCGCGACCCGAGCGGCATCGCGCCGTAGAGGACGGCGACGCGCCCGGGATGGAACTGGTTCAGCTCGCCGGCGAGCCCGATCACGGCGCGGCGGCTGAACGCGACGACGACGGTGTTCTCCCCCAGCCCGGCGAGCCCGCGCCGGCCGGTCCAGTCGAGCGGCGTCTTGCGCTCGAAGAAGCGGATCTCGGCGTCCGGGAACGCGTGCTGGACGAGCGGGAGCGCCTCGACGGCGCCGAGCAGGAGGATGTGGCGGTACTCGCCGCCGAGCATGAGCCGCGTCCAGGCGGAGCCGCGCTCCTCGTCCTCGGCCCACTGCACCTCGTCGAGCACGAGCGTCTCGCCGCGGAGCGGCGCCATCTCGGCCGTGCAGCAGACGATCGGGGCGTCCGGGTTCAGGCGCTCCTCGCCGGTGACGAGGCCGACGGCGCCCTCGCCGAGCTCGGCGGCGAGCCGCCGGTACGCCTCCTGGGCGAGCATCCGCAGCGGCGCCGCGTAGACGCCCCTCCCGGTCTCGACGAGGAAGCGGAGCGCGTCGTGGGTCTTGCCGGAGTTCGTCGGGCCGAGGTGCGCGATCACCGTCTCCGGCTCGACCCGCCGCTCGGGCAGGCGGACGTCGAGGTCGGCGACCGACTTGCCGACGAGCAGCTGCCGCCGCCGGTGCCGCTCGGCCCGGCCCGGCCGCTTCGCCCGCTGGTTCCGCTTCGCCGCCATGCGGCCACGGTAGCGGCGCCGGGCGCGAGCGGCAGTCACGCTCCGGTCACGCTTCGGCATGCCGAAGCACCGTGCTTCGCTCCGATCCCGTGCGTTATCCACACCCCAGGTGCTTCGGCATGCCGAAGCACCGTCACGCGAGGTCACGGATCGTCGCGGACGCTTTGGTGCCGCTTGCAGCGCGGCGGCGCCCGGGCTTGCCGGCTCAGCTGGTCGGGCGGGCAAGGACCTGCAGCGCGGCGGCCAGCGCCTCGTCGGCCGGGGTGCGCGGGCGGTCGACGGCGCGGACGTCGGGGACGATGCCGACCCGGGAGATGTCCGCGCCGGACGGCGTGTAGTAGTGCGCGACGGTCAGCTCGAGGGCGGCGCCGTTCCCGAGCGGGTCGATCGACTGGACGAGCGCCTTGCCGTACGTCCGCTCGCCGACGACGAGCGCGCGCCGGTTGTCGCGGAGCGCGGCGGCGACGACCTCGGCCGAGCTGGCGGTGGCGCGGTCGACGAGCACGACGAGCGGCAACCGGGTCATCTCCCCGCCGACCGCCCGGTAGACGCTCGAGGGCGTGTGGGCGCCCTGCAGCGAGACGACGACGCCACGGTCGAGGAACACGGACGCGACCTGGATCGGCCTGGTCGAGGAAGCCGCCCGGGTCGTCGCGCAGGTCGAGCACGAACCCCGTGGCGCCGTGGCGCTGGAGCCGCCGCACCTCGGCCCGCACCAGCGCCGCCGCGCCCGCCCGGAACTGGTTCAGACGGATGTCTCCGAACCGGTGGCCGGCGTAGGAGACGACCCGCCCCTGCACGCTCGGCGTGACGATCGTGCGGCGCGGGACACTCACCCAGCGCACCTGCCCGGCCCGGACGACCTCGAGGCGGACCCGGGTTCCGCTCGGCCCGGCGATCCGGGTCAGCGCGCCCGCGACCCCGAGCCGCGACGCGGCCTCGTCGCCGATCGAGACGATCGTGTCGCCGATCCGGATCCCGGCCTTCCGGGCGGGGCCCGCAGGAGCGGCAACGACGCGCAGGCCGATCGCCGCCGGGACGACGCTGAGGCCGATTCCCGTGTACGTGCCCGCCATCTCCTGCTGGAGCGCCGCATAGTCGGCCTTCGGCAGGTACGCCGTGTACGGGTCGCCGAGCGCGGAGATCATCGCGTCGACGGAGCCGAGCCGCAGCACGCGCGCGGGCACCGCGCGGTAGTAGCGCCCGGCGAGCGCCTCGCGCACCTGGTCGACGACGCTCGGCAGCGCCACGGGCCCGGTCGCCCGGTCGCCGCGCGACAGCCCGTAGCCGAGGAGAAACGCTCCGGCCACGAGGACGGCCGCCGACGAGAGAAGGAGGCGCCGCATGCGCGAGCCCGAGTATCGCAGGACGAAGCGCGCGTTCCCAGGGGAACGTGCGTTTCGCTACGAGGCGCTAGACCTTGAGGAAGCGGCGGAGCGTGAGGCCGGAGCCGGCGGCGCCGAGCAGCAGGCCCACGGCGATGAGCGCGAGCGCGTTGAGCGTGAACGAGAGCGCGTGCACGTCGGAGCCCCCGCCGATGTGCGGCAGGATCGACGGCAGCGCGAGCTCCTTGCCCACGACGAGCAGGAGGACGGCGAAGACGGAGCCGCCGAGGCCGCAGAGCAGGCCCTCGAGCATGAACGGGCCGCGGATGAACCAGTTCGTCGCGCCGACGAGCTTCATCACCTCGATCTCGCGTCTGCGGGCGAAGATCGACAACCGGATCGTGTTCGCGATCAGCAGCGTCGACGCGGTCACGAGCAGCACGACCGCGACGAGGAAGACGACCCAGATCACCTCCGCGATCGTCAGGACGCGCCGCGCGGTCGAGCTGCCCCAGTGGACGTCGTCGACGCCGGGATAGTTCGCGCTCTGGATCGCCTGTCCGAGCGCCGGCGTGTCCCCGGGGTTGCGCGGCGTCACGATCCACGCGTCCGGCAGCGGGTTCGACGGCAGCGGCGTCTTGTAGAGATCCGGGAACTGCTGCTCCATCTTCTTCTGCGCCGCGGTCTTCGAGACGAACACGACCTTCTTCACGCGCGGGTCGGCGACGATCTTCTGGCGCACGAGCCACTCCTGCTTCGAGCGTCGCCGTGGTCTGGAAGTAGACCTTCACCTGGAGCTCCTTCTTCACGTGGTCGCTCCACGAGAGCACCCAGGTGCCGAGCGCGATGAACAGGCCGAGCAGGAACATCCCGATCAGGACGGTCATCGTCGCCGCGAACGTCGTCGAGAGGTTCGCCCTGATCGACGACCAGGCCTCCGAGAAGAGCAGCCGGAGCCGACTCATTCGGAGGCGTAGCCTCCGCGCCGCTCGTCGCGGGCCAGGCGGCCGTGCTCGAGGGCGATCACGCGCTTGCGCATCTTGTCGACCATCTCGCGGTCGTGGGTGACCATCAGGATCGTCGTGCCGGCGCGGTTGATCCGGTAGAGGAGCTGCATGATCCCGACCGAGGTGTCGGGGTCGAGGTTCCCGGTCGGCTCGTCGCAGACGAGGAGCGGCGGGTGGTTGACGACGGCGCGCGCGATCGAGACGCGCTGCTGCTCGCCGCCGGAGAGCTCGTCGGGATTCGAGTTCATCTTGTGCGAGAGCCCGACCATGTTCATCACCTCGGGCACCTTGCGCCGGATCGAGGCGCGGCTCTCGCCCTGCACCTTGAGCGCGTAGGCGACGTTCTCGGCCGCCGAGCGGCTCGGCAGGAGCTTGAAGTCCTGGAAGACGCAGCCGATGTTGCGGCGCAGCAGCGGCACCTTGTTCCGGCCCAGCCGGGAGAGGTCGCGGCCGCCGACGACGATGCGGCCGGTCGTCGGCTCGAGCTCCTTCAGCAGCAGCCGGATCAGCGTCGACTTGCCGGAGCCGGAGGCGCCGACGATGAAGACGAACTCGCCCTTGTCGATGCCGAACGAGACGTCCCGGAGCGCCTCGACGTCGGGGTCGTAGACCTTCGTCACGCTCTCGAAGACGATCATCGAGCCCGCGGCGGGGCGCGGCGTCTCCCCCTGCGCGGGAGTCGGCTCTCCGAGCTCGGTGGGCTCTATCTGAAGGTCGGTCACGTCCTGTACCGGTGGTGAAGGGTCGACGGGCGGAAGCCCGGCGCCGGTCAGACTTGCAAGCGGTTCCACTCTAGCGAACCGTTCGGCGGCCTAGGCCACGTTTCCTGCGCTCGCGAGCAGGTAGGCGCGGATGAACTCGTCGAGGTCGCCGTCGAGCACGCCCTGGGCGTTTCCGACCTCGTGCTCGGTGCGGTGGTCCTTGACGAGCTGGTACGGGTGGAGCACGTAGCTGCGGATCGCGTTGCCGCCGAAGCCCATGTTGACGCCGCCGCGCTCGCGGGCCAGCTCGGCCTCGCGCTCCTCCACCGCCTTCTCGGCGAGTCGCGAGCGGAGGATCTTCATCGCCGTGTCCTTGTTCGCCGACTGGCTGCGCTCGTTCTGGACGGCGACGACGATGCCGCTCGGCAGGTGCGTGATCCGGACGGCGGAGTCGGTCTTGTTCACGTGCTGGCCGCCGGCGCCGGAGGAGCGGTACGTGTCGATGCGGAGGTCGTCGTCGTCGATCTCGACCGCGCCGGCCTCCTCGAGCAGCGGCGCGACGATCACCTGCGCGAAGCTCGTGTGGCGGCGGTGCGCCTGGTCGAACGGGCTCTGGCGGACGAGCCGGTGCTTGCCGCGCTCGGCCTTGAGGATCCCGTACGCGTTCTCGCCGCGGAGCGTGAACGTCGCCGACTTGATCCCGTACTCCTCGCCGGGGCTCGCCTCGATCACCTCGCTCTTGAAGCCGCGGTGGTCGGCCCAGCGGAGGTACATCCGCAGGAGGATCTCGGCCCAGTCCTGGGCGTCGGTGCCGCCGGCGTCGGCCTGGATCGTCACGACCGCGTCGCCCGCGTCGTACTCGCCGGAGAAGAGCGCGTCCTCCTGGAGGCGCTCGAGCTCGCGGCGGAGCGGGACGAGGGTGGCGCCGACGTCGTCGGCGAGGTCGGGTTCGAGCTCGAGCAGCTCCCGGGCGTCGGCGTACTCGCCGTTCAGCCGCTCGTAGCGCTCGAGCCGCCTGCCGACGCGCGCGTGCTCGGCCGAGACGGCGGCGGCATGCTGCTGGTCGTCCCAGAAGCCGGGTTGTCCGAGCTCCGATTCGAGCTCCGCGAGGCGGGTCGTCAGCGAAGCGGGGTCAAAGGTAACCACGGACCCAGTCGAGCTGGACCCCGATCTCCTCGATCTGCTGCTCGAGCGGTATCTCGTCGTGCTCGGCCATCGCGGGCGCCATGGTACCGGGGCCCCCGGCCGCCCCGGCCGGGAACGGGCACCGCTAGACGAAGTCGAGCAGCTCGGAGGCGTCGTCGGCGAGCGCGCGGTAGTCGGGCGGCGTCGGCACGTGCAGGGCCGCCCCGGCGGCGGTCGCCTCGGCCGCGTCGCCGCCGATCACGATCACCGGCACGTCGCGCGTCTCCGGGTCCGCCGCGAGCCTGCGAACGAGCTCGAGCGTCCCGAGCCTGCCCACGTCCTGGCCGACGACGACGAGCGACGGGGTCACCGCACGTGCCCGCGCGAGGGCCCGCAACGCGTCGGCTTCGCGGCACGGCTCGAGGTCGAGCTGGCTCAGCGCCACGACCGTCTTGTCCAGCTCCTCGTCGTCGCCGACGAGGAGAACGGTGTCGTCGTCGACCGCGGACGGATCGGCGAGCCAGGACTGGAGGCGCTTGACCTCGGTCTCCGGGAGCGCGAGCTGCTCGACGCCGCCCGGCGCCCAGCCGGGCCGCAGCGGCAGCTCGTCGGCCGGGTAGACCGCGTTGAGGCGACCCCAGACGCCGCGCGGCACGAGGAACTCGGCGAGCGAGCGGTAGCCCGTGTTCACGAGCTGGCCGCCGCCGTAGGTGTCGCCGTGGTAGACGAGGCGCGCGAGAAGCTCGACGCCGGAGCTCGAGGTCAGCCGCAGTTGGGCGCTCATCGCCCCGGGTTATCGGCAGGCGGGCCGCCGGGATTACCGGCGCGCTAGGCGCCGTGGCACTTCTTGAACTTCTTGCCGCTGCCGCACCAGCACGGGTCGTTGCGGCCGATCTTGTCGTGCTCGCTCGCGTGCACCGTCTGGGGCGCCGGCGTACGCCGCCAGCGGCCTCGCGCATCCCCGCGGCGAGCGCCTCCCCCGCCCCGGCGGCGGCGATCGCGCCTGCGCCGGCGATCGTCTCGTGCTCGTAGCGGAGGTTGCCGTTGCCGCCCGGACGGCGGCTGCGCTCGGGCACGAGCTGCGGCGGCGGCCCGTCGCCGTCCTGCGGCGCGAGCTCGGCGTGGAAGAGATGCAGGACGACCTCGGCGCGGATCGCGCG
This sequence comes from uncultured Actinomycetes bacterium, assembly GCA_963815005.1. Taxonomy (GTDB): domain Bacteria; phylum Actinomycetota; class Thermoleophilia; order Gaiellales; family Gaiellaceae; genus Palsa-739. The sequence continues at coordinate 41,666 of CAWFFI010000018.1, forward strand.
GCCGAGCTGCGTGAACATGATCTCGCCCTCGGCGGTGTACTCGACGAGCGGGTCCTTCTGGGCCATCGCCCGCAGGTGCACGCCCTCGCGGAGGTACTCCATGTTCTCGAGGTGCTCGCGCCAGCGGACGTCGACGACCTGGAGGACGACGAACCGCTCGAGCTCGCGCATCAGCTCCGAGCCGAAGTCGGCCTCCTTCGCCTCGTACTCGTCGCGCGCGTCGGACTGGAACTCCTCGGTCAGCGTCTCGCGGGTGATCTCGGCGAGGTCCTCGCGCAGCTCGGCGGCGGTGATCTCGGTCTGGTAGAGCGCCGCCATCGCGTTCGTCAGCGCCTCGAGGTCCCACTCCTCCGCGTACTCCTCCTGCGTGAACTGGATGACCGTGTCCTCGACGACCTCCTCGATCCACAGCTTCACCTGCTCGGAGAGGTCCTCGCCCTCCAGCACCTGCCGCCGCTGCTCGTAGATCCGGCCGCGGTGGCGGTTGAGGACGTCGTCGTACTTGAGGACGTTCTTGCGCATGACGAAGTTCTGCTCCTCGACCTTCTTCTGCGCGCCCTCGATCTGCCGGGAGAGGATCTTCGCCTCCATGGGCTGGTCCTCGGGGATCTTGAAGCGCTCCATGATCCCCTTGATCCGGTCGCCCGCGAACAGGCGCACGAGCTCGTCCTCGCCGGAGAGGTAGAAGCGCGTCTCGCCCGCGTCGCCCTGGCGGCCGGAGCGGCCGCGGAGCTGGTTGTCGATGCGGCGCGACTCGTGCCGCTCGGTGCCGAGCACGTAGAGGCCGCCGAGCTCGAGCACGCCCTCGCCGAGCTTGATGTCGACGCCGCGGCCGGCCATGTTCGTCGCGATCGTGACCGCGCCGGGCTGGCCCGCGTCCTTGATGATCTCCGCCTCGCGCGCGTGCTCCTTCGCGTTCAGCACCGTGTGCTTGACGCCCTTGCGCGTCAGGACCTGCGAGAGGTACTCGGACGTCTCGACGGCGACCGTGCCGACGAGCACCGGCTGCCCCTTGGCGGCGCGCTCGACGATGTCGCGGGCGACGGCCTCGAACTTGCCCTCCTTCGTCTTGAAGACGAGGTCCTGCTTGTCGTCGCGGGCGACGGGCACGTTCGTCGGGATCTCGACGACGTTGAGGTCGTAGATCTCGACGAACTCCTTCTCCTCGGTCTTCGCGGTGCCGGTCATCCCGGCGAGCTTCTCGTAGAGGCGGAAGTAGTTCTGGAGGGTGATCGTCGCCATCGTCTGGTGCTCTTCCTGGATGCGGACGCCCTCCTTCGCCTCCACCGCCTGGTGCAGGCCCTCGCTCCAGCGGCGGCCCTCCATGATCCGGCCGGTGAACTCGTCGACGATCTTCACCTCGTCGTCCTGGATCACGTACTCGACGTCGCGCTGGTAGAGCGACTCCGCCTTCGCGGCCTGGACGAGATGGTTGACGAGCTGCGAGTTGCGCGGGTCGTAGAGGTTGTCGATCCGGAGCGCCCGCTCGACCTTCTCGACGCCCTGCTCGGTGACGGCGACGGTCTTGTGCTTCTCGTCGTACTCGTAGTCGGCGCCTGCCGCCTCGGCGGCGCCCTTCGGGTCGCCCGGGTTGGCGCGGTAGGCCACGAGCTGCTTCGCGACGCGCGCGAAGTCGTAGTAGAGCTGTGCGGCCACCTCGGGCTCGCCGGAGATGATCAGCGGCGTCCGCGCCTCGTCGATGAGGATCGAGTCGACCTCGTCCACGATCGCAAAGGGATGGCCGCGCTGGACGACGCCGTCGAGGGCGACGGACATGTTGTCGCGCAGGTAGTCGAAGCCGAACTCGGAGTTCGTCCCGTACGTCACGTCGGCCTCGTACGCCTCGCGCCGCGGGCCGAAGGGCAGCATGTTCTCGATCGACGCGGTGCGCATCCCGAGCGCCTCGAAGACGGGGAGCGTCCATTCGCGGTCGCGCGTCGCGAGGTAGTCGTTGGTGGTGACGAGATGCGTGCCGCGGCCGGCGAGCGCGTTCAGGTAGAGCGCCTGCGCGGCGACGAACGTCTTGCCCTCGCCGGTCTTCATCTCGGCGATGTCGCCCTCGTGGAGGACGATCCCGCCCATCAGCTGGACGTTGAAGAGGCGGACGCCCAGCGTCCGCTTGAACGCCTCGCGGACGGCCGCGTACGCCTCGAAGAGCACGTCGTCGAGCGACTCGCCGTTCTCGACGCGCTGCCGGAACGCGACGGTCTTCGCCGCCAGGTCGGCGTCGGAGAGCTGCTCGAACTCGGGCTCGAGCGAGCCGACGTACACGGCCTGGTCGGCGAGCCGCTTGAGCCGCCGGCCCTCGCCGAGGCGCAGGACCTTCTCGAAGGAGCCGAGCTGCTGGGACATGCGCCAAGGGTAGCGGTCAAAGAGGAGAGGCTCGGACCTCCCAGAGGTCGTCCTCGAGCCGCTCGGCGCGGACGGCGAAGTCGCGTCCCTCGCGGGCGCCGCGCTCCTCGAGGGCGCGGACCGAGCCGAACGCGCGCTCGCCGTCGACCCGCAGCTCGAGCTCGTCGCCGGCGCGGGTGAGGTCGATCTCGTCGCCCGGGGGAGCGCCCTCGAGCTCGAGCACCTCGATCCGGGTCGCCTGCACCGCCCACAGCGACTCGCTGCGACGGACGGCGCGGGCCCGGTACGGCGGCGGCACCTCTTGCTCGACGGCCGCCGCGAGCGGTGCGAGCTCGCCGTCGGGCCCCTCCTCGACGAGGAGCGAGCCGTCGGGCAGCGCGACGAACACCGCCTCGTCCCCGTCGAGCCCGGGCGCGTCCGCGAGCACGGTGGCGTCCGCGGTCCGCGGGCGCTGGAGCCCGTGGATGCCGGTCTCGAGCAGCGGCGGCCGCGGGTCGAGCGGCGGGACCGCTTCGAAGAGGCCGCCCTCGCGGGCGAGACGCTCGTGGAGCGGCGGCCGCCGCCGGAACAGCGGCACTACTTCTCGGTCGCCGCGACCTCGGCGGCTTCGGCGTCGAGGGCGTGCCGGTCGAAGCGCCGGCGGCGCTCGTCCCGCTTGTCGCGGACGTCGTGCACCTGGCGGATCAGCTTGTCGGTCAGCTCGTCGATCGCCTCCTTCATGTCGCGCGACGCCTCGCGCGCGCGGAGCGTGCGGCCGGGGAGCCGGACGGTCGCCTCGGCGACCTGGCTCTCCGCGATCGACGGGTTCCGCTCGACGGCGAGCTCGACCTCCACGAGCGTCGAGTCCTTCAACTGCCGGTCGAGCTTGCGGAGTTTCCGCTCGGCGTACCTCCGGAGCGAGTCGTTCACCTGGAGGTTCTTGCCCTTGACCTGAAGCTGCATGGTGCCTCCCAGATCGCAGTGCTTTCCGCTGCTGTAAACCCTAGTACCGGCGTCTAAGTCGTGCATGAGGCGTTTCGCGGATCCTGCCTCCCCCGGTCGGAGGGGCCGCTTTCACAGGCGGAGCGCGCGGGCGAACGTGACCACCTCGACGCGCCGCGCCCCGGCGGCCCGGAGCGCGGACGCCGCGGCCGAGACCGTGGCGCCGGTCGTGTAGACGTCGTCGAGGAGCAGGACGGCCGCCGGGACGCGGCCGGTCGCGCGGAAGCCGCCGGCGACGTTCCGGCGGCGCTCGGCGAGCGGCAGCCCGCGCTGGCGCTTCGCCGCGCGGGTGCGCACGAGCAGCGGCTCGCACGGAAGCCCCCAGGCGGGCGCGAGCGCCCGCGCGAGCCGTTCGACGGGATGGTGGCCCCGCTCGAGCCGGCGGTGCTCGTCGGGAGGGACGTACGTCAGGACGCGGGCGGCCGGCGCGACGAGCCGTTCGGCGACGACCGCCGCCGCCTCGTCGGCGAGCCGGCGCAGGCCGCGCTCCTTCCAGCCGGCGACGAGCGTCCGCACGGCGGCGTCGTACCCGACCGCCGCCCGGGCCGACGCGAACGCGAGCCGGCGCCCGGCGCACTCGCGGCAGCGGCGCACGGGCCAGGCGGTCGGGGCGCCGCAGCGCTCGCAGAGCGGCGGCTCGAGCCGCGGCAGCGCCGCCCGGCAGGCCGCGCAGAGCTGCGTCCCGCCCGCCCCGCAGACGAGGCAGCGCTGCGGCAGGAGCAGGTCGAGCACGTCCTCGACGCTAGTCCGGCAGGCGTCACGGAGAGCGTGACCGGTCTCAGTCGAGCGCTGTAGGCGTCGCGCTCGGGCAGGCCGGCGCGTAGCCGCGGAAGAGGTTGTCGGCCTCGAGCAGCTGGCCGTGGTTGCCGATGTCGTGCCAGCTGCCCTCGAAGCGGTAGCCGTAGACGGGCTGGCGCTCGGCGAGCCAGCCGAGGAAGCTGCCGATGTTGTCGGCGCTCCGGCCCTCGCCGAGATAGACGTCGACGAGCCGCACGTGCTCGGGCGGCAGCAGGTAGACGACGCGTCGCCGCGAGCGTCGAGGGCGGGCTCGCTCGGCTTCTCGACGAAGTGGACGACCCGGTCGTGCGCGTCCGTGTCGACGATCCCGTAGTGGGTCGCGAGCTCGAGGTCGCCGCAGTCGTAGAGGGCGACGGCGCTCGCGGGCTGCGGCTTCGCCCGCCACCAGGCGAGGTAGGCCGGCAGCGAGAACTCGAACAGGTTGTCGCCGGCCAGGACGAGCAGCTCGTCGTCGGAGCCGGCCGTGCTCGACGACGAGGCGGAGGTCGCCGACAGCGCCGAGCCGGTCGTCGTTCGAGCTCGTGCCGTCGTCGTGGACGACGACGCCGTGCGGCTGCGCCCAGCGCTCGAAGTCGGGCGCGAAGCGGCTGTTCGTGACGAGGTGCACGGCCTCCACCTCGGGCAGCTCGTGCACCCTGTCGAGGATCCAGTCGAGCATCGGCCGTCCGCCGACGGGGAGCAGCTGCTTCGGAACGGCGTCGGTGAGCGGACGCAGCCGGGTCGCATAGCCGGCGGCGAGGATGACGGCCTTCACGCGAGCGTCTGCTCGTACGGGGCGCGGTGGACGCCGTCCTCGGTCACGATCGCGGCGATCAGGGCCGCGGGCGTCACGTCGAAGGCCGGGTTCCTGGCCGGGAAGCGGGTCGTCACCTCGGCCTGGTCGCGCTCCTCGATCGGGATCGCGGCGCCGTCGGCGGCGGCGAGGTCGACGGTCGAGCTCGGGGCGACGACGACGAGCGGGATGCCGTGATGCGCCGCGAGCACGGCCAGACTGTACGTGCCGATCTTGTTCGCCGTGTCGCCGTTGCGCGCGATCCGGTCGGCGCCGGTGACGATCAGGTCGACCTCGCCGCGCGCCATCAGGGAGGCGGCGGCCGAGTCGACGATCACCGCGTGCGGGATCCCGGCCTGCTCCAGCTCCCAGGCGGTGAGGCGGGCGCCCTGCAGCAGCGGGCGCGTCTCGTCGACGAGCACCCGCTCGAGCAGGCCGCGCTCCCAGGCGGTGCGGAGCGCCCCGACCGCGGAGCCGTAGCCGCCGGTGGCGAGCCCGCCCGCGTTGCAGTGCGTGAGCGCGCGCGTCCCGGGGGCGAAGAGCTCGGCCGCGTGCGCGGACATCCGCCGGCAGCGGTCGACCTCCTCGCGGTGGAGCGCGCGCGCCCGCTCGGGCGTCGGGTCGTCGCGCATCTGCGCGAGCGCCCAGGGCAGGTTGACGGCGGTCGGGCGCGAGGCGCCGAGCACGCGCTCGGCCTCGGCGAGGTCCTCGCCGCGGAGCGCGGCGAGCGCGAGCCCGTACGCCGCGGCGACGCCGATCGCGGGCGCGCCGCGCACGACCATCGTCCGGATCGCCTCGGCGACCTCGGCCGCGGAGCCGGCAGGAGACCTCGACGACCTCACCGGGGAGCTTCCGCTGATCGAGGAGAACGACCGCCGGGACGGCCTCGTCGAGCCGCGCGATGGCTTCGGGCTTCAGCTCGGACACGAGCCCCATCCGAGCGACAAACGGCACGGAGGCCGGCCGAGATCGCACTCTCGGCCGGCCGGAGCTCCGCTTCCTCCTCACGGGAGAAGCGCAGCTTCTTCCGTGCAGATCAGGTGCCTTCGTCCCAGGAGGCGAGGTACTTCGCCTGCTCCTCGGTGAGGCTGGTCGATGTCGATGCCCATCGTCGCGAGCTTGAGGCGGGCGATCTCCTTGTCGATGTCGGCCGGCACCGCGTAGACCTTCCGCTCGAGCTCGCCCGCGTGCTTGCGAGGCGTACTCGACGCCGAGGGCCTGGTTCGCGAAGGACATGTCCATCACGAGTGCCGGGTGCCCCTCGGCCGCGGAGAGGTTGACGAGGCGGCCGTCCGCGATCAGGTAGATCCGCCGCCCGTCGGCGAGCGTGAACTCCTCGACGAACTCGCGCGCCATCCGCGTCTCGGTCGCCATCTCCCGCAGCGCGGGGATCTCGATCTCGACGTTGAAGTGGCCGGTGTTCGCGAGGATCGCGCCGTCCTTCATGCGCTCCATGTGCTCGCGCGCGATCACGTGCTTGTCGCCGGTGGCCGTGCAGAAGATGTCGCCGATCTCGGCCGCCTTCGCCATCGAGAGCACCTCGAAGCCGTCCATCACGGCCTCGAGCGCCCGCATCGGATCGACCTCGGTGACGATCACCTGGGCGCCCATGCCGCGCGCCCGCGAGGCGACGCCGCGCCCGACCCAGCCGTAGCCGGCGACGACGAACTTCTTCCCGGCGAGGAGGACGTTCGTCGCGCGGATGATCCCGTCGATCGTCGACTGGCCGGTGCCGTAGCGGTTGTCGAAGAGGTGCTTCGTCTGCGCCTCGTTGACGGCGATGATCGGGAAGCCGAGCTTGCCCTCGGCCTCGAGCGCCTTCAGGCGGATGACGCCGGTCGTCGTCTCCTCGGTGCCGGCGATGATGTCGCCGAGCTGCTCGCGCCGCGCCGAGTGGAGCACGCCGATCACGTCGGCGCCGTCGTCCATCGTGAAGTGCGGCTTGTGGTCGACGGCCGCCTCGATGTGCGCGTAGTAGGTGTCGTTGTCCTCGCCCTTGATCGCGAAGCAGGAGATGTCGTACTCCTCGACGAGCGCGGCGGCGACGTCGTCCTGGGTCGAGAGCGGGTTCGAGGCGCACAGCACCACGTCGGCGCCGCCGGCCTTCAGCGTCCGCATCAGGTTCGCGGTCTCGGTCGTCACGTGCAGGCAGGCCGCGATCCGGTAGCCGGCGAGCGGCTGCTCGCGCTCGAACCGGTCGCGGATCGCCGCGAGCACCGGCATCTGCCGGTCGGCCCACTCGATCCGCCGCTTGCCCTCGGCCGCGAGGGCGAGGTCCTTCACGTCGTAGCGCTTCGTCGTCGCCATTCAGTCCTTCTCTCTGTCGAGGTCAGGCGGCCCTCAGGAGCCGCTCGTGCTTGCGCTGTTCCCACTCCACCCACGCGGGCGAGCCCGCGCCGGCGTCGCTGCCGGCGAGCCAGGTGTCGAGCGCGGCGTGCAGCGCCGGCTCGCGCCGCAACCGCAGCGCGAACGCGACGTCGCCGAGCTCGAGGCCGAAGCGGCGGCGGAGCTCGGCGAGCGAGCGCAGCTGGTTCAGCTGGCGCAGCCCGTAGAGCCGGTAGCCGGCGGAGGTGCGGGACGGAACGACGAGCCCGAGGCGCTCCAGGTAGCGGAGCATCCGCGGCGACCAGCCCGTGTGCTTCGCCGCCTCGCCGACCGTCAGCTCGTCCACGGGCAGAACCCTAACACGTGTGTGTCAAGGTTCGCTCGTGCCCTCGCGCCCGTACGCGTCCTCCAGGCGGACGACGTCGTCGAGGTGCGGGGTCGAGACCTCGAGGATCGTCGTGTCCTCGATCGCCGTGACGCGGTGCACGGTGCCGGGCCGGTAGTGGAAGCAGGCGCCGGCGGCGATCTCGCCGACGACGAGCGTGCCGTCGCCCTCCTCCCCCAGCTCGAGCGTCGCGCGGCCGCTCTGGACGTACCAGCTCTCGTCCTTCTCGCGGTGGAACTGGAGGCTGAGCGAGTGGCCGGCGCGGACGAAGAGCACCTTGCCGACGTACGCGTCGGCGTGCGCCCAGATCAGCTCCCAGCCCCACGGCTTCTCGACGCGGCGCGGCTCGAAGGCCCAGCGGTCGAGCGCGCTCATCCCTGCCTCCGCTGCGGACGCCAGTCCGGGTTCGCGTCCATGAACGCCTCGGCGCCGCGGAGGTCCTTCGGCGTGTTGACCGTGAGCCAGACGCCCTCGTGGCGGTGGGCGCGGAGCTTGCCCGCCGCGGCGAGCTCGGGGAACGTGCTCTGCTCGTGGTCGCCGCGCTCCGGCAGGAGCGCGAGCGCCTCCTCGCCGAGCACGTAGACGCCCGAGTTGACCCAGTCGAGGAGCTTCGGCGCCTCGCGGAAGCCGGTCACGGTGCCGTCCTCGGTGACGTCGACGACGCCGAACGGGGAGTTGACCTGGGCGACGACGATCGTCGCGGCCGCGCCCGAGCGCTCGGTGCTCGGCGGCGAGCGCCGCGAAGTCGACGTCGAGCAGCTCGTCGCCGTTCAGCGCCAGCACCGGGCCCGCCTCACGCCGGCGCGAGGCCGCGAGCCGCAGCCCGCCGCCGCGCCCGAGCGGCTCCGGCTCGCCGACCGGGTCGATCTCGGCGCCGAGGCCCGCGAGCGCGTTCACGAAGACGTCCTCCTGCCCCGCGCGGCACGCGACGATGATGCGCGTGACGCCGGCGCGGACGAGCCGCGCGACCGTGTACTCGGCGAGCGGGAAGCCGGCGACCGGCACGAGCGGCTTCGGCAGCCCCTGGGCCGCCTCGCCGAGGCGCTCCGCCTTTCCACCGGCGAGCAGCAGGGCCTCCATCAGGCGTGCTCCGTTCCGTTCGGGGTCGAGCGCCCGGGCCGGCCGATCGCCTCGTACACGAATCCGGCGGCCCTGACCTGCTCCGGGATCGAGCAGGTTGCGCCCGTCGACGATCACCGGCTGCGCCATCGCGTCGCGCACCTCCGCGCGTGGCGAGGTCGCGCAGCTCCGGCCACTCGGTGACGACCACGGCGGCGTCGGCGCCGCGCACCGCCTCGAGCACGGAGTCGCAGAGCTCGACGCCCGGCAGGTCGTCCGGACGGGCGACCGGGTCCCACGCGCGCACCTCGGCGCCCTCGGCGAGGAGCCGGTACGCGATCACGCGGCTCGGCGCCTCGCGCATGTCGTCGGTGTTCGGCTTGAACGCGAGTCCGAGCAGCGCGACGGTCTTGCCGCGCAGCGACCCGAGCCGCTTCTGGAGCTTCGAGACGACGCGCCGCTTCTGGAGCTCGTTCACCTCCCAGACGGCCTGGAGGAGCAGGAACGGGTAGCCGGAGTTGCCGGCGAGCTGCTTGAGCGCGGTCACGTCCTTCGGGAAGCACGAGCCGCCGAAGCCGATGCCGGCGCGCAGGAAGTGCGGGCCGAGCCGGTGGTCGAGGCCGACCCCCTGCGCGACGTCGACGACGTCGGCGCCGACGAGCTCGCAGACGTTCGCGATCTCGTTGATGAAGCTGATCCGCGTCGAGAGGAACGCGTTCGCGGCGAGCTTCACGAGCTCGGCCGAGGGGACGTCCGTGCGGACGACCGTCCCGTCGAGGCCCGCGTGCAGGGCGACGACGCGCTCGGCGTCGGCGGGGTCGAAGCTGCCGACGACGATCCGGTCGGGGCGCATGAAGTCCGCGACGGCGGTGCCCTCGGCGAGGAACTCCGGGTTCGAGACGTAGCCGACGTTCGCGAGGCCGCGCGCGTCGAGACGCGCGCGCACGTTCTCGCCGGTGCCGACGGGAACGGTGCTCTTCATCACGACGACCGGGCGGCCCGGCACGTCCGGCGGCAGCTCGTCGACGACCGCGAAAACGGCGGTGAGGTCGGCGTCGCCGGAGTACGTCGGCGGCGTGCCGACGGCGACGTAGAGGAACTCGGCGCCGTCGACGGCCTCGCCCACGTCGAGCGTGAACGTCATCCGGCCGCGGTTGCGCGCGAGCACCTCGTCGAGCCCGGGCTCGTAGATGGGCACCTCGCCGGCCCGCAGGCGCTCGATCCGCTCCGGGATGACGTCGCGCAGGACGACCTCGTGCCCGAGCTCGGCGAAGCAGGCCCCGGTGACGAGACCGACGTAGCCGGCGCCGAAGATGCCGATGCGAGACACGGCGGCTAAGACTACTTCGGCAGCGGCTGCAGGCTCTCGGCGATCGCGATCATCGTCTCGTTGGAGAGCTCGTCGAGGAGCGTGTTCACGACCCAGTAGCTCTCCTTGCCGACGTGCAGCACGACCATGTGGACGTGGCCGCCCACGGTGTAGAGGTCGAACTCCCGGCCGCCGTGCCGGAAGTGGCCGGTGGGATGCGCGAGGATCGGCGCCTGGCCCCAGGTCGTCTCCTCGATCTGCCAGTACGCGATCCCGGAGCCGTTGACGAACGTGAGGACGAGCCCGTGCTGGCCCGGGGCGGGCTTGTACGCGCGGACGCCCTCCTCGCTCGAGAGCTGGGAGCCCGCCGCGATCTGCGTCGGCACGAGGATCTTGAACGGCACCTTCGAGCGCACGGCGGCGACGTCGGAGGCGATGTAGCTCGACGCGGTCTGGACGTCGGCCTGCTGGTGCTCCTGCACGGGCGCCTGCGCCGGCGGCGGCGCCAGCTTCCCGTCGAAGCTCGTGCCGACGACGATCACCGTCAGCGGGTTGCCGGCCTGCTGGGCGTACGGGATGACCGCCGGGGTGAGCGGCGCGACCTTCGTGTTGGCGCCGAAGAGCGGCTTCAGCTCCCGGGCCGCCTGCTTCGCGTTCGGCTGCACGGGGTCGTAGTAGACCCAGGTCGTGTACGTCTGGCTCGGCGCGTTCGCGGGGACCGACGGGGGCAGCGTCTTCGTGGCGTAGCCCTGCTGCGTGAGCAGATACGTCGTGTTCGCGGCGAGGCCGGGGACGGTGGCGGTGCCGTTGAGGACGAGCGTCGAGACCTGCGCGGGCTTCAGCGCCTGCTGCTTCACCGGCTTCGCCTTCTGCCCGAGCGCCGCCGCGTTCGCGCGCTTCGGCTGGGTCACGTCCGGATGGAGGAACTTGTTCACGACGTCGTCGATCACCGACTGCGACGTCGTCAGCTCGGCGGCGGTCGTCCCGTACGGCAGCAGCAGCGACGGGTCGATCGCGTTGCGGAACAGGTGCCCGGGCGGCAGCCCGTACGCGAGCCCCGCGTACGACTGGATCTCGCTCATCTGCGGCGCGCCGCCGCCGCCGCGGGCGATCTCGACGCTGCCCTTGATCGCGCCGATGATCTTCGGGATGTCGGTCAGCGAGAGGTGCCCGGCCAGGCGGGTCTTCAGCGCGTCGAGGAAGAGCTGCTGCCGCGCGAGGCGGTAGATGTCGGAGTCGGTGTGGCGGTAGCGGACGTAGTTCAGCGCCTGCCCGCCGTCCAGCTTCTGGTACCCCGGGTCGAGGTTGATCTGCGCGTAGCCCGCAGTTCGGCGGCACGTAGTAGCGCCGGTCGACGTTCATGTAGACGCCGTGGAGCTTGTTCACGAGCAGCTTGAAGCCGTGGAAGTCGAGCGTGATCAGGTAGTTGATCTGCAGCCCGGTGAGGTGCTCGACGGTGTCGAGCGTCGCTCCCGGCCCCTCGGGGCAGATCGACCAGGCGGCGTTGATCCGGTCGTGCGTGTAGACGGTGTTGCCGGAGCAGTAGATCGGCACGTTGAGGTCGCGCGGGAACGAGAGGAGCGAGAGCGTGTCCTGCCGCGGGTCGGCGCGGACGAGCATGATCGTGTCCGACCGCGAGCCGGCGTAGCTCGAGGCGTCGGCTCCCGCGCGCTGGTCGTACCCCGCGATGAGGGCGATCGCGGGCTCGGAGGGCGCCGGCACCGACTTCAGGTCCTTGACGGAGGCGATCACCTGCTTCGTGTGCGGGGCGATCGCGGCGAGCGTCTCGTGGCCGTAGAGGTAGAGACCGCCGGCGAGTCCGGAGACGACGACGAGGATCGCGACGACCAGCCAGCCGAGCACGCGGCCGAACAGCCTCGTCGTGGAGTGCCGTGGCGGGTCGGGCTGGCGGTAGCGGCGCATCGGCCCGAGCACGCTCGGCGGGAGCACGGAGCGTCCGTTGCCGTTGACGGTCGCTCCGCGACCGATTCCTTTCTTGAGCGTCGTCCGCATGCGGTAAGGAATCGGCGCCGTCGACGGCGCCGGGAACGAGCATAGCCGAGCCTCCCGGAGCGGCCCGGCGTCCGGCCGGCGGGCTAGATCCCGCCCGGCTGGGACATCTTGGCGGCGAGCCGGGCCGCGAGCGCCTTCGTCAGCGAGGAGACCGCGGCGGCGGGCAGCGGCGTCTTGATCTTGATCGTGTGGAGCACGACGCTGACGCGTCCGATCCCGATCCCGACGAGCTCGCTCACGAGCCGGACGGTGCGCGGCTTGGCGGTGGTCGGCGTCTTCTGGGTCAGGTCGAGCTCGAGCCGCACGTGCAGGCTGCGCTCGCCGACGCCCGGCGCCTTCAGGAACTGCGCGGAGTGGATGCTCACGGCGACCTTCTTGCCGAAGGTCTGGCGCGCGTTCTCGAGCAGGCAGCCGCGCAGCAGCGGGAGCGTCGTCAGCCGCCAGTCGAGCCGGGCCTGCGCGGCCGTGCGGAAGATGTCGACCTGGCTGCCGATCTGGGTGAACTTGTCCTTCCAGAGGAACGTCGGGTCGGCCCTGCCGGTCTCGACGAGCTTCGACTCGTCCGGCTCGATCGAGCACGGGGGCGGCGGCTTCTGCGGCGGCACCTTCGTCCACCCGGCGGCGAGATCGCTCTGCTTGAGCGCGACCGCGCTCGCGAGCTTCATGTCGGCCTTCGTGTGCCGCTGCGCCGGCGCCTTCGGGTCGGGCGCCGCGCCGGCGGGCGCGGCGAGCAGGAGCGCGAGGAAGGCAGCGGCCACGAGCACGATCCGCATGCGCCGACGATAGCGCGAAGCCGGAGGCTCGGGGCGTCAGCCCGCGCCGGCGCGGGGCAGCCTGCGGCTCGTCGGCGAGGTTCGGGCGCAGCCACCGCTCCGCCTCGGCGAGCGGCATGCCCTTGCGCGCGGCGTAGTCGGCGACCTGGTCCGCTCCGACGCGGCCGACGGAGAAGTAGCGCGCATCCGGATGCGCGAGGTAGATGCCGCTCACGCTCGCCGCCGGCGTCATCGCGTACGTCTCGGTCAGCTCGATCCCGATCTGCTCGGCCCCGAGCAGGGCGAACAGCTTCGCCTTCTCCGAGTGGTCCGGGCACGCGGGATACCCGAACGCCGGCCGGATGCCGCGGAAGCGCTCCTCGATCAGTTGTTCGTGTCGGAGCTTCGGCCCCGTCTCGTACCAGTCCCGCCGCGCGACCTCGTGCAGGTACTCGGCGAACGCCTCGGCGAGCCGGTCGGCGAGCGCCTTGACCATGATCGCGTGGTAGTCGTCGTGCTCGGCCTGGAAGCGGGAGGCGAGCTCCTCGGCGCCGAGGCCGGCGGTGACCGCGAACGCGCCCAGGTGGTCGCCGGCCGGGGCGACGTAGTCGGCGAGGCTCCGGTTCGGGCGCGAGTCGCCGTAGTCGGTCTGCTGGCGGAGGCAGCTGAAGCGCGTCTCGTTGCCATTTTCGACAACGATATCGTCGCCGTCGGACGATGCCGGCCAGAAGCCGTAGACGCCCCGGGCGGCGAGCAGCCGCTCGGACACGATCCGGTCGAGGAGCCGCTGCGCGTCGTCGTAGACCTCGCGGGCGGCGGGCTGCTCGAGGATCGCCGGGTACCGGCCCTTCAGCTCCCAGGCGTGGAAGAAGAACTGCCAGTCGATGAACTCGCGCAACGTCTCGAGCTCCGGCTCGATCAGGCGGACGCCGGTGAAGGCGGGCACGCGGCAGGTCGTCGAACGCGACGCGGTGGCGGTTCTCGCGCGCGCGGCTCGAGCGGCAGCAGGGGCCGCCGCTCCCGCTCGGAGTGCAGGTCGCGGAGGCGCTCCTGCTCGGCGCGGTTCGCGGCGTCGAGCTCCGCGCGCCGGGCCGGGTCGAGCAGCGCGGACACGACGGCGGTCACGCGGGAAGCGTCGAGCACGTGGACGACCGGCTGGGAGTACGCGGGCGCGATCCGGACGGCGGTGTGCTGCTTCGAGGTCGTGGCGCCGCCGATCAGGAGCGGCAGGTCGAGACCGCGCCGCTCCATCTCGCGCGCCGTGTCGACCATCTGGTCGAGCGAGGGCGTGATCAGCCCGGAGAGCCCGACGACGTCGGCGCCCTCCTCGACCGCGGTGTCGAGGATCCGGTCGGCCGGCACCATCACGCCGAGGTCGATCACCTCGTAGTTGTTGCAGCCGAGGACGACGCCGACGATGTTCTTGCCGATGTCGTGGACGTCGCCCTTCACGGTCGCGAGCACGGCCTTGCCCTGCGTCCGCCCCGCGCCGCCGGCGGCCTTCTCCTCCTCCATGAACGGCTCGAGGTAGGCGACGGCGCGCTTCATCGCCCGGGCGCTCTTCACGACCTGCGGCAGGAACATCTTCCCCGCCCCGAACAGGTCGCCGACGACCTGCATCCCGTCCATGAGCGGGCCCTCGATCACGTCGAGCGGCCGCGGCAGCTGCTGCCGCGCCTCCTCGGCGTCCTCCTCGATGAAGTCGACGATGCCGTGGACGAGCGCGTGCTCGAGCCGCTTGCCGACGGGCGCCTCGCGCCAGGAGAGGTCGAGCTCGCGCCGCGTCCCCTCCCCCTGCACCCGCCCGGCGAGCTCGACGAGCCGCTCGGTCGAGTCGGGGCGCCGGTCGAAGATCACGTCCTCGACCCGCTCGAGCAGCTCGGGCTCGATGTCCTCGTAGACGACGAGCTGGCCGGCGTTGACGATCCCCATGTCGAGCCCGGCGCGGATCGCGTGGTAGAGGAACGCGGAGTGCATCGCCTCGCGGACGACGTCGTTGCCGCGGAACGAGAAGCTGAGGTTCGAGATGCCGCCGCTGCACCGCGCGCCGGGGCAGCGCTCCTTGATCAGCGGCAGCGCCTCGATGAACGCCTTCGCGAAGCCGTTGTGCTCCTCGATCCCGGTCGCGACCGCGAGCACGTTCGGGTCGAAGATCACGTCCTCGGGCGGGAAGCCGACCTGCTCGACGAGCAGGTCGTAGGCGCGCCCGCAGATCGAGACCTTGCGCTCGACGGTCTCCGCCTGGCCCTGCTCGTCGAACGCCATCACGACGACGCCCGCGCCGTAGCGCCGCACGCGGCGCGCCTGCTCGAGGAACGCCTCCTCCCCCTCCTTGAGGCTCAGCGAGTTGACGACGCCCTTGCCCTGGAGGCACTTGAGGCCCGCCTCGAGCACGCGTGGGGCGCGAGCTGTCGACCATGATCGGCAGGCGGGCCGCCTCGGGCTCGGTCGCGAGCAGGTTGAGGAACGTCGTCATCGCCTGCTCGCCGTCGAGCAGGTCGGCGTCCATGTTCACGTCGAGGAGGTTCGCGCCGCCGCGCACCTGCTCGAGCGCGACGTCGACCGCCGCCTGGTAGTCGTCCGCCTCGACGAGCCGCCGGAAGCGCGCGGAGCCGGTGACGTTCGTCCGCTCGCCGACCATGACGAAGTTCGTGTCCTTCGTGATCTCGAACGGGTCGAGACCGCTGAAGCGCGTGCGCCGGACGCGGCGCCGGCAGCGGGCGCGGCGCGACTCCTCGACGGCGGCGGCGATCGCGCGGACGTGCTCGGGCGTCGTGCCGCAGCAGCCGCCGACGACGTTGACGAGCCCGTCGCGGGCGAACGCGCCGAGCATCCGGCTCGTGTCCGCGGCGTGCTCGTCGTACTCGCCGAACTGGTTCGGCAGGCCGGCGTTCGGGTAGCACGAGACCCAGGTCGTCGCGGCGCGCGAGAGGTCCTCGACGAACGGCCGCATCTCGGCCGCGCCGAGCGAGCAGTTGACGCCGACGATCAGCGGCCGGGCATGCTCGACCGAGAGCCAGAACGCCTCGACGGTCTGGCCGGAGAGGTTCCGGCCGCTGCGGTCGACGGCGGTGAACGAGAGCCAGAGCGGCAGCTCCGGCGCCTCGTCGAGCGCGGCGGCGATCGCCGCCTTGCAGTTCAGCGTGTCGAAGACGGTCTCGACGAGGAGCAGGTCGGCGCCGCCGTCGCGCAGGCCGCGGATCTGCTCGGCGTACGTGTCGCGCACCGCGTCGAAGGTCACGGCCCGGTAGGCGGGATCGTCGACGCGCGGCGAGAGCGAGAGCGTCACGTTGAGCGGCCCGACGGCCCCGGCGACGAAGCGCGGCCGGTCCGGCGTCCGCGCCGTCCACTCGTCGGCCGCGCGGCGCGCGAGCCGGGCGCCCTCGACGTTCAGCTCGTACGCGAGGTGGCCGAGCCCGTAGTCGGCCTGGCCGATCGAGGTCGCCGTGAACGTGTTCGTCGTCGCGATGTCGGCGCCGGCGGCGAAGTAGTCGTCGTGGATCCGGGCGACGACCTCCGGGCGGGTCAGGTTGAGCAGGTCGGGGTCGCCGGCGACGTCGCGCGGGTGGTCGCGGAAGCGCTCGCCCCGGTACGCCTCCTCGCCGCGCACCTCGCGCTGGATCAGCACGCCCCAGGAGCCGTCGAGAACGGCGATCCGTTCCCGGAGAATCGACTCGATCCTGTCGCGCGTGTCCGTCGGCTCGCTCCCGTCGTTCCCACCGGAAGCGCGACCGCGCCGTCCGGCTCTTTAGGCGTTTGGTAACCCGGTCGCCAAGCTGCCTTCAAAGCTCTCCGGGTACCGGGAGGCTAGCAAGGGGCGAGTCGGTAGGGTCCGGGCGAGATGACCGACGTTCACGACGGAGCGACGCTGCGGGCCGCGCTCGCCGCGATCGCGGGCGACTTCTCGTTCAGCTGGACGCCCGGCGCCCGGGCGCTCTTCGCGGAGCTCGCGCCGGCGCGGTTCAGCGAGCTCGGGCACAACCCGACCGCCCTCCTCTCCGAGCTCACCGACGACGACCTCGGCGACGCGCTGACCGCCGACTACGCGCTGCGCCTCGGCCGCGTGCAGGAGCGGCTCGCCGCCGAGGCGGAGCGGCCGACCTGGTGGCAGGAGCGCAGCGGGCCCGACGGCTGTCTCGTCGCCTACTTCTCGGCCGAGTTCGGGCTCGACGAGAGCCTCCCCGTCTACTCGGGCGGCCTCGGCATCCTCGCCGGCGACCATCTGAAGGCGGCGTCCGAGCTCGGCGTGCCGCTCGTCGGCGTCGGCCTCCTCTACCGGCGCGGCTACTTCCGCCAGCGGCTCGACGAGGGCGACCGCCAGGTCGAGCGGTATCCCCGCAACGACACGAGCCGCCTGCCGCTGACGCTCGTGCCGATGGCGCCCGTGGTCGAGCTCGCCGACGACGACGGGAGGCTCGTGCCCGTCCGGCTCGGCGTCTGGCGCGCGCAGGTCGGCCGGGTCGCGCTCTACCTCCTCGACACGAAGGTCGAGGGCAACCCCGACTGGGCGCGCGACGTCACCGACACGCTCTACGGCGGCGACCGCCAGAACCGGCTCCGCCAGGAGCTCGTGCTCGGCATCGGCGGCGTCCGGGTGCTGCGACGGCTCGGCCTCGCGCCGACGGTGTTCCACCTGAACGAGGGCCACTCCGCGTTCCTCCAGCTCGAGCGGCTGCGCGAGGCGGTCGTCGACGACGGCGTCGAGCCCGAGCAGGCGCTCGAGCAGATTCGCCGCTCCACGGTCTTCACGACGCACACGCCGGTGCCCGCCGGCAACGAGGTCTTCGACGCCGAGCTCGTGCGGCGGCACGTCGGCCCGCTCGTCGAGGCGTGCGGCCTGCAGTGGGACGCGTTCGCCGCGCTCGGGAAGGTGCAGCCCGACGACGCGGTCTTCGGCCTGACGCCGTTCGCGCTGCGCACGTCGGCGTACGCGAACGGGGTCTCGGAGCTCCACGGCGCGGTGTCGCGCGAGATGTGGCACGCGCTCTGGCCCGAGCCTGCCGGTCGACGAGGTGCCGATCACGTCGATCACGAACGGCGTCCACCGGCGCACCTGGATCTCCGACGAGCTCGAGGACCTGCTCGGCTACACGACGCCGAAGTTCGAGCGCGCGGCCGAGCTCTCCGACGAGGTGCTCTGGACGGCGCACCGGGCCGCGAAGCTGAGGATGCTCGAGTTCGTCGCCCGGACGCGCGACGCCGACGGGCCTCGACCCGGACGTGCTCACGATCGGCTTCGCCCGCCGCTTCGCCACGTACAAGCGCGCGGGCCTGCTGTTCAGCCAGCCGGAGCGGCTCGCCCGGCTGCTCGGCAGACCCCGACCGCCCGCTGCAGATCCTCGTCGCCGGCAAGGCCCATCCGGCCGACGCCGGCGGCAAGGACGTCATCCAGCACGTCGTCGACTTCGCCCGCGATCCGGCGGCCGCCGGGCGGGTCGTCTTCCTCACCGACTACGAGATGACGCTCGCGCGCCGGCTCGTGCAGGGCGTCGACGTGTGGCTCAACACGCCGCGGCGCCCGCTGGAGGCCTCCGGCACGTCGGGCATGAAGGCGGCGCTCAACGGCGTGCTCAACTGCTCGATCCTCGACGGATGGTGGGCCGAGGGCTACGCGCCCGAGCGCGGGTTCGCGATCGGCGGGGTCGAGGTCGCCCCGAGCCAGGAGGAGCAGGACGCCGCCGACGCCGAGTCCCTCTACGCGCTGCTCGAGCAGGAGGTCGTGCCCGCGTACTACGAGCGGGACGCGGCCGGGCTGCCGGCGCGCCTGGATCGAGATGATGCGGCACTCGATCTCCGAGCTCGGCGCCCAGTTCGGCACGACCCGCATGGTGACCGAGTACGTCGACCGGCTCTACCTGCCGGCGCACGCCGCGAGAAGCTGCGCTTCTCGCGGCGTCTGAAGCGGAACTGCGCGCACGGGAGAGCGCGGTCTCCCGTCGCGCTCCGTGCTGTTTCGGCCTCGATGCTCTCGACGCATTGGCTGCCCCGTCGCGCGCCGACGTGCCAGGGCAGGTCGTCGGACGCTGGCCCGGCCTCCCGCGTAACGCGGCCTGCGGCCTGCGTTAGCGTCCGGCCTTCGGTCGCGTGAAGCTTCCAGCCGCTCAAGGCGTCGGCGTAACGGGAGCCGCAGGCGACGTTACGCCGACGCGAACCAGCGGACGGTCCTGGCCGAAGCCACGACCGGCCGCGCCGGGGCAGGCAGCCGCACCGAGCACGACCGGCAAACCAGAAGGCACGGAGCGAGCCGGAAACCACGCTTTCCGGCTCGCGCAGTTCCGTCATCCGCAAGCGCAGCTTTCCAGTCGCGTGCCCAGCGACTGAAAGCTGGTTCTCGGCGTGGCGGATCCGCTGCTCGAGCTGCCAGCGGTCGGCGGTGGACTCGCCCGCCTCGACGCGCTCGAGCTCGGCCTTCGCGTCGTCGAGCTGCCGCCGCGCCCGTCCGTCGTCGATCTCGCCGGCGGGCACCGCGTCGTCGACGAGCGCGATCGCGCGGTCCTCGAGCACCTGGAAGAAGCCCGGGCCGGTCGCGAACTCGCGCACCTCGCCGTCGCCGAGGTGGACGCGCGTCGAGCCGGCCTTCAGCATCGCCGTCAGCGGCGCGTGCCGCGCGAGCACGCCGATCTCCCCGGCCGCGCCGGGGACGATCAGCATCTCGGCGTCGCCCTCGAACGCCGCCCCTTCCGGGGTGACGACCGAGATCGAGAACAGCGGATGGTCGGCCACAGCGCCTCCTACGCGGCCGCGCCGGCCGGCTCGGCCTGCTCGCCCGCCATCTGCCGGCCGCGCTCGACCGCCTGATCGATCGCGCCGACCATGTAGAACGCCTGCTCGGGCAGGTCGTCGTGCTTGCCGTCGAGGATCTCGGTGAAGCCGCGGATCGTGTCCTCGAGCTTCACGTACTCGCCCGGCGTGCCGGTGAACTGCTCGGCGACGTGGAACGGCTGCGACAGGTAGCGCTCGATCTTGCGGGCGCGCGCCACGACGAGCTTGTCCTCGTCGGAGAGCTCGTCGATGCCGAGGATCGCGATGATGTCCTGCAGGTCGCGGTAGCGCTGCAGCACCTCCTGCACGCGCGTGGCGCACCGGTAGTGCTCCGCCGAGACGATCCCCGGCTGAAGCGCGCGGGAGGTCGAGTCGAGCGGATCGACCGCCGGGTAGATCCCCTTCTCGACGATCGCGCGCGAGAGCGTCGTCGTCGAGTCGAGGTGCGCGAACGTGTTCGCCGGCGCCGGGTCGGTGAGGTCGTCCGCAGGCACGTAGATCGCCTGGATCGACGTGACCGAGCCGGTGCGCGTCGAGGTGATCCGCTCCTGCAGCTGCCCCATCTCGGTCGCGAGCGTCGGCTGGTAGCCGACCGCGCTCGGCATGCGGCCGAGGAGCGCCGACACCTCGGAGCCCGCCTGGACGAAGCGGAAGATGTTGTCGATGAACAGGAGCACGTCCTGGCCCTGGTCGCGGAAGTACTCCGCCATCGTCAGGCCGGAGAGGCCGACGCGCAGGCGCGCGCCCGGCGGCTCGTTCATCTGGCCGTAGACCATCGCCACCTTGTCGATGACGCCCGACTCCGTCATCTCGAGGAACAGGTCGTTGCCCTCGCGCGTGCGCTCGCCGACGCCCGTGAAGACGGAGACGCCGCCGTGCTGCAGCGCGACGTTGTTGATCAGCTCCTGGATCAGCACCGTCTTGCCGACGCCGGCGCCGCCGAAGAGGCCGATCTTGCCGCCGCGCACGTACGGCGCGATCAGGTCGATCACCTTGATGCCCGTCTCGAAGATCTCCACCTTCGCCGACAGCTCGCCGAAGGCCGGCGGGTCGCGGTGGATCGACCAGCGCTCGCCCTGTGCCGGGCTCGCCGCCGTCGACCGGGTCGCCGATCACGTTCCAGATGCGGCCGAGCGTCTCGTCGCCGACCGGGACGGAGATCGGCTGGCCCGTGTCGACCACCTCGGCGCCGCGGGAGAGGCCGTCCGTCGTGTCCATCGCGACCGCGCGGACGCGGTCGTCGCCGAGGTGCTGCTGCACCTCCGCGATCAGCTCGCGCGTGCCGCCGCCCTCCTCGGGCACCTGGATGCTGAGCGCGTGGTAGATCTCGGGCAGCCCGTCCGGGAACACGGCGTCGAGGACGACGCCCTTGATCTCGACGATCCTGCCGGTGTTCGTGCCGTTGGACTTCGTGTCAGCCATGGGTCTCCTGTGTCCGATCCGAGGTTATCCGGCGAGGGCGTCTGCCCCGGCCACGACCTCGAGGATCTCCTGCGTGATCTCCGCCTGGCGGGCGCGGTTCATCTGGAGCGTGTAGCGGTCGATCAGCTCGCCCGCGTTCTTCGAGGCGCTGCGCATCGCGGTCATCTGCGAGGCGAGGAACGACGCCGCCGACTCGAGCAGCGCCCGGTAGAGCTCCGTCTCGAGGTAGACGGGCAGCAGCCGCTGCAGGATCTCCTCCGGCTCGGGCTCGTAGATGAAGTCGCCGGAGTGCGACGGCTTGCCCTCCGGCTCGGCCTCGGCAGCCTTCTCGCCGCCGCTCAGGACGTGCTCGGGGATCGGCAGCAGATCGGTCGTCGTCACGCGCTGCACGAGCGGCGAGACGTAGCGGTTGTAGACGAGGACGACGCGGTCGACCTCCTCGCCGGAGTAGAGGTCGGCGAGCCGGTGCGCGATCGCCTGCGCGTCCGCGTAGGTCGGCTTGTCGGTGAACCCGGCCCAGGAGCCCGCCAGCTCGTAGCGGCGGAACCGCAGCGTCGAGGCGCCCTTGCGGCCGACGACGAGCCACGACACCTCCTGCCCCTCGGCCCGCACCTGCCGCTCGAGCTCGAACGCGCGCCGGAGCACCTGGCCGTTGAACGGCCCGGCGAGACCGCGGTCGCCGGTGACGACGACGAACGCCACGCGCCGCACCTGCTCGCGCCGCTGCATCAGGGCGAGGTTGCGGAACGAGGAGGCGGCGCTCGCCGTCCCGACCATCAGCTCCTGCATCCGGTCGGCGTACGGGCGCATCTCCTCGATCCGGGTCTGGGCCCGGCGCAGGCGGGCGCCCGCGACGAGCTCCATCGCCTTCGTGATCTTGCGCGTGTTCCGGACCGAGACGATCCGGCGGCGAATGTCCTGAAGCGAGGCCAGGCCTAGACGAGGGCTGTCTCGTCCTGGACGTTGAAGCCGTTCTTGAACTTCTCGAGCTCCGCGTTCAGCTTCTCGGCGAGGTCGTCCGGCAGGTCGCCGGTGTCGCGGATCTGCCCGTAGATCGAGCCCTCGGCACGCAGGTGCTCGCGGAGCTCCTCCTGGAAGCGCGGAACCTGCGGCGTCGGGATCTCGTCGAGATGGCCGTTGATGCCGGCGTAGATCGCGACGACCTGCTCCTCGGTGGGCCACGGGTCGTACTGCGGCTGGTTCAGCGTCGCGACCATCTTCTCGCCGCGCGTCAGCGCCTGCTGGGTCGCCCGGTCGAGGTCGGAGCCGAACTGCGCGAACGCCTCCAGCTCGCGGTACTGGGCCAGCTCGAGGCGCAGCCGGCCGGCGACCTTCTTCATCGCCTTCGTCTGCGCCGCGGAGCCGACGCGCGACACCGAGATGCCGACGTTGACGGCCGGGCGGACGCCCGAGAAGAAGAGGTCGGACTGGAGGAAGATCTGCCCGTCCGTGATCGAGATGACGTTCGTCGGGATGTACGCCGACACGTCGCCGGCCTGCGTCTCGATCACCGGCAGCGCGGTGAGCGAGCCGCCGCCGTTCTCGTCGGAGAGCTTGCACGCGCGCTCGAGCAGCCGGGAGTGGAGGTAGAAGACGTCGCCCGGGAACGCCTCGCGGCCCGGCGGGCGGCGCAGCAGCAGCGAGAGCTGCCGGTACGCGTCCGCGTGCTTCGAGAGGTCGTCGTACATGACGAGCGCGTGCTTGCCGTTGAAGAGGAAGTGCTCGCCCATCGCGGCGCCCGCGAACGGCGCCATCCACTTGATCGGGGCGGCCTCGCTCGCGCCGGCGGTGACGATCGTCGTGTACTCCATCGCCCCGGCCTCGCGCAGCCGCTCGTAGATGCCGGCGACGGTCGACGCCTTCTGGCCGATCGCGACGTAGATGCAGTGCACGTCGGTCGATCTTCTGGTTCAGGATCGTGTCGATCAGGATCGCCGTCTTGCCGGTCGAGCGGTCGCCGATGATCAGCTCGCGCTGGCCGCGGCCGACGTTCGTCATCGAGTCGATCGCCTTGATGCCGGTCTGGAGCGGCTCCTTCACCGGCTGGCGCGCGATCACGCCCGGCGCCTTGAACTCGAGCGGCCGGAACTCGTCCGACTCGATCGGGCCGCGCCCGTCGAGCGGGTTGCCGAGCGGGTCGACGACGCGGCCGAGCAGGCCCTCGCCGACCGGGATGCTCGCGACGCGGCCCGTGCGGCGCACGGGCTCGCCCTCGGCGACGTGCTCCCACGCGCCGAAGAGCGCTGCGCCGACCTGGTCCTCCTCGAGGTTGAACGCGAGCCCGACGACGCCGTGCTCGAACTCGAGCATCTCCATCGCGACCGCGTTCTCGAGCCCGTAGATGCGGGCGATGCCGTCACCGACCGACAGGACGGTGCCGACCTCGGACAGGTCGGTCGCGACGTCGTACTGCTCGATCCTCTCGCGGAGGATCGACGTGATCTCTTCGGGGCGCAGCTTCAAGGGGTCTCCTTAGCTCCTCACGAGTTCTTGTCTCAGTCGTTCGAGTCTTCCGCGCACGCTCGCGTCCACGCGGTACGAGCCCGCCTGGAGCACGATGCCGCCGACGAGGTCCGGGTCGACGCTGCGCGTCGCCTCGACCTTGCGGCCGGCCGCCTGCTCGATCTGGCGCACGATCGCCTCCGCCTCGGCGTCGGACAGCTCGCGGGCCGTCGTCAGCTCGACCGTCAACCGCCGCTCCTCGCGGGCGATCAGCCGCTCGAACTCGGCCGCGATCTCCTCGATCTCGCCCGCCCGGCCCTTCTCGGCGACGAGCTGCAGGACGTTGCGGAAGATCGGCTCCGCGTCGCCGGCGAGGTCGCCGAGGATCGCCGCCTTCGCGTGCGTCTCGAGCTGCGGGTTCCGCAGCACGGCACGGAGCTCCGGCGACTGCTCGATCGCCGCGGCGAAGTCGGCGAGCTCCTCGTGCACCTGCGCGAGGCGGCCCGACTCCTTGGCGGCTCCGAACAGCGCTTCGGCGTAGATGCGGTGCGCGACGGCTATACCGGCTCCTCCAGGCGGGAGAAGTCGAGCGAGCCGATGGCCTCTTCGATCAGGGCCCGGTCGCGCTCGGCGTCGAGCGTGCGCCCGACGACCCGCGACGCGGCCTCGAGCGTGAGGTCGGCGACCTCGGCGCGGATCTGGGAGAGCGCCCGCGCGGTCTCGGCGGCGATCTCCTTGCGCGTCTCCTCGAGCCGGCGCTGACGCTCCGCCTCGGTCTCCTCGCGCATCCGCACCTCCATCGACTCGCGGGTGCGCCGCGCCTCGGCGAGGATCCCTTCCGCCTCGCCGCGGGCCTGGCCGATCAGCTTGCGGTGCTCCTCGAGCAGCGAGCGTGCCTCGTCGCGGGCCGAGTCGGCCGCTTCGAGGGCGTTCCGGATCGCTTCACGCCGCTCGTCGATCATCTTCTGGATCGGACCGAACGCGTACCGCTTCAGCACCCAGAAGGTGATGAAGAAGAACAGCAGCGTCCAGACCATGAGACCCGGGACGATCTTCGTGAGGGGGCTCGAGGCCCCGAGCACGGGAGCGACGTGAACCATCAGGAGACGAGGACGAAGCCGAGGAAGCCGCCGACGAGGCCGTAGAACACGACGGCCTCCGTGAGCGCGAACCCGAGCCACATGATCCCCTGCAGCTCGCCGCGCAGCTCGGGCTGGCGGGCGACCGACTGGATCATCGAGGCGAACACGGTGCCGATGCCGATGCCGGCGCCGAGCGAGCCGAGCCCCATGCCCACGCCGAAGCCGAGGGCCTTGGCGGCCTTGACGATGTCTGCAGATGCAGCGAGCAAATGAAGCACTCTCACTTCCTCCTTAGTGCGCCGGCTCGATGGCCGAGCCGATGTAGATGGCGGTCAGAGCGGCAAAGATGAATGCCTGGATCGTGACGACGATCAGAACCTCGAACAGGTAGAACGCGATGCCGATCAGGAACGAGATCGGGATCACGATGTAGAACGTGACGCCGGTGAGGATGAAGATCAGGCCGATCGAGACGAGGATCAGCATGTGGCCGGCGAGCATGTTCGCGTAGAGCCGAACGCTCAGGCTGACGATCCGGAAGATGTGCGAGATCGTCTCGAGGATGGCCATGAACGGCACCATCGCCTTCGGCACGCCGGCCGGGACGAAGGACTTGAAGTACTTCGGGCCGTTCCAGCGGAGGCCCTCGACGTGCGTGAAGATCACGCTGAAGAGCGCGAGCACGAGCGTCACCGAGAGCTGCGAGGTGGCGGCGTAGATGCCCCAGGTGGGGATTCCGTGCCACTTGTCGCCGGTGAGCGGCAGCGGCAGGAAGCTGACGAGGTTCAGCACCCAGATGAAGAGGAAGAGCGCCGCGACGTACGGGAACCAGATCCCGATCGCGCGCGTCGGCAGTCCCTGCTCGGCGATCTGGGTCTGGGCGATCTCGTAGAGCGCCTCGCCGATCGTCTGCCGCTTGCTCGGCAGCAGCGCGAGCCGGCTGCGCATCGTGAAGATGCCGAGCGCGATCGTGAGCGCGGCGCCGATCGCGAGGTAGACGACGGCCTTGTTGATCGAGAGGTCGAGCGGGCCGAGGTGGATCGACACCCACTGCTTGAGCTGGAACTCGTCGGCCGGGTTGAAGTCGGCGGCGCCGGCCGTGGCCGGCAGGGCCAGGGCGAGCGTGCCGAGCAGCAGCGTCAGCCTCTTCATGTCGAGCTTCTCCCCGCCGAAGTACTCGACGAGCGAGACGCCGAGCGACAGCGTGTAGGCGACCCCGTAGACGGCGACCGCGGCGATCCCGACGTCCTTGTTGGCGACCGCGACGGCGAGCAGCACGATCATCACGCCGATGCCGCGGAACGAGTGCGCGAGCGCGACGAGACCCGAGGAGCGCAGGTGGTCGGCGCCGAGCGGGAGCCGTCCGAGCCAGACGCCGAGCGCCTCGCCGGCGACCCAGAGCACCGCCGCGATCGCCCAGCCCGCGAACGGGAACCCGGCGACCGCGAACACCGGCAGCGCGAGCACGACGACGCCCGCGCCCGCAAGCGTCGGGAGCGCGCCGGCCCGGCACGGGCCGCGGTGTGGACAGCATGCCTGCTCTCATGAGAAGTAGCCCCTGAACCTGCGGTAGACGGCGAAAACCCCTGCCGGAAGACCGGCGACGACGCCGCCGAGCACACCGTAGCGTGTTCCGCCCGCGGCCCAGCCGATGAGCGCGCCGCCACCGGCGCAGGCACCGACCGTGCCAGCGAGAATCGCGCCCGCCTCGGCGGGCTGGAAGGACGAGCGTGGAGAGGCCTGCATGCGCGGGCGAGAATACCACCCCAGAGACCTCCGCGTTCGCCGCTAGAGACGTCGGACTTTGTGACATCTGAATCCTCGACACGAAACGCCCTCGCCTGCTGCTCGTCCACCGCCTCGCGGTGCCGGCGGAGTCTGCGACGCCGCCGGGCTGGGCACGCGTGACGGGAGTGCGGTGGCGCTGCGGGGCGAGCGCGGTCGCCCCTGCGCGGACGAGACCGCAGTCGCCCAAGAACGATCTGGACGAGATGCCTGCCCCGGCGCGGTCGCGCGCGGCCTGCCGGCCGGGCGCACCCGCTCCATCGCCTCGACCTAACGCGCCTGCGGCCGCGTTAGCCCGAGGCCTGAACCGTGGCGAGGTCACGCAGCCGCCCAGGCCGCAGGCTAAGCCGTCGCGCAGCGGCGCTTAGCCGGAGGCCGAACCAGCGGCCGGTCCTGCCGCAGCCACGACCGGCCGCGACGACACCGCGGCTCCTTCCGCATCCACTCTTGGGCGAGCCGCGCTCACTCCCGCGTGAGGAGACCGCGCTCTCCTCACGCGACACCAACCGCCACGCCACGCGTGCCGGTCCCGTAGAGAAACCGGAGGTTTCCCTACGCCGCTCTTGCGGAGCGGGTCGTCCACGGCGCGGCGCCTCGAGATGCGGTTGCCGACCTTGACGATCTCGAGCACGTAGACGACGTAGACGGAGATCGCGAGCGCGACGAGCGCGATGCCGGCGGCGAGCAGCGTCGGCCAGAGGTGCCAGACGCCGTGGGCGCGGAACGGGACGAAGCGCGTCGCGAGCGCCGCCGCGGCGAGCGAGAGGCACCACGCCCAGATCGTCAGCGCGGCGCGTGGCTGCGAGAAGCCGCGCCGGAGGAAGCGGTGGTGCAGGTGCGCCTGGTCGCCGACGAACACCTTCTCGCCGTGCTTCAGCCGGCGGACGACGACGAACGTCGTGTCGACGATCGGCACGGCGAGCACGAGCAGCGGGAAGAACAGGGCCACGGTGGCAGCCGTCTTCAGGAGGCCCTGCACGGCGACGGTGGCGAGCACGTAGCCGAGCAGGAGCGCGCCCGAGTCGCCCATGAAGATCCGCGCCGGATAGAAGTTGTGGCGGAGGAAGCCGAGGCAGGCGCCGAAGACGATCGCCGAGAGGATCGCCGCGTCCGGCTTCCCGAGCGAGAGCGCGATCACGGCGAACGTCGCGCCCGCGATCGCGGCCACGCCCGCCGCGAGCCCGTCCAGCCCGTCGAGGAAGTTGACCATGTTCATGATCGCGACGATCCAGAGCACGGTCAGCGGGCCTCCGAGCCACCCGGGCAGCGCCTGGATGCCGATGAACGGGAACGTGAAGCGGCTGACCCAGACGCCGAACGCGACCGGGATCGCCGCCGCCGCGAGCTGGCCGGCGAGCTTCTCGAACCAGCGCAGGCCGCGGAAGTCGTCGATCGCGCCGACGGTGACCGCGACCGCGGCGCCGAGCAGGAGCCCGCGGTTCTCGCGGCCGACGTGGAGGAACGCGAGCGCCGGCACGAAGATGCCGAGGAAGAGCGCGAGACCGCCGAGGCGCGGGATCGGTACCCGGTTCAGGCGCCGCCCGCCCGGCGCGTCCACGGCGCCGAGCATCCGCGCCATCCCGCCGACCGCGGGGGTCAGGGCGACGACGACCGCGAACGCGATCAGCGCCCCCCAGACCACCTCGAGGTGAGCGCCGAGGACGTCGAGGACGTCGAAGTGGCGACCGCCGCCGTCGCGCACGAACGCGGCCAGAAACATGACGGCAGGGTACTTCGTTGCGTCAAGGCGGTCGCCTGCGTCACGGGAGTTCCGGCCCTCCGGCGCCGAACGCGCCGCGCCGCGCCGGAGCGTCCGCGTAACGGAGCCGCAGGCGACGTTACGCGGACGCGAACGAGCGGGCACGCCTGGCCGCAGGCCACGCGCGCCCGCGCCGACCGCACCGCCGCGAACCCGCGTCAGCCCGGCAAGCTCTTAGCACGGAGTGCGCCGGAGACCACGCTCTCCGGCGCACGGAGTTCCGCTCGACCGGCACCAAATAGCGGAGCTATTTGGTGCCGTAGAGGCGGTCGCCGGCGTCGCCGAGGCCGGGCACGATGAAGCCGCGCTCGTTGAGGCCGCGGTCGACGGCCGCGCAGACGACGTGGACGTCGGGGTGGCGCGTGTGCACCTCTTCGATCCCGGGCGGGGCGGCGACGATGCAGACGAGCGTCACCGAGCGCGCGCCGGCGTCCTTGACCGCGTCGATCGCGGCGCAGCTCGAGTGGCCGGTGGCGAGCATCGGGTCGAGGATGATCGCGTCGCGCTCGTCGAGGTCGACGGGCAGCTTGACGAAGTACTGCACCGCCTCGAGGGTCTCCTCGTCGCGGTAGAGGCCGATGAAGCCGACGCGGGCGCTCGAGACGAGCGAGAGGACGCCGTCGAGCATCCCCATCCCGGCGCGCAGCACCGGGCAGACGGCGACCTTCTTGCCGTGGATGCGCTGCGCGGTCATCCGCTCGAGCGGCGTCTCGATCTCCCACGACTCGGTCTCCATGTCCTTCGTCGCCTCGTAGGTCAGGAGGAGGGTGATCTCGTTCGCGAGCTTGCGGAAGTGGACGGTCGGGGTCTCCTTGTCGCGCAGGTACGCGAGCTTGTGCCGGACGAGCGGGTGCTCGACGACGGTGAGACGCCGCTCGCTCATGCGTACCTCGTCCAGCCGCGGAAGCCCGGGTAGAGCGGCCGCTTCGCGCAGAGCGCCTCGACGCGAGCCGCGCAGCGCGTCGAGGTCGGGCGCGTCGGCGAGCGCGTCGACGATGATCCGGCCGACCTCCCGCGAAGTCGTCCTCGTCGAAGCCGCGCATCGTCATCGCCGGCGTGCCGATCCGGATCCCGGAGGCGACCGTCGGCGGGCGCTCGTCGAACGGGACGGTGTTGCGGTTGACGGTGATCTGCACCTCGTGGAGCCGCTCCTCGGCCGCCTTGCCCGTCCACTCGGAGCTGCGCAGGTCGAGCTGCATCAGGTGGGTGTCGGTGCCGCCGGTGACGAGCTCGAGCCCGCCCTCCTGGAGCGTCGACGCGAGAACGTCGGCGTTGCGGCGGATCTGCCCCTGGTAGCTGCGGAACGCGTCGGTCATCGCGATCTTGAAGCACGTCGCCTTCGCGGCGATCGTGTGCTCGAGCGGGCCGCCCTGCATGCCGGGGAAGACGGCGCGGTCGACCGCCTGGGCGTGCTCGGCGCGGCAGAGGATGAACCCGGCGCGCGGCCCGGCGAGCGTCTTGTGCGTCGTCGAGGTGACGAAGTCGCAGTGCTCGACCGGGTTCGGGTGCAGCCCGGCCGCGACGAGGCCGGCGAAGTGCGCCATGTCGCAGAGGAGCAGGGCGCCGACCTCGTCGGCGATGGCGCGGAAGCGGTCGGTCTCGACGGTGCGCGGGTACGCGGAGCCGCCGCAGACGATCAGCTTCGGCCGCACCTCCTTCGCCTGCGCGAGCACCTCGTCGTAGTCGACCATCATCGTCTCGCGCGAGACGCCGTAGCCCGAGATCGTGTAGAGCCGGCCGCTGAAGTTGACCTTGTGCCCGTGGGTCAGGTGGCCGCCGTGGTCGAGGCGCAGCGAGAGGATCGTGTCGCCCGGGTCGAGCACGGCCGCGTAGACGGCCATGTTCGTCTGCGAGCCGGCGTGCGGCTGGACGTTCGCGTGCTCGGCGCCGAAGAGCGCCTTCGCGCGGTCGATCGCGAGCTGCTCGATCTCGTCGACGACCTCGCAGCCGCCGTAGTAGCGCTTGCCCGGGTAGCCCTCGGCGTACTTGTTCGTCGGCACGGAGCCGACCGCCTCGAGCACGGACGGCCACGTGAAGTTCTCGGAGGCGATCAGCTCGATCTGGTCGCGCTGGCGGTCGAGCTCGCGTCCGAGCAGGGCGGCGATGTCGGGGTCGACGTCCTCGAGCCCTGCGGTCGTGAGCTGCTGAAAGGTCTCCTGCGCGACGGACACGGCGTTCTCTCCTTCTCTTGGGCGGCGCAGCCGATGCTACGCCAGCGCCGCGACGACACGCGCGATCGCCTCGGCGGCGGGCGCGGCGCCCTCGCGGAGAACGCGCGGCTCCGGGCCGGAGAAGTCGAGCACGGTCGAGGGCGTCCCCGGCAGCTCGCCGGCGTCGACCAGCGGCCGCGGCGCCCGAGCGGATCTCGTCCGGCACCTCGTCGAGCCGGCACGGGTCGGGCCCGCCCGGCGCGTTCGCGCTCGTGGCGGCGACGGCGCCGACGCGGGCGAGCACGGCCGCACCGGCGGCGGGGAGCTCCGGCACGCGGACGCCGATCGCGGCCGGATTCGGGCCGCAGAGCCAGCGGAAGCGGCGGGCCGGGTTCGCGAGGACGAGCGTGTACGGGCCGGGCAGCAGCGCGCGGGCGATCGTGCCGGCGCGGCCGCGCAGCTCGGGCACGCACTCGAAGAGCAGGTCGAGGTCGGCCGCGAGCAGCGCGGTGGGCTGGCCGAGCTCGCGGCCCTTCAGCCGGTAGAGCCGCTCGACGGGCGCGGACGCGTACGGCGTCGCGCAGAGCCCGTAGACGGTGTCGGTCGGCAGGATCGCGGGCTTGCCCGCCCGGATCGCCTCGACCGCCAGATCGATCGTGTCGTCGCTCATCCCCGCCGCCCCTCCACCACTCGCTCGCGTCCGCCGAGATCGGCCGTGATCCTAACGTCCTCGTAGCCGAGCGCCCGCAGCGTCTCCGCGACCGCTCCGCCTCCCCGTCGCCGACCTCGAGCACGAGGAGGCGCGTCCGCGCCGCGCGGGCGATGCGCTCGTGGAAGCCCGTGCCGAGGAGCGCCGTCTCCGGCTCGAAGCGCAGCTCCGGCTGGAGGCCGTCGAGCGTGGCGACGTACGGCGGGTTCGCGGCGACGAGATCCCAGCCCTCGCCGGCCGTCTCGATCCCGCCCTCGCGCAGCTCGACCGGGAGGCCGAGCCGGGCCGCGTTCTCGCCCGCGAGCTCGAGCGCGGCCGCCGAGACGTCGACCCCGGTGACGCGCGCGTCGGGCCGCTCGTCGGCGAGCGCGAGCGCGATCGCGCCCGAGCCGACGCCGACGTCGAGGACGCGCGGCGCCTCGCTGCCCGCGAGCAGCGCGAGCGCGCGCTCGACGAGCGTCTCCGTCTCCGGCCGCGGCACGAGCGCGCGGGCGTCGGTGCGCAGGACGAGGCGGCGGAAGCCCCACTCGCCGAGGACGTAGGCGAGCGGCTCGCGCGCCTCGCGCCGGACGAGCAGCGGCTCGAACCCGGCGGCGACCTCGTCGTCGAGCCGGGCGCGGACACCGGAGCGGCGTCGTGCCGAGCACGTGCGCGACGAGGAGCTCGGCGTCGACGCGCGGCGTGTCGACGCCCGCGGCCGTCGAGCCGCCGCTCCGCCTCGGCGAGCGCCTCGCGGACGATCACTCGCCGATGGTGCGCCGGCGGTCTTCGGTTCCGAGCGCCTCGGTGAACTCGTCGAGCTCGCCGCCGAGGATCCGGTCGAGCTGGTGCACCGTGAGCTTGATCCGGTGGTCGGTGAGCCGGTTCTCGGGGAAGTTGTACGTGCGGATCTTCTCGGCTCGGTCGCCGCTGCCGATCTGCGAGCGGCGCGTCGCGTCGAGCTCGGCCCGCTGACGCTCGAGCTCGCGCTCGTACAGCCGCGCACGGAGGACGCGCATCGCCTTGTCCTTGTTCTGGAGCTGCGACTTCTCGTCCTGCATCGAGACGACGACGCCGGTCGGCAGGTGCGTGATCCGCACGGCGGAGTCGGTCGTGTTCACGGACTGGCCGCCGGGGCCGGTCGAGCGGTAGACGTCGATCTTGAGATCGTTCGGGTCGATCTCGACCTCGACCTCCTCCGCCTCCGGCATCACCGCGACCGTCGCCGTCGAGGTGTGGATCCGGCCCTGGCTCTCGGTCTCGGGGACGCGCTGGACGCGGTGGGTGCCGCCCTCCCACTTGAAGACGGAGTAGGCGCCGTCGCCCTTGACCGCGAACGTGACCTCCTTGTAGCCGCCGCCGTCCGCTCGGGCTCGCCTCGAGCTCCTCGACCTTGAAGCCGCGCCGCTCCGCGTAGCGGGCGAGCATCCGGTAGACGTCGCCGGCCCAGAGCGCCGCCTCGTCGCCGCCGACGCCCTGGCGCACCTCGAGGATCACGTCCTTGTGGTCGGCCGGGTCGCGCGGGGCCATCGCGAGCCGCAGCTGCTCCTCGATCCCTGCCGCGCGCTCCTCGAGCTCGGGGATGAGCTCCTTCAGGTCGGCGTCCTCGCGCGCCGCGGTCAGGTCGTCGCGGGCGCCGCGCCATTCCTGCGCGAGCTTGTACGGCCCTTCGAGCTCCTTCAGGCGCCGCCCGACGTCCGCCGCCTCGCGGTGGTCGTTGTAGACGGACGGGTCGGACATGCGCTGCTGCACCTCGAGGTAGGAGCGCTCGAGCTCGTCGATCAGGCTGTCGAAGGTCGTGGCCATCGCTCACAGGGTACTCGCTTGCACTCTTCGCTTTCTTTTGTATAGCGTCAATGCTTCACAAACGAAAGCGAGGAGGAGTCGCATGACGGTGGTGGATGAGCTGCGCAGCGCGAACGACGCGTACGCGGCCGGGTTCGACAAGGGCGCCCTGCCGATGCCCCCGGGCAGGCGGTTCGCGGTCGTGACCTGCATGGACGCCCGGCTCGACCCCGCCCGCTTCCTCGGCCTCGAGGAAGGGGACGCGCACGTGATCCGCAACGCCGGCGGACTCGTCAACGACGAGACGATCCGCTCGCTCGTGATCTCGCACCATCTCCTCGGCACCGAGGAGGCGGTCGTGATCGGGCACAGCGACTGCGGGATGCTGACGTTCACGAACGACGTCCTGCGGGCACGGCTCGGGCCCGCCGGCGAGGCGGTGGACTTCCAGCCGTTCCCGGACGTCGCCGCGCGCGTCCGCACGAGCGTCGAGGCGATCCGCACCTCGCCGCTCCTGCCGGAGTCGTACGACGCCGTCGGGTTCGTCTACGACGTGGCGAGCGGGCGGCTCGAGGGCGTCTAGCCCGCGAGCCGCGCGTCGAGGGTGATCTCGGGGACGCCCGAGAGAGCCTTCGACACGGGGCAGTTCGCCTTCGCGCCCTGCGCCGCCTCCTCGAAGCCGGCCGCGTCGAGCCCGGGGACGGTGCCCTCGACGGTGAGGGCGATCTTCGTGATCCCCTCGCCCGGCTGGAACGTGACGGTGGCCGACGTGCGGAGCTCCTCGGGCGGCGTGCCGGCGCGCGCGAGGCCGGCGGAGAGCGCCATCGAGAAGCACGACGCGTGCGCCGCGGCGATCAGCTCCTCGGGGCTCGTCTGGCTCGGCGAGTCCTCGGCCCGGTTCGGCCAGCTCACCGGCTGCTCGCCGATCGTGCCGCTCGTCGTGGACACGATCGTGCCGGAGCCCTCCATCAGGCTCCCCTTCCAGATCACCTCTGCGCGGCGGTCCGTTGCCATGGTTTTCCTCCTCGAAGCTCGAATAGTCGCTGTCGGCCCGAGCCTACTTGCGACACGTCTCCCTGGGCCATGTCCGGTGCCAGGCACCGGACATGGCCGAACACGTCATGTTTCGTCCGCGAAGCCGCCGGCAGTGCGGGCTCGCCGAACGGACATGTCCTCGGGAGCGATGTCTGGTGCCTGGCACCGGACGTGTCCGGAAAGGGCACGTCGTCCGGCTCGCGCCGCCGGCGCTAGGCCATCACTTCGACGCGCTCGGCCCCGGCGGTGCCGGCGCCCTCGAGGTCGAGCACCTCGCGCAGGGCGCGGATCGAGACCTCGAGCTGGTCGAGCGAGGGCTCCCGCGTCGTCAGCCGCTGGAGCCACAGCCCCGGCGCGAGGATCGTCATCAGCACGCGGTTGGTCTGATGCTTGCCGGCGAACCGGATCAGCTCGTACGCGAGCCCGGCGATCACCGGCAGCAGCAGGATGCGGGTCGCGACGAGCCAGTACCAGGCGGGCCGGCCGAAGAACGCGAACACGAAGACCGCGATCACCATCACCCAGAGCAGGAACGCGGTGCCGCAGCGGGGGTGGATGAGCGAGTAGCGCTGCACGACCTGCGGCTCGAGCGGCTCGCCCGCCTCGTAGGCGTTGATCGCCTTGTGCTCGGCGGCGTGGTACTGGAACACGCGCTTCAGGTCGGGCAGGAGCGAGATCAGCGACAGGTACGCGATGAACATCGAGACGCGGATCAGGCCCTCGACGATCACGAACCAGCCGGTCGAGCGGATCGGCAGCCAGTCGGTGATCAGCGCCGGCGTGACCTTGAAGAGCGCCACGGCGAACCCGATCGCGACCACGAACGCGAAGATCAGCGCGCCGCGCGAGAGCTCGGTCTCGACCTCGCCCTCCTCGCCGTCGGCCGACTCCTCCTGGGCGGCGTAGTTCGCCGAGATGGCGAGCGCGCGGAACCCGATCGCGAGCGACTCGCCGAGCGCCATCACGCCGCGGATCACCGGCAGGCGGAAGACGAGGTGGCGCGCCATCGCGGAGTGGATCGGCCGCGAGACCTGGGCGATCGTGCCGCTCGGGGTGCGAACCGCGACGGACCAGTTGCCCGGCCCGCGCATCATCACGCCCTCGAGGACCGCTTGCCCGCCGACGTTCGCCATCGTGGACGGCGCGGCGCTAGCCGGCGCGCTTCGCGCGCTCGGCGCGCTCGAGCCGACGCTGGAAGCGCTCCACCCGGCCGCCCGTGTCCATCAGCTTCTGCTTGCCCGTGTAGAACGGGTGGCACTCGGAGCAGATCTCGACGTGCAGCTCGGGCCTCGTCGACCGGGTCTGGAACGTGTTCCCGCAGGCGCACGTGACCGTCGCCAGGACGTACTCGGGATGAATGTCGGCCTTCATGGCTGGGCCAGGATAGCAGCGGCCTGCTGGGGCGCCACGTTGCCCCCGGAGACCACGCAGACCACCGTCTGGCCCGGCTCGACGGCGACCCGGCGCGACAGGAGCGCGGCTGCGCGGCGCGGCCGCGCCGAGCTCGCACGCGAGCTTCGTCCGGGTGTAGAGCCAGCGGAACGCGTGCGCGAGCTCGTCCTCGCTGACGAGCACGGACTCGACCCCGAGCGTAGCGGCAGAGCTCGAGGCAGCGCTCGCCCGCGAACGGCGCGCTCAGCGCGTCGGCGGCGCTGCGCGGCGTCACCGGCACCGAGCCGCCGGCCTTCAGGCCGTCGTGGAGCGCGGGCGAGAGCTCGGGCTCGACCGCGACGACCCGCGCGTCCGGCCGGCGCGCCTTCACGGCCGCCGCGATGCCGCTGACGAGGCCGCCGCCGCCGCAGGGGACGAGCACGACGTCGACGTCGGGCAGGTCGTCGACGATCTCGAGGCCGACGGTGCCCTGGCCGGCGATCACGGCCGGGTCGTCGAACGGGTGCACGAGCGTCCGCCCCGTCTCCTCGACGAGCCGGTGCAGGTGGTCGAACGCCGTCGCGGGGCCGGTGGGCGAGTCGTCGACGGTGGCGCCGTAGCCGCGCGTCGCCTCGATCTTCAGCGGGCTCGCGTCCTGCCACATGACGACGAGCGCGTCGAGGCCCTCCTCGCGGGCGCCCCACGCGACGGCCTGCGCGTGGTTGCCCGCCGAGATGGAGATCACGCCGCGCGCCTTCTCCTCGGCGGAGAGCTGCGAGAGCTTGGAGAGGACGCCGCGCACCTTGAACGCGCCCGTCCGCTGGAAGAGCTCCGCCTTGAAGAGCACCTCCGCGCCGAGCTGCTCCGAGAGCGTGCCGGAACGCGTGACCGGCGTGCGGTGCACGCGCCCCGCGATCACGCCCGCGGCGCGCTCGACGTCCTCGATTCCGACCACCGGCGAGAGACTACGCGCGGACCGGCTCCGCGAGCGGCACCGGCAGGCGCACGGTGAACGACGGTCCAGCTCGCCCGGGCTCGACTCGACCTCGACGGTGCCGCCCATCGCCTGGGTCAGCTCCTTGACGATCGCGAGCCCGAGCCCGGTGCCGACCGGGCGCTCGCGCCCGTACCGCTCGTGCAGGTAGAAGCGCTCGAACGCGTGCGCGCGGTCCTCGTCCTCGAGACCCGGCCCGGTGTCCTCGACGCGCACGAGCGCCCGGCGCGGAGACGACCCGCACCTCGCCGCCGGGCGGCGTCAGCCGGAGCGCGTTCTCGACGAGGTTCGAGACGACCTGGAGCACGCGCTCGGCGTCGGCGACCGCCGGCGCGGGTCCCTCGGCGACGGCCGGCGAGCGAGACGCCGAACGCCTCCGCGGGCTGCGCGTAGCGGCGAACGGTGTCGTCGGCGACCTCGGCGAGGTCGATGTCCGAGCTCGTGATCGCGAAGTCGGTGCGGTTCAGCCGGGCGAGATCGAGCAGGTCGCCGACGAGCCGCTCGAGCCGGGCGGCCTCGACGGCGGTCGTCGCCGCGGCGTCCTCGGGCGGTGACGGCGCCCTCGCGGAGCGCCTCGGCCCAGCCGCGGATCGCGGTCAGCGGCGTCTTCAGCTCGTGGCTGACCGAGAGCAGGAACGACCGCTCCGCCTCGCGCGCGCGGGCCAGCTGCTCGGAGAGGTCGTTGAACGCGAGCGCGAGCGTCGCGAGCTCGGCGGAGCCCTCGACCGGCACCGGCTCGGGGTGGGTGCCGCGGGCGAGGCTCCGCGCCGCCGCCGCGACGCGGCCGACCGGGCGGACGATGCGCCGGGCGAGCAGGTAGGCCGCCGCAGCGGCGAGCACGCCGCCGACGAGCGCCGCGATCAGGATGCTCTCGACGAACGGCGACCAGCTCGACTTCGTCAGGCTGCGCGGGCGGAGGAGGATCAGCGGCGGCCCGGTCGTGAGCGGCTCGGCCGCGAAGTAGTAGCCGATGCCGGCGATCGTGACCGAGCCGGAGGCGGCCTGGCGTGGCGCGAGCTTGTCCTGCGCCGCGGGCGGCAGCAGCGCGGCGTTGCGCCGGTAGAGCTCGTGCTGCTCGGCGAGGTACTGGGAGAGCTGCGGCAGGTGGGCGCCGGGGAAGATCGAGTTGCGCTCCTCGCCGGCGATCAGCGCGGCCTGGTGGGCGACGTCCTGGAGGGTCGCCTCCTGCACCGCCCGCCGCGTGAGCACGAGACCGAGACCGAGCGTGATCGCGACCGAGAGCGCGACGATCAGGCCGATCGCCTGGAACAGCCTCCGGCGGAGGCTCCGCCGCATGCGCGCCTCAGGCACCGATCAGCTTGTACCCGGCGCCGCGGACGGTCCGGATCCCGTCCGGGTCGCCGAGCTTGCGCCGCAGCTGCGCCACGTGGACGTCCACGGTGCGCGTCCCGCCCGGATACGTCATGCCCCACACGAGGTCGAGGAGCCGCTCGCGGGAGAGCACGATGCCGGGGTGCTCGAGGAAGCACGCGAGCAGGTCGAACTCCTTGCCCGTCAGCTCGACCGCCTCCCCGCCGACGGTCACGTCGTGCGCGTCGCGGCGGAGGACGATCTCGCGCGCCGACAGCACGACCGACTCGGTGTGCTCCTCCGCGCGGCGCAGGATCGCCTTGATCCGCGCCGCGAGCTCGCGCGGCGAGAACGGCTTCGGCACGTAGTCGTCGGCGCCCAGCTCGAGCCCGGCGACGCGGTCGGGCTCCTCGTCGCGGGCGGTGAGCATCACGATCGGCACCTTCGAGAAGGCGCGCATCTGCCGGCAGACCTCGAACCCGTCGATCCCGGGCAGGCCGATGTCGAGCACGACGAGCCGCACCGGGTGGCGGCGGAGCTCGCCCACCGCCTCCTCGCCGGTGCGCAGCCAGAGCACGCGCCAGCCGTCCTGCTGCTCCAGGTACTGCTTGACGAGGCGGCCGATCGAGTCGTCGTCCTCGACGAGCAGGAGCATGCCCCCGTTCGCCCGCGCCGACACGGCTATTGCGTCCCGCGCCCCTCGACCTGGATGGTCTCCGCGGGGCCGTTCGCATGCCGGATGACGAGCACCCGCAGCCCGACGCGCAGCCGGGAGACGTTGCGGAGGCGGACGGCGCCGAGCACGCGCGTCGTCGCCGTGAGGGTGTACGGGACGACCCTCCCGTCGGCCTCCTGGATCGTCAGCGAGGTCGAGGTCGCGGCCGTGATCACGCCGCGGTCGACCTGGATGTCCTCCGGCACGCCGGTCGGGGTCAGCTGGACGATCTCCGCCCGGATCATCCGCTTCCCGAGCAGGTCGCCGATGAGCGCGCGCTGGGATCGCGAAGCCCGCCTGCGCCGCCCAGAAGAAGACGTTGAGCGCCACGAGGACGACCGCGAGCGCCATGAACCGGCGGCGGGACATGCCCACATCATCGCTCCGGAGCCGGTTTCTGGCGTAAGACATCTGTAAAACGCGGCTGCGGAGCCGTCCCGGGGTGGAACGGCTCCGCGGCGCGCGAGGCTCCTACGGGGCGTTCGCCGGCTCGCGGTCGCCGACGTGCACGGCCGGCGTCGACTCGACCTGGGCGAGCGTCGAGCCCTTGTCGGCGCGGACCCGGACCGCGACCTTGTCGCCGACCTTCAGCTGCGAGAGGTCGATCACCGTCGGCACCCTCCCCTGCCAGAGCAGGAAGATCGTCTCGCCGCCCGTGGTGAACGTCTGGCTCGCGCCCTGCCCGATCAGCAGCCGCATCGCACGGCCGTTGCCGCCGATGACGTCGAGCGTGACGCTGCTCGAGCCGACCGCGGTCAGCGTCCCGCGGAAGCGGTAGCAGCGGCTGCGTCGGCGGCGTGACCTGCGTGCCGTGGTCGCCGACGAGCACCGACGGCTGCTGCTCGACGTCGGCGAGCGACGAGCCGGCCGGGGCGCGCACGGTGATCCGCACGATGTCGCCGGCGGCGAGGTCGCCCGCCTGGACGACCGCCGGGGTGCCGTTCGACCACTTCAGGAACTCGGTCGAGCCGTCGGTGGCGAACGTCTGGGCGGCCGGCTGGCCGAGCATCGCCCGGAGCGCGCGCCGGTTGCCGCCCTGGACGGTGAGCGACACGCTGCCGTTGCCGGGCACCGCCGTCAGCTGCCCGGCTGAACACGTAGGGGATGCCGCGGGTCCGGCCGTTGCCGTTGCCCGCGAGCGCCGGCCCGGCCGCGACGAGCGCGACGAGGGCCGTGAGAAGGAAGAGTTTCGTACGCATCGATTGCCTCCTGGAGAAGAGTCCTGCCGTGCGTACGCTGTGCGCGTTCGGTCAGGCGACCGTTCGGCGCGCGTAAAAGGGCGGTAAGGAGCTACGTGAGCGTGTACTCGGGCCCGGAGCCGCCCTCGGGCGGGGTGAGCCGGCCGCCCTTCGCGGTGATCGCGCCGCACTGGACGCAGTTCGAGGGCGCGAGCTGCACCGTGACCGTGCCGTCGCCGTTGTCCTCGCCGGTCTCGTACACCTGCGCCGGGCACATGTGCGCCCACAGCTCGGCCACCTCGCGCGGCACGCGCCGCTCGATCTTGACGTGGTTCGGCTGGTCGTCGCGCGTCTTGTTGCCCGAGGCGAAGACGGACGAGAGCTTGTCGAAGGTGAGCGTGCCGTCCGGCGCCGGGTAGCTCTTCGCGCGGCCGCTCGTGAGGAGCGGCGCCTCGGCGTCGGGCTCGGCGGTGAGCTTGCCGAGCTCGATCCGGCCCTTCGAGACGGTCATCGCGCTCGCGAGCGCGCCGCCGACGACGAAGCCGCGCGCGAACACCGAGCGCATGTTCCGCACCTCGTGCAGGTCGCTGCCGACGAAGCCGCCCCGGATCGCGTCGTCGTAGGAGGCGAGCGCCGTCGCGGGCGTTCCGCCGGGGCTCACGGCCGCGAACGCCGCCTCGGCGGCGAGCCGGCCCGACTCGATCGCGTAGTGGACGCCCTTCAGCCGCGGGATGTTCACGAGCCCGGCCCCGTCGCCGCAGAGCAGCAGGCCCGGTGCGTGCAGCTGCCGCGGCAGCGAGTGGAAGCCGCCGCTCGGGATCGTCTTCGCGCCCCAGGCGACCCGCTCGCCGCCCTCGAGCAGGCGCGCGCATCTTCGGGTGCGTCTTCAGCTCCTGGAGGAGGTCGTGGACGGAGAGCTCGGCGTCGCGGTAGTCGAGGCCGACGACCATCCCGATCGTGAGCATGTCGTCGCCCATCGGGTAGACGAACGAGCCGCCGAACTCGCGGTACTTCGTGGCGAGCCGCAGCGGCCAGCCCATCGTGTGGATCACGTGGCGCAGCGGCTTCGCGACCTTCCAGACCTCCTTCACGCCGAGCTCCCAGACCTGCGGCTGCGGGCCGGCGAGCGCGAAGCGGTCGAGCGCGACGCCGGTGAGATGGCCCTGCGTCCCCTCGGCGAGGACGGTCACCTTCGCGACGAGGTCGGCGCCGGGCTCGAAGTTCGCGAGCTGCTCGCCGTCGCGGCCGCGGCCCTTGTCGCCGGTGCGGATCCCCAGCACGCGCCCGTGCGCGACGAGCAGCTGCTCGGCGGAGGTCTCGGGCAGGATCATCGCCCCGCCCTCCTCGGCGCGCTCGGCGAGCCAGCGGCCGAGCTCCGAGAGCGAGAAGATCCAGTTGCCGTGGTTGCGCATCGGCGGCGGCGGCGGGATCCGGAGCGCGCCGCGCCGGGTGAGCATGTAGACGGCCTCGCCGTGCACCGGCCCGTAGGAGGGCAGGTCCTCGAGCCGGAAGCGGCTGCCGAGGAGCCGGTGGAGCGAGCGCGGGTTCACGACCGCGCCGGAGAGGAGGTGCGAGCCGGGCTGCTTTCCCTTCTCGACGAGCGCGACGGGCACCTCGCCGAGCCGCTCGGCCACGTCGGGGTTCTCCTCGAGCAGCTGGCCGAGCCGGACGGCGCAGGCGAGCCCGGCCGGGCCGCCGCCGACGATCAGGATCCCGACCTCGATCCGCTCGTCCTCGGGGTCGGTCGGCTCCGCGACGTAGCTGCGCGGGTCGAACGGCGGCGGGAAGTTGGCGGGCCGCGTCACGGCCGGCTCACCCGCCGCGGCGCTGCTTCACGAGCTCGGTCAGCTTCGGGACGATCTCGTGCACGTCGCCGACGACGCCGAGGTCGGAGAACTCGAAGATCGGCGCGTTCGCGTCCTTGTTGATCGAGACGATCACGTTCGAGGACTGCATGCCGACCTTGTGCTGGATCGCGCCGGAGATGCCGAGCGCGACGTAGAGCTTCGGCGAGACGGTCTTGCCCGTCTGGCCGATCTGGGTCGAGTACGGGTACCAGCCGGCGTCGACGACCGCACGGGTCGCGCCGACCGCGCCGCCGAGCGCGCGCGCGAGCTCCTCGGCGAGCGTGAAGTGCTCGGGCGCGCCGAGACCGCGGCCGCCGGCGACGACGATCTCCGCGTCCTCGATCGACGGGCCGGTCGACTCCTCGAGCTGCTGGTCGACGATCCGCGCGGCACGCGAGTGCTCCTGAGAGCTCGACCGCGACGTCGACGACCTCGGGCGCGCCGCCGCCGGTCGGGGCCGCGTCGAAGGAGCCGGCGCGGAACAGCGCGAGCCGCGGCTCCGAGCGCCAGCCGACGTCGACGTAGACCGAGTCCTGGAGGGCGGGCCGCTTGCCGACGAGCGTGCCGTCGCGGCGCTCGATGTCGGCGAGGTCCCAGTTGAGGCCTGCGTCGAGCCGCGCCGCGAGTCCGGCGGCGACGTCGGCGGCGAGCACCGAGTTCGCGAACAGCACGGTGTCGTAGCCGCCGTCGGCGACGACCTGCGCGAGCACGTCGACGCGCGGCTGCGGCAGCGGCGGGTCGAGCGAGGCGTCCTCGGCGACGTAGACCTTCGCGGCGCCGAGCGTGCCGGCCTCGGCGGCGAGCGAGCGCACGTCCGCGCCGACGAGCACGGCGGCGACGTCGCCGTCGCCGAGCGAGGCGGCCTTCGCGAGCACGCCGAGCGAGCCCTTCTGGAGCTCCGCTCCGTGGTGCTCGAGGAAGACGAG
The DNA here is from genome assembly GCA_963815005.1 of uncultured Actinomycetes bacterium. Taxonomy (GTDB): domain Bacteria; phylum Actinomycetota; class Thermoleophilia; order Gaiellales; family Gaiellaceae; genus Palsa-739. Next base: position 83,664 of record CAWFFI010000018.1, read on the forward strand.
GATCCCCATCAGATGAGCCTCTTCTCGGCGAGGAAGTCGACGATCGCCTGGGCCGCGTTGCCGTCGTCCTCGATCTTGCGGGCGCCGCCGCGCGGCGGCGGATCGGAGAGCGCGAGCACCTCGGTCTTCGAGCCGGCCTCGCCGGCGGCGGAGGCGTCGACGCCGAGGTCGGCGAGCGAGAGCACGTCCTGCGGCTTCTTCTTCGCGCCCATGATCCCCTTCAGCGACGGGTAGCGCGGCTCGTTGATCGCGTCGCTCACGGCCACGACCGCGGGCAGCGGCGCCTCGATCACGTCGTAGCCGAACTCCGTCTGGCGCTTGACGCGCAGCGAGCCGTCGCCGACCGAGAGCTCGGCGGCCTGCGACACGACCGGCCGGTGCAGCCGCTCCGCCACGGCCGCCCAGAGCACGGCGCCGTCGGCGTCGGAGGCCTGCTGGCCGAAGAGGACGAGGTCGGCCCCCTCGCGCTCGAGCGCCGCGGCGAGCACGCGGCTCGTCGCCACGAGGTCGGAGCCGGCCGCCGCGGCGTCGCTCACGAGGACGGCCCGGTCGGCGCCCATCGCGAGCGCCTTGCGCAGCGAGTCGGCGGCCTTCTCGGGTCCCATCGAGACGACGACGACCTCCGTGTCGGAGTCGCCCTTCAGCCGGAGCGCCTCCTCGACGGCGTTCGCGTCGAAGCGGTTGAGCGCCCCCTCGCCCGAGCGGTCGAGCCGCTTCGAGCCGGGATCGATCCGCGACGAACCGTCGGGCACGTGCTTCACGCAAACGGCGATCTTCATGACCGCCGAGACTCTATACAGGAGCCGTTGACTGGCGGTTCAGTTCCCATGGTACTGCGAAGCTCATGCATGGACATCCAGGTCCAGGTCGTCCCCTCGAGACGCGTCCCTACATGCGCTGCTTGAGCGCGAGCACGTCCGCGACGAACGCCTCGCTCACCTTGAGGACGCCGCTCTCCTTGACGGCGCGCTCGCCCTGGTACCAGCCGGCGAGCGCGAGCCGCTCGTCGCCGCCGAAGACGTCGAGCAGGTGGCGGAGGTAGGCCATGCCCACGTGGACGTTCCCGTCGGCGGTGTGCGGGATCGTGTGCCCGATCAGCGACGTCTCGACGTAGTCCCACGTCGACGGGAGGAGCTGCATGACGCCCTGGGCGCCGACGGAGGAGACCATCGCGTTGTTGAAGCCGGACTCCATCCAGGCGAGCGCGCGGGCCAGGTGCGGGTCGATCCCGTAGTGCGCCGACCAGCGGTCGAGCGACGAGCGGACGGCGGTGGCGTCGCTCGCCGCGACCGACGCGGGCGCCGACGTGCGCACGATCGCGGGCAGCCGCAGGTTCGTCCCGATCAGGAGCGGCTTCGCCGGGTCGAGCCCGTTCAGGCGGGCGAGCGTCGGCACCGAGGTCTTGAAACGGGCCGCGATCGCGGTCAGCGACTCGCCGGGCGTCACGACGTGGCGGCGCAGGACGACCGTCTTCGCCGCCCGGACCGGGATGCGCTGCTGCAGCCCGAGCGCGGCGAGCGTGTGCGGGCCGACGACCCCGTCGGGCGGCAGCTTCAGCCGCCGCTGGAGGGCGCGGACGCCGCGAAGCGTCGGGCCGTCGAAGTACGCGTTCACCGGCACCCGGTAGCCCTGGTGCACGAGCAGGTACTGGAGCACGGCCACGTCCCAGCCGAAGGCGCCGCGGCGGAGCGTCCGGTCGCCGAAGAGCGGCCGTCCGAGCGGGCCCATCGCGGCGCGCGTGCGCGCGTCCGCGAGCCCGGTCGCCGGGAGCCCGTGCGTCCGCTGGAACGCCTTCACGGCGGCGACGGTCTGCGGGCCGACGACCGCGTCGATCGCGCCGCGGTAGAGCCCCTGCGCGCGGAGCGCGACCTGGAGACCTGCCTGTTGCGGATTGACGGCGCCCGCAGGCGCGGCCGCCGCAAGGACCGCTGCGAGCGCTCCCGCGAATGCGAGACGGAAGCGCATGAGCCGTCCCTCTACGGCGCCGGGCGGCGATCTCCTGCCGGTCGCGCCGCGCTAGCGGCCGACGAACCGCGGCGGGCGCTTCTCGACGAACGCGGCGAGGCCCTCCTTCGCGTCCTCGCTCGCGAAGAGGTCGCCGAACTCCTCCGCCTCCCGCTCGAGCGCGGCCGGCGAGAGGTTCACGAGCCGCTTCGCGATCGCGAGCGCGACCGGGCTCTTCTGCGCGAGCCCGGCGGCGACCTCGAGCGCCCGGTCGAGCACCGGGTCGGCGATCGCGTTCACGAGCCCGATCCGCAGCGCCTCCTCGGCGTCCACGGTCCGGCCCGTGTAGATCAGCTCCTTCGCGACGCCGATCCCGCAGACGCGGGCGAGCCGCTGCGTCCCGCCCCAGCCGGGGACGATGCCGAGGTTGATCTCCGGCTGGCCGAGCTTCGCGCGGCTCGACGCGTAGCGGAGGTCGCACGCGAGCGCGAGCTCGCAGCCGCCGCCGAGCGCGAACCCGTTGATCGCGGCGACGACGGGCTTCGGCATCGTCTCGAGCAGACGGGTCGCCTCGTGACCGAGCGCGCCCCACGCCCGCGCGCCGTCCGGGTCGAGCCCGCTCATGTACTTGATGTCGGCGCCGGCGACGAACGCCTTCTCCCCCGCCCCCGTGAGCACGACCGCGCGCACGCTCTCGTCGCCCGCGATCTCCGCGAGCCGGTCGCGCAGCTCCGTCAGCGTCGCCACGTCGAGCGCGTTGAGCGCCTCCTCGCGGTCGACCGTGACCACGGCGACCGCGCCGTCGCGGGCGACGCCGATGCTCACGCCGGCACCGCGCCGCGCACGAACTCGACGATCTCGCTCGTCGCGGCGCCCGGCCCGAAGACGCCGGCGACGCCGAGCTTGCGCAGCTCCGCCGCGTCGTCCTCGGGGATCGGTGCCGCCGACGATCACGACCACGTCGTCGGCGTCGTTCTCGCGCAGCAGCTCGAGGATGCGCGGGACGAGGGTCATGTGCGCGCCGGAGAGGATCGAGATCCCGATCGCGTCGGCGTCCTCCTGGATCGCCGTCTCGACGATCTGCTCGGGCGTCTGGTGGAGGCCCGTGTAGATCACCTCCATGCCGGCGTCTCGCAGCGCGCGCGCGATGATCTTCGCGCCGCGATCGTGCCCGTCGAGCCCGGGCTTCGCGACGACGACTCGGATCTTGCCGGCCACGGCGCTGAGGCTACCTCAGCCCGACGGCGACGGGGCGATGGTCGACGCGGGCGTGAAGCTCGCGACGAGCCAGCTGGCCGCCGACCTTCTCGAGCCCGATCGTGAACCGCCCGGGCGACGCGGAGGAGCCCGCGCGGGGCAGGAACGTGATGCCGAGGATCGCGTCGGCGGCGTGCGAGGCCTTGACCGCGTACGTCGCGGTCGCCTGGGCGACGGGATAGGGCTGCACGGGGATGCTCCCCGTCCGCCACTGCGCGAGCGTCAGCCCGCTGCGCAGCTCGGGCCCGGCGAGCTGCCAGGCCCGGTCGAGGCCGTGCCGCGCGACCGCGGTGGCGACGAACTCCTTCGCGACCGCGAGCGCGCCCGCGGCGAGCGGCACGGTCGGCTCCGTCGCCGTCGCGCTCGGGCTCGTCGCGGCGGCGGCGCGCGGCCGGCGATCCCGACGGGCCGCCCGTGAGCCGCGTCGCCGTATAGGCGGCGACGCCGGCGACGAGCACGAGCACCGCCGCCCAGGGCGCCCACTTCTCGAGCAGGGGCCTCAAAAGACGGGCGTCTCGCGCCAGGTGCCCCAGATGTCGCGGAGGGCGTCGCACATCTCGCCCATCGTGGCGTAGGCGCGTGAGGCTTCCATGATCGGGTGCATGAGGTTGCGGTCGGGCCGGGCGGCGTCGTCCTTGAGCCGCGCGAGCGCGGCCTCGACCGCGCTGGCTGTCGCGGCGGGCGCGGACGGCCTGGACGCGCTCGATCTGCTTGGCCTCGAGGGCGGGGTCGATGCGGAGGATCTCGACCGGCTGCTCGTCGTCGTGCCGGTAGCGGTTGACGCCGACGACGACGCGCTGGCCGGCCTCGACCTCGGCCTGGTAGCGGAAGGCGGCGTCGGCGATCTCGCGCTGCATGAAGTTCTGCTCGATCGCGGGGATCACGCCGCCGAGCTCGTCGATCCGGTCGAAGTACTCGTAGGCCTGCCGCTCCAGCTCCGTCGGTGAGCTGCTCCAGGTAATAGGAGCCGCCGAGCGGGTCGATCGTGTTCACGACCCCGGTCTCGTGCGCGATCACCTGCTGGGTGCGCAGCGCGAGCCGGACCGCGTGCTCGGTCGGGCAGCGCGAGCGCCTCGTCGAAGCTGTTCGTGTGCAGCGACTGCGTGCCGCCCAACACGGCGGCGAGCGCCTCGATCGCGGTGCGGATCAGGTTCACCTCCGGCTGCTGCGCCGTCAGCGACACCCCGGCCGTCTGGGTGTGGAAGCGCATCAGCAGCGAGCGCGGATCCCTGGCGCCGTAGCGGTCGCGCATCCGCGTCGCCCAGATCCGGCGCGCCGCCCGGTACTTCGCGATCTCCTCGAAGAAGTCGAGATGCGCGTTGAAGAAGAAGGACAGGCGCGGCGCGAAGTCGTCGACGGCGAGGCCGCGCTCCAGGCACGCCTCCACGTACGCGAACCCGTCGGCGAGCGTGAACGCGAGCTCCTGCGCCGCCGTCGAGCCGGCCTCCCGGATGTGGTAGCCGGAGATCGAGACCGGATGCATCCGCGGCAGCTCCCGCGAGCACCACTCGATCATGTCGACCACGAGCCGCATCGACGGCGCCGGCGGGAAGATCCACTCCTTCTGGGCGATGTACTCCTTGAGGATGTCCGTCTGCACCGTCCCGCACAGCCGGTCGAACGGGACACCCTGCTGCTCGCCGACGCACGCGTAGAACGCGAGCAGCATCGCCGCCGGCGCGTTGATCGTCATCGACGTCGACACCTCGCCGAGCGGGATCCCGTCGAACAGCGTCTCCATGTCCGCGAGCGAGTCGACCGCGACACCCTCCCGGCCGACCTCCCCGAGCGACCGCGGATGATCCGAGTCGTAGCCCATCAGCGTCGGCATGTCGAACGCCGTCGACAAACCCGTCTGCCCCTGCGCCAGCAGATACCGGAACCGCTCGTTCGTCTCGGCCGCCGTCCCGAACCCCGCGAACTGGCGCATCGTCCACAGCCGGCCGCGGTACATGGACGGATAGACGCCGCGCGTGAACGGAAAGGCGCCCGGATAGCCGAGGTCCCGCTCGTAGTCGACCCCGCCGCTCTCGGGCGTCGCCAGCGGCTCGTTCTCGATCCCCGAGATCGTCGAGAACAGCTCACCCTCCCGCTCCGGCGTCGCCTCGTAGGCGGCACGCCAGGCGTCGCCTCCGGACAGTCCCGCCTTCGGCTCGTCGGTCATCGCCATCAGACGCTGATTCTAGGCCGGAGCCGGCGCCGGGCAGCCCGTTCGGCCGCCGGTCGGACGTGTCCCTCGGCCGAGGGATCCGCGGGCAAATCCCTCGGACGGGGGAGCGCGTTCCCCGCCAACGGGTGATACCCATCGATCGTGAGAGAACATAGGAGGGGCACGACCTAGCGGCGAATTCCGCCCTGCGGCAGTACCGGCGGATGACCTGAATTCAGAAGATCTCGTTGTCGGGCGCGCGAACCGAGCCGCTCGCGCGCGCGACGACGCAAGGAGCGAGGGACAACCATGTCACGCAAGCGAGTCAAGCAGTACCTCACGCTACTGATGGCGATCGGCGTCATCGCCGTGGTGGCCGGCGGGTCGGGGACATTCGCGAGCTTCACCGCGGAGGTCACGCACACCGGCAACACGTTCGCGACCGGAACCCTGTTGCTGCACTCGACGAGCGGCACGACGACGTGCGCGTCCGGAGATCGGCAACGCGAACAACGCCTGACCACCGGGTGCACGGTGCTTCACACGTCCGATCGCGATCCCGGATCGGGACGCTGCACGCCGGCGATGCCCTGCGAGCGCGATCACGAGCATCGCGGTCACAGCCTCGCCCAGACGTCGAGCGGGCGATCGATCAAGCTCCGACACCGCCACGACACGTTCACCGCGACCACGGCCGTCACCGCCGGTTCGACGGTCACGATCCCGGTGATCTCGAAGGCGCCGGCGAATGCGTACGCAGCGGCGACAGCGTCGCCGTCCAGACGTACACGAGCTACGCGGAGATCAGCTCACGAACGCGGCACGCTCGACGCGACGGACATCAAGTTCGCGATCCCGAGCTGCACGAACAGCGCGACGCAGACGCTCACGCTCGGCACGACGACCGTTCACCGCGGCGCACGTCGATCACGCACGCTCCGGCGGCTCGGCCTACGGCGCCGCCAGCGGCGACACGATCTCGATCACGGACGGTCGACCGACACGAGACTTCACGCTGGCGCAGCAGTCAACGCGGCGACACGACGTCGCGTCACCACGAACGCAGCTCACCACGCGACGTCCGCCACCGTCACGTACGAGCCGTTCGGCTACGGCACCGGCACCTGTGCTCGAACCTCGACTACACGATCGTGGAGACGGACTCGCTTCCACCACGACTCGACGCAACGCCTGCTGTGCGTACGGGCCACGCGCCTGGCGATCGGCTGCACGTTCTCGAGCGGCACGTCCTACGCCGAGCCGCCCACCGACGCTGACGACTGCACGCGGCGACGCGGTCAACAGCAACACCGCCAACGAGCTCGACGCCGGCGACAGCCGGTACTTCGTGATCGGCGATCCAGACGAATGTCGACGCGTCCGACAACACCGACCAGAACCAGACGGCCGACGTTCGTCCGTCACGTGGCACATCGACCAGAAGTAGCCGACGTGACACGCGGCTGACGCAATGACCATCGAGCCGGACCCGCTCCTGTTCGGCCCGACACGGAACGGTGCCGCCGTCCTCCGGGACGGCGGCACCACAGCCCGCCCGATCCGATGACCACTTCACCACACCGACGCCCGGCACCGCCCCGCCGCGCCACGCGTGGCCCGGCTGACCGTCGACGCGGACCGCCTGCTCGACGCTGCTCGGCGTCACCGCCCTGGGCTGCCTCGCGACGCTCATCGCGTCCAAGGCGCTCGTCGGGTCGGCCGCCTACGCAGGCGTCGCCGCGGCGGTCGGCGTGCTCGGACTGGTCGCGTTCCGCGTCGTCGAGTACCGGCGCGAGATCGCGCGGCCGCCCGGCCGGCAGCCGGCGTCCAGGCCTCGTCGTTCAAGACCACGAAGCGCGTGCTCCTGCTGATGATGGTCGCCGGCGTCGTCGTCTACGTCGGCGGCGGCGGCACCTTCGGCTCCTTCAGCGCCGAGACGACGAACGCGTCCAACTCGGCCGCGTCCGGGACGCTGACGATGAGCGACCAGGTCAACAGCGGCACCGCCTGCATCTCGAACGACGTCACCGCCACGCTCAACGTCAACTCCGCGTGCGCGGCCGCGCTGACGCTCACGAACCTCGCTCCCGGCGTGTTCAGCTCCACCGAGACGGCCACGATCACCGTCCAGGACACCGGCTCGATCGCCGCCTCGAAGCTCTGGCTCTGGGCGCCGCCGAACTCGACGACGCTCACCGACCGGGCTCACCTCCGGCAGCCCCGTGACCTCGCTCGCGGTCAGCGCGCTCACGGCGGCGGTCACCTCCGGCCAGTCGATCGTCGTCTCGAACGGCGCCAACACGCAGACGTTCACGGCCTCGGCGGGCGCGATCATCGGCGCCACCTCGATCAGCGTCACCTCGCAGAACGCGAACTTCTCGTATCCGAGCACCTCCGCGCGGTGAACGTCGTCGACTGCCGCGACGCGAAGACGACCGTCGCCGGCATCACCGGAGCGACGAAGGGCACCGACCTCTCGTTCAACCCGACGGCGGGCAACCCGTTCTGCGGCGCGGCCCTCGTGTACGTCCAGGAGACGACGGGCACCACCGCCGGGTCGCCGGGCGGCCACTCGTACTGCTGGCTCGGCGCGAACTACAGCGACTCGAGCGGCATGTGCGTCGCCCCCATCTCCGTCAACCTCTCGAGCGGCCTCAGCACGGGCGGCGCCATCACCGCGCTCCCGGTCGCCGCGCTCGAACGGCAACGTCCGCAGCGGCGACTCGATCGTCGTGACCTCCAGCTCCGGGTCGAACACGCAGACGTTCACGGCCTCCGCGAACGCGTACGTCGGCGCGACCTCGATCTCGGTCTCGTCGCTGACGCCGAACTACGCGTACACGACGGCGGCCACGGTCACCGACACGACCACGCTCGGCACGCTCAACTCCGACACGACCGACACGCTCACCCGGTTCGACACGCTCCACAACGGCTCGCAGGGCCCGATCGAGCTGAAGACGGTGACCTCGAACGGCACCCTCCAGTCCTCGGGCGTCGCGACCGAGCTCGGCACCGGCGCGGCCGCGGCGCGCACGTTCCTCGTCGGCGTCTACTTCCCGCAGCCGTCCGGGAACAACCAGAACGCGCTCCAGGGCCTCTCGTCGACGTTCGGCATGACATGGCACGTCGACCAGTAAGCAGCAGGCCCGGCTCGACCCGCACGCTGAAGAAGATCCTCCTCAGCCTCGTGGCGATCGGCGCAGCCGCGTCGCTCTCGGTCTCCGGCACGTACGCGATCCTCAGCTCGGCGGACACGAACGCGAGCTCGACGCTCGCCTCGGGCACGCTCACGTTCGGGAACACGGTCGGCACCGGCACGACCTGCTACTCGTACGGCAGCCCGTCGAGCTCGGCGAACCAGAACCCGACCTGCTCGCCGCTCATCTCCTCCTCGACGCTCCAGTACCCGGGCAGCAGCGCCAGCGCCGAACGTGACGATCGCGAACAACGGCTCGGTCGGGATCGGCGCGCTCAGCGTGTACATGCCGAGCTGCTCGGCCGCAGGCCTCGCCGGGAGCGGGAGCACTCGCGGGCGGCGGCGACCCCTGCTCCTACATCAACGCGAGCGGCGTCTGGGACGGGCCGCTGTTCTCCATCCAGGAGACCGACTCGCTCGGCAACCCGACGTTCTGCTGGTGGCCCGACGACACCGCCGGAACGTGCAACCCGAGCGCGTTCGACTGGTTCGCGTACATGGCCCAGGGCATCAACACGGCGGCCGGCGCCACGAGCCTCGGCGCAGGCCCGGCGGCCGGCCAGTCGCGCTATTTCAAGATCACGATGAGCCTGCCGGCGAACGCCGATCCGACACTTCAGGGCGAAGAGGCCTTGTTCTCGCTGGCATGGCACGTTACAAACTGATGGTGGCCGAGGGCTCCCCCACCGATCTTCCGCTGCCTGCGTCCGAGACGCCCGAGCCGGAGGGCTCCGCTCCGGCCCGCAACCCGCGGCCCGCGCTGGCGCTGAAGATCGGCTCCGGTGTCCTGCTCGCCGCGATCACGCTCGTTCGTGATCGGGCTGCTCGCGGTCACCGTCGGCCCGCGGTTCCTCCCCTACCAGGCGCTCGTCGTGCGCTCGGGGAGCATGTCGCCGAGCATCCCGACCGGCTCGATCGTGTTCTACCGGTCGGTGCCCGCCGACAAGGTGAAGGTCGGCGACGTGATCGTCTTCAACGAGCCGGGCCAGACGAACAAGCGCGTGACCCACCGCGTCTACCGGATCGACACGAGCGCGACCGGCCGCTACTTCGTCACGAAGGGTGACGCGAACGGGACGCCCGACGACTGGCGGATCCCGGCCGTCGGCACCGGCTGGCTCGCCGTCTTCCACGTGCCGGTCGCCGGCTACGTCCTCTACGACCTCCAGTCGACGACGGCGAGGCTGCTGCTGCTGCTGATCCCGGCCCTGCTGCTCGGAGTGATCACGCTCTACGAGATCTGGCACGACCGCGGACGAAAACAGGGCGCGTCGGCATGAGCCCGACGGCCCTGCGGCGGGCCGTCGGGCTCTCCGCACTTCTCATCGCGCTCTCGCTCGCGCTCGGCTACGTGCACGCCGGCGGGACGTTCGCGATCTGGAGCGGTGAGGCCGTGAACAAGGACTCGGCGTTCGCCGCCGGGTGGATCCCGCCGCCGACGTCGCTCGGGACGCCGACGCCGAGCGGCTACGGCGCATCGCTCGTCGTGGACGGCGGGCGCGAACCCGCCGGTCACCGGGCAGCAGCTCACGAGCGCGGACGGCGGTACCGGCGGCGAGCGCGAGCTGCGGCACGTACGGCTCGGCGACGAGCGTCGGCGCCCCGCCGACCAACACCTACACCGCGACCGGGACGAGCGGCGCGAACGGGCACTGGTGGTGCTACAAGCTCGACGAGCACGTCCGCGACCGCCTGGACGTCGGCGGCGACCGCGTTCACGCCGATCCGCGTCGGCCTCATCCCGACCGGTGTCGTGATCGCAAACGGCGGGACAGCCGGGACGCTCGACAACGAGCGACACGATCACGATCACGTTCAACCAGAGCGTGGGCACGGCCACCGGCACCAAGGTCTGCACGTTCCCCGGCGCCTCCGGAGGAGGCACGATCCTGCTCGGAGACTCGACGTGCTCGACGACGGCGGACGCGTATACGGTCGGAAAGATCACCGGCGTCACCGTCGGCGGCAGCCGCCAGTCGAGGAACGCCACCACCACGCCGTCCGGGAACTCAGGTCACGTTCAAGGTCACGCAGAACGGGCAGTCGGTCTCGGGAACCGCGACCTTCACCGCCTCCACGCAGCATCATCTCGTCGACCGGGTCGGCGGCGGCCTGCACGGCCTGCAACTGCGTGGTCACCGCGACCGGCAGCTTCTGAGGCCCGCCCACCGTGGAGGCCTCCTCCGAGCAGCACCCGGCCGGCGTCCCCTGGTACCGGCGCCGGCGCGTCCACATCGCGCTCGGCCTCGTCGTCGCGCTCCTGACGGCCTTCTGGGCGGGCCAGCGGGCGACCGACGGCGTCCGCGCGAACCTCGACTCGCGCCTGCGCGACGCAGGCGCGGGCACCGACGCGGCGCTCGTCACGCTCGAGGCCGAGCAGCTCTCCGCGCTCCGCGCGGTCGCCTTCACCCAGGGCGTCGGCCACGTCCCTCGCGACGCTCGACGTCCCGACGCTGAACCGGCTCGTGACGCCGATCCAGGGCAACGCCGACGTGCCGATGGTCGACATCGTCCTTCCCGACGGGCGCGTCGTGCTCGCGGTCCGCTCCGGAGGCGCGCCCGCTCCCGTCGCGAGCCGGGCCGGCATGCCGGCGATCCAGCGCGCGATCCAGCAGGCGCACGGGCCGCGCGGCGGCAGGTTCACGCTGCTCGCGATCTTCCGCAGCGGCCCGACGCTCGTCACGATCGGGCCGATCCTCGACGGCTCGAAGCCCGTCGGCGTCGCGCTCGCGATGACACCGCTCGCCGACGCGCTCGGACGCTTCTCGCAGCAGGTCGGCACCGCGCTGACGGCCTACGACAGGAACGGCCAGCCGCTCGCGACGACGGTGCCGTTCGCGCCGAAGGCCCTCGAACAGAGCTCCGCCCAGGCGCTCTTCGCCGGCGGCGCGACCGTCACGCGGTATCTCCGCGGCAGCGACCGCGAGATGCTCGGCCGTCTCGTCCTCGACCACCAGGCGGTCGCGGTGCTCGGCACGTCGCTGAACGACAACAGCGACGCCACCGGCCGCGCCGTCTTCCTCTACGCGGCGATCGGACTGCTCTGCGTGATGCTCATCGTCGGCAGCTTCTCGCTGCGGCTCGCCAACCGGTGGTGGCGATGAGGACGCCCGCACTGCTCGCGGCGGGTCGCGGTCACAGCCGTGCTCGCGAGCTCGGCGGCAGGTGCGCCGCCCTCGGCGCCGTCCGGCCCGCAGCACCCGAACCCGGCGATCTCGAACGCCCGTGTCGACTACACGGCGCCGCTGCGCGGCCCGAACGGCAACCCGACCACGCTCGTCCCCCTCCAGAAGGCCGTGATCCAGCAGGCGCTCGCCGACCACGACTACCTCGCCTACCAGACGGGGGGCGACCTCGGCGGGTTCCTGCCCGCGCCGATCGGCCACCTCGCGCTCTCGAGCGGCGGCCGCTCGATCGTCGGCGTGCAGAGCACCGCCCAGATCCCGCACTACGCGAACGCGGGCAACGGACGGATCAACAGCTTCGCGTTCGTCGGGGCGCCCCCGGCGACGACGTCGCCGCCCGACAACGGGAACCAGCCGGTTCCCGGCCTCGGCGTTCCGCCGTCGAACCCGACCGGCGGCGGCAGCACCGTCCCGGTGCCGAACCAGGGCTTCGGAGGCGGGACGACGACCGCGACGACGACCACGACCACGACGACCCCGAAGACGACCACGACGAAGACGACTCCGACACCGCCGCCGCCCACCTCGACGACTGCGACCACCACCACGACGACCACCACCACCACGCACCACCACCGAGACGACGACAACCGCGACCACGACGACGACCGCCACGCGGACGACGACAACGACCGCGCGGCCGCCGGTCACGACGACCACCACGACGACCACGGGCGGCACCTCGGGCGGCGCGTCGTGCGGCACGACGGGCCTCACGATCACGAGCGACCATTCGTCCTGTCGCATCTACGCGACGAACATGGCCCCGGGCGGCTCGGCGTCCGAGGTGATGACGATCCGCAACGACACGAACCAGGCGTTCACGGTCTCTCTCCAGGCGGCCGGAACGCAGAACTCGTTCTGGAACGATCTCCAGATGGGGGTGTGGCAGGACGGCACGGCGGCGCCGAACCCGTTGCCGCCGCTGCTGCAGTGGACGACCCAGGCGAACGACCTCGGCTCGGGACCGCTCCAGCCCGGCCAGACGATCAAGTACAAGGTCGAGCTCTACCTGCCGACGACCGCAGGCAACGCCGACCAGAACAAGAGCGCGGTCATCGACCTCATCTGGCGCGCCACGGCCTGATCCCTTCCCGGCCTCGGGGAGACGATCTCCGAGGCGCGTCCCCCGAAAGGGGGTGGGAGTCTACGCCGATTCGCCGTAGACTCGAATGCGGCGGTACCTCCATGTGCGGCGGTCCTACCCGGAAGACCTGATGCTTCGTTCTGCGGTCACTCAGCCGAAGGCACGCGTGCGGCGTTGCCTCTTCGGCCTCGCAGCCCTCGGGCTCGCTGCGGCGTGCGCGGCCGCGTGGACCGTTCAGCCGGCGTCGGCGCAGGTGGCACACGCCGATCCTGCCCCGCCGACGTTCATCTTCACGACGACGACGCTCACGGCGAGCCCCAGTGCACCGCAGCCGGGCCAGACGGTCATGCTGACCGCGACGGTCACCGCGCAGTCGGGGAGCAGCGCCCCGCCGGGCTCCGTGAGCTTCAGCGACGGCGGTTCGTCCCTCGGCTCGGCGACGCTCTCGCCGTCGGGCACCACGGCCACGGCGACGCTGACGACGACGTTCCCCGCCGGGACGCACAGCCTCACGGCGTCCTACACCGGTAAGACCGACACGTCGACCAACACGATCTACAACACGAGCTCGGGAAGCGACTCGCTCACCGTCGCCGCGGCGCAGACGGCGGACGCGACGGCGATCACGGCCCTCCAGGCCCGCCGTGCACGGTGCTGACCGGGCAGTCGGTGACGCTCACCGCGACGGTCGTCGACACGGCTCGGGGAACGCGGCGGTCACCTCCGGCACCGTCCAGTTCAAGGACAACGGCAGCAGCATCGGCAGCGCCAACGTCGACTGCACGACCGGGATCGCGACGTTCACCTGGAGCGGGCTTCACCCAGGGCTCGCATTCGATCACCGCGAACTATCTCGGCGTCTCCAGCACGTACGAGCCGTCGCAGTGGTCGTCGGGCGTCAACGTCACGGCAAACGCCCCGGCCACGATGCATGGGACGACGGTGACGCTCCCCGCCAGCCCTCGACGGTGACGACGGGTGGCTCGGTGACGTTCACCGCCACCGTCATCGCTACGACCGCAACACGGCGCCACCACCGGCGACATCCAGTTCTACGACAACAACCTTCCCATCGGCGGCTCGTCGACTCGGCAGCTCGGGGTCGCCACGTTGACCTGGACCGGCTTCGCCGCCGGATCGCACAGCATCACGGCGAAGTATCGGGCGACTCGACGTATGACGATTCCACCTCCTCTGCCAGGACGGCGTGACCGCGAACGCACCGCCGAGCGCGGTCGCGACGACGATCACCGCCTCGATCTCGCCGAACCCGATCCCGAACAACGGCTCCGCCACCCTCACCGCGCACGTCCAGCAGGTCGGGTCCACGGTCACGCCGCCGCAGGGCAGCATCGTCACGTTCCGGAACTCGGCGAACAACAGCCTCATCGCCCAGGCCTCGCTCGACGCGAACGGGAACGGGACGGTCGTCAAGTCCGGCTGGCAGGCCGGCCACTACGACATCGTCGCGACCTACGTCGGCGACGCCGCGAACCAATCCTCCTCGGCCGGGTTCTCGGCCGACGTGCGGGCCGTCGCGCAGATCACCGTCACGGCGCCGTCCCCGTCGATCGCCTACGGCGACACGCTCCCGACCCTGACCCCGACCTACAGCGGCTTCACGAACGGCGACGGCGTGGGCTCCCTGTCGACGCCGGCGACGTGCACGACCACGGCGGCGACCCCCGCGGCCGCCGGCTCGTATCCGGTCAGCTGCTCCGGCGCCTCCGACACCTACTACACGTTCACGTATGCCCCCGGCACGCTCACGGTCGCCAAGGCGCCGCTGACGCTCACCCCGGACAACGTGACGATCCGGCCGGGCGACCCGCTGCCGCCGCTGACGGCGACCCTCTCCGGCTTCGTCAACGGCGAGGCGCTCGCGACCTCCGACGTCACGGGGAGCCCGTCGTGCACGACCACCGCAACCGCCTCGAGCCCGGTCGGCACGTATCCGATCACCTGCACGCTCGGCACCCTCGCGTCCCAGAACTACAGCTTCGCCGTCGGCGGCCAGGGAACGCTGACGATCGCCACGACCGGCAACGTCCCGGTCACCGTGATCCCGTGGGTCGTGGCGCTGCCGGTCGGGCGGCAGGCGACGCTCTACGGCAGCCTCTACACGGCCGGCCGCCATCCGCAGGGAATCCCCGCCGAGACGCTGACGCTCTCGTTCGGCTCCCAGAGCTGCACGGGTACGACGAACACGTGGGGCTTCGCGAGCTGCCAGATCACCGTCGCGGGCCCGGTCGGGCCGACCACCTCCGTCGCGACGTTCGCAGGCGACCTGACCTACGTGCCCTCGACCCTTGCGCGCCCCGCCTACATCTACGACTTCCTCGGAGACCGCGGCTCGTTCGTGGTCGGCGACGAGAGCGCGTTCCACTCGACGGACGTCACGTTCTGGGGCTCCCAGTGGGCCGACAGCAACGGGCTCAGCGGGGGCGACGCGCCCAACTCGTTCAAGGGCTTCGCGTCGCAGCCGGGCACACCCCAGGTGGGCACCTCCTGGTCGACGGGCGGCGGGAACAGCTCCTCGCCCCCGGACGGCCCGCTGCCCTCGTACATGGGGGTGATCGTGACGGGATCCGCGCACAAGTCCGGTTCGTCGATCGACGGCTCGACCGATGACATCGCCGTCGTCAGTCCGGGCTCCGGCTACGCGTCGAACCCCGGTCACGACGGAACGGGCACGGTCGCCGTGATCGTCAACGAGTACGGGATGGCCGTCGACTCGCGCGGCATCCCGGTCCCGGGGACGCATGGCTCCGGCAACGGATCGGGCGACAACTCGGGAGACTCCTCCTCCTCCTCGTCGTCCTCGTCGGACGGGTCGCCGACGCCGCGCAAGGGCCACCCCTGGCCGGGACACGCCTGGTCGGACTGAGCCGCGGCGTGCGCTAGCGGGCGCCGCCGGGCCGCCAGAGCGGCTCGCCTGCGCCCTCGTGCGCGTTCGCGGCGCGGGCCAGGATGAACAGCAGGTCGGAGATCCGGTTCAGGTAGACGAGCGCGAGCGGGTTGACGCCGTGCGCACCGTCGGCCTCGAGGGCGCGGAGCTCCGCGCGGCGGGCGACGGTGCGCGCGACGTGGAGCTGTGCGGCGGTCGTCGTGCCGCCGGGCAGCACGAAGCTCTTCAGCTCGGGGAGCGGCTCGTTGAAGCGGTCGCAGAGATGCTCGAGCGCGTCGACCTGCGCCTGCGTCACGCGCAGCCGCTCGTCGGGCCCTGCAAAGGGAACCGAGAGGTCGGCGCCGAGGTCGAACAGCTCGTTCTGGAGCCGCTCGAGCGGCGCGCGCAGCGGCTCGGGGACGCCGCCCGCGAGCACGACGCCGAGCTGCGAGTTGAGCTCGTCGACCGCGCCGTAGGCGGCGATGCGGGCATCGAGCTTCGAGGCGCGGGAGCCGTCGCCGAGGCTCGTCTCGCCGCGGTCGCCCCCGCGCGTGTAGATGCGGGTCGAGGCGGACGGGCTCGTCGCTGCGGCGGCTCACGCGCCCGCCCGCGCGTGCTGACCGAGAATCTCCCGGGCGATCACGATCCGCTGGATCTCGCTCGTGCCCTCGTAGATCTCGGTGATCTTCGCGTCCCGGTAGTAGCGCTCGACCGGGAACTCCTTCGTGTAGCCGTAGCCGCCGAGGATCTGGATCGCCTCGGCCGTCTGGCGGCGCGCCATCTCGGACGCATAGAGCTTCGCCTTCGCCCCCGCCTCGGTGTGCGGCGCGCCCTGCTCCTTCAGCCACGCGGCCCGGTAGACGAGCAGGCGCGCCGCGTCGATCTCGGTCGACATGTCGGCGAGCTTGCCCTGGATCGCCTGGAACTCGGCGATCGGCCGCCCGAACGCGTGCCGCTCCTTCGCGTAGTCGCGGGCGACGTCGTAGGCGGCCTGCGCGATCCCGACCGCCTGCGCGGCGATCCCGATCCGGCCGCCGTCGAGGGTGGCCATCGCGACGTGGAAGCCCTTGCCCTCCTCGTGCAGCAGCCGGTCTCGGCCGACGTGCGCGCCCTCGACGACGAGGTCGTTCGTGACGGAGGAGTTGAGGCCGAGCTTCTCCTCGGCCCGCGTGATCCGGACGTGCTCGGCGTCGAGGACGAAGGCGCTGACGCCGCGCGGCCCGGGCGTGTCCGGGTCGGTGCGGGCGAAGAGCAGGAACGTGCCGGCGTGGGCGCCGTTCGTGATCCACTGCTTCGAGCCGGTGATCGTCCAGCCGTCGCCCTCGGGCTCGGCGCGCGTGCGGAGGGCGCCCGCGTCGGATCCCGACTCCGGCTCGGTCAGCGCGAAGGCGCCGAGGTGCTCGCCGCGCGCGAGCGGCGGCACGAAGCGGGCGCGCTGCTCGTCGGTGCCGAACCGGAGCAGCGGCAGCGCACGGCGCTCGTGTGGACGGCGACGGTGACGCCGACGCCCGCATCGCCGCGGGAGAGCTCCTCGAGCACGAGGATGTAGGCGAGGAAGTCGGCGCCGGCGCCGCCGTACTCCTCCGGGACGCACGCGCCCATGAGCCCGAGCTCGGCGAGCTGCGCGAACACCTCGCGCGGGAAGCGGTGCTCCCGGTCCCACCCGGCCGCGTGCGGCTCGATCTCCCGGCGCACGAAGTCGCGCGTGAGCGCCTGGATCTCCTTCTGCTCGGTCGTGAGCTCGAAGTCCATCGCCCGGATCGTACGCGCCCGGTGCCGGCCCGCCCCGGATTCGCGGGACGTGGCCCGGCGGGACAGGTCTTGTTGGCCGGCTAGCGCGCGTACTCGTAGAAGCCGCGGCCCGACTTGCGGCCCAGCCGGCCGGCCTGGACGTACTGGCGCAGCAGCGGGCAGGGCGCGTACTTCGGATTGCCGAGCCCCTCGTGCAGCACCTCCATGATCGCGACGCACGTGTCGAGCCCGATCAGGTCGGCGAGCGCGAGCGGCCCCAGCGGGTGCGCGAAGCCGAGCTTCGCGATCGTGTCGATCGCCTCCGGGGAGGCGACGCCCTCGAGCAGCGCGTACGCCGCCTCGTTGATGAACGGCATCAGGATCCGGTTCGAGACGAAGCCGGGCAGGTCGCGCGCCTCGGCGGGCGTCTTGCCGAGATCCTGCGCGAGCGCGACGATCGCCGCCGCCGTCGCGTCGGAGGTCTCGAGCCCGCGGATCACCTCGACGAGCTTCAGCACGGGCACGGGGTTGAAGAAGTGCATGCCGATCACCGCCTCGGGACGGCTCGTCGCCGCCCCGAGGCTCGTGATCGGAATCGAGGACGTGTTGGAGGCGAGGATCGCGCCCGCAGGCAGGACGTCGTCCGCGCGCCGGAAGAGCGCCGTCTTCACGGCGACGTCCTCGACCACCGCCTCGATCATCAGGTCGGCGGCGACGAGGTCGTCCACGGGCTCGATGCGGGCGAGCACCTCGTCCGGGTCGGCCCCGCCCTTCTCGGCGAGCTTCGTGAGGCTCTTCCGGATCGTCTCGAGGCCGCGCTCGACCGCGCCCGGCGCCGCGTCGTGCAGCGACACGCGCCGCCCGGAGCCGGCGACGACCTGCGCGATGCCGCCGCCCATCTGGCCGGCGCCGACGACGAGAACGTGTTCGAAGTCCATGGCGAGAGGCTATCGTCGCTCCGTGCCCGTGGTGGAGGTGAACGGAGCCCGGCTCTGGTACGACGAGGCCGGCCAGGGAGAGGCCGTGCTGCTGCTGCACGGCGGCCTCGGCGACTCCGAGCTCTGGGAGCCCGAGCTGCCGGCGCTCTCGGCCCGCTTCCGGACGCTCCGCACCGACCTGCGCTTCTACGGCCGCTCGGCCGGGCCGGCGGCGCCGTTCTCGCCGCAGGCGGACGTCGTCGGCGTCCTCGACGAGCTCGGGATCGAGCGGGCGGCCCTCGTCGGGCTCTCGTACGGCGGCCGGCTCGCGATCGACGTCGCGCTCGCCCGGCCCGAACGGGTGTGGGCGGTCGCCGCCGTCGCCCCCGGCCTCTCGGGCTACGACGGCGCCGCGTACAGCGCCGAGCAGGAGGACGCCTACGACGCCGCGGTCGAGGCCGGCGACCTCGAGGCCGCGGCCGCGGTCGACTTCGAGGTCTGGGCGCCGCTCGGCGCCGACGACCGGATCCGGCGGCTCTGGCACGCGACACCCGACGCGAACCCGCTGCCGCCCGGCGTGGAGCCGCGCCCGCCCGCGCGCCCCGCCGCCGAGCACCTCGCCGAGCTCGCGGTCCCGACGCTCGTCGTCACGGCGCGCCACGATCCGCCCGGCTTCCGCGAGATCGGCCCGCTCGTCGCCCGCGAGGCGCCGCACGCGCGCCACGTCGAGGTCGACTCGGATCACTACTGACGCTGCGCGAGCCCGAGCTCGTCTCACGGCTGCTCGTCGACTTCCTCGCCGCGGTCGCGTCCAGGCAGTCGCAAGGTCGTCTAGACCTCGATCAGGAGCGCGTCGCCCTGGCCGCCGCCGGAGCAGATCGCGGCGAGACCGAGGCCGCCGCCCTCGCGGCGCAGCTCGTGCACCATCGTGCCGAGGATCCGGCCGCCGCTCGCGCCGATCGGATGCCCGAGCGCGACCGCGCCGCCGTTCACGTTCACGATCTCCTCGTCGGCGCCGAGCAGCCGCGCCGAGTTCCAGGCCACCGACGCGAACGCCTCGTTGATCTCGACCCGCTTCACGTCGTCGATCGTCTTGCCGGCGCGCTCGAGCGCCTGCGCCCCCGCCCGCGCCGGCGTGCGCGCGAGGTACGCGAACTCGTCCGCGACGTAGCCCTGCGCGAGCACGGTCGCGAGCGGCTCGAGCCCGCGCCGGCGCGCGAACTCCTCCGAGCAGACGATCACGCAGGAGGCGCCGTCGTTCACGCCCGGCGCGTTCCCGGCGGTCGTCGTCCCCTCCGGGTCGAAGACCGGCTTCAGCGAGGCGAGCTTCTCGAGCGTCGTGTCGCGGCGCACCGACTCGTCGGCGGTCACGTCGCCGACCGGGACGATCTCGTCGTCGAAGCGGCCCGCGTCCTGGGCCGCCGCGGCCCGCTCGTGCGACCGGAACGCCCACCGGTCCTGCTCCTCGCGCGGGATGCCGAGCTCGCGCGAGACGAACGACGCCTGCGCCACCATGTGCAGCCCGTCGAAGGTCGACGTGAGCCCGTCGTGGGTCACGAGGTCGATCAGCGTCCCGTCGCCGAGCCGGTAGCCGGAGCGCGCCTGCTTCAGCGCGTACGGCGCGTTCGTCATCGACTCCATCCCGCCGGTGACGACGAGCTCCGCGTCGCCGGCACGGATCATCGAGTCGGCGATCTCGACCGCGCGGATCGAGGAGGCGCACACCTTGTTGATCGTGTCCGCGGGCACGCCGATCGGGATCCCGGCACCGACCGCCGCCTGGCGGCCCGGCGCCTGGCCCGCGCCGCCCTGCAGCACCTGGCCCATGATCACGTAGTCGACCTCGCCCCCCTCGAGACCGACGCGCTCGAGCGCGGCCCGGATCACGAGCGCGCCGAGCTCGGTCGCCTGGAAGCCCTTGAGGCCGCCGGCGAGGCGCCCGAACGGCGTCCGCACGGCGGCGACGATCACGCTGCGGCTCATGCCGTCCAGCCTACCCCCGCGCGAACGTCGTGCCCGGCTCGAGCCGTCGCGCGAACGCGACGAGGAGCCGGATCGCCGCCTCGATGTCCTCGAGCTCGGCCACCTCGGCCGGCGAGTGCATGTAGCGGAGCGGAACCGAGACGAGCCCCGTCGCGATGCCGCGGCGGCTGAGGTAGAACGCGTCGGCGTCGGTGTGCGTGTGCCCGCGCGTGACCTCGACCTGGCAGGCGATGCCCTCCGCCTCGGCGGTCTCGGACAGGAGCTCGAAGATCGCGGGATGCAGCGACGGGCCCCGCGTCAGCGACGGGCCGCCGCCGAGCTTCACCTCGCCCTCGTCGGACGGATCGCCGCCGCGGACGTCGGTCGCATGCGTCACGTCGACGGCGATCGCAACCGCCGGCTCGAGCCCGAACGCGGCCGTGCGGGCGCCGGCGAAGTCGCCGACCTCCTCCTGCACGACCGCGAGCCCGTGCACGTCGCCGGGCGCGCCTCCGGCCTCCGCGACGCGCCGCGCCACCTCGAGCGCGACGTAGCACCCGATCCTGTTGTCGAACGAGCGCGACGCGACGCGGCCGTTCCGCAGCTCGAGCGGCGGGCCGGCGGCGACGAACGCATCGCCCACGCGGACGAGCGCGCGCGCCTCCTCGCCGTCGCGGGCGCCGAGGTCGAGCACGAGGTCGTCGTGGTCGAGCACCTTGCGGTCCGCGCCCCGCTTGACCTTCTGCTTGCGGGCGGCGACGACGCCGGGGATCCGGCCGGCGCGCGTCAGCACCTCGACGCGCTGCCCGAGCAGGACGTGTGGGTCCCAGCCGCCGAGCGGCCGCAGCGCCGCGAAGCCGTCGTCGCCGATGTGCGTCACGACCGCCCCGATCTCGTCGATGTGGCCGATCACGGCGAGCGACGGCCCGCCCGCGGTGCCCGGCCACGCGCACCTGCGAGGAGCCGAGCACGTCGGTCTCGACCTCGCCGAACGCGGCCGCCGCCTCGCGCCACACCGCGGCCGCGGCCTCCTCCTGGCCGGAGGGGCCCGGCGTCGTCAGCAACCGCTCGAGCAGCTCGGGGATCGGCATGACCGGGCGCACTCTACCGCCGCGTCTCCGGGCGGTTCCTCGATAGCGTCCGGGCATCGTGGAACTGCGGACACTCCCCGAGCCCTATGCGATCGTGCGTCTCCACCCGGGCGCGGAGCTGCCGCCGTGGGTCGACCGCGGCCCGTTCCGCTCCGTGACGCGGACCGACAACGAGGTCTCGGTCGTCTGCCGCGACCGCGACGTGCCCGACGGCGAGAGCGCGGAGCGCGGCTGGCGGGTGCTCGAGGTCGCGGGGCCGCTCGACTTCTCGCTCACGGGCGTCGTCGCCTCGCTCGTCGTGCCGCTCGCCGAGGAGGACGTGCCGATCTTCGTCGTCTCGACGTTCGAGACCGACTACGTGCTCGTGCGCGGCGGCGACCTCGAGCGCGCCGTCGACGCGCTGCGCGGCGCCGGCCATGCCGTCTCGGCTTTCTTGACGGGGTCACGGGTCCCGCCTACGCTTGACGCAATGACTCCCGAGCTTCGCATCTGGTGGGCCTGGCGCCTCGAGCGGAGCGGGAGCATGCGCCGAGGCTAGGCGCGCGCACAGCCCTCTCCGCTCGACCCGGCTCCGGAAGGAGCCTTTTTCATGTCCGCACTCACCGACATCGCCACCGATCTCGTCACCCCGCTCGGGGCGTACCTCCGCCTGCGCGAGGGCGCCCGCGGCGCGTTCCTGCTCGAATCGGTCGACCGCGGCCGGCTCGGCCGCTACTCGTTCGTCGGCCGCGGCTCCCGCCTCGTCGACCTCGCCGAGGCGGAGGCGCTCGGGGAGCCGGTCGTCGGCTACCTCGGCTACGACGTCGTGGCGCGCTTCGAGCCGACGGTGCCGCTCCCGGCCGAGGGGCCCGCCCAGCCGGAGAGCCTCTTCGTCGTGCCCGAGCTCCTGCTCCGCTTCGACCACGTCCGCGGCGTCGCCGACACGCTCGTCGGGGACGCGGCCGAGACGGCCGAGCTGCTCTCGACGCCGCAGCCGGCGATCCCGGTCGGCACCGGCAGCCGCGGCCCGCTGCGGCGCTTCCCCGACCGGGACGAGCACGTGCGCCGCGTCGAACGGGCGAAGGAGCACATCCGGGAGGGCGACGCCTTCCAGATCGTCGTCTCGCAGCGGGCGGAGCGGCCGACGTCGGTCTCGGCCTTCGAGCTCTACCGCGCCCTCCGCCGCGTGAACCCGTCGCCGTACCTCTTCCTGCTCGAGTTCCCGGAGCTTGCGCTCGTCGGCTCGTCGCCGGAGACGCACGTCAAGGCGGAGGGGCGTCGCGCCTCGCTCAACCCGATCGCGGGCACGATCCGGCCCGGCGAGGGCGCCGACGACGAGCTGCTCGCCTCCGAGAAGGACCGGGCGGAGCACGTGATGCTCGTCGACCTCGGCCGCAACGACCTCTCGCGCGTCTGCGTCCCGGGCAGCGTCCATGTCGAGCGGTTCATGTACCTCGAGCACTACTCGCACGTGACGCACCTCGTCTCGGAGGTCGTCGGCGAGCTCGCGACCGAGATGGGGCCGTTCGAGCTGCTGCGCGCGACGTTCCCCGCCGGCACGCTCTCGGGCGCGCCGAAGGTGCGGGCGATGCAGATCATCTCGGAGCTCGAGGGGTACCGCCGCGGCGTCTACGGCGGCGCGGTCGGGTACGTGCTGCCGGGGGTCGGCATGGATACGTGCATCGCGATCCGGACGGCGGTGCTCCAGGACGGCGTCGCGTACCTCCAGGCCGGCGGCGGTATCGTCGCCGACTCCGACCCGGCGGACGAGTACGACGAGTGCCTGAACAAGCTCGGCGCGCTCGAAGCCGCCATCGACCTCGCGGAATCGGGGCAGGGATGATCCTGCTCGTCGACAACTACGACTGCTTCACCTACAACCTCGCGCATCTCTTCGGCGCGCTCGGGGCGGAGGTGACGGTGCTGCGCAACGACGAGATCGACGCGGACGGGGCCGAGCGGCTCGCGCCGTCGCACCTCGTCGTCTCCCCCGGCCCCGGCCGCCCGGCCGCCGCGGGCGCGTCGGAGGAGATCCTCCGGCGGCTCGCCCCGACGACGCCGACGCTCGGCGTCTGCCTCGGCCACCAGGCGATCGTCGAGGTCTTCGGCGGCGAGGTCGGCTACGCGCGCGAGCTCCTCCACGGCAAGGCGAGCCCGGTGCGCCACGACGGCACCGGCCTCTTCACGGGCCTGCCGGATCCGTTCGAGGCGGGGCGCTACCACTCGCTCGCGGCGACGCGCGTGCCGGACGCGCTCGTCCCGACCGCGTACGCCGAGGACGGCGAGGTGATGGCCGTCCGCCACCGCGAGCTGCCGGTCGTCGGCGTCCAGTTCCACCCCGAGTCGGTGCTGACCCCGGACGGGCCGGCGCTCGCCCGCAACTTCCTCGAGGGGCGCACGTGATCCAGCGGACGCTCGCCCGCCTGCTCGACGGCCACGACCTCGGCCGCGACGAGGCGCGCGCGACGATGAACGAGATCATGGCCGGCGAGGCGACCCCGGCCCAGATCGCCGGCTTCCTCGTCGCGCTGCGCGCGAAGGGCGAGACGGCGGAGGAGATCGCCGGCTGCGCGGAGGCGATGCGCGAGCACGTCCTGCAGGTGCGGCCGCAGCGGCGCGATCTCGTCGACATCGTCGGCACGGGCGGCGACGGCGCGAACACGTACAACATCTCCACCGCGGCGGCGCTCGTCGCGGCGGGCGCGGGCGCCGCGATCGCGAAGCACGGCAACCGGGCCGCCTCCTCGGCGAGCGGCGCGGCGGACGTGCTCGAGGCGCTCGGCTTCCGGCTCGACCTGGAGCCGGAGCGGATCGAGCGGTCGATCGACGAGCTCGGGTTCGGCTTCCTCTTCGCGCAGGCGCACCATCCGGCGATGCGCCACGCCGCGCCGGTGCGCCGCGAGCTCGCGACGCGCACGATCTTCAACGTGCTCGGGCCGCTCACGAACCCGGCCGGGGCGCGCGCGCTCATGCTCGGCACGTACTCGCCGGCGCTGACGCGGACGCTCGCCGAGGCGCTCGTCCAGCTCGGCGCGACGCGCGCGTACGTCGTCCACGGCGCGGGCGGGATCGACGAGCTGTCGCCGTGCGGGCCGAACCTCGTCTGCGAGGTGGAGAACGGCGCGGTGCGCGAGTACGAGCTCGACCCGGCCGACCTCGGCGTCGAGCGCTGCGACCAGGACGAGCTGCGCGGCGGCGACCCGGCCACGAACGCGGCCGCGCTGCGCGCCGTGCTCGCCGGCGCCGGCGGCGGCCACCGCTCGGCGGTCGTGCTGAACGCCGCGGGCGGGATCGCCGCCGCCGGCCACGCCGAGAACCTCCGCGAGGGGATCGTCCGCGCCCGCGAGGCGATCGACTCCGGCGCCGCAGCCGAGCGGATGGAAGCCTTGATCGCGTTCTCGCAGGAGGCTGCGGCCTGATGGGCCGGTTCGCCGACGCCCTCGCCGCGCCGGGCCTCGGCGCGATCGCCGAGTTCAAGCGCCGCTCGCCGTCGCATGGGCGACATCCGTCCCGACGCGCGCGTCGAGGAGCTCCTTCCCGCCTACGCCGCGAACGGCGCGAGCGCGATCTCGGTGCTCGTGGACGAGCGCTTCGCCGGCACGCTCGACGACCTGCGCGCCGCGCGCGCCACGGTGACGACGCCGCTGCTCGCGCAAGGGCTTCTTCTCCACCGAGGAGCACCTGCGCGAGCTGCGCGAGGCGGGCGCCGACGCCGCGCTCCTGATCCTGCGCGACCTCGACGACGCGACGTGCGCCGGGCTGATGCGCAGCCGCCGAGAGCCTCGGCCTCGACACGCTCGTCGAGGCGCACGACGCGGAGGAGCTCGACCGCGCGACCCGGCTCGGCGCGCCGGTCGTCGGCGTCAACGCGCGCGACCTCGCGACGTTCCGCATCGACCGGCAGCGCCCAGCTCGAGCTCGTCGCCCAGGCGCCGCGCGACCGCGATCGTGATCGCGGAGAGCGCGATCCACACGCGCGCGCAGGCCGCCGCCGCGGAGCTCTGCGGCGCGGACGCCGTCCTCGTCGGCACCTCGCTGATGCAGGCGTCCGACCCGGGCGCGAAGCTGCGCGACCTGCTCTCGCGCCCGCTCGTGAAGGTCTGCGGGCTGACCCGCCAGGAGGACGTCGACGCGGCGGTCGAGGCGGGAGCGGACCTGCTCGGGTTCGTCCTCGTCGAGCGCAGCCCGCGCCGCGCCGAGGCCGTCCTCGACGTCCCCGACACGGCGCTCTCGGTCGCCGTCTTCGTCGGCGAGGCGCGGGACGCCGGCGCGGATCTCGTCCAGCTCTACCCGGACGACGGCGGCACCGTCAGGAGCCGCGAGGCCGTGCTGCTCCGCGACGGCGAGCCGGTCGCGCGCGTCCTCGACCAGCCGTGGCAGGGCCACGACCCCGACCACTGGCGAACCGCCGCGGGCGCCGAGGGACGGATCGTGCTCGCCGGCGGGCTCGGCCCCGAGAACGTCCGCGAGGCGGTCGCGGCGGTGCACCCGTGGGCGGTCGACGCCGCCTCGTCGCTCGAGAGCGAGCCGGGAATCAAGGATCACGCGCGCGTGCGCGCCTACGTGGAGGAGGCGAGACGATGACGGCTCAACGGATGTTCGGCGCCTACGGCGGCCGCTACGTGCCCGAGACGCTGATCCCGGCGCTCGACGAGCTCGAGCAGGGCTGGCGGGAGGCGCTCGCCGACGACGCGTTCCACGCCGAGCTGCACGCGCTCGCGACGACGTACGCGGGGCGGCCGACGCCGCTGACGCTCGCGGAGCGGTTCGCGCCCGGCCGCCGGATCTACCTGAAGCGCGAGGATCTCCTGCACACGGGCGCGCACAAGCTGAACAACGCGCTCGGCCAGGCGGTGCTCGCGCGCCGGCTCGGCAAGCGGCGGATCGTCGCCGAGACGGGCGCCGGCCAGCACGGCGTCGCGACCGCGACCGTGTGCGCGCGCTTCGGCTTCGAGTGCGTCGTCTACATGGGCGAGGAGGACATGCGCCGCCAGCGGCCCAACGTCGAGCGGATGCATCTGCTCGGCGCGGAGGTGCGCGGCGTCGACTTCGGCACGAAGACGCTGAAGGAGGCGACGAGCGAGGCGATCCGCGACTGGATCACGAACGTCGAGACGACGCACTACCTGATCGGCTCCTGCGTCGGCCCGGCGCCGTACCCGGAGCTCGTGGCGGAGCTGCAGTCGGTGATCGGCCGCGAGGCGCGCGAGCAGATGCTCGCCGCCGAGGGCCGGCTGCCCGAGGCGGTCGTCGCGTGCGTCGGCGGCGGCTCGAACGCGATCGGGATCTTCCGCGGCTTCCTCGACGACGCGGACGTGCGCCTCGTCGGCGTCGAGGCCGCCGGTGCGGCGTCGCTCGGCTCCGGCCGCGCCGCCGTCCTGCACGGCGCCCGCTCGTCGGTGCTCGCGGACGAGGACGGGCAGATCGCCGACGCCCACTCGATCTCGGCGGGCCTCGACTACCCGGGTGTCGGCCCGGAGCACGCGTTCCTCCGCGACTCCGGTCGGGCCTCCTACGTCGCCGCCACCGACGCCGAGGCGCTGGCCGCGTTCCAGGACCTCGCCCGGACGGAGGGCATCATCCCCGCGCTCGAGCCGTCCCACGCGCTCGCCCGCGCCCGCGACCTCGACGCGGAGCTGATCCTCGTCGCCCTCTCCGGCCGCGGCGACAAGGACCTCGCGGAAGCCCTGGCGGCCCTCCACCCCGATGCCAAGTAACACGTTGTCACTAAGTCCGGAGATGCCCGGCCGGCTGCGGAGAGGCGTGTCCCGAGCGGCCGTGCATCTCCGCAAGTAACACGTTGTCACTTGGCCGGACATGTCCGGGCCGGACGACACGCGACCGGGAGGCACTCCTGTCATGACGAAGACCCTCGTGATCTACCTGATGAGCGAGCCGGAGACGCCGGAGCTCGCCCGTGCCGCCGTCGACGGCGGCGCGGACGTGATCGAGCTCGGCTTCCCGTTCTCCGACCCGCTCGCGGAGGGCCCCGTGATCCGGCGCGCATCCGAGCGCGCGCTCGGCCGCGGGATGCGGACGCGCGCCTGCCTCGACGTCCTCGCGCGCACGCGCGAGCTCGTGCCGGAGACGCCGCTCGTGCCGATGACCTACGCGGCGCTGCTCGAGGCGTACGGCTACGAGCGCTTCGTCGACGACGCGCGGGCGGCCGGCGCGTCGAGCTTCATCCTCGTCGACATCCCGGCCGAAGAGCATCCGGAGCTGAAGCGGATCCAGCTGATCGCGCCGACCTCCACGGACGAGCGCATCCGGCTCGCCGCCGAGCACACGGACGGCTGGCTCTACGTCGTCTCGCTGACGGGCACGACCGGGGCACGCGACGCCGTGTCGGGACAGCTCGCGGGACTCGCCGAGCGCGCACGCGCCTCGTCCCCGAGGTGCCGCTCTACGCCGGCTTCGGCATCTCCACGCCGGAACAGGCGCGCGCGGCTGCGGCGCTCGCGGACGGCGTCGTCGTCGGCTCGCGGGCCGTCCAGACCGCCGAGGAGGGCCCGGCCGCGCTGCGCGACTACGTCGCCTCGTTGCGCGCTGCCCTCGACGGCGCCTAGCTAGTCCGCGGGCGGCGACCAGCGCGGATGGTGCTCGGTCGCCCAATCCTCGCGCACGGTGCCGAGCACCATGCCGCGCAACGCGTGCCGCGTCGCCGGATGGATCACCGCGAGGTAGAGATGCCCGACGAGCAGCGCGAG
Organism: uncultured Actinomycetes bacterium; assembly: GCA_963815005.1. Classification (GTDB taxonomy): domain Bacteria; phylum Actinomycetota; class Thermoleophilia; order Gaiellales; family Gaiellaceae; genus Palsa-739. The sequence continues at coordinate 111,759 of CAWFFI010000018.1, forward strand.
CGAGGCGTAGAGCAGGCCGTCGTGGAGGACGACGGTGCTCGCGAAGCGGAAGCGCGTGTCCCGCTCGCCGAGCCAGAGCAGGAGCCCCGAGACGGCGAAGAGGACGAAGAACGCGGCCGTCAGCGCCGCGTTCACCTTCTGGCCGGCGTTGAAGCGGCCCTGCGGGGCGGGCCGCCGTAGCCGCAGCCACGCCACGTCCTCCCGGTCGAACCGGTCGACCTCGCGCGCGGTGCGCAGGATGCCGCGCCGGTCGCCGAGGAGGGCGACGAGCGCGAGCGCGCAGATCCAGCCGATCCCCGCCCAGAAGTGGATGTCCTTGACCATCGGCCGCCGGCCGACCTGCGCGGAGAGGCTCGGCAGGTAGAGCACGAGCCCCGACGCGAGCAGCACGAAGAAGCCGGCCGCGTTCACCCAGTGCAGCACGCGCTCCGTGCGCGAGAACCGGCGGACGTACCCGGGCGCGGCCCTCACGACGAGTACCCGTTCGAGCGGCCGACCCACGCGTCGCGGTCGTAGCCGAGCAGCTCCCAGTACCCGTCCTCGACCTTCGGGACGAGGTTCACCTGCTCGACCCACTTCACGTTCTTGTAGCCGTACATGTCCGGGATCACGAGCCGCAGCGGCGCCCCGTGCTCGCGCGGCAACGGCTGCCCGTCCATCTCGTAGGCGAGCAGCACGTCGCCGAGCATCGCCTGCCGGATCGTCAGATAGTCGACGTACGGCTTCTCCGCGGAGACGAACTGGAGCGCGTGCGCGGCGGGCTTCGGCTTCGCCTGCGCGAGCAGGTCCTTGATCCGCACGCCGCGCCAGTGGACTCCGTCGACGGTCCAGCCGGTGACGCAGTGGAACGTCGAGGTCTGCGACGCACGCGGGAGCGCCTTCAGCGCGCCGTAGTCGAGCGAGAGCGGCTGCTCGACGAGGCCGCCGACGCCGAGCTTCCACGTCGCCGGGTCGAACGTCGGCATCGAGCTTGCGACCGTGTAGATCCGCCAGCCCTTCGTCGGCACGAGCGGGACGAAAGCCTCCGCCCCGCCGAGCGCGTTCGAGACATGGCCCCAGACGCCCTTGCCCCAGGCGAGCGAGGAGACGCCGCCGAGGACGGTGGCGAGGAAGACGCCCCGGCCGACGCGCCGGGGCCCTTCCACGTCGTTGGTGGGAACGTCGCTCATCGTGGCCTCCCTACATGTGGCTCATGTGGGCCATGCCGACGAAGAGCTTGCCGCGCAGGTCGCCGGGGTGACCCTTCGTGTCGATCCAGACGCGGTAGCGCGCCGGGTGCGCCTCGATCAGCTGGAGCGCCTTCTTGCCGACGGCGTGGCAGCCCTTCTTCGCGTAGTGCATGCCGAGCTCGGCGATCTTCATTCCGTGCGTGTCGCGGATGGACGCCTGGAGCACGCCCTTCGTCGGCACGTCGAACGTCCAGCACAGCCGGCCCTTGGCGGCGTAGGAGTGGAGGTTGACGATGCCGTGCTCGCCCATCCCGGCGAGCTTGGCCCCCAGCACGGGGTGCATGCCGCGAATGGTCGCACCTGCGGCCGATGCTGTGACGAGCGCCGCGAGCACGGCGACCGCGGCGACGAGAGCGGAAGAGCGCATCCGGTACCTCCGAAATCGGTTTCTGACGACGCTTTCGAGCCTAGGCGGGAGGCCTTGCGTCGCCGTTTCGGGGGGCTTACGAGTTCCTTAACTCGCGCGACGGCCGAGCCGGCCCGCGAACGGCTCTTTCGGCGGCGTCGCGTCCGTAGCCGCAACAATGATCGCGTTACGAACGAGCTCGCCTCTTCTTCTCCCGCGCCCCCGACACCGCAAACGCAGCCGCAGCTCGGCGGCTACTGGTGGCGGCACGTACCGCTACCGGCGTCGTGGCGGGCCCGCGCGCGAGACTGGCTGCGAGGCAGCCCGACCGGGCTCCTGCTCATGGCCCTCGCGGTCGGCGGCGGCGCGGGCGCGGGCGCGGTCGGGTTCCGCTACCTGATCCTCGTCTTCACGCACGCCTTCAGCGGCTACGCCGACTACAGCTCCCAGGGGCACGCACCGTACGGCTACTTCCACGGCATCGGCTTCTGGTTCGTGATCTTCGCGCCGGCCGCGGCCGGCCTCCTGTACGGGCCGCTGATCTACTGGTTCGCCCGGGAGGCGCGCGGCCACGGCGTCCCCGAGGTGATGCTCGCGGTCGCCGAGAGCGGCGGCAGGATCCGGCCGCAGGTGGCGGTCGTCAAGTCGCTCGCGTCGGCGCTCTGCATCGGCGGCGGCGGTTCCGTCGGCCGCGAGGGCCCGATCGTCCAGATCGGCTCCGCGCTCGGCTCGACGCTCGGCCAGCTCACGCGCGTGCCCGAGTCGCGCATGCGGATCCTCGTCGCCTGCGGCGCGGCAGGTGGCATCTCGGCGACGTTCAACGCGCCGATCGCGGGCGTCTTCTTCGCGCTCGAGCTGATCCTGCGCGACTTCGAGGCGGAGTCGTTCGGCGTCGTCGTCCTCGCCTCCTTCGCCGCCGACATCATCGGCCGCGCCGCGTTCGGCGACAGCCCGTTCCTCCATCTGCCGAGCTTCCAGCTCGTGTCGCCGGTCGAGTACCTCCTCTACGCCGGGCTCGGGGTCGCAGCGGCATTCGTGGGCGTCGGTTTCATCCGCGTTCTCTACGGGAGCGAGGATCTCGCCGACCGGATCTGGCGGGGCCCGGAGTGGCTGCGGCCCGCCGTCGGCGGCATCCTGCTCGGCCTGCTGCTGCTCGCCGTGCCGGAGCTGTACGGCGTCGGCTACCCGCCGCTCGAGAGCGCGATCCGCGGCCAGTGGACGATCTGGTTCCTGCTGCTCCTGCTGGCCGGCAAGGTGCTCGCCACGAGCCTGACGATCTCGATCGGCGGCTCCGGCGGCGTCTTCGCGCCGTCGCTCTTCATGGGGGCGATGCTCGGCAGCGCGTACGGCCACGGCATCCACCACTTCCTGCCCGGCTCGACCGCGGCCGCCGGCGCCTACGGGCTCGTCGGCATGGGGGCGGTGTTCGCGGCGGCCGCCCGCGCCCCGATCACCGCGGTGATCATCATCTTCGAGCTGACCGGCGAGTACCGGATCATCCTGCCGCTGATGTTCGCGATCGTGCTCGCGACCGTCGTCTCGCGCCGTCTGAGCCGCGAGACGATCTACACGCTGAAGCTGCGCCGACGCGGCATCGACCTGATGCGCGGCCGCGGCGCGAACCTGATGGGGCTCCTCACCGTGCGCGACGCGATGCAGCCCGTACCGGTGTCGGTGCGGCAGGACACGCCGCTGAACGAGGTGATCGAGCGGCTGATGCAGGGCCCCGCCGACGGTCTGCCGGTCGTGGACGAGAGCGGCGCGTACCGCGGCACAGTGACGTCGCAGCAGGTGGAGCAGGCGATGCGCGAGAACGCGCTCGACTCCGAGGCGGGCAGCCTCGCCCAGGAGACGACGGTCGTGCGCCCGAACCAGACGCTCGAGCAGGCGCTGTCGGCGCTCCTGCGCGAGCGGTCGGGGCTGCCCGTGCTCGAGCCGGAGACGCGGCGCGTCGTCGGCTGGCTCACGCACATGGACATCCTGCGCGCCTACAACGCGCGGCTCGAGGCGGGGATCCGGGACGCGGAGCGGCGCCTGCGGACCGCCCGGCCCCATCCGGACGTCAGCCGGGTCGGCAGCGCGCTGGCGCGGCTGCGCGGCTACCGCGTCGTCGAGCTCGAGCTCGGTGCCGGCTCGACGCCGGTCGGGAGCCGGCTCGACGAGCTGGCTCTCCCCGACGGCTCGACGGTGCTCGGCCTGCGCCGAGGCGGCGAGACGCAGGCGACGACGGGCGAGACCGTGCTCGAGTCGGGCGACCGCCTCACCGTCCTCGTCCCGGCCTCGGAGGCGGACGAAGTGATGGAAGGCCTCGACTAGAAGCGGCGCGCGGCGCAGACGCAGTGCCGTCTGCCACAGCTCGGGCAGATCTGCGGGCGGCGCTCGAGCTTCCGCTTGCCGAACCCGGCCATCACCATCAGCCACCCGACCATCACGGTCGGGAGGATCGTCGTGAGGGTGTGCTGCGTCATCGCTATCAGCCTGCCGAAGCGACGCTGCGGCTCCATCAGTTCCCGCTCGGATCTTCGTGCGGATGAGTACGGACGCATAGGATCGCTCGCGGTGCTGCCGTCCGCCGCCCCGCCGACCCGATGAGCAGGCCGCGCAGGCTGACGCTCGTTGCCGCGATCCTCGGCACCTCGATCGTCTTCGTCGACATGACCGTCGTGAATGTGGCGCTGCCGTCGATCCAGCGCGATCTCGGCGGCGGCCTCGCAGCCCAGCAGTGGGTCGTCGACGCGTACCTGCTCACGCTCGGGTCGCTGATCCTCGTCGGCGGCTCGCTCGGAGACCTCTACGGCGAGGTGCGGGTGTTCACGCTCGGCGTCGCCTGCTTCGGCGCAACGTCCGCCCTCTGCGCCGCCGCCCCCGGGCCGACCGCGCTGATCGTCTTCCGCGGCCTTCAAGGGGTCGCCGGCGCGCTCCTGACGCCCGCGTCGCTGGCGATGATCACGACGACGTTCTCGGGCGTCGAGCGCGGGACGGCGATCGGCACCTGGACGGCGTGGAGCGGCACGTCGACGGTGTTCGGGCCGCTGCTCGGCGGCTGGCTGATCGGCGTCTGGAGCTGGCGCGTGATCTTCCTCCTCAACGTGCCGGTGGCGCTCGCGACGCTCGTGATCGTGCTCGGCTTCGTGCCGCGCGACGGGCGCCGCGACGCCCGCGTCCGTCTCGACCTGACCGGGGCGGCGCTGTGCGTCGCCGGGCTCGGCACGCTCGTCTTCGGCTTCATCGAGCAGCCGCGGCTGGGCTGGGGCGACCCGGCCGTCGCGGGCACGCTCGGGATCGGCGTCGCCGCGCTCGTGGCGTTCGTCGCCTACGAGGCGCGTGCGGCGCACCCGATGCTGCCGCTGCGGCTCTTCGCGAGCCGCAACTTCGCCGTCACGAACGTCGAGACGCTCGCCGTCTACGGCGCTCTTTCGGCCTGGAGCTTCTTCCTCGCGCTCTTCCTGCAGCAGCTCGCGGGCTACACGCCGTTTCGCGCCGGTCTCGCGACGCTGCCCGTGACGATCGTGATGTTCCTCAACTCGCGCGTCGCGGGGCGCTGGGCGGCGAGGATCGGCCCCCGCCTCTTCATGGCGGCCGGCCCGCTGATCTCGGGCGGGTCGCTGCTGGCGCTCGTCCGGTTGCCGACCGGACTCGACTACTGGCTCGACCTGCTGCCGCCGCTGCTCGGCTTCGCGTTCGGGCTGTCGCTGACGGTCGCGCCGCTGACGACGACGGTGCTGAGCGACGCAGGCCCGGCGACGCCGGCATCGCCTCCGGCGTGAACAACGCGGTCGCGCGCGTCGCGGGCCTCGTCGCGATCGCGGTCGTCGGGATCGCCGCCTCCGGCGCCGGCAACCATCTCTCGCGGGCGGGTTCCACGAGGCGATGCTGATCGCCGCCGTCCTGCTCGTCGCCGGCGGCCTCACGGGCGCGGTCGGGATCCGCAACGCCGTGCCCTGACAGACATGTCCTCCCAAGTGACAACGTGTCACTAGGTGCGGCGTGAGGCGGCGCTGGGACTCGAATCCGGCGCCGCCAGGGTTCGTGACAACGTGTTACTTGGCTAGCCGCCGGTGGAGGAGAAGTGCTGGTAGTCCGGCGAGGCCGTCCAGCGGCCGCCCCACTGCCAGCCCGCGGCGGCGAACGCCGCACGAGGACGCCGCCGGCGACGGCCATGCCGGGGCGGACGTTCCCGCGGTCGGCGTAGCGGCGCCGCGCGGCGGCAGCACCTTCCCGTTCAGCACGTAGGGGTTCTCGAGCGGGTTGACGTCGATCGCCTCGCCGTAGGCGTGCGCCGACCACTGCGGCGGGCCGGACGGTGACCGCGCAGCGGCAGTTGAACCCGGAGGTGTTGTCGGCCGCCATCGAGCGCTCGTCGCTGCCGCGGTAGGCGTCGACCGGCCGGATCCGGCGGATCGGGAAGCGCGCCCGGTAGAGCCGGCGGAACGCCGCGACGACCTCGGCGACGACGGCGCGATTGACGACGAGGGTGCCGAGGTGGCGGCGTCCGTCGAAGCCCCAGTAGGCGAGCCGGACGTTGCGGAGCGCCGCCGGTGCGACCGGGCAGCCGGAGCGGTACGAGAAGCGGAGCTGCGCCGCGTTCGCCGGCGTGACCGTCACGGTGAACGGCGGCGCCGCCCTCGTCCCGGCACCGGCGGCGCCGGCGAGCACGGCGGCAGCGACGCCGGCGATCGCGATTCGCGGCACCATGGTGGCGATGAGGGTAGCCGCCGTCCTCGCCGCCGGAGCGCTCGCCGGTCTCGCCGCAGCGCCGGCCGCAGCCCGTCCCGCCCGCTGCGTCACGGTCGCGGGAACGGGCGGCTCCACACAGCTCGTCACGGTGACGGTCGCCGAGCAGCGCGGCCACGACCGGCTCGCTCGAGCTCTGGCGCCGCGCCGGCTCGTGCTGGCGCCGCGTCGCCGGACCGTGGCCCGCGCGCGTCGGCTGGAACGGCGTCTCCGCGCACAAGCGCGAGGGCGACGGGACGACCCCGGCGGGGACGTTCCGGCTCGGGTCGACCGTCTACGGGCTCGACCCGGACCCCGGCGTGCACGGCCGCTACCACCGCCTGCGCTGCGGCGACTGGTGGGACGAGGATCCCGCCTCGGCGGCGTACAACCGCTTCCGCCACCTCGCCTGCGGCGCGACCCCGCGCTTCGGCGGCGGCAGCGAGGCGCTCTGGCGCGCGACGACCGCGTACCGGGAGCTCGCGGTCGTCGAGTACAACACGCACCCGATCGTGCCGGGCCGCGGCTCGGCGATCTTCCTCCACGACTCGACCGGTGGCCCGACGAACGGCTGCGTCAGCCTGCCGCGCAACCGGCTGCTGCGCATTCTGCGCTGGCTGCGCCCGGCCGCGCGGCCCCGGATCGCGATCGGCCTCCGCGCTTTTCTCCTAGGCATTTCCTAGGTATGCTCGGCGGATGCCGAAGGAGACGTACACCGCGTCCGAGGCCGCCCGCGCGCTCGGGATCTGGATCGACACGCTCCGCCGCTGGGACCGCGAGGGCCGCATCCGCACCGAACGCGACGGCGCGAACCGGCGCACCGTCCCGGCCGCCGAGCTCGACCGCCTGCGCGGCGACCCGGCCACCCAGCACATGAGCGCACGCAACCGCCTCGCGGGCACCGTGACCGCGGTCAAGATCGAGGGGCTCCTCGCCCAGGTCGAGCTCACCGTGACCGAACCGGCCCGCGTCGTCGCGATCGTCACCCGCGACGCCGTCGAGGAGCTCGGCCTCGAGCCGGGGATGCAGGCGACCGCGATCGTGAAGTCGACCTCCGTGATGCTCGAGCGGTGAGCCGCCGGACCCGACTCCTCGCCGCCGTCGCCGCCGTCGCGGTCGCGGCCGCCGCGGCCGGCTACGTGCTCGCCCGCGGCTCCTCCCCGCGTCTCACCGTCCTCGCCGCGGCGTCGCTCACCGACGTCCTGCCCGCGATCGACCCGCACGCGAGCTACTCGTTCGCCGGCTCGAACGCGCTCGCGACGCAGATCGAGCAGGGCGCGCCGGCCGACGTCTTCGCCTCCGCGGACACCGCCCTGCCGCAGGAGCTGTACCGGCGCGGCCTCGTCGAGAAGCCGGTCGTCTTCACGCTGAACGCGCTCGTGTCGTCGTCCCGAAGCGCAACCCGGCCGGGATCCACGCGGTCGGCGACCTCACCCGCCACGGGGTCCGGCTCGTCGTCGCGCGGCCGGCGTGCCGGTCGGCGACTACACGCGCACCGTCCTCGGGAAGCTCGGCCTGAGCAGCGTGCTCGGGAACGTCGTGAGCGAGGAGACCGACGTGCGCGGCGTCCTCGCGAAGGTCGCGCTCGGCCAGGCGGACGCGGGGTTCGTCTACTCCACCGATGCGAAGACCGTGAGCGGCAAGGTGACCGTGATCCCGATTCCGGCCCGAGCGCAACCGGTCGTGCGCTACGGGATCGCCGTCGTCCGCTCGAGCCGCCACCAGGCCGCCGCGCGCGCGTTCGTCGCGACGCTGCTCCAGCCGGTCGCCCAGCACATCCTCGGAGCGGCCGGCTTCACGACGCTCCCGGGCCACGGCTCCTTCACGAAGGACGGCGGCTGAGTGCGCCGCGCGCTCGCCGGAGCCGGTGTCTTCTGTGCCGCGTTCGTCGCGTTCGCGTTCCTCGCCCTGCCCGTGCTCGCGATCTTCGTGCACGTCACGCCCGGGCGGCTCCTCTCGCAGCTCGGGAGCTCCATCGTCACCGACGCCCTCGTCGTCAGCCTGAAGACGACGGTCGTCGCGGTGGCGCTGATCCTCGCGCTCGGAACACCGGCTGCCTGGCTCCTCGCGAGCCGCCGCTTCCCCGGCCGGGCGCTCCTCGTCACGCTCGCGGAGCTGCCGCTCGTGCTGCCGCCGGCGGTCGCCGGAATCGGGCTGATCGTCGCGTTCGGGCGGATCGGCCTCGTCGGCTCGCCGCTCGCGTCCGCCGGCATCGACGTCGGCTACACGCAGGCGGCCGTCGTGCTCGCGCTCACGTTCGTCGCGAGCCCCTCTACGTGCTGCAGGCCGTGTCCGCTTTCGAGGCCGTGGACCCCGACCTCGTCTCCGCGTCGCGCACGCTCGGCGCGGGGCCGCCAAGACCTTCTTCCACGTCGTCCTGCCGCTCGCGCGCGGCGGGCTCGCCGCCGGCGCCGCGATGGCGTTCGCGCGCGCCCTCGGCGAGTTCGGCGCCACGATCATGTTCGCCGGCAGCCTGCGCGGCGTCGCCCCGACGCTCTGGCTCGGGATGTACGCCGAGTTCAACGACGAGCTCGACGCCGCCCTGGCGATGAGCGCCCTGCTCGTCGTCGTCGGCACCGGCCTGTCTTCGCCCTCCGGCTAACCCTGCAGTGGCAGCCCTCGCGCTCGACTTCACGCTCCCTCTTCGCCGCTTCGACCTAGAGCTCGGCTCGAGGTCAGCGGGACGACGGCGCTCGTCGGGCCCTCGGGCGCCGGCAAGACGTCGGTGCTGCGCGCCGTCGCCGGGCTCGTCCGGGCCACGCGCGGCTCGATCGCGCTCGGCGCCGAGGTCTGGCTCGACAGCGGCGCCGCGTCTTCCTCGCGCCGGACGAGCACCACGTCGGGCTCGTCTTTCAGGAGTTCGCCCTCTTCCCGCGCCTGACCGTGCGTTCCAACGTCGCCTCGGCGCGCGGGGGCCGGTCGGCCCGTACCTGGAACAATTCCGGATCGACCACCTGGCGGACACCGGCCGGGCGAGCTCTCCGGCGGCGAACGGCAGCGGG
>CAWFFI010000019.1:0-166622 GCA_963815005.1 uncultured Actinomycetes bacterium
GCTGCCGGATGTACCCGCACGCTCGAAGCACCACGGCTCGGCGTGGGCACGACGGCGAAAATCGGGGCACCTTCTTCCGGCAAACAGCGCCATGCTTTTTACCGTTGGAACTGTTCACTATTCCGTTTTGCAGTCAGCGCCACCGCCGCCTACGCGCTCGCGCATGTCACCCGCTTCCTCGGTAAACGCGTTTGTCGGTGCTATGTTCTCTTTTCTGCATTGGGTTGATTATTCCCCGGCCTTCCTGATCATCAGGTTCCTTTATCTTTTTGTCCCGGGACCACGCACTGGCCCGCAAACCTTGTCGGATCGGAATCGTCTGACATTGCCATGAAGATCCCGGTTCTCAAACACCGCACTGTTCCCTGACGGGATTCTTCAGGACGTTGCCGAAGAAACCGTAGAAGCCGCATACGTTGTACTGCGCGTCGCCGCTGAAGACGTTTTTGTGCGTCACGCTGCCACATGGCCTGCCCCTGCCTCGCGAGCGTACCCGTTTTTACCGCCCGACCACCGGAACCAGTTTTTCTTCGCGCTCCGTCCCTCTCATTTTGGACGACAACAAGTTCACGTTGCCTCTGGGTCGGTACCGATTGTCGATTAACGCCGTACACAGCTTGCAGCCGGGCACGGTAGACGTTCGCCGGTCTTGTTCTGGCGATGATTCCGGTGCCGATCGTGGTTTGGCGTCGCGCAGGAGCGGCTGACGCGGGGGCTCACCCTCGGCGCTCTCAAGGGCTGATCTGGGCGTCGTGTTGGCAAGAGACATCGTGTTGCGTGTGCTCGCCGACGAGATCGGGGTCGCCCGCGTCGCTTAGTCTGGCGTGTGGGTGCACCGCTCTCGCGCCCTGGCGGCTGCTCTCGGATCCGTCCGCGGTGCGCATCTGGGAGGGGCTCTTCGTGGAGGTGCGCCGTCGAGCGTTGGCCCGACGGGTCGATTCGCTGGTGCGGCGTCGTGTCTCTCGCCGACTTGCGCCGCGACAGGGCACTGGCCTTAGTACCGTTTCGAGGTCGGCGCCGCTTGCGCGGCTCGACGGGCCTTGGGCGCGAACGGCGACCCAAAGTGCCGACGGCGTCGCGGTCGAAGATAGGCGGCTGTCTCGTCTCCTTGTTCGGCGCACCCCGTCTCAACCCGCAGGGGGCGTTTCCAGGCGTGACGAGCTTCGATCGGGCGACGCGCCGGGGGCGAGGGGAACCGAGCACCGCGCTGTGGCTGCTCTCGGTGTGCGACTCACCGCGTCGAGGCGGGCCCGGTGGTCGTGCGCTGTGCTCGCGTCTGGGACGTACCGTCCGCCGACGGCGCCGGGCCGCTCGACTTCGAGGTTGAGGTGGAGGCCGCAGCCGGGAGCGCCGAGTACTCGCTCGATTGTCGTTTCGTGACTGTGAGCAGGGCGCGTCCGCGGCGATCGAAAGGACGGCCCGGGTCTCGGTCGCGCCGATCTGCAGGCAGCGTGCCCGGGGGCCTTCCGCGCCGTCCATCGACAGGCGCCCGCTTTCACCTTGGGCCAGGCTGGTGACGACACGCGGGGGACCCTCGTCCTCGGGCGGATCGATCCGCCGGACGTCGATGGGCAGGATGGCGGGCGTGCCGTCGTATCTAGACCGCCTGGGAGTGGGCCGAGCTCGGCGGGGGTCCCGTAAAGGGCTGGGGTCGATGTCGAATTCGCCGGCGGCGCACCGCTGACGGTCGCGGTGCCGCGGTTCTTCGACGAAACCCGAGGACCCTGGCGTACGACGGCGAGGGTCTTGAGGTTGGGCCGTGGCCCGACGGCGCGGGAACGCTCGACCGGACGCAGGGCGTCGCCGGTCCCGTCGGATCGTGCTCCGCGCGCACAACGAGGCACCGACGGAGGCGTCCCGGTTCGCCGAGCGCGCGGAGTCGCCGCTCGTCGTCGAGGCTCGAGAGTCGGCGTTCGCGGTCGGAGCCGTCGGCGGTTTCTGCTTCAGCGGCCCGATCGCGATCCGAAGTTGAGCCGCACCTGCGCTCCGAGTTGTCTCCGTGGTGTCTTCGGGAGAGGCGATGGGCTTTCTCGATCGTGGCGATTGCATGCAGGCGCCTGCCGGCCCGCGCGCCGGATTCATGGTGAACAAGGAGCACGACGCGATCCTCGCGTTCTGTTCGCACTACCTCCGCTCAGGAGAGCGCGCATATCTTGCGTCCGCGGAGTCGTACGCCGATCACGTTGTCGACGTCGATGTGATCGACACGGGTGACCGCAACTCTTTTGAGGCTGGCGGCGTACGCGCCCATGGTCGCAACCAATGCCACGATGTCGCAGCGCGAACGGTCGCTGGCGATGTAAAGACGTCGATCGACACCGGTCACATGTGGGTCGAAGGGCACCTGCTGCTCGGCGCGATCACGAATCGTGAGCGTTAGATCGAGGCTGCGCGAGGGATCGGCGAGTGCCGGTCGCGTCTCGAGGAGACCGGCCGGACGAGTCCCGAGCCGGGGCCTCGGAACAGCGGTTCGGCTGCTTGTCGCGCTCGCAGCGCTTTACCGGGCGACCTCGGATGAGCGCTACGTCGTCGCGGCCCGGCGCATCGCCGCGTCCGCCGTGGCGGCCCAGGCAACGGACGGTCGCTGGACGATGACGTCGGGTTCTGGGCCGGCCGACCGCGCGTGGGGGAAGGCCGCCTGTCCTCTCTGATCGGCATCGCGCGTCCGGCCCTCGGTCGATCCGGAGCCGCCGGGGGCGGTCGCAGGGAGGCATTCCGTGCAGGTTCGGATGCGTTGCTCCAGCTTGGCCGCTACGACGACGAAAGGTTCGTCTATCTCTACCGGTTCGATTACCGCTGGGTCTCGCGCCAGGGTCGGATCCGGGAGTCGCTCGCAGCCGCCGATGACCTTGATGGTGATGTCCGTTTCCCGCACATGCGGGTCTTGAAGGCGTATTCCGCCTTTACCGGCCAAGCGGCGAAGTTGAAACTAGCAACGACGTCGCGGAATGGCGCGGTCATCCGCCCTTCCTCGGGAGCGCTTGAGCGCTCGCCGGGCTTCTGCAGGATCTCTCTGGGCGGCCTCATGTCCCGGCGGCCACGTTCTGACCATGCTGTAGCTGGCGTAGCCGCACTACGTCAACGCCTGCCTCGGCCGATGGCCGCATGGCGATTGCGAAGCGCTCGACGTTCCGGGAGCTCCTCTGGCGTCTCCGGCCGCTCTCGGTATGGGCTGCGCCGTCGTTGATCAGACCGTCGCGAGCAACCTATGACGCGGCGAGCGGAAACCTGAGGCTGATCGATGAGATCGGCGAAGAGCCGCGCCTACTGCCGTGCTTTGGGGCCTTGGTCTCCTCGAGACCGGCGAGCATGGGCTACTCGACGACGCTCGGCGAGCGGCTCGCGGCTGCTGGTGTGCGGGCCGTTCTGCGCGGCGCCTTGAAACGGATGCATGGCCGGTGGACGGCCCTGGAGGCATGGCGTGGTGTGCTATACCGTCGCTGGTGGCAGGGTTGCCAGCTTCTGGTTGACCTCGACCAGAAGACACACTGGGGCGGCCCCATCCACGTGCTGGAGTCGTCGCTGCCAGCCTGCCAGACATCGTTGTGGTGTGTTGCGTCGGGTATCGCGACCTGCGGCTGTCTCCTGCTGCTGTTCGCGCGTCACCCGGGCCTTTTACCCGGCGATCCGTCGTACTTCGCCGCGCATGACGGCGTCGAGGGTATCGTCGCGCGATCGGCGCAGGGCTGCTTATCTTCGGGTGAGGGATGCCTGCACGCGAGCCGGCCGGCGGTGTCTGCCGGTCTGGTGCCGATGCCAACCTGGGCGACGATGACCTCGACGCGATTGCACACGGCAACGCGGAGAGGCTCTTCGGAGCGCTGCGCGCCGATCACGCGGGCACCGGGGCCACAACGCGGTCCTCCAGCGGCCCTGGCGCGCCGCGGTACGCCTTTCGAGCGCGACATCTTCGACGCCGGCACTGGACATCCCCGGGCGTGGACGGCATCTTCGGGCCTCCGGATCCAGGCGCCGAGTCGCTGCTCTCGGTCATGGACCGCTGCGGCGTTGCAGGAATGGCGGTCTCCTCGTATCTCCTTGAGCATTTTGGGGCCAGACCCGGGTGGGGGAAACGCCGGAAGGTTTCGGGCGGCCGCGGACATATCCGGACGAACGCCTTTCGCGCCACCTCGTTGTCAGCCCCCCACCGCCGCGGAGGAACGAACAGGGAACCGGAGGGAAGAACCGGCGGCACTCGTTCGTCGTCGGCCTTGGGGTACCATCTTGAAAACGAATACCTGCCCGGTGGACGACGGCGGCCGCATCATTGGACCTTTCTGCCCGCCGAGCTCAGCGGGAGCCTGGCGCCCGCCCCACCGCCTCGCCGGGACGGCGTGGTCAGACCCGTTGCGCTTCGAGCTTGGTCGCATCGAGCCCTTCCCAGGGGTGCGTCCGTGACTCGCCCTTACGCCCGGGCCACGCCGATCGGCCTCCGTCGGGCAATCGAGGTCGTCCGTCGGGACCGACGCAGCTGTTCGTCGTCCACATGTGCGGCTTGTTCATGACCGGCGAGTCCTTAAGATCCTGCGCCTCGTCGGTGAGCTCGGCGCCAGGCGCGGTGCTGTACGCGTCGGACGTGCCGTTCATCGATCTCCGCTACGGGCTCGGGCTGGGTGCTCGGCGCGGGCCTGCCGGAGCGTCAGCCTGACCTCGTCCTCGCCGGGGAAACGTGTGCCCATTTATCGCCGTCGCTGGGCCTTTCGCCCTCCATGACCATTGCCTAGGAGGCAGCCTCAGCGTTCTCCGCCCGAGTTCGAATTGACAACCAGATCATCGTCGCGGGGCCCGTTGCGCTCGGCACGCTCCTCCGCCTCGACTCCCTCGCCTCGAGAGGTGCGTGTCGGACCATCCCCTGCAGTTGCTCGACGGCTTCATGCGTTGCGGGTCTGGCGGCGAAGGTCAGCGACCTCGATGGAAGCGGTGGACGGCGTGCTGATGGGCGGTGACCAGGTGCAGTTCGAGGCTTCGATCGCGCATTGCGCGAAGCTTGTCTGCGTGGCGCTGAACTACCGGTGTGTAACGGCAAGCCGAGGGCTACCTTGCTGCGCCGACCAAGCCAGCGACTTTCTTCAAGCTTGTCCACTTCCATCGTGGGGCACGGCCAGCCGGTCGTCAGATCTTCCCGGCACCCTTCGGCCTCAACGACGAGGTCGAACTTGCCGTCGTGATCGGCAAGCGCGTGCGCCTACTACCCCGCGAGCGTTGGCAGGAGGCCGTCGCTCTGGTGACACCATCTTCAACGACATCACCCATCGCGATCTCAAACTCGATCGGATCCGAAGGGCGTACGCGGCCGCGGGACCCGGAAGCAAGGGCTTCGAGATCTTTGCTCCGATCGGCCTGGACCTGGTGACGCCGGACGAGGGCGCCGGCACCCCGGTACGTACTCGATCTCGGGTACCGCATCGGCGAGCGCGTGCCGCAAAGATCAAATCCTCGACACATCCTATTCGATATCCCGCACCTGCTCGAGGACATCAGCCTCGGCGATCACGCTCGAGCCGGCGAACATCATCGGGACAGGCATGCCCGACGGCATCGGCCCTGTCGAGCACGGCGACGTGATGGAGGCCACTGTCGGGAATCTAGGCACGCTGCGCAGCCCAGTCCATTGCGCAACCGAGGGCTGGGGCCTCGTTCCGGCGTGAGCCTGCCGGCCTGCGCTCTCCGCACAGGCCGCAGCCTCGAGGCGACGGCCGGCGAGGCGACGGCGTCGTGGAGGCCGCGCGAAGGCGGACGGCTCGTGCTGCGGCGCGGAGCGCTCGCCGCCTCGCTCGACGTGCATGTCGACGGTCGCATCGACGGCGCGCCACTCCGGCTGCGCCAGTCGGACGATTACGAGCCGCGGCTCCTGCCGTTGGAAGAAGGGTCAGAGCGTGTCGGAGTCCGGTCCTTGTGGTCGCTCGTGGACGAAGCGGGCAACGGCTACGGGGAGGCGATGCAGGACGTCTTCGCTACCCGTCACGGCGAGATCTTTCTTTCGCTTGCGCTTCGGGTCGCGACGCAGAGCGAATTTCGTGGTCGACCACGCCGCGCTGCACGTCGAGTTCGTCGGGCTCGACGAGCTCGACGCGCAAGATGCCGGAATTAACACTGCAGCGGCGCAGACGCCGTGCTCATCACATGGCCGAGCGGCCGTGGCCGCCGCTACGACACGTTGCTGTGGCAGCAGGCACATGCACCGTTCTACGAGCGCTGGCCGCCGCTTTTCGACCAGTGGTCGTTGGACGCCGCCACATTCGGTTGGGAGCGCCTCGTCGGCGCCGGTGCGTCGGTCGGGCCTGTCGAGTAGGGGCGTGCATCGGCGGTGCTCGCGTGGATCGATGGCGGGGCCGTTTCCGCGTCGCCGCAGCTCGTTATCCCGCGGTCTTGTTTGGCTCGGGCTCGGGCGGGAGGAGCACATCCGAGCGGCGGCCGAAGCGCACGAACAGCCGCTCGGACCGCGGGTGGAAGGCGGCCGGCTGCGCTGCTACGACGAGCTCGACGGCGCGTACGAGATCGCCGCCGCGGACGGTGGCGACTGCACGATCGAGTTTCCCGCGGATCCGCTCGAACGTCCACTCCGCGTGCGAGTCTTTGGGCTGCAGGCGGACGGAGGGCTTGAGGTCGAGCCGGCCGCGGACATTCTGCTGCTCTCGGAGCGTGGCCGCATCGACGATCCACTCGTCTGGGTGGAGGTCGAAGCAGATCGTCGCGCCGATGAAGCGCTCGTCGCGTTGACTGCGAGCGCGACGAGGACCCGACGCGTGTCTCGCTGCGTAGGCGGGAAGGGCTGCATATCGCGTATCAACGGCGCGACGTGCGACGGCGACTCACGGTCCATCTATCCCGCCGACCTCGTTCGGCCGATTGCGACGATCGACCTCGCATCGCTTCACCTCGCAGGACTTCGCTTGCCCCAGGGCAAGAGGGGCGGGCGATCTACGACGCGCCGCTCTTCTGGATGCGGTACCTCCCGAAGGCAGCGGCGCACATCGCGAATCGCCTGCGAACATTCGAGATCGCCGAGACCTCGCCGGATCTCGTCGCGGTCGTCGTCAACTTCGGAGACTCCGGACGGCCTCGTTCGCTCTCGTTACCGCGTCGAGCTTCCGTACCGGCCGGACCACGTCGAGGTGCGCATCCGCGCTGAGCTTGAGGGAGCGAGGTCGTGGGGTCTGCCGACGTTCGAGTTTGCCGATCTCTTCCCGGAGGACGGCATCGATTCCGCGCAGTGGGAATACGACCGGATCGCCTTCGTCGGCGCCGAGACCACGCGGCTCATCGATCCGCGCCGTCCGTACCCTGGGCTCGCGGAGCGCCTTTTGTTCCCGGTGAGCGTGCTCGATGCGCTGCCGGCGGGGCACGCGCTGCCGGACTGCGGGCCGTGGACGTTCTCAGGGGCCAACGCGTTCGTCTTCGGCGGCAGCGACCGCGGGACGATCGTCGCCCTCTCGACGAACCATGACCCCGATCGCGTCGAGCACATGGCCACCCTTTGCGAGCATTGGGCGGATGTCCATTTCGACGCAGCAGCGATCGGATCGCGGCCGGTCGCGTCCGAGGCCTCCGCAAGGGAGCCGGCGACGGAAGCGGCGCCGGTGCCCGACACGCTCGTCGCAGAGTTGACGCTGCGCGTGTTCGATCCGCAACAGGTTTCGTTTGACGGCGCGGTCGCCGCCGCCCGCGCCGAGATCGCTCAACTCGCCGCAGCGCACGCATGACCGCGGTTGAGCTGGAGCTTCTCGACCGCCGCGAGGAGCTGTCGCAGCCGGCGCTCGAGCAGCTCCTGCGCGGTCTTGTGCGGATCCCGAGCGTCAACCCCGGTGTCGGCGAAGCCGCCCTCGCGACCCACATCGTTGATGTGCTCGAGCGCTCGACGTCCGCGGCCGTGCACGTTGTCGAGACGCTCCCGGCCGGCCGTCGGTTGCGGCGGTGCTTGGCTCCGGTGCAGGCCCGACCCTCGTCCTCAACGGCCATCTCGACACCGTCCCGGTCGACGACGCGAGTCGGTGGACGCTCGATCCATTCGGTGGACAGGTGCGGAACGGGTCACTCTACGGCCGCGGCTCGTGCGACATGAAGGCGGGGCTCGCCGTCCAGATCGCCGTCGCGCGCGCGCTTAGCGTGGAGCGGCGGCTGCGCGGCAGGCTCGTGCTCCATTTCGCGGTGGGGGAGGAATGCGCCGAGCCCGGGACTGCGTCGCTGCTCGCCGCCGGGTTCGGCGGGGACGTTGGCATCACGGGCGAGCCGACGGAGCTGCAGGTCGCGGTCGCGACGCGTGGGCTCGTGCACATCCGCATCCGCCTGATCGGTCGGTCGGGGCACGCGAGTCGGCCTGAGCTCTTCGCGAATCCGCTCTCGACGCTGGCTGCGGTGCTCACAGAGATCGCCGGCCACCAGGTCGAGCTCGAGTCACAGAGCCATCCGCTGCTTCCGCCACCGTCGTGCACGCCGACGATGGTGCGCGCGGGGGTGAAGGAGAACTCGATTCCCGACGAGTGCACGATCATCCTCGATCGTCGGCTGCTGCCGGGCGAGCGCATCGACACCGCCGTCGCGGCGCTCGACGCGCGTCTACGAACAGTCGTCCCCGCAGGAATCGCCGTTGAGCTCTCGCAGGTGACGCCGGGTTTCGAGCCGGCGGAGATTCGCGGCACCTCGCCTTTCGCGTCACGACTGGTATCCGCAGTCGGTGCCGTTGGCGGGCCGCCGTGCGCGCTGGTCGGCATGCCGTACGCGAGCGACGTCTCGCAGCTCGTCCTCGAAGCTGGGATGGAGGCCGTCACGTTCGGCCCCGGCAGCGCGGCCGACACGCACTGCGCCGACGAGCGCGTCTCGCTCGCGCAGGTACGGCACGCGGCGCGAGCGATCACGTGGCTCGCCTACGAGCTTCTGGTCTGAGCGCGCGGGGGGTTCGAAGAGCCTGCCAGTCGACCTGTGGGCTGGGGTGGAAGCCCTGTCCTGGGCGAGGCCGGCGGTGCCTGAGGCGAGCAGGAACGGGCGGCCGGTACCGACGAGCGTGTCGCCGATGGTCTGGGCGGCGGCCCGCTCGGCCGTGTTCGAAGCAGCCGGATTGGAGAAGTCGTGCTTGTTCGCGAGGTGAATGACGGCCGCGGCGTAGGCGAGGGCGGCGGCCGAGCGCCGCAGCCTGCACGCTAAAAGCGGCGACTAGCGGCTCCCGCTCGAGCTCGTGTGTGAACGACTCCAGGGTGGTCGGTGACGGATCTGCGGAGCCGACTTCCGTCCACGACCCGAGCTTTCGACACCCAGAGGGTCGCGCGGTTCGCGCTGAGGAGATCGAGGCCGAGCCGAGCAACACCCAGGACGCTGCCTGGTTTGCAGGGGCGACGTCTTGCTCCGCCGGCAACTGGGCGTCGCGGCAGAGAAGCCCTACCTGTCCCCAAAACCTGTCCCCAGCGGCGCTGGTGTTCTCTATCGAGACAACGATTGCTGTCGATTTTGGCTTAGCCAAACCATTTGCAGCGAAGCCCTCTGACGGACTCGAACCGTCGACCCCCTCCTTACCATGGAGGTGCTCTACCAACTGAGCTAAGAGGGCTGGCCGGCCGATTGTAGCCGCCTCACGCGGGTGGGCTCGGGAGCGTGGCGCTCGCTTCCAGGCCTCCCTCCGGGCGGGCGCGCAGGGTCAGCTCGCCGCCGTGGCCTTGCGCGATCGCGGCGGCGATCGCGAGGCCCAGGCCGAAGCCGCCCTGGCTCGTCCGGTCGCGGCGGCGGAAGCGCTCCGTCAGGGACTGCGCCTCCTCCGGTGGGATCGGCGGGCCGTCGTTCGCCACCGTCAGCACGCTCGCGCCGTTCCTCGTCGCCGTCGACACCGCCAGCAGGCCGCCCGCGACGTTGTAGCGCGCGGCGTTCTCGACGAGGTTGCCGACCAGGCGGTCGAGCAGCGCCGGGTCGCCCGCCACCCGCGCCGGGGCCAGGTCGAGACGCACGTCGAGCGACGCGGCGCCCGGGGTCGCCGTCACCACCTCGCGCGCGATCTCGGCCAGGTCGGCCTGCTCGTGCGCGGCCACCGCGTCCGAGCGCGACAGCGTCAGCAGCGCCTCGACGAGCGCGTCCGCCCGGTCGAGCACCGAGCCGATCCGCTCCGCGGCCGCGTCGTCCAGGCCCGCGTCGAGCTCCGCCCGGATCGTCGCGAGCGGCGTCCGCAGCTCGTGCGACGCGTCCGCGACGAACCGCCGCTGCGACGCGAACGCCGCGTCCAGCCGGTCGAGCATCCCGTCGAACGCGTCCGCCAGCTCCTTCAGCTCGTCCGCCGGCCCCTCGAGCCCGATCCGGCGGTGGAGCGACGCGTCCGAGATCTCGTGCGCCGTCTCGGCCAGCACGTGCACCGGGCGCACCATCCGGCCCGCCACCGCCCAGCCGATCCCGACCGAGCAGAGCGCGAGCACCCCGAGCGCGCGCAGAGCCCGACCAGCTCCGCCTCGTTCAGCGCGCTCCGGGCCGCCTGGCCGCGCTGGCCCTGGTTGAGCCGCGCCGCGAGCGGGCTCCCCGGCGGCACGCCCGGCGGCAGCGGGGCCGGCCGCGCCGCGTCGTGGAGGAAGCGGCCGCCGAGCGCCACCACCGCCACGACGACGATCGCGCCCGACACCGTCACGAGGCCCGCCACCCACAGCGTGAGCCGCACCCGGATGCTCGCCCGCCTCACGGGATCCGGTACCCCTTGCCCGGCACCGTCGCGATCGGATCCGGCTCGCCGAGCTTCGCGCCGCAGCCGCGACACGACGACGCGGACGACCGACGTGAACGGGTCGGCGTTCTCGTCCCACGCCCGGTCGAGCATCTCCTCCGCGCTCACGAGCCGGCCCTCCGCCCGGACGAGCAGCTCGAGGACGGCGAACTCGCGCGGCGACAGCTCGAGCTCCCGGCCCGCCCGCGCCGCCGTCAGCCGGCCCGGGTCGAGCTCGAGGTCGCCGTGCCGGAGCACCGCCGGCGCCGGGGCGCCGCCGCGGCGGCCGAGCGCGCGCAGCCGCGCCGTCAGCTCCGCGAGCCGGACCGGCTTGACGAGATAGTCGTCGGCGCCGAGATCGAGCCCGTCCACGAGATCCTCGAGCCCGCCCGCCGCGGTCAGCATCAGGATCCGCGCCGTCGCGCCGCTCTCGTTCAGCCGCCGGCAGACCTCGTCGCCGTGCAGGACGGGCAGGTCGCGGTCGAGCACGACCGCGTCGTAGTCGACGACCGACGCCTTGTGCAGGCCCGCGCCGCCGTCGGCGGCGAGATCGACCGTGAACCCGTGCCGGCGCAGGCCCCGGGCGAGGGCCTGCGCCAGCTGGGTCTCGTCCTCGACGATCAGGACACGCATGGGCGCATCATCGGATGCCGCTGCGCTCCGCCGCTAGGGCTGCTGCCGCGGAGGGGGCGGCGGGCCCTGGCCCGGGCGCACCCGCGGCCGCCGGCGCGGCGGCTTGCGCCCCTGCGTCCCGCTCCTGCGCCCTGGCCCGCGCCCGCACCCTGGCCGGCGCCGGCGCCGGCGCCGCGGCCCTTGCCGCCGCTGCGCTGGATCGTGATCGGCGTGCCGTGGTAGCAGCCGACCGCGTACGGGTACTCGAGCGTCGCGACGTAGTGGTAGATCGTCGTCGGCTTGCCGTTCCAGTCGACGACGCTCGTCGTCCCGTGGCACGCGTCGAGGTCGGTGTTCGTCGGCAGGTTCCCCTGCGCGTCCTTGACGACGTAGATGCCGTACCCGTCGAGCGCGTAGCCGACGAGCGTCGCCGTGCCCTTCGGCGTCGTCGTGAGGATGCACGGCGGGATGTCGTGGTGGTGGTAGCTGCTCGACGAGTCGGGGTGCCCGGCGCACGCGTCCTGCACCTCGTGCGCCGCCGCGTCGCGTCCGGCCGCGTCGAGCCCGTTGTAGAGGTAGACGCCGTCGCTCAGGACGCCGATCGCGCCCATGCCGACGCACGACGGCTTCGCCGCCGCCGTCGGGGTCAGCGGCAGGCGCCACGAGACCTTCTGGGCCCCGATGTGATTCGGGTTGCGGTCGTAGGCGGACGCCGGGTCGCTCGAGGCGATCGGGAAGACGCCGGTCGTGTGGTCGATCGGCAGGTCGTCGAAGGTGACGACGCGCTTGCCGCCGGTGTCCTTGACCTTGTAGTAGGCCTTCGGCCAGGAGACGGCGCCGTTCACGGCGATCTTCGTCGTGATGTTCCACGTCTTCGCGGTCTCGTCGATCCACGGGCCGGCGTGCTCGGCGCCGCCGCCGCGGAAGCTCGTCTGGCACGCGTCGACGTAGCCGACCTTCGGGCTCGTCGAGACGTAGCCGTCGCCGAGCGGGATCGCCTCCGGGTTCACGAGCCCGGTGGACGTGGGCGTCGTCGCGTAGTCCGGGGCGCCCGTGGCGACACCGGCCGCGACGACCGCTGCGAGGGCGCAGCCGGCGAGGACGCCGGTATGTGCGTCGGTTCATGGTTCCTCCTTGTGCGGGCGCTGCATGAGCCCAGCATGGGAGAGAGGGCGTTACACCGGCGTTAACGCCGGCGGCGGCCGCTACTTGAGCGTCTTGAGGTAGGCGATCAGCTCGCGGATCTGGGTGGGCGGGATGATGCCGCCCCAGTGGGGCATGCTCACGATCGGCGCCTTGCCGATCACGCTGCCCGACTGGATCACGTCGTAGATCGCCTGGTCGGTCGGGAAGTCGTGCCGGAACCCCTGACCCGACAGCGGCGGGATCGACTTGTCCGGCGAGAGCGGGTTCGCGACGCCGCCGAGCCCGTTCGGGCCGTGACAGTTGATGCACCCGTAGCGCACGTACAGCGCCTCGCCGGCGACGGCGGCACCCTGGCCGGTCGGCACCGGCACCGGATCCGTCGTGGCCACCTTCGGCAGGCCGGCCCGGATGTAGGCGACGAGGTTCGCGACCTGCGTCTTCGAGATCACCTCGCCCCACACCGGCATGTACGGATTGCGTCGGCTTCGCCGACTCGCCCAGCCCGTGGTCGATGATCTTCGACAACGCCGCCACCGTCAGCGTCGTCTTGATCTTGCTCAACGCCGGCACATACGGCGACACGCCGCCCTGCCCCTGCGGCCCATGACACTGCACGCACGCGAACTGCACGAACGTGTGCGCGCCGGCCGCGACCTGCGGGCTGACGGCGGTCGTCGGCGCCGACGAGGTCGTTCCGGCCGCGCCGGTGACGGTGACGGTCTTGCCGACCTGGTGCTGCGAGTGGCCGATCGCCCAGCCGGCCGCGCCGGCCGCGAACGCGAGCCCGAGCGCGACGAGCACCACGAGTGCCTCGCCGACCGCTCCCGGAAGGTCACGCTTGCGCATGTCGAGGATCATACGAAGTCGGAGCGGACGAAACAGGACCTCGGAATACGAAGTTTTCCGTAGTTCGCGTCTGTGCGTTCGCCGCTGACGGCCGCCTGGTCGTCCAGCATCGTCTGCGCATGGCGACCATCGCGTCCTCGTATCCGGTCCTCTGGCTGGAGCCCGACGGGAGTCCCGCGGCCGGGCAGCTCACCCCGGGCCTGGACGCGGTCCGGCTGGACGGCTCGTGCGACGGTCGCGTCGTGCAGCACACGTTCGCGTACGCCGATCTCGACGGCGTCCGGATCGGGCGCGTGCGCCCCGACCTCCTCGACGGCCGGCCGGCGCTCGTCGTCGAGCCGCACGGCTCGGCGCCGCTCCTCGTCCGCCCGCTCGGCATGGGCCTGCTCGCCGAGCTCGCCGACCTGCTCGCCGAGCTGTGCGCGCGCAGCGAGCCCGTCGAGCAGATCGCGGTGGTCGTCCCGCTCAAGCCCGAGGCCGTCGACGCCGCCCGCGCGCTCGTCGCCGAGGGGCCGCCGTTCGACCTCGCCGACGCGAGCCTCGAGCGCCACGAGGTCTTCTTCGTCGGCAGCGAGGCGATGTTCGTCTTCTCCGGCGCGAACGCCTGCGAGAGCATCCGCCGGATCCTGCGCGACGCGACCGTCTGGTCGGCCGCGGACCGGTGGCACGAGTTCCTCGCCGGGCCGCCGCGCCTCGTCGAGGCGAGCTTCGCCTGGGCGCAGGCCGCCGCTAGCCGACCGTGACCTCCGGCGGCGGCAGCTCCGCCGCGTAGAGCAGCTCGAGCAGCGAGCCCGTCTCGGGGATCGCGAAGTAGCAGAACTCGCCGTCGTCGCCGACCTCGCCGCCCTGGACGAGCTCGCGCCCCTGGGCCAGGAGCTCCGCCTTCGCCGCCTGCATCGCCGCGAGGCTCGGGTACGCGAAGCACGTGTGGTGGAACCCCTCGCCGTGCTCGGCCAGGTGCTCGACGTAGATGCTCTCGCCCGTGTGCGGCGCGAGCAGCTCGTAGTGGGAGTCGCCGATCGCGGCGATCGCGATCCGGAAGCTGAAGGGGACGGCGCGGCCGCGCACGGTGGTGTTCGCCGGCTCGATCGTCCACACGCCCCACGGCCCGATCCCGAGCGAGGACGCCAGCGCCGCGGCGGTCTGCTCGACGTCGCGCACGACGAAACAGGCGTGATGGAGCGTGCCGGACTCTGCCACGGTCATGCGTGCCTCCTTGGGCGGCGGGAGCCCGGAGTCTAGGGTCTCCTGCGTGACGGCAGCGACGGGAGAACGGGATCGCGCAGCGGAGCTGCTGGCCCGGTTCGGACGCAACCCGCTCTCGTTCTGCCTGCGCTACGACGCGCCGTGGCGGTACGTCTTCGCCGAGTCGGGCGACGGCGCGGTCGCGTATCTGGAGCGGAACGGCGTCGCCGTCGTCTGGGGCGACCCGCTCGCGGCGGCCGGCGGCGACGGCGCGCTGCTCGACGAGGCGACGGCCGTCCTGCGCCGCCGGAAGCTGCGCGTCTGCCTGCTCCTCGTCGGCGCCGAGACGGCGGCGCACGCGCTCGCGCGGGGCTACAGCGTGCTCAAGGTCGGCGAGCAGCCGCTCTTCGCGCTCGCCGAGTGGCAGCCGCCGCGCGGCGATCCGGGCAAGCATCTGCGCTGGTGCCTGAACAAGGCGGCGCGGGCCGGCGTCTCGGTGCGGGCCTACGAGCCCGCCGACGCGGAGCCGGTGCGCGCCGCGCTCGCCGCCTGGGAGGCCGGTCTCGCCCGGCTCGGTGGCGAGCTCGTTCCTGCGCGCCTCGCCGCTGACCCTTGCCGAGGAGAAGCGGCTCTTCGTCGCCCGCTGCGACGGGCGGATCGAGGCCGTGCTCGCCTGCACGCCGGTGCCGGCGGAGAGCGGCTGGTTCCTCGAGGATCTCGTGCGGCGCCCCGACGCGCCGATGGGGGCGACCGAGGCCCTCGTCGTCGCGGCGCTCGAGGCGCTCGCCGCGGAGGGAGCCGAGCGCGCCTGGATGGACATCGCGCCGCTCCGCGGCTCGGAGCAGCAGCTCGACGGGCGGGCGCGCGTCCTCTTCCGCGCCGCGGCTCCCGCGATCTCGTTCTTCGACTCCCGCTACCACTTCCGCGCGCTCTCGACGTACCTCGCGAAGTTCCAGCCGACCGCGTGGACGCCGACCTACGTCGCGCTGAACCCGCCGCTCCCGACCGTCGGCGTGATCCGGGCCGTCAGCGCGCTGCTGTAGCGGGCGCTTCGCCCGGGCTCGCGGCGGGGAGATACTTCTCCGGTGCACGAGGCCGTCGTCGCCGGCTGGGACGCTCTCTCACGTGCAGCCTGGGAGGAGGCGCTCGCGCTGCTCGGAGAGGCCGGCGAGGATCCCGAGGCGTTCGAAGCCGCCGCCGTCGCCCACTGGTGGCTCGACCACGCCGACGAGACCGTCTCCACGCGCGAGCGCGCGTATCGCCTCTACCGGGAGCGCGGCGACCGTCTCGGCGCGGCGCGGGTCGCGGCAGCGCTCGCCTGGGACTCCGTCCTCTTCGGCGGGCGCACCGCCGTCGCGCGCGGCTGGCTCGACCGGGGCGCCCGGCTGCTGGCGGAGGAGGAGCTCTCCGTCGAGCACGCGTGGCTCGCGGTCCGCGAGGCGGAGGTGGCGCTCGCGTCCGGCACGCCGGCCGCCGCGAGGGAGGCCGCCGAGCGGGCGATCACGATCGCCCGGCAGATCGAGCCGCGAGGACGTCGAGGTCGTCGGGCGCTCGCTCGAGGGGCTCGCGCTCGTCCACCAGGGGCGCGTCGACGAGGGCATGCGGCGGCTCGACGAGTCGGCGGTCGCCGCCACGGCCGGCGAGATCGCCGACGTGATGTGGATCGGGAAGGTCTGCTGCAACCTGATCGCCGCGTGCGAGCGGGTGGGCGACGTCGAACGGGCGACCCAGTGGTGCGCGGAGGTGAAGGAGTTCGCGCGGCGCTGGGAGCTCCGGACGCTCTTCAACACGTGCCGGACGCAGTACGCCGCGGTGCTGCTCCAGGGGGACGCCTGGGACGAGGCCGAGGCGGAGCTCGAGGCGGCGGTGGACGCGTTCGCGGGCGGCCGGCGGGCTGCGCTCTTCGAGGGCACCGCGCAGCTCGGCGAGCTCCGCCGCCGCCAGGGCCGCCTCGACGAGGCTCGCGCCCTGTTCGGCCGGTCGGAGCTCAGCCGGACGGCGCGGATCGGCAGCGTCGAGCTCGCGCTCGACGAAGGCGATCCGGCGACGGCGCTCGCGCTCGCCGAGCGGCTCGACCGCGCGACCGAGAAGACCCGGCCGACCGACCGGGTGGCCGTCCTCCGCGTGCTCGTGCGGGCGGCCGTCGAGTGCGGCCGCGTCGAGACGGCGCTCGCCGCCGCGGGCGAGCTCGACCGGCTCGCCGAGGACCTCGGCACGACGCGGGCGAAAGCCGTTGCCGCGCGTGCGGGCGGCGAGGCCGCGTACGCCGCCGGCGATCTCGAGCTCGCGCGCCGCCGGCTCGAGGATGCGGTCGACCTCTTCGGGCTCTGCGAGTCGCCGTACGAGCGGGCGCGCGCACGGCTCGTGCTGGCGCGCGTCCTGGCCCGGCTCGGCTCCGCGAAGCGCGCGACCTCGGAGGCGCGCGCGGCGCGGAAGGCGTTCCGCGAGCTCGACGCCGGCCAGGGCCTGGCGGAGGCGGCGCGTTCTCCTCGCCCGGCCGCCGGCCGCGACGGAGGCCGCCAGCCCGTTGACCCGGCGCGAGCGGGAGGTGCTCGGGCACGTCGCCGCGGGCCGGTCGAACCGGGAGATCGCGGCCGAGCTCGTCGTGAGCGAACACACCGTGCACCGGCACGTGGCGAACATCCTGCGCAAGCTCGGGGAGCCGACCCGTGCCGCCGCCGCGGCGCGTGCGACGCGCGACGGGCTCGTCTGAGCGCAGGGGCATGGCCCGTTCGGGCGATCTCGGCCGGAGCCTCGAAGATGGCCCGTTCTCGCGAAGCCCCAGCCGCGGTTGCCGGAGAGACTCGGTGAGATCCGGCAATCGAGCAAAGGAGCTGCAAGTGCCTCTCATCCAGGTGAAGCTGATCGAGAACGTGTTCTCCCCCGAGCAGAAGCGCGAGATCATCGAGCGTCTCACCGACGCGATGGTCGAGGTCGAGGGCGAGAGCATGCGCTCGGTCACGTGGGTGACGATCGAGGACGTCGCGAGCGGCGACTGGGGGATCGGCGGCAACGCGCTCACGACCGCCGACGTGAAGACGCTCCAGGCCGGCGTTCCCGCGCAGGACCCCCTACGGTGTCCGGCGGGCGCCCGCCGGAGCAGCACCGGGACGAGCGAGGCCGCGGCGGCGGAGACGGTGACGTGGATCGTGTGCGGGGTGCGGATCCAGGCGATCAGGTTGCGCGCCTGGAGCCGCTCGAGCTCGTACTGGAAGGCGGCGGCCTGGGCGGGGGCGCTGTAGTCGCGGCGGATGTCGAACGCCCAGCCGGTCGTCTCGAGCGAGTAGCCGGTGCCCGCGTTCGGGTCGCCGGGCGGGAGCTTCTGCCGGTACGCGTCGTCGAGGACGGTCGTGCTCACGGTCAGCGCCGGCTCGCCGCTGTAGGCGTGCACGCGGCCGGCGAGGTAGAGGAGGAGCGCGAGCGCCTCGGGCGCGCAGGCCCCGGTAGAGGTCGGGCTTGCGGCCGAGGCTGTCCGCGAGCGCGCCCATCGCCGGGGCGACGCGGAGGTGGAGGAGCGCCGGGTCGTCGGGCAGCGGCTGGAGGAGTCCGCGCTGCCAGGCGCCCGCGACCTGGTCGGGCGTCGCGAAGCTCTCGGTCGTGGCGGCGGGGTGGAGGGCGTCCTCGGCGCTCGCCTTCTCGCGGTGCAGGACGGCGAGCTGCCGCAGCCGGGCCGGGTCGCTGCGGTAGAGGCGCATGATCTGCTCCGCTGCGAGCACGCGCCAGTAGTAGGTCTGCGAGTCGTCGCCGAAGCTCGCGAGCCGGGCCCACGCCGACGCGGTGGGCGGCCGGCGAGGAGGCGAAGTAGAGGCGCGCCCAGGAGAGGTCGTCGCGGGCGACGAGCTCCTTCACCGTGGCGCCGTGCCGCCCGCGTAGTCGCGGAGGACGTCCTCGAGGTTGCCGATGCCCATGTGGTACGAGACGACCGCGAGGTCGTCGCGGCCGAGGATCCGCCGTGCGGTGAGCAGGTAGCGGACGGTGGCGGCGAGCGCCTGGGCCGGGACGAAGCGGGCGTCGGCGCGGCGGCGGCTCGCCTCGAGGCGCGCGACGGCCTTCGCGTCGCCCTTGGCCTGCGCGGCGGCGATCGCCTTGGTCAGCCGGCGGCTGGCGGCGAGGTCGACGTGCATCCCCAGGAAGCTCTGCCCGGTCTCGGCGAGGATCTGCGTCAGCCCGGCCGCGCTCGCCGGGTCGTTGCCGGCGATCACGTCGGGCCGGCCGGCGCTCTCGAGGAAGACGATCGCCTCGACCACGTCGGGCGAGATCCCGGTGCCGGCGACCGCCTTCTCGACGAGCGGCCGGTAGCGCGCGGTGCGCTTCGCCGCCGCGACCACGCCGCCCGGGCTCTTCAGGTAGAGCACCTGCGCGTAGCCCTGCGCGGCCGCCTGCTCGAGGTCGTGCCGCCGGGCCGGGTCGAACGCGAGCGGGTCGCCGGCGAGCCCGGCCGCGCGCGGGACGAGGAGCGGCGCCGGCTTGCTCGCGCCGCCGAGCAGCGTGGGGATCAGCGCCGCGATCCCGCCGCCGAGCGCGGCGGCGAGAAGCGCGGCGACCATGAGCCGCCGCCGACCGGTGAGGCGAGGTGCGAGGGAGACCGACCCAGTGTGGCACGCGGCGGCCCAACCCTCCGCGGCAGGTCGAGCCTAGTGCAGGTCGAGCCGGCGAAAGGCGCGCCGCCGCGGCGGCCAGCGCGGAGAGCCCGACGGCGAGGAGGACGGCGTAGTCGAGCGGCGCCGGCGCCGCGCGCTGATCTGGTCGTTTCCGACCGACCAGAAGAAGAGCGAGACGTAGCGGGCGGGGTGGAGCGCACGAGACGACGACTGCGAGCGAGCCGAGCAGGTAGGAGGCGGCGGCAAGGCCGTGGCGGCACCGAGCGCGGCTGCCCTGCTGCCGGTGTAGGCGCCGATCGCCATCGCGATCAGGCCGAAGTCGAGGCCGAGCAGGAGCGTGGTCGCGGAGATCGAGGCGACGTTGGCGAGGGTGGAGGGTGAGGTCGAAGGAGCGTCCGACGAGCACGCAGACGGCGACGACGACGGCGAGGACGGCGGCCTGGAGCGCCATCGCGGCGGCCTTCTCGAGGACGACGGCGGCGCGGCGGATCGGGAGCGTCGCGACGAGGCAGAGCGTGCCGTCCTCGTCCTGCCCGGCGAGCGAGGCGGCGCCGTAGCCGATCGTCAGCAGCAGCATCAGCAGCGGGAGGAAGTTCGCGTAGATGTTGCCGTTCAGCCAGCCGCCCGACGACGAGATCGCGCCGGTGACGCCGAAGAGCGCCGAGATCGTGGAGTCGTCTGGACGAACTTGTCGAGCGAGGTCGAGTCCTTGAAGGCGGGATAGAGCGCGACCACGACCAGCATGTAGACGGCCATCCCGAGCGAGTAGCCGATCACGCTGCGCCGCCGCAGCGAGAGGTCGAGGCGGGCGATCTCAGTCCGCATCGGGCTGCCTCCGGCGGCGCGGCTCGCGGTAGAGATCGAGGAACAGCTCGTCGAGGTCGGCATGCCGGAAGATGAGGTCGACCGGGTCGTGCTCGGCGATCACCTTGAGCACCGGTCCGATCGCGCCGGTCACCTGCAGCGCGATGCGGTCGCCGTCGCGGGCGGTCACGCTCACCCCGTCGAGGCCGGCGAAGAGCGCACGGATCGACCGGCCGCGCGAAAGCGCACCTCGACCCGCAGCGGCGCGCTCTGGCGCAGGCGCTCGACCGTGTCGGTGGTGACCAGCCGGCCCGGACCTGATGATCGCGACCCGGTCGGCGAGCCGCTGCACCTCGTCGAGCTCGTGGGAGGACAGGAACACCGTCCGGCCCTCGGCGACCGATCTCGCGCACGAGCTGCTCGAACTCGTTCTGCATCAGCGGATCGAGGCCCGACGTCGGCTCGTCGAGGATCAGCAGCTCGCGGCCGGTGCATGAACGCGAGCACGAGCCCGATCTTCTGCCGGTTCCCCTTCGACAGCTCCCTCGCCGGGCGGTCGAGCACCACCCCGAACCGCTCGATCAGCTCGCGCGGCGAGCGACGGGTCGTGCGCGCCCGCGGGCCCGCGCGAACCAGTCGATGTGCTGCCGGCCGGTCAGGCGCGGATAGAGCGCCAGCTCCCCCGGCAGGTAGCCGACGCGGCGGTGGATCTCGACGCTGTCGCGCTGCGCGTCGAGGCCGAGCACCGTCGCCCGGCCGCTCGTCGGCCGCTGGAGGCCGAGCAGCATCCGGATCGTCGTCGTCTTGCCCGCCCCGTTCGGCCCGAGGAACCCGAACACCTGCCCCGCTCGACCTGCAGCTCGAGCTCGACCAGCGCCCGCGTCGCCCCGTAGGTCTTCGTCAGCGCGAACGTCTCCAGTGCCGCCGTCACGCCCTCGCCTGCCTCCGTCTCTGGTGCATCGAGCACCGAACTTATCATTCGCCCTGGTCATATGACAAACTAGGAGCGTGAGCACGAGCCGGGAGCGAGGCCGCACCACCCGCGCCAAGATCCTCGAGGCGACCGCGGAGCTGATCGCCCGGGACGGCTGGTCCGGCTTCAGCACCCGCGAGATCGCCGCCCGCGCCGGCGTCACCCAGGGGATCGTCAGCTACCACTGGCGCTCGAAGGACGAGCTCGTGCGCGAGGCCGCCCTGAACGCGACCACCGACGCGCTCGCACCGCTCGGCGAGGTTCTGGACAAGGCGCCCGAGCGCCCGCGGCGCCCTCGAGCAGCTGGTCGCGCTCGCCGTCTGCCTTCCGCGACAGCCCCGAGCTGACGCTCCTCCTCTTCGAGACGATGCTCCAGTCCGGACGCGACCCGGAGCTGCGCGCTGCACTCGGCGCGCTGATCTCCGACTTCCGCAACCAGCTCGCCAGCCGCTCTCGCCCGAGACGGCGTCGCACGACCCGACGGCGACCGCCGCCGCCCTCGCAGCCGCCCTCGACGGCCTCTTTCTCCACGCCGTCGTCGACGACCAACTCGACGTCGCCGCCGCCGCAACCGCCCTGCTCCACCTCGCCGACCCTCCGCAGCGGCGAGCCGCCGGTCGGCGCGCACCCTGACGGACGCGTCGCCGCGGCCAGCGCCTCCGTCGCCGCGCCCGACCTGCGCGGGCGCGGCTCGTGACGCCTCGCGCCGTCGCCGCGCCGCCCCGTGGGGGACGCCGTTAGCGAGCAGGAAAGCACAGCGGCGAGCTGCAAGCCGCGGAGCGGCGCGCACCTCGCGCGAAGCGGGCAGAGAACACAGCGAGCCGCCTGCGGCGGCTCGCTGGAGAAGAGGGAAGGCGCGGGCGGCCCAGTGGGGGCGGGAGGATTCGAACCTCCGTAGGCTGAGCCGACGGGTTTACAGCCCGTTCCCTTTGGCCGCTCGGGCACACCCCCGGGGGAGCGCGCCATTGTAGCCGGGTCGCGGCTCGCGCCCCGCTCTAGTGGTCGAGCCGCACGGGGGTGAAGTCGAGGACGCGCGCGAGCACGTCGTAGTGGCGGTCGAGGTGGAGGACGGCCGCCTGGTGCTGGTGCGCGCAGGCTGCGATCAGGAGGTCGGGGATGGGCACCCGCTGCCGGCTCCGCGAGCCGAGCCGGCGTTGCGCGGCGCGGGCGAGCGCGATCGTCTCCGCGTCCAGCCGCAGCTCGTGGAAGGCGTCGAGCTCCTCCTCGAGCTGCTCGAACGCACGCGGCGAGCGCGCGCTGTACAGAAGCTCGAACCGCGTGACCGCGCAGAGGCAAGGCTCGCCGAGCCCCTCGGGAACGGGGCCGCGGACGAACGCGGACTTGTCGAGGAGCAGCCGGCGCCGGGCGGCGGGCTCGGTCACGTCCAGGCGCGATCCGAGAGCAGCGCCTCGGCGTCGACGAGAGCCGGGATCCGCTCGAGCGCGGCGGTCAGCCGCGCGCGGCGCTCGTCTGCCGCGAGCAGCCGGCCGTCGAGGCCGGTGGAAGGTGCGACACCACGCAGTCGCGGTAGCGTTGCCGGCGTGAGCTCCTTCGACGTCGCGGTGGTGGGCGGAGGGCCGGCGGAGAACCTCCGTAGGCTGAGCCGACGGGTTTACAGCCCGTTCCCTTTGGCCGCTCGGGCACACCCCCGGGGAGCGCGCCATTGTAGCGTTGTGGCGGTGGCGGACTTCGACGTGGCGGTGGTGGGCGGCGGGCCGGCGGGCTCGACCGCGGCCTACCGGCTGGCGAGCGCCGGCGCGCGCGTCCTCGCTCGTCGACAAGGCGGTCTTCCCGCGCGACAAGCCGTGCGGCGGCGGGGTGACCGGGCGGGCGGCGCGGCTGCTGCCGTTCTCGATCGACCCGGTCGTCGAGGACGTCGTCGACCGGATGGACTGCGGCCTCCGCTACCGGTCGCGCTTCTCGCGCCGCGCGCGCGGGCCGCTCGCCTACATGACCCAGCGCCGGCGGCTCGACCACTTCCTGCTCGAGCAGGCCGCGGGGCGGGCGCCGACGTCCGCGACGGGGTCAAGGTCGCCGACGTGCGCGAGGGCGGGCTCACGGTCGACGGGGCGGAGGTCGAGGCGCGGATCGTGATCGGCGCCGACGGCTGCAACGGCGCGAGCGCGAAGCAGCTCGGGCTCGCCGAGGAGATCGTCCACGGCGTCGCGCTCGAGGCGAACTACCCGCACGACGAGCGCTTCGCGCACGCGATGCTGATCGAGATCGCCGTCGATCCACGGCGGCTACGGCTGGATCTTCCCCAAGGGCGACCACGTCAACGTCGGCGTCGGCGGCAACGCGAGCGAGGGGCCGCGCCTCCGCGCCGAGCTGCGGCGGATGTGCGAGGCGTACGGCGTCGACCCCGACGCGGCGACCGAGACGCGCGGCTACCGGCTGCCGATGCGGCGGCCGGGCACGCGGCTCGCGCGCGGCACGACCGCCGTGATCGGCGACGCCGCCGGGCTCGTCGACCCGTTCTCCGGCGACGGCATGTACGAGGCGTTCCTCTCCGCGCAGCTCGTGACCGAGGCGGCGCTCGACGTGCTCGCCGGCCGGGCGGAGACGCTGGAGCCGTACGAGGCGGCGGTCGAGCGGCGGATCACGCCGCTGACGCGGGCCGGCTGGGGCGCGAAGGCGGCGTTCGAGCGGTTCCCGCGGACGACGTACGCGCTCGCGCGGCTGCCGATCACGTTCCGTGCGCTCGAGAAGCTCCTCCGCGGCGAGCTCGCCGAGCCGGGCGCGGCCCGCGGCGTGGAGCGGGCGGCGATCCGCGCGATCTACGCGGTCGCGCGCCGCGCCGCCTGAAACGCCTCGCGGAACGGGACGCGCGGCCCGGTGCGGAGGATGCCGAGCTCGTAGATCCGGCCGGCGACGCGGACGAGCGCCCAGATCGCGACCAGCATCAGCGCGACCGACGCGACGTTCTGCCAGAGCGGGATCGTCGTCAGGGCCGCCCGCGCCGGCACCGCGAACGGCGCGGAGAGCGGGATCAGGGTCAGCGCGGTCGCGAGGCCGCCGTCCGGGTTCGAGAGCTGGCCGAACGAGAGGAGGTAGGCCGCGAGCATCGTCATCGTGATCGGCGTCGCCACCGCGGCGTCCTCGACGCGCGAGATCAGCGACCCGGCGGCGGCGAACGCGGTCGCGTAGAACGCGAAGCCGAGCAGGAACCAGAGGACGGCGAGCGGCGCCGTGCTCCCGAACGAGGGCAGCGAGATCGCGCCCGCGGCGCCCGCGCCGATCGCGAACGCGGCGAGCAGCACGATCTGCGACAGGCCGAGCAGGCCGATGCCGGCGACCTTCCCCGCGAGCAGGTGGCGCGGCCGCAGCGTGGCGAGCAGCACCTCGACGATGCGGCTCGCCTTCTCCTGGACGACGCTCTGCAGCACCATCTGGCCGTAGACCGAGACGGCGACGAAGAGGACGATCGTCGTCACGAGGCCGAAGCCCGTGCCGTTCGAGCCGGAGGCCGGCTCCACGTGGGCGACCGTGAGCGGCGAGGCGAGCGCCGCCCGGGCCTGCGCCGCCGTGATGCCGATGCTGCGCGCCTGCTCGGGCAGGAAGACGACGCGTCCGGCGGCGGCCGCGATCGCCGAGGCGGTGCCGCTCGTGTCGCTGCGGACGAGCAGGCGGCGGCCGCCGGCGACGAACGCGAGCTCGACCTTGCGGTGCGCGACCGCCTCCTGCGCGGCCACCGCGGTCGTGTAGTGCCGGACGCTCACCGTCGTGTCGAGCTGCTTCGCGGCCGCCGTGAGCGCGGGCGCGAGCCGGGCGGGCGCGCCGCCGCCGACGCCGATCGGGACGGCGTTGTTGCCGCCGACGAGGGACTGGATCCCGATCACGAGGCCGAAGATCAGCACGAGCACGACGGTCGTGATCAGGAACTGGCGGCCGCGGATCCCCTCGCGCACCTCGCGCCGCGTCACGAGCCACACCAGCCGGGCCGCGCTCATCGCTGCACCGCCTCGAGGAAGAGCTCGGCGAGCGTCGGCGGGCCGAAGGAGAAGGCGCGTCACACGGCCGACGGCGCGCGCCTGCGCGAGCACGTCGTCGGGGTCGACGTCCTCGCTCGCGAGCAGCCGCAGCGAGCCGTTCCGCCGCTCGAGCAGCTCGCCGCCGGCCACCGTCGGCGCCCAGTCGGGCGGCGCGCCGTCGACGCTCGACGTCGATCCGCACGCGCCCGGCGCGCGCCCGCAGCTGCGCGACCGGCCCGGCGGCGACGACCCGGCCGGCGGCGACGATCGTCACGTCCTCGCAGAGATCCTCGACGAGGTCGAGCTGGTGGCTCGAGAAGAGGACGCCCGCGCCGCGCTCGGCCTCGGCGCGGAGCACCTCGCCGAGCGTCTCGACCGCGACCGGGTCGAGACCCGAGAACGGCTCGTCGAGGACGAGCAGGTCGGGCTCGTGCACGAGCGCGGCCGCGAGCTGGACGCGCTGCTGGTTGCCGTGCGACAGCTTCTCGACGGTCGTGTCCGCGCGGTCGCCGAGGCCGAGCCGATCGAGCCACGCGTGCGCGGCGGCGAGCGCGGCGGGCCGGTCGAGACCGTGGAGCTCGGCGAGGAAGGCGAGCTGGGCGGCGGCCGGCATCTTCGGGTAGAGGCCGCGCTCCTCCGGCATGTAGCCGAAACGGAGCCGCGCGTCCCGGTCGACCGGGCGCCCGTCCCAGCGCACCTCGCCCTCGTCGAGCGCGACGAGCCCGAACACGCTGCGCATCGCGGTCGTCTTGCCGGCCCCGTTCGGGCCGAGGAAGCCGACGATCCGTCCGCGCGGAACCTCGAGCGAGGCGCCGTCGAGCGCGACGACCGGGTCCGAACCGCTTGCATGCCCCCACGACCGACAGCACAGCCCCCTGTGTAGCAACCCTGGCCGGGCGCGCATCGTGGAGTCGGCCGCGACGCGCAGGTCGCCGATGCCACGAGTCAGCGCAGGAGCCGTGCCCGCGGGGGCGAATGTCAGCCGAATTTCGCCGCGGCGCAGGGGTAGGAGACGCCGCGCGGGGTGCGAACCAGTCCGTCATGTCGGGCCGGCAATCCGCCGGCATGCCATTGCGGCGGCGTGCCGGCACGAGGTATCCGCCGCCGCTTGGCCTCGCGGTCGCGGTGGCGGCAGCCTGCGCGGTCGTGCTCGCCGGCAGCGCCTCGGCGATCTCGAACCTGCCGCAGAACCAGCTCGTCGATCGTCGTCGACGGGACGGTCAACGCCGTCGTCACCTCCGGCTCGACGATCGTCCTCGGCGGCTCGTTCAGCCGCGCGGGCGCGTACACCGGCGGCTTCGTCGGCGGCACCGGTCGCGGGCGGCACGCCGTCCTTGCTCCCGGCCGATCAACGGCACCGTCAACGCCGTCGTCTCGGACGGGTCGGGCGGCTGGTACGTCGGCGGCAGCTTCACGGCGGTCGGGACCGCCGCGATCACGAACCTCGCCCACATCACCTCCGGCGGCGGCGTCGACTCGAGCCTGGAACCCGGCGCCGAACGCGCAGGTGAACGCGCTCGCGCTCTCCTCGGACGGGAAGACGCTCTTCGTCGGCGGAGCGTTCGCGACGATCGGCAGCTCGTCGCGCAACGACATCGCCGCGCTCACGGCGTCGACCGGTGCTGCCGACGTCCTGGAATCCGAACGCGGACGACTCGGTGACGCTGCTCGCGCTCTCGCCCGACGGCACGACGCTCTACGCCGGGGGCTCGTTCACGGCGATCGGCGGCGGCTCCCGCGCCGGGCTCGCGGCGCTCGCCGTGTCGAGCGGCTCGCGCCACGACGTGGAACCCCGCTCCGAGCGGCGGCAGCGTGAGCGCGTTCGCGCTCACCTCGGACGGCGCGACCCTCTACGTCGGCGGCAGCTTCACGACGATCGGCGGCGCCTCGCGGACCAACCTCGCCGCCCTCTCGACGTCCGGCAACGGCAGCGGCGACCGCGTGGGCGCCCGCAGGCGAACGGCACGCGTCACGCGCGCTCGCCGTCTCCTCGGACGGCGCACCGTCTACGTCGGCGGGACGTTCACCACGCGTGGGCGGCCAGGCGCGCACCGACCTCGGCGCGCTGTCGGCGTCGACGGGCGAGCGCGACGTCCTGGGATCCGAGCGCCGAACGGCAGCCGTGACGGCGCTCGCGCTCTCGTCGTACGGGCTCGACCGCTCTACGTCGGCGGCACGTTCACCGCGATCGGCGGGCAGTCGCGCGAGGATCTCGCCGCGCTCTCCGCGTCGGACGGGACGGCGACGACGCTGGCAGGAGGACGCGAACGGCCAGGTCTCCGCGCTGGCGGTCACCTCGAGCATCGATCGCCGTCGGCGGAGCCTTCTCCGGGGTCGGTCTCAAGACCCGGACCGAGCTTGCCGCGATCTCGATCTCGGGTTCGTTGCTCTCCTTCGACCCGAGCGCGAACGGCACCGTCTATGCGCTGGCGCTCTCGCCCGACGCATCGACGGTGTACGCCGGCGGCGCCTTCACGACGATCGGCGGCCAGTCGCGCGCCGGGCTCGCGTCCATCTCGCTCGCGTCCGGCGTCGTCGGCTCGTGGAACCCCGGCGTCTCGGGCAACACCGCGACGGTCTACGCGCTCGCGACCGCCAAGGACTCGGGCGGCAACACGATCGTGTACGTCGGCGGGAACTTCACCACGATCGCGGGCACGAGCCAGAAGGACATCGGGGAGATCGACGCGTCGGGCTCGCTCGTCAGCTGGAACCCGAACGTCACCGTCACCACGTCCGCCGCCGTCAACGCGCTGCTGCTCGCGACCGACTCGAACGGCCACGTGACCACCGTCTACGCGGGCGGCGGCTTCACGGTGATCGGCGGCCAGAGCGTACAAGTACGTCGCCGCGCTCGACCCGACGACCGCGTCGGCGGTCACCTGGTCGAGCAAGCCGACCATCACCGCCCCTACGGTCAGCGCGACGGCGGTCCCCGTCAGCGCGCTCGCGCGCAACGGCACGACGCTCTACATCGGCGGCGACTTCACGAAGATCAACGCGACCGGAACCGGCGTGCACATCGCCGCGCTCGACACGGCGACCGGCGCCCTGAGCTCGTGGAACCCGGTCGCCGACGGCAACGTCAACGCGCTCGCGCTCTCGTCGGACGGCGCGACCGTCTACGCCGGCGGCGCGTTCACGACGATCGGGACGGGGAGCCCGACGAGGAACAGCATCGCGGCGCTCGTCGCCTCCTCGGGCGCGGCCACCACGTGGAACCCGAACATCACGGCGGCACGCCGCAGGTGAACGCCCTCGTCCTCACCGGCAGCAGTCGTCGTCGCGGGCGGCACGTGGACGACCGTCGGCTCGGCCGCGGCTCCCGAACCTCGCGGTCTTCGCGTTCGACGTGCCCGCGGCCACCGTCAACCCGTCGATCAGCGGCACCGCGACGGTCGGCTCGACCCTGACCTGCGCGACCGGCACCTGGACGAACGCGCCGTCGGGCTACACGTACCAGTGGCTGCGCGACGGCTCGTCGATCGGCAGCGCGACGACCGCACGTACGTCCTCGTCTCCGGCGACCTCGGACACCAGATCTCCTGCAAGGTGACCGCGTCGAACGCCGAGGGATCCGGCAACGCCACCTCGGCCACCGCGCTCGTCGTCCAGGCGCCGGTGAACACCGTCGCGCCCGTCGTGAACGGAACGGCCTCGGTCGGCTCGCTCCTCACCTGCGACGCGGGCACGTGGACGTACTCGCCGACGTACACGTACGCCTGGCTCCGCAGCGGCTCGGTCATCTCCGGGGCGACCTCGGTCACCTACACCGTCACGTCCTCCGACAGCGGACACACGCTCGCGTGCCGCGTCACCGGGACGAACGACGGCGGCTCGTCGATCGCGACCTCCGCCGCCGTCGCGATCTCGGGCGCGAGCACAGCGCGGCAGCAGCAGCGGCGGCGGAGCAGCAGCGGCGGCAGCAGCGGGCACGACCACCACGCCGCCGGCCACGACCGGCCCCGCCCAGACCGTGGACGTCAGCCAGAGCGTCGGCTCCTCGCTCGACCTCGCGAGCATCGCGTCGGTCTCGTGGAGCACCGGCACGTTCACCGCAGCCGGGCGTCCTCTCGGCCAGCCCGCTCACGCTTGCGGTCGACGTCGACGGGTTCAGCCACTCGAGCCGCGCGGTCTCCGTCGTCTTCGCCCCCGGCGGAGCGAGCACGGTCGCCGCCGCGTTCCTGCCGAACCCGCTCGCGATCACGTTCGCGGCCCCGACGCCGAAGGCGGTGATCCCCGCCTACTCCGAGCAGGGCTCGGCGTGGACGCCGCTCGCCACGCTGACGAGCGCCGAGCTCGGCGCGGGGCTCCTCGACGGCTACTACCGGCGCCCCGACGGCAGCATCGTCGTCTTCACGCGCCACACCGGCGACTTCGCCCTGCTGCAGGACATCCAGCCGCCGACGAAGCCGACGGCGATCGTCGCCTCGCTCGTCAAGACGACGCTGCGCCTGGCCTGGCCGCCGTCGGCCGACAACAGCCGCCGGATCCGCGCCTACCAGATCCTGCGCGGGAAGAAGGTCGTCCGGACGATCCCCGGCGGCCACACCGTCGGCACCCTGAACCTCAAGCGCCTGACGAAGTCCGGCTCGTACAGCGTCCGGGCGATCGACGACGCCGGCAACGCCGGAGCCACCTCCCGCGCCGTGAACGATCGTCGTGAAGCCCCGGCCGAACGGCGTGCCCACGCGGATCCCGGCGTGGGCCCTGAAGCTCCAGCTCTGGACGGCGACGCCGAAGAGCGTGCGCGGCGCGCGGCCCGCGACGCCGGCGCCGCTGCCGTCCTGGTACCGCGCCTGGAGCCGCTGGACGGTCACGCGCCTCTCGCTGAAGCCCTGAAGCCCTAAAGCACAGCGCCTGCAGGCGCCGATGCCTCCTGCGAGTCCGCATGGATCTGAACAGCCTGCTCAGGCGCGCCGTCGAGCTCGGCGCCAGCGACGTCCACCTCAAGCTCGGCCGCCCGCCGATCATCCGCCGCGACGGCGAGCTCGCCCCGCTCGAGGGCGCCCCGCCGCTCGAGCCCGCCGACTTCGAGCGCGCGCTCGCGATCGTCGCCGCCGGACGCCCCGAACGGCTCGCCCGCTTCGAGGAGACCGGCGAGCTCGACCTCGCCTACTCCGACGACGATCTGCCGCGCTTCCGCGTCAACGTCTTCCGCCAGCGCGGCGCGGTCTCGTTCGCGTTCCGCGTCATCCCGGCCACGGTGCCGAGCTTCGAGGAGCTCTCCCTGCCGCCCGGCGTCCGGCGGCTCGCGAGCGAGCAGCGCGGGCTCGTGCTCGTCACCGGCGCGACCGGCGCCGGGAAGACGACGACGCTCGCCGCGATGATCGACCACATGAACCGGACGCGGCGCCGGCACATCGTCACGATCGAGGATCCGATCGAGATCCTCCATCCCGACCGCGAGTGCATCGTCAGCCAGCGCGAGGTCGGGCTCGACACGCGCTCGTTCGGCGAGGCGCTCCGGCGCGCGCTCCGCCAGGACCCGGACGTGATCCTGATCGGCGAGCTGCGCGACGCCGAGACCGCGCAGACCGCGCTCCAGGCGGCCGAGTCCGGGCACCTCGTGCTCTCGACGCTGCACACGCTCGACGCGGCCGAGACGTGCGGCCGCATGGTCGAGTTCTTCCCGCCCGACAAGCAGGCCGTGATCCGCTCGATCCTCGCCGGCGTCCTGCGCGGCGTCGTCAGCCAGCGGCTGCTGCCGCGCGCCGGCGGCGGCCGGGTCGCCGCGGTCGAGGTGATGGTGACGAACGCCCGGATCGCCGACCTGATCCGCGAGGGCCGCCCCGAGGAGATCGAGGACGCGATCGCCGACGGCCACTACTCCGACATGCAGACGTTCCTGGAGGCGCTCGTCGGCCTCGTCCTGAGCGGCGCCGTCGAGGCCGAGGTGGCGGCGAACGCGGCCACGAACCGGCACGACTTCCTGATCGCCCTCCAGCAGGCGGAGCGGCAGCGGGCAGTGGATCGCGCCGGCCCCGGCGGCCCCGCAGCCGCCGCCCGAGTCGCCGACCGGCCTCCGTATCGTCCCGGCGGGGTGAGCCGCCGATGCGCCGTCTCGCCGCCGTCGCGCTCCTGCTCACGCTCGCTGCCTTCGCCGGGAGCGCGCGCGCCGACACGTTCACGGTCGTCTCGACGCCGCAGTTCGCGGTCGTCGGCCAGCCGAGCGTTCCTGCCGAGCGCGGCGCTTCCGAACACGCTCGGCGCGGTCGCGACTCCGGCCGACCTCTCGCTGCCGCCCGCGGTGCCGGAGACGCTCTCCGGTCCCGCGCTGCTCGG
Source organism: uncultured Actinomycetes bacterium (assembly GCA_963815005.1). GTDB lineage: Bacteria > Actinomycetota > Thermoleophilia > Gaiellales > Gaiellaceae > Palsa-739. Next base: position 31,093 of record CAWFFI010000019.1, read on the forward strand.
ACTCTGGCAGCAGGCCGGCGCCGCGTACGGGATCCCGTGGCAGGTGCTCGCCGCGATCAACAAGGTCGAGTCGAACTTCGGCCGCAACATGGGCCCGAGCTCGGCGGGCGCGGTCGGCTGGATGCAGTTCATGCCGTCGACGTGGCTCCGCTGGGGCGTCGACGCGTCGGGCGACGGCGTCGCCGACCCGTGGAACCCGCAGGACGCCGTGTACTCGGCCGCGCGCTACCTCGCCGCGTCCGGCGGCGCCGCCGACCTCACGCGCGCGGTCTACGCGTACAACCACGCCGACTGGTACGTCGGCGAGGTGCTCGGGCTCGCCTCCGTCTACGGGCAGAGCCCCGGCCTCGCCCTGTCGCTCGACCGGCTCCAGCAGAGCCTCGACGAGGCGCGCGCCGCGGTCACGACCGCGAACGAGCGGCTCGTCGCCGCCCGCGCCCAGGCCCGCACGTTCGCGGCGGCCGCCGGCGGTCTGGCAGCGGCGCGCGGCGGCCGAGACGCTGCTCTCGAGCCGGCTCGCCGACGAGCAGCGGGCCGGGCGGATCGAGGAGCAGCGGCGGGCCGCCGACGCCGTCGCGGCCCGGCAGGCGGCCGCGCTCGCGACGGCGAGCGCGCAGCTCGAGCAGGCCCGCACGGCCGCCGCGCCGGCGACGTTCTCGACCGTCACGGCGTCGCTCCTCGGCGGCCCCGCGTACTCCTCCGGCTGGGCGTTCCCCGTCGGCGGCGGCCCCGGCGCCGTCTCGGTCTCCCACACCCACAGCGGCGCGCCGGCAGCCGACATCGCCGCGCCCCTGGGCTCGCCCGTGTACGCGATCTCGCCAGTCGATCGTCGTCTCCTCGTGGGCGCGCCCCGATCCGACGTGCGGCATCGGGCTGACGCTGCGGACGGGCGACGGGCGCGAGTGGACGTACTGCCACCTCTCCTATCTCGAGCCGGGAGTCGTCCCGGGCGCCCAGCTCGGCTCGGGGCAGCCCGTCGGGCTCGTCGGCGCCACCGGCGACGCGACCGGGCCGCACCTCCACCTCCAGCTCCAGCCGGCGACGAGCTACCCGCAGGACGAGCCGTGGTTCCAGGCGTTCGCGGGCACGGCGTTCAGCTGGCAGGGCGCGCAGGCCGGGTCGGAGGCGCAGGCGCAGGCGCAGAGCCAGCCGCTGCGGTTCCTCAGCGTCCTGCCCGCCTCCGCGCCCCCGCCCGTCCGCGCACCCGTCTTCGCCGTCGTTCCGGCGGCGACCGCCGCGTCGACGCCCGTCGTCCTCTTCAGCCGTTCGACCCCTTGAGTCCCGGCCGTCCGCTGCCGACAAGGAGGGTGATGACCGGACACCGGAGCGGAATCGTCTTCGTCGTGCGCGCCGTCGCCGTCGCGGCCGTCGCGATCGCGGCCACCGCCGGCGTCGCCTGGGCGGCGTCGCAGGGACTGCCGCAGGCCGGGCAGGACTCCCGCCGCCGCGCGGCCCGCCGCGCCGCAGCCGCTCGTCGTGCCCGACGTCCGCCACCAGGCGTTCGTCTTCGCGAAGAGCGCGCTCCAGGAGGCCGGCTTCGCCTGGCGCGTCAAGGGCCGCGTCCACGGCTTCCCGGCGAACACCGTCGTCGCCCAGTCGCCCGCGCCGGGCACGCGCCTCGTCGACACCGGCGCGCCGCGCATCACGCTCACGCTCGCCCGGACGCACGGGTACCCGCAGGTGGGCGAGCCCGCCGACACCTCCCCGTACGCCGCCACGAAGATCCGGCTCGCCGGCGCCGTCAGCCTCGCCAAGCCGCCGCCGGTCCGCACCGAGGCGGGAACGACGACCCCCTAGCACCGTGGATCTCGCCCTCGCAGCCGTCGCGCTCGCACCCGGCCTCGCGCTCGGGAGCTTCCTCAACGTCGTCGCCGCCCGCGTGCCGCTGCACCGCTCGATCGTCAGCCCCGGCTCGGCGTGCATGAGCTGCGGGCACGAGATCGCGTGGTACGACAACGTGCCGCTCGTCTCGTGGCTCGCTGCTGCGCGGCCGCTGCCGCTCCTGCGGCGCGGCGATCCCGGCGCGCTACCCGGCCGTCGAGCTCGTGACGGCGCTGCTCGTCGCCGGCTGCGTCTGGCGGTTCGGCCTCCACGCCGAGGCCGCCGTCGCCGCGTTCTTCTGCCTCGCCCTCGTCGCCGTCTCCGCCACCGACCTCGAGCACCGCGTGATCCCGAACCGGATCGTGCTGCCCGCCGCCGTCGGTCGTGCTCGCCGCGCAGACCGCTCTCCACCCGAGCCCCGAGTGGGCGATCGGCGCGGCCGGCGCCTCCGGGTTCCTCTTCGCCGCCGCGCTCGCGTACCCGAAGGGGATGGGGATGGGCGACGTGAAGCTCGCGCTGCTGCTCGGCGCCGCGCTCGGCCGCACCGTGCCGATCGCGCTCTTCGTCGGCATGGTGGCCGCGCTCGTGCCGGCGCTCGTGCTGTTCGCCCGCCACGGCAGCGCCGCCCGGAAGATGGGCATCCCGTTCGGCCCGTTCCTCGCGCTCGGCGCCGTCGTCGCGCTCTTCGCCGGCCACCCGCTGCTGCGACGCGTACTGGGCGCTCGCCCGGCCGTAGCATCAGCTGGACGCGGGGCTAAGGCCGGTGTCCCTCCGTGCCGATACCTCGTTCGAGGGATCGCCCGTGACGGCCGCAACCACCCGAGACCGATGAGCGAGCGCGACCTCGAGTTGCCGCAGCTCCGAGGCGCCGGCCCCCGGCCGGCGCGTCTGACGTCGGCCGCCTCCGTCAACGAGGCGGTCGAGCTCGTCGTCGACCTGCTCGCGGCGACGAGGCTCGTTCCCGCCGACAAGCTCGCGCTCGCGCGCGGCCGCGCCGTCCAGACCGGCTCGCTCGCGGGCGCGCTCGTCGAGGAGAACATCGCCTCGAGCGACGGCGTCGCCCGCCTGCGCGCGTCGCGCCACGGGCTGCCCCTCGTCGACCTCGCCCTCCTCGGCGTCGACCGCGAGGCCGCGAAGGTGCTGCCCCTGCACGTCCTCGAGCGCGTGGTCGCGATCCCGTACGCGCTCGACGACGACGTCCTGCGCGTCGCGGTCGCCGACCCGTCGAACCTGCACGGGATCGACGAGCTGCGGCTCGCGACGCGGCATCCCGTCGCGCTCGCCGTCGCCTCCCGCGACGACATCCTGCTCGAGATCCGCCGGCTCGCCCGCGTCTCGGAGGCGTTCGGGGCGCGGGCGCAGGTGCTCGAGGCGGAGGCCGTCGCGCAGGAGCAGCGTCGAGCGAGCTCGAAGACGAGTCGACCGACCTCGAGGCCGACGACGGCGTCTCGGACGCGCCGCTCGTGCGGCTCGTCAACTCGGTGATCTTCCAGGCCGCCGAGGACGGCGCCTCCGACGTCCACTTCGAGCCGCAGGAGGACGCGCTCGTCGTCCGGTTCCGGATCGACGGCGTCCTCCACGAGATGCAGCGGATCCCGAAGCGGCTGACCGCGGGCGTGACGACGCGCCTGAAGGTGCTCGCGAAGCTCGACATCGCCGAGCGGCGCAAGCCGCAGGACGGCCGCATCTCCCTCAAGGCGGCCACGGCGGGCCGGATGCTCGACGTCCGCGTCGCGACGCTGCCGACGGTCGAGGGCGAGTCGGTCGTGATGCGTCTCCTCGACAAGTCGAAGCGGCCGCCGACGCTCCAGGAGCTCGGCCTCTCCGAGGAGATGCGCGAGAAGCTGACGTACCTCGTGACGCGGCCGACCGGGGCGCTGCTCGTCACCGGCCCGACCGGCTCCGGCAAGTCGACGACCCTGTTCGCGGCGCTGAGCCAGATCAGCCGCCCCGAGATCAACGTGATCACCGTCGAGGATCCGGTCGAGTACCGGCTCGCCGGCGTCAACCAGGTGCAGATCAACCCGCGCGCCGGGCTGACGTTCGCGCTCGCGCTGCGCTCGATCCTGCGCTCCGACCCCGACGTGGTGATGGTCGGCGAGATCCGCGACGGCGAGACGGCGAAGATCTCGATCGAGGCGGCGCTGACCGGCCACCTCGTCCTCTCGACGCTGCACACGAACGACGCTCCGAGCGCGCTGACCCGCCTGAACGAGATGGGCGTCGAGCCGTTCCTGACCGGCGCGGCCGTGACGGGCGTGCTCGCGCAGCGGCTCGCGCGGAAGCTCTGCTCGCACTGCTGCGAGATGTACCAGCCGTCGGTGGAGGAGCTGATCGGCGCGCGCGTCTCGCCCGACGTCGCCGCCGCCAGCGACGGGATGGTCTTCTACCGCAAGCGCGGCTGCCCGCGCTGCGGCCAGACCGGCTACAAGGGCCGGATCGGCGTCTTCCAGCTCCTCACGATGACCGAGGAGCTCGCCGCGCTCGCGGCCGCGAAGGCGTCGCGCGAGGAGATCGAGCGGGCCGCGATCGCCGCCGGCATGCGCACCCTCTGGGACGACGGCCTCGCGCAAGGTCGCCTCCGGCCTCACGAGCATCGAAGAGCTCGCCCGCGTCACCGTCTGAGCGGGGGAACCAGGGTTCCCCCACGGGCCCCCTCCTTCGGCGCGCGTGGCGGGGTGGTGGTGGCGGCTGCGGCGAGAGCGCGGTCTCGCCTCCGCGGACGGAGCGCGCTCGCCCAAGAGTGGATGTGCGAAGGAATCGTGGTGTCGTCGCGGCCGGTCGTGGCCTGCGGCAGGACCGTCCGCTGGTTCGGCCTCCGGCTAAGCCGGCTGCGCTCGGCTTAGCCTGCGGCCTGGGCGGCTGCGTGCCTCGCCACCGTTCAGGCCTCGGGCTAACGCGGCCGCAGGCGCGTTAGGACGAGGCGAACCAGCGGGTGCGCCCGGCCGGAGGCCGCGCGCGACCGCGCCGGGGCAGGCAACCCGTCCAGATCCGTTCTTGGTCGACCGCGGTCCCGTCCGCGGAGGGGCGACCGCGCTCGCCCCGCAGCGTCACCGCCGCTCCCGTCACGCGCGCCCAGCCCGGCGGAGTTGCGGAGACAACGCGGCCGGCTATTCGGCGTAGACGTCGCAGCCGAGGTACATGAGGCTCTCGACGGCTTCGGTGACGAAGGCGGTCGCCTGGGCGGCGTCGGCGAAGGTGTACGGGCCGGGGTGGACGGTCTCGATGGAGCCGACCGGGAAGACCTCGGCCTCGACGATGCACGCGTTGCCGTAGTCGACGGCGCGCAGGACGGTCACCGAGCGTCCGTCGCGTTTCGCGTGGCGGACGAAGAGCTCGCGGCCGGCCGGCTCGGGGGCGAGGCTGCTCACGGCGTCGCCGCGGCGGCGTGCTGCGCGTGTCGCTCTGGCCCGCCTTCGCGTTCGTTGCCGCCTGGGCGACCGCGTCGCGGTCCTGGAACCCGTCGAGGCGGAACGCGAGCGTGCCGGGCGCGCGGTAGACGAGCACGCCGGGGTCGGGGAGCAGGCCGCCGCCGGGGAGCAGTCCGGTCAGGATCCCGGCGACCTTGTTGTTCGTCACGTTGACGAGGAGGAAGCCGACCTTCGCGTCGACGGCGCCCGCGTGTGCCTCGGCGACGGCGATCGAGTCGACGTTGGCCTGCGGGTTGTAGAGCGCGACGACGACGATCCGGTGCTGGGAGAGCGCCCACTGGAGCGGTGCCGGCAGGCGCGAGTCGACGAGGTTGCCGCGGTGAACCGGCGTCGCGGGCTTCGCCGTCGCGGGCTTCGCTGCCGCGGTCGTCGGCTTCGCCGCCGGGGCGGCGTGCCTTGGTCGGCGCCGGTCGGGCGGGCGCCTTCGCGGCGGGCACCGCAGGGCTCGCCGCGTGGGGCCGCACGGGGGCGGGGATCGAGACCGGCTCGGACGAGCCCGAGCGCCCGAGCAGGAGCGTGTAGCCGCCCCCGACGAGCGCGAGCACGAGCCCCGCCAGCGCGAGGACGCGAACAGGACGGCTGACGGTCAGGTTCACATGCGTCGTATCGGCATCGCCGCCGCCGGGCTTAGAACTCGAACCAGAATGAGCGACTGTGTCGCCCGGCCGTGCTGGGCGGCACGCTGCGGCGTCCTCGGTCGCGTCGAGAGCGCCGCTATCGACGCTCCCTGTGTCCTTGCATCGCACTCGCCCAGCCCGCCCGGATCGACGAGCGTCATTGTGGTTCGAGCTCGTACCGCGCCGGAAGGGTGATTCGGCCTCATGCGCCGCGGCTCCGCTGCCGATTCTGTCTGCGATGCCCGTGCGCGCCAGAGACGAAGAGGGATTCGGCATCGTCGAGCTGCTCGCCGCCATGGTCGTCCTCTCGATCGCGGTGCTCGCGCTGATGGCCTCGTACGACCAGGCGTTCTTCTCGCTGCACTCCTCGGCCAGGACGTCGTCGGCGGCGCTGCTCGGGAACAACCAGCTCGAGCTCTACGGCTCGCTCCCCTACGCGTCGATCGGCCTCGACTCCTCGACGCTCGCCTCGGTGAAGGCGAGCGACACCGTCTACCTGGCGGACGAGACCGGGCTCGCGGGCGCGACCGGCCCCGACCGCACGATCGCCGGCTGCGGTTCGTCGGCGCAGTGCCTGCCGGTGCAGACCCTCACCGGCAGCGACCGGCGCAGCTACCGGCTCGAGACGTTCGTTCGCGATGTCAGCCACGGCGGGACGACCGAGCGGGTCGTCACCGTGATCGTCCGCGACGAGAGCGCCTCCGGCGCGCCCGAGATCGTGACGCTCTCGACCGTGTTCGACCAGGGCCCGCGCTCGTCGTAGGCGCCCCGGCTCAGCCGGACCAGTGCGAGGGCGGGTCGGACGGGGTGTGCGCGGTCTGCGGGGTGCCCAGCGGCATGTTGGCCTGGTCGAACGGGATCAGCGTCTGGCTGCCCCCCGAGACCTCGAGGTTCTTCGCGACGACCGGCCCCATGTTCGTGCCGCCGCCGTCGATCTCGTAGTCCGTCGTCGAGTACACGCCGACCTGCACGTTCGCGCCGCCGCTGACGTGCACGCAGCCGGGGGCGATGAGCGAGCTGCCCGTCGAGTTCGCCCAGCACTGCGCGACGAGGAGGATCGCGTTCTGGTTCGTGTTCCAGTACGTCGTGCAGTTCGCGATCCCGCAGAGCTCGGAGCCGCCGGCGAGCGAGACGCCGCCGGTGAAGTAGAGCGACCCGAGGCCCTTGTAGACGATCTGCTGGCCGCTGCCGAGCGAGAAGCTCCCGTCGAAGTAGAAGGTGCCGTCGATCGTGAGCGTCCCGTTCGACGACTTGGTCGACGTCTGCTGCCACTTCAGCTCGTTGCTGCCGACCTTGCAGTCGTACGAGATCGGCGTCGGGTAGTACGAGTACGGGAAGAGGTTGACCGACGAGACGCTGTTGTTCAGCACGCCGTCGTTGTCGAAGAGGCCGGCCGGGCAGCCGGTCTTCGTGAGCGCCGCCTGTGTGCTGTAGGCCTGCTGGAAGTCGACGACCGGCATGCCCGGGTTCGTGGGGACGTTCGTGCCGACGGTCTTCGCGTAGAGCGAGGCGTGGGTGCCGTCGCAGTAGCTCGTCCCCGGCGTGACCGCGCCGTTGTAGCCGTTCGTGCACGCGCTCGAGCTCGGCGTGCCCCCGATCTCGACGCTGTCGATCGGCTTCTTGGAGGTGCCGACGTTCGCGCCGCCGTTCACGGTCAGGTTGCCGTCGACGGTGAGCGACGAGCCGGTGAAGTGCGCCCCACCGTTGATGCAGAGGTTGTCGTGGACGTAGACGGGCACGCTCACCGTGACGCCGCCGTTCAGCGTCGTCTCGCACGTGTTCGTCGCCTGCCCGGACGTGTCGTCGGCGTAGAGGTAGTTCCAGAGCTGGTAGCTGCTCCCCGAGGTGTCGGACGGGACGTAGGCCTGCGCATGCACGGTCTTCGTGATCCCGGCGACGGTGCCCCTGCCCGTCATCGTCCAGGTGGCGCCGTCGCTCGCGACGCTCATCCAGTACGTGCCCGAGCCGCCGCCGGGCTGGGCCGGCAGGGTCTGCGTGCCGGTCGGCGGCGCGACGCGCGTGCTGGCGGCGCTGTAGACGTCGCCCTCGGCGTAGGCGAGCCCGGCCTGGGCGAGCGCGAACGCCTGCTTCGCCTGCGACGAGGTGTACGAGCCGCGCTGGTTGACGACACCCGACATGAGCAGGGCGGTCGTCGTCAGCGCGAGGACGGACATGAGCGTGAGCGCGAGCACGAGCGCGATGCCGCTCTCGTCGCGGGCGAGACGGGTGAGGAGCCGGCGCGTCACGAGCACGCCGCCACGCCTCCGGAGGTCGCTGCGGCGTTGCGCAGCGTGATCGTGTCGACGGCGGAGGTCGCGTCCTGCGGGCTGCCCGTCGCGTTCACCGTCAGCGCCACCTGGAGCCGCGGCAGCGAGCCGTCGGGGGCGATGCACGAGAACGGCGTCGCGGAGGTCACGTCGGTGACGAGCGTCTGGGCGGTTCCGGTGCACGTGGTGGAGCCGGCGATCCGCTGGAAGCGCGCCGCCGGTGACGCACCACGTGACCGTGCCGACCGCGTGGGGGCACTGGCCGGGCAGCGTCAGCGCGACGCCTGCCCCCCGGAGACGAGCTGTGCGGCCGACGCGCAGCGGGTCTCGAACTCGAGGCGGTCGAAGGCGACGCGGACGTTCTGCTGGCTCGTCAGGCGCGCGTCCGTGTGTGTGCCCGCGCTGAGCCCGGAGACGAGGACGTTCGAGAGTGCGGCCATGACGATCACGAGGATCACGGAGGTCACGAGGAGCTCGACGAGGGTCATACCGGACTCGCCGTGCAGGCGACGGCTCATGCTTCAGGTGTCGGCGTCCGGCGAGTCCCGCTTGACGGCCGGGCGTGACTCGTCCGAGGGATGCGGCGGGAAACGAGAGAGGGCGCGGTCTCCCGCGCCCTCTCGGCGAGACGGTCAGTGGTCGGTCGTCAGCTGACGGTGTACGTCGCCGGGCAGACGCCCTGGCGTGATCGTGGCGGTGCCGCCGGCACCACCCTCGTAGTAGAAGCTGTGCGCGTTGGACGTGTCGCTGGAAACCTCGTCGTCCTGGATGCAGTAGCCGTCCTTCGCCGCGTTCGGGCCGGCCTTGACGTACGTGCGCCGACGCCCGGCGCCTCGGTGCGCAGGCGGCAGCCGGTGACGCGTCGAGTAGTCGTTGCTCGTTCTGGTAGATCGACTCGGCGGCCGGGATCGCGGAGCGGACGTTCGACTTCGCCGCTGCGTCCTGCGCGTTGCCGCGGAAGCTGAGGTACGACGGCACCGCGATCGCGACGAGGATGCCGAGGATGATGATGACGACCAGGAGCTCGATCAGGGTGAAGCCCTGCTCGGAGCCCAGGCGCGTCTTGATGCGATCGATCATTGAAGTGGTCTCCTTCCACGGAGGGATGGCGGGTGGCTCGGCGTGTATCGGCGCGGGCGGCGTCGGCCGGGTAGCCCCGTTTGAGGGATTCGCATCCCCTGCCGCGGGGGCCGCCGCCGGCCGCTCAAGGCGGCGAGCCGGCCTGCCGATACCGCGCCCGAGGAGATGTCTCAGGATCTCGATCGACAACCTGCTCGAGCAGATGCCGGAGCTCGGCGCGTCCGACCTGCACGTCACGGTCGGGAGCCCGCCCGCGTACCGTGTGCGCGGCCGCATCGTCCGCGCGGAGGGCGTTCCGCCGCTCTCGACCCGACGTCCACCCGCGACGCGCTCTACCGGATCCTCTCGAACGAGCAGCAGAAGCACCTCGAGCTGAACCGGCAGCACGACTTCGCGTACTCGCTGCCCGGCGTGGCGCGCTTCCGCGTCAACGTCTACTTCCAGCGCGGGTCGATCGGCGCCGCGTTCCGCCTCGTCCCGACGGAGGTCAAGACGCTCGAGGAGCTCGGCCTGCCGCCGGTGCTCCACACGCTCGCCGAGAAGCCGCGCGGGCTCGTCGTCGTCACCGGCCCGACCGGCTCGGGCAAGTCGACGACGCTCGCCGCGATCGTCGACGAGATCAACCGCAACCGCGACGTCCACATCCTCACGATCGAGGACCCGATCGAGTTCGTGCACCGGCACAAGCGCTCGATCGTGAACCAGCGCGAGATCGGGCCGGACGCGAAGACGTTCGCGGACGCGCTCCGGGCGGCGCTGCGGCAGGACCCGGACGTGATCCTCGTCGGCGAGATGCGCGACCTCGAGACGATCGCGACCGCGCTCACCGCGGCCGAGACCGGGCACCTCGTCTTCGCGACGCTGCACACGCAGTCGGCGCCGTCGACGATCGACCGGATCATCGACGTCTTCCCGGGCGAGCAGCAGCAGCAGGTCCGGGTGATGATCGCGAACTCGCTCCAGGCGATCGTGACGCAGACGCTGCTTCCGACCGCCGACGGCACCGGCCGCGTGGCGGCGCTCGAGATCCTGCTGCCCGACGACGCCGTCCGGAACCTGGTCCGGCAGGCGAAGGTCGAGCAGGTCTACACGATCATGCAGACCAACACGAGCCGCGGGATGCAGACGATGGAGCAGGCGCTCGCCGACCTCGTCCTGCGCCGCGTCGTCGCCGCGAGCGAGGCGCTCGCGTGCACGTCCCGGCCCGACCAGCTCGCCGGCATCCTCGAGCGCGCCGGGCATGTCGCTCGACGCGGCGCTCGCCCAGGAGGCCGCCGCCGTGCCTGCGCGCGCGCTCCGTCCTCTGGCGGCGGCGTCGTGAGCGACTCGATCTGGAAGAAGGAGATCTCGCTGCGCCGCAAGGCGGCCGCGGCGCCGCGCCGGAGCCGGTCGTCGGTGGCGGAGCCGAAGCAGTCGGTGTGGAAGAAGGGAGATCTCGCTCGGCCGCAAGAGCGGCGCCGGTTGCGCCTGCGCCTGCTGGTCGCCGCCGAGGCCGAAGCAGTCGATCTGGAAGAAGGAGATCTCGCTCTCCGGCAAGCGGCGCCGGCGGAAGGTCGAGCACCTCGCCCACGCGGCTGCGCAGTCGGTGTCCCCGGATTTCGCGCCCGAGCCGGCGCTCGACCTGATGGAGGCGCTCGTCCAGCACGGCGCGCTCCCCGAGTACCCCACCGTCGCCGAGACCGCCGCGACCGCCGGCCCCTCGCCCGGCGAGCCCGCGCCGGTCGCTCCGGCGGACACAGGGGTCCCGCGGCGGGACGGCGTCTGTCGCCGCTGTGCCCGTCGTCGCCGAGCCGGTGGACGCCGCGCCTGCGCCGCCGGCCGTCGAGCTGCCGCCCGTCTCCGAGGCTCCTCCGGCCGGCCGCGCCCCCGTTCTTGCCGCCGCTCTCGCCGCTCTCGGCCGAGGTCGTCGCCGCGTCGGCGCCGCCGGAGCCGGCGCCCGTTCCGGAGCTCGTCCTGCCGCTTCCGGCAGCCCGAGCCTGCGGCGGCCCCCGAGCCCGTCGCCGGCAGCCGGAGCCGTGGGGCGTGCCGCCGGCCCCGGCGGAGCCGGATGCTCGTCGGCGCTCGAGCCCGAGGCGCCGGCCTGGGAGTCGTCCCGCTGGGAGGCCGTCGAGCGGGAGCCCGTCCTCGCAGCCGAGCCCCTCGTCGCTCCCGCGCTGCCGCTCGAGCCTGACCCCGTTTTCGAGCCCGAGCCCGAGCTGCCGTCGAGCCGGAGCCCGTCGTCGCTCCCGAGCCCGTCCTCGAGCCCGAGCTCGCCGTCGAGCCCGAACCGGAGACCGAGCTGCCGCCGGCGAAGGTGTCGTTCTGGAAGGCGGAGCGCTCGCTCACCGGCAGGCGCCGGAAGACCGCTGCGGCCGCGCCCCGCTGGCGCTCCTCCTGCGGCGCCCGTCGCTCCCCGCGCGCGGCGGCATGCACCACGCGTCCACGCGCGTCGTCGGGCTCAAGATCGGCTCCTCGCAGCTCGCCGCGGCGCGGATCTCGAACAACGGCGTCGCCGAGCTCCAGCAGGTCGTCCGCCAGGAGCTCGCGCCGGGGATCGTCGTCTGCGGCGAGGTGCGCGACCCGGACGCGCTCGCCACCGCGCTGCGCCGCTTCTTCAGCGCCGAACAAGCTGCCGCGCAAGGGCGTCCGGCTCGGCGTCGCCAGCAACCGGATCGGCGTCCGCACGGTCGAGGTCGTCGGCATCGAGAGCGACCGGCAGCTCGAGAACGCGATCCGCTTCCGCGCCCAGGAGGTGCTGCCGATCCCGCTCGGAGGAGGCGGTGCTCGACTACCAGGTGCTCTCCACCTCGGTCGACGACGAGGGCCGCTCGGTGAAGCGGATCCTGCTCGTCGTCGCGCACCGCGACCTCGTCGAGCGCTACGTCGACGCGTGCAAGCGCGCCGGCGTCGTGCTCGCCGGCGTCGACCTCGAGGCCTTCGCGCTCCTGCGCTCGCTCGCGCCGCCCGCCGAGCCGGGCGACTCGGCGCTCGTCGCCGTCGCGATCGGCCACGACCGCTCGACGCTCGCCGTCTCGAACGGCCGCGTCTGCGAGTTCACGCGCGTGCTCGAGTGGGGAGGCGCGTCGCTCGACTCCGCCCTCGCGCAGGCCCTCGACTGCGCGCCGTCCGAGGTCGAGGCGATCAAGCGCGGGCTCTCCCTCGACGGCCGGGCCGCTCCGGCCGGCCTCGCCGCCGCGCAGGTCGACGGCGCCGCTCGACGCCGTCCGGCGCGAGCTGCGGTCGTTCGCCCGCGAGCTCGTCGCCTCGCTCCAGTTCTACCAGGCCCAGCCGGGCAGCCTCGGGATCGGCGACATCGTGATCACCGGCGGCACGACGCAGCTGCCCGGCCTCGCCGCCGAGCTCGAGCAGCTCGTGGGCGTCGCCGTGCGCGTCGGCAACCCGCTCGCCCGGCTCAAGGTCTCGAGCAGGCTCGACGCACACCGACCAGGTCGGCTCGCTCGCCGTCGCCATCGGCCTGGGGATCGACGACTGATGCGGGCCGTCAACCTCCTGCCGCGCGACCTGCGGGCCAACCGGAGCTTCCGCGAGGAGGAGCCGGCGCTCGTCGTCGGCGCCGTGCTCGCCGTGCTCGTCCTGATCGCGCTCGCCGCCGGCTTCGCGCGCGCACACGCGAACGCGGGCTCGCAGCAGACGGCGCTGGCCGACGCCCGCGCCGCGCTCGCGCGCGTCGTCGCCGGGCAGCAGCCGGCGACGCCCGCGACCCCGGCCGCGCCGGTGAAGCCGGTCGTGCCCGTGCCGCCGGTGACGGCCGAGGAGCAGCCGCGCCTCCAGGCGGTCTCGAGCGTGCTCTCGACCCGGATCGCCTGGGACCGGGTGCTGCGCGAGTTCTCGCTCGTCGTCCCCTCCGACGTCACCGTCTCCTCGCTGACGATGAAGGCGCCCGTGGCTCCCACCGGCCCGGCGACGTCGACCGCCGCGCCCCAGGGCTTCGCGCTGAGCGGCGTCACGTTCTCGCACGACAGCGTGGCGCGCCTGCTCGCGCGTCTGATGCTGATCCCGGACCTCGCCGACGTGACGCTGACGAGCAGCACGGCCGACCCGACGACCGGCCAGGTGACCTTCGAGATCGACGCGACCGTCAAGGGCGCGCCGCCCGCGGCCGCGACCTCCGCGCCCGCCGCGGCCACGACGACGACCGCGGGGGCGAGCTCGTGAAGCGGCTCGCACCTCTCGGGCCGGACGGGCGTGGCGCTCGTCGTCGCCGCCAACGTCGTCCTGCTCGCCGCTCGGCTGGTTCCTCTTGATCGCGCCGCAGCGCCACCAGGCGGCGAGTGCCGCCGCCGAGCTGAGCGCGACCCGGGCGGCGATCGCGCGCGCGCAGGCGCCGGCCTGCGCCGCGCGCCGCCCCGGCGCAGCCGGTGCAGGAGCCGATCCGGACCGCGGATCTCTACCGGCTCGCGAAGGCGATGCCCGCGACGGCGGACATGCCCGACCTGCTGCTCGAGCTCGACCAGGTCGCGCGCGCCGCCGGCGTCTCCGTCGGCTCGATCGCGCCGGGCGCGCCGACGCAGGGCACCGGCTTCAGCGTCCTGCCGCTCTCGCTGACCTTCACGGGCGACTTCTACTCGCTGACCGACCTGCTCTACCGGCTCCAGCGGCTCGTCGACGTCCGCCACGGCGACCTCGACGCCCGCGGCCGGCTGTTCTCGGTCTCGTCGGTCGCGCTCACCCCGACCGGTACCGGCCGGACCGCTGACCGCGACGGCGACCGTGAACGCGTACGTGTACGGCACGGCCCTCGCAGGCTCCGCCGCCGGAGCGACCGGCACGACGTCGACCGGCACGACGTCGACCGGCACGACCACGACGTCCACGCCGAACGGCGCCTAGCGGCGCGGAAGGAGGGAGACATGGCCAGGAAGACCGGCGCCGACGCGGCCAAGGCCAAGGCGGCCAAGCAGAAGAAGATCGTGATCGCCCTCGCGGTCGTGCTCGTGCTCGCCCTCGCGTACGCCTACCACACGATGCAGTCGCTCGGAGGCGGGCCAGGCGGCGCCGCCCGCCCCGGCCACGGCGACCGCTCCCACGACCACGACGACCGGCCGCGCCCCCCGCCGTTCCGGGCACGGCTGCGACGGCACCCGCGGCTCCGGCTCCCGCCGGCCAGCCGGTCGCTGCCGCGCCGACGCAGCTCGTCGACGCGGTGAAGCCGTCGGCCGACGCCGGCCAGCTCCAGACGTTCTCGCGCTTCGAGAGCAAGGATCCGTTCGCCGCGCAGGGGCCGAAGCCGGCCGCGCCGGCCGCCGGTACGGTCCGGCTCCGGCCGGCGCCGCTGCCGAAGCCCGTGAAGGTCACCGTTCCGCCGGCCCCGCCGCCGAGCTCGGCCGTGATCGCGGTCAACGGTCTCGCGGCGACCGTCCCGTCCGGCTCGGACTTCCCGGCCTCGAGCGACCCCGCCCTGAACGGGATCTTCCAGCTCGTCGGGCTGACCGCGACGACGGCGAAGGTCGCGATCGCCGGCGGCTCCTACGCGAGCGGCGAGGCGGCGCTGACGCTGCAGGCGAACAGGCCGGTCACGCTCGTGAACACCGCCGACGGCAAGCAGTACACGCTCCAGCTCTATCCGCAGGGGACGGCGTCGCCGGCGCCGACGCCGCCGGCTCGACCGCGTTCGGGATCCCCGCGACGACGATCCCGGCGACGACGACCCCGGCGCCGGGCGGCTGAGCCGACGATGGCCTCCTTCTCCTACTCCGCGATCAACGCGCAGGGCGCCGAGCTCGACGGCGTGATCAGCGCCGGCGACGCCGTCGCGGCGCGCGAGCAGCTGCGGCTGCGGGGGCTCCTCGCCGAGTCGATCCGGGAGCTCAGCGCCGACCGGGAGGACGGCGGGCGGGCTGTCGGCCTCGTTCGGGCGGCCGGGTCAAGGCCGAAGTCCCTCCAGATCTTCTCGCGCCAGTTCGCGACGATGATCGACGCGGGCCTGAGCGTCGTCTCCGCCCTCGTCATCCTCGAGGAGCAGACGAACGACGCGGCGCTCGCCGGCGATCGTCACGCGAGCTGCGCGCAGGACGTGGAGGGCGGCCTGCTCCTCTCGGAGGCGCTCGCGCGCCACCCGAAGGTCGTTCTCGCGCCTGTACGTCGCGATGGTCGAGGCGGGCGAGGCGGCCGGCATCCTCGACATCGTCCTCGACCGGGTCGCGTTCCAGATCGAGAAGCAGGAGCAGATCCGGCGCCGCGTCAAGGGGGCGATGATCTACCCGACGCTCGTGCTCGTCTTCGCCACCCTCGTCCTGATCGGGATGCTGATGTTCCTCGTCCCGATCTTCGTGAAGATCTTCGCGCAGCTGAACGGCCAGCTGCCGACGCTGACGCAGTACGTCGTCTACGCGTCGAACTTCCTGCGCGGCTACTGGTTCGTCGTGATCCCGACGCTCGTCGCGTCGCCGTTCGTCTTCCGCTGGTGGAAGGCGCACCGAGGAGCGGCCGCAAGGTCTGGGACCGGTTCAAGCTGCGGGTGCCGATGCGGATCGGCGACACCGTGCGCAAGGTGACGATGGCGCGCTTCTCGCGCACGCTCTCGACGCTCGTCGGCGCCGGCGTGGACATCATCAAGGCGCTCGAGATCACCGGGCAGACGGCCGGCAACTGGGTCGTCGAGTCCGCCCTCGCCGACGTGCGGGAGCGCGTCCACCAGGGCGTCCCGATCGCGCAGCCGCTGATCGAGAACCCGGTGTTCCCGCCGATGGTCGGCCAGATGGTGAAGATCGGCGAGGAGACGGGCGAGCTGGAGAAGATGCTCGCGAAGATCGCCGACTTCTACGAGGACGAGGTCGACGCCGCCGTCGCCTCGCTGACGAGCATCATCGAGCCGGTGATGATGATCGCCGTCGGCGTGATGGTCGGCGTGATCATCATCAGCATGTACCTGCCGATGTTCAAGATGCTCCAGCTCGTCAAGTAGCGTCTCTCCCGGTGGCGGCGGCGACGACAACGGCACAGCTCGGGAGCGCCTGTCCTGTGCCGACGCGTGCGGCGCCCGGCAGCTCGTCGTCGGCGGCCGCCGCGTGACGCCCGCTCCGGGCGATCTCGTCCAGCTCGTCGAGCAGGCGGCAGGCATGGCCGCCGGCTCCGAGGGCACCCTCATCGGCTGGTACGTCGGCGACAACCCGACCGCGCTCGTCAACTTCTGGGACGGCGGACCGATCAGGGTGCCGGTCGCGGCGATCGTCAAGTCCGAGGGCCGGCGAGACCTGCTCGGCCTGAGGCCGGCTCCGGCCGACCGCCGTCCTACGATCTTTTGGCAACGAGCAAGGAGGATTGACGTGCACAAGGCCGAGTTCATCGACGAGGTCGCCCGACGTGCCGGGATCTCCAAGCGGGAGGCGGACGCGGCGGTCGCCGCGGTGCTGGACACCGTCAGCCATACGCTCGCCTCCGGCGGCGAGATCAGCTTCACCGGCTTCGGCAAGTTCGCGACGAGCCAGCGGGCAGCCCGCCAGGGAGTCAACCCGCGCAACCCGAGCCAGAAGATCTACATCCCGGCGGCCCGGGTGCCGAAGTTCAGCGCCGGCTCGCAGCTCAAGCAGGCGGTGAAGGGCGGCTAGACCGGCCCGCCGAACGCGTCCGAGCGCCGCCGGCCCGGCGCTCGGCGCGGTCGGCTGGCGGTCTTCTGGCACTCTAAGAGTGCGATGTGAACCGCCCGTCCTCACGTTTCTCTAAAGCTCGAGGGGTACAACAGAGGACGTGAAGCTCGTGCGCAAGACTCTCGTTGCGGACGCTCCCGCTGATCGCGCTCGCCGCGCTCGCGACGGCGGTCGCGGCCGACCTCGCGTTCGCGCGCGGCACCGCGGCCGTTCCGAACGCCGGGATCGTGATCGTCCAGACGAACCTCGCCTACCAGGACGCCTCCGCGGCCGGCACCGGGATGGTGCTGACCTCGTCGGGCGAGGTGCTCACGAACAACCACGTCATCCACGGCGCGACCTCGATCAAGGTCGTCGTGCCGCAGACGCACCGCACCTACACGGCCACCGTCGCCGGCTACGCGGTCGGCGCCGACGTCGCCGTGCTGAAGCTGAAGGGCGCCTCCGGCCTCGCCACCGTCACGCTCGGCGACTCGTCGACGCTCCGCGTCGGCGCGCGCGGTGCGCGCGGTCGGGAACGCGCAGGGCCGCGGCGTCCTCGCCACCGCGACCGGGACGGTCACCGGTCTGCGGCGGTCGATCACCGCGAGCGACGGCGAGAGCGGCGGCGAGCGGCTCACCGGCCTGGTCGAGACGAACGCCGCGCTCCAGCCGGGCGACTCCGGCGGGCCGCTCCTCGACTCGGCCGGGCGCGTCGTCGGGATGAACACCGCCGCCTCGGCCTCCTTCACCTTCCGGTCGGCCGCGAACGTCTCCTACGCGATCCCGATCAACAAGGCCCGGACGCTCGTCCGCCAGATCGAGGCGGGCCGCTCCTCCGCGACCGTCCACATCGGCGGCACCGCGTTCCTCGGCGTCTCCGTCGCCGCCGGCACGAGCAACGGCTACGTCCGGGTACGGGGACGCGGCGCCCGCCGGCGCAGTCGTCGCCGGAGTCGTCCAGGGCTCGCCCGCCGAGCGCCTCGGCCTCTCCGCCGGCGACACGATCACCGCGCTCGACGGCCACGGCGTCGCCTCGCCGAACGAGATCGTGTCGCGGCTGCTCCGCAGGTCGCCGGGCAAGACGATCTCGATCACCTGGATCGACAGCTTCGGCACGAGCCACACCGCCGCCGTCGCGCTCGCGAGCGGCCCGCCGCAGTAGAGACCGCCCGTCAGCCGTCGAGCGGCTGCTCGGCGAGCCAGGCGAGCGCCTCGTCGCGGCTCCGGAAGACGTGGCTCTGCAGCAGCGGGGTCTCCATCTTCGACTCCGTCATGCGGGCGAGGCCGAACGTCGCGTCGCGCGGCGCGACGCTCCCGAACGCGCTGGCGCCGAGCCGCGGCCCCGCCCGGGTGATGGCCGAGGCGATCTCGTCCACCGCCGCGACGGTCAGCGACGCGGTCTCGAGCGCCGTGTGGTCGACGAGGACGCGCATCGGCGGGCGGTAGCGGGGATCGGCGACGAGCTCGTCGAGCATCCGCCGGAAGCCGGCCGGGCTCGCGTCGCCGGAGGTCGTCACGATCACGTCCACCGGGTTCCCAACGAACTCGATGCTGTGCTCCATTCGCCCTCCCCGGGCTAGCGCATCTGGACAAATGGTGACACAGCCCTCTGCGGAGCGCCATCGGGCGGCCGCCGCCGGAGGCGCTTCGCCAGCTCGACGGCCGCGAGCGGTACGAGCGCGAGAACGAGCACGAGCAGCGACTCGCGCGCGTCGAGGGACACCGTCGCGAACGCGCCGTGCAGCGCGGGCAGGAACACGGCGGCCGCGACGACGACCACGGAGCCGGCGACGCTCGCGTCGAGCCAGCGGTTCCGGGGGAGGCGCCACGCCGCCACCGTCGGCGAGCGCATCCCGTAGACGAGCGCGAGCTCGGAGAGCGCGAGCGTCGCGAACGCCATCGTCTGCTCGACGCCGCCGCCCGCCGCCCGGCCGAGCGCGTACGCCCCGAGCGTCGCGCCGCCGACGAGGACGCCGATCTCGCCGAGCGCACGCCAGGTGCCCGCGTCGAAGAGCCGCTGCCCGGTGCGCGGCGGCGAGCTCATCGTCTCGGCGCTCGCCGGGTCGCGCGCGAGGGCCACGGCGGGGAGGCCGTCGGTGACGAGGTTCACGAGCAGCACCTGGATCACCGCGAGCGGCGTGCCGAGCCCGGCGCCGATCGCGACCGCGAAGACGAGCACCTCGCCGAGGTTCGCGGAGAGCAGGAACGCGACGAACTTGCGGATGTTGTCGCCGATCCGGCGGCCCTCGCCGACGGCGGCGACGATCGTGGCGAAGTCGTCGTCGGTGAGGACGATCGCCGCCGCCTCGCGGGCCGCCTCGGTGCCGCCGCGGCCCATCGCGACGCCGACGTCGGCGCGGCGGAGGGCGGGGGCGTCGTTCACGCCGTCGCCGGTCACCGCGACCACCTCGCCCTGGGCCTGGAGCCGCTCGACGAGCGCGAGCTTGTCCGCCGGGGTCACGCGCGCATGGATGACGTCGTCGGCGAGGCCGAGCGCGCGCCCGATCGTGCGCGCGGTGGCGGGATGGTCGCCGGTGAGCATGCGGACGGCGATCCCGGCGCGGCGGGCGGCCTCCATGCGCCGGCGCGGCGGACGGGCGCAGCGGGTCGTGCAACGCGACCCCGCCGAGCAGCCGCAGGTCGTGCTCGATCTCCTCGTCGACCGGCTGTCCGTCGAGGTCGCGCGAGGCGACGGCGAGCACGCGCAGCCCGTCGGCCGCCCACTCCTCCGTCACCGTGACGAGCTCCGGCGGCGCCTCGCCGAGCCCGGCGAGCACCTCCGGCGCGCCCTTCGTGAGCGCCCGGCGGCCGCCCTCGCCCGCGTAGACGACGGTCATCCGCTTCCGGTCGGACGTGAACGGCACCTCGCCGAGCCGTTCCCACCGCTCGAGCAGCTCGTCGTGGGCGAGCCCGCGCTCGAGCGCGGCCGCGACGAGCGCCGTCTCGATCGGGTCGCCGACGAGCTCGCCGCCGGCGTCGCGCGCGTTCGAGGCGAGCACGGCCGCCGTCAGCAGCTCGAGCTCGGTGACACCGTCCACCGTCCACAGCTCGGAGACGCGGATCCGGTTCTCGGTCAGCGTGCCGGTCTTGTCGGTGCAGATCACCGTCGTCGCGCCGAGCGTCTCGATCGCGTCGAGCCGGCGCACGATCGCGCCGCGGCCGGCGAGCGCGCGCGCTCCGAGGGCGAGCGCCGCCGTCACCGTCGCCGCGAGCCCCTCCGGCACCGCGGCGACCGCGACCGCGACCGCGGTCAGGAAGGCCTCCTCCGTCCCGCCGCCGCGCGCGAGGATCGCCGCGCCGAGACCGACCGTGATCGCGACGCCGAGCACGACCATCTGCCGGGCGAGCCGGGCGAGCCGCCGCGCGAGCGGCGTCTGCGGCGCCTTCGCCCCGGCGGCGAGCCGCTCGATCGCGCCCATCTCGGTCGCGGCGCCGGTCGCGCAGACGAGCGCCCGCCCGCCGCCGCGCGTCACCGCCGTGCCGGCGTGGAGCATCGGCGTCCGGTCGGCGAGCGGCGTTCCCGGCGGCACCGGCGCCGGGATCCTTCGTCACGGGCAGCGACTCGCCCGTCAGCGCCGACTCGTCCACGTCGAGCGACGCCGCCCCGAGCAGGCGCGCGTCGGCGGCGACCCGCTCGCCCGCGCTCACGACGAGGACGTCGCCCGGCACGACCTCCTCGGCGGGGATCGTCTGCTCGCGGCCGTCGCGGACGACGAGCGCCGACTGCGTGAACGCCTGCGAGAGCGCGAGGATCGCCCGGTCGGCGACCGCCTCCTGCCAGAACCCGAGCGCGCCGTTGAGGACGAGGATGGCCGCGATCGCGATCCCCTCCGTCGTGTCGCCGATCGCGATCGAGATCGCGGCGGCCGCGACGAGCAGCGCCACGAGCGGGTCGACGAGCTGGTTCAGGGCGAGCCGGAGGTAGGGCGGACGCCGCCGCCGGTCCGGCCGGTTCGGGCCGTACGCCTCCAGGCGGGCGGCCGCCTCGGCCGCGGAGAGCCCGCGCGCCGGGTCGCACGAGAGCGCAGCTGCGAGCTCGGTCGGGTCGGCGGCGTGGGGATCGCGAGCGAGGCCGGGCAGCACTACGGCCTCTCCGCGGACCACGAGCACCGAGCACGCAGCCCGGTGGGCGACCCGTTCGGAGACGCTTCCGAGCGCCTTGACGCCGTGCAGACCGCGGCTGCCCACGATCGAGCAGGCCCGCGTCGCGCGCCGCCTCGACGAGCGCGTCCACGGGGGGCGCGTCGACGACCCGGGCGAGCGGCGCGCGCAGGTGCACCTTCGCGACGTCGACGCCCTTGCCGCGACTCGAGACGACGGTCTCCAGCGGCACGTCGAAGCGCGCGGCGAGCCGCTCGCCGGCGCGGAACGCCGCATCCGACTCGCGCGAGCCGTCGATGCCGACGACGATCGAGCGCGGGAACCCGTCCGGGCTCGCGCGGCGGCCGCGCGACGAGGACCGAGCACGGCGCGCTGTGGAGCAGCTCGCCGGCGACGCCGCCGATCAGGATCTCGGTCGCGCGCCGGTGCCCGTGCGAGCCGATCGCGACGACGGTCGCCTCGAGCTCGCCGATCTCGTGCAGGATCGCCGCGGTCACGAAGCCGTTCAGGGCCCGCGTCACGGCGCGCGCGCCGAGGATGCGGCCCGCCTCGGCGAGCGCCGCGACGGCCTCGTCCTGGAGCTCGTCCGCCGCGCGCTGGGCCGCGAGCCCGACCTGGATGGCGTCCGAGAGGTGGACGACGGACACGGCCTCGATCGCCGCGTCCGGCTCGGCGAGGATCGCGGCCTGGCGGCAGGCCTCGAACCCGGGCTCGGTCCCGTCGACGCCGACGAGCACCCGCGCGAAGACGGCGGCGCTTCCGGGGCCTGCGTCGCCGGAGCCGGGGTGCTGAGCGGTGGACATCTCGGCCTCCTTCCTCCCTCGGCCGGGGCCGGCGGGACGCGGGTGGCGGCCGTCCGGCGTCCGGTGTTCGCGAAGGTCTCTCCGGCCCGGGAAGGGCAGGCGCTCCGGGCCCGGAGGCCGTGCTGACGAAGCGCCAACGCGGGATACTCCCCTTCGTCCTTTTCACGAGGCTAGGCGCCGGCGCCGTCCCGGGCATCCGGGCTTCTCCTCGCCCGGTTGCGCGTTTTCCGCAGGCGGCGGCCGCCCTCGAGCGCGAGCGCGAGCACGAGGGCGAGGCAGAGCGCGACGCCGACCGCGTACAGCGGCCGGTCGGCGAAGGCGACGCCGCCGACCACGCCGAGCCCGCAGCCGTAGCCGGCCCAGAACAGCGCGGCGGCGAGATCGAGGAGGACGAAGGTGCGCCAGCGGAATCCCGTCACGCCGGCGGCGAGCATCGTCGCGGTGCGGCCGCCGGGGACGAACCGCGAGACGATCACGATCGTCCCGCCCCGGGCGGCGAGCTCCCCCTCGGCCCAGCGCAGCGCGGCCTGCGCCCGCGGCCGGCGCACGAACCGGCGCACCCATCCGGCCGACAGCCGGCCGAGCGCGTAGGCGCCGTTGTCGCCGACGAGCGCGCCGCCCGCGCCCGCGAAGAACACCGCCGCGAGGCTCAGCCGGCCCGAGGCGGCGAGCGCCGCCGCGGTGATCACCGTCGCCTCGCTCGGGACGGCCGGGAACACCGCGTCGATCGCCGCGACCGCGAAGACGACGAGGTACGCCCACTCGGAATGCGTCAGGAGGTCGACGAGCGAGTCGAACACGCGGCTCCGTCGCCGGCCGCGGCGCCTACGGCCGCGCGATCGACGCGACCTCCGCGTGCGCGACGGCGAGCAGGTCGCTCACCTTCAGGCGCAGCGACGTGTCGTGGACGCCTGCCTCGAGGACGACGTGCTCGCGCGCGACCAGCTCGTCGTCGACGACGACACGCTCGTCGGGGCCGCCGAACGGCGGCACGGCGCCGAGCTCGAAGCCGGGATACGACTCGGCCAGCTCGTGCTCGGTGAGCAGGGTCGCGGACTCGACGCCGACGAGGTCGGCGAGCTTCTGCAGGTCGAGGTGGCGGGTCGCCGGGACGACGGCGCGCACGTGGTCGCCGTTCGCGTGGGCGATCACCGTCTTCGCGGTCTCGTCGGGGGCGACGTGCAGGACGCGCGCCTCCCCGGCGGCTGTCGACGTGCGCCGGTGCGGCAGGACCTCGTAGCGTGACGTGTGCCTTGCGCAGCCGCTCGACGAGCTCGGTCGAGACGGCGGCGAGGTCGAGATCGGGCTCGTGGTCGGTCATCGCTTCCTCCTTGGCGTCTGTGCTCACGATCCTCCGCCGGGACGCCGCATCGTCCATCCGCGTACGCGCGGATCGGAAGCCGCCGGTTCCGTCGTACGCTTGCCGGGAGGAGATGCTCACGTTGGCCGGCTGGTGCGCGAGCAGGCGCCGCCTCGTGCTGGCGCTCTGGCTCGCGGTCCTCGCCGCCGCGTTCGGGGCCTCGCAGATCGTCGGCAGCCGCTACGTCAACGACTTCCAGCTGCCGCAGACGGGCTCCCAGCAGGCGCGCGAGCTGCTCGCGGCCGGCTTCCCGCAGCAGTCGGGCGACCGCGACCAGATCGTCTTCCATGCCCGCTCCGGGAGGCTCGCCGACCCGGAGATCCGCCGGACGGTCGCCGCGCTCCTGGCCCGGATCGACGCGCTGCCGCACGTCTCCTCCGTGTCGAGCCCGTTCGCGCCGGGCGCGGGGGCGGTCTCCCGCGACGGCTCGATCGGGTTCGCGACGGTCGTGCTGGACAAGCGGGCGAACGGGACGACCCAGCGGGTGATCGCGATCGCCGCGTCGGGCCGCTCGCCGGCGCTCCAGGTCGAGCTCGCCGGCCCGGCGATCGAGCAGGTGCAGCGGACGGCGATCGGCTCGACCATGGTCGTCGGCCTCGTCGCCGCCGTCGCCGTGCTGCTCCTCAGCTTCGGCTCGCTGCTCGCGATGGGGCTCCCGATCCTGACCGCGCTCTTCGGGCTCGGCACCGGGATCGGGATCGTCGTGCTCGTGAGCCACGCGCTCGACATGCCCGACTTCTCCGGCGAGCTCGCCCTGATGATCGGCCTCGGCGTCGGCGTCGACTACGCGCTCTTCATCGTCACGCGCTACCGCGAGGCGTACCGCGTCGACGGCGGCGACGTCGATGCATGCGATCGGGGTCGCGATGAACACCGCCGGGCGCGCCGTGATCTTCGCCGGCGCCACCGTCGTGATCTCGCTGCTCGGGATGTGCGCGCTCGGGATCGGGTTCCTCTACGGGCTCGCCGCCTCGTCGGCGATCGCCGTGCTGTTCGTGCTCGCCGCGTCGCTGACGCTGCTGCCGGCGCTGCTCGCGTTCGCCGGCCACCGGATCGGCCGCGGCGGCCGGCTTGCGCGCCGGGTCCACGAGCCCGTCCCGGGGCGCGGCTTCTGGGAGTGGTGGATCCGCGCGATCCAGCGGCGCCCGGCGCTGTCGGCGCTCGCCGCCGCCGCGGTGATGCTCGCGCTCGCGTCGCCGGTGCTCGGCCTGCGGCTCGGCAACACCGACGCCGGCAACGACCCACGCGGCCAGACGACGCGGCGCGCGTACGACCTGCTCGCCCGCGGCTTCGGCCCGGGCTTCAACGGGCCTCTGCTCGTCGTCGCGAAGCTGCCCCGGGCCGGCGACACGGCGCCGCTCGACCGGCTCGCCGCCGCGCTCGGCCGCACCGCCCGGCGTCGCCGCGGTCACCCCGGCGCGCGTCAGCGAGTCCGGCCGCATCGCGACGCTCTCCGCCTACCCCGTGTCGTCCCCGCAGAGCGCGCAGACCGAGGCGCTCGTCTCCCGCCTCCGCGACGAGGTGATCCCGCCGCTCGAGCGCGAGACGGGAGCCGTCGTCCGCGTCGGCGGCTTCACGGCGTCCCAGATCGACTTCGCGCACGTGATCGGGGCGAAGCTGTGGATCTTCGTCGCCGCCGTCGTGCTGCTCTCGGCGCTGCTGCTCCTCGTCGTGTTCCGCTCGCTGCTGATCCCGCTCCAGGCGGCGGTGATGAACCTGCTCTCGATCGCGTCCTCGCTCGGCGTCGTCGTCGCCGTCTTCCAGTGGGGCTGGTTCGGCGGCCTGCTCGGGATCGCGGGCGGCCCGATCCAGGCGTTCCTGCCGGTGATGGTGTTCGCGATCGTGTTCGGGCTCTCGATGGACTACGAGGTGTTCCTCGTCTCGCGCATCCACGAGGCGTGGGCGCACGGCGCCGGCCCGAGCGACGCCGTCCGGGTCGGGCTGACCCGCACCGGGCGCGTCGTCACCGCGGCCGCGGCGGTGATGGTCGCCGTCTTCCTGAGCTTCGTCCTCACCGGCGACCGGACGGTCGAGCTGTTCGGGCTCGGCCTCGCGACGGCGGTGTTCCTCGACGCGGTCGTGATCCGCTCCGTCCTCCTGCCGGCGGTGCTCGAGCTGCTCGGCCGGGCGACGTGGCGCTTCCCGGACGCGCTCGACCGGCGCCTGCCGCGGCTCGCGATCGACCCGCCGGACGAGGAGCCGCCCGGCGGCGCCCCGCCTGCCTCCGCGGAGCCCGGCCGCCGCCCACTCGCCCGCGTCTGACCCGGCCCGGTTTTCTCCACAGGTCCCACACTTTCCACAACCCCTGCGGTGCTTCGGCATGCCGAAGCACCGTCACGGCGGCGTCACGACTTCCCGGCGCCGGAGCCGGTACCGTCGCCCGCACCGGGCACGAGGTCGCGACCCCGAAAGGAGGCGGATGCGGATCCAGCTCGTCCCGCGCGCGGCCCAGGTCGACCTCCTCGACCTGCCCTGGAGCGAGCCGCTCGAGGAGTGGGAGTCGAACCGCCTCGTCGACGTGCCGCGCGGGATCGGCCGCCACGTCGTCCGCTTCGTCGACGACGAGGGCGTCTTCTACGCGCTGAAGGAGCTCCCGGCCGAGATCGCCGCCCGCGAGTACCGGCTCCTCCGGGCGCTCGACGCGCGCGGGATCGCAGCCGTGGACGCGGTCGGCGTCGTGAGCGACCGCCACCGCAGCGGCGGCGGGGAGGAGCTGCCCGACGTCCTGATCACGCGCTACCTCGAGTTCTCGCTCCCGTACCGGCTCGCGCTCGCACGGCGCCCGCTCCCCGACCAGCTCGAGCGGCTCCTCGACGCGTTCGCGCAGCTGCTCGTCCGCCTCCATCTCACCGGCTTCTTCTGGGGCGACTGCTCCCTCTCGAACGCGCTCTTCCGCCGCGACGCCGGCGAGCTCGCCGCCTACCTCGTCGACGCCGAGACGGGCGAGCTCCATCCGCGCCTCTCCGACGGCCAGCGCGAGTGGGATCTCCAGATCGCCGAGGAGAACGTCTTCGGCGAGCTGCTCGACATGGCGGCCGAGGCGGGCGACGACGCGGCGGCGCCCGACCCGGAGGCGCTCGCGGCCGAGATCCCCCGGCGCTACCGGCTCCTGTGGGACGAGCTGACCGCCGACGAGGAGCTCGGGGACGCCCGCGGCGAGCGGCTCGAGCAGCGGCTCCGGCGGCTGAACGAGCTCGGCTTCGACGCCGACGAGATCGAGATCGTCGAGACCGACGGCGGCTTCCGGATGCGCGTCGAGCCGACGGTCGTCGAGGCCGGCCACCACCGCCGGCGGCTGCTGCACCTCACCGGCCTCGACGCCCAGGAGAACCAGGCGCGCCGGCTGCTCGCCGACATCGACGCGTTCCGGCTCGCCCTCGAGCGCGCCGGCCGCCCGGCTCCCTCCGACGCCGCCGCCGCCGGCCGCTGGCTCGCGGAGGTCTTCGAGCCCGCGCTCGCCGCGGTGCCGCCCGAGCTGCGCGCCAAGCGCGACGCGGCGCAGCTCTACCACGAGCTGCTCGACCACCGCTGGTTCCTCTCCGAGCAGGCGGGCCGCGAGGTGCCGCTCGAGGACGCGGTCCGTTCGTACGTCGACACGGTGCTGCGCGACCTCCCGGACGAGCGCACGGTGCTCGGCCTCTCCGGGGCCGACCCGTACGGGCTCGGCTACGGGTGATCCGCGTCGGCGCGGATGGCGTCCGCTCGCCGTGGCCCGATGCTCGTCCCATGAAGACGAACAACGCACTGCGACCTTCGCCGGCCTCGCGGGAGCCGGCCTCGCCGTCCGCCGCGTCCTGCGCCCGCGGGTGCTGAACTGGGGCGCGAGCACGGAGGAGGCGCGCGGCCACCTGCCCGGCGACGAGCTGCTCGCCGCCGCCGACCTCGTCTCGACGCGGGCGATCACGATCCGGGCGCCCGCCTCCGCGGTGTGGCCGTGGCTCGTCCAGATGGGCCCCGGCGACCGCGGCGGCGCCTACACGTACGACTGGATCGAGAACCTGCTCGGCCTCGACATGCACAGCACCGACCGGATCCTGCCGCGGTTCCAGCACGCGGAGGTCGGCGACGTGATCCCCGACCGGCGCGGCGTGCCGTGGATGCGGTACGAGCGCGTCGAGCCGGAGCGCGTGCTCGCCTTCCGCTCGGCCGACGGCCGCTGGGTCTGGACGTTCGTGCTCGTCGAGGAGGGCGGCTGGACGCGGCTCCTGAGCCGCAACCGGATCCGTGTCGGCGGCTCGCTCGGCGGCCGGTTCGCGCTCGAGCCGATGGTCCCGGGCTCGCTCGTGATGGAGCGCAAGATGCTGCGCGGGATCAGGCAGCGGGCCGAGCGGCTCGCGGCGCAGGAGGCCGAGGAGGCGGCGGCGGCCGAAGCCGTGAGATGGCTAGCGCCCGCGCAGGCGGGCGAGGAAGCCGCGCCTCGGCTCCGACGCCGGCTCCGGTGCCGCCGCCGGGGCGGGCTCGGCCTGCGCCGGCTCGGGGCGCACGTCCTCGGTGGAGACCATCGAGCGCGGCACGGCCTGCCGCTCGCGCTGCGCCCGGATGGCGGCGTTCATCTCGTCGAGATGCGACTGCTCGGGCATCGCTCGGTCTGTTACGCCGCGCAGCCCCCGGTTCCTCTCGTAAGCTCTCCCGCATGTGCTTCGAGCTCGACTCCGAGCCGCCGATCCCGCGCATCGCCGGCGCGGCCGTCTCGCACGACGACCTCGTCCTCGAGGCGGCCGACGGCAACCGCTTCGGCGCGTTCCTCGCCACCCCCGAGGAGCCGGCCGCGACCGGGATCGTGATCCTCCCCGACGTCCGCGGCCTCTACCGCTTCTACGAGGAGCTCGCGCTCCGCTTCGCCGAGCGCGGCTACGCCGCCGTCGCGTTCGACTACTTCGGGCGCACGGCCGGGATCGAGAAGCGGCCGAACGACTGGGACTACATGGCGCACGTGCAGCAGACGACGCCCGACGGCGTGCAGGCCGACGTCGCCGCCTGCGTCGCCGAGCTGAAGGCGCGCGGCGCCGGGACGATCTTCACCGTCGGCTTCTGCTTCGGCGGCCGCAACTCGTGGCTCGCCGCCGCCTCCGGGCACGGGCTCGCCGGCGCGGTCGGCTTCTACGGGATGCCCGCGCGAGCGGAACGGCGTGCCCGGCCCGACGCAGCGGGCCGCCGAGATGGCCTGCCCGATCCTCGCGCTCCAGGCCGGCGACGACGGCACATCACGGCCGAGCACAACGCGGAGTTCGACGCCGCCCTCGCCGCGGCGGGCGTCGAGCACGAGGTCGTCACCTACGCCGGGCGCGCCGCACAGCTTCTTCGACCGCAAGCAGGAAGACTTCGCCGACGCGTCCGACGACGCGTGGAACCGCGTGCTCGCGTTCGTCGAGCGCTACGCCTGAGACGCGCTAGGCGGAAGGCTCGGCCGAGCCGTAGCTCGCGACCGAGGCGCCGATCAGGAGCGGCAGGTCGAGCGCGACGAGCACGAGCGCGACCGTGAGCAGGACGAGCGGGCCGCCGCGCGTCCCGTCGTAGATGAAGACGAGCTCGAGGAACGCGACCGCGACGGTCGCCGCTCCGAGCGTCGGCCGGGCGATGCTGCCGGAGATGCCGCCGCGCAGGGCGCCGGCGGCCGCGGCCGCGCAGAGGAGCGCCGACAGCGCGATCAGCACCGAGGGCGCCGCGAGCGGCGGCTGCCGCGGCACGTAGGACGCGACGACGACCACGCCGCACGCCGCGAACGCGAGCGATCCGAGCGCGAGCCCGGGCGGGGTGCGCAGGAAGCTCACCATGTCGCGATCCGCGTCATCACGATCAGCGTCGCGATCTGCATGCAGCCCTGGATCGCGGTGCAGACGGTGTAGCGGCCCATCAGCCGGGCGATCAGCGCTCCGTCGGGCTGCGGCTTGCGCAGCTCCAGCAGCACGCCGATGTTCGCGGGCAGCAGCACCGCGAACGCCGTCAGCGCGAGGACGGCGACGATCACGAACGAGGCGACGACCCACCAGTGGCGCGGGTACGCCGTGTCGAGCACGCCCACCTTGCGTCCGAGCTGCCAGCCCGCCGTCATCGTCGTCAGCGCGAGCGTCGGCATCACGACGAGCATCTTCGGCATCAGCCGCCGCATCACCGCGCCGCGCACGGGCGGGTCGAGCCGGCGCATCGTCGGGCCGATGACGAAGCCCATGAAGAGGTCGATCCCGGTCCAGAGGCCGCCGAAGGCGACGTGGAGGAAGTCGAGCGGCCAGAGCCGGTTCGAGAAGATCGCGGCGAGGAGCAGGACGACCGCCGTGCCCGGGACGACCAGCAGTCCGGTCGGGATCAGGCGGCCGGCGGCGGCCTGGGGCGCGGCGGGGGCGGGGACGGCGATTGCTTCGCTCATGGTCGGCGGAGCGTAGAGCATCCGGCGGTCGTCGTCACGCGCGGGCTCCGGGCGTCTGTCGAGTACCGTCCGACGGCCTCGTCGGCGGCCCGAACGGCGGCGGGCGTTTCGCTACACTGCGCCGGCGCGAGGCGCCGTAGCTCAGCTGGTTAGAGCGCTGCACTCATAATGCAGAGGTCGGTGGTTCGAGCCCACCCGGCGCTACTCACGCGTCCACCTCGAGGTAGGAAAAGGAATGGCAACCGGAGTCAGAGTCACGATCACGCTCGCTTGCACGGAGTGCAAGCGGCGGAACTATCAGACGCAGAAGTCGAAGCGGAACTCGCCCGACCGGGTCGAGTTCAACAAGTACTGCCGCTGGTGCGGGCAGCACACGCCGCACCGGGAGACCCGCTAGCCGCATCCGATGGCGAGGCAGACGCGTCAGCAGCGCCGTCAGCGGCGCGCGCAGCAGTCCGGCACGCCGCCCACGGGGCGGCCGCCGGCACCGCCGCGGCGCCCGGCCGGCGACGAGGGGGACGGCAGCAGCGCGCGGCCGGCCGGAGCATGCGCACGCGCAGCGCGAGCAGCATCGCGTTCCGGGTGGCGGCGCGGTCCGTTTCGTCCAGGAGGCGATCGCCGAGCTGAAGAAGGTCGAGTGGCCGGACCAGAAAGCGGTCGTGAGCGGTACGGCGGTCGTCCTGATCGCCTGCGTGATCGTTGGTACCTATCTGTGGGCCAACGACAAGGTTTGGCAGTACGTCGTCCAGCACGTCCTGCTGCGATAGAGAGGAATCGATGTTTCGCTGGTATGTGATCAACACCTACTCCGGGCACGAGAACAAGGTGAAGACCAATCTCGAGCACCGGATCGAGTCGATGGGCCAGCGTCCGCGGTTCCGTCGCGTCGTCGTCCCCACCGAGCAGGTGATCGAGACGAAGGACGGGCAGAAGGTCCAGGCCGAGAAGCGCGTGCTTCCCGGCTACGTGCTCGTGAACATGAACATGAACGACGAGGCCTGGACGGTCGTGAAGAACACGCCCGGCGTCACCGGCTTCGTCGGCGCGGGCGCGACTCCGGTGCCGCTCTCCCAGCCGGAGGTCGACCGGATCCTCCACACGGGCGCCGCGACCGCCGCGCCGGCCCGCGCGCAGGTGGAGTTCCAGCTCGGCGAGTCCGTGAAGATCACCTCCGGCCCCCTGGCCGACTTCGACGGCGAGATCACGGACGTGAACGCCGACCAGCAGAAGCTCCAGGTGATGGTCAACATCTTCGAGCGGCAGGTGCCGGTCGAGGTCGGATTCGACAACGTCAAGAAGCTCGACTGAGGACGTACACGTGGCGAAGAAAGTCCTGACACTGATCAAGCTCCAGATCCCCGGCGGCCAGGCCAACCCGGCCCCGCCGGTCGGCCCCGCGCTCGGCCAGCACGGCGTCAACATCATGGAGTTCTGCAAGGCGTTCAACGCGCAGACGGCCGACCAGAACGGACGGATCACTCCCGTCGAGATCACGGTCTTCGAGGACCGCTCGTTCAGCTTCATCACGAAGACCCCGCCCGCGGCCGTCCTGATCAAGGAGGCGCTGCGGCTGGAGAAGGGCTCCGCGGAGCCGAACCGGACGAAGGTCGGCCGCCTCAGCCGCGAGCAGGTGCGGCAGATCGCCGCGACCAAGCTCGAGGACCTGAACGCGCGCGACGTCGACCACGCGGCGCTGATCATCGCGGGCACCGCCCGCTCGATGGGCGTGGAGGTGGATCTGTAATGGCTCAGCACGGGAAGCGCTATCGCAGCGACCGGACCACCTTCGACCGCGAGCAGGTCTATTCGCCGGTCGAGGCCGTCCGGCTGCTGAAGGCGATGAACGGGACGAAGTTCGACGAGACGGTCGAGGTGCACTTCCGGCTCGGGCTCAACGTCCGCCACGCCGACGAGCAGCTGCGCGGCACGCTGATGCTCCCGCACGGCACCGGCAAGGACGTCCGGGTCGCGGTCTTCGCCGAGGGCGACAAGGCCCGCGAGGCGGAGGAGGCGGGTGCCGACGTGGTCGGCTCGGCCGACCTCGCGCAGCGGATCGAGGAGGGCTTCACGGACTTCGACGTCGCCATCGCGACGCCGGACCAGATGGGCAACGTCGGCAAGCTCGGCCGCGTCCTCGGCCCGCGCGGCCTGATGCCGAACCCGAAGACGGGCACGGTCACGTTCGACGTCGGCAAGGCCGTCTCGGAGGCGAAGGCCGGCAAGCTCGAGTACCGCACCGACCGGGGCGCGAACGTCCACGTCTCGATCGGCAAGAAGAGCTTCGACGAGCGCGCCCTGGTCGAGAACTACGCGACCGTGCTCGACGAGATCGTCCGCGCCAAGCCGGCAGCGGCCAAGGGCCGGTACATCCAGCAGATCACGCTCGCGAGCACGATGGGCCCCGGCATCCGGGTCGACCCGGCGAAGACGCGGGGCGTCGTCGAGGAGCTCGACGAGCAGCCGCAGGAGGCAGCTACAGTACCCGCCTGATTTCAAGCGACTAGACCGCCGAAGACCGTTGGCAGCCCTCGCTCGAGGGCAGAAGACCAGCCGAGGTGGGGCAGCGAGGGAGCGACTTCCGCTCTCGTCTCGGGCCCGCCTCACGTGCGGGCCTAGTCGTTTCCGAAGGAAATGACGAGGAAGCGACCAGCATGAAACGAGAGCAGAAGCAGACCGTCGTCGAGCAGCTCACGGAGCGGCTGAAGACCGCCGAGACGCTGCTCGTGGCCGACTATCGCGGCCTGACGATGCCCCAGATCGACCAGCTCCGCACCCGCCTGCTCGAGAGCGGCGCCCGGTTCACCGTGGTCAAGAACACGCTCACGCGGCGTGCCGCCGAGGCGGCCGGCGCCGAGGCGCTGCTGACGCTGCTGGACGGGCCGAACGCGATCGCGTTCCTCGAGGCCGACGGCGACATGGTCGCCGCGGCGAAGGCGCTCGCCGACTCGGCGCGCGAGACCAAGGTGCTCGCCATCCGCGGCGGGGTCATGCAGGGCCGGGTCGTCAGCGCCGACGAGGTCGAGAGCCTCGCCACGCTGCCGCCGGTCGACGTGCTCCGCGGCCAGGTGCTCGGCGCGATCGTCGCGCCGCTCACGTCCCTGCTCGGGCTCGTGACGGCGCCGCTCCAGAACCTGTACGGCCTGATCGACGCCCGCATCGAGCAGCTCGAGTCGCAGGGCGACACGTCCGGGGCCGCGGCCGTCGTGGCGGCCGAGCCCGAGGCAAGTCCGGAGCCCGAGATCGAGGACGCTGCGACCGATGCCGCCCAGGCGGCGTCGGAAGAGGAGCCGGTCCCCGACGAGGAGCCCACACAGGCGGATGCGGAAGCGTCCGCCGCCGACGAAGTCCAAAGCACTGAGAACGAGGAGGCGTAGAACGGTGGCTGCAGTAGACAAGGTGTTCGAGTCGCTCGGGAGCATGTCCGTCCTGGAGCTCGTCGAGCTGAAGAAGAAGATCGAGGAGGAGTGGGGCATCACCGCCGCCGCTCCGGTCGCGGTCGCGGCCGCCGGGCCGGCGGCGAGGCGCCGCCGCCGAGGAGGAGAAGACGGCGTTCGACGTCGTCCTCACCGCGGCCGGCGCGCAGAAGATCCAGGTGATCAAGGTCGTGCGCGCGGTCACCGGTCTCGGCCTCAAGGAGGCGAAGGACCTCGTCGACTCGGCTCCCCAGCCGGTCAAGGAGGGCGTCGCCCAGGACGAGGCCGACTCGGTCAAGGCGCAGCTCGAAGAGGCCGGCGCCAGCGTCGAGCTGAAGTAGACCCGTTCTCGGGAACCGTTCACGGGGCGGGGGCGCCGCGAGGCCCCTCGCCCCGCAGACTCTTTACGGCCGCTGTCCCTCGCGCTACAGTGCGGCGGCATACCGGCTTTGGCCGCGGCTCACGCTTGCGGTAAAGGGGTCTGTTCCGGTACCTTGGCAGGTTGCGCCGACGAACCGTTCGTCCGCAGTCCCGCACGCTTGCATCCGCCTGATTTCGCCTGAGCACGCACGTCCCAAGGGAGGCTGTTTTCTTTGACCACAAAGGTCGCATCGCCCCGCGCCCGTAAGTCCTTTTCCCGGATCGAGCACGTTCTCGACCTCCCCAACCTGATCGACATCCAGAAGGCCTCGTTCCAGTGGTTCCTGGACGGCGGTCTGCGGGAGACGATCGACGACATCTCGCCGATCGAGGACTACACCGGCTCGCTCGCCGTCGAGTTCGGCGCCTACAAGTTCGGTGAGCCGCAGTTCTCGATCAAGGAGTGCCGCGAGAAGGACCTGACCTACCAGGCTCCGCTCTCGATGACCGTCCGCTTCGTCAACAAGGACACGGGCGAGATCCGCGAGCAGACGGTCTTCATGGGCGACTTCCCGATGATGACCGAGCACGGCACGTTCATCATCAACGGCACCGAGCGCGTGATCGTCACGCAGCTCGTCCGTTCGCCGGGCGCCTACCTGATGGAGCCGAAGGACCCGACGAAGCAGGTCTTCACGGCGAACCTGATGCCGAGCCGCGGCTCGTGGCTCGAGCTCGAGATCGACAAGAAGGGCATCGTCTACGCCCGGATCGACCGGAAGCGCAAGCTGCCGATCACGACGCTCCTCCGCGCTCTCCCCGCCGAGGACCCGTCGACCGGCTACGCGCTCGACACCTCGACGAACGAGGCGATCCTCGCGCTCTTCGACAACTCGTCGTACATCGTCTCGACGCTCGAGAAGGACCCCTCCACGCGGGAGGAGGAGGCCCTGATCGAGGTCTTCAAGAAGCAGCGCCCCGGCGAGCCGCCGACGCTCGACAACGCGCGGAACCTGCTGCGGTCGCTCTTCTTCGACCCCAAGCGCTACGACCTGACGAAGGTCGGCCGCTACAAGCTGAACCAGCGGCTCGGCGTCGAGCGTGCCCGAGGACGTGCGCGTCCTCACGACGGAGGACATCGTCGCGCTCGTCCGCCGGCTCGTCTCGATGCCGGTGAAGCTCGGCGTCCCCGAGGACTCGAAGGACTTCGCCGCCGACGCGATCCAGCTGCCCCGGCAGCCGATCGCGAACGAGCTCGACGAGTACGAGCACTTCGGCAACCGGCGCCTGCGCACGGTCGGCGAGCTGATCCAGGAGGCGTTCCGGGTCGGCCTCTACCGGATGGAGCGCGTCGTCCGCGAGCGGATGACCACCGAGGACGTCGACACGATCACGCCGCAGACGATCATCAACATCCGGCCCGTCGTGGCGGCGCTGAAGGAGTTCTTCGGCTCCTCGCAGCTGTCGCAGTTCATGGACCAGACGAACTCGCTGGCCGGCCTCACGCACCGGCGCCGCCTGTCGGCGCTCGGCGCCGGCGGTCTGACCCGCGAGCGCGCGCCGATCGAGGTGCGCGACGTCCACCCGACCCACTACGGCCGCATGTGCCCGATCGAGACGCCGGAAGGCCCGAACATCGGCCTGATCGGCTACCTCGCCTCGTACGCGACCGTGTCCGAGTTCGGCTTCATCCAGACGCCGTACCGGAAGGTCTCGAACGGCAAGGTCTCGGACGAGATCGTCTACCTCGACGCGGTCGAGGAGTCGCGCTACACGATCGCGCAGGCATCGGCGCTGCTCGACAGCAACGGCAAGTTCGTCGCCGACGCGGTGCTCTGCCGCTCCTTCGAGGGCGAGGCCGTGACCGCGTCCCCGAAGGACGTCGAGCTGATGGACGTCTCGCCGGCGCAGATCGTCTCCGTCTCGACGGCGCTGATCCCGTTCCTCGAGCACAACGACGCGAACCGCGCGCTCATGGGCGCGAACATGCAGCGCCAGGCCGTGCCGCTGCTCGTGCGCCAGGCGCCGCTCGTCGGCACCGGCCTCGAGTACCGGGCCGCGGTCGACTCGGGCGACGTCGTCGTCGCCGAGCGGGGCGGCACGATCGTCGACGTCGACGCCGAGAAGGTCGTGATCGAGACGAAGGACGGGCGCGACGAGTACTCGATGACGAAGTTCATGCGCTCGAACCAGGGCACGCTGATCCACCACAAGCCGATCGTCCTCCTGGGCGACAAGGTGAAGGCGGGGCAGGTGCTCGCGGACGGCAGCTCGACCGACAACGGCGAGCTCGCGCTCGGCGCGAACCTGCTCGTCGCGTTCATGTCCTTCGAGGGCTTCAACTTCGAGGACGCGATCGTGATCTCGGAGCGGATCGTGAAGGACGACATCCTCACCTCGATCCACATCCACGAGTACGAGATCGACGCGCGCTCGACGAAGCTCGGCGACGAGGAGATCACGCGGGACATCCCGAACCGCTCCGAGGAGTCGCTCGCGCAGCTCGACGAGCGCGGCGTCGTCCGGATCGGCGCCGAGGTCGGCGCCGGCGACCTGCTCGTCGGCAAGGTGACGCCGAAGGGCGAGACCGAGCTGACCGCCGAGGAGAAGCTGATCCGCGCGATCTTCAAGGAGAAGGCGCGCGAGGTCCGCGACACCTCGCTCAAGGTGCCGCACGGCGAGGGCGGCGTCGTGATCGACGTGAAGACGTTCTCGCGCGACGCGGGCGACGACCTGTCGCCGGGCGTGAACGAGCTCGTCCGCGTCTTCGTCGCGACGAAGCGCAAGATCGCCGAGGGCGACAAGCTCGCCGGCCGCCACGGCAACAAGGGCGTCATCTCGAAGATCGTCCCCGAGGAGGACATGCCGTTCCTCCCGGACGGGCGCCCGGTGGACATCGTCCTCAACCCGCTCGGCGTGCCGAGCCGGATGAACATCGGCCAGGTGCTCGAGACGCACCTCGGCTGGGCGGCGGCGCACGGCGTCTTCGCCGACGACGCCGACCGGACCGGCGAGGTCGACTGGCATCACCGCCGCCAGGTGATCAACGGCGGCGACCCGAGCCCGGTGGCGACGCCCGTCTTCGACGGCGCGACGCCCTCCGACGTGGACGAGGCGCTGATCCAGTGGGTCAAGCAGAACCCCGACTCGCCGGTGCAGTTCGTCGTCGACCCGAAGCGGCCGGCCGGACGCCAGTGCTCCGGCAAGGTGCAGCTGTACAACGGCCGCACCGGCCAGCCCTTCGAGCAGAAGGTCACCGTCGGCTACATGTACATCCTCAAGCTGCTCCACCTCGTGGACGACAAGATCCACGCCCGGAGCACCGGCCCCTACTCGCTCGTCACCCAGCAGCCGCTGGGCGGCAAGGCGCAGTTCGGCGGCCAGCGCTTCGGCGAGATGGAGGTGTGGGCGCTCGAGGCGTACGGCGCCGCGTACACGCTCCAGGAGATGCTGACCATCAAGTCCGACGACACCGTCGGACGCGTGAAGGCCTACGAGGCGATCGTCAAGGGCGAGAACATCGCCGAGCCGTCGATCCCCGAGTCCTTCAAGGTGCTGCTGAAGGAGATGCAGTCCCTCGCCCTCGACGTCCACGTCCTCTCGGACGAGGGCCGCGAGGTCGAGGTGCGGGAGGAGGAGGACGAGCTGCTCCGCGCCGCGGAGGAGCTCGGCATCGACCTCTCGCCGGGCTCGCTCCGGGCCGTCGGCCGCGAGCCGACCGCGGAGGAGGCGGAGGAAGGGCAGGAACGTGTCGACGCCGACGGCGAGCTGACGCTCCCGGCGGACGAGTCGCTCGGCGATCTCGACGACGTCGAGGTCTCCGACGGCGAGGAGGCGCGCGAAGAAGCGGACGCGGAGGTCGGCCCGCTGGGCGACGCCGACCTGGTGGACCTGGAACTCGACGACTGATCAGGAGCTGAGGCAACAAAGTGATCGACATCAACGATTTCGACGCAATTCGGATCGGTCTCGCGTCGTCGAAGCAGATCCGCGACTGGTCGTCGGGCGAGGTCACCAAGCCGGAGACGATCAACTACCGCACCCTGAAGCCGGAGCGCGACGGTCTCTTCTGCGAGCGCATCTTCGGCCCGACCCGCGACTGGGAGTGCTACTGCGGGAAGTACAAGCGCGTCCGCTACAAGGGCATCATCTGCGAGCGCTGCGGCGTCGAGGTGACCCGGCAGAAGGTGCGCCGCGAGCGGATGGGGCACATCGACCTCGCCGCCCCGGTCTCGCACATCTGGTTCTTCAAGGGCGTCCCGAGCCGCATCGGCTACCTGCTCGACATCGCTCCGCGCGAGCTCGAGAAGGTGCTCTACTTCGCCGCCTCGATCGTCACGGCCGTGGACGTCGAGAAGCGGGCCGCCGACCTGAACGAGCTCGAGGACCAGGTCCGGGCCGAGGCCGAGCGGATCGACGTCGACCGCGACGAGGCGCTCGCCGCGCTCGAGGACCGGCTCGCCCGCCGCCGCGAGTACTTCGCGAAGGGCAAGGAGCGGAACTTCGACGAGGACGACGACTTCTGGGCCCGCGGCCTCTCCAACTGGGCCGAGGAGCAGACGCTGCCGACGCTCGAGGAGGCGCGCGAGCTCGTCGGCGGCCTGATGGTCGAGCTCGTCCCGAAGATCACGACCGAGGACTCGAAGAAGATCCGCGAGCTCGTCCGCAACACGGCGATCCGCGACGACCGCCGGCTCACGCCGCGCGAGCTCGACCAGGTCGGGACCGCCGCCGAGCAGATCAAGGCGGCGCTCGCCCCGCTCGCGAAGGAGCTCGACAAGGCGACGGGCGCCAAGAAGGGCGCGATCACCAAGCACATGAACCGGATCCTCGAGGCGCTGCTCACGGGCGGCGAGCTGAACGAGGAGGACGCGGCGATCGTCGCCGGCGTCGACGCCAAGAACCTCGACAAGGCGCGCGAGCTCGGCGACGGCCTGCTGCGCGACACGCTCGAGGCCGCCGAGCCGGATGCCGACCTGCGGGAGCTCGCGAACGACCTCTGCCTGCGCACCGACGGCCGCATCCAGAAGGAGGACCTGGACTCGCTCATCCAGTGGGCGCTCAAGGTCCGCGAGATGTACCTCGACATCGAGTCCCGCCGCGAGGACGCGCGCGAGGCCGCGGTCGACGCGGTGCGCCGGCTGGAGCAGACGTGGACGCTCTTCCGCGAGCTCGAGCCGAAGCTGATCGTCAACGACGAGCAGATCTTCCGCGAGCTCAAGGACCGCTTCGGGTCGCCGTACGGGTTCGGCGTCTACTTCCGGGGCGGCATGGGGGCGGAGGCGATCCGCGACCTGCTCAAGGACCTCGACCTCGCCGCGGAGGGCGTGAGCCTGCGCGAGACGATCCGCACCGGGAAGGGCCAGAAGCAGCAGCGCGCGATCAAGCGGCTGAAGGTCGTCTCGGCGTTCGTCACCTCGGAGAACAAGCCCGAGTGGATGATCCTCGAGGCCGTGCCGGTGATCCCGCCGGAGCTGCGCCCGATGGTGCAGCTCGACGGCGGCCGCTTCGCCACCTCCGACCTGAACGACCTGTACCGCCGGGTGATCAACCGGAACAACCGCCTCAAGCGGCTCCTCGACCTCGGCGCGCCGGAGATCATCGTCAACAACGAGAAGCGCATGCTCCAGGAGGCCGTCGACGCGCTGTTCGACAACGGCCGCCGCGGCCGCGCGGTGACGGGCCCGGGCAACCGGCCGCTCAAGTCGCTCTCCGACATGCTCAAGGGCAAGCAGGGCCGGTTCCGCCAGAACCTGCTCGGCAAGCGCGTCGACTACTCGGGCCGCTCGGTGATCGTCGCCGGCCCGCACCTGAAGCTGCACCAGTGCGGCCTGCCGAAGCTGATGGCGCTCGAGCTCTTCAAGCCGTTCATCATGAGCCGGCTCGTCGAGCGGAAGATCGTCCAGAACATCAAGGCGGCCAAGCGGCACGTCGACCAGATGCAGGGCGAGGTCTGGGACATCCTCGAGGAGGTCATCCAGGAGCACCCCGTCCTCCTGAACCGCGCGCCGACGCTGCACCGCCTGGGCATCCAGGCGTTCGAGCCGACGCTCGTGGAGGGCAAGGCGATCCAGGTGCACCCGCTCGTCTGCCACGCGTTCAACGCGGACTTCGACGGCGACCAGATGGCGGTGCACGTGCCGCTGTCGGCGGAGGCCCAGGCCGAGGCGCGGATCCTGATGCTCTCGGCGAACAACATCCTCTCGCCGGCCTCCGGCCGCGCGCTCGCGACGCCGACCCAGGACATGGTGCTCGGGTCGTACTACCTGACCTACTCCGACCAGAGCTTCGACGGCGTCACGGCCGAGGATCTCGACCCGCGGCCGAAGCGGTTCCGCACCGAGGAGGACGTCGAGTTCGCGCTCGACGCGAAGCAGACCGGGCTCCAGCAGCCGATCGAGTACCTCTGGAACGGCGAGCTGCTCGTGACGACGCCGGGCCGCGTGATCTTCAACGCGGAGGTCGACCGGGCCTTGCACGAGGCCGTCGGCAAGCGCAACGGCGACCGGGTCGCGTACCACGCCTACCTCAACCGGACGCTGTCGAAGAAGGAGCTCGGCGACTTCATCTCCACGCTCGTCGACCAGCACGGGGCGCACGCCGTCGCGGTCGTCCTCGACACGATCAAGGAGCTCGGGTTCAAGTACGCGACCCAGGCCGGCGTGACGGTCTCGAAGAACGACATCGTGATCCCGCCCGAGAAGGAGAAGATCCTCGCCGAGTACGAGGAGCGGGTCGGCAAGGTCGAGCAGGCGTACGAGCACGGTCTCATCACCGAGTCCGAGCGCCACGAGTCGATCGTGAACATCTGGACGGAGGCGACCGACACGGTCGCCGACGCGATGATGGACAACCTGAACGAGCTGAACCCGATCTACATGATGGCCAACTCCGGCGCCCGCGGCTCGTTCACGCAGCTGCGCCAGCTCGCCGGGATGCGCGGCCTGATGGCGAATCCGAAGGGCGAGATCATCGAGCGCCCGATCAAGGCCAACTTCATGGAGGGCCTGTCGGTGCTCGAGTACTTCATCTCGACCCACGGTGCCCGCAAGGGTCTCGCCGACACGGCGCTCCGCACGGCCGACTCGGGCTACCTGACGCGGCGTCTCGTCGACGTCTCGCAGGACGTGATCATCCGCGAGGACGACTGCGGCACCGAGGACTCGATCGGGATGCCGCTCTTCCTCCCGGACGGGGTGAACAAGAGCGTCACCGGTCGGATCATCGCCGAGGACGTCTACAAGCCGCTCGCGTCCGGCAAGCCGGGCAAGACGATCGTCGCCACGAAGGGCGAGGAGGTCACGATGCCGCGCCTGCGCGAGATCGTGGCCGACCTCGAGGAGGCGGCCGAGGGCTTCGTCGTCCCGGTGCGCTCGGTGCTCAAGTGCCGCGCGGACACCGGAGTGTGCAAGGCCTGCTACGGCACGTTCCTCGCCACGGGCGAGCTGTCGGAGATCGGCGACGCGGTCGGGATCATCGCCGCGCAGTCGATCGGCGAGCCGGGCACGCAGCTGACGATGCGGACGTTCCACACCGGCGGCGTCTCCGTCGCCGGCGGCGACATCACGCACGGCCTGCCGCGCGTCGTCGAGATCTTCGAGGCGCGCAACCCGAAGGGCGCCGCCGCGCTGGCGGAGATCGCCGGCACGGTCGCG
The DNA here is from genome assembly GCA_963815005.1 of uncultured Actinomycetes bacterium. GTDB lineage: Bacteria > Actinomycetota > Thermoleophilia > Gaiellales > Gaiellaceae > Palsa-739. The sequence continues at coordinate 71,933 of CAWFFI010000019.1, forward strand.
ATCGAGGAGACGGAGCGCCAGCTGAAGCTGACGATCCTCCCCGACAGCGGCAACGAGGACGAGGAGATCTCGATCACGGTGCCGCGCCGGACGCGCCTGCTCGTCACGCACGGCGAGAAGGTCGAGCCGGGCGACCCGCTGCACGAGGGCTCGCTCAACCCCGCCGACCTGCTGCGGCTGAAGGGCTACACCGCGACCGAGGTGTACCTCGTCGGCGAGGTGCAGAAGGTCTACAAGTCGCAGGGCGTCGAGATCCACGACAAGCACATCGAGCTGATCGTCCGGCAGATGCTGAAGAAGGTGCGCGTCGAGAACGCCGGCGGCACCGACCTGCTGCCGGGCCAGCTCGTGGACAAGATCGTGCTCGACCGCGAGAACGCCCGCGTGAAGAAGGCCAAGAAGGAAGAGGCGACCTCCGAGCCGCTGATCCTCGGCATCACGAAGGCGTCGCTCGCGACCGAGTCGTTCCTCTCGGCCGCCTCCTTCCAGGAGACGACGAAGGTGCTGACCGACGCCGCGATCGAGGGCAAGGTCGACCGGCTGCTCGGCCTGAAGGAGAACGTGATCATCGGGAAGCTGATCCCGGCGGCGACCGGGCTGAAGCGGTACCGGACGATCGAGATCGGCCCCTCCGCCGCGGTGCCCGCGAGTGCGCTCGTGCGGCCGCAGACGGAGGAGCAGCTGCTCGCGGCGCTCGAGGAGATCGGCTCCGACGGCTCCGACGGGCTCGCCGGCCTCGGTCTCGACTTCGGCGACGCGGACGGCTCGAACGGGAGCAGCGGCGCCGACGACGCTCCCGAGGTCGACGCACCGGTGGACGAGGGGTAGGGCCCTCGCCCGCACGGAGGACTGCGAAAGGGGCGGCCGGCGGCCGCCCCTTTTGCTACACAGGTCAGCGGGGCTTTGAAGCGTCTCGCTGCACCCGTCGTCCTCTGCCTCGCCGCCCTGCTGCTTCGGGGCCGGTCGCGCGTCGGCCGCTGCGGGCACGCCGATCTGGGCGGGCCAGTGCGGCGTCCCCGCCGCCGCGCCGGTCTGGGGCGACTACGGGTGGCCGGACTCTCGCGCTCGATCTTCGGGAAGCCGGGGATCGTCGTCGCCGCGTCGAGCGGCGCCTTCCCGGCGGCGATGCGCGCGGCAGGCGCCGCGACCGTCTACTTCGACCTGTACCTGAACAAGCGGGTCGGCACGACGACGAAGCCCGCCGACCCGGCCGGGCTCGCCGACAAGGCGAAGACGTTCTTCGACTACGCGGTGAAGCAGACCGGCTGCGACCATCCCGTGATCGTCGAGAACGAGCTCTTCGGGGCGAGCCTCGTCACGCCCTGGTCGGACCCGAACGCGCAGTACCGGGCGAACGTCCTCTCGTTCCTCCAGCACCTGAAGTGGCTCGGGGCCTTCCCGGTGCTCCTGATCAACAAGAAGCCGTACACCGGCGGCGACGCCGGCCGCGTGGTGGCTCGAGGTGTCGCAAGTACGCCGACATCGTGCGGGAGTCGTACACGTCGGCGACAGCGGTGTGGAAGGCCGGCCCGCTGCTCGGGAACCGGATGCTGCGCCAGCGCTACCGGCAGGCGATCGCCGACCTCACCGGCGATCGGGATCGCGCCGAACCGGCTCGGCGCTGATGGTCAGCTTCGCGACGACGAAGGGCTTCGGCGGGCGCAACGGCCTCCAGCCCGCGTCGGCCTGGTTCCAGGTGGCGAAGTGGCAGGCGCTCGCCGCGAAGGCGGTGGCCGACGAGACCGGCGCCGGCTCGCTCTGGTCGTGGGGCTGGGCCGAGTGGAACGCCGCCGAGACCGACCCGGCGAAGCCGCTGGCCGCGTGCGCGTGGCTGTGGGCCCGCTCGCCCGGCCTCTGCGACGCCCCGACGACGATCGGCGCCTCGTTCGACACCTCGCTCACGGCGGGCCAGATCGACCTGCCGGCCGGCGTTCAGTGCTCGGTCGGCGACCAGACGATCCCGGCCGCCGCGATCAAGCGGCTCCAGGTGCTGACCGGCGACCGCGACACGGCGTTCAGCGCGCTGTTCGAGCGCGCGGTCGAGAGCTCCCTCGCGACCGTCCCGACCGCGCGACGTCCTCGCCGCCGAGGCGACGATCGTCGCGGACGCGTTCCACGGCAGCCGCCCGGCGTATCTCGCCGCGCTGCGGCAGGCCCACGCGACCCTGCCCGTCGCGCGGGCGGTGATCGCCGACGAGCTCCGCCGCGGCAAGCTCGAGGCCGGCCTCGCGCGCGCCGCTGCCGTCGGCCGCCGAGGTGAAGACGTTCTACTCCTCCTATCCGGACCTGCTCGTCCGCCAGGTGCAGGCGAAGCCCGCTCCCTTCTGGCTCGGCGGCAAGGCGAAAGGCCTCGCCCTCTCCGCGGTCGCGCCCGGCCGGCTGTTCTCGATCGCGAACGACAAGAAGACCGTCGTCCGGACCGCCGAGGGCCCGTTCGCGGTGAAGGCGCTCGCCGACACGGTCCCGCTCGGCGCCGTCCCGCTCGGCCAGGCGCGTCCGGCGATCGTCTCCGCGCTGCGCAGCTTCGCCCGCGGCCAGGCGTTCGAGCGCTGGACGATCCTCCGCCAGCACACGGCCCTCGACACCACCACGTGCGTCCGCGACGACCTGCCCCAGCCGTCCGCGATCGACCTCGTCCAGTACCTGCCGTTCCTTCGGATCTGAGGGGAACTGACGCGGGAACCCATGGTTCCCCTCGGGCCCCCTCCTTCGGCGGGGAGTGGCCGGTGGCGTCGGCGTGGCGCTGCGGGGCGAGCGCGGTCGCCCCTTCGCGGACGGGAGCGCGGTCGACCAAGAACGGATCTGGACGGTTTGCCTGCCCTGGCGCGGTCGCGCGCGGCCTCCGGCCGGGCGCACCCGCTGGTTCGCCTCGTCCTAACGCGCCTGCGGCTGCGTTAGCCCGAGGCCTGGACGGTTGCGAGCTGCGCGGCCGCAAAGGCCGCAGGCTAAGCGTCCGCGCAGCGGCGCTTAGCCGGAGGCCGAACCAGCGGCCGGTCCTGGCGGAGCCACGACCGGCCGCGCCGACACCGCGATTCCGTCCACATCCGCTCTTGGGTCGAGCGCGCTCCGTCCGTGCGGAGGCGAGACCGCGCTCTCCTCGGCAGCGACGCCACCACCCCGCCACGCGCGCCCACCGCGTAGAGGAACCGGAGGTTCCTCTACGCCGACATGACGCGGTTCTTGCCGGCGTCCTTGGCGCGGTAGAGCGCTTCGTCGGCGCGTTCGAAGAGGGCGATGGCGTCGTCTCCGGGGCGCAGCTCGGCGACGCCGGCCGAGAAGTGGAGCCGGCCGACCTGGCCGATCGGGCGGGCGGAGATCGCGTCCTGGATCCGCGACACGAGCAGGGTCGCGGCGGCGAGCGCCGACTCGGGCACGATCACCGCGAACTCGTCGCCGCCGATCCGGCAGGCGACGTCGGCGCTGCGGACGACGCTCCGCACGCGCTCGGCCGCCTCGGCGAGCACCGTGTCGCCGTGGAGATGGCCGATCCGGTCGTTGACGTCCTTGAAGTCGTCGAGGTCGAAGATGGCGAGCGCGAGCTGCCGGTCGTAGCGGTGGGCGCGGGCGACCTCGCGCGCGAGCGTCTCGTGGAAGAAGCGGCGATTGTGCAGGCCGGTGAGGGCGTCGAGGTCGGCGAGCTGGCGTGCCTCGCGGAACCGCCGCGCGTTCTCGATCGCGGGCGCGGCCCGGACGGCGAGCTCCTCGAGCCGCTGCACGTCCTCGTCGCCGAAGCGGCGGTGCTCGTCGCGGCTGAGCACCGCCAGGTAGCCGAGCCGGCCGGCCTCGTCCGTGAGCGGGACCGCCAGCCCGGAGTGGACGAGCTCGGCTCCGGCCGCGAGCTCGGCGTCCGTGTAGCGGTACCGGACGTCGATCGCGCGCGCCGCCGCGCCGTCGGGCGGGCCCGCGATCGGCTGCCGCTCCGCCTCCTCGGCCGGGAGGCCCGAGCGCGGAGACGGCCGGGCTCGAGCCGGGCTCGTCGATCTGCACGAGGGTCGCGTCCACGCCGGGCAGGGCCGACGCCGCCTCGAGCGTGCGGGCGAGCACCTCGTCCAGGTCGATCGTCCCCGCGATGCCGGCGAGGAATCGGCTCTGGCGGCCCTCCTCCTCGGCCCGGGCGACGGCGCCCGCGAGCTCGGACGCGAGCTCGTCCATGCGCAGCTCGAGCGTCCGCACGACCTCGCTCACGCGTTCGTCGCCCCGCCGCCGCGTCCGGCGGCCGAGCGCCGCGAGCAGCACCGCGAGCACGACGACGCAGACGCCGAGCGCCGCAGAAACCGCTATGAGCAGGTGATTCACGTCCTCGAGGAGAGATGCCCGCCGGCCGGGCGGCCGGGCGCGTCTCACTGTAGTTCGCCCGTCACAGGTAGGCTATGGTTTCAAAGGGGGATTTCCGCGAGCGTGTGCGGTTTGACGCTCCCCGTGTCCCTCGGCTACCATGCCGCGGGCGGTTGGCAGGGGCACGACCCCAGCCGGCCGTCTCTTTGTGACTGCCCCGAAACGAGAGAACGCAGACTGATGCCGACCGTGAACCAGCTCGTCCGGAAGGGCCGCAAGGCTCCCCAGGCGAAGACCAAGACACCCGCGCTCGCCGGTTCGCCGCAGAAGCGCGGCGTCTGCACGCGCGTCTACACGACCACGCCGAAGAAGCCGAACTCGGCGCTTCGGAAGGTCGCGCGTGTCCGGCTCACGAACGGCGTCGAGGTCGGCGCGTACATCCCGGGCGAGGGTCACAACCTGCAGGAGCACTCGGTCGTGCTCGTCCGCGGCGGCCGCGTCAAGGACCTGCCGGGCTTCCGCTACAAGATCATCCGCGCCGCGCTCGACACGGGCGGCGTCTCGGATCGCAAGCAGGCCCGCTCGAAGTACGGCGCGAAGCGAGGGTCGTAGTGCCGCGTCGTGCCGAGATCCAGGCCCGGCCGGTCGACGCCGGACTCCGTGTACAGCTCGCCGCTCGTCTCGCAGGTGATCAACAAGGTGATGCTCGACGGCAAGAAGTCGGTCGCCGAGAAGATCGTCTACGACGCGCTCGACACGGTCGGCGTGAAGACGGGCCGCCCGCCCGTCGAGGTGCTCGAGCAGGCCGTGAAGACGGTCACGCCGGTGCTCGAGGTCCGCGGCCGCCGCGTCGGTGGCGCGAACTACCAGGTTCCGGTCGAGGTGCCGCAGCGCCGGGCCCGCACCCTCGCGGTGCGCTGGCTCGTCACGTACGCGCGCGAGCGCCGCGAGAAGGGCATGAGCGACAAGCTCGCCAACGAGATCATGGACGCCCTGAACCAGCAGGGTGGGGCGTTCAAGCGCAAGGACGACGTCTACCGGATGGCGCAGGCCAACAAGGCCTTCGCGCACTACCGCTGGTAGACGGGGAGAGAGAGCAGACTTGAGCACGAAGACACACGAGACCGCCGTCGGGCTCGACCGCGTCCGCAACATCGGGATCATGGCCCACATCGACGCGGGCAAGACGACGACGACCGAGCGGATCCTCTACTACACCGGCCGCACCCACAAGATGGGCGAGGTGCACGAGGGCGCCGCGACGATGGACTGGATGGCCCAGGAGCAGGAGCGGGGCATCACGATCACGTCGGCCGCGACGACGGCGTTCTGGCGCGACCATCGGATCGAACATCATCGATACGCCCGGGCACGTGGACTTCACCGTCGAGGTGGAGCGGAGCCTGCGCGTCCTCGACGGCGCGGTCGCCGTGTTCGACGCGGTCGCCGGCGTCCAGCCGCAGTCCGAGACCGTCTGGCGCCAGGCCGACAAGTACCACGTCCCGCGCATCGCGTTCATCAACAAGATGGACCGCACCGGCGCGAACTTCTTCGCCTCCGTCCAGTCGATGCGCGACCGGCTCGGCGCCAACCCGGTGCCGATCCAGCTGCCGATCGGGGCCGAGGACGGCTTCACCGGCGTCATCGACCTCGTCGAGATGCAGGCCGTCGTCTACAAGGACGACCTCGGGCAGGAGCGCGAGGTGGTCGAGATCCCGGCCGAGCTCGCGGAGCAGGCGCGCGAGTACCAGCACCAGCTGGTCGACGCGATCTCGCACTTCGACGACGAGGTGCTCGAGGCGTACATCGAGGACGAGTCCTCGGTCACCGCCGAGATGATGCGCCGCGCCCTGCGCGCCGCCACCCTCGCCGACGAGATCACCCCGGTGCTGCTCGGCTCCGCCTTCAAGAACAAGGGCGTGCAGCTGCTGCTCGACGCCGTCGTCGACTATCTGCCGAGCCCGCTCGACGTGCCCGCGATCCAGGGCATCGACCCGAAGACCGAGGCCGAGGTGGAGCGCGCGGCCTCGCTCGACGCGCCGTTCTCCGCCCTGGCCTTCAAGGTCATGTCCGATCCGTACGTCGGCAAGCTGACGTACTTCCGGGTCTACTCGGGCCAGATCAAGGCCGGCGACCGCGTCCTCAACACGAGCACCGGCAAGACCGAGCGCATCGGCCGCATCCTCCAGATGCACGCGAACCACCGCGAGGAGCGCGACGAGATCGGCGCCGGCGAGATCGCCGCGGGGGTCGGGCTGAAGTTCACGACCACCGGCGACACGCTGTCGGCCGACAACGCGCCGATCGTGCTCGAGTCGATGACGTTCCCCGATCCGGTGATCTCGGTCGCCGTCGAGCCGAAGTCCAAGGCCGACCAGGACAAGCTCTCGGCCGGGCTCCAGCGGCTGGCCGAGGAGGATCCGACGTTCCGCGTCACCTCCGACGAGGAGACGGGGCAGACGCTCATCTCCGGGATGGGCGAGCTGCACCTCGAGATCATCGTCGACCGGCTCAAGCGCGAGTTCAACGTCGACGCGAACGTCGGCCGCCCGCAGGTCGCGTACCGCGAGACGGTCTCCCGGCCCGCGGAGAAGATCCAGGGCCGGTTCGTCCGGCAGACCGGCGGCTCGGGCCAGTACGGCGACGCCGTGATCAACCTCTACCCGCAGGAGCCGGGCGCGGGCTACGAGTTCTCCGACAAGATCGTCGGCGGCAAGATCCCGAAGGAGTACATCCCGGCGATCGACGCGGGGATCAAGGAAGCGATGGGTTCCGGCGTGCTCGCCGGCTACCCCGTCGTCGACATCAAGATCGAGCTCGTCGACGGGTCGTACCACGACGTCGACTCGAGCGAGCGCGCGTTCAAGATCGCCGGCTCCATGGCCTTCAAGGAGGCGATGAAGCGGGCGAAGCCGAAGCTGCTCGAGCCGACCATGGCGGTCGAGGTGACGACGCCGGAGGACTACCTCGGCGACGTGATGGGTAACCTGAACAGCCGCCGCGGCCGCATCGAGTCGATGAACCCGCTCGGCAACGCGCAGATCATCAAGGCGAGCGTCCCGCTGTCGGAGATGTTCGGGTACGCGACGGACCTGCGCTCGATGACGCAGGGACGGGCAGATTTCACCATGCAGTTCGATCGGTACGAGGAAGTGCCTCAGTCGATCGCGAGCGACATCATCGACGCTCAGGTCTAAGTCGAGACGATAGGAGCACAGGGAGCCCTCATGGCCAAGCAGAAGTTCGAGCGCACAAAGCCGCACGTCAACGTCGGCACGATCGGTCACATCGACCATGGCAAGACGACCCTGACCGCGGCGATCACGAAGGTGCTCGCCGAGCAGGGCGGCGGTGTCGCCATGGCCTTCGAGGACATCGACAAGGCCCCGGAAGAGCGGCAGCGCGGCATCACGATCAACACCGCGCACGTCGAGTACGAGACGGCGAACCGTCACTACGCGCACGTCGACTGCCCGGGCCACGCCGACTACATCAAGAACATGATCACGGGCGCCGCCCAGATGGACGGCGCGATCCTCGTCGTCTCGGCGGCCGACGGCCCCATGCCGCAGACGCGCGAGCACATCCTGCTCGCCCGCCAGGTCGAGGTGCCGGCGATCGTCGTCGCGCTGAACAAGGCCGACATGGTCGACGACCCCGAGCTGCTCGAGCTGGTCGAGATGGAGGTCCGCGAGCTCCTGTCGAAGTACGAGTTCCCGGGCGACGACATCCCGGTCGTGCAGGTCTCGGCGCTGAAGGCGCTCGAGGGCGACGCGGAGTGGAGCGCGAAGATCGTCGAGCTGATGGATGCCGTCGACTCCTACATCCCGGAGCCGACGCGCGACGTCGACAAGCCGTTCCTGATGCCGATCGAGGACGTCTTCACGATCACCGGCCGCGGCACCGTCGTGACCGGCCGCATCGAGCAGGGCCAGATCAAGGTCGGCGAGGAAGTCGAGATGATCGGCATCCACCCGCAGGTCGCGAAGACCGTCGTCACCGGGCTCGAGATGTTCCAGAAGACGCTCGACTTCGCCCAGGCCGGCGACAACGCGGGTGCGCTCCTCCGCGGCACGAAGCGCGAGGAGGTCGAGCGCGGCCAGGTGCTCGCGAAGCCGGGCTCGATCACGCCGCACACGCACTTCAAGGCCGAGGTCTACGTCCTCTCCAAGGAGGAGGGCGGCCGCCACACGCCGTTCTTCAACGGCTACCGGCCGCAGTTCTACTTCCGCACGACGGACGTGACCGGTGCGATCAAGCTGCCGGAGGGCCAGGAGATGGTCATGCCGGGCGACAACACGAACATGGAGATCGAGCTGATCCAGCCGATCGCCATGGATCAGGGCCTCCGCTTCGCTGTCCGCGAGGGCGGCCGCACCGTGGGTGCGGGCGTCGTCACCGAGATCATCAAGTAGAGACCCAACGAGACGGGTGAGAGGAAGGCGTCGGTGGCACAGCAGAAGATCAGAATCAGGCTGAAGGGCTACGACCACCAGCAGGTGGACCGGTCCGCGCGCGACATCGTGGACACGGCCCAGCGCACCGGCGCCACCATCACCGGCCCCGTTCCGCTGCCCACCGAGAAGAACGTGTACTGCGTGATCCGGTCCCCGTTCAAGGACAAGGACTCGCGGGAGCACTTCGAGGTGCGCACGCACAAGCGGCTGATCGACATCCATTCGCCGACGCCGAAGACGGTCGACTCGCTGATGCGGCTCGACCTCCCGGCCGGCGTCGACATCGAGATCAAGCTGTAGCGATGAGAGGCATCATCGGCAAGAAGCTCGGCATGACGCAGCTCTTCGACGAGGAGAGCGGCGGCGTGACGCCCGTGACCGTGATCGAGGCGGGCCCGTGCCCCGTCGTCGCCGTCCGCACCCCGGACAGCGACGGCTACGAGGCCGTGCAGCTCGCGTGGGAGCCGGTCGCCGACCGCAAGGTCTCGAAGGCCGAGCGCGGCCACCTGGCCAAGCACGGCGTCGAGGGCGCGTACCGGCACCTGATCGAGTTCCGCGGGCGAGGTCGGCGACGCGGTGCAGGGCGAGAACGTCACCGTCGCGATCTTCCAGCCGGGCGACAAGGTCAAGGTCGCGGGCACGTCGATCGGCAAGGGCTTCCAGGGCACGATCAAGCGGCACAACTTCCACCGCGGCCCGGTCACGCACGGCTCGCACAACATCCGCAAGCCGGGCTCGATCGGCGCCTCGGCCACCCCGTCGCGCGTCTTCAAGGGCGTGCGCATGGCGGGGCGGATGGGCGGCAAGCGCGCGACGCAGGTCGGCCTCACCGTCCACTCGGTCGACCCGGAGCGGAACCTGCTGCTCGTGAAGGGCGCCGTCCCGGGCCCGAAGAACGGGCTGCTCGAGATCAGGGAGATGAGCTAGTGGCCGCTCCGAAGGCACCGCTGCTCGACGCAGCCGGCAAGGCCTCGAAGGACGTCTCGCTCGAGGCGGGCATCTTCGACGTCGAGCTGAAGCCGCACCTCGTCCACGAGGCCGTCCGGGCCGAGCTGAACGCGCACCGCCAGGGCACCCGCGCGGCGAAGAGCCGCGGGATGGTCTCCGGCGGCCGCTCGAAGCCGTGGCGCCAGAAGGGCACCGGCCGCGCCCGCCAGGGCACGATCCGCGCCCCGCAGTTCGCCGGCGGCGGCGTCGCGTTCGCGCCGAGCCCGCGCTCGTTCGAGCTGAAGGTGAACCGCAAGGCGCTCCGGTCGGCGCTGCGCAGCGCGCTCTCCGACCACGTCCAGGCCGGGACGCTCGGCCTGCTCGCCGACGGCGCGTTCGCGGAGCCGTCGACGAAGGCCGCCGCCGCTCTGCTCGGCGCCTGGGGCAAGGAGCTGCCGGTGCTCGTCGTCGCGACCGAGGAGCAGGAGGCGCTGATCAAGTCGTTCCGCAACCTCGACCGCATTCTCGTGACCGTCCCGGCCGAGCTCGAGGTCGCACACGTCGTCTGGGCGCGCTCGCTCCTCGTCACCGAGGCCGCGCTGCCGCTCGTGGCGCAGAAGGCTGGAAGCGCCGCCGGCGAAGCCGGCGACGCCCGGCCGAAGACCGGGCGCCTGCGGCGCCCAAGGGAGGGCCCAGTGAGTCTCCATCCGGGAGAGATCCTGATCACGCCGGTCGTCTCCGAGAAGAGCTACGGCCAGATCGTGCAGAACCGCTACACGTTCAAGGTGCACCCCGACGCGCACAAGACGCAGATCCGCCAGGCGGTCGAGCAGCTCTTCGACGTCTCGGTCGTCCGCGTGAACGTCGTCAAGGTGCAGCCGAAGCCGAAGCGGCGCGGAACGACGCGCGGCACGCGCTCCGGCTGGAAGAAGGCCATCGTCCAGCTCAAGCCGGGCGACTCGATCGAGATCTTCGAGGGGGCGCAACTCTGATGCCGATCCGTCGCTACAAGCCCACCTCGCCGGGCCGCCGCTTCATGTCCGTCTCGACCTTCGAGGAGGTCACGCAGCTCCGAGCCGGAGAAGAGCCTGCTCGCGCCGCTCACCAAGAAGGGCGGGCGCAACAACAACGGGCGCATCACGACGCGCCACCAGGGTGGCGGCAACAAGCGCCGCTACCGGATCATCGACTTCAAGCGCCTGAAGGACGGCGTGCCGGCGAAGGTGGCCGCGATCGAGTACGACCCGAACCGGTCGGCCCGGATCGCGCTGCTGCACTACGCCGACGGCGCGAAGAGCTACATCCTCGCGCCCGCGCAGCTGAAGGTCGGCGCCGTCGTCCAGTCCGGCCCGGACGCGGACATCAAGGTCGGCAACGCGCTGCCGCTCGAGAACATCCCGACCGGCACGCTCGTCCACAACGTCGAGCTGAAGCCGGGCCAGGGCGCGAAGATGGCGCGCTCCGCCGGCTCGGGCATCCAGCTCGTCGCGAAGGACGCCGGCTTCGCCGTGCTGCGGCTCCCCTCCGGGGAGATGCGCCGCGTGCCGCTCGTCTGCCGCGCCACCGTCGGCCAGGTCGGCAACGTCGACCACCAGAACATCACGGGCGGCAAGGCCGGACGCAGCCGCTGGCGCGGCAAGCGCCCGACCGTGCGCGGCTCCGCGATGAACCCGGTCGACCACCCGCACGGCGGCGGCGAGGGCAAGTCGAAGGGCGGCCGGCATCCGGTCACCCCGTGGGGCGTCCCGACGCTCGGCAAGCGCACGCGCGCCAAGCACAAGGAGTCGAACAAGCTGATCGTTCGCGGCCGCCGCCGCGGCAAGGAGGGCCGTCGCTGATGAGTAGGTCATCGAAGAAGGGCCCGTTCGTCGAGGAGCGGCTGCTGAGCCGGATCCAGGGGATGAACGAGTCGGGCGCGAAGAACATGATCCGCACCTGGTCGCGCTCGTCGACGGTCTTCCCGGACATGGTCGGCCACACGATCGCCGTCTACGACGGGCGCAAGCACGTGCCCGTGTTCATCTCGGAGCAGATGGTCGGCCACAAGCTCGGCGAGTTCGCCCCGACCCGGACGTTCCGCGGTCACTCCGGCGACCGCGCCGCGAAGGTGAAGAGGTAACGGGAGCGATGGCAGTCGTCGAGACAACCGAGCGGCAGACCGTCCGCGCCCAGGCGAAGTGGGTGCACTCGAGCGCGCGCAAGGCGCGGCTCGTCACCGACCTCGTCCGCGGCCGCTCCGTTCCCGAGGCGCGCACGATCCTCGCGTTCTCGAAGCGCGCCGTCGCGAAGGACGTCGAGAAGGTGCTGCGCTCCGCGGTCGCGAACGCCGAGTCGCGCCCCGACCTCCTCTGGAACGGCGACGACCTCGTCATCGCCACGGCCTACGTGGACGAGGGCCCGACGCTGAAGCGCTGGCGCGCCCGCGCGCGCGGCCGCGTCGCCCGCATCCGCAAGCGGACCTGTCACATCACGATCGTGCTCGCCCAGAGCCCGGCCGCGGTTGCCGCGGCCGCGGAAGCCGCGACGGCTCAGCCGCGCCGGCGCCGCGCGCCGAAGGCGGAGTCCGTCGTCGAGGAGACGGCGGCGGCCGAGGCCGAGGAGACCACGACCGACGAGACCGAGGCGGAGGCGGCGCCCGAGCCGGTCGCCGAGGCGGAGACCGAGGCCGAGCCGGCCGAGGAGAAGCCGAAGCGCCGCACGCGCAAGCAGACCGAGGGGAGTGAAGGCTAGTGGGTCAGAAGATCCATCCCGGCGGATTGCGCGTCGGCGTCATCCACGACTGGAAGTCCAACTGGTACACGGGCAAGAAGGAGTTCCCGGCCTACATCCTCGAGGACGTCAAGATCCGCGAGCACATCTACGGGAAGCTCTCGCACGCGGGCCTGTCGGACATCCTCATCCGCAAGGACAAGCAGCGGATCACCGTGGACATCTACACGGCCCGCCCCGGCATCGTGATCGGCAAGTCGGGCGTCGAGGTGGATGCGCTCCGCAAGGAGCTGCACGCGATCACCGGCAAGAACGTGCACATCAACATCAACGAGATCAAGCGCCCCGAGCTGGACGCGAAGCTCGTCGCCCAGTCGATCGCCGAGCAGCTCTCGAACCGCGTCGCCTTCCGGCGCGCGATGAAGCGGGCGCTCGCCTCCGCGATCCGTTCGGGCGCGGCCGGCGTGAAGATCCAGTGCTCGGGCCGCCTCGGCGGCGGTGAGATGAGCCGGCGCGAGACCTACAACGAGGGCCGCGTGCCGCTGCACACGATCCGCGCCGACATCGACTACGGCTTCGTCGAGGCGCGCACGACGTACGGGCGCATCGGCGTCAAGGTCTGGATCAACAAGGGCGAGATCATGCCCGAGGGCTTCGAGAGCGTCTCCGGCGGCGACGTCCGGCTCGGCGAGCAGGACACGCGGCGCCGCCGCGGTGGGACGACCGAGGGTCTCGGCGCCTCCCGCGAGGGCGGTCGCGGCCGCGGTCCCGACCGCGAGGGCCTCGGCCCGGTGCGTCAGCGCCGGCGCGGCCCCGGCGGCGGCGGCGGTGCAGGTGGCGGCGGCGGCGGAGGACGCGGCCGTGGCCGCGGCCCCGGTGCCGGCGGACGTCCCCCGGGCGGTCCGGGCCAGGGCGCACGCCCGGCCTCGGCGCGTCCCGGGCGCGACCGCGCGCAGGAGAACGTCGAGAAGCCGCGGACCGACGAGCAGACCGCTGCGCCCGAGGGGCGCGAGCAGCCGGCCGCCGAGCCGAAGGTCGAGTCGACGCCGACGCCGCAGGTCGACACCCCGACGACGCCCGAGCAGTCGGGCGGCGAGGGGGGTGAGAGCTGATGTTGATGCCGAAGAAGACGAAGTTCCGCAAGGTCCACCGTGGCCGCAGGCGCGGCACCGCGAAGGGCCAGACGGCGGTGCAGTTCGGCGACTACGGCCTGAAGGCGCTCGACGCGGGCTGGATCACGAACCGGCAGATCGAGGCCGCCCGCATCGCGATGACGCGCAAGATCAAGCGCGGCGGCAAGGTCTGGATCAACGTCTTCCCGGACAAGAGCTTCACGAAGAAGCCCGCCGAGACCCGCATGGGCTCCGGCAAGGGCTCGCCCGAGGGCTGGGTCGCCGTGATCAAGCCCGGGCGCGTGATGTTCGAGCTGGCCGGCGTGCCCGAGCCGCTCGCGAAGGAGGCGCTCCGCCTCGCGGGGCAGAAGCTGTCGGTCAAGACGAAGATCGTGAAGAGGGAGGCGGAGCTCTTTGACTAGACCGAGTGAACTCCGCGAACTGTCCGACGAGGAGCTGGGGCACCGGTTGTCCGAGCGCCGCAAGGAGCTTTTCAACCTGCGTTTCCAGTCGGTCACCGGCGCGCTCGAGAACTCGGCGCGGCTGCGGCTGACGAAGCGCGAGATCGCGCGGATCCTCACGGTGGTCACCGAACGTGAATCCGCGAAGGCGAAGGCGAGCTGACACAGATGGCTGAAGAAGAGAAGAACGAGACAACCGAGACGCCCGAGGCCGAGGCGGAGACGCCGGTCGAGGAGACTCCCGGCCGAGCCCGAGGCTGCGGCGGAAGAGCTGCGCCGAGGAGCCGCGCGGAGGAGGCTCCCGCCGAGCCGGAGGCTGCCGCCGACGAGGCCGCGGCCGAGGCGGAGCCCGCGCCTGCCGAGCCCGAGGCCGAGGCACCCGCGGCGGCACCGGAGCCGCCGGCCGCGCCGCCCGCCCAGTCGCAGCCGAAGCGCAAGGTCAAGCGGCTGCCCCGCCGGCTGCGCCCGCAGAAGACGCGTGCCCAGCCGTCCGGCCCCGACCGGCGAGCGCAAGCCGCTCGTCCGCGAGCCGAAGCCCGAGCACGAGCGCGGCCGCAACCAGGAGCGGCGCGGCGTCGTCGTCTCGAACGCGATGGACAAGACGATCGTCGTCAAGGTCGACATGATCAAGTCGCATCCGAGGTACAAGAAGGTCGTCCGCGCGGTCCGTGAAGTTCCACGCTCACGACGAGCAGAACAGCCGCCAACGTCGGCGACCTCGTCCGCATCGTGGAGACGCCGCCCGCTGTCGGCGACGAAGCGCTGGCGCCTCGCCGAGATCGTCGAGGTCGCCAAGTGATCCAGCAGGAATCCCGGCTCAAGGTCGCCGACAACACGGGCGCCCGCGAGATCCTCTGCATCCGCGTCGTCGGCGGGCACCACCGCCGCTACGCGCGGGTCGGGGACATCATCGTCGGTACCGTGAAGGCCGCCACGCCGCAGGGCGCGGTCAAGAAGGGCGAGGTCGTGCGCGCGGTCGTCGTGCGCACGCGCAAGCCCGTCGGCCGCAACGACGGCACGTCGATCGCCTTCGACGAGAACGCGGCCGTGATCATCGACAACCAGCGCAACCCGCGCGGCACCCGCATCTTCGGACCGGTCGCCCGCGAGCTGCGCGAGAAGAACTTCATGAAGATCGTGTCGCTCGCCCCGGAGGTGCTCTAGATGTCGCAGACGATGAAGATCAAGAAGGGCGACATCGTCCACGTCCTGCGGGGCAAGGACGCCGGCAAGGAGGGCCGCGTGATCGAGGCGCGCCCGAAGGAGGGCCGCGTCGTCGTCGAGAACATCAACATGATCAAGCGCCACCAGCGGCCGCGTCCGATCCAGAACTCGAGCCAGATGGGCGGCCCGCAGATCATCCCGGGCGGGATCATCGAGCGCTCGGCGCCGGTGCCGGTGTCGAACGTGATGGTCGTCTGCCCGACGTGCAAGCGCCCGACCCGGGTGTCCACGGTCATGAAGACCGTCAAGGACAAGCAGGTCCGCGTCCGCGTCTGCAAGCGCGAGGGCTGCGGCCAGGAGATCGATCGCTGATGGCGACCACCGAGACGTACACCCCGCGGCTGAAGGAGCGCTACGAGCGCGAGATCCGGCCGCAGCTCAAGGACGAGCTCGGCGTGAGCTCGCTCATGCAGGTGCCGAAGATCCAGAAGATCACGCTCAACATGGGCGTCGGCGAGGCGAAGACGGACGCCAAGGTCATGGACGCCGCGGTGGAGGAGCTGACGACGATCGCCGGGCAGCGCGCGCAGGTGCGCCGCGCCCGCAAGTCGGTCGCGCAGTTCAAGCTCCGCGAGGGGATGCCCATCGGCACGCGCGTCACGCTGCGCGGCGCCCGCATGTACGAGTTCCTCGACCGGCTCGTCTCGATCGCGCTGCCGCGCATCCGCGACTTCCGCGGGCTCAACCCGGGCTCGTTCGACGGCCGGGGCAACTACTCGCTCGGCGTGCGGGAGCAGATCATCTTCCCGGAGATCAACTACGACGACATCCAGCAGGTTCGCGGCCTCGACGTGACGATCACGACCAGCGCCGAGACCGACGACCACGCGTTCGCGCTGCTGCGGGCTCTCGGCCTGCCGTTCAGCGGCGAAGACGAGAGGAGGGCCCAGTAATGGCGAAGACATCGCTCGTCGTCAAGCAGCAGCGCCCGCAGCGCTACAAGGTGCGCCAGTACTCGCGCTGCAACCGGTGCGGCCGGCCGCGTGCCGTGTTCCGCAAGTTCGGCCTCTGCCGCATCTGCTTGCGGGAGCTCGCGCACCAGGGCGTGATCCCGGGCATGACGAAATCCAGCTGGTAGGAGAGACGACGTGCTGACCGATCCGATCGCCGACATGCTCACCCGCATCCGCAACGCCAACAAGGCGCTGCACGAGAAGGTGGAGATGCCGACCTCGAAGATGAAGGTGGAGATCGCGCGCCTTCTCAAGGAGGAGGGCTACATCCGCGACTACCACGTCGAGAAGGGCGAATCCTTCGATACCCTGGTCGTCGACCTCAAGTTCGGCCGGAACCGCGAACGGGTGATCTCGGGCCTGAAGCGCGTGTCCAAGCCGGGCCGGCGGGTCTACGCCCGGAAGGACCGCCTGCCGCGCGTGCTCGGCGGAATGGGCGTCGCGATCCTGTCCACGTCGTCTGGTCTCGTCACCGGTCGCACCGCGCAGGAGCGCGGCATCGGCGGCGAGGTCGTGTGCTTCGTCTGGTAGTAGGCTTTTGCGTCGCAAAAGCCTAGAGGTAAAGAAGAGGAGAGATTTCAAAGAGGAGATACGGTGCAGCGGAAGACTCCCACTAGTCTTTCGCGAAGCGAAAGACTATGAGCAGAATCGGCAAGAGACCCATCGAGATCCCCTCCGGCGTGACCGTCACGATCGAGCCGGCGCGCGTCGGCGTGGCCGGACCGCTCGGCACGCTCACGCAGCAGGTGCCGCAGCGGATGAAGATCGAGCAGGCCGAGGGCCAGATCGTCGTCACGCGTCCGACCGAGCGCGGCGAGGATCGCGCGCTGCACGGCCTGACCCGGACGCTGGTCGCGAACATGGTCGAGGGCGTCACGAAGGGCTTCGAGAAGAAGCTCGAGATCCAGGGCGTCGGCTACCGCGCCGCGCTCAGGGGCACCGACCTGGAGCTCTCGGTCGGCTACTCGCACACGGTCACGATCGCGCCGCGCCCCGGGATCAGCTTCGAGGTGCCGGTGCCGACGCAGATCGTCGTCAAGGGCACCGACAAGCAGCAGGTCGGCCAGACCGCCGCCGAGATCCGCAAGGTGCGCCCGCCCGAGCCGTACAAGGGCAAGGGCATCCGCTACGAGGGCGAGTTCGTGCGCAGGAAGGTGGGCAAGCGTGCCTCGCAAGTGCTCGACGCGTCAGAGAGGCCCGCGCGCGGCGCCACCGCCGCGTCCGCGGCAAGGTGTCCGGCACGGCCGAGCGGCCGCGGCTCGTCGTCTTCCGCTCGAACCGGGGGATCGAGGCGCAGCTCGTGGACGACAAGGTGGGGCGCACCGTCGCCTCGGCGTCGTGGCTCGCGCTCGCGAAGTCGTTCAAGGGCTCGAAGAGCGAGCAGGCGGCCGAGGTCGGCAAGCAGCTTGCCGCCGCCGCGAAGAAGGCGGGAGTCGAGGCCTGCGTATTCGACCGGGCCGGCTACCTCTACCACGGTCGCGTCAAGGCGCTCGCTGACGGCGCACGCGAGGGAGGACTGAGCTTCTGATGGCTTTGGACTACAACGAGACACGCGAGCTCAAGGAGCGCGTCGTCGAGATCAACCGCGTCGCCAAGGTCGTCAAGGGCGGCCGGCGCTTCTCCTTCACGGCGCTCGTCGTCGTCGGAGACGAGGTCGACCGCGTCGGCGTCGGCTACGGCAAGGCACGCGAGGTGCCGCTCGCGATCACGAAGGCGGTCGAGGACGCGAAGAAGAACCTCTTCACGATCCCGAAGCACGGCTCGACGATCACGCACGAGGTGCTCGGCCGCTTCGACGCCGCGCGCGTCATGCTGCGCCCCGCCTCCGAGGGCACCGGCGTCATCGCCGGCGGCGGCGTCCGCGCCGTGCTCGAGCTCGGCGGCGTCCGCAACGTGCTCGCGAAGAGCCTCGGCACGACGAACCCGATCAACATGGCGAAGGCCACCGTCGCCGCGCTGCAGAGCCTGCGCCGGCCCGAGGACGTCGCCCGGATCCGCGGCAAGCAGATCAGCGAGGTCCTGCCGCTGCCGCCGCGCAACGGCCAAGGCCGTTGCGCTAGAGGACGGGGCCTCCGCCGCGGTGACCGCCGTGGTCGAGGCGCCTGCGGCCGAGGAGGCCGGTGCAACCGCTGACGCGGTTGCGCTAGAGGTCGCAGCCGAGCAGCCCGCCGCAGACGTGGAGGTCTCGGCTGAGGAACCGGCGGAGGCCGCTGCTCCGCTAGCGCAGGCGCCGGAGGCGGCTGCGCCTGAGAAGCCGAAGCGCCGCAGCGTGCGCCGCAAGAAGGACGAGTCGTAACGTGGCCCGGGTGAAGATCACGCAGGTCCGCAGCAAGATCGGCCAGAGCGAGCGCCACCGCGGTACCCTGCGCGCGCTCGGGCTCGGCAAGATCGGCCGCAGCGCCGAGCACGACGAGAGCCCGGTGCTCGCCGGGATGCTCCGCAAGGTCCGCCATCTCGTGAAGGTCGAGGAGTCGTAAGTGGGCGAGAAGCTGAACCTGTCGAACCTCCAGCCGGCCCAGCCGCGCGAGGACCGCAAGCGCGTCGGTCGCGGGCTCGGCTCCGGCAAGGGCCGCTACTCCGGCCGCGGGATCAAGGGCCAGAAGTCGCGCTCGGGCTCGCACAAGATGCGCGCCGGCTTCGAGGGCGGCCAGATGCCGATCTACATGCGGATCGGCAAGCTGCGCGGCTCGACGTCGAAGGACGCGATGCCGGTCGGGCCGTTCCGCACCTCGACCGTCCCGGTGAACATCCGCGACCTCGACCGGTTCGAGGCCGGCGACGAGGTGACCCCGGACACGCTCGTCTCCAAGCGCCTGATCAAGAACACGAAGACCGACGTCAAGCTGCTCGGCGTCGGCGAGATCTCGAAGAAGCTCACCGTGCGCGTGCACGGCATCTCGGCGACCGCGCGCGAGAAGATCGAGGCCGCCGGCGGCACCGTCGAGCTCCTGCGCGCGCCGAAGGAGCTGAAGCGGCGCCACCACAAGGCCAAGCCCGAGACGACCGCCGAGGAGGCACCCGCCGCCGCAGCGTCGTCCGACGACGAGCCGGCCGCCGACTCCGAGGCGCCCGCCGAAGAGGGCTAGCGCGTGTTCTCCTGGCTCGCCAACGCGTGGCGCGTCCCGGAGCTGCGTCGCCGTGTCCTCTTCACCGCCGGCGTCCTCGCCGCCTACCGGCTCGGCTCCTGGATCCCCGCCCCGGGGATCGACCAGCAGGCGATCCAGAACTACTTCACCGGTGCGGGCGGCGGCGGCGTCCTCAACCTGCTCAACCTCTTCTCCGGCTCTGCGCTCTCGCGCTTCTCGCTGTTCGCGCTCGGGATCATGCCGTACGTCACGGCCTCGATCATCCTGCAGCTGCTGACGGTCGTCGTCCCGACCCTCGAGCGGCTCCAGAAGGAGGGCGAGGCCGGCTACGCCAAGATCACGCAGTACACGCGCTACCTGACGATGGTGCTCGCCGCCGCGCAGTCGATCGGCTACGCGATCCTGTTCAAGCGCCAGGGTGCCCTGCCGAACGTGAACGCGGGCAAGCTCGTGATCATCGTCCTGACGCTCACCGCCGGCACGGCGCTCCTGATGTGGATGGGCGAGATGATCACGAAGCGCGGCATCGGCAACGGGATCTCGCTCCTGATCTTCGCCTCGATCCTCGCGTACGCGCCGACCGGCATCAGCGCCTGGGTGAACGGCGGCACGACCGAGCGCCTGTTCTTCCCGCTCGTGGCGCTCGCGGTCGTCGTCTCGGTCGTGTTCGTGCAGGAGGGGCAGCGGCGGATCCCGGTCCAGTACGCGCGCCGCCAGCTCGGCAACCGCCAGACGACGGGCGGCTCCACGTACATGCCGCTGCGCGTGAACATGGCGGGCGTGATCCCGGTCATCTTCGCGGCCGCGCTGCTCGCGCTGCCGTCGACCGCCGCGAGCTTCGTCCCCTCCTGGAACGGATGGGTGTCGCGCTACTTCCAGTTCACGAGCTGGCCGTACCTCCTCACGGAGGCGGTCATGATCATCGTCTTCACGTACTTCTACACCTCGGTCCAGTTCAACCCGGTCGACCAGGCCGACAACCTGCGCAAGTACGGCGGCTACATCCCCGGCATCCGGCCGGGCCCGCCGACCGCCGCGTACCTCGACCGCGTGCTGCAGCGTCTGACGCTCGCCGGGGCGCTCTTCCTCGCCACGGTCGCGGTCGCGCCGAGCATCTTCATCGCCTACTTCGGCTTCTCCCAGGCGACCTCGCGCGCCCTCGGCGGCACCTCGGTCCTGATCGTGGTCGGCGTCGCGCTCGACACCATGCGCCAGATGGAGTCGCAGATGATGATGCGCCACTACGAAGGGTTCCTGCGGTAGTGAACGTCCTGTTCCTGGGACCGCAGGGCTCCGGCAAGGGCACGCAGGCGAAGCGCGTGGCCGCGGCCTACGGGATTCCGCACATCGCGACCGGCGACATCATCCGCGAGATGAAGGAGCTCCCGACCGATCTCGGCCGCGAGCTGAAGGAGGTCTACGACCGCGGCGACCTCGTCTCGGACGAGCTGATGATCCGGCTGATCCGCGACCGGCTCGGCCGCGGCGACACCATGCCGGGCTTCGTCCTCGACGGCTTCCCGCGCACCATGCCGCAGGCGGAGGCGCTCGGCGCGGTGCTGCGCGACCTCGGCCGCGAGCTCGAAGTCGTGCTCGAGTTCCAGGTTCCCGACCGGCAGCAGCTGCTCGAGCGGATGCTCAAGCGCGCCGCCGAGGAGGGACGCTCCGACGACACGCCCGAGGCGATCCAGCGCCGCCTCGAGCTGTACGACCGCGAGACCGCGCCGCTCGTCGAGTACTACCGCTCTGCACAGGGAAACGTCTGCGGCATCCACGCCGACCGCGCCGTCGACGAGGTCTTCGGCGAGATCGAGGAGACGCTCGACCAGGTTGCGCGCCGGAGCGAGAAGGCGACGTCTTCGTGATCATCCGCAAGTCCGCGCAGGAGATCGAGGGGATGGCGCGCGCCGGTGCGCTCGTCGCGGAGACGCTCGCGCTCGTCGCCGAGCACCTCGAGCCGGGCGTGTCGATGTTCGAGCTCGACCGCATCGCCGACGAGCACATCGCCGCGCAGGGCGGCTACCCGACCTCGAAGGGCTACAAGGGGTTCCCTGCCGCGCTCTGCCTCTCGCCGAACGCGATGGTCGTCCACGGGATCCCGACCTCCTACCGGGCCGAGGAGGGCGACGTGATCTCGGTCGACCTCGGCGTCACGCTCGACGGGCTCGTCGCCGACAGCGCCGTCACGCTTCCCGTCGGGGAGATCGACGCGGAGGCGCAGCGGCTGCTCGACGTCTGCCAGGAGGCGCTCGCGGCCGGCATCGACAGGCGCGCGCGTCGGCAACCGGCTCTCCGACATCTCGCATGCCGTCCAGGAGGTCGTCGAGGGCGCAGGCTTCGCGGTCGTGCGCAGCCTCGTCGGGCACGGCGTCGGCCGGTCGTACCACGAGGATCCGCAGATCCCGAACTACGGCCCGCCCGGGCGCGGTCCGCTCCTCCAGGAGGGGATGACGCTCGCGATCGAGCCGATGATCACCGCCGGCCGCCCGGAGGTCTACGTCCACGACGACGACTGGTCGATCTCGTCGGTCGACGCGTCGCTCGCCGCCCATTTCGAGCACACCGTGGCGGTGACCGCGGAGGGCCCGCGCGTGCTCACGCGAGCCGGAGCGGCTTTGCTACGATGACGCGCTGCCGCGCACGGTACGCCCGTGCGCGCGCGTCTGTGTGGATACCGAGAAGGTGAAGAGATGAAAGTACGCCCATCCGTCAAGCCCATGTGCGAGCGCTGCCGCGTGATCAAGCGGCACGGCACGACCATGGTCATCTGCTCGAACCCGCGGCACAAGCAGCGGCAGGGCTAGGGAACCGAGGAGCAGCGTGGCACGTATCGCAGGAGTGAACCTCCCGAATCAGAAGCGGCTCGAGATCGGGCTGACGTACATCTACGGGATCGGCCAGTCCACGGCGCGCAAGGTCGCAGTCGAGCTCGGCCTCAGCCCCGACACGAAGATCCGCGACCTCACCGACGAGGAGGTCACGAAGCTCCGCACCTACATCGACGCGAACCTCGAGGTCGAGGGCGATCTCCGGCGCGACCGCCAGCAGGCGATCAAGCGCCTGTCCGAGATCGGCGCGTACCGCGGCATCCGCCACCGGCGCGGCCTGCCGGTGAACGGGCAGCGGACGAAGACGAACGCGCGCACGCGCAAGGGGCCGAAGAAGACCGTCGGCCGCGGGAAGAAGGCGAAGTAATGGCGCCTCCCCGTCGTCCGGCAACTCGTGGCCGCACCCGCCGCAAGGTTCGCAAGAACATCGCGGTCGGCCAGGCCCACATCAAGACGAGCTTCAACAACACGATCGTCGCCCTCACCGACAAGGAGGGGAACGTGATCGCGTGGGAGTCCGCCGGCTCGGCCGGGTTCAAGGGCTCGCGCAAGTCGACCCCGTTCGCCGCCCAGGTGACCGCCGACGCATGCGCCCGGAAGGGCATGGAGCACGGCCTCCAGAAGGTCGAGGTCTTCGTCAAGGGCCCGGGCTCGGGCCGCGAGACGGCGATCCGTTCGCTCCAGGCCGCCGGGCTGGAGATTCTCGGTGTCAAGGACGTGACCCCGCAGGCGCACAACGGCGTGCGGCCGCGGAAGAGGAGAAGGGTGTAGTGGCAAGGGATCTCGGGCCGAAGTGCCGGGTCTGCCGGCGTGAGGGCATGAAGCTCTTCCTCAAGGGCGAGCGCTGCCTGACGGAGAAGTGCGCCATCGAGCGGCGGTCGTATCCGCCGGGCGAGCACGGCCGGGGCCGCATCAAGCAGAGCGAGTACCTGCTCCAGCTGCGCGAGAAGCAGAAGGCGCGCCGGTACTACGGCCTGCTCGAGAAGCAGTTCCGCACGTACTACGAGAAGGCCTCCAAGCGCTCCGGCGTCACCGGCGAGGAGCTTCTGCGGATGCTCGAGACGCGGCTCGACAACGTCGTGTACCGGCTCGGCTTCGCCGCCTCCCGCGCCCAGGCGCGCCAGCTCGTGCGGCACGGCCACTTCCAGGTCAACGGGCGCCGGGTCAACATCCCGAGCTTCCAGGTCCGCCCGAACGACATCGTCACGGTGCCGCCGAGCTCGTCGGCGCAGCAGGTGATCCGTGACGCCACCGACCTCGTGTCCACGGTCGCGCCCTGGCTCCAGGCCGACCACGACGGGCTCACCGGCAAGGTGCTGAAGCAGCCGGAGCGCGCCGAGATCGACACGCCGGTTCAGGAATCGCTCATCGTCGAGCTCTACTCGAAGTAACGAAAAGAGGGAACTTCTTTGGCGACACGTGTAATGGACTTCCAGCTCCCGAAGATCGTCCACGAGGAAGTGGACGACCACCGCGGGGTCTTCGCTATCGAGCCGCTCGATCGCGGCTTCGGTCACACCTTCGGGAACTCGCTGCGCCGCGTGCTGCTCTCGTCGCTCGAGGGCGCCGCGGTCACCTCGGTCAAGGTCGAGGGAACCGCGCACGAGTTCACGACGCTGCCGGGCGTCCGGGAGGACGTCACCGACATCGTGCTCAACCTCAAGAACCTCGTCTGCCGCCTGCACGGCGAGTCGCCCGAGGTCGAGGTGCACATCGCGCGCAAGGGGCCGGGCATCGTGACGGCGGCCGACATCGAGGCGCCGGCAGAGCTCGAGATCCTCAACCCGGAGCTCGAGATCGCGAACCTGTCCGACAAGGGGCGCCTCGAGGTGACCCTGACGATCGGTCGCGGCCGCGGCTACCTGCCCGCCGAGTTCAACCGCGGGCAGCAGCACACGATCGGCGTGATTCCCGGTCGACTCGATCTTCTCGCCGGTGCGGCGCGTCGCGTACGCGGTCGAGGCCGCCCGCGTCGGCCAGCGCACCGACTACGACAAGCTCACGATGGACATCACGACCGACGGCTCCGTCGAGCCGAAGGACGCGCTCGGCGAGGCGGCCGAGATCCTGATCCGGCAGCTCGCGATCTTCACGGACATCGAGAAGATCGAGGGCTTCGGCGAGACCGCCGCCGTCGAGGGACAGGCAGCCGGCCCCGAGGCCGCGCTCGCGCACGGGATGGAGAACTTCCCGATCGAGGAGCTCGAGCTCGGCGTCCGGTCGTACAACTGCCTCAAGCGGGTCGGGATCGAGACGATCGGCGACCTCGTGATGAAGACGGAGCAGGAGCTCGCCGCGATCCCGAACTTCGGCAAGAAGTCGATCGAGGAGGTCCGGGAGACGCTCGCGCAGCACGGCCTGAACCTCCGCGGCGACAACGGCGGGAGCGTCGAGTAGCGCCATGCGTCACGCGCGGAACGGCAAGAAGCTCGGGCGCGACTCCTCCCACCGGAAGGCGCTGTACGCGAACCTCGCGTGCTCGCTGATCGAGCACGGGCGGATCCGGACGACCGAGACGAAGGCGAAGGCGGTCAAGCCGTTCGCCGAGCAGATGATCACGCTCGGCCGCCGCGGCGACCTGCACGCGCGCCGGCAGGCGCTCGCGCACCTGCGCTCGCAGGAGATCGTCCACAAGCTGTTCGCCGACGTCGGGCCGCGCATGGCCGACCGGCCGGGCGGCTACTCGCGCATCGTCAAGCTCGGGCACCGTCCCGGCGACGCGGCCGAGATGGTCTACCTCGAGCTCGTCGACTTCGAGCCCTAGCCGAAACGGCCGCCGCAGGGCGGCCGTTTCGCTAAGAAGGCACTCGTGGCGCTGATCGTCGCGATCCTGCTCGCCCTCTTCGTCCTGCCCCGCCCGTGGGGCTGGGTCGCCGTCGGCGCGGCAGCGGTCTACGAGGTCGTCTCCACCTGGATCGGATGGCGCTGGAGCCGGAGCCGCAAGCGGGTGGTCGGCCCCGAGGCGCTCGTCGGTGAGCTCGCCCAGGTGATCGACGCCTGCCGGCCGTCGGGGCGTGTCCGGATTCGCGGCGAAGCGTGGCAGGCGCGCTGTGCGGCCGGGGCCGACGCGGGGGCGCAGGTCCGCGTCCGGGCGGTCGACGGGCTCGTGCTCGAGGTGGAGCCCGTCTAGCCGGCGGCGTTGCCGAGCGCGGCGCTGACGACGACGATGAGCGCCGCGGCGAGCATGATCCAGGCCAGCGACTTGGCGAAGTCGGCGGCGAAGAACCGCCAGCGGATCCACGCGAGCGCGACCATCTCGACCGCGACGACGACCACGGCCGCGACGAGAGCGGCGTGGTAGTGCGGGATCAGGAACGGCAGCGTGTGCAGGATGCCGCCGAGGAACGTGCCGGCGCCGGTGATCGCGCCGCGGGTGGCGGGATGGCCGCGGCCGGTGAACTCGCCGGTGTCGGAGAGGCCCTCCGAGTACGCCATGCTCACCCCGGCGGCGATCGCGCTCGCGAGCCCGGCGATGAAGGCGTAGTGCGGCTTGTGCGTCGCGAGCGCGACCGCGAAGATCGGAGCCAGCGTCGCGAGGGAGCCGTCGATCAGACCGACCATGGCCGGCTGGACGCGCTGGAGGAGGAAAGCCTGTTCGTGCGGCATCGGAGTAGAGTGTATCAGGTGCAGTGCAAAGAACTAGAGCATAAGGCAGACCTGACAAAGCCGTCAGGGGCGCCTGACATGCGTCTCATGCTGACGCTCGAGTACGACGGCACTCCGTTCCACGGCTGGGCGGCGCAGCCGGGGCTGCCGACCGTCGAGGGCGTCCTGCGCGAGGCGCTCGCGGAGACGTTCGCCTCCGTGGAGACGCTGGCGGTCGCGGGCCGCACGGACGCCGGCGTCCACGCGCTCGGCCAGGTCGTCTCCGTCGACGTCGAGGGAGGGCCGCCGCCCGAGCGGGCCGCCGAGGCGCTCAACCCGCGGCTGCCCGACGAGGTCACCGTGGTGAGCGCCGTCGAGGCTCCTGCCGGCTTCCACGCGCGGCACTCGGCGCGCGCGCGCAGCTACCGCTATCGGCTGTTCACCCGCCGCACGCCGTCGCCGTTCGAGACGCGGCGGAGCTGGTGGACGCCGCGCCCGCTCGACGAGGAGCGGCTCGCGGCGGCGGCGGCGCTGCTCTGGGCGAGCACGACTTCCGCGCCTTCACGCCGACGGAGACCCAGCACGAGGTGTTCATCCGCGTCGTCGAGCGGGCGGAGTGGATTCGCCGCGGCGACCACCTCGACCTGGAGATCGAGGCGCACAGCTATCTCCGCCACATGGTGCGGACGCTCGTCGGGACGATGCTCGAGCTGGAGCCCGACGCGATCGCGCCGCTCCTCGAGGGGAGGCCGCGCAGCGAGGCGGGCGTGACCGCGCCGCCGTGGGGCCTCTACCTCGTCTCTGTGCGCTACGACGCCTCGTAACAGACTGTCACTTGGCCGGTGGTGCACGGTCACGCAGGCGGTGCCCCGGCGGCGCATAGAGGCGGTCGATCACGGCACGCGGCGGCCTCGTGCGGAACACGACCGCCGCCGCCACGGTCGAGACGCCCATCGGTGAGGCGCGCCGGAACCGGCGCGCGAGATGGACGAGGACGCGCACCTGCTCGTAACTCGGCTTCGGAAGGGACATCCGGGCCGCCGCGGCGCCGACGAGCCGGTTGATCTCGGCGATCGGAACGTGCCTTCTCGAGAGCCGCTCGATCTCGTCGAGGAGGCGCGGCGGGATGCGCGGAGCGAACTCGAGCACGCCTCGATCGTCGCGGTCCGGCCGTCACGACAACGTGCCGACTCCCCGGCGCCGCGGGAATCCGCCAAGTGACAGTCTGTTACTTGGCGAGGGAGAGCGTGACGATCTCGTGCGGGGCGAGCTCGATCGTCCCCGGTGACTCGCCGAGATCGTCCGTCTCGTCGAGCCGGAGCCGGCGGAGCGTCGCGCCGCCGACGACGGTCGCGGTGGCCGGCTCCCGGCCGGGATTGACGAGGCGGAGCACGAGCCCGCCGCCGTCCTCGGCGCCCTTGAGGCAGCTGAAGACGACGTCGCCGTCGAGCGCGAGCGGCGGCTCGAACGGATCGCCGGTGAGGAAGTCCGTGCGGTAGTCCTGGCCGGAGCGAACGAGGGCCGCGTCCGTGAGCCGGTCGGCGTCGAGGCGGAGCGCGTACTCGAGCACGTGCGTCCCGCGGCACTGCCCGTCGGGTGTCGGGATCTCCGGGCCGGCGGCGAGCGGCCGCGTCGCCAGTCCCGGCGGGCGCGAGATCGTGCCGACGCAGCGGAGCAGCGTCAGGCGCAGTCCCGTCGGGCCCGGCCTCGTACTCGGGCAGCCCCTTCGGCAGCAGGGCCAGCGGGCCGAGCGCCACCGCACCGAGCGTGTGCGCCGTCGGCACCGGCGGCTCGACCCAGTCGGCGCGGGGGGCCGGCGGCACGAGCGGGCGCCGGACGACCGCGAACTGGCTCTCCGCGCGAACCTCGCCCGCGCCCGGCGGGACGGGGAAGAGCACGCGCAGGCGGTGGTCGTCGGCGCCGTTCGTCACCGTCGTCCGGAACTCCACGCGGTCGATGCCGCGGACGACCCGGACACGCGTCTCGACCTGCACGCCCGGGAGCTCGTAGTCGAGCGCGAGCTCGTGGACGAGGCCGTCGTCGCGGACGACGCGCGCGCCCGCGAACGCCGCGCGACGCGGCGGGCCGCCCGGGCAGAACGTGTAGAGGTCGCCGGCGTCGGGCTCGTCCTCGAGCACGTGGAGGCCGTCGAGCCGTCGCCCGGTGCGCAGGTCGGTGACGGCGAGCGTGCCGTCGTCGGCGACCTCGACCCGCAGCGTCTCGTCGGGAGGCGGCCAGCGGCTCCGCACGCCGTCCCTCGAACCCGTCCAGCTCGACGAGCGCGTCGCCGACGAGCCGGCGGCGCCGGTAGGGGAGCGGGTTCACGAGCGCGCCGCCGACGCCGAGCGCGCTCCGCTCGACGAGCTCCAGCGTGCGGTCGAGCTGCTCGTAGCGGACGAGCATGTCGCGGTGCACCTCGTCGCACGAGCAGCCGCAGATCGAGTCGTGCGGGTGGTTGCGCAGCAGGTCGCGCCAGGCGAGGCGCACGTCGGCGGCCGGGAACGGCGTCCCCTCGCGCAGCGAGCGCAGGGCGGCCGCCGTCTCCGCGGCGAGCAGGCGCCGTTCCGCGCGCTCGTTCGCCTGCTTCAGGTAGAGGCGCGCCGAGTTCACGCCGCGCAGGCCGTTCTGGAGCCGGCTGCCGACGAGCTCGCCTTCGTGCACCGGCAGCCCGTCGCCCTCCGGTGCGAACTCGGAGTAGCGGCCGATGCGGAACTCGGTGCCGAACGTCTCGGCGAGCGCGCGGCAGATCTCCGGCAGCTCGGGCTCGACCGGCAGGTGGTCGGAGCCGTTCGCGAGCAGGATCGTGTCCTGCCCGGCCCGCTGGAGCAGCGCGCCGAAGCGGGCGACGATCGCCTCGACCCGCTCGCGGGCGTCGTGGTACCAGCCGAGCCGGGCGAAGTTGTCGTAGTGCGGGAGCATCTGGCAGGCCGTCACCTCGGCCTCCGCCCGCGCGCCAGCGGAACACGACGCCGAGGTCGTCGACCTCGTCGCCCAGGCCGCGCGAGAAGAGGAACGTCTCGAGGCCGAACCCGGCCAGGAGCTGCGGCAGCTGGGCCGGATGGCCGAAGCTGTCCGGCTCGTACCCGGCCGTGCTCGGCTCGACGCCGAAGCGGCGGCAGACCCTCCGGCCGAGCAGGAGGTTCCGGACGAGCGCCTCGCCGCCGACGAGGATCTCGTCCGGGAGGACGTACCAGGGGCCGGCCTCGAGCCGTCCGGCGGCGAGCAGCGCGCGCAGCTGCGGCTCGCGCTCCGGCCGCACGTCGACGTAGTCCTCGAGCACGATCGCCTGGCCGTCGAGCGTGAACGACGAGAACGACGAATCGGCCTCGAGCGTGTCGAGGACGCCGTCGACCGTGTCGCCGAGCCGCAGCCGGAACACCTCGAACGGCAGGTACCACTCCCTGTCCCAGTGCGTGTGCGGAACGACGAGGTAGCGGAAGTCCGAGACCGCCGGCACGGTCAGAGCGTACTGGCGGCGCGGATACGATCAGCGGCGATGCGCTTCCCGGTCGTCCTCTTCGATCTCGACGGCACCGTCGTCGACTCCGGGTCGATCATCCTCGCCTCGATGCGGCACGCGACGCGGTCGGTGCTCGGACGCGAGTACTCCGACGAGGAGCTGATGCGCGCGGTCGGCGGGCCCGGCCTCGAGGCGCAGATGGCGGCGCTTCGCGCCGGAGCGCGTCGACGAGCTCGTCCGGGTCTACCGCGCCCACAACGAGCCGCTTCACGACGAGCTCGAAGCCTGCGCCGGCATGGAGGACGCGCTCGCGCGTCTGCGCGACGAGGGGCGCCGGCTCGGGGTGGTCACGGCCAAGCGCCGCTCCACCGTCGAGCTCGCGTTCGCGCGCGTCCCGCTCGCGCACCTCTTCGAGACCGTCGTGGGCGGCGACGAGACGGCGAACCAGAAGCCGCACCCGGAGCCGCTCCTGCTCGCCGCCGAGCGGATGGGCGCCGATCCGGCCGAGACGGCGTACGTGGGCGACTCGCCCTTCGACATGCGCGCCGCGAAGGCCGCCGGGCATGCACGCGATCGCCGTCACCTGGGGGCGGATCCACGACCGCGCGCGCCTCGAGAAGGAGGAGCCGGACGCGGTCGTCGACACCGCGGAGGAGCTCCTTGCCCGGCTCTGATCCGGCGGCCCGCGCCGCCGAGCTGCGCGAGCTGCTGAGCCGGGCGCTCGTCGCCTATTACGTCGAGGACGCGCCGCTCATGGACGACGCGGCCTACGACCTGCTCTACGACGAGCTCGCCGCGCTCGAGGCCGAGCACCCCGAGCTCGTCACGCCCGACTCGCCCACCCGGCGCGTCGGCGCGCCGCCCTCGGACAGGTTCCGCAAGGTGCGCCACCTCACGCCGATGGGCTCGCTCGACAAGGTCACGACCGACGAGGCGATCGTCAAGTGGGCCGACGACGTCCGCAAGCGTCTCGGCGGCGAGGAGGACGTCGCCTACGTGATCGAGCCGAAGATCGACGGCTCGGCGATCAACCTCGTCTACGAGGACGGCGTCTTCGTCCGCGGCGAGACCCGCGGCGACGGGCTCGAAGGGGAGGACGTCACCCCGAACCTGCGCACGATCGGCGCCATCCCGCTGCGGATGCGGCTGCCGGAGGGCGAGACGCCGCCGGCGGTGCTCGAGGTGCGCGGCGAGGTCTACATGCCGCTCGCCGGCTTCCGGGCCGCGAACGAGCGGCTCGCCGCCGACGGCAAGCCGACGTGGCCGAACCCGCGCAACGCCGCCGCGGGCTCGCTCCGGCAGAAGGACTCGACGATCACCGCGCAGCGGCCGCTCTCGATCTGGATCTACGGCACCGGCGTTCGCGACGGCCTCGCCGGGCTCGAGACGCACTCGGACACGCTCGCGTGGCTGCGCGGGCGCGGCTTCCCCACGAACCCGTTCGCCGAGCGCGTGACCTCCGTCGAGGAGGTCGCCGAGCGCTGCCGCACCTGGGAGCACCGCCGGGCCGAGCTCGACTACGAGATCGACGGCCTCGTGATCAAGGTCGACTCGTACGACCAGCAGGAGCGCCTCGGCGCGCTGCACGGGCGCCCGCGCTGGGCACGCGCCTTCAAGTGGGCGCCGCTGACGGCCGTGACGCGCCTGAACGAGATCCGGATCCGCGTCGGCCGCACCGGCGCGCTCAACCCGTGGGCGTTGCTCGAGCCGGTCGAGGTCGGCGGCGTCACCGTCTCGCGCGCGACCCTCCACAACGAGGAGGACATCAACCGCAAGGAGATCCGCGAGGGCGACGACGTGATCGTCCAGCGCGCCGGCGACGTGATCCCGCAGATCGTCGGCCCCGCGGGCGCGCACCGGCCCGGGCACGACGCCGTTCCGGATGCCGACGCACTGCCCGCTCTGCGGCGTCGAGGTCGTCAAGCCGGAGGGCGAGGCGATGCACCGCTGCCCGAACCGGGCCTGCCCTTCGCGCGGCCTCGAGACGCTCAACAACTGGGTGATGGCGGCGGCCGACATCGACGGCGTCGGCGAGCAGACGGTGCGCCGGCTCTGGGAGCTCGAGCTCGTCCGCTCGCTCCCGGAGCTCTACGACCTGACGGCCGAGCAGCTCCTGGCGGTCGACGGCTTCGCCGAGATCTCGGCCGCGAACGCGATCGCGGCGATCCAGGCCTCGAAGGAGACGACGACCTTCTCGCGCGTCCTCTTCGGGCTCAACATCCCCGACGTCGGGTGGGTGACCGCGCAGACCCTCGCGCGCCACTTCGAGACCGTCGAGCGTCTGCTCGACGCGACCCAGGAGGAGCTCCAAGAGGTCGACGGGATCGGGCCCGAGCGCGCCGAGGCGCTCGTCGAATGGGCGCGGGACGACGACAACCGGCAGCTCGTCGCCGACCTCCGCGCGCGCGGCCTCCGCTTCGAGCTCGCCGACGAGGAGCGTCCGGCGGAGGGGCCGCTCACCGGGCGGACGTACGTCATCACCGGCACGCTCGAGGGGTTCACGCGCGACGAGGCGAAAGCCGCGCTCGAGGCGCGCGGCGCGAAGGTCACCGACTCGGTCTCCTCGAAGACGGCGGGCGTCGTCGTCGGCGAGGAGCCGGGCGCCTCGAAGCTCACGAAGGCCGAGAAGGCCGGCGTCCCGCTCCTCACCGAGCAGGACCTCCGCGCCCTGCTTGCGCCCTAGCGGACGGTCGACGCGAGCACGGTCGCGAAGCGGTCCTGCGCGCGTTCGCGACGACGTCGATGCGACCGGCCAGCCGTTCTGCACGACCGAGAACACGTAGCGGTCGCCGACGAACCCGGAGAGGGCGGAGGCGTTGTCGGTCGAGCCCGTCTTCGCGCGGACGAAGCCGTGCGCCGGGCCTCTCGCGCATCCGGTCGGCGAGCGTGCCCGTGCGGCCGGCGACCGGCAGCGCGGCGAGCAGCTCCGGGCGCACGCCGGGGTCGTTCCACATCGCGCGCAGCAGCGAGACGAGCGCGGCGGGCGTCCAGCGGTCGAGGAGCGACAGCCCCGAGCCGTCGACGAGCCGGACGCCGCGGAGCGGGACGCCCGCCTCCGTCAGCAGGCCGGCGACGACGCCGAGGCCGTCCGCGGTCGTGCCCGCCTCGCCCTGGACCGCGCCGACCTCCTTCAGCAGCATCTCCGCGGTGAAGTTGTCGCTCTCGCGGTCCATGAAGCGGACGAGCGCGGCCACCGTCGGCGACTCGACCGCGGCGAGCGGCACGGCGTCCGCCGCGGCGCGCCCGACCCGCGCCGGCCCGGCGACGCGCACGCCCGCCCGGACGAGCGCCGCGCGGAAGAGCTGGGCCGCCTCGAGCGCCGGGTCGGGCGAGATCTCGTGCCCGACGAGGCCCCGGTCGACGATCAGCGCCGAGAGCGGCGGCGACTCCTCGAGATAGAACGACGGCTTCCAGCCGAGCCCGGTGCGCCGCGCGTCGAACCACGTCTCGTCGCCGAGGACGCGCTCCGGTCACGCGCGCGATCCCGTCCGCCCGCACGCGCCGCGCGAGCACGGCGAGGTCGTGCGCGGAGAGCGACGGGTCGCCGTAGCCCTTGAGGACGAGATCGCCGCGCCAGACCGGCCCGGCCTGCGCGCCGTCGCCGAGCACGTCCGTCTCGATCCGGAAGCCCGGCCCGAGACCGGTCAGCGCCGCGTACGTCACCGCGAGCTTCTCGTTCGACGCGGGGAGCAGCGGGCGCGTCGCGTTGTGCGCGAAGACCGTCTGCCCGGTCTCGAGGTCGACGACCTCCGCCCCCGAGGCGGCGAGGCTGACGCCCTGCACGTGCAGCGCCCGGTCGAGACGCTGCCGGAGCGACGAGGCGGCTGCCGCGGGCGCGGCGAGGGCGGCGAGGAGCACCGCGGCGAGGACGCGGGCTGCGGCGGGGCACGGCGCCGTCCATTGTTGGAACGCGTGGTCCTGGTCGTCAAGGGACGTGGGCCGTCACGGCCGCGAAGATGGGCCGCCCGGCCCATGTCCAGCCCTCCGTGTGCCGCCGATAATCGGTGGTCGATCCCGTCATGCGCCGGGGCATCGCCGTGACCAACGACCAGTCCGCCATGTTCGAGCAGATCGAGGAGCTCCTGAGCGCTCCTGCGCCCGGCGTGGACCCGCCGTCGCTCGCCCGCATCGAGGACACCCTGACCGAGGGCTACGCGCAGGCGCTCGCCCTCGAGGCGAGCGGCTGCGCGTCGAGCGGCGGCTCGGGGAGCTGGCCCGCCGCGTCAACGGCCACGATCCGGCCGGCTCGGCCGGCGAGCTCGCCGCGCTCTCGGAGCGGCTCACCTCGACCGACGGCGAGCTGGCTCGGCTCCGTGCCGTCCTCGGCGTGCTGCGCGACCGGGTGCGGGCCGAGCGCGCCCTCGCGAACGCCAGCGCCCGCTCCTAGACGATCCCGCTCCGGACGGCGTACACCGCGTCCTGGATGCGTCTCAGCCGCGGAACGTGCTGCGCGCTGTCCGCGGGTCGAGGGCGACCTCAGACGATTCCGCTCCGGACCGCATACACGGCCGCCTGGATGCGGTTGTCGATCTGGAGCTTCATCAGGATGTTCGAGATGTGGTTCTTGACCGTCTTCGGGCTGATGTGGAGCTCGCCCGCGATCACGGCGTTGTCCTTCCCGTTCGCGATCAGCTTCAGCACCTGGATCTCCCGGTCGGAGAGCTCCGAGCGGATCGTCGCGGCGATGTCCGGTTGCGTGCCCGTGGCGCGGACGCGCTGCAGCACCTTCGCGGCGATGTGCGGCGAGATCAGCGACTCGCCGCGCGCGGCCGCCTGGATCCCCGTCATCAGCTCCTGGATCGACGAGTCCTTGAGCAGGTAGCCGCAGGCGCCGGCGAGGATCGCGTCCATCACGTCGCCGTCGTCGTCGGAGATCGTCAGCATCAGGACCCGCGTCAGCGGCGCGACCGCGCTGATGTGGCGCGTCGCCTCGACGCCGCCCATCGCACGGCATGTTCAGGTCCATGACGACGACGTCCGGGGCGAGCTCCCGCACGATCCTGACCGCCTCGGCGCCCTGACCGGCCTCGCCCACGATCACGACGCCCTGTTCCTCGAGCAGGTTCCGCAGGCCGGTCCGGAACAGGTCGTGGTCGTCGACGAGCAGAACACGGAGCGCCTCGACCTGCTGGTCCCCGGAGGCCCGGAGCATCTCGCTCACCTCTTGGCTCAACCCCCCTCCTCCGTCCCGGAGTGTAGACGGAGTCAGTGGATCGTGATCGTGACCCAGCGGCGGCCCCAGGCGAGCGCCTCGGACAGCGTCGGGAACCAGAGGTCGATCGTCGCGCCGCGGACGGCGCTGCCGACGTCCGCCGCGACCGCCTCGCCGTAGCCCGGGACCGTCAGCCGCGTCCCCAGGGGGATCACCGACGGGTCGACGGCGACGATCCCCCAGCCGACCGGCAGCCCCGTGGCGGTGTGGCCGGGGAGGGAGTAGCCGGTCGCGGAGACGCGCAGCGTCCGCCCGCCCTCGCGGCGGCGGTCGGCGCCGCGGCGCGCCGGCGGACGGTGTCGTCGCGGCGGACGGCGTCGTCCCGGCCGGATCGCCCTCGGCCGGCGCAGGCGGCGGGTCGGCGCTCGCCGCGGCCGCCGCCTGGATCAGCTGCGACTTCCGCTCGACGCGGGCCGCGGTCGCCTGGAGCGCGGCGATCTGGCGCGTCTTCAGCTGCTGCTCCGTCCGCAGCCCCTGGACGAAGGAGACGCGCTCCGAGCGAGCGGACGCGAGCTGGCGGGCGCTTCGGCGCGCCGCGGAGAGCGCCCGGTCGAGCGCGTGGCGCCGGGCGACGAGCGTCGTGCGGACGCGGAGGAGGCGGGCGCCGGCGGCCGAGGTGGCGGCGACGACACGCCGGTTCAGGTCGGCGACGCGCGAGAGCCCGTCGAGCCGCGAGACCGCGTCGTTCAACGACTGCGCGCCGAGCATGACCGCCAGCGGATCGATGCCGCCCTGCTCGTACAGGTTGCGCAGGTGCTGCGCGAGCTCCGCGCGGGAGAGCGCGAGCGTCCGGCGCGCGGCGTCGAGCTCCTCGCCGAGCTGCACCTGCTGGACGCGAAGCTGCCGGGAGCGCGTCTGCAGGCTCGCGAGCCGGCTCTCGGCGGTGCTGAGGCGGGTGTCGAGCGAGTAGAGATCGAGCAGGGCCTTGTGCGCCTTGGTGTCCAGCGCCTGCGCCTGAACCTGGAGCTGCGCGGCCCGGTTTCGGTAGCCCGCGCCGGGATCGGCCGCCGACGCCACGGATACGCCGATCAGGAGGAGTACCGCAGCTGCGCCTGCAAGCCGTGCCGCGGATCGTGTCCTCCGGCCGCTCACGGTCGGCGGACCGTACCACAGTACCGCCGCAGACGCTGCCGACTTTGTGCCACCCTGGCGGGGCCGAGACGGGGAGGGGCGTGGGTCGAAATGCGGGAGTTTTCGCGAAGTTACGTGGTTGCAGGCGTCCGGTGACGCTGTTAGCCTCACGAACTTGTGACGTCCCCGCGCCTCCCGGTGCGGCTGCCGCAGACCATCGTCGGGAGACCGTGAACAGGTTCGTGACGCGCATAGCGCCGGTTCTCGTGCTGGCGGCCGTCACTGCGGCCGTCGCGGCGACGGCCGCGAGCGCCGACCCGTCGATCGGCTCGAAACGGGCGGAGGCCCAGCGCGTGCTCGTCCAGCTGCGGTCGCTCGACGCGAGCGCGCAGCGCGCGAACAACCGCTACCAGGCCGCGAGCCAGAAGCTGCAGCAGCTCGAGGAGAGCCTCAAGGTCAACCGTCTCGCGCTCCGCGTCGCGCGTCACAACCTCGGCCGCTCGCAGGTCGCCCTCTCGCAGCGGCTCGTCGCCATCTACACGACCCGCGACGAGCAGTCCACGCTCTCCGTCCTGCTCGGAGCGCGCAGCATCGACGATCTCGTGAGCAGGATCGAGACCGTCAACTCGGTGTCGAAGCAGGACGTCGCCGTGATGGGCGAGGTCGTCTCGTTCAAGCACCAGGTGACCCGCCGCGAGCGGCTGCTCGAGCGCGCGCACGTTCTCCAGAAGCGGCTCGTCCGCGAGCGCGCCGCGGCGAAGCGGCGCGTCGACTCGCAGGTGGCGCGCGAGCAGCGGCTCTACAACTCCGTCCGC
Organism: uncultured Actinomycetes bacterium; assembly: GCA_963815005.1. Taxonomy (GTDB): domain Bacteria; phylum Actinomycetota; class Thermoleophilia; order Gaiellales; family Gaiellaceae; genus Palsa-739. The sequence goes on from CAWFFI010000019.1 coordinate 108,108, forward strand.
GCCGAGATCGACCACCTCGTCGCGCTGGAGCACGCCCGGCAGCTCGCCGCCGCGCAGGCGGCCCGCCTCCGGCTCGCCGCGGTCGCGGCCCCGCAGGACTACAGCGTCGGTGCGAGCGGCTCGGTCGACGGGGCCGCGGTCGCGCCGCCGTCGCAGTACGGCGGCGTCGTCGGGATCGCGATGCGCTATCTCGGCACCCCGTACGTGTGGGGCGGCGCGAGCCCCGCGCGGCTTCGACTGCTCCGGCTTCGTCATGTACGTCTACGCCCAGGTCGGCGTCTCGCTGCCGCACTACAGCGGCGCCCAGTGGAACGTCGGCGTCCCCGTCTCGCGCTCCGACCTCCAGCCGGGCGACCTCGTCTTCTTCGACGGCCTCGGCCACGTCGGCATCTACATCGGCGGCGGGCAGTTCATCCACTCGCCCGAGACCGGCGACGTCGTCAAGATCTCGAGCCTCGACGGCTGGTACGCGGCGACGTACGACGGCGCCCGCCGCATCGTCGGCTGACGCTGCGCGTCAGCCGGGTGCGAGACGGAACTGCGCGCCGCGGAGAGCGCGGTCTCCACGGCGCTCCGTGCTCCTCTCGATGGTCGGCGATCTCGAAGAGATGCCTGCCCCGGCGCGGGCGACCGTGCCCTACGGGCATGTCCGCCCGCTGGTTCGCCTCGGGCTAACGCACGCGTTAGCCCGAGGCTGTAGTCGGTTCGGGCTTCGAGGCGGCTTGGGGCCGGCCCGGGCTGGGCGGAGTTCCTGTTCTGACAGCTGAGCCGCGAAGCGGCTCAGCTGTAGAGCCGCTCGATCTCGTCCGCGAAGTTGTCGTGGATGACGCGCGCGGCGGAGCTTCAGGGTCGGCGTCATCTCGCCCGCCTCCTGCGAGAAGTCGCGCGGGAGCACGGTGAAGCGCTTGATCTGCTCGACCCGGACGCGGTCGCGGTTCACGTCGTCGACGAGCTCCTGCACCAGCTCCTGCGGGTCGCGGCCGGTCGCGCCGACCTCGTCCCGGTCGAGCGTGATCAGGGCGGTCACGTACGGGCGGCGGTCGCCGACGACGATCGCCTGTGAGACGAACCGCGACGCCTTGAGCGCGTTCTCGAGGTTCTGCGGCGCGATGTTCTTGCCGCCCGCCGTGATGATCAGATCCTTCTTGCGGTCGGTGATCTTGACGAAGCCGTCCGCGTCGATCTCGCCGACGTCGCCGGTGCGGAACCAGCCGTCCTCCGTGAAGCGCGGCCGCGGTCGCCTCCGGCTCCTTGTAGTAGCCCGCGAAGACCGTCTCGGCGCGGACGAGGATCTCGCCGTCGGTGTCGATCCGGATCTCGCAGCCGTCGACGGCGCGGCCGACGGTGCCGAAGCGGAAGTCGTCCGGGTCGTTCACGGTCGTCGAGCTCGACGTCTCGGTGAGCCCGTAGCCCTCGATCACGAGCATGCCCGAGCGAGTGGAAGAACTCGAGCACGTCCTGGCCGAGCGGCGCGGCGCCGGAGACGCCGATGCGCAGCCGGCCGCCGAGCCGCTGCCTCACCTTCGCGAAGACGAGCCGGTCGGCGAGCCGCTCGCGCAGCGCGAGCGCGGCCGGCACCGGCCGTCCTGCGCGGCGGAGCCGGGACGTCTCGGCGCCGACCCGGAGCGCCCAGCGTCCGATCGCCCGCCGCGCGCCGCCGGCGCGCTCGATCTCGCCGAGGACGTTCGCGTGGATCTTCTCGTACACGCGCGGCACCGCCGGCAGCATCGTCGGCCGAACGGCCTGGAGCGCCTCCTGGACGCGCGCCGCGTCCGCGACGAACGCGACCGTCGTCCCGTGGAACGCAGCCGCCTGGTGCGCGAGCCGCCCGAAGCTGTGCGCGAGCGGCAGGAAGAGGAGGACGACGTCGTCGGCGCCCTGGAGCGTTGTCCTTCACCCGGATCGCGGCCGTGACGAGGTTGCGGTGGGTGAGCATGCAGCCCTTCGGCGGGCCGGTCGTGCCCGAGGTGTAGATGAGCGTGGCGAGGTCGTCCTCGCCGACCGCCGCCGAGGCCTCCGCGACCGCGTCCGGGTGCTCGCTGCGGTGCGCGCGGCCCTCCTCCTCGAGCGCGGGCAGGTCGGCGAACGCGACGATGTCCAGGAGCGACGGCAGCTCGGCGCGCACCGCCGCCGAGCTTCGCCCGCTGCTCCTCGTCCTCGGCGAACGCCGAGCACCGCCTCCGAGTGGCCGAGGATGTAGGCGCACTCGGCCGCCGAGTTCGTCGGGTAGAGGCCGACGACGACCGCGCCGACGCTGGACACAGCCCAGTCGAGCAGCACCCACTCGAGCCGGGTGCGGGCGAGCACGGCGACCGCGTCGCCGCGGCCGACGCCGCGCGCGAGCAGCGCGTGCGCGAGCGCGTCGACCCGCTCCGCCGCCTCCTGCCAGGAGACCGGCGTCCAGCCCGACTCCCGTTCCTCGAGGTACGCCGGCGTCGTCCGGCCGCTGTCGAGCGCGAACTGCCAGAGCTCCGGCAGCGTCCGCCTGCGCGTGAAGTCCGCGGCGCTCACCGGGGCGGGAGACGTCGTCGCCATCCGGCGCTCATCGTATGCAGGAAGGGAAGGCGCCGCGGGCGGAGAACAGGCCTGGTCCCTCTACACTTTTGGGCCGATGCGCACAATCTGGAACGGATCGATCAGCTTCGGGCTCGTCAACATCCCGATCGGGCTCGCCCTCGCGACCCAGCGGAACGACGTGTCCTTCCGGACGCTGCACCGCGAGTGCCGGACGCCGATCAAGCAGAAGCGCTGGTGCCCCGTCCACGAGCGCGACGTCGAGCCGGACGAGCTCGTCAAGGGCTGGGAGTTCGCGAAGGGCCAGTTCGTGCTCGTCGAGGAGTCCGACCTCGAGTCGGTCGCGCTCCAGCGGTCGCAGTCGATCGAGATCCTCCGCTTCGTCGCGCTCGCCGAGGTCGACCCGGTCTACTTCGACCGGACGTACTACCTCGCGCCGGTCGCCGCCGAGGCGCAGCGCCGTCCCTACGTGCTGCTGCTCCGGGCGATGCAGGAGTCCGGCACCGCCGCGGTCGGGAAGTTCGTGCTCTGGGGCAAGGAGAACCTCTGCCTCATCCGCGCGCAGGACGACGCGCTCGTGCTCGAGACGCTCTTCTTCGCCGACGACGTCCGCTCGAAGGAGGAGATCGAGGAGTCCGTCGGCGCGACCGAGGTGCGCGAGCCGGAGCTCGCGCTCGCCGGCCAGGTGATCCAGAGCCTCGTCGGCGCGTGGAGCCCGGCCGACTTCGAGAACGACTACCGGCGCGACCTGAACGCGATGCTCGAGGCGAAGCTCGCCGGCGAGGAGGTCGTGCGGCCCGAGCCTGCGGCCGAGACGCCGGTCGTCGACCTGATGGAGGCGCTCCGCCGCAGCGTCGCCGACGTGCAGAGCCGGCGCGGCAGCGGCAAGCGACGGCGCCGGAACGGCGAAAGCCGCCTCCAAGGGCGGCTCTCGCACTCGCAAGGCGCCGGCGCGCAAGAGCGCCTGACGCCGGAAACTGTCGCTGCCTAGCGGTGCTGGGGCACCGCGGCCCCCGAGCGCCTCGAGCTGCACCTGGAAGAGGTACTTGTCGATCTTGCCGTGGTAGATCGGCACGCCCTCCTCCATGCAGACCCGGACCACCTCCTGCCGATCCAGGCCGAGCTCCTCCGAGAGTTCTTCAGGCGTGAGGTGATTCGCCATACGGTTCCTGCTCCTTCCCGGGAACGAAAAAGCCCGCCGGCGTCGAGCGCACGGACGGGCTAGCTCAGACCCTCGCTTGTCGTCTCTGACGGGCCTCAATCGACCCGTCCCACGGAAGCATTCATCGGGGAAAGAATATGCCCTCGATGAGGACGGACGGCAATCCCGGAATTCCCGGATTCGCGCTCCGCGAGCTCGAGTGGCGCGGCACGCCGCTTCGCTACGCCGTCGGCGGCTCCGGCCCGCCGCTCGTGCTCGTGCACGGGCTCGGCGGGGCGGCCTCGAACTGGCGGCTCGTCGCCCCGGCGCTCGCGGCCGAGCGGCGCGTGATCGTGCCCGAGCTGCCCGGCCACGGCGGCTCGGCCCCGCTGCCGGCCGTCCCCACCGTCGACGTGCTCGCCGAGGCGGTGCTCGCCGTGCTCGCGGCCGAGGATGCGCTGCCGGCTCCGTGGGTCGGGCACTCGCTCGGCGGCCTCGTCGGGATCCGGGCGGCCGTGCGGCGGCCCGAGGCGGTGCGCGGGCTCGTGCTCGCCGCCGCGGCCGGGATCTCCTCGACGACGAAGGAGGCGGAGGTCGCGCTCGGGCTGATCGCGCTCGCGCAGCCGGGACGGCTGATCGCCCCGTTCCGGCGACCGTGGTCGCGCTCGCGGCTCGGCCGGACGCTCGCGTTCGGCTGGTGGGCGGTCTCCGACCCGGCCGGGCTCGAGCCGGAGATGGCCGAGGCGTTCCTCGCCGGCCCGGCCGAGCACAGCGACACCGTCTCGGCCGGCCGGGCGCTCCTGGCCTCCGATCCGCGGCTCGAGCTCGACCGGGTGGCCTGTCCGTGTCTCTGCCTCTGGGGCGCCGACGACAACTGGGTGCCGCCGCAGGACGGCATGGAGTACGCCCGGCGCCTGCGCGCGCCGTTCCGGACGATCGCGGGAGCCGGGCACCTCCTGATCGGCGAGCGGCCGGAGCCCTGCGTCGCCGCGATCCGTTCCTTCTCTCGACCGCTCGCTCTAGCCCGCGCGCCCGCGGCGGGCTCGAACGGGATCACCTCCGCGCCCTCGTCCGAGCGGGGGCCGCCGAGGAACTCGACGCGCCGCGCGACCACCTCGACGGCGGTGCGCCGCTTGCCCTCCTCCTCCCACGAGCGCGACTTCAGCCGCCCGTCCACGGCCACGCGGCTGCCCTTGCCGAGGAACTCGGCGCACACCTCCGCCTGGCGGTCCCAGGCCGCCACCGCGAGGAAGTCGGCTCCGCCCTCGCCGCCGCGGTCGACCGCGAGCAGGAAGCTCGCCACCTTCTTGCCGTCGCCGACCTCGCGCAGCTCCACGTCGCTCGCGAGATTCCCGATCAGCGTCACCACGTTCATGCCTCTCTCCTTCCCTGTCGCTCGCCGTCGACGCTAGACGGGGAACGGTCACGGGGAGGTGCCGAGTCCGTGACGGCTTTCCAGCTGTCCACAGCTACACTCGGGCGGCCCATGGGCCTCTTCTCCTCGATGACGGGCTTCGGCGGCCGCGACATGGCCGTGGACCTCGGAACGGCCAACACGCTCGTGTACGTCCGCGGACGGGGGATCGTCCTCTCGGAGCCGTCGGTGGTCGCGATCGACCAGCGCTCCGGCGAGGTGCACGCCGTCGGCGTCGAGGCGAAGCGGATGCTCGGGCGGACGCCGGGGACGATCCAGGCGATCCGGCCGCTGAAGGACGGCGTGATCGCCGACTTCGACGTCACCGAGCAGATGCTGCGCCACTTCATCCAGAAGGTGCACCAGCACCGCTTCGCGCATCCGCGCGTCGTCGTCTGCGTCCCCTCCGGGGTCACGGGCGTCGAGAAGCGCGCGGTCGAGGAGGCGACGCTCTCGGCGGGCGCCCGCCAGGCCTACCTGATCGAGGAGCCGATGGCGGCCGCGATCGGCGCCGGGCTGCCGGTCGCCGAGCCGACGGGGAACATGATCGTCGACATCGGCGGCGGCACGACCGAGGTCGCCGTGATCTCGCTCGGCGGCATCGTCGTCTCCCAGTCGCTGCGCGTCGGCGGCGACGAGATGGACGAGGCGGTCGTCAACCACATCAAGCGCGACTACAAGCTCCTGATCGGCCAGCAGACCGCCGAGGAGATCAAGCTCGAGATCGGCTCCGCCTGGGACCTGAAGGAGGAGCTCCAGGCCGAGGTGCGCGGCCGCGACATGCTCACCGGCCTGCCGAAGACGGTCATCCTCACCTCGGAGGAGATCCGGCGCGCGCTCGACGAGCCGGTCACCCAGATCATCGAGGCGATCAAGTCGACCCTCGACAAGACGCCGCCCGAGCTCGCCGCGGACATCATGGACCGCGGCATCGTGCTCGCCGGCGGCGGCGCGCTCCTGAACGGCCTCGACGAGCGGCTGCGCCACGAGACGCAGATGCCCGTCCACCTCGCCGAGAGCCCGCTCACGTGCGTCGCGGTCGGCTCCGGGCGCAGCCTCGAGGAGTTCGAGGCGATCCACCGCTCGAACCGCGCCCGCGCCCGCGGCCGCGGCCGCAACGGGCGTCGCTAGCGTCTCCCGGAGTCCGTCCTCCTTCGCGGCGGCGTAACCCGACTCGACCTTCGGGCGCGGTAACCTAGGGCCTCCGTGGCGCCTCCGAACCGCAGCGCGCGCGTCGAGGTGCTGGGCTCGTCTGTCCAGCGCTCCCGGTCGAACCCGTACCCATCGCGGTCGCGCAGCGCGCTGGTCCGGCGGCTCGTGCTCGCCGTGCTCGTGCTCGGGGCGCTCGCGCTCCTGACGATCTCGTTCCGCTCGCCGACCGCCGGCGCCCTCCACGACGCGCAGGGAGCCGCGCTCGTCGGCCCTGCGGCCGTTCCAGATCGCCGCCGACCGGGTCGCGCGGCCGTTCCACGACGCGTACCGCTGGTTCGACGGGCTCACGAAGGCGAAGTCGGAGAACGCGGTGCTGGCGAAGGAGAACAGCACGCTCCGCGCGCAGGCGCTTGCCTACCGGGCCGCCGCGGTGAAGGCGCAGAACCTCGAGAAGCTCCTGAACTACGAGCAGGGCGCCACGTATCCGAAGGGCTTCCGGGCCGTGAACGCGGCCGTGATCTCGTTCCCGTCGGGGCCGTTCACGAAGCAGATCGCGATCGCCGCCGGGGCGAACCGGGGGATCAAGCTGAACACGCCGGTGGTCACCGGCGACGGGTTGATCGGGCGCGTCACGAACGTCTTCTCCAAGACCGCGGTCGTCTCGCTCCTCACCGACCCGGACAGCTACGTCGCGGCGCGCGACCTCAAGACCGGGGTGCGCGGCGTGATCCGGCACGGGCAGGGCAACACGCTCATCCTCGACCAGGTGCCGAAGCAGGCGACCGTCCAGAAGGGCGACCGGCTCGTCACCGACGGCACGCGCGACCCGCGCTACCCCGACCTGTATCCGTACGGGATCCCGATCGGGACGGTCTCGTCGGTCGGGATCCAGGACACGGCGTCCTACCTCCAGGTGCAGGTGGCTCCGTTCGCCGACCTCGGCTCGCTCGACTCCGTCGCAGCGCTGGTCAAGACCAAGGGCAAGTGACCGCGTTCGACGGCGTCAAGGCCGCCGCGCTCCTCTTCGTCGCGGCGATCGTGCAGGTCTCGATCCTCACGCAGGTCCACGTGCTCGGCGGCGGCCCCGACCTGCTGCTCGTCACGCTCGTCGCCGTCGCGCTCCTGCGCGGCTCGGTGTTCGGGTCGGCCGGCGGGTTCTTCGGCGGCATCCTCGTCGACGTCGCGACGCTGGGGCAGCTCGGGCTGACCGCGCTCGTGCTCACCGTCTCCGGCTACTGGATCGGCCGCTACGGCGAGACGACCGGCCGCGACCGCGCGCACGCGCCGTTCCTGTCGGTCGCGGTCGTCACCGTCCTCTACGGGTTCGGCCTGCTGCTCGTCCACTTCGTGCTCGGCGAGCGCGCGCCGGCGGGGCCGCTGATGCGCGGTCTCGGCCCGGCGATGCTCCTGAACCTCGTCCTCACCGCACCCGTGTACGGGCTCGCGCGGCGGCTGCTGCGCCCCGTCGACCGGGCCGACCTCGCGACCGAGGTGGAGCTCCTTGGCTAGCACCGGCGCGACGCCGAGCCGCCCCGGCTCGCGCCGCGAGCCCCGGCGGCCGCGCGAGGGCGACGCCTCCGCGGTCGACAGCTACCGGCTGACGCCGAAGCTCGCGTTCCGGATCGCCGTGCTCGGCGGCATCGTCTTCGTCGTCTTCGCCGCGCTCTTCCTGCGCCTGTGGGCGCTCCAGGTGCTCTCGGGGACGCGCTACGTCGCCCAGGCCCAGGCGAACCAGTACCGCACCGTGCGGGTGCAGGCGCGGCGCGGCCCGATCCTCGACCGGAACGGGACGCCGCTCGTCACGAACGCCGCCGCGACCGCGGTCGAGCTCTGGTCGGCCGACCTGCCGAAGAACTACCGCGACCGGTACTTCGAGCTGAAGGAGCTCGCCTCCGTGACGCGGGTGCCGCTCTACGAGATCGCGGCGAAGATCAAGGCGCGCAAGGGCGATCCCGTCACCCCCGTCGTCGTCCGCGACAACGCGCCGACGGCGATGGCGACGTATCTCTACGAGCGGAGCTCCGAGTTCCCGGGTGTCGTCCTCGAGCGCGGCTACGTGCGCCACTACCCGTACCACTCGCTCGCCGCGCAGCTGCTCGGCTACGTCGGCGAGATCTCGCAGCAGCAGCTGCAGACGCTCTCCTCGCAGGGCTACCAGGCCGGGGACGAGATCGGTCAGGCCGGCATCGAGTCGACGTACGACAGCTATCTGCGCGGCGTCGCCGGCTCGGCGCGCGTGCGGGTCGACTCCCTCGGCCGCCCGCGCAGCGTCCGCCAGGAGACGACGCCCGCCACGCCGGGCCACTCGGTCCGGCTCACGCTCGATCTCGGGCTCCAGAAGGCGGCCGAGAGCGCGCTCCGGTACGGCATCTCGCTCGCGCAGTCGCAGGGCCAATGGGCGGCCCGCGGCGGCGCGATCGTCGCCATGGACCCGACCGACGGCGCGATTCTCGCGCTCGCCTCCTCGCCCAGCTACGACCCGTCCGTCTTCACGGGCCACGTCAGCGAGCGGGCGCTCGACGCGGAGGGCCTGACCCAGAAGACGGCGGCGGCGAAGAACATCCCGTCGCTGAACCGGGCGCTGATGGGCGTCTATCCGCCGGGCTCGGTGTTCAAGCCGGTCACCGCGCTCGCCGCGATCCAGGAGCACATCATCTCGCCGTACACGTCGCTCCCGTGCACCGGCGTGTACTACGCGCCCGAGGACCGGGCGCACCACGCGTTCCACAACTGGGACCCGAACGTGAACCAGCAGATGAACCTGACGACCGCGCTCGCGTACTCGTGCGACACGTACTTCTACCGGCTCGGCAACGACTTCTACCAGCTGCCGACGGACCGCAAGCAGCCGCTCCAGAAGTGGGCCGAGCTGTTCGGGTTCGGCAAGGTCACCGGCGGGGACGCCGGCCCCCAATCGGCCGGTCTCGTGCCCGACATCCCGTGGCGGCGGCGCACGTACACGCCGGCGGCCGACCCGTGCTGCTGGCAGGTCGACCGGCTCTGGAAGCCGGGCAACTCGATCCTGCTCGCGATCGGCCAGGGCGACCTGCTCGTGACGCCGCTCCAGATGACGCGCTTCTACGCGGCGCTCGCGAACGGAGGCACGCTCGTCACGCCGCACCTGCTGAAGGACGTCGAGAACCCGAACGGGACGACGGTGCCGGTGCCGCCGTTCCCGGCGCCGACGCAGATCCACGTCGACGCCGATGCGCTCCGCGTGGTCAAGCTCGGGCTCTGGCAGGGGACGCACTCGCCGACCGGCACCTCCTACGGCGTCTTCGGCAACTTCCCGATCTCGATCGCCGGCAAGACCGGCACCGCGGAGAAGGTCGTCACGCTGCCCGGCTACTCCGGTATCCAGAACCAGTCCTGGTGGTGCGGCTACGGTCCGACGGCGCCGACCCCGAAGCTCGCCGTCTGCGTCGTGATCGAGAACGGCGGCCACGGCGGCACGGCGGCCGCGCCGGCCGCGGCACGCGTGTTCGCCCACTTCTTCCACGTCAAGGTCACCAAGACCGGGTACATCCACTCCGACTGATGCTCGAATACGCCGGATCGCAGAGGACGGGCCTCCGGGCCGAGCGCGAGGGGATCGGGCTGCTGCAGGTCGTCCGCTCGCTCGACTGGCTGCTGCTCGCGGGCATCGCCGGGCTCGTCGGGATCGGGCTCTGGGGCATCGCCGGCGTGACGAAGTTCGACGTGCCCGGAAATCCGTCGTACTACCTCGACAAGCAGATGCTCTACGCCGGGGCGGGCGCGGGGCGTCATGCTCGTGGCGGCGCTGCTCGACCCGGATCTCTACCGGCGCTACTGGCGCCTCGTCTTCGGCGGCACCGTCGGGCTGATCGCGGTCGTCTTCCTCGTCGGGCGTGCGGCCCGCGGCTCGACGCGCTGGATCAATGTCGGCTTCTTCACCTTCCAGCCCTCCGAGTTCGGGAAGCTCCTGTTCGTGCTCGCGCTCGCCGGCTTCCTCGCCGAGCGCGCCGACGGGCGGTCACTCGGCCGGCACGACGCTGCGGACGCTCGGGCTCGGCGCGGTGCCGGCGGTGCTCGTGTTCGCGCAGCCGGACCTCGGCACGGCGCTCGTCTACCTCGCCGCGCTCGCCGCGATGCTCTTCGTCGCCGGGGCGCCGTGGCGGCACCTCGCGGCGCTCGGCGGCACGACGGCGCTCGTCCTCGTCGTCGTCCTCTGGGCCGGGCCCGCCGTCGGCGTCAACTTCCTCAAGTCGTACCAGTCTCAGCGTCTGACCTGTTTCACGCGTCCGTCGACCTGCCCGCTGGACGCGCGCTACAACGTCGAGCAGTCGATCGCCGCGGTCGGCTCCGGCGAGCTGCGCGGCCGGGGCCCGAACGGCGCCACCCAGACGCGGCTCGACTTCCTGCCGGAGCACCACACCGACTTCGTCTTCGCCTCGTTCGCCGAGCAGCGCGGCTTCGTCGGCGCCTCGCTCCTGCTCGCGCTCTACCTGCTCGTGCTCTGGCGCGGGCCTGCGCGTCGTCACGGTCGCGCGCGACCTGTACTCGGCGATCGTGGCGGGAGGGATCGTCGTCGCGCTCCTGTTCCAGATCTTCGTCAACGTCGGCATGACGATGGGGATCGCGCCGATCACGGGCATCCCGCTCCCGTTCGTCAGCGTCGGCGGCTCGTCGATGATCGCGAACCTCGCGGCGATGGGCGTGCTGCTCGCCGTGTACGCGCGCGGGCGCGCCTCGCGCTCGCGGCGGCGCTGATGCCTGCGCTGCCGGTCTCGCCCGCCGCGCTGCGTGGCGCTCCTGAAGGAGCTCGAGTCCTCGTCGCGCGACGACCGGCCGCTCGTCGTCGGCGGCGCGCGAGAGCTGGCCACGGTGCTGCGGCGCGAGCTCGCCCGCGGCGGCTCGCCGGGCGCGGTCCGGGAAGGCGACGATCCCCGCGGCGCGCGCGTGCTCGTGTACGTGCTCGGCCGCGACCCCGACGAGCACGACGAGGCGGCGCTGAAGCAGGCGCGCCGGGCGCGCGTGCCGATCGTCGCCGTCGCAGCGGGGCCCGTCTCGGAGGACGCGTCGATTCCGCACGTCTTCGCCACCGACGTCGTCCGGGTCGGGGCGGGGGAGGGCTTCCCGGTCGAGGCGATCGCCCGCGCCGATCGCCGGCCGGCTCGGCGAGGAGGCGGCGCCGCTCGCCGCCCGGCTGCCGTTCCTGCGGCGGGCGGTCGCCGACCGGATCGTCGCCTCGTTCGCCCGCAAGAACGGGATCGTCGCGGCGGCCGTGTTCGTCCCCGGCGCCGACCTGCCGATCCTCGTGCGCAACCAGCTCAGGATGGTTGCTCGGCTCTCGCAGGTCTACGGCCAGGAGATCGGGCGCGACCGGCTTCCGGAGCTCGCCGCCACGCTCGGGGCGGGACTCGGTCTGCGCGCCGTCGCGCGCGAGCTGCTCGACCTCGTCCCCGTGGCCGGCTGGGCCGTGAAGGGCGCCGTCGCGTACGCGGGCACGCGCGGCCTCGGCGAGGCCGCCCTGCGACGGCTCGAGTCCGGCGTATCGAGCTGACCCGTGGAGCTAGGCGGCGGCCGGCCGCAGCTTCGCGCGCCGCGCCTTGATCGCCCGCAGCCGCTGCGTCAGGCGCGCCCATGCCCACGGCTCGACCTCGTGGTAGCGCGTCACGCCCTGCGCGCGCGTCGCCTCGAGATACTCGAACCAGGCATCAGCCTCCTCGATCAGCAGCAGCTCCTCGGCCTCGCGCAGTCCCGTCACGGCGTCACCTCCGGATCGTGAATGCGCGGATCGTAGGACCGGGGTCGGACGGCGCCACTGCTACCCTGCCCGGGAAGGCCCATGCCCACGTTTTTCACTGCAAACCCACAGCGCACGCGCAGCCTCGAGTCCTCCCTCCGGGAGCGGCGGGGCGCGGTCGTCGCGCATTTCCCCAGCGAAGGAGTTTTCGCTTGCCCTGGTTCCGTCGACGGAAGAACGATTCCGACCTCCCGGCCGCAGCTGCGGCCGCACCCGCAGTCCAGACCACACGCGAGCCTCAGGCCCGCGCCGAGTCTCCCGTAACCTCCACCCCCGCCGCCGGCCAGGCGACGGGAACAGCCGATTCCCCCTCCGACCCGACGCGCCCCAAGCGCCGCCGCGGCAGCCGGGGCGGGCGGGGACGCAAGAAGCCGTCCACCGCGGCCGCCGGTGAGAGCACCGCGCAGGCCGAAGTCGAGAAGTCCGAGAAGCCCGAGAAGTCCGGCGAGAGCGGCGCGAAGGCCGAGAAGCCGGCCGCCCGCAAGTCCGAGCGCTCGGGCGAGCGCAAGCAGCTCTCGCAGCGCCAGGAGCGCCGCCGCGAGCAGGGCCGCCGCCGCCAGCCGCCGCGCCGGGCGCCGCTGCCCGCCGCGAAGCGCGAGCTGATCGTCTCGGTCGACGTCGGCGAGCAGCGCGTCGCGATCCTCGAGGACGACCAGGTCGCCGAGGTCTACCTCGAGCGGCCGAACCGGCGCTCGATCGCCGGCAACATCTACCTCGGCACCGTCGACAACGTGCTGCCCGGCATGGAGGCGGCGTTCGTCGAGATCGGCCTCGAGAAGAACGGCTTCCTCTACGTCGACGAGATCGTCGGCCCGGAGCTGGAGCGCGGCCACGGCCGCAAGATCCAGGACCTGATCAAGAAGGGCGAGACGATCCTCGTCCAGTCGGTCAAGGACCCGATGAAGACGAAGGGCGCCCGCCTGACCACGCAGATCTCGCTGCCCGGCCGCTTCGTCGTGTTCGTGCCCCAGGGCGAGGGCCTCGGCGTCTCGCGGCGGCTCGAGGACGACGAGCGCGCCCGCCTCAAGGACATCCTCCGCAAGCTCGACGTCAAGGAGGGCGGGATCATCGTCCGCACCGCCGCCGAGGGCGCCTCCGAGGAGGACATCGAGCGCGACCTCGTCTTCCTGCAGCGCCTCTGGCGCACGATCGAGGCGAAGGCGAAGCCGGCGAAGGCGCCCGAGCTGATCTACCAGGAGGCCGAGCTGCCGCTGCGCGTCACGCGCGACCTCTTCACCGGCGACTTCGAGAAGGCCTACGTCGACAACGACCAGGCCTACAAGCGGATCGTCGGCTACCTGAAGAAGACCTCGCCGCACATGGTCGAGCGGGTGATCCGCTACAAGGAGACCCCGCCTCTGATGGAGGCGTTCGGCGTCGAGCAGGAGATCAAGTCGACGCTGAACCGCCGCGTCGACCTTCCCTCCGGCGGTTACCTGATCTTCGACTACGCGGAGGCGTTCACCGTCATCGACGTGAACACCGGCCGCTTCGTCGGCTCGCGCGGCAAGAACTCGGCCGGCCGGCTCGAGGACACGATCACGAAGAACAACCTCGAGGCCGTGAAGGAGGTCGTCCGCCAGCTGCGGCTGCGCGACATCGGCGGGATCATCGTCATCGACTTCATCGACATGGCGAACCCGAAGAACCGGGCCGCGGTCGAGGAGGCGCTCCGCACCGAGCTGGAGCGCGACCGGACGAAGACGTACGTCGTCGAGATCTCCCCGCTCGGTCTCGTCGAGATGACGCGCCAGAACGTCACCGACGGCCCGCGCGAGGTGATGACGAAGAAGTGCCCGACCTGCGGCGGCGACGGGATCGTCTACTCCGAGGCCTCCGCGGCGCTCGACGTCGAGCGCCGCCTGCGGGCGCTCGCGGCCGGGTCGAAGAGCCAGGCCTTCCGGGTCGAGCTCGCCGACGGGATCGCGAGCGCGCTGATCGGGCCGGGCGCGAACCGGCTGATCGAGCTGGAGGCGCTGACGAAGAAGCGCTTCTTCCTCGAGGGCAAGCCCGGGGCGCACCTGGATCATTTCCTCGTCGCGGCCGAGGGCAAGCTCGCCGACCTCGCCCCGGAGGCTCCGGTCGAGGAGGGCGCCGAGGTGCAGCTCCAGCTCGTCGAGGTCGACCGCCACGACGGGACGGCTGCGGTCGGCAAGCTCGACGGGCTCGACGTGGTCGTCGGCGAGGCGGCCGAGCTCGTCGGCAAGAAGGTCAAGGTCAGGATCGAGCGCGTGCTCGGCGGGATCGCCTACGGGACTCTCGTCCGCCGCGCCGCCAAGAAGGCCCCCGAGCCGCTGACCGCGGAGGCGGAGGCGGAGAAGCCGACGCGCAAGCCGCCGGCCCGCAAGGCGGCCGCGAAGGTCGCCGGGGCCGAGACGGCAGGCGACGAGGCCGAGGAGAGCGACGAGGCACGAGGAGAGCCGCCGAGGCGGTCGCGGCCGAGCCGGAGAGCGTCGAGGCCGACGAGAGCGACGAGGACGACGAGGACGAGCGAGGCCGAAGGCGGGGACGAGTCCGCCGAGGGCGCCGCGCCGAAGCGCAAGCGCACGCGCCGCGGCTCGCGCGGTGGCCGCCGGCGCAAGAAGAAGCCGGTCGAGGCCGGCGAGGCGGGCGAGATCGTCGCCGCCGACGAGAGCGCCGAGACGGGCGAGGTGCCCGAGGAGGCCGCCGACACGGCGGTCGCTGCGAAGCCCGCCGCCCGGAAGACCGGCCGCGCGCAAGCCGGCCGACGAGGAGCCGGAGCAGGCCGTCCGGATCCACGTGCCCGGCGACGACTTCGGTCGCGCGCCCTCCGAGCCGGCGCAGGCCGGGCGGCGGACGCAGACCCGGCGGCCCGAGCAGGCGGAGGCTCCCGCTGTGGAGGCCGAGGAGGCCGACGCGGCGACCGAGCGAGGCCGCCGACGGCGACGAGGCGCCGAAGCCGAAGCGCAAGACGCGCCGCGGCTCGCGCGGCGGGCGCAATCGCAAGAAGCCGGCAGCCGCGTCCGCGGACGGCGCCGAGGCCCGCGGCGGAGACCGCAGAGGCCGAGCACGAGACGGAGGACGAGCCGGAGACGGCCGCCGAGCCCGTCGTCGAGTCCGACGCCGGAGCCCGCGGCCGAGCCGGAGCCCGAGCAGCAGACCGGAGCCGGTGTCCGGAAACGGCGCCGGCGAGGACGAGAGCGCCGACGCCGACGAGTGGGGTTACGTGCCGATGTCCGAGTGGCTCGACGAGATCGACTCCACGAAGTAGCGACGGTGTCCGCTTCCGCTACACTGCGCCTCGTTCGCGGGCCGCTTCCGGCCCGCGTTTCCACGCCATGAGCTACGCGATCATCACACTCGGCGGCAAGCAGTACCGCGTCCAGGAGGGCGAGCGGCTGTTCGTCGACCGCCTGGCGACGGACGAGGGCGCGACCTTCGAGCCGCGGGTTCTGCTCGTCGGCGGCGACGGCAAGACCGACCTCTCGCCGTCCGCGACCGTGACGGCGCGCGTCGTCGGGCACGTGCTCGGCGAGAAGATCCGCATCGGCAAGTACAAGCGGCGCACCGGCTACAAGCGCCACAACGGCTATCGCAGCCGCCTCACCCAGATCCAGATCGAGGCGATCGGCGCGGCCGGCCGGAAGGCGGCCCCGAAGAAGGAGGCCGCCGCCCCGAAGGCCGAGGCAGCCGGCGCCCGTCACCGTGGAGCCGACGGCCGAGGCGCCGGCGCGCGCAGCGCATCCGCCGAAGGGCTACGAGGAGCTGACGGTCGCGCAGATCGCCGAGGCAGCGTCCGGCTGGCGCCGGCCGAACCTCGAGGCCGCGCTCGAGTACGAGCGCGAGCACGCGAACCGCAAGGGCGCGATCGCCGCGCTCGAGTCGGCCCTCGCCGCGAAGGAGGAGAGCTAACCAATGGCACACAAGAAGGGACTCGGCTCGTCGCGGAACGGTCGCGACTCGAACCCGCAGATGCTCGGCGTGAAGATGTTCGCCGGCCAGGACGTCTCCGCCGGCATGATCCTCGTCCGCCAGCGCGGCACGCGCTTCCGCCCGGGCGACGGCACCGGGATCGGCAAGGACGACACGATCTTCGCGAAGCGCGACGGCAAGGTCGCGTTCCGCACGAGCGGCGACCGCCGCTACATCAGCGTCGTCTGAGCTACCCGCTTCGCCTGCTCTGCGTGAGCAGGCGCGCTGCGCGCGCGTGGCTTCGCGCTCCGCTTTCCGCTCGCTCGGCAGCGAGCCGGCGTTGCCGTCTCGCGCCCTGCCTGCCGGCGGGCGTGGTCGTGTCGCGCCCGCGCAGGTCGGGCGCGACCGGAGCATCTGCCGGGCAAGCCTTCCCTGTCCCGGGCACTCTCATTCCAAGTAACACGTTGTCACTTGCGGTTACCGTGGGCGCATGTTCCACGACAAAGCGCGACTGATCGCGATCGCCGGGCGCGGCGGCGACGGGTCGATCCACTTCCGGCGCGAGAAGTACGTGCCGAAGGGCGGCCCCGACGGCGGCGACGGCGGCGAGGGCGGCGACGTCGTGCTCGTTGCGGATCCGCAGCGTCGCGACCTCTCCGGGATCCGGCCGAACCAGAGGCTCCGCGCCGGGCGCGGCGGCGCGGGCGGCGGCCGGCTCTCGAACGGCGCGCGCGGGGAGGACGCGGTCCTCGTCGTCCCGGTCGGGCACGCAGGTGCTCGACGCGGAGGAGCGGCTCGTGGCCGACCTCGCGCACCCGTCCGCTCGCGTCGTCGTCGCGAAGGGAGGTATCGGCGGCCGCGGCAACAAGCGCTTCGCCTCCCCGACCCGCCAGACGCCGCGCTTCGCCGAGATCGGCATGCCCGGCGAGGAGGCCGAGCTCGAGCTGCGGCTGAAGCTGCTCGCCGACGCGGCGCTCGTCGGCCTCCCGAACGCGGGCAAGTCGTCGCTCCTGACGCGAATCTCGAACGCCCGGCCGAAGGTCGCCGACTATCCGTTCACGACGCTGGCACCCGTGCTCGGCACCGTCGAGTCGGCGGACGGGCGCCAGCTCGTCGTCGCCGACGTCCCCGGCCTGATCGAGGGCGCGAGCGAAGGGCGTCGGCCTGGGCCACGAGTTCCTGGCCCATCTCGAGCGGGCCCGGCTGCTGCTGCACGTGATCGACTCGTCCGGGGGCGACGCGGACGACCGCTGGCGCGCGATCGACGCCGAGCTCGCCGCCTACGGAGCCGGGCTCGACGAGCGGGCCCAGATCGTCGTCCTGAACAAGACCGACCTCCAGCCCGACCCGCCCGAGTTCGGCGTCGAGGACGAGCGGATCCTGCGCGTCCTGCGCGTCTCGGCCGCGACCGGCGCCGGGATCGACGACCTTCGCCGCGCGCTGTTCGAGCTCGTGGCCCGCCGACGAGGAGGCGCCCGTGCCGGCGCCGGAGGGGGCCGAGCTCGTCGACTATCTCGTCTACCGCCCTCAGCCGGCGCGGCGAGCCTTCCGCGTCTTCCGCACCGAGCGGGGGTTCCGCGTCACCGGCCGCCCGCCGCAGTCCGGCGAGCTCGAGGCGATCCTCAAGGCGGCGGGCGCCCGCGAGGGCGACGAGGTCGAGGTCGGCGACGAGGTGCTCGAATGGGAGTGAGGCGCCGGTGAGCGACGTCCTCTTCGGCGGCGCGTTCGATCCGCCGCACGTCGGTCACGTCGCGCTCGCCGACGCCGCCCGGGAGCGGTTCGGCGCACCCCGGCTCGTCGTGCTCGTGAGCGAGCGGCCCGGCCACAAGGGCGTCTCGTCGCCCGCGGCCGCCCGGCTCGAGCTCGCCCGCGCCGCGTTCCCCGGCGACGACGTCCGGCTCGACCCGCACGCGCGCACGATCGACCTCCTCCGGGACGAGCCGTTCGTCGACCCGGTGTTCGTCGTCGGCGCCGACCAGTTCTGCGACTTCCTCGACTGGAAGGAGCCCGACGAGGTGCTCGAGCGCGCCCGGCTCGCCGTCGCGACCCGGCCCGGCTTCGCGCAGGCGCGGCTCGACGGCGTGCTCGAGCGCCTGCGCCGCCCCGACCGCGTCGTCTTCTTCGACCTCGAGCCGAACCCGGCCGCCTCCCGCGACGTGCGCGCGATCGCCGCCGCCGGGGAGCCGCTCGACGGGCTCGTCCCGCCCGCCGTCGCCGCGCTGATCGAACGGCTCGGCCTCTACCGGCGCCCGTGACGTCCGTCGGCGGTCGTTACACTGCGCGCGCAGGCTACCGAGGACGTCATCCAGTTCTGAGCTCGCTCGATATCGCGCGCCGCATCGCCGCTCTCGCCCAGGAGAAGCTGGCGGAGGACGTCGTCGTCCTCGACATGCGGCCCGAGTGCACGTTCACCGACTATTTCGTGATCGCCACCGGCCGCAACCCGCGCCAGACCGCGGCGATCTGGGACGAGGTGCACGCCCGGCTGAAGCAGGACGACGGCCTCCCCGTCCGCACGGTCGACGGGGTGCAGGAGGGGACGTGGATCCTCGCCGACTACCTCGACGTCGTGCTCCACGTCTTCACGCCGGAGGCGCGCGCGTTCTACCGGCTCGAAGACCTGTGGGGCGACGTGCCCTCGGTCGACCTCGACGCGGCCGCCGCGCAGTAGCGCGCTACGCGGCCGGCGAGAGCCCGTGCTGCGAGAGCAGCATGTTGCGCGGCTGCGCTGGGAGGCCCGGGAGGACGTGTCCGTTCGCGCGGACGTCGAGGTTCCACGGCGCACCGACCCGGAACCAGACCGGGGAGGTCAGCGAGACCGGCAGCGTCTTGCCCTGCTCGAGGATCCCCTCGAACAGCACCTTGCCGGTCGCGTTGCCGGCGCGGACCTCGAGCCAGACGCGGCCTCGCGTCGCGCTCAGCACCGCCTGCCGGAGCACCGGCGACGGCGGGCTTCTGCGCGGCCGGCGTCGCGGTCTTCGTCGGCTTCGCCGCCGGCTTGGCGGCGGGCTTGGAGGGCGTGGAGGGCGGCGTTGGACGTTGTCGTGCCCACCGTGCCCGCGGTCAGCGAGCTCGCGCGGCGGGCTGCCGGGAGACCGCAGCTGCCAGGCGGCGACCGCCGCCACGACGGCGACGATCGCGGCGATCGCGCCGAGCGGGCGCAGCAGCCCCACGCTCCGGGTCGAGACCTTCCCGATCGGCTCGGGGACGAACGGCTCGTCCTCGCGGTGCGCGTAGCGGCTGTTGTACTCGTCGATGTACAGGTTCCCGTTCAGGCCGAGGAATTCCGCGTAGGTCCGGAGGAATCCCTTCGTATATGCCTCGCCGGGCAGGAGAGCCCATTTCTCCTCCTCGAGCGCGGTCAGATAGCGCTCGCGAATGCGAATCGCCTTCTGCACGTCCGCCTGCGATAGTCCGCGGCGCGTACGCGCCTCCTGGAGGCTGGGGCCGATCTCGAACACCGGTCGATCGATTGTGACTGAACTTGTGGACAACCGCCAATTTTCCGGGGAAAACGCCGAGTTTCGATGTGGAGAACCGCGGCCAGGCGCGTCCCCCGCCGGGCGGCTACAATGGCCCCCCTCGGGGCCATAGCTCAGCTGGGAGAGCGCCACGCTGGCAGCGTGGAGGTCGCCGGTTCGAGCCCGGCTGGCTCCATTCCCTGAGCGAGCCGCCGGTGGCGGCTCGCTCGTTCCCTCCGCACCGCTTCGCGGCCCCGCGCTTCGCGGGGGGCCGCTGTGCTTTTCTGCTCGGGAACCTCGATGGCCGCGCACGGGCCGCGCCCGCCAGGCCGGTCGCGGCGCCAAGGAGTCGTCACGGTCTCTCCACGGTGCTTCGGCATGCCGAAGCACCGTCACGAGAGCGTCACGGAACGTGGGCGGCGACGCGTAGGATCGGCGCATGGCCCGCGCGCTCGTGATCGTCGACATCCAGGACGACTACTTCCCCGGCGGGAAGTTCCCGCTCGTCGGGCCCGAAGCGGCCGCCGAACGGGCGGCCCGGCTCCTCGACGGCTTCCGCGCCGCCGGCGAGACCGTCGTCCACGTCCGGCACGTCTGGGACGAGCCCGACGCCGCGTTCATGAAGCCCGGGACGCCCGGGATCGAGATCAACGACGCCGTCGCGCCGCGCGAGGGCGAGACCGTCATCTCCAAGGCGCACCCGAACGCGTTCCTCGAGACCGCGCTCGAGCAGACGCTCCGCGCCGCCGGTGCGGACGCAGCTCGTCGTCTGCGGGATGATGACGAGCATGTGCGTCGACGCGACCGTCCGTGCCGCCGCCGACCTCGGGTTCGACGTCGCCGTCGCCCACGACGCCTGCGCCGCACCCGACCTCGAGTTCGGCGGTCGCCGCGTCGCCGCCGCCGACGTCCACGCCGCCTTCCTCGCCGCCCTCGGCTCGAGCTACGCCCGCGTCGCCGCCGCGGACGAGCTGCTCGACTCCTAGCGACACCACCGTTTTCCCGTCGGGGGTTGCGCGGCCGTGGCCGCGCGGGCAAAGCTGCAGCGGTGCCGACGCTGCTCGTGCCGCTGCGCCTCGCTCTCGCCCGCCTCCGCGCCCACGCCGGCCGCAGCGCGCTCGCCGCCGCGGGCATCGCCGTCGGCGCCGCCGTGCTCGCGATGACAGCGGTCGCCGCGGTCGCCGTGCAGGATCGCGCCGTCCAGCGGGCGCTCGCCGGCCTCGGCGCCTCCGACCGTGCCGTGCAGGTGAACTGGAGCGGGGTGCCCGGCCAGTCCGAGCTCTCGCTCGCGCAGCTCGATCGCGCCGCGCGCCGCTCGCTCCGCGTCGTCTCCCGCCAGACGCCGATCCGCGTCGCCGTCTTCCGGCAGGCCACCTGGGGCGGCGCCTACGTCAACCTCGGCGCCGCCGACGGGCTCGCGCGCTGGGTCGCGCTCCGTGGCGGCCGCCTGCCCCGACCGTGCACGCCCGCGGACTGCGAGCTCGTCCAGATCGGCGGCGCACCCGTGGCGCCGAAGCTGCCGTACCTCCACGTCGTCGGGCGGGCCGTCCTGCGGACCGGGGCGCCGCTCGCCGCCTACTTCGGCGCGGCCGGGCGCAACCGCCCGCCCGTCCTGCTCGCGAACGGTGTCGCCGGCTTCGCGCGCGTGCCGCTGCCCGACGCCGCTCTCGTCGCGCGCACGTACGGCTGGATCGTCCCGCTCGCGCCGGGCTCCGTGCACTCGTGGGAGATCCCGGCGCTGCAGCGCCGCCTCGACCTCGCCGCGAACCGCGCCGAGTCGACCACCGATCTGTTCAGCTTCTCCGCGCCGTCGGACACGCTCGCCGGCGTCGAGGCGACGAGCCGCGTCGCCGCGCGCCGGCTGCTGCTCGTCGGCGGCGACGCCGCGGTGCTGCTGCTCGGGTTCGCCGTCCTCGCCTCGACCCGCCTCCGCCGCGACCATCGTGCGCTCCGGCGCAGGCTGCGCTGGCTCGGGGCGCGCCGCGGCCAGGCGGGGCTCGTCGCCGGCTCGGAGATCGTGGTCGTCACGGTCGCCGGCACGGCGCTCGGCTGGGCTGCCGGCGCCGGAGCGGGCGCGCTGCTCGCCCGCCACCTCGGCTCGCCGGGCGGCGCCGCGGCCGCGCACGCCGTCCTCACCGGCGGCGGCTTCGCGCTGGCGGCGGCGATCGCCGTGGTGACGGCGGTCGTGATGCTCGTCGCCCTGCGCTCGGACGGGATCGCCGTCGGCGGCCTCACGGTCACGGCCGCGGACGTCGCCGCCGCGGGCGCGCTCGGCGCCGTCCTGCTCGCGCTGGCCCGCGGCAAGGCCGACCCCGCCTCGCTCGGGAGCGGCGGAACGGGCGTGATGCTGCTCGTGCTGCCCGGCGCTCGTCGTCCTCGTGCTCGCGGCGCTCGCCGCCCGGCTGCTCGCACCCGCGCTGCGCCTGCTGGAGCGGGCCGGGCGGCGCGGCCCCGCCGCCGTGCGCGTCGCGCTGCTCTCGCTCGCCCGCGCACCCGGCCAGGTGATCCTCTCGGTCGTCTTCTTCGTCGTCGCGGTCAGCGTCGCCGTCTTCGCGCTCGCCTACCGCGGCACCCTGCTCGCCGGCGAGACCGCACAGGCGCGCTACGCCGTGCCGGCCGCCGTCGTCCTGCAGGAGGACTACCAGCGGCTCGTCACCGTCCAGCAGGCGGCGCCTCCCGCGGTCGCCGCGCGCCTCGGGAGCGTCGCGCCGGTGCTCCGCGACTCGGGCTACGTCGACGGGAACGGCGGCCGCGACTTCACGCTGCTCGCGCTGCCCGCCGGCGCGTTCGCCCGCATCCAGGGCTGGCGCGGCGACTTCTCGGCCGACACGCCCGCGGCGCTCGCGGCGCGCCTGCGCCCGCCCCGGGCGATGCGGCTCGCGGGAATCGACCTGCCGCCGGCCGCCGACCGGCTGACGCTGCCCGTGGACGTGCGTGGCGGCCAGGTGACCGTGACCCTCACCGTGCTCGATCGCCGCGGCGACTTCGCCGACGTCAGCTTCGGCGACGCGGGAGTCGGCCCCCGCGTGCTCACCGGCCGCGTCCCGCCCGAGGCGCGCGGCGGGCGGGTCGTCGCGCTCTGGCTCTCGTTCCCGACGCTCGCGGCCTTCGCCGCCGACCACAAGGACACCGGCAACGTCTCGACGACGAACGACGCCTCCGTCGGCCGGCTCACGCTCGGGCGGCTCCGCGCCGGCCCGCGGGTGCTGCCGGACTGGCCGGGCTGGACGGGCCTGCACGGGCTGCGGCGGCTCGCCGGTCGCGGCACCGTGACGCTCCGCTACCTCGTCAACCGGGCGGCCGGCTCCGTCTTCCGGCCGCGCGAGCCGCTCGAGGGCGTGCCCGTGCCGGTGGTCGCGTCGCCGGCCGTCGCGGCCGCGGCAGGGCCGGACGGCGAGCTCGCGCTCCACGTCGACCAGAACGTCGTCCGCGCGCAGGTCGTCGGCGTCGCCCGCTACGTCCCGTCCGTCGACGGGGACGCCGTCGTCGCCGATCTGTCGTGGTGGTTCGCCGCGGCGAACGCGGCCGAGCCGGGCCTCGCCGTCCCGAGCGAGCTCTGGGTCGACCGGCTGCGTCCCGGCGCGGCGCGGCTGCTGGCGCAGCGTCCGCTCTCGGCGCTCCGAGGTCGTCTCGCAGCGACAGACCGCGGCCTCGCTCCGCTCCGATCCGCTCGCCCGCGGCACGCTCGACGTCCTCCTCGTCACCGCGGTGCGTCGGGCTCGCGCTCGCCGTGATCGGCGTCCTCCTGGCCGTCGTCGGCGACCTGCGCGACGAGAGCGGAGAGCTCTTCGACCTCGAGGCGCAAGGGGCGTCGCCGGCCGAGATCCGCCGCCACCTGCTGCTGCGCGCGGGTGTGGTCGCCGGGGTCGGCGGCGCCGGCGGGCTCGGTGCCGGGCTCGTCGTCGGCGCGCTCGCCGTCTCGGTCGTGACGGTCACCGCCGGGGCCGCGTCGCCGCTGCCGCCGCTCGTCCGCGTCGAGGACTGGCCGCTCGTCGGGCTCGCGCTCGCCGCCGTCTGCGCCGCCGCCGGGCTCGCCGCGTCTTGCCGCCACGCGCGGCGCCTACGCCGCCGCGGGCCGGCGCCGGTTCTCGGAGGGGCTCGAGTGAGCGCGGCGGTCGAGGCGAGCGACCTCTTCCGGCTGTACGAGTCGGACGAGGGCAGCTCGGTCGCGCTCCAGGGGCTCTCGCTCGCGGTCGAGCCGGGCGAGCTCGTCGTCGTGCTCGGGCCGAGCGGCTCGGGGAAGAGCACGCTGCTGCGGATCCTCGCCGGGCTCGACCGGCCCTCCGCGGGGACGGTGCACGTGTTCGGCGAGGATCTCCGCACGCTGCGCGGGCGGGCGCTGCGCGCCTACCGGTCGCGGACGCTCGGGTACGCCGACCAGCACTACACGCGCGCGCTGCTGCCCGAGCTCGGCGCGCGGAGCCAGGTCGAGGTACGGCTCGGGCTGCTCGGAGCCGGTCGCCGCGAGGCTGCGCGCACCGCCGGCGAGCTGCTGGAGCGGGTCGGGCTCGGCGAGCGCGGCGCCGCCGGCCGGGCGAGCTCTCCGGCGGCCAGCAGCAGCGGGTCGCGCTCTGCGTCGCGCTCGCGCACCGGCCGCGCCTCTTCATCGCGGACGAGCCGACCGGGGAGCTCGACCGCGAGAACGCGGCCCACGTCTACCGGCTCGTGCGCGAGCTCGCCCGCGCGGCCGGAGCGACGACGATCCTCGTCAGCCACGACCCCGAGTCGGCGGCCGTCGCCGACCGCGTCGTCCAGATCCGGGACGGCCGCGTCAGCGCCGAGGCGACCGGCGGCGAGCAGCGCGCCGTCGTGAACCGCGGCGGCTGGATCCGCGTGCCGGAGGAGCTGCTGCGCCGGGCAGGGACTCGAGCGGGCGGCGCGGATCGAGGTGGACGAGCGCGGCGTGCTCGTCTCGTCGCCCGAGCCCGGTGCCGTCCGCGCGGTGGCGGCCGAGGCGCGTCGTGCCCGCGCCTGCGCCGGAGGGCGAGGTGGTGGCCGAGGTCGCCGAGCTCGCGAAGTCGTACGGGGCCCAGCCGGCGCTCGCCGGAGGTCTCGGCCTCGTTCCGGGCCGGGCCGGACGACCGTCGTCACCGGGCCCTCCGGCTCGGGCAAGTCGACGCTCCTGCACCTGCTCGCCGGGACTCGACCTGCCGAGCGCGGGCACCGTGACGCTGCTCGGGGCCGAGCTCTCGGGACTCGACGCCGCCGCGCGCGCCGCGGTGCGCCGCTCGCAGGTCGCGCTCGTGCCCCAGGGCACCGACCTCGTGCCGTTCCTCGGCGCGGCCGAGACCGTCGAGGTCGCGCTCGCGCGCCGCGGCGTCGCCCGGGCCGAGGCGCGCGAGCCGCGCACTCGAGTCGCTGGCCGCGGTCGGGCTCGCCGAGCTCGCGGGCCAGCGCGTCTCGCGGCTCTCGATGGGCGAGCGCCAGCGCGTCGCGATCGCGCGCGCGCTCGCCGCGCGGCCGCGGCTCCTGCTCGCGGACGAGCCGACGGCCCGGCTCGACGAGGCGAACGCGCGCGCGGTCGGCGAGCTGCTCGCAGGGCTCGCGCGGGAGACCGGGGCCGCGGTCGTCGTCGCCTCGCACGACCCCGTCCTCGTCGAGCGCGCCGACGACGTGCTCGCGCTCGACTCGTAGACTCACGGCGTGTCCCAGGAGAGCGTCGACCTGCTGCTGCGCGGGTACCGCGCGTTCGTCGCGGGCGACCTCGAGGCGGTCGGCGAGATGCTCGATCCCGACGTGGAGTGGATCGGCGTCGGCGCGGACGCGGTGCTCGTCAGCCGCGACGTCGTCCTCGACGTTCTCGCCGAGCGGGTCGCCGAGCGCTACCACGTGACCGTCGACCGCGCGATCGGCCTCGGCGACCGCGTCGTCGCGAGCATGCGCTTCTCGCGGGTCGAGCTGGACGAGACCGACGAGCGGCCGCTCCAGTCGCGGCGCACGTTCCTGCTCGGACGCTACGCCGCGGTCGTGACCATCCGCGACGGGCGCGTCGTGCGCGTCGAGGAGCACCCGCACCTCGCCTCGGCGCTCGCAGCCGTCGGGCTCGAGGACGAGGTCGTCTGACGCGGGCGCTCGCGACGGGTGCGAGCCGCCGCCCGGGATCGAGGTCGCGACCGTGGTGCTGCAGGTCTCGTACGCCCACGCCGGCGGGAATGGCCGCGGCACCATCCTCGTTCCTAGTCGGTACACTTTCGATACTTGCTACAGCGATTGGAGATGAGGACCGTTGACTGACCTGCTGCTCGTCCCGCTCGACGACACCGTCGTGTTCCCGGGCATGACCGTCACGCTGACGGTCGACGTGGGCGACGAGGACCGGGTCCTGCTCGTACCCCGGCACGAGCAGGAGTACGCGAAGGTCGGAACCGTGGCCGAGGTGACCGACCGGGTCAAGCTGCCCGGCGGCCGCGCCGTCGCCCTGTCCGGCCTCCACCGCGGCGTGATCGGCGCCGCGCACACCGACCCGCTCGGCCACCTGCGCGCCGAGGTCGAGGAGACCCCGGACGACAACCCGCCGCCCGTGCAGACGCGCGAGCTCGAGCGCGAGTACCGCGCCGTCGTCGAGGAGATCCTCGAGCTGCGCGACGCCGACGACCGCGTCCGCGAGTTCCTGCGCGCGATCACGGAGGCCGGCGCGCTCGCCGACACCTCCGCGTACGCGCCCGACATCTCGTTCGCCCAGCGCGTCGAGCTGCTCGAGCACGTCGACGTCGTCCCGCGGCTCGAGTTCGCGCTCGCGCTCCAGCGCGAGCGGCTCGCCGAGCTCCAGGTGCGCCGCCGCATCCGCGACGACGTCGAGTCCGGGGCCCAGCGCCAGCAGCGCGAGTGGTTCCTCCGCCGCCAGATGGACTCGATCCGCAAGGAGCTCGGCGAGGACGAGGGCTCCGTCGTCGAGGAGTACCGCGCGAAGATCGACGAGGCCGGGATGCCGGACGAGGTCCGCGCCCAGGCCGAGCGGGAGCTGCGCCGCCTCGAGTCGATGGGCGACGCCTCCGGCGAGTCGTCGATGATCCGCACGTACCTCGACTGGCTGACGAACGTGCCGTGGTCGAAGCGCAGCGACGAGCTGCTCGATCCCGTCCACGCGCGCGAGGTGCTCGACGCCGACCACGCCGGCCTCGACGACGTGAAGGACCGGATCGTCGAGTACCTGGCCGTGCGCAAGCTGCGCCAGGAGCGGGGGATCCCGAACGACAAGCGGTCGGGCGCGATCCTGACGCTGATCGGCCCGCCCGGCACCGGCAAGACGTCGATCGGCGAGTCGGTCGCGCGGGCGCTGAACCGCGAGTTCGTCCGGATGTCGCTCGGCGGGATCCGCGACGAGGCGGAGATCCGCGGGCACCGGCGCACGTACATCGGCGCGCTGCCGGGCCGGCTCGTCCGCGCCCTGCGCGACGCCGGGACGATGAACCCGGTGATCCTGCTCGACGAGGTGGACAAGGTCGGCGCCGACTGGCGCGGCGACCCGTCCGCGGCGCTGCTCGAGGTGCTCGACCCCGCGCAGAACCACTCGTTCCGCGACCACTACCTCGACGTCGAGCTCGACCTCTCCGAGGTCTTCTTCATCGCGACCGCGAACGTCGCGGACACGATCCCGGCGGCGCTGTACGACCGCATGGAGGTGATCCGCTTCGACGGCTACACGACCGACGAGAAGATCGCGATCGCGCGCGGCTACCTGTGGCCGCGCCAGCGCGAGCGGAACGGGCTGCGCGAGGACGAGGTGGCCGTCGCCGACGACGTGCTCCAGCTCGTCGTCTCCGAGTACACGCGGGAGGCGGGCGTGCGCCAGCTCGAGCGGGAGCTCGGGACGATCCTGCGCAAGACCGCGACCCGGGTCGCGTCCGAGACCGTCGAGCCGCCGGTCGACGTCGACGTCGACGTCGTGCGCGACGCGCTCGGCCGCCAGAAGTTCTTCCAGGAGGCGGCGGAGCGGACGGCCGTGCCCGGCGTCGCGACGGGCCTCTCGGTGACCGGCGCCGGCGGCGACGTGCTCTTCATCGAGGCGACGTCGATGGACGGCGGCAACGACCTGCTCCTCACCGGCCAGCTCGGCGACGTGATGAAGGAGTCGGCGCGGATCGCGCTCTCGTACGTCCGCTCGCACGCGGAGGAGCTCGGCATCGACCCGAAGGCGTTCGAGGACCGCTCGTTCCACGTGCACGTGCCGGCGGGAGCGATCCCGAAGGACGGGCCGAGCGCCGGGATCACGATCGCGACCGCGCTCACGTCGCTGCTCGCCGCGCGGCCGGTGAAGCACACGGTCGGGATGACCGGCGAGGTGACGCTGCAGGGGCGCGTGCTCCCGATCGGCGGCCTCAAGCAGAAGGTGCTCGCCGCCCACGCGGCGGGGCTCACCGACGTGGTCATCCCCGAGCGGAACCGAGCCGACCTCGACGACGTTCCCGCGGACGTGCGCGAGGCGATGCGCTTCCATCCGGTGATGACGCTCGGCGAGGTGCTCGACCTCGCGCTCGAGCCGAAGGCCAAGTCGCATCTCCACCCGGTGAGCTAGGAGCCGCTGCGATGCGCTGCCGCGAGTGCCGGCCGCTGCCCGAGGACGTCGCCCGCGCCGCCGAGCTGCTCGGGCGGCGGTGGGTGCTCGCGATCCTGTGGGCGGCGGCCGAGGCCGGCGCGGTGCGGTTCAACGAGTTCCGGCAGACGCTCGAGGGCATCCCGCCCCGGACGCTCGCGGCGCGGCTCGTCGAGCTCGAGGAGGCGGGCGTCCTCGAGCGCCGCATCCTCGACACGCGCCCGCCGCGCGCGGAGTACCGCCTCACGCCGACGGGGCGCCGCCTCGGCGCCCTCGTCGAGGCGATGCACGTCTGGGCTGCCGGGGCCTGACCCCGGCGGGCGTCGTCGCCTGCCCGGGGCGGTAGACTTCGAGGCGGTGGCGCCGGACTCGATCCTGGAGATCGTGTTTCTCGTGGTGATCCTGAAGATCCCCATCGTCTACCTCTGCGGCGTCTGCTGGTATGCGATCAGGGCGGAGCCCGAGCGCGGCGAGGGAGCCGACGGTGGGCGCGAAGGTCGATCCCGACGACTCCGGGCCCGGCTGGGGACGGCGGCTGCGGCCGCGGGGCCTGCGCCCGCGCCCGCCGCACGGGGCTCCGGCCCGCACGTACCCGCGTACGGCGCGCACGGCCGTCGCACGGGCTAAGGTTGACCGTCGATGAGCGCCGAAGCCGCGAACGCAGAGCCGACCCGGTCGGGCGCCGCCGACATCGTCTCCGGGTACCTGTCGGCCCTCGCGATCTTCGCGAGCCTGATCGCGCTCGCCTGGCACCCGCTCCGGCTGGTGCCGTTCGCGATCGTGCTCGCGCTCGTCGCCTCGGCGATGGGCAGCCGCAACCGCCGGCTGTCGTTCGCCGCCGTCGCGATCGCCGCGGATCTGCTTCTTCCTCGGGATGACGATCGCGGTCGTCACCCAGCGGCCCCTCTGGTAGCCCGACCGTTGCTACAAAGAGGCTGACGATGTCTCGACCCGAGGTCGACGGACTGAACGCGGGCTACGCGGCGCTGCTGCTCGAGCAGTATCTCGACAACCCCTCCGCCGTCCCCTCCGAATGGCGTGCGCTCTTCGAGAGCGCCCCGGAGGACGTGCTCGCCGCCCAGCCCGGGCTCGCCCGGCTGCTCCAGCTCCGCGGCAACGGCGGCAACGGGCACGCGGCCCCCGCACCGGCGCCGCGCCGGCCGCTGCGCCCGCGCCGGCGGCTCCGCCGGCCACGGCGCCGGACCCCGAGCTGCTCGGCGGCGTCGCCGCCTCGATGGCGCTCGTCAAGGCGTTCCGGATGCACGGCCATCTCGCCGCCCGGCTCGACCCGCTCGGCTCCGAGCCGCACGGCGACCCGGCGCTCGAGCCGGAGCGGCTGATCCCGAAGCTGACGCCCGAGCTGCAGTCCCGCATCCCCGCGTCGCTCCTGCGCCTCTACGTCGAGGGCGACACGCTCGCGGACGCGCTGCCGCGCCTCCAGGAGACCTACACCGGCACGATCGCCTACGAGATCGAGCACATCTCCGACCACGAGGAGCGCGTCTGGCTGCGCCAGGCGATCGAGTCGGGCCGCTACCGGCGGCCGCTCTCGCCGGAGGAGCGCATCGGGCTGCTCGGGCGGCTGAGCGAGGTCGAGGGGATGGAGCACTACCTCCGCCGCGCCTTCCTCGGCCAGAAGCAGTTCTCGGTCGAAGGGCTCGACGTGATGATCCCGATGCTCGACGAGGCGATCGAGCTCGCCGCCGAGACCGGCGCCCACGAGGTCGTGATCGGGATGGCGCACCGCGGCCGGCTCAACGTCCTCGCCCACGTCGTCGGGCGCCCGTACGAGACGATCCTGCGCGAGTTCGAGGGCGAGCGGACGATCGAGGCCGTCGTCACCTCGGACGAGGGCGGCACCGGCGACGTCAAGTACCACCTCGGCGCCGCCGGCTCGCGCGCGACCCGCGCCGGCGACATCACCGTCACGCTCGTCTCCAACCCGAGCCATCTCGAGGCCGCCGACGCGGTCGTCGAGGGTCGTGCCCGCGCCGAGCAGACCGACCGCTCGACCCGGGCCGGCGACCACGACCCGGCCGTCGCGCTCGCCGTCCTGATCCACGGCGACGCCTCGTTCGCCGGCCAGGGCACGGTCGCGGAGACGCTGAACCTGCAGGCGCTCGAGGGCTACTCGACCGGCGGCACGCTGCACCTGATCGCGAACAACCAGGTCGGGTTCACGACGAATCCCGAGGACGGACGGTCGACCCGCTATTCGAGCGACCTCGCGAAGGGCTTCGACATCCCGATCGTGCACGTGAACGCCGACGACCCGGAGTCCGCGGTCGCCGCGATCCGGCTCGCGCTCGCCTACCGGCGCAAGTTCGGCCACGACGTCGTCGTCGACCTCGTCGGCTACCGGCGGCACGGCCACAACGAGCAGGACGAGGCCGCGTACACGCAGCCGCTGCTCGCCGCCGTGATCGCCGAGCACCCCACCGTGCGCGAGCAGTACGCCGCGCGCCTCGTCGCCGAGGGAGCGCTGACCCAGGAGCGGGCGGACGAGCTCGCGGCCGACGTGCTGGCGCAGCTCAAGCAGGCCCACGAGGCGCTGAAGGAGAGCTTCGGCGTCGGCTCGGGGACGCCCGCCGCCGAGCCGCGCCTGCCCGCGTCGACCGGCGCCGAGGTCGTCACCGCGGTTCCCGCCGACCGGCTGCGCGCCCTGAACGAGGAGCTGCTGCGCGTCCCCGACGGCTTCGCGCCGCACCCGAAGCTGATGCGCCAGCTCGAGCGGCGCCGCGAGGCGCTCGACGAGGGCGGCATCGACTGGGGCCAGGCCGAGGCGCTCGCGTTCGCGTCGCTGCTCGTCGAGGACATCCCGATCCGCATCACCGGCCAGGACACCGGGCGGGGCACGTTCTCGCACCGGCACGCCGTCCTGCACGACGTGAACACGGGCCAGACGTTCACGCCGATGCAGCACCTCGACGAGGCGGGCGCCTCCTTCGAGATCCACAACTCGCCGCTGTCCGAGTACGCGTGCGTCGGCTTCGAGTACGGCTACTCCGTCGCTGCGCCCGAGGTGCTGGTGCTGTGGGAGGCGCAGTTCGGCGACTTCGCGAACGGCGCGCAGATCATCATCGACCAGTTCATCTCCGCCGGGCTCGCGAAGTGGCGCGAGACGTCACGGCTGACGCTGCTGCTGCCCCACGGCTACGAGGGCAACGGGCCGGAGCACTCGAGCGCACGGCTCGAGCGCTTCCTCCAGCTCGCGGCCCAGGAGAACCTCCGCATCTGCAACTGCACGACGGCCGCGCAGTACTTCCACCTGATCCGCCGCCAGGCGCTCGACGCGACGCCGCGGCCGCTCGTCGTGATGACGCCGAAGGGGCTGCTCCGGCTCAAGCAGGCGTCGTCGTCGCTCGACGACCTCGCGTCGGGCCGCTTCAACCCGATGCTCGACGACGCGACGGCCGACCACGAGCGCACCGAGCGCCTGATCGTCTGCCAGGGGAAGGTGTACTACGACATCGTCGGCCACGAGCTGTACGAGGGAGTCGCCGACCGGGTGGCGGTGGCGCGGATCGCGCAGCTCTATCCGTTCCCGGTCGAGACGGCGAAGGAGCTCTTCGGCGCCTACCCGAACCTGCGCGAGATCGTCTGGGTGCAGGAGGAGCCGCAGAACATGGGCGCCTGGCGGGCGATCCGGCACCGGCTCGAGGAGACCAAGCCCGACCAGGTGCCGCTGCTCTACGTGGGCCGCCCCTGGCGCGCGAGCCCGAGCGAGGGCTATCCGACCTCGCATCTGCGCGAGCAGGACCGGATCGTGCGCGCGGCCCTGACGCCTGCCGGGCTAACGCCGCTTGCGGCGGGCGTCCATCGCCCGCGCAGCGACCTTCGGCCCGTGCTCGCGGGCGAGCTTCAGCAGCTGCTTGCGCTGCTTCGGCGGCAGCCGGCGCCAGACGTCGGCGAGGGCGAGCGCGAGACCGACGGGGCCGGGACGGAGCGAACGCAGGCGGGCCATCCCCTGCATCCTCGCAGATCGCCGCGGACGGCCGCCGGCGGGCGGGCTCAGCCCGTGGGCGACAGCGCGACCGCGATCTGCACCGGCTGCATGGTCGAGCTGCTGGGTGCCGGGTCGGACTGCGACGTGGTGGTCGTCTGCGACGTGGTGGTCGTCTGCGTCGCGGGCTGCGACGGGTGGAGACTGCGTCGTCGTCTGCGGCTCTGCTGCTGGAGCGTCGCGGGCTGCTGGTACGTGCCGCCGCTGCCGGAGCTGCTCAGCACGTCGCGGAGGTTCTGCTGCGGATCGCCGCCGAGCGGGATCGGGCTCGGGCCGTGGTGGCGGCCCGGCGTCCACTCGTCGATCTGGCTGGTCGGGGGAGCGGGCGTCGGGGTCGGTGGGAGGCTGCACCGCCGGCGGCGGCGAGTGGCTTTCGGTCGGCGGCTTGTGGCTCACGGGCGACGTCGGCCTGGCCGGCCGGAGCCGGAGCGGCGGCGCCGCGACGGGCGCTCGCTGGTGCGCGGGGCGCGGGCGTCGCCACCGGGCGCGGCGCCGGCGTGGGCTCGGGGGCGATCGTCGGCCTGGGCCCGAGGAACGGAACCGGACGCAGCGTTCTCGGGCCGAGCGGACGACGAGCCGGGGGTCGTCCGGCGGGCGTTGGGCGTGGTCGCGGCCGGACCGAGGACGGGGCCGGCGGGCGACGCCGTGAACCGTGGCACGACGAGCGGCTCGGGCGCGAGGCCCGCGAGGGCGTCGGGCGCGGGCGCGAAGCGTACGAGCGGCGGCACGGGAGCGGCGTGCACGACGGTCGCCGCGCCACCGGCAGGAGCACCCAGGCGCAGCGGCGTCTCGCCGCCGGGGCCGAGCAAGCGCGGGATCAGCGCGACGCCCGCCACCGCACCGGCGAGTAAGAAGGCTGCGACCAGCCGCTCGATGCCTCGTATGCTGTCTGAACGGGGTGCCGACAACATCCCTCGAAAGGAGGTGTCGGCATGCGGCGGCCGAATCCTGAGTGCTGCGGAGGTGAGCCGCGTGGTGAGCAGCTTCAAGGTCAAGCTCGTCCTCTACTTCGTGCTGCTCTCGATCGTGCCGATCGCCGCCGCGTACTGGGGTTTCACGACCGTGGCGGGTCAGAGCGAGACCCACCGGGTCGACGCGAGCCTCCAGGCGGGGCTCCGCGGCGGGCTCGCCGTCTACCAGGACCGGCTCGACCGGGCGCAGGCGGCGGCCGAGCGGCTCGCCCGGCAGCGCGCCTTCCAGGTGGCGCTCCAGCGGCGCGAGCGGCCCGTCCTGGAGCGGCTGCTCGGCGGCACGCCCGGCCTCTCGGTCGCGGCTCCGGGCGGGTTCCACGTCGGCGCTCCGGCCGCGTTCGCCGCGAGCCGCCAGGTCGAGGTCGTCACGTCGAACGGCGCCCTCGGGACGGTCACCGCCTCGGTGCCGCTCGACTCGGTCTTCCTCGCGCAGCTGCGTGCCCGCGCCGCGCTGGCCGCGGAGGAGGTCGTCGCGGTGCTCGACCACGGACGGGTCGCCGCGTCGGCCCCGGCCGTCCAGGGAAGCCTCGCGGCTCCCCGCGGGCCGCATCGACACGGTCCGCGTGGGTGGGGTCCGCTACCGCGCGCTCGTGTCGGAGGTGCTCCCGGACGTGCCCGGGCGCGCGTCTCGCCGTCCTCAGCCCACAGTCCCGGATCGACGCCGCCGGCACCGCGACGCGGGAGCGGCTCCTGCTCGGCCTCGTCGCCTGCCTGCTGCTCGTGTCGGTCGTCGCGTACCTCGAGGGCCGGTCGATCGTGCGCACGCTGCGTGGGCTCGCGCAGGCGGCGAACGGCATCGCGCACGGCCGCCTCTCGGAGCGCGTCCCCGTCCGGGGCCGCGACGAGTTCGCACAGCTCGGCGGCGCCTTCAACGCGATGGCCGGCCAGCTCGAGGCCCGTCTCGCCGACCTCGACGCGGAGCGCGGCCGGCTGCGCGACGCGATCGCCCGCTTCGGCGAGGCGCTCGCCGCGACCCATGATCTCGGCCAGCTGCTCCGCGTGATCGTCGACGGCACCGTCGAGGCGACGGGCGCCGCCGGCGCGCGGCTCACGGCGACCGACGGCACCGTCGTCGTCAGCGGCGACCCGGACGCGGCGGGGGAGCGGCTCCGCCTCGACCTCTCCGCCGGCGCCGACCGGCTCGCCACGATCGAGCTCGTCGCGGCGGCCTTCGACGAGCGAGGAGCGCGAGATCGCGGCCTCGCTCGCGACGCACGCGGCGATCGCGCTCGACAACGAGCGGCTCCATCGCCTGGTCGAACGGCAGGCGG
Organism: uncultured Actinomycetes bacterium; assembly: GCA_963815005.1. Lineage (GTDB taxonomy): Bacteria > Actinomycetota > Thermoleophilia > Gaiellales > Gaiellaceae > Palsa-739. Next base: position 142,208 of record CAWFFI010000019.1, read on the forward strand.
TCGTCGACGGACTCACCGGCCTCGCGAACCGGCGCCGCTGCGAGGAGGCGCTCGCGACCGAGATCGCGCGCGCCGACCGCCTCGGGACGCCGCTCGCGCTCGTCCTCGCCGACCTCGACGACTTCAAGGCCGTGAACGACACGCACGGTCACGCGGTCGGCGACGAGGTCCTGCGGGCCTTCGCCGCCGTCCTGCGCGCGACGGTGCGCGAGTCCGACCTCGCGGGCCGCTGGGGCGGCGAGGAGTTCCTCCTCCTGCTCACCGGCACGGGCGCCGACGGAGCCGCACAGCTCGCCGAACGGGTCCGGCTCGCGCTCGCCGAGATGCCGATCGCGTCGTCCGACGGGAGCGCCTTCACGGTCACCGCGAGCTTCGGCGTCGCACCGCACCGGGAGGGCGGCGACGACGGCACGCTGTACGCCGCGGCCGACGAGGCGCTCTACCGGGCGAAGGCGGCGGGCAAGGACCGCGTCGAGCTCGCTCGTGCGGTTCGTAGCTTTTAGCCGTAGCGAGTGGTAATCGTCCGGAATTTGGGGCTATGATCCCCGGCGAGGAGCAGGCCCAGAACGGGAGGGATGAATGCCGGTAGAGACTCCGTCTCTCTTCGCGCAGGTGATCAAGGATCATCTTGCGTTGAAGGAGCGCAACGCCCAGCTTGGCGGCTCGATGCCGATCGAGGGCTACAAGGCCGAGGATCCGTTCCGGAATCATCCGCTCTTCAAGAGCGAGGAGCAGGCTCGCATCGAGGAGACGATGGACGGCGCCGAGCGCCGGCCTTCCACGAGCCTGCCGTCGAGGTTGCGGTGCCGTGGCCGGGCGACGAGACCGTCGAGAGCACGACGGCGGCCGTGACCGAGGACTCAGGGTTCTGGGGCGACCAGGCCCGCGAGTTCGACTGGGGCGACTAGCGGACGCGGGGGAGACCCCGCCGCCGCGCACGCCCTTCACCTCGGCCGACGCTGCTCGCGCTCCCGTACCTCCTCCGGTCCGCGTAGCCGGTTCCCTCGACGGGGGGATGGTCGCCACGCATCCGGTGACGATGGTTGAAGGGTTCCCGTCGCTCCGATGAGGGAGGCATTCTGCGGTTTCAGGCCACGCCGAGGGCAGCGTGGTAGCGCGCTCGTCAAGTCATCTCCAGCTGCTGCCGGAGACCGCTGACGGGCCGCCTGCGGGTACCCTCGTCGACTCGTATCGGCGTCTTGCGGACGTGTTCCACGAGATCCTCGCGGAGCAGAGCCTCGACGCCGTGCTCGTGCGCATCGCGGACACCCTGTCCGAGCTGATTCCGCACGACACGCTCACGATCTACGAGGCCGACGAGGCGCAGCGCGTGCTCGTGCCCGATGCTCGCCCGCGACGACTACGCCGAGGAGATCCTGCGGACGCGCGTCCGCTTCTCCGAGGGGATCACCGGCTGGGCGGCGCGCAACCGCGAGGCGGCACTCGTCAACCAGGCGCACCTCGATCCGCGCGTTCGTTTCGTGCCGGGCACGCCGATCGACCCGGAGGCGCTCGATCTCGATCCCGCTGATCGCGCGCTCCCGCATCAAGGGTGTGCTCAACATCTACCGGGTCGGCGAGGACGGCGCCTTCAGCGAGGACGAGTTCGAGCTCGCGAAGCGGTTCGGCGACGCGGCCGCGCTCGCGCTCGACAACGCCCAGATCCGGGCGCGGCTCGAGCACCAGGCGCGCACCGATTCCCTCACCGGCCTGCTCAACCACCGCAGCTTCCACGAGGAGCTGCTGCGCGCGCTCCAGGAGTCGAGCCGGACGCACGGGCCGGTCGCGGTGCTGATGCTCGACATCGACAACTTCAAGCGCGTCAACGACCTGCACGGGCACGGCATCGGCGACGAGCTGCTCGTCCTGCTCGCCGACACGCTGCGGACATGCGTCCGGCCCGAGGACGTCGTCTGCCGGCTCGGCGGCGAGGAGTTCGGCGTGATCATGGGCGGCTGCGACGGCGTCGACGCGGTTCGCGTCGCGGAGCGGGTCCTGCTGCGGCTCGCCGCCGTCGACCTGCCGGCCGTCGGCGGGGTCACCGTCTCGGTCGGCCTCGCGTACGGGCCCGAGCACGCGATGAACCCGCGCGAGCTCGCTGCGTGTGCCGAGGCGGCGATGATGACCGCGAAGGCGCAGGGCAAGAACCGGATCGTCCTCTACGAGGAGGAGTCGGTCGAGCGCCCCGGGATGCCCGCGGCACCGCGCGACCTCCGCTCGATCGCGCACCTGAAGATGCTCCAGACCCTGAGCGGCAAGCTCAACCGGCTGAACGACGTGCGCGAGATCGGCGACTCGATCGCCATCGAGCTGCGCCCGCTGATCGATTACCACAACTGCCGCGTCTTCGTCGTCGACGGGGCGGACGAGCTCGTGCCGATCGCGTTCCGCGGCGACCTCGACACCGAGACCGCGGCGCTGCCGCTCGAGCTGCTGCGCACGCGGATCGGCAAGGGCGTCACCGGGCGCTGCGCGGAGCGCGGCGAGTCGCTCCTCGTTCCCGACGCGGCGAACTGCGAGTTCGGCACCCGCATCGCCGGCACGCCCGTGATCGAGGAGTCGCTGCTCGCCGTGCCGCTCCTGTACGGCTCGCGGGTCGTCGGCGTGATCGTCGTCTCGAAGCTCGGGCTCGACCAGTTCGACGAGGCGGACGTGCGCCTGCTCGAGGTGCTCGCCGGGCAGGCGGCCGTCGCGGTCGAGAACGCGCGGCTGTACGAGTCGGCGCGCCGCGAGGCGGAGAGCGCGACCGCGCTGCTCGAGTTCGGGCGCGAGCTCGCGGCCGCCTCCGGGCTCGACGAGATCGTCGAGCGTGTCGTCGAGCTCTCCGCTGCGATCCTCGGCTTCCCGCGGACCTCGATCTGGCTCGAGTCCGACGGCCGGCTCGTGCCCCAGGCGTTCAACGGCCACACCGCGGCGGAGCGCGCCCACGTCGAGAGCCTCCGTCTCGACCCGGCCCGGAACCGATCCGGCGCGCGAGCCGTACATCGTCACGCCCGAGGAGTACGCCGACGTCCTGCCCGACCCGCCCTTCCCGGGCGCCTCGTATGCGATCGCGCCGTTCGAGGTCGACGGACGCGTCGGCTGCATCAGCGCGGTGATCGGCGACGCGTGCTTCGGCGAGCGGGAGCTGCGCCTGCTCGGCGGCCTCGCGCAGCAGGCGAAGCTCGCGCTCGCGAACGCGTCGAGCTACGAGGGCCTGGAGCGGACGTTCGTCTCCACGGTGGAGGCGCTCGCGAACGCGCTCGAGGCGAACGACGAGTCCACGTCCACGCACTCGCGGGCGATCTGCGACCTCTCCCTGCGCGTCGGCCGCGAGCTCGGGCTCGACGAGCGCTCGCTGAAGCGCCTCGAGCTCGGCGCGCTGCTGCACGACATCGGCAAGATCGGCATCCCGAGCGACGTCCTCTCGAAGCCGGGCCGGCTCACCGCCGAAGAGCGGGCGGTCATGCAGACGCACCCGATGCTCGGCGAGCGGATCATCGCGCCGATCGACCGGCTCCAGGACGTGCGCCCGGTCGTCCTCCACTGCCACGAGCGCTGGGACGGGCGCGGCTATCCGGACGGGCTCGCCGGCGAGGAGATCCCGCTCGAGTCGCGGATCATCTTCGTCTGCGGCGCGTACCACGCGATGACGACCGACCGGCCGTACCGCGCGAGCCTGGCGCCGGCCGACGCGGTGCAGCAGCTCGAGGACAACGCCGGCTCCCAGTTCGACCCGCGCGTGGTCGAGGCGTTCGTGGCGACGCTGCGCCGGCCCCGCACCGTCGGCTAGCCGGCCGCGGCGAGATCCTCGTCGCCGCCCTCGAGGCGGTGGGCGAGCCGGCGGAACGGCCCGTCCTCGCCGAGGAGCGACCGCTCGGTGCCGCGCTGCACGATCCGCCCGTGCTCGACGACGACGATCTCGTCGGCCCGCCGGACCGTGGAGAGGCGGTGCGCGATGATGATCGAGGTGCGGCCGTGCAGCAGCCGGTCGAGGGCGCGCTCGATCAGCACCTCGGTGGGGCGGTCGATGTTCGAGGTCGCCTCGTCGAGGACGAGGATCCGCGGGTCGGCGAGGAGCGCCCGCGCGATCGAGATCAGCTGGCGCTCGCCGGCCGACAGCCCGGCGCCGCCCTCGCGCACCGCGTGGTCGAGCCCGCCCGAGAGCCGCGCCGCGACCCGGTCGACGCCGACGGCGGCCGCCGCCTCGGCGACCTCCTCGTCGGAGGCGTCCGGCTTCGCGAAGCGGATGTTCGAGGCGATCGTGCCGCTGAAGAGGAACGGATCCTGGAGCACGACGCCGAGCTGCCGGCGGTACGAGCGGAGGCGCACGTCGCGCAGGTCGACGCCGTCGACGCGGACGGCGCCCTCGTCCGGGTCGTAGAAGCGCCCGACGAGCCGGGCGAGCGTCGACTTGCCGCCCCCGGACTCGCCGACGAGCGCGAGGCAGCCGCCGCGCGGCACGTGCAGGTCGATTCCGTGCAGCACCGGCTCGGCCCCGTAGGCGAAGACGACGTGGTCGATCTCGAGGTCGCCGTCGATCCGCTCGAACGGCTGCGCGCCGTCCCGGTCGCGGATCTCCGGCTCCTCGTCGAGGATCGCCGCGATCTTCACCATCGCCGCCGCGCCCGACTGGAGCTGGCCGTACACGTCGGAGAGCTCCTGCAGCGGCTGGAACACGAGCTGGAGCAGGTAGAGGGCCGTGATCAGCGTCCCGATCGTGAGCGTGTGGTGGGCGAGGAACCGCTCGCCGGCGAAGAGCACGGAGGCGGTCGCGACGACGCCGAGGAACTCGATCGACGGGAAGAAGACCGAGAAGATCTTCTGCGTGTAGACGTTCTGGACGAGGTTCGCGTCGTTCAGCTCGTCGAACTGCGCCTGGAAGCGGCGCTCCCGGTTGAACGCCTGCACGATCGCCATGCCCGCCACCGACTCGGCGATCTGGGCGGTCACGGCTCCGATCCGGTTCCGGGTCTCGACGAGCGCCACGTGGGAGGTGCGCTGGAACCAGCGCGTGAGCACGAGCGCGGGCGGGACGATCGCGAAGACGACGAGCCCGAGCCGCCAGTCCGCGATCAGGAGCGCCGCGAGCGCCGCCGGCAGGAGCACGACGTTCGAGACGAGCGTCGGCATCCCCGCCGAGAGCACGTCGGAGACGGCGTCGACGTCGCTCGTCAGGCGCGCGATGATCCAGCCCGCCTTCTGCTGCGAGAAGTAGCGGAGCGAGAGCCCGGTCAGGTGGTCGAAGAGGTCGCGCCGCAGGCCGAGCACGATCCGCTGGCCGATCCCCGCGAGACCGCGGATCAGCCACGCCTGGAGGAGCCAGCCGGCCGCCGCGACGCAGAGGTAGATGACGACGACGATCGTCAGGTGGTGCTCGTTGCGGGCGCGGATGCCGTTGTCGATCGCGTCGCGCACGAGCAGCCAGCCACCCGTCTGCGCGACGGCGTTGCCGGTCGCGACGAGCAGCATCAGCGCGGCGAGCAGCCGGCGGCCTTCCAGATACCGGAGCAGGGACTTCACGCCGCGGCCACCTCGTCCCCGAACAGGGTCGTGAAGAAGCCGCCGGCCGCGAGCAGCTCCCGCGGCGTCCCCGACTCCGCGATCCGGCCGTCGACGAGGACGACCGCGCGGTCGGCGAGCTCGACCGTCGAGAGCCGCTGGGTCGCGACGAGCACCGTCCGTCCGGCGAGCGCGGGCCGGAGCCGAGCCACGAGCCGCCGCTCGGTGAGCGTGTCGACCGCCGAGAGCGGGTCGTCGAGGACGACGACGCGGGCGCCGGTCGCGAGCGCGCGGGCGAGCGCGACACGCTGCCGCTGGCCGCCGGAGAGGTTGACGCCGCGCTCGCCGATCAGCGTGTCGTAGCCGTCGGGCAGCTCGGGCGCGAACGCGTCCACGCCGGCCGCGACGCACGCGGCGAGCACCTCGTCCCATTCGGCGTCGTGCCGGCCCGCGGTCAGGTTCTCGCGCAGCGGCGCCGAGAAGAGGACGGGCCGCTGCGTCACGAGCGCGACCGCGTCGCGCAGCTCGGCGATCGGCACGTCGCGGGTGTCGACGCCGCCGACGCGGACGTGCCCGCCGGTCGGGTCGTAGAAGCGGGGCAGCAGGTTGAGGAGCGACGTCTTGCCGGCGCCGGTCGAGCCGCAGACGGCGACGATCTCGCCCGGCGCGACGCTCGAGCTCGAGCGCGTCGAGCACGGCGGTCTCGCCGCCGTAGGCGAAGCGCACCGCCTCGAAGCGCACGGGCAGCGGCCCCGCCGGCAGATGCCGCGGCGCCGCCGGCTCGGGCAGCGGCTCGATCCCCTCGAGCCAGGCGAAGCTGCGGCCCGCCGACGCGAGCGCCCGCTGGCCGAGGTTCGTGATCCAGCCGAGCGCCTCGAGCGGCCAGACGAGCTGGAGCAGCAGCGTCTCGAAGAGGACGAACTGGCCGATCGAGAGGTGGCCGCCGATCACCTGGCGGCCGCCGAAGAAGACGACGGCGGCGATCGAGAGCGACGGCAGGTAGTAGAGGCCGGGCAGGTGGCGCGCCTCGACGCCCGCCTGGCGGATCACCGTGTCGCGCACCGCCTCGGCCTTGCCGCCGAAGCGGCCGCGCACGTCGTCCTCGCGGCCGAACGCCTGCACCATCTCGATCCCGACGACGGCCTCGTCGGCCGCCTCGGTGACGTCGCCCTTGCGCTCCTGCACCTGCCGCGAGAGCGGCGAGACGCGGCGCGCGAACCGCAGCGCGAGCACGGTGATCGGCGGCATCGCGACGGCGGTGTAGAGCGCGAGCCGCGGGTCGACGATCACGAGCACGATCGCCGCGGCGACGATCATCATCAGGCTCTGCGCCCCCTGCACGAGCCCCCAGCCGATGAAGTAGCGGACGGGGTAGAGGTCGTTCGTCGCCCGCGAGAGCACCTGGCCGGTCGCATGCCGGTCGTAGAACGCGCGCGGGTAGCGCAGGTACGCCTGGTAGAGCAGCTCGCGCATCCGCGCCTCGATCCGGATCCCGATCCGGGCGGTCGCGTAGCGGCGGCTGAAGTTGATCCCGAAGCGGAGCAGGGCGAGGACGACGATCGCGGCGAGGTACGGCCAGAGCCGTTGCGTGTGGCTGACGACGGCGCGGTCGATCGCGCGCTGGAGCAGCAGCGGGATCGCGGTCGAGATCAGCGTGTACACGAACGAGCAGGAGAGCGCCCAGACGCCCATGCGCCACTGGGCGCGCCAGAGGCGGAGCAGCCTGCGGAAGGTCGGCAGCAGGCCGAGGTCGGGCGGATCGACGGGGTTCGCGTATTCGGGCATGGCAAGCCGCCCGCCGCTCCAGACGTCCTCTTCCCGCGGCAGCGGGCCCGAGCGACGATACCAGTCGCCTTCGAGGCGACAGAGGCGCGCGAGCCGCTAGCGGCGGCGGCGTGCGGGCGCGGGCGGCGCCCGCCGGCGAGGAGGGGGTTTCGGCGGCCACCGGGGCCGGCTCCGGCTCGGACGCGACGACGGCGACCGGCTCGGGCTCTGGCTCGGGCTCGCGCGGCCTCGGGCGCCGGCGCCGGCTCGTCGAGCGCCGCCGCGGCGGCGACGAGGTGGCGGCCCCGCTCCTCGAGCGCCGTCCGCTCCTCCTGGAGCTCGAGCCGCACTCCGGCGAGCTGCCGCTCGACGTCGCGGACGGTGCGCTCGCGTTCCTCGAGCCGCTCGCGCTCCGCCTGGGCGAGCGCCAGCTCCGACGCCGTCTCCCGCTCGCGCTGCTCGACGGCCGCCGTCGCGGCGGCGAGCTCGCGCTCCCGCTCGGCGAGGCGCGCCGACGCGGCGTCGAGCTCCTGCTCGCGGCGGTCGAGGTCGCTGCTGCGGGCGGGGTCCGCCGGGCCTCGCTCGCGCCGCGGCCGCTGCTCGGGCTTGCTCTCGGGCCGGCCGGCGAGCTCCGCCTGGGCCCGGACGAGCTCGCGCTCGCGCGCGGCCACCGCCGCGGCCGCCTCCCGGAGCGTCCGCTTCAGCTCGTCGATCTCGGCCGCGGCCTGGTCGAGCCGTGCCCTGCGCTCGGCCGCGAGCTCGCGGCGCGAGCCGCAACAGCTGCTCCCGTTCTGCGCCCTCGACGCGCGGCTGCGCCGGGGCCGGCCGGTGGATCGACGCGGTGTCGTCGCGCGCCGGCTCCTGTTCGATGTCGTCCCAGAGGTCCATGTCCGCACAGTCTCGCCGCACCCAGGCGCAGCGGCAACTCTCTAGCGTCGCGGGCCGGCAGGACGAGCTGGAAGCGGGCGCCGTGCGGGTCGGCGGGCTCGTAGAAGAGCTCGCCTCCGTGCGCGTGCGCGTACGAGCGGGCGATCGCGAGGCCGAGCCCCGTGCCGGTCGACGACGACCGCGACGTCGTCGCTGCGCGCGAACCGCTCGAAGAGGTTCGGGACGAACTCGGCCGGGACGCCGCGGCCCCGGTCCTCGACGACGAGCCGGAAGTGGCGGTCGGTCTGCTCCGCGTGGACGACGACCGGCGGCGCCCCGTGGCGCAGCGCGTTCGCGACGAGGTTCGAGACGATCCGGTCGAGCGCGTTGCGGTCGACCTCCGCCACGACGTCGTCGGCGACGTCGACCTCGATCTCGGTCGCGTCGGGCACGGACGAGGCCACGATCTCGGCGACGCTGCTCGCGGACCCGCAGCGGCTCCGGCTCGATCGGGATCGCCTCCGCGTCGAGGCGCGAGAGGTCGAGGAGCTGCTCGATCAGGAGCGTCATCCGCTTCGTCTGCTGGATCAGCCCCTCGCGGAGCCGGCGCTCCTGCTCCTCGTCGAGCCGGTCGCCGAGGTTGTGGAGCGTGCTCACGAAGCCGTGGATCGTCGTCATCGGCGTCCGCAGCTCGTGGGCGGCGAGCGCGACGAAGCTCGCCTTGAGCTCGTTCGCCCGCTCGAGCTCGAGCCGGGCCTGGTGCTCCGCCTCGAAGAGGCGGACGCGGTCGAGCGCGAGCCCGGTGAGCGCGCCGAGCGTCCGCAGGAGGTCGAGCTCCTCGAGGCCGAAGAACGGCGCGTACGGTGACGTCCAGACGACGATGCTGCCGCCCGGCACGTCGAGGTCGACGACCTCCGCGTCCGGCCACGCGTTGCGCGGGGACTCGTCCGGGCTCGATCTCGTCCAGCGCCGCGCCGGGCAGCGTTCCAGGAGCCGACGACGGCGCCCTTCTCGTTGCGGATCGCGATCGCCCGCGCGCCGACGATCGCGGCCGCCGGACCGAGCACGCGCGCGGCGACCTCCTCCTGCGACGAGGCGAACGTCAGCAGGCTCGCGAGCGCCTGCTGGAGGTGCGCCTGCTCGGGCCGCCGCCACCAGATGCGCACGATCGCCGGCGGCGAGAGGCCGAGGAAGAACGCGACGAGCGCGACGAGCGCGATCGCCTCGGCCGCGAGCTCCGGCCGGGAGTGGGGGGCGCCGGAGGCGGCCGCGAGGAAGAGTGCCGCCGTGATCGTCGCCGTCGCGAAGGCGAGCATGTGCATCCGCCGCCGGGCGACGGTCGGCTGGGCACGCCCGGCGAGCGCGAGGCGGGCCGCGGTGAGGACGGAGAAGGCTGTCCACACGACCAGGAAGAGCGAGACGTAGGCGCGGAACTCCGGCGACCAGGACTCGCCGGAGTGGGGCACGCTCGGCAGCGCCGCCGTCCAGGCGAGCAGCGCCGCCGTCGGCGCGAAAAGCGCGTTCTCCAGCCGGCGGCCGTCGGTGCGGAACGCGGTCGCGAAGCGGAACATGAGGTAGGGGAAGAGGGCGAGCAGGGCGATCTCGACCCGGCCGGCCGCGCGCTCGGGCAGGTTGCCGGCGTGGTCGGGGATCAGGGCCAGGAGCTCGAGCAGGCCGAGCGACCCGAACGCGACCGCAGCCCAGGTCGAGACGCGGTCGCGCCGCCGCCGCCAGCCGTGGAGCACCACCGCGGCGAGCGCGACGTACCCGACGATGTTGATGGCGCGAAGCGCCGCGATCGAAGCTTGCACGTCAGTCCCCCCAGAACGAGTGCACGAGCACTGTACGTGCCCTGCGGCCTCGAGTAAACGGGCTATCCCGCCTCGTGACGCGGACGTCGCTAGGCGTCGGGCGGTGCGGCGAGCACGGCCTCGAGGAGGTCGTCGAGCCGGGCGGTGGCGAGGCAGATCGAGGTGTCGGCCGCGCCGTAGTAGAGGCGGATCTCACCGCTGCCGGAGTCGTGGAGCAGGCCGCAGGGGAAGACGACGTTGGGGACGTCGCCGGTGCGCTCGTAGGGCGCGAGCGGCGCGAGAACCCAGGTGGGAAGGCGCCGCAGGACGCGGGTCGGGTCGTCCAGGTCGAGGAGGACGAGGCCGGCGCGGTAGACCTCGCCGGAGACGGTCTCCTTGACGCCGTGGTAGACGAGCAGCCAGCCCGTGCTCGGTGCGCAGCGGCGGCGGGCCGATGCCGATGCGCGTGGCGTCCCACCAGGCGCCGTGGCGGGGCTGGAGCACCTGCTCGGGCGGGCTCCAGCTGAGGAGGTCGGCCGAGCGGGAGAGCAGGATCTCGCCGTGCGAGCCGCCGAACTCCGTCTTCGGGCGGTGGAAGAGGACCCACTTGCCGTCGATCCGGTGCGGCAGCAGCGCGGCGTTCTTGTCGTCCGGGTGCCGGATGATGCCGTGGCGCTCGACCGAGGTGAAGTCCTCGGTCGTCGCGAGGTAGACGGCAGGCCCGGCCGGGCCGTAGGCGGTGCAGGTGATCACCCAGCGGCCGAGCTCCTCGATCCAGACGACGCGCGGGTCCTCGAAGCCCCATTCCTCGCTCGCGACGCCGGGGGCGGGGGCGAGCAGCGGCGTTCTCTCGATCGTCCAGCTGTCGTAGCCGTTGCGGGAGCGGGCGACGCGTGAGGTGCGAGATTCCGCGCCGGTCTTCGACCCGGGCGAGCAGCACGGTCTCGCCGTCGACGGCGGCAGCGGCCGGGTTGAAGACGGCGTTGACGGGATAGGGCCAGCTCTCCGCGGTCAGGATCGGGTTGCCGGGGTGGCGGCGGAAGAGCTCGCGCTCGTTCATGCCGAGGCCGTCGCGAGCGGCCGCTCGCGGATGCCCGCCCGGACGCCGGCGGCGTCGAGGACGAGCGCGGCGCGGTGGAAGGCGAGCGTCGACTCGGCGCCCTCGTTCCCGTTCAGCGCCTCGGTGCCGAGGCCGTCGCTGCAGCCTCCGGTGGCGAAGTCGTAGACCGGTCGCTGCAGGCGGTTGCGCCCGAGGAACCACTCGAAGGCGCGCGTGGCCCGGACTCCGTGCTCGGTCTCGCGCGTGATCGCGAACGCGGCCAGCTCCGCCTCGACGAAGGCGGCCGCCTCGAGCGGCTGCTCGTCGCCGGCGCCCGGCGCGGGCTCTCCGCGGCGCCGGCCGAGATGGCCCGGGAGCCGCAGGTCGCCGTCGTCGAGGCCGCACTCGTCGCCGAGCCAGCGCAGCGACTCCAGCCCGAGCTCGGCGAGGTCGTCGCGGCCGAGTGCCCGGCCGCCGGCGAGCAGCGCCTGGGGAAGCCGCGCGTTGTCGTAGTGGAGCTCGTCCTCGAACCAGCGCCAGTCGTCCGTGGCGGTGTCCGTGTAGGCGTCGGCGAGCTGCCCGGTCAGACGCTCGAGCAGGCGCAGCGCCTGCGGGTCGAGCCGGTCCGCGTCGAGGCGCGAGAGGCCGAGCACCGTGTAGGCGGCCGTCCGCAGCGGAACGTCGCCGGCGAGGGTGCCGACGAGCCGCTCGAGCAGGTCCCGGGTCGGACGGACGACGGCGGGGATCCACGCCGTGGCGAGGATGTCCCCGAGCGCCCAGACCGTGCGGCCGACGTGATCGCCGAGGTGCGGCTCGTCGAGCCACCGCCGGTCGTAGCTCATGAAGTTGCGCATCCCGCCGTCGCCGGTCGCCGCGTGCAGGAACGCGAGCGCGCGGTAGAGGATCGACCTCCAGGCCTGCTCGTCGCCGCGGCGGGCGAGCGCGAGCGAGACGACGGCGAGCCGGGCGACGTCGTCGACGCAGTAGCCGCTGTCGCGGTTGGGGATGATCCCGTGCGCGTGCTGCACGATGCCGACGTCGTCGACGAGCGTGAGCACGTGGTCGGTGCGCAGGCTCGCGAGGTGCAGGTCGGCGGCGCCCGAGGGGCGCCGGCGGGGCGCGAGCTCGTGCGCTTCCCGCAGCACCGAGGCCGTGGCCGCCGCGACGGACGGCCAGGCGAGCGAGGAGCCGATGCGTCGCGCCTCGGCCCGGGCGGCGGCGAGCGTCTCCGGCTGCTCGATGTACGCGCAGACGGCGTCGGCGAGCGCCGCGGGGTCGTCGAACGGGACGAGGACGCCGGCTCCCGAGGCGAGCAGGTCCTGCGCGTACCAGTAGGGGGTCGAGACGACGCCGCAGCCGGCCGCGATCGCGAACGTGAGCGCGCCCGAGGCGATCTGCTCCCGGTTGCGGTACGGCGTCACGAAGACGTCCGTCGCCGCGAGCAGATCCGAGAGGTCGTCGATCGAGAGGAAGCGGTCGTCGAACTCGACGTGCTCGCCGAGATCGAGCTCGAGCACGCGCTGCTGGAGCATCAGCCGGTACCGCTCGCCCTCCCGGTGCTCGACGTCGGGATGCGTGCGGCCGGCGATCGTGTAGACGATCTCGGGGTGGCGCTCGACGATGGCGGGCAGCGCCTCGATCGCCGTCTCGATGCCCTTGCCCGGCGAGAGCAGCCCGAACGTGGAGAGGCGGAAGCGGTCGCTCGGGCCGTCGGGGACGCGGTCGGTGAGGCGCGTCGGCGCGCCGTGCGGCACGACGCGCACCTTCTCCGCCGGGCAGGCGCCGCAGTCGACGAGCAGCCGCAGCGCGGTGTCGGTCATGACGATCACGAGCTGCGCCTCGCCGCACAGCTCCGTCAGCACCTCGGCCTGGTGCGGCGACGGCTCGGACAGCACCGTGTGCAGGGTCACGACGAGCGGCTGGGCGAGCTCGCGCGCGAAGGAGAGCACGTATTCCCCGTCCTCGCCGCCGAAGATCCCGTACTCGTGCTGGAGCAGGACGACGTCGACGTTCATCCGCCCGAGCATGCGGGCGGTGCGGACGTAGTCGCCGCGGACGGCCTGCGCGATCGTCGCGAGCAGTCCGTGCCGCTGCGGGCTCGAGGGCTCGTTCACGACCGCGACGAGATCGGCGCCGTCGATGCCGTCCACCCCGTGCAACGTCGCGCGGAGGTCGGCGGCGAAGGTGCCGATCCCGCACGCGCGCGGCGGGTACGTCGAGACGATGGCCGCGCGCATCGCGCGGGCCCCTACCGGTTCTTGCGTGCGAGCAGGGGAAGCGCCTGCATTCGCTGCGGCTCCTGGAGGCCGCCGCGGACAGCGGTTCCTCTGCGGACGCTCCCGCTGGTCGCCGCGCGCAGCCGCTCGAGGACTCGCCTCAGGCTCTTCCTCATCATGTCGCTCCCTCTGACGACTCCCGCGAAACGGCAAACGGCGGGCTCGTGTGGGAGTCAGAACACGGGGACGCTGCTCACACGGTAGCGCAAAGGCCGATCCGCACAAACGCGAGCTATGCTGGGAGAGCCGAGGCCGCACGGTCGCTTCACGCCGGTCCGAGCGCGCGTCCGAGGGGGAACGAGATGCAGGAAGAGCCACAGCAGGTACCGCAGGAAGAGCCGCAGGCAGAGCAGCCGGCGCCGCCCGCGCCGCCTATGGAGCCCGTCGAGTCGCGCGGCGTGCGGATGCGCCGGCAGGTTCGGCGCATCCGCCTGTACACGACGGCGTTCGTGGTCGTCGCGCTCCTCGTCGTCCTCGTCGCGCTCGTGCTCGACAACACCGGCAAGGTGAAGCTCGGCTGGGTCTTCGGCACGGGGCACGCGTCGCTCGTGTGGGTGATCGTGGCGAGCGCGATCCTCGGCTGGCTGCTCGGGATCTTCATGAGCATCCTCTTCCGTCTCCGGACACGGCGGCGTCGCTCCTCGAACGGAGCGACCGACCCGTCCGGTGGCTGACCGGCCGCCGACGCTCAACCGGCTCGCGAGCTTCTTCCTGCGCGTACACGGCTCGCGGCGAGGCCGCTGGGCGCTCGCGGCGGCGTCGGTCGCGTCGGCGCTCGCGCTCGCGGCCCTCGCCGCCCGCCACTTCGCGGCGACGTCCTGGCCGCTCACGACCGGCGAGCCGGCCGTCCTCGTCGGCGCCGGTCTGCTGCTGCTCGTCGCCCAGGGTCTCAAGGCGTACGGGTGGGGCCGGCTGTTCGACGCGGGCGAGCGGCCGAAGACGCTCGCGCTCGCGGCCGGCAACGGCGGCGCGGCGCTGATCGGCGTTCTCCTGCCGGGCCGCTTCGACGACGCGATGCGGGTCGCGGTCGTCCGCCGCTACCCGGGCTGCCCGGCGGGCGTGCCGACGCTCTGCCTCTCGCTCGTGATGCTCGGGCTGATCGACACCGTCGCGCTCGTGCCGCTCGCCGTCGTGGCCGGCGTCGTCCCGGGCACGGGCGACGGCGTCCGCGCCGGTCTGGCGGTGGTGGCGGCCGCCGGTGTGGTGGCCGCCGTGCTGATCCTCGCCCTGCCGCGGCTCGCCGCGAGCGGGCGGCTCCTCCGCTTCCGGCTCGGCCGCTGGCTGAACCCGCGGACGACGCCCAAGCGGCGGGTGGTGGAGGCGTGGGCGCTCGTCTCGGCCTGCTGGTTCCTCCGCGGGGTGGCGTTCTTCCTGCTCCTCGGGACGCTCGGGATCGGCTTCTCGATCCCGCGTGCGCTCCTCTTCCTCTGCGCGGGCGCGGCGGCGGCGGCGATCCCGGTCGGCCTCGCGGGCGCAGCGACGCAGGTGGGCGCCGGCGCGGCGGCGCTCGTCACGGCGGGCGTCGGTCTCTCGCAGGCGCTGACGGCGACGGTCGCCGTCGGCGCGCTCGGCGTCCTCTCGGGCACGGCGATCCTCGTCGGGCGCGGTCGTCTGGCGCCTCGGCGTCTCGCTCGTTCCGGCCCGGCCCGCCTAGGGTCTGAACGCGTGCGGCAGGCGGTGACGCCTGCGAGGAGCGCCAACGCGGCGGGGTGGGCGGCAGCCGTCCCTCTGTCGGCCGTGTGAGTGAGAGTATGTCGCGCCGCGCGGGCTGAGAGGGCGTACCCGGTCGTCGGGCCGAACCGCTTCCGGGTCGGGGCCGGGCGAGGCTCCGGACGCGGCGATGTGCGATCCCTGCGCAATGCATACGCGGCGTGCGCCCGGTTTCATCGGGCGCGCCTCGATCCTGTGGTTACCGGGCAGACATCCGCCGGTGGCACCGTGATCAGAGGAGTTCCGAGATGCGCAAGGCTCTCGCCGCGAAGCCCATGGAGCCGGTCCAGTGACCGCCCTCCTTCCGCTCCTGGTCACCGTCGCCACCCTGTTCTCGGGGCAGCCGACCAACGTGGTCTGCGGGCCCGTGCCTGCCGGTGCCGCGGCGACCTTCGTCCAGACCCCCAGGCTGATCACGCTCGCGCCGGCCACCTGCTCCGACCTCGAGCTCTACGTCGGCGGCCGGATCACCGTGTACACGTCGGCAGCCGTCCTCGTGTTCACGCACGAGACCCAGCATGCTCGCCTCGACGCGAACTGGCGTGACGAGACCGCGACCGAGTGCCGCGCGATCGCGCAGGCCCCCAGGACGATCTCCATGCTCGGCGTGACCGAGAAGGCCGCTGTCGCGAAGACCATGTACCTCGCCGGATTCGTCCATCGGGCGATGCGGGCGGTCGACGGCTACGGCGACTACAACTGCCCTCCCGTCTCCGCCGACCTGCACTGAGCCAGGCGTTCACGCGCGGATCGCGCGTCCGCCGTCGGATGATCCGGAAGCCCTCCGTGCTCCGCGGCGAGCTCGGCGCTCAGCTCACCGCCTGCTTCACGAGGGCGGCGATCCGGGCCTCTTCGGCGGCGGTCAGCTCCTTCAGCGCGAAGGCCGGTCGGCCACATGGCGCCGTCGTCGAGGTTCGCCTTGGCGTTGAAGCCGAGCGTCGCGTACCTCGACTTGAACTTCTGCGCGCTCTGGAAGAAGCAGACGACGGTGCCGTCCTTGGCGTACGCGGGCATCCCGTACCAGGTTCTCGGCGCGAGGGCCGGCGCGGTGGCCGTGACGATCGCATGGACGCGCTCGGCGATGACGCGATCCGGTTCCGGCATCTCGGCGATCTTCGCGAGCACGTCGCTCTCGCCGTCCGCCTTGCCCGCGGCCGCTTTCAGCTCCCGGGCGCGCTTCCTTCATCGCGGCGCGTTCCTCGGCCGTGAATCCCGTGGCCGCCTTGCCGGTGCGTTTCCTCTCGGCCATGGCTCAGCGCAGCTCCTGGATGCGGATCAGGTTGCCCGCGGGGTCGCGGAAGGAGCAGTCGCGAATCCCGTACGGCTGCTCCGTCGGCTCCTGCACGACCTCGGCGTCGCCGGCCTGCACTCGCTCGAAGGTGCCGTCGAGGTCGCTGGTGGCCAGGTTGATGCTGGCGTAGGTGCCCTTGGCCATCATCTCGGCGATCGTGCGGCGCTCGTCGTCGGTGATGCCCGGGGTCGCGGCCGGCGGGTAGAGGACGATCGACGTGTCGGGCTGGTCGGCGGGGCCGACGGTGATCCAGTGCATCCCGGCGTATTCGACGTCGTTGCGGACGTCGAAGCCGAGGGTGTCGCGATAGAAGGCGAGGGATGCTTCCGGATCGTTGTGGGGAAGCATGCTGGAGTGAATGGTGATGTTCATGGCGGTCACGCTAGTCGTGGCTCGGGGGCCGGCGCTTCTCGATTCCTGACCGGTCTCGTCACCTGTTTCGCGACGCACGGCGGCATCCCGGCGGTCGCGCCCGCCGCCTGGCGCCGGTAGCTGCTGGGCGGCATGCCGACGAGCTCGGTGAAGCGGGTGCTGAAGGTGCCGAGCGACGAGCAGCCGACCGCGAAGCAGACCTCGGTGACGCTGAGGTCGCCGCGCCGCAGCAGCGCCATCGCGCGCTCGATGCGCCGCGTCATCAGGTAGCTGTACGGCGACTCGCCGAAGGCGAGCCGGAACGCGCGGCTGAGGTGCCCGGCCGACATGTGCGCGCCGCGGGCGAGCGCCTCGACGTCGAGCGGCTGCGCGTACTCCCGGTCGATCCGGTCGCGCACGCGGCGCAGCCGGGCGAGGTCGTCCAGGCGCTGCGCCGAGGGGTCACCGGCCACCTGCGGGATCGTGCCAGATCGCAGGAGACGTGCGTTCAGCTCCGGAAGAGCCGCTTCTCCGTTGCGAGGTGGGGCGCCCAGTCGACGCGGCTCGCGCCTGCGAAGCGCAGGTAGGCGCGGAGGGCGTCGCGCATCGCGTCGACGAACCCCTCGGCGCGCTTCGGCTCGAAGCCGTCTTCCCACCAGACGTCGAGGATCTCCACGCAGGCTCCGTCCCGGTCGATCCGCGGCTCGATGCGGCCGACGAGGCGGTCGCCGAAGAGAATCGGCAGGACGTACCAGCCCCAGCGGCGTTTCGCCGGCGGGAAGTAGCCCTCCCACACGTACTCGAAGTCGAACAGGCTCGCGAGGAGGGCGGTGTCCCACAGCAGCGAGTCGAACGGGGCGATGAACGCGACCGAGGGCGCCGGCTCCGGCGGGGCCTGCAGCAGCTCGACCTCCTCGGCGAGGACGAGGCGCTTGCCGCGCACGCCCTCGACCTCGACGGGCACGAGCGCGCCGAGCTCGACGAGCTCCTTCCGCAGCTCGTTGCGCTCCTGCGGGTCGGCGATGCGGGCGAACGTGCCGCCGGCGCCGCCGGGGCCGAGCAGGCCGTGGGCGCGGTACCGGGACAGGAGCTTGTGCCGGACCTGCTCTCGCTCCGGCACCTCCCGTGCGAGCACCTCGGCGGGGAGCAGCCGTTCGAGGAGGTCGTAGTAGCGGAGGTTGCCGTCGCGCCGTGCGAGGCCGATCGCGCCCGTGACGGTGTACGCCTCGAGCACGGAGCGAACGGCGTTCTCGGGCATCCCGAACCAGTTCTTCGTCGCTCCGGATGCGCGCTCGAAGTCGAGTGACGACAGCGGGCCTTCCGCGCGGATCCGCTCGAGCACGCGCTCGGCCGCCGCGGCGTTCTCGGCGAGGGCCGCGGCGTGGAAGCGGGGCCCCTTGCGGCCCCAGACGTGACGGAACCAGGGGAACTCGCTCGTCGGGACGAACGACAGCGCCTTGTTGCTCGCCTCGAAGATCTCGCGGCGCTCGTAGAGCTCCTCGCACCAGGCGGGCTCGTAGCCGGCGACGCGCGCGTGCAGCACGAGGTCGTGGTTCCGGCCGGCGACCGCGATCGGGTCGAACTGGATCGACCCGAGCCTGCGAAAGACTTCGAGCACCCCGTCGGGGCCTCCCGGGAGACGACCGCGCGGGCGCGAGGAAGTGCCGCGCGACGAGAAAGCGACGAGCCGCCTCGGCGGTGACCTTCACCCGGGGGACACTAGCCCGCGTCGGTACCCGCTACGCGGGCTCGATCTCGCGGCTCACGATCCAGGCGTGCTTGCCGACCTGCCGTCCCCGGGTGAACCCGTACTGCTCGAACCGGAGATCGCCTCGACGCGGCCGCCGCCGGCGGTCGCGATCCGCGCCGGCGCACCCTCGAGCCGTGGCGGCTACGCTCGACGTGTGGCGTGCGATGATCTCTCGTCGATCGGGCGGTCTCGGCTCACATGACACCAACCACATGCCACATGTCGATCTCGCTCGACGGATACGTCGCAGGGCCCGACCAGAGTCTCCGGCAGCCGCTCGGCCGTCGCGGCCGGGAGCTCCATCACTGGCACCTCGACGAGCCGCTGAACGAGGCCGACGCCCGCGTGCGCGACCTGCTCCTGCGTCCGCGCGGCGCGTACGTGATGGGGCGCAACATGTTCGGGCCGATTCGCGGCCCCTGGCAGGACGAATGGCGTGGCTGGTGGGGAGACGAGCCGCCGTATCACGCTCCCGTGTTCGTTCTCACCCACTATCCGCACGACCCGATCGCGATGGAGGGCGGGACGACGTTCCACTTCGTCACCGAAGGCTTCGACGTCGCCTTCGCACGTGCGTCGGAGGCGGCGGGTGACAGAGGAGTCGACATCGCCGGCGGCGCGTCCACGGTGCGCCAGGCGCTCGTCGCAGGGGTGGTCGACGAGCTCGTCCTCGATTTCGCCCCTGTCCTGCTCGGCGCCGGGGAGGCGCTCTTCGACGGCGTCCCCGATCCCGGCCTCGAGCCCGTGGAGGTAATCCACTCTCCGTTGGCGACGCACGTCCGCTATCGCGTCGCCAGCTGATCCGGCGAGAGAAGGTGGACGAGAGGCTCGTCCGTCCGCGCTGCGAGCTCGGCGTTGCGTGCGCGGACGAGTTCGCGTCGCCTCGGGTCGCTCCGGGCGGTTTCCCGAGCGAGTCTCGCAAGGGTGTTCGCGTCCTCGAACAACCCGCGGACGGGGGCGTCGACGCTGCGGAGTCGCCGCCGTCACCCGGCGGCGAGCTCGAAGGCAGGCGGGCTCGGAGCGTGCCGGGCCGATCCGCGCCGAAACAGGGCGCCGCCGGCACGTGCACGCGATCTCAGACGAGCGCGTCGGCGAGCGAGTCGACGGGCGCGAGCGTCGAATCGAGCTGGGCGATGCCGATCACGCGCCGGGCAAGGCCCGGCGGCGGCGCGACCACGCTGAGCTCGATGTCGGCGGCGGCGAGCTCGCGACGGCCGCGGACGAGCGCGTTCAGCCCGGACGAGTCGAGGAACGTGACGCCGCCGAGGTCGACGACGACCTTGCGGACACTGCCGGCGACGCCGTCGAACGCCTTCGTCAGTCCCGGCGCGGTCGTCATGTCGACCTCGCCGGCGACGGTGACCACGACCGCGCCGCTCCCGTCGACGGTCGTATGAAGCTCGAAGGGCGACTCGTCGGTCATCGGTTGCGGCCGGTGCGTACGGTTTGCGCGGTGGACCGTCCGGCCGGATTCTAACGGATCCGGTGCGGTCATCCCTGTGCCGGGGAGGCGCCGTTCAGGCGGCCCAGCTTTCGTTCGAGCACGACGACTGTCCCGTCCCGGGTCGGCCGGATCTGGGCGACGCTCGTGAGCGCCTCCATGATCAGGATGCCCCGGCCGCGATCGCCGTTCCTGTGCCGCTTGCGCCACTCGCCTTCGTCGCGGATCGTGGCGCGAAGCATCGAGCCGTCCTCGTCGACGCTCACGTACACGGAGCCGTGATCGTGCGCGTAGGCATGCTCGACCGCGTTGTTGCAGGCCTCGCCGACCGCGAGCAGGACGTCGTCCGCATCGGCTGCCGCGACGAGGCGGTGCGCGAGCCAAGCCCGTAGGCGGCGGCGGACGACGGGGAGCATCGAGGGGACCGACGGGAAGGCGACGTCGAACGGCGTCGGCTCGCCGGTGATCCGTACGATCAGCAGCGCGACGTCGTCGGACGGCTCGCCGAGATCCGCGGTCACCCGACCGAGGATCGCCTCGAGCGGTGCCGTCGGCGCGTCGGCGATCGCGCGGCCGAGCGCGTCGATCCCGTCGTCGATGTCGAGGCCGCGCCGTTCGATGAGCCCATCCGAGTAGAGGACGAGTGTGGCCGCCTCGTCGAGCTCGAGCCGGGCCTCGCGGATCGACGACGCCGTGGCGACGCCGAGTGGCGGCGCGCTCGCGTCGTCGAGGCGCCTGGTGCTTCGCGTGTCCCCGGTGACGAGCAGCGGCGGGGGATGCCCGGCGCAGGAGTACGCGATCTCTCCTGAGTAGGGATCGAGCGACACGCAGGCGAGCGTCACCATCGTCTCCTCGTCGTCGGCATGGCGGACCAGCCGTTGCACGATCTCGCCGGCGCTCACACAGTCGTACGCGTACGCGCGAAATGCGCTGCGGTAGCGCCCCATCAGCGCGGCCGCGTCGACGCCGCGGCCCATCACGTCCCCGACGGAGAGATGGACGATCCCGTCCGGCCGCCGGACGGCGTCGTACCAGTCGCCGCCGACTTCGACTCCTTTGCCGCCGGCTCGGTAGTGGCCGGCGAGGCGGAGGCCGGGGCTCTCCGGGAGCGCCTCGGGGAGGAGGCTTCGCTGCAGTCGCATCGCGAGGTCGCGCTCGTGATCGGACGTGCGCGTCCGATCGAATGCCTGTGCGGCCTGCGCCTGAAACGAGCCGAGCAGCGCCCAGTCGTTCTCGTCGAGCAGACGGTGCTCGTGGCGGACGAGGGCGATCCCGCCGAGCGGCTCGCCCTCGATGAGCCTGATCGGCTTGCAGTCGAGCGACGGCAGTCGCCTGACGTCGGTCAGATGCGGAGCGAGATCGGGGACCTGCTCCGGCACGAGGGTCTGCCGGCGGGTCATGGCGTGGCGAGCGATCGCGTCGAGCAGCTCGGGGCATCCCCGGATCCAGGCGTGGGAGGGTGTCTCCGAGATCCGGATCCGGCGGCCGTCGATGGTGTCGAACGCGACGACCGCGAGGGAGTCGGGGAACACCGCGTCGAGCGCTCCGAGGAGGGCGTCGGAGACGGCGTTCTGTGTCGATGCGACCGCGAGCGCGCGGCTGAGCGCGTTCGCGGCGCTCGCGCGCACGGCATGGACACCCTGCTCGCGGCGATGGCGGCGAGCGACGAGCCAGACCACCCCGAAGATGATGAGCACTGCCGCCGCCAGCGAGCCGAGCTCGAGGTAGAGCGAGCGACGCGCCGCGGCATAGACGACCGAGACCGGACGGTCGATCGTGATCCACCAGTGCGCGGTCGGGACGGCTGCGTACGCCACGACGTCGTTTCCGCGGTCGTCGAGGCCCGGCACCCCCGCGACGACCTCGTTCGAGGTTCGGCGCATCCGGCTGAGCAGGGCAGGGTTGGCGGACGCGCGTGAGCCCGGCGAGGAGTTCCTTCCCGTTGCGGTCGACGATCTGGAGGCCCTCGACGCCGAGATCGAGCTCGGCCTTCCCGTTGTTCACCGTCCGCAGCTCGATGGTGCCGACGAGGACGCCGCTGATCGCGGCCGTCGGCGCGTGTCGGCACCGCGACGGCGATGATCGCGTGTCCGTTCCGGCGCCCGATCAGGCCGCCGGTCACGTAGGGCGTGCCGTCTGCGCGCACGTGCCGGAAGTACGTGCGGTCGGCGACGCTCCACGGGCGGCCCGTGGTTCGGAGCGGCGGTGCTGATCCGCGCGATTCCCTCGAGGTCGACCCAGCCGTAGCCGCCGTTGAACGGGCTCCTCGGCGCCGCCGCGACGCCCTGAAGGTACGTGCGCATCCGTGTCCGGTCGAGCGTGGTGAACACGGGAGAGGCGGCGATCGTCTCGAGGTCGGAGACGTCGCCGGCGATCGCGACGTTGATGATGGTCGCGGTGAGCGCCGCCCGTGTCCGGAGGTCGGTCAGCGCCGCGTGCTGCGCGTTGGGTGTACTGATGGATCGCGAGCATGACCGCAACGGCGACCACCGCCGTCACCGCCACGACGGCGACGACCAACAGGCGCCGCCGGGAGCCGTCCGCGCCGCGGCGCGCGAAGCCCTCGCGTCGGCCGCGGTCGCGTCGACGTCGGCGCCGTTCGTGTGCCCGAAGAGTCTCACGGCGTCGCGCTGCACCGGTTCGAGGCGGCTTCCCACGTCGGGGGATTCCCCCCTTGTGGCGATCGGCATGCACGCGTTTCCGGTCGGGGCGTTTGCGCCTCGCTCTGCCGGGCAACCGGAGAGCGACTCCTCGGGATACGGCAAGCGACGCTGACGAAAGGATAGTCCGGGTGGCCATGGACGAGCGGCGCGCGGTCGGGGACGGTGCGGACGAGAGCTGGTTCCGCGAGGTGAGCGAGCAGAGGATGCCGCGGACGGGAGGGTGAAGCAAAGGATGGCGTTTGCGCCGAAAGGGTTCCGCGACATCGGCTGCGTCGCGCGCGAGATCGGCGTCGCGCCGAGCACGCTTCGCTCGGTGGGAGCGCCGCTACGGGCTTGTCGTCCCACAGCGCGGCGACGGTGGGCAACGGCTGTACGACGACGCTCAGATCGGGATCCTCCGGCTCGTCAGGGCGCAGATCGTGGATGGCGTCCTCGCCGGTGTCGCGCACCGCGCGATCGCCCGGCGGGGCCTGCTGCTCGCCGAGGCGCGAAGAGCTCCCGGCGACCGCCGAGGCCCCGCGCTTGGCGCGCCTGGCGACCGACACGGTCGCGAGTGCGGTCGACGACGAGCGCTTCGGCTTCACGGCCCGGCTTGTCGCGAGCGAGCTGGTGAACAACGCGGTCCTCCATGGCCGCGCCGGGGAGCGGATCCGGCTCGACGTCGAGCTGTTCGAGGGCTGGGTTCGGGTGCGGGTCGAGAACGTCGGTGGCCGGCGACGCTGCGGAGCCTCCGAGGCGGCGCCGCGACTCGGGTCGCGGGCTCGACATCGTCGACGCGCTCGCGGACGGCTGGACGATCGACACATCGGCCCGCCCGGACGACGATCGAGGCTCGCCTGCTCGTTTCCCGGCGCCTGGCCGAGTAGTGCGCACGACGTTTGGAGTGGGCCCCTGCGGGGCACTCGGGGCGGTGGCATGGCTCGATCGGAGACCGACGGTGGACAGGGGGTGGCCGAGCTCGGCGCGCGCGTCGAGTCCGGCGGCATCCGGATCGGGGCCGTCGTCGACGTCATCCTCGACTCGAGGCTGCATGCGGTGATCGGGTACGAGGTCGCGTGTCTCGACGGTGCGACTCGCTTCATCCCGCGCGTCGCCTGCGGCCTCGTGCTCCCTGCGTGCGTCGAGGTCGCCGTTCCGGCGGCGATGCTCGGTGACGAAGCGCTGCCGTACTACCGGGAGCGGGGCGTCTCCCTCGCCGCGCGGGCCGCGCCGGTCCGTCGATCGGGCACGTCGAGTTCGGGCGGCGCACGGGTGGGTCTGTGAGCGTGCCCTTCGAGGCATCCGTCGACGACGCCGGAAACGGCGTGGCGATCGTCGCAGTCGCCGGCGAGGCCGATCTCACGACGGTGCCCGAGTCGAAGGCCGCGCTGGTCGGGGCGATCGACGACGGCGCCCGCCTCGTGCTCGTCGACCTCTCGGAGACGACCTTCATCGACTCGACGACGCTGGGCGTGCTGATGGGCGGGGTCAAGCGTCTCGCGCCGAAGCGCGGGGAGATGGCGATCGTCTGCCGCGACGCGAACATCCGGAAGATCTTCGAGATCACGTTGCTCGAGCGGGTCTTCGCGATCCTCGACGACGTCGACGCAGCGGTGGAGCACCTCGCGTCCTCGGGTCGCGAGTGCGTTGGCCCGGCGACTAGATGATTGATGCGAGGCGATCACGTCCCGCTTGCCTACGACGAGCTCGTCGCGGACCGCCTGGCCGACCTGCTGTTGCAGCACGCCGCCAGAAGCGCCGGGCCCGGAGCAATGGATGCGATCATCGCGGCGACCGCTCTCGTGCACGACCTCGAGATCTGGACACAGGACAGCGGCTTCGACGTCCTCGCCGAACTCGCTCCGACACTGCGCGTGCTCCGCGGCGAGCGCCTGTACACGGGCAGACTCGACGGTTCGTCGTGAGCCAAGCTCAGTGCAGTGGGACTCATGCCCGCTCGGTGACGTAGCCGTACCCCGGCCACGTTGTCGCCGCGCCACGGGTCGCGAGACG
>CAWFFI010000020.1:0-105425 GCA_963815005.1 uncultured Actinomycetes bacterium
GGCGTGTAGCCCGTCATCGGCTCCACCGACGGGCTCACGTAGTCGAACGGCCCTTCGGCGCCGATGTTGCGGCGAAAGATCGCGTCGTGCGACTGCTCGGCGAGCAGCCGGAACCACTCCTCGCTGTCGCGCAGCGCGGCATCCACGCGGCGCTGCTCGGTGATGTCGCGGCTCGTGATCAGGACACCGTCGACGGCGGGGTCGTCGAGCAGGTTCTGGCCGGTGGACTCGAGCAGCCGCCACGAGCCGTCCGCGTGGCGCGCGCGGCATTCGATCGTGATCACCGAGCCGGGCTGCCGGAGGCCGTCGGAGAGTGTCGCCGCGACGCGCTCGACGTCGTCCGGGTGGGTGTCCAGCAGTCCGTTGGTGCCGACGTAGTCCTCGGGTGCATAGCCGAGCACACGGGTGATCGCGTCGTTCACGTAGCTGACGGTGCCTGCCGTGTCGACGATCATCACCATCTCGAAGAGCTGCGCGGCGACGTTGCGGAAGCGCTCCTCGCTCTCGCGCAGCGACTCCACCTGCCGCCGTTGCTCGGTGATGTCGCGGCTCGTGATCAGGACGCCGCCGATCGCGGGGTCGTCGAGCAGGTTCTGGCCGGTGGCCTCGAGGAGCCTCCACGAGCCGTCCGCGTGCCGCGCGCGGAACTCCATCGTCGCGACGGCCCGCGGCGTCGGCAGGCCGTCGGCGAGTGCCTGCGCGAGGGCCCCGACGTCGTCCGGGTGGATGTTCTAGAGGCCGCTCTTGCCGATGTACTCCTCCGGCAGGTAGCTGAGCACCCGTGTGAGCGCGTTGTTCACGTACCGGACGACGCCTTCGGCGTCGAAGCGATCATCACGATGTCGAACAGCTGCGCCGCGATGTTGCGGAATGGCTGCTCGCTCGTCTGGAGCGCCTCGTCTGCGACCTGTTGCTCGCTCACGTCGCGGCCCGCGCCGCGGATCATGATCCGGCCCTCGTCGTCGACGGTGGCGGATGCCGTCGTCTCGATCCACACCCAGCTCCCGTCCTTGCTCAGCCAGCGCGTGACGTTGCGCACGGGCGGGCCGTCGGGCTCCGGAAGCACGATCAGTTCGAGGTCGTCGCGGTGGGTGTGCGTTACCCAGAACGCCGGGTCCGCATACGCCTCCTCCGGCGTGTAGCCCGTCATCGGCTCCACCGACGGGCTCACGTAGTCGAACGGCTCCTTCGGCGCCGTGTTGCGGCGGAAGATTACGTCCTGCGACTTCTCGGCGAGCAGGCGGAACCACTCCTCGCTGTCGCGCAGCGCGGCATCCACCCGGCGCTGCTCGGTGATGTCGCGGCTCGTGATCAGGACGCCGCCGACGGCGGAATCGTCGAGGAGGTTCTGGCCGGTCGACTCGAGCAGCCGCCACGAGCCGTCCGCGTGGCGCGCGCGGCACTCGATCGTGATCACCGCGCCGGGCTCCCGGAAGACCTTGGGAGAGTGTCGCCGCGACGTGTTGGACGTCGTCCGGGTGGGTGTCCAGCAGGCCGTTGGTGCCGACGTAGTCCTCCGGCGCATAGCCGAGAACACGGGTGATCGCGTCGTTCACGTAGCTGACCGTGCCTGCCGTGTCGACGATCATCACCATCTCGAAGAGCTGCGTCGGCGACGCTAGCCGGAATCACTCCTCGCTCTCGCGCAACGCGACTCGACTGCCGCCGCTGCTCGGTGATGTCGCGGCTCGTGATCAGGACGCCGCTGATGGCGGGATCGTCGAGAAGGTTCTGGCCGGTGGCCTGGAGCAGCCGCCACGAGCCGTCCGCGTGCCGCGCGCGGAACTCCATCGTCGCGACGGCCCGCGGCGTCGGCAGGCCGTCGGCGAGCGCCTGCGCGAGGGCCCCGACGTCGTCCGGGTGGATGTTCTCGAGGCCGCTCCTGCCGATGTACTCCTCCGGCGGGTGGCCGAGCACCCGCGTGAGCGCGTCGTTCACGTACCGGACGATCGCCTTCGGCGTCGACGATCATGACGATGTCGAACAGCTGCGCCGCGATGCTGCGGAACCGCTGCTCGCTCGCCTGGAGCGCTTCGTCCGCGGCCTGCTGCTCGCTCACGTCCCGGCCGGCGCCGCGGATCACGACCGTACCCGTCGCGTCGAGGCTCGCCGACGCCGTCGTCTCGATCCACACCCAGGTTCCGTCCTTGCGCAGCCAGCGCGCCGTGTTGCGCACGGGTTCGCCGCCGGGTTCCGGGAGGACGATCCTCTCGAGGTCGTCGGGGTGGGTGTGCGTCAGCCAGAAGGCGGGGTCCGCGCACGCCTCGGCCGGGGTGAATCCGAGGACGCGCTCCATCGCGGGGCTCACATACTGGAGTGTCATCCCCGGCCCCGTGCCGACGAAGATGATGTCGGTCGACGTCTCCGCGATCAGCCGGAACCGCTCCTCGCCCGCCTGCAGGGCGTCCTCCGCCCGCCGTCGCTCGGTGGTGTCGCGGATCGTCGCGAGGATCCCGCGAACCCCGGGGTCGTCCGTCAGGTTCTTGCCGATCGTCTCGACGGGGCGCCAGTCGCCCGTCCTCGTTCGCAGCCGGAACTCGAAGCGCGCGACGTAGCCCGGCGTTGAGAGCCCGGCCGCGTTCGCCTCGGCGAAGACGTGCACGTCGTCGGGGTGGACGAGGTCGAGCAGGCTCGTGTCGACGAGCGCCTCGGCCGCGATCCCCGTGATCGACTCGGCGGCGCCGCTCACGGTTGCGAGCGTCATGTCGGGGCGGACGATCACGACCATGTCCGTGGACTGCTCCACGAGCGCCCGGAACCGGGCCTCCGTGTCCGCGAGCTCGGCGCGGGACCGCTCGACGGCGTGCCGGGCGGCGAGCTCGGTCTCGTGCGCGCGCTCGAACTCCTGCATCCCCAGGACGAGCCGCAGCACGACGAGGCCGATCAGGATCGCCGCGAGCCCCGCCTCTCCCCAGGACAGGCTCTCGCCGGCCGCGACGTCGTAGAAGATCACGCCGATCGCGGCGACGATCGCGGCGACGAGGCCGACGCGCCTCCACGCGGCGTGCAGGAGGAGCCCCTGGTCGGCTTCGATGGTCGGCTCGCCCGGCCGGAGGGCGGCCGCTCCGAAGAGCACGTACGCGCAGAGCCAGCCGGCGTCGACCGCGGAGCCGGCCGTGTAGGAGACGAACGACGACGAGTAGAGGACGTCGGCGACGAGGAACGACACGAGCCCGACCCGAGCAGGCGGATCCACGCCTGTCGCCAGCCGCCGACGGCGACGAAGAGGCCGAAGACGGCGAGGACGAGGATGTCGCCGGCCGGATACATCAGGAGGACGGCGTGCCCGAGCGTCGTCACGCCGGCCTGGTGGATCTGGGCGTCGAAGACCGGGCCCCACGCGAGCAGGGCGAGTCCGGTGGCGTACACGCTCGCGTCGATCACGTCGGGGAGCGAGAGCGCGCGCCCGAGCCGCCGCACGAAGCCGAGCACGCCGGCCGCGAGCAGGAAGTAGCTCGAGAGATAGAAGATGTCCGAGTAGTACGGCACCGGGACGTCGCGGCTCGAGAGCTCGAGATACGCGCTGTTGACCGCGTCGCCGGTGACGTTGCAGAAGACGCCGGCGGCGAACGAGGTCCCACGCGGCCGCCGTCTCCGGCCGGCGCAGCCCGAGTCGACGACGACGATCGCGACGACCGCGCCGTAGCCGATCGCGTCCCAGACGAGCATCTGGGCGAACGACCCGACCACGAAGTACACGGCGACCGCGGCTGCGCCGAGCCCCAGGAACACGGTGGAGAGCCCGGTGGGAGCTCGGGGCGCGCGCGGGGCGCGCTGGGAGATGTCGTGCTTGCATGGGCAGCTGCGACAGGCCTTGTCGCATTCGTAGCGTTGTCCGGAGGTTGACCCGCGGCATCGGGGCCGTCTCCGAGGGGTCTTTCGGCGTACTACTGGGCGGCCGGCGTCAGGTCGACGCGTGGCGAGCCGTCCTAGGCCGCTGTTCGCGTCCTTCTGGACGAGCGCCTGCGCGAGGACGAACAGCACGAGCGCGCCGAGCGGCGCCGCGGCGATACTGCCGGGTCGCGCGCTGCAGCGAGACGTAGAGCACGAGCACGACGGCGGGCGGCAGCAGCCACCAGGCGGCGACGTTCCCGGCGGCGAGCGCGGCCGTCGCGCCGATCGCGACGGCGACCCCGGCGGCCGAGAGCCAGTCGTCGCCGACGACGAAGTCCCACCAGAAGCGTCCGAACGCCGCGATGCGGCTCACGCCTCGGCCCCCGCCGGGGTGAGCGTCGTCCGCCGCTGGCGGCGGAGCAGCGCCACGAGCAGCGCCGCCGACGCGCAGACGAAGGCGAGGACGCCGGGCAGCGACGCGTCGGAGCCGGGCCAGTGCGCGCCCGCGCCCTCGGCGCCCCAGAAGATCCCGAACGTCGTCAGCATGATCCCGACCGCGAACTTCATCGAGTTCTCCGGCACCCGGGCGAGCGGCGCGCGCACGGCGATGCCGACGCCGGCGACGAGCACGAGCGCCGCCGCGGCGCCGACCGCGGCGAGCGGGATCGAGCCCTGCGTGCTCCCGAACGTGAGCACGATGAACGCCACCTCGAGCCCCTCGAGGAACACGCCCTTGAACGAGAGCGTGAAGCCGTACCAGTCGAGCCCGGCCCGCTCGACGTGCTCGACCGCGCGCGCCTCGTCGAGCTCGCGGGCGAAGATCGCGTCCTCGTCGTGGAGCGCCTTGAACCCGCTCGCGCGCAGGATCGCCTTGCGCAGCCACTGGAGCCCGAAGACGAGCAGCAGCGAGCCGACGACGAGCCGGAGCGCGTTCAGCGGGACGACCGTCAGCGCCGGCCCGAGCGCCGCCACGACGACGGCGAGCGCGACGGTCGCCGCGCCGACGCCGGTGAGCGACGAGCGCCAGCCGCGCGCGAGCCCGGCTGCGAGCACGATCGTGAGCGCCTCGACCATCTCGACCGCGCTCGCGAGGAACGCGGAGGCGACGAGGAACGCGGCGCTCATGGGCGGGCCTGCGAGAATGCGTGGACGTCCATGGCGTGCGAGACTATATCGGACGTAACCGCGGTTTCAATGTCACTGCGATGACAGTCACGCCGAAGACCCCACATCGTTTCCTCGTGCTCGCCTATCGCATGCCGGCGAAGCCCACCGCCGGCCGCGTCGCCGTCTGGCGGAACCTGAAGAAGATCGGGGCGGTCTACCTTCAGGACTCCGTCTGCGTCGTCCCCGACACCGCGGCGCTGCGGCGCGAGCTCGCGCCGGTGCTCGAGCGGATCGACGCCGGCGGCGGCCGCCACCACGTGCTCCCGCTGCGCAAGCTCCCGCCCGACGAGGAGGCGAAGCTCGTCGCGCTCTTCGTCGAGCAGGCGTCGCAGCACTACCAGGAGATCGTCGAGAACTGCGAGGTCAACTTCGTCAAGGAGATCGAGTTCGAGCGCTTCCGGAAGAACTTCACGTACGAGGAGGCCGAGGAGATCCGGATGGAGTTCGAGAAGATCGGCACCTGGTTCGACCGCGTGCGGGAGCGCGACTGGTTCGGCGCGCCGAACCGCGGGGAGGCCCAGTCGTGGCTCGCGAAGTGCGAGAAGCTGCTCGAGGAGTTCGAGGCCGAGGTCTTCGAGGTGAACGCCTCGGACGCGGCCGATCCGCCCGCCGCGCTGCGCGCGGCCGACGGACGCCGAGATGTAACGGCAGTTCCACTGCGACCGACCGTTACCGCGTACTCCGGTCCGTCACGACCACGGTCCAGGTCCGTAACCCATCGCGCTCGCGTCCCGATGTTTGATCGCGGCCAGGCAGGCACATGCGGTCCGCGTCAACGAGGACAACGGGAGGATCAATGGTGGGGAGAAGGACGATGCGACGCCGTCTCGCGGCAGCAGGACTGGCCGCGGCCGTCGCGGCGGCGG
Organism: uncultured Actinomycetes bacterium; assembly: GCA_963815005.1. Taxonomy (GTDB): domain Bacteria; phylum Actinomycetota; class Thermoleophilia; order Gaiellales; family Gaiellaceae; genus Palsa-739. The sequence continues at coordinate 5,868 of CAWFFI010000020.1, forward strand.
TCTGGGCGTCCGCGGGCGCGGCAGGAGGGAAGCCGACGCTCGTCGTCTACTCGGCGCAGGGCTACGACTCGGCCGTCGTGAAGGCGTTCCAGAAGGCGACCGGCATTCCGACGAAGCTCGACGACAACTCGACCGGGCCGCTGCTGACGCAGGTCGAGGCCTCGAAGAACAACCCGAACTGGGGCGTCCTCTGGGTCGACGGCGACACCGCCTTCGCCGGCCTCGACAAGCAGGGCATGCTGCTCAAGGGCTGGGAGCCGAACGTCACGTGGAACGCGCTCGGCGCGCGCGTCGTCCCCAAGGACGAGAGCTACGTGCCGACCCACGTCACGTTCATGGCGGCGGTCGTCTACGACTCGACGCAGGTCGAGCAATCCGCCCTGGACCTGGCAGCAGCTGCTCCAGCCGAAGTGGAAGGGCCTCGTGGGGATGAACGATCCCTCGCAGTCGGGCCCGACGTATCCGTTCATCGCCGGGCTGATGCAGCACCTCGGCGGCGTCGCGAAGGGCGAGAGCTACTTCGCGAAGCTGAAGGCGAACGGCCTCGTCATCAACCCGACGAACGGGCCGACGCTCCAGGCCCTGACGAGCGGCCAGATCAAGCTCGCGCTCGTCCAGAGCTCGGCCGGGATCGGCGCGAAGCTGGGCGACTCGAAGCTGCGGGTCGAGTACCCGACCCCGGTCACGCTCCTGCCCGGGGCGATCGGGATCGACGCGAAGGCCTCGCCCGCCGTGCAGGCCGAGGCGAAGCAGTTCATCGAGTTCGTCCTCTCGAAGCAGGGGCAGAAGGTCATGCAGCACGGCGACCCGGGCGGCGACTCGCTCTACTACCCGGTCGTCGCGGGCGTGCAAGCCGCTCAAGGCCCTGCCGTCGATCGGAAGCGTCCGCTCGCTCGCGCTGAACCCGTACGTGTGGGGGCCCCGCGAGCCGATGATCAACACCTGGTTCGACAGCCACATCGTCCGCTAGCGGCCGCACGGTGGCCGCAACCGAACTCGACGTGCTCGCCGAGGGCGCGGCTGCTGGCAGCAGCCGCGCCCCGGCGTCGTCCGGCGGACCGCCGCCGTGCGCATGCTCCGCGTGGGGCCTCCTGCCGGCGTTCTGGGTCGTCGTCGCGTTCGTGATCCTCGCGCCGTGCGCGTGCTTCCTCGCGCTCGCCGTCTCGCCGCGCCTCTTCGACCAGGGCACGCAGTGGTTCACGCTCTCCTATCTGCACGGCGCGTTCACCGGCGAGACGGCGGTCGCGCTCACGAACTCGATCTGGGTGAGCTGCGCCGCCGCCGGCCTCGGGGTCGCGATCGGCGGGCCGATCGCCTGGGCGGTGGCGCGGACGCGGCTGCCCGGCAGGCGCGCGGTCGCCGGGAGCATGTGGCTCATCCTGCTGATGCCGTCGTGGATTCCCGCGCTCGGCTGGGTGCGGCTGTTCCAGGCGCACGGCGTGCTCGACCGGATCGGGGTCGGCTCCTCGTTCGAGACGAACCTCGTGCTCGGGCCGTTCGGGGTGGTGCTCCTGCTCGGCCTGCGCTCGGTGCCGTTCGCGTTCCTCGCCGTCTCGGCGGCGCTCGCCGGGCTCGGGCAGGAGTTCGAGGACGCCGCGCGCGTGCACGGCGCGACCAGGCTCCAGACGCGTCAGGGTGCTGACGCCGATCCTCGCGCCGGCGATCTGGTCGGCGCTCGCGATCGGCTTCGCGGAGTCGGTCAGCGACTTCGGGATCGCGGCGACGCTCGCCTACAGCTCCCACTTCTCGCTCGCCACCTACCAGCTCTACGCGGCGATCAACAACTTCCCGCCCAGCTTCCCGGCGGCCGCGGCGATGGGCTGGCTGCTCGTCGGCTCCGTGGCGCTGCCGCTCGTCCTCCAGGCGCGCGCGCTGCGCGGCCGCTCCTACGCCGTCCTCTCCGGCCGGACGCGCCGGGCGCTCCGCCGCGACCTGTCCCGCGGCGGCAAGCTCCTCTGCGGCGGCGGCGTGGCCGCCTTCTTCGCCGTCGCCCTGCTCGTGCCCGCTCTTCGGCGTCGTCAGCGCCTCGCTGCTCGGGGACTACGGCTCGCTCGTTCAGCGTCTCGCTCGCGAACTACCGGGCGGTCTTCCACAGCGTCGACCTGCTCGGGCCGCTCGAGCGCTCGCTCTCGTACGGTGCGATCACCGCGACGATCACCGTCGTCGCCGGCTTCGTCGCCGCCCGGCTGCTGACGCGGGTGAAGAGCCGGGCCGTACGGCTGCTCGACTTCCTGCTGCTCGCCGCCGTGGCGCTGCCGAGCGTCGTCTTCGCGGCCGGCTACATCCTCGCCTACAACCTGCCGATCCTCTCGCGGCTCGGGATCGACCTGTACCAGACGACGACGCTGCTGATCATCGGCTACGCCGCGTCGAGCCTGCCGACGAACGCGCGCGTCCTCGTCGGCGCCGTCTCGCAGCTGCAGGCCTCGCTGCACGAGGCCGCGCGCACGCACGGGGCCGGGCCGCTGCTCGCCTGGGCGCGCGGGGTGCTGCCGCTCGTGTCGCGGCCGCTCGTGTTCGCCTGGCTGCTCACGTTCACCGGCGTGTTCCTCGAGCTGCCGATCTCGCAGCTGCTCTACGCGCCGTCCGCGCCGCCGATCTCGGTGTCGATCGAGAACGACAACACGTACCACTTCGGCGTCGGGATGGCGCAGGCGACGATCGCGCTCGTCTGCGCGCTCGGCGTCGTCGCGGCCGTGCTCGGCGGCTACCGGCTGCTCGCGCCGCGCGGCTGGCGGCGGGTCGGGGAGGCCGTCGATGCCTGAGCGTCTGCGGTTCGACTCCGTCCGGAAGGTCTACCCCGGCGGCAACGTCGCGCTCGAGGGCGTGACGCTCGACGTCGAGGCCGGGACGTTCCTCGTCCTGCTCGGGCCCTCCGGCTCCGGGAAGACGACGCTCCTGCGCTGCCTCGCCGGCGTCGAGCGGGTCTCGAGCGGCCGCATCGAGATCGGCGACCGCGTCGTCGCCGACGGTGCCGTCCACGTGCCCCCCGAGCGGCGCGGGCTGGCCATGGTCTTCCAGGACTACGCCCTCTGGCCGCACCTGGCCGCGCGCGACAACGTCGCCTTCGCGCTGCGGCCGGCGCGGAGGCAAGGGCTTCGGCCGGCCGCAAGTGCGCGGGGCGAAGTCGACGAGACGCTCGAGCGGGTCGGCCTCGGCGAGCTCGGCCACCGCTTCCCGAACGAGCTCTCGGGCGGCGAGCAGCAGCGGGTCGCGCTCGCGCGGGCGCTCGTCGCGGGCACGGGGCTGATCCTCTGCGACGAGCCGCTCTCGAACCTCGACGCCGACCTGCGCGAGCGGATGCGCGTCGAGATCTCGCTCCAGGTGCGGGCCTCCGGGGCGACGACCGTCTACATCACCCACGACCAGGCGGAGGCGTTCGCGCTCGGCGACCGGATCGGCGTGCTCCAGAGCGGCGGGCTCGTCCAGCTCGGGACGCCGGAGGAGATCTACTCCTCGCCCGCGTCCGCGTTCGTCGCGCGCTTCACGGGCCTCGCCGGCGAGCTCGGCGTCCGCGTCCGCAGCGTCGTCGACGCGGACGGGACGGTCGAGGTGGAGCCGGTCGGCACGGCGCTCTCCGCGCGCCCCATGCGGGCCCGGCCCGCGAACGGCGCGCTCGCTGCGGGGCGCGCCGTGCTCGCGATCCGGCCGACGGCGGTGCAGCTGTGCCGGCCCGACGGCGACGAGCACCAGCTCGTCGGCACGGTCGCCGACGTCGCGTTCCGCGGCCGGGGCTACGAGCACGCCGTCGAGGTGCCCGGCCAGCCGCGGCTCTCCGGCATCCTCGCCCCGCTCCGAGCGGGCCGCGGCGAGACGGTCGGCCTACGCTTCGACCCAGCCGGGTGCTTCGTGTTCGCCGGCTGACCGTGGCGGCTCGGCCGCAGCGGCGGTGGCCACGTCGGCCGGGTAGGTGCGCAGCGCGTGGAAGAGGAGCCACGCGCTCGCGGCGAGCGGGACGAGCATGACGACGAACGTCCACTGGAGGCCGGAGCGGCCGCCGCCGAAGACGTGGTCGGAGACGACGCCGAAGAGCAGCGGCGCGAGCGCCTGCGCGAGCGAGCGCAGCAGCGTGCGGACCGCCTCGGCGCGGCCCCAGAGGAGCGGCGGCATGATGTCGAGCCGGGCGGCGTCGAGCGGCGGGTTCTGCGCCGAGAGCATCAGCACCGCCAGCATCAGGTAGGGCACGGCGGTGACGACGCTGCGGGTCAGGAGCGCCGGGACGAACAGGATCACGGTCAGCGCCGCGGTGACCGCCGCCGTCGTGATCCGGCCGTTCAGGCGGCCGCGGCGCAGCAGCGCGTCGCCGGCGGCGCCGCCGGCCAGCACGCCCCCGACGGCGCCGATCCCGATCACGAGCAGCAGGAGGTTCGCGAGCGCCTGGTTGATCCCGTACTGCTGCTTCGCGAACTCCGAGCCGAACGTCTGCACACCGGCGAGGAAGTAGTAGCCGCACGCGCTCGAGGCGATCAGGAAGATGTTCGTCCGGATCTTGAGCACGTAGCGGGTCGCCTCGATCAGGTTGAGGCCGCGGGCCGCGTCGCCGACGAGCACGAGCTCCGGGTCGGGGGAGAGGCCGCGCTCGCGCGCGAGGCGCTGCGCGTCGGTCTCGTGCGGGAGCTCGGCTCGTCCGGCACCACCGGCGCCCCGTGGCGGGCGAGCACGCCGCCGCCGCCGCGCGCCGGCTCGGGGAGGCGGAAGACGACCCACGCGAGCGCGAACGCCGGCAACGCGAGGATCAGGAACGCGGCCCGCCACGAGAGCGCGGCGATGTCGCCGGTGACCGCGAAGCCGAAGCCGGCGCCGAGCAGCTCGCCGGTGAGGATGAAGCCGTAGATGCGGCCGCGCTCGTTCCCGCCGAAGTAGTCGCCGACGAGCGACGCGACGAGCGGGCCGGCCGCCGCCGTCACGGCGCCGAGGAAGAGGCGCGCGAGCAGCAGCTCGTCGAAGTTCGAGACCGCCGAGCTCCAGAGCATCGCCGCGCCCCAGAGCACGATCGCGGCCCCGAGCGTCCACGTGCGGCGCACGCGGTCGGCGAGGACGCCGAACGGCAGCGTGCCCGCCGCCCCGACGAGCGAGGTGACCGCGACGAGCAGGCCGATGTCGGTGTTCGAGATGTGGAGGCCCGCGCGCAGCTCCGTGGCCGACGCGCCCACGGTCGCCGCGTCCGCGCCGGAGAGGCCGAGGACGCAGGCGAGGACGACGATCACGCGGCGCCGCTCGGCGCCGCCGAGCACGACCGTCAGGCGGTCGGACGCCGAGCCCGGCCGCCCAGGAGGCGAGCGCCATCAGGTCGCCGAGGACGCGCGCGGTCCGGCTCTCGCCCTCCTCCGTCATGCCCCCATGGTCGCAGCGCGGGCGGCGTGCCGCCCGCTTCTACGTGCTAGACGTCGCGGCGGCGAAGGAGCACGGCCGCGATCGCCAGGACGAGCGCGCAGTAGCCGAGGAAGAGCAGCCCGCCGCCGGCCGGCGTGAGCGTGTGCGGCGCGTGCTGGAGCGAGAACAGCTGGCGGCCCGCCTCGCTCGGCAGGTACTCGCTGATCGCCTGGTTCCAGCTCGACGGCAGGATGTTCAGGAGCGGCGGGATCACGAAGAAGATGCCGGCGAACGTCGCGATCCCGCCCGCGGTGTTGCGCAGGATCGCGCCGATCCCGAGCGCGAACACGCCCACGAGCATCACGTACGCCGCCCCGCCGACGAGCGACCGGGCGACGCCGCCCTGCGAGAACGAGATCTGGAGGATGTGGTGGCGCGCGAGGATCGCCTGGCTCGCGAAGAAGCCGATCAGCACCGCCGGCACCATCAGCACGAACGAGATCACCGCGTAGTTCGCGACCTTCGCCCACAGCACCGGCAGCCGCTTCGGCACCGCCGTGAACGACGCGCGGACCATCCCCGTCGAGTACTCGCCCGTGATCACGAGCACGCCGAGCACCGCGATCGCGAGCTGCGCGACGTTGACGCCGGCGAGCGCGATGTCGAGCGGTGCGCGGTGCGCGCGCTCCCCGGGCGACATGTGGCCCCAGCGGGCCGAGGTCACGAACGCGAACAGCACCGGGAACGCCATCGTGAGCAGCATCCCGACGATGAGCGACCAGGCGGTCGAGCGCACCGAGCGCAGCTTCGTCCACTCGGACAGGAGCACGTGGAGCTGCGTGACGCGGCCGGTCGACTCGAGGTGCGGGACGCGCGGAATCGGGGAGACGGCGCTCACGCCGCGGCCTCCTCGGCGACGGGCTCCTCGTCGAGGAGCGTCCCGAACTCGACGTCGTCGCGCGTCAGCTCCATGAACGCGTCCTCGAGCGAGGCCTGCTGCGGCGTCAGCTCGTGGACCGCGATCCCCTCGCCGGCGGCGAGGTCGCCGATCTGCTCCGCCGTCAGCCCGTGCACCTCGACGGCGCCGCGCTCGCGCTCCTCGAAGACACCTCGGGGCCGGCGAGCAGCGAGCGGAGCCGCTCGAGCTCGGGCGAGCGGACGAGCACGACCTTCTGCGAGGCGCGCGCGACGAACTCGTCGGTCGTCGTGTCGGCGATCAGCTTCCCGCGTCCGATCACGATCAGGTGGTCGGCGGTCAGCGCCATCTCGCTCATCAGGTGCGAGGAGACGAAGACGGTGCGGCCCTCGGCGGCGAGCCCCTTCAGCAGGTGGCGGATCCAGTGGATGCCCTCCGGGTCGAGGCCGTTCACCGGCTCGTCGAGCATCACCGTCTTCGGGTCGCCGAGGAGCGCCGTCGCGATGCCGAGCCGCTGGCCCATGCCGAGCGAGAACTGGCCGGCGCGCTTGCGGGCGACGTCGTGCAGGCCGACGAGGTCGATCAGCTCGGCGACGCGGCGCTTCGGGATCCCGTGCGTCTGCGCGAGCGCGAGCAGGTGGTTGTACGCCGAGCGGCCGGTGTGGACGGAGCGCGCCTCGAGCAGCGCGCCGACCTCGTGGAGCGGTGCGGCGTGGTCGCGGTAGGGGCGCCCGTTCACGGTCACCTCGCCCGCGGTGGGCGCGTCGAGGCCGAGGATCAGGCGCATCGTCGTCGACTTGCCGGAGCCGTTCGGGCCGAGGAAGCCGGTCACGACGCCGGGCTCGACCGTGAAGGTCAGGCCGTCGACGGCGCGCTTCGAGCCGTAGTCCTTCGTCAGGCCGCGGACCTCGATCATCGCTCCAGGGTATCGGGGCAATGTTGAGCCCAGGTTGCGTCCCGCTCGGGTGCGAAAGAGCCGCCGCAGGCCGTAGTCTGTCCTGCGCGCCTGTACCCCCGGAAGGCGGAGTCCGTGACTGTTCCAGCGACCAGCGATCTCCCCCTCGCCACCCTGGCCGGGCGGCGGCGTGAGCTCTGGCTGGGCGCGCTCGTCACGGCCGTCGTCGCCGGCATCCTGCTCCTGTTCGGCCCCGCGCCGGGCGACGCGCCGGCGCACCTGTACCGGACGTTCCTCGTCCGCGAGGGCACCCTCGTCTGGGACAACTTCTGGTACGCGGGCAACTACCCGCTCGCCTCGTACAGCCTCCTCTACTACCTGCCGGCGGCGCTCGTCGGGAACCTGCCGCTCGTGCTCGCCGCCGCGGTCGTCTCGACGGTGCTGTTCTCGTCGATCGCGCTGCGCGAGTGGGGCGCAGGCGGCGCTGTGGCCGAGCCGCGTGTTCGGCGTGCTGGCGGCGGCGCCGGTCTTCACCGGGCTCTACAGCTACTCGCTCGGGTTCGCGACGATGCTCGGCGTCGCTCAAGGCGCTCCAGGTGCGGCGGACGCGGCTCGCGATCCTGCTCTCCGCGCTCACCGTCGGCTTCAGCCCGCTCGCGTTCTCGTTCCTCTGCCTCGTGCTCGCGGCCGTCTTCCTCTCGGGCCGGCGCATCTCGCGGCGGGCGGTCACGATCGCGGCGAGCCTCGCCGTGATCGCGGGCGTCGAGGGCGGCGCGCTGCTCCTCTTCCCGAGCCGCGGCGTCTACCCGTTCCACTGGATCGACTTCGCCGGCGTCGTGCTCGTGACCGGGCTCGGCGTGCTCGTCGCCCGCCGCGCCCGCGCCGCGCGCCCGCTCGTCGCCTTCTACGCGCTGTGGGGGCTCGGCAGCGTCGTCGTCTACATCGTGCCGTCGCCGCTCGGCGACAACTGGACGCGGCTCTCCGCGTTCGTCTTCCCGCTGATGCTGATCACCGTCGCGCTCGCCGACTTCCGGCCGCGCCGGCTCGTCGCGCTCGCGCTCGCCGTCGCGTTCGCCTACAACGTCACGCCGTACCTGCTGCTGATCCCGTACCGGCTCGACGGGCGGCCGGCGAAGGCGGCGTTCTGGGCGCCGGCGCTCGACTTCCTCCGCCGCACCGAGAAGCCCGGCTACCGCGTCGAGGTCGTGCCGACCGCCGCGCACTGGGAGTCGTACTGGGTGCCGAAGGCCGGCTTCCCGCTCGCGCGCGGCTGGTACCGGCAGCTCGACGTCGTCGACAACCCGGCGCTCTACTCGAAGCACCTCGACCCGGCCACGTACCGCGCCTGGCTGCGCGCGAACGCCGTCCGCTACGTGCTCCTGCCGAACACGGAGCTCGACTTCGACGGCGGCCCGCAGGAGGCGAAGGTCGTGCAGTCGCCGAGCTCGGGGCTCCGCGTCGTCTTCCGGAGTCCCAGCTGGACGATCTACGCGCTGCCGCACCCGACGCCGCTCCTGACCGGGCCCGGTGACGCGCACGTGACGAAGTTCGGCCATACGACGATCGTGGGCCACGTCTCGCAGCCGGGGCGCTACCTGTTGCGCGCGCACTACAACCCGTACTGGACTCTGCACGGCTCCGGCTGCGTCCGGAAGGGGCCGAACACGATGACGTGGCTCCAGCTCGAGAAGCCCGGCGACTTCACGCTGAAGGTGCCGAACGGCCCGGACGCGCTCATCGACGCGGCCGTGAACGCCGGTCACGGCTGCTAGAGCGCCGTGGCGGTCAACCCGCGGCTCCGTCTGCTCCTCGTCGCGCTGGCGGCCGTAGGGGTCGGGGCGCTCTTCTGGTTCCGCGGCCCCGACTGGGGGAAGGTCGGGCACGCGCTCGCCGGCATGAGCTGGACGTGGGCGCTCGTCGCCGTCGGGTTCAACATCCTCTCGGCGATCGCGCGCGGGCTCGCCTGGCGGACGGTCGTCGTCCAGGCCGTGCCGCCGCCGCACCCGCGGCTGCTCGACCTCTTCTCGGCGTTCTTCGTCGGCATCTTCGCGAACGGCGTCCTGCCGGGACGCGTCGGCGAGGTCGCGCGCGTGGGGGTGCTCGTGCGGCGGCTGCCGCCCCGGCCCGGGCTCTGGCCCGCGCTGCTCGGGAGCGTCGTCGCGCACCGGCTGCTCGAGATCGTCCCGTCGATCGGGCTGATCGTCTGGGTGCTCGTCGGCGGCGAAGGTGCCGCACTGGGGCCATCTCGCGCTGCTCGCGGTGCTCGGCTTCGCGGTCGCCGTCCTCGTGATCGGCCTGCTCGCCGCCCGGCGGTACGAGCTACGACCATCCGCTCGACGCGGGCCGGCTCCGCGTCGCGATCACGCGCGTCCGGCAGGGGCTCGGCGTCCTGCGCACGCCGCGCGCCGCCGCGACGGCGACCGGCGCTCCAGACGCTCGCCTGGGTGCTCCAGCTCCTCGCGGTCTGGACGGCGATGCGGGCGTTCCACTTCTCGCTGCCGATCACCGCCGCGGGCGTCGTCCTCGCGCTGATGAACGTCGCGCTGATCCTGCCGCTCTGGCCGGGGAACGTCGGCCTCCAGCAGGCGGCGATCGCGCTGCCGCTGATCGCGTACGGCATCCCCTACTCGCACGGGTTCGCGTACGGCATCGGGCTGCAGGCGATCGAGTCGTCGGTCGGCTACGTGCTCGGGATCGTGTTCCTCGTCCGCGAGGGGCTCACGCTCGGCCGCCTGCGCGCCGGGCTCGCGGCCGACCGGCGCGGAGTAGGCGCGCCCGCGCGTAAGGAACTGTTCACGACGTAGCCCGGGCGCCGTCCGTACCCTTGTCGGCATGTTCTCCTTCCAGAAGAGCGTCCGGCAGGTGAGCCCCGAGGAGGCGCTGCCGGGACGCGACGAGCGGATGGTCGTGCCCGCGCGGCACGAGGTTCTCGGCACGCCGCTCGAGCCGCCGTTCCCGGACGGGCTCGAGCAGATCGTCGTCGGCATGGGCTGCTTCTGGGGCGCCGAGCGCGTGTTCTGGCGCGCCCAGGGCGTCTTCACGACCGCGGTCGGCTACGCGGGCGGCTTCACGCCGAACCCGACCTACGAGGAGGTCTGCTCCGGCCGCACCGGGCACACCGAGGCCGTCCTCGTCGTCTTCGACCCGTCGCTCGTCTCCACCGAGGAGATCCTGCGCCTGTTCTGGGAGAACCACGACCCGACGCAGGGGATGCGCCAGGGCAACGACGTCGGCACCCAGTACCGCTCGGCCGTCTACTGGGCGGGCGAGGCGCAGCGGGCCGCCGTCGAGGCGTCACGCGCCGCGTTCGGCGCCGAGCTCGCGCGCGCCGGCTACGGGGAGATCACGACCGAGCTCGCCGAGGCGGGGCCGTTCTACTACGCCGAGTCGTACCACCAGCAGTACCTCGCGAAGAACCCGAACGGCTACTGCGGGCTCGGCGGCACCGGCGTCGCCTGCCCGGTCGGGCTCACGACGAGCTGACCGGCGCTCAGTGGCCCGCGCAGCCGACGGCCGCGACGTACTGGGCGCCGGGCAGCCGGTAGAGCCGAACCGCGTCGGGGTTGCTCGAGCAGCAGGTCGAACTGCCAGCGGCCCCCGGAGTAGAGCCAGTGGTCGACGAACTGCTGGTCGCCGATCCGGTAGTGGACGAGCCACGTCCCGTCCGGTCCCGGTGCGGCGCTCTCCACCGTCGCGGGTTGCTGCGGGGCGGTCGGGCACTCCGCGTGCCGGCGCAGGTACTCGGCGCGGCCGATGACGGCCTTGCTGCGTGCGTCCCAGCGGTCGTAGACCGGGCCGTCGAGGTTTCGGCCGTAGTCGTCGTTGAACCTCTGCGCGACGGCCACGAGCGCGTGGGCGGTCCTCGGGCTCCGGGCCGGCCGTGGGCGTCGCGTGCGCGCCGCACGCGCCGAGGACGAGCACCGCCGCCAGCAACCAGCCGCCCCGCCGAGCGTTCACCACCCGGTCGGGCTCACGACGAGCTGACGAGCACTCGTCCGCTCTGGACGGGTTCCCGGCGCGAACGTCACGCGGTCTCGCCGCCGTCGATCGAGATCGTCGTGCCGGTCAGATACGCGCTCTCGTCGCTCGCGAGGAACGCATAGAGCGCCGCGACCTCCTCCGGGCGGGCGTGGCGGCCGAGCGGGATTCCCGCGTCCACCTCGGCGAGCATCTCCGGCGTGTACTCCGCCTGCTGCATCGGCGTCAGCACGTAGCCGGGGCACACGGCGTTCACGCGCACCGTCGGCGCGAGCTCGAGCGCCATCGTCCGCGCGAGCAGGATCACGCCCGCCTTCGACGCGTTGTAGCCGGCGTAGAACGGATGACCGGAGAGCCCGTTCGTCGACGCCGTCATCAGGATCGTGCCGCCGCCCGCCGCGACCATCCGCCGCGCCGCCTGCTGGGCACAGTGGAAGACGCCGGTCAGGTTCACGTCGACGACGCGCCGCCAGTCCTCCTCGCGGATCTCGAGGAACGGCGCCCGGATCGAGATGCCCGCGTTCGCGACGAGCACGTCGATCCCGCCGAGCAGGTCGTCGACCCGGCCGAACGCCCGCTCGACCTGCGCCCCGTCCGCGACGTCGCAGAGCAGCGCCCCCGCGAGCCCGGGCAGCCGCTCGTGCGCGGTCTCGATCTCCCGCTCGCCGACCGCGAGCGCGACGACGCGGGCGCCCTCCTCGAGGAATCGGCGGCTCGTCGCCTCGCCGATCCCGCTCGTGCCGCCGGTGACGACGACCCGCTTGCCCGCGAGCCCCTTCAGCGGAGGCGCCCCGTCACTTGACGACGCGGGCCGTGAGGATCCGGTCGAGCTTCGGGAACGCGGTCTTCACGAACGCCTCGCCCTGCGCGGCGATCTGGCCCTGGGCGTTCGTCGGGCGGCTCGCCGTAGCCGTGGTAGAGCTTCGCGATCGCGGTCATGTCGCTCGTCACCTGCCCGAACGGGGCGAAGCCCTGCGAGTCGAGGAACGCGTTGCTGCCGAGGTTCACGAAGACCTGGGTCGTGCGCGTGTCGGGCCCCGCCGTGGCGAAGCTGACCGTGCCCGGGACGTTCGAGTGGCGGACGGGGTCGTCCTTGATCGTCGCGTCCTGCCACGCCTTCGACACCGCGGGCGTCGCGCTGATCCCGAACTGCACGACGAAGCCGGGGACGACGCGGAAGAGCGGGTCGCCGTCGTAGAAGCGGGCCCGGACGAGGTTGTAGAAGCGGTCGGCGCCGCGCGGCGCCCAGGCGCGGTGGACGGTGACGACGAACGCGCCCTTCGTCGTCGTGAAGCGCACCTTGTAGACGGCGGGCGCCTTCGCGTGCAGCTTCGCGGGGTGGAGGAGGGCGGGATTCGGCTTCGTCGCGGCGGCTGCCGGGACGGCGAGGACGGCGGCGGCGAGCGCCGTGAGCAGGATCGTTTTCACGCGCGCAGGGTAGCCCATGATCGGTCCCGGGTAGCCCTATGATCGGTCCAGGGTGAGCGTCTTCCGGCCGAGCGCGCGCGTCACCGGGCCTGACGGCAGCGAGTGGGAGCTCTACGCGTACCGGATTCCAGCGCCGCGGCGGCGCCCGCTTCCGAGCCGGCCCGGAGGCACGCCGGCGGTGTCGCGCGCACGCGTGCCCTGCTCGTGCGGCTCGTCCTGGGACGTTCCCCGCGCGGCGCTCGCCGCGCTCGGCTCCGACGAGTGGACGATCGAGGCGGTGACCTGGACGCCGCGCAGGACGAGCCTCGGCTGGCGGACGACGCGCGAGTACCGCGGCCACGTCCTCGCCCAGGTCGAGGGCCAGCTCGCCCGCGGCGAGACGCCGAAGCCGCACCACGCGCGGTATCTCGGGACCGACGGCTTCTAGCTCGCGACCCCGATCTCGGCGGTGCAGAAGGCGCAGCGGCGCGCCTCGCGCGGGATCTCGCTCAGGCACTCGGGGCACTTCCGCGTCGTCTGCGTCGACCGGCGGCTCGGTCCGCCGCCTCGCCATCAGCGCGTTCACCGGCCGGACGACGAGGAAGAAGACCGCCGCGGCGATGGTCACGAACGCGATCAGCGTGTTCAGGAGGTGGCCGTAGAGGAAGTGGCTGCCGTTGATCGTGAACGACAGGCCGCTGAAGTCGCTGCTCCCGAAGATCGCCGCGATCAGCGGCGTCAGCAGATCGGCGACGAGCGCGCTGACGACGGCGCCGAACGCGGTGCCGACGACGATGCCGACCGCGAGGTCGACGACGTTGCCGCGGAGCAGGAACTGCTTGAAGTCGGTGAGGTAGCCGCGGCGGGCGGCGCCCTGCGCGACCGAACGGGTGAACTCCATTGCTCCTCCTCGGACGGGGTGGTTACTGGAGCCGCTCGGCGAGATACCGGAGCGCGATCGGGTAGCGGTACTCGATCGAGCTGTGCGTCCCGTCGAACAGCTCGAAGAAGACGTCGGTCACGCCGAGCCGCTCGAGCTCGCGGCGGAACGCGTCGGCGCCGAGATCGAGATGGAACTGGTCGCGCCGGCCGGCGTCGAGGTAGACGGCGCGCAGGCCGCGGAGCGCGTCGGCGTGGCGCTCGGCCATCCGCACCGGATCCCACGCGAGCCAGCGCTCCCACACCTCCGGCCGCAGCTTCCCGGTCTCCGGCTCGAACGGCAGGTCGACCGACCCGTCCTCGTTCGCCGAGTAGCAGGCGGCCATCGCCCACGTGTTCAGGAGCGGGAAGTCGGTGCCCTTCGTGAACGCGGGCCGCGAGCGGAAGTCGTCCCAGAACGCGGCGAACGAGCCGTCGTAGACGTCGCGGAGCGCCCGCGCGGCGTCGCGGAAGTCGGGCAGGTAGCAGAGCTCGAAGAGCGCGTCGCCCGCGTGCGAGGCGAGCCCGCCGAAGAGGTCGGGCCGGAGCATCGGCGTCACCAGCGCGCCGTAGCCGCCGCTCGACTTCCCGGCGATCCCGCGATGCGCCGCCTCGGGCAGCGTCCGGTAGCGCTCGTCGACGAACGGGACGACCTCGTCGCAGAGGTAGCTGTGGTAGCGGCCGACCCCCGGCGAGTCGAGGAACTGGGAGCCGCCGTAGGACGTCCACGCGTCGACGAAGACGACGAGCGCGGGCGGGCAGCCCTCCTGCGCGAAGAGCCGGTCGACGAGCTCCGGCACCGTCGGCCGGAACGCCGAGCGGTTCTGCCACATGTCGAGCTGGCCCGTGTGCCCCTGGATCAGATAGAGGGCCGGGAGCCGCCGCTCGGGCTCCGCGTCGTAGGCCGGCGGCACGTACACCCGGAGCGGGCGGACGTCCGGGTCGCCGAGCGGATTGCCGCGCAGCGCCGCGCTCCGGAGCTCGTGCTCCTCGAAGCGCCCGCCGAACGACTGCGACCAGGGCTCCACGGGCCCGATTCTTCCATCGAGCCGTCGGGTGCCGTCGCTACAGTCGGCCCGTGACCGACCGGAGAGCCCCCGCGGCGCTCGCCGCTCTCGCCGCCGTCGCGCTCGTCGCTGCCGGCTGCGGTGCCCGCTCGAGCGCCCCGTACACGCCGAAGGGCACGATCGACTGCCTCAAGGGCAAGGGCTTCCTGCAGATCACGACGAACGCCGCGAAGCTCGGCCCGATCGCCGCGTTCGCCCAGTACGGCGGCCTCCAGGCCCACACCGCGAACAAGAACGTCGTCACGATCACGTTCGCCGCCGACCAGGCCGACGCCCGCGCCACCGAGAAGGCCTACCGCAGCGCGGCGACGCCGTTCTACCGGGCCCGGATGGACGAGATCATGCAGTCGCAACGCAACGCCGTCCTCGTCTGGACGCTCGCGCCGACGCAGCAGCAGATCGACGACGCCGAGTCCTGCCTCGCGCCCTGAGCGCGCGGATACACTGGCGCCATGACCGAGTACGGGACGATGCGTGTGAAGAGCGGCCTCGCCGAGATGCTCAAGGGCGGCGTGATCATGGACGTCGTCGACGCCGAGCAGGCGAAGATCGCGGAGGCGTCCGGCGCCGTCGCGGTGATGGCGCTCGAGCGGGTTCCGGCCGACATCCGGCGCGACGGCGGCGTTGCGCGCATGTCCGACCCGGCGATGATCCAGGAGATCCAGGAGGCCGTCACGATCCCGGTGATGGCGAAGTGCCGGATCGGCCATTTCGCCGAGGCGCAGATCCTCGAGGCGCTCGAGATCGACTACATCGACGAGTCCGAGGTGCTGACGCCCGCCGACCTGGAGCACCACGTCGACAAGTGGGCCTTCAAGGTGCCGTTCGTCTGCGGCGCACGAACCTCGGCGAGGCGCTGCGGCGGATCGCGGAGGGCGCGGCGATGATCCGCACCAAGGGCGAGGCCGGCACCGGCGACATCGTCAACGCGGTCACGCACATGCGCTCGGTCTTCGGCCACATCCGCAGGCTCGGCGCGCTGCGCGACGAGGAGCTGTACGCGGAGGCGAAGAACCTCCAGGCCCCGTACGAGCTCGTCCGCTGGGTGGCCGAGAACGGGAAGCTGCCGGTCGTCACCTTCACCGCCGGCGGGATCGCGACCCCGGCCGACGCGTCGCTCTGCATGCAGCTCGGCGCGGACGGCGTCTTCGTCGGCTCCGGCATCTTCAAGTCGGGCGACCCGGAGCTGCGCGCGAAGGCGATCGTCGAGGCGACGACGCACTTCAAGGATCCGGAGATCCTCGCCCGCGTCTCCGCCGGGCTCGGCGAGCCGATGGTCGGCATCTCGACCGCGTCTCTGGACCCGAGCGAGCTGCTCGAGACCAGAGGCTGGTAGCGGCGGACCCCGGCTCGATCCTCTCCGTCCGACCCTAGGAGCACGCTCCCTTCAGCGTGAAGGCGGGCAAGCCGGTCTGGACGACGTCGTCCTTCCTGCTCTATGCGGGCGGACTGGTCGTCCTCGGCGCGGCGCTCGGGGCGCTCTCGCTATCTCTCGGCCCAGTACGGCGACGCGGCGTACGCCGGCTGGGCGGCACTCGTGCTCGTCGTCCTGCAGGCGATCGCCGACCGGTTCCGCCGCGCCGGCCGCCGGGTCGCGGCGGGCGTCTTCGCGTTCGTCTCGGTGCTCGCGTGGGCGCTCTTCCTCGGGGCGGTCTGGACCTGGTTCGGCTGGATCGGGAGCTCTCCCTCGACGGCGTCGGTCACCTCGGTCGCGTCGGGCTCCTCGTCGCCGTTCCACGGCTTCTCGGTCGCTCGGCTCTCGCTCGAGCTGCTCGTGTTGATCGCAGCGACGTGGAGCCGGCGCCGCTTCGAGTTCCCGTTCCTCTCGGCGATCTCGACCGTCGTCGGCTGGCTCTTCGTCACCGACCTCGTCTCCGGCGGCGGCGAGTGGTCGGTGGTCGTGACGCTCCTCGTGGGGCTCTTCTACTTCGCCGTCGGCAGCGCGCGCGACGACCCGTCTGCGTTCTGGCTGGAGCTCGTCGCCGGGGTGCTGATCGGCGGCAGCCTCCTCTACTGGTGGCACTCGAGCGACTGGCAGTGGGCGCTCGTCGCGGTCGCCGCGCTCGCCTACGTCGGGATCGCGCGGGGCACCGGCCGGTCGAGCTGGGCCGTGCTCGCCACGATCGGGCTGCTCGCCGCGGCGACGCACTTCACGATCGGCTGGACCCGCGTCGGCGTCCCGTTCCTCGGCGGCGGCGCCGCCGCGCCGCCGCGCCTCTGGGTGCCGCCGGTCGTGTTCGCGTTCGTCGGCTTCCTGCTCGTCGCGCTCGGCCTGCGCGCCGGCCCGGCCGGCGACAGCGCGGTCTGAGGCTCCGGCCGTCACTACAATCCGCGCCGTGGACAGGCCGTTTCGGATCGGCGTTCTCGCCGTGCAGGGGAACTTCCGCGAGCACGCGGCGATGCTGCGGCGCCTCGGCGTCGAGCCGGTCGAGGTGCGCCTGCCGGCGCAGCTCGAGGGCCTCGACGGCCTGATCGTCCCCGGCGGCGAGTCGACGGCGATCGGCCGCCTGATGCACCTGTACGGCCTCGACGAGGCGGTGCAGCGCTTCACGGCGCCGATCTTCGGCACCTGCGCCGGGATGATCGTGCTCGACCGCGACCACCTCGGCGTCGGCGACTACACCGTCAGCGAAACGCGTTCGGGCGGCAGGTGCGGAGCTTCGAGGCCGACCTCGAGATCGGCGACGCCGGCGGGCCCGTCCGGGCCGTCTTCATCCGCGCCCCGTGGATCGAGGAGACGGGGCCGGGGGTCGAGATCCTCGCCGAGGTCGACGGCCACCCGGTGCTGGCGCGGGAGGGGCGGATCCTCGTCGCGGCCTTCCATCCGGAGCTGACCGACGATCCGCGCATCCACGAGCTCTTTCTGAATCTCGTACGGGAGGCGACGCGCGTAGACTCGGCCGAGCGCGCCAAGGGAGCGGAGGTGCCGGCTTCGCCGGCGCCGGGAGCGGGGGTCAGTGTCCGGGCATAGCAAGTGGTCGTCGATCAAGCACAAGAAGGGCGCCGCCGACGCGAAGCGCGGCAAGCTCTTCTCGAAGCTCACGCGCGCGATCATCGTCGCGGCGAAGGAGGGCGGCGGCGACCCGGCCGGCAACCTGGCGCTCCAGAACGCGATCGAGAAGGCCAAGTCCTACTCCATGCCGAAGGACAACATCGACCGGGCGATCGCGAAGGGCGCAGGCACCGACGCGGACGCGGCCGCCTACGAGAGCATCGTCTACGAAGGCTACGGCCCGGCCGGGGTCGCGGTGATCGTCGAGGCGCTCACCGACAACCGCAACCGCACCGCGGGCGAGGTCCGGCACACGTTCGCGAAGAACGACGGCAACCTCGGCACCTCGGGTGCGGTCGCGTGGCTCTTCGAGCGGCGCGGCGTGGTCGTCGTGCCCGCGGACGGCACCGACGAGGACGAGCTCACGCTCGCGGCGGCCGAGGGCGGCGCCGACGACGTGACGCTCGACGGCTCGACGTTCGAGGTGCAGTGCGCGGGCGAGCAGCTCGGCGCTGTGCGCACGGCGATCGAGGAGGCCGGGTTCACCGTCGACTCGGCCGAGCTGACGATGGTGCCGAAGACGACCGTCGCCGTCGAGGAGGAGAACGACGCGAAGAAGCTCCTCCGCCTGATCGAGGCGCTCGAGGACAACGACGACGTCCAAGAGGTCTACGCGAACTTCGACATCCCCGAGGCGGTCCTCGAAAGCGTGGCCGGCTAGCGCCGTCCGCGCTTTCTCGGAGGCAGACGAACTCCGCGCGATCGAGAGCGTGGTCTCGATCGCGCTTCGTGCGGTCGGGCTTGTTGGGCTGACGCTGGCCGGAGCGCGCTCGCGTCGCTCGGTCGCGTGGACGCAACGCGCCTGCGGCTGCGTTGCGTCCACGCCGGGCTAACCCGCGGTAGCCGGGGGAAACCATCCGACCCGGTGCCTAACCTCCCCACGTGAAGGTCGTCGGCATCGATCCTGGGACGGCTGCATGCGGGTTCGGAATCGTCCACGAAAGCGGCGGGCGCCTCAAGGGGCTCGGCCACGGCTGGTGGCGCACCCGCGCGGACGAGCTCCTGGAACAGCGGTTGAAGACGATCTACGACGGCGTGGCGGGTCTCGTCGCCGAGCACGTCCCGGATGCGGTCGCCCTGGAGGAGTCGTACGTCGGCGCCGACGCCCGCATCGCACTCTCCGTCGGGCAGGCGCGCGGCGCCGTGCTCGTCGCGGCCGCCAACGCGGGCATCCCGTGCTTCGAGTACGCGCCGGCCCGCGTGAAGCAGGCGGTCTGCGGCTACGGCCGCGCCGAGAAGGCGCAGATGCAGCGGATGGTGAAGGCGATCCTCGGGCTGCCCGAGCTGCCGACGCCGAACCACGCGGCGGACGCGCTCGCGGTCGCGATCTGCCACGCGCTCTCGCCGCCGCTGCTGCGCGCCGCCGGCTGACGCGAGCGGGAACGTCCGTTCCCACGCGTACCCTCGTCACGTGATCGCGCGCCTGCGAGGGAAGCCCGTGGCCTCGACCCCGGAAGGGCTCGTGCTCGACGTGGGCGGGGTCGGCTACCTCGTCGCGGCGACGCCGACGGCGGTCCGCAAGGCCGACGGAGCCGAGGAGGTGACCGTCGAGACGTACCTCTACGTCCGTGACGACGCGCTCCAGCTGTACGGCTTCGCCGACCGGGCCGAGCGCGAGCTCTTCCTGCAGCTGCTGACGGTGAACGGCGTCGGCCCGAAGGTCGCGCTCGCCATCGTCTCCGGCTCGCCGCCCGCCGAGCTGCGGCGCGCGATCGTCCGCGAGGACGCGGCCCGCTTCCAGGCGATCCCCGGCATCGGCAAGAAGACCGCCGACCGGATCGTGCTCGAGCTGAAGGAGAAGCTGGGTTCGCTCGCCGGCGCGATCGAGCCCAGTACCTCGCGCGACCAGGATCTCGTCGCGAGAGACGCGCTCGTCGAGCTCGGCTACTCGCTGCTCGAGCCGAGCGGGCCCTCGCGGACATCGATCCTGATCTGTCGCCGGAGGATCGCGTCCGGCTCGCGTTGAAGAGAGCCGCATGAGATCCGAACTTCTCGTCCCCGTCCTCGAGGACGGGGACGAGGAGCTCGAGCAGAGCCTGCGGCCGCGGCGGCTCGACGACTTCGTCGGGCAGGAGCGCATCAAGGAGCAGCTCGCGATCGCGCTCACCGCCGCGAAGGCGCGCGGCGAGGCGCTCGACCACGTCCTGCTCGTCGGGCCGCCCGGGCTCGGCAAGACGAGCCTCGCGCACATCCTCCGCGAGGAGCTCGGCGTCGGCATCCGGCCGGTCGCGGGCCCGGCGCTCGAGCGGAAGGACGTCGCCGCGATCCTGACCGCGATCGAGGAGCGCGACGTCGTCTTCGTCGACGAGATCCACCGCATCAGCCGGGCGGCCGAGGAGATCCTCTACCCGGCGCTCGAGGACTTCCGGCTCGACATCGTGATGGGGCAGGGGGCGGCGGCGCGGACGCTGACGCTGGACCTGCCGCCGTTCACGCTCGTCGGCGCGACGACGCGCACCGGCCTCCTCACCTCGCCGCTGCGCGACCGCTTCGGCATGACGTTCCGGCTCGACTACTACGAGCCGGGCGAGCTGGCGCAGATCGTCGTCCGGTCGGCCCGGATCCTCGGCGTCGCGATCGCAGCCGAGGCGGCCGACGAGATCGCCGGCCGCGCACGCGGCACGCCGCGGATCGCGAACCGGATCCTCCGCCGCGTCCGCGACGTCGCCGAGGTGCGTCACGAGGGCTCGATCACGACGGCGATCGCCCGCGAGGCGCTCGAGCTGCTCGAGGTGGACGAGGCCGGGCTCGAGCGGCTCGACCGGGACCTCCTGCGTGCGATCGTCGAGAAGTACGACGGCGGCCCCGTCGGCGTCAACACCCTCGCCGCCTCGCTCGGGGAGGAGCCGGAGACGATCGAGTACGTCTACGAGCCCTACCTCCTCCAGCTCGGCTTCATCGCCCGCACCCCGCGGGGAAGGACGATCACGAAGCTCGGGCGGGCGCACCTGGGTGCTCCGGCGCAGCCGGAGAGCCGGCTCTTCTAGCTCGGCTGCGCGCTACCCTCGGAGACGTGCCCGAGCTGTGGACACCCGTCGTCGAAGGGCCGCACGAGGCGTTCGTCGACCGGCTCCACAAGGCGATCGCCGGCTTCGCCGAAGAGTCGGGCGTCGAGAAGCCCGTCGTCGAGATCGAGCTCGCCGACACCTCCCGCTTCGTGCTCGACCGGATCCTCCCCGAGCCCGGCTTCGGCATGGTCACGCTCTACGTCCACGACGGCCACGAGAGACGGGCCGGACGCGCTGATCATCCCGATCGGCTCGATCCGCCGGATCGAGCTCCGCAAGGAGCCCGAGGATCGGGTCGCCCGCTTCGGCTTCTCCGTCCCGCAGCCGAGGCGACGGCTAGGCGGCTGCGGGCGCCGGTGCGAGCCGCGCCCGCAGCGCGCGCTCGCCCGCGACGAGCCAGGGCGCCACGAGCAGCGCCATCACGTCGAACCAGACGTAGCCGCTCGCGGCCCCGCTCGGCGGGTTCCCGTCCGGGATCCCGAGGCCCGGCAGCCGCGCCGCCCAGCGCCACGTCCCGATCGACGTCCCGTACAGCTCGAGCGCGCCGACGACGAGGAAGACGCCCGCGTAGGTCGCCCGGTTCCGCGAGCGCCAGAGGAACGCGCAGAGGAGCGGCACGCCGACGGCGCCGGCCGCGTCGAGGCGCGGCAGGACGGTGAGACCCGCGATCCCCCAGCCGAGCGCGCCCGCCGCCGCGACCGCGACGAGCGGCCGCACGCGGACGAGCCCGGCGAGCGCGACACCGCTCAGGTAGACGAGCCCGTGTGCGGGCGGGATGAAGAGCGGCAGGTTGTGCAGCCGGTAGTGGTAGACGCCCCAGACGAGCGAGCCGGTCACCTCGCCGACGGTCGCGAACACGACGACGCCGAGCGCCTGCGCCCGGGCCAGAGCCGGCAGCGGCCGCAGCGCCGCGAGCAGCACGGCCCAGGTCACGAGGCCGAGCGTGCGCTGCTCCCAGATCCCGGCGTCGGTGTCGAGGGCGAGGAGCACGGCGAGATAGGCGGGCCCGGCCGCCGCGTACCAGCGCGGGACGCTCACCGCCGGTACCGCAGCTCGCGCCAGCTCGGCGTCGGCAGCAGCTCGAGCAGCGCCCGGCCGCCGTGCGGGTCGCGATACGAGAACTCGGCCGCCGCGTCGTCCCAGCCGACCTCGAGCAGCCCCTCCTTGAGCCGGTGGTCGAGCCAGGCGCCGCGGAAGACGAGCTTCTTCAGCCAGTAGACGAGCGACTCGCCGTCGACGAGGGAGATCTCCTCCCAGTGGCGGACGAGGTAGTGGCCGAGGGCGCTGCGCGGCTCGTCGATCGCGTCCCGCTCCACGAGCTCGACGAGGTCGGCCGTCTCGTCGGCGTCGAGCTCGCTCCGCTCGAGGAGGTCGAGCTTGACCGCGGCCGCGATCACCCGCTGCTCGAAGTCGAAGGCGCTGAAGCTGAAGCGGTAGCCGAGGAACTCGACCACGTAGTCCTGACCGGAGCTGTAGTTCCCGGCTACGTCCACGGGCCGAAGCGTATCCCGGCGGTACCCTGGGCCCGTGCGTACGCTCCGGATCCCGGCCGCGCTCGCGGCGGTGCTCGTGCTCTGCGTGGTCACCGCCCGGGTGATGGGGTGGCCTCTCGAGCGGGCGATCTTCCTCGCGCCCGTGCTCGTCGTCGGCGGCGCCGCCGTGCTCGGGCTGCTGATCCTGTGGGGGAAGGTCGCCGTCGAGCAGCTGCGCGAGAGCAGGCGGCCGCGGCTCGTGATCGCGCTGTGGCTAGCCGGGATCGCGCTGATCGTCCTGCTGACCGTGCTCGGCGTCAAGCTCCCGCGCGAGGGCTGAGAGCAGCCGGTCGACGTCGTCGCGGGTCGTGTAGCCCGCGACGGAGATCCGCAGCAGCTCGTGCCCCGGCCGCATGACGGGGATCTCGATCCGGTGCGCCTCGAACAGCCGCTCGCCGAGGCCCGGATCCGGGCGCGGGAGCCGCACGGTCGCCATCTGCGCGAGCATCGACTCCGGCGCGAGCGGGGCGGTGCCGAGCAGGGCGCAGAGCTCGCTCCGGGCCTCGCGCACGAGCGCCCGGCAGCGCGCGGCGACCTCGTCCCAGTCGCGCTCGGCCTGGAAGCGGATCGCGGCGGGCACCGCGAGGTAGGCGGCCGGGTCGCGCGTGCCCTGGAGCTCCGTGCGCGAGACGAAGGTCGGGTCCTGCCGGTAGCCCCAGCTGACGATCGCGCCGTCGACGCGCTCCTGGTGCTCGGGGCGGACGTGCAGGAAGCCCGAGCCCTTCGGCGCGCAGAGCCACTTGTGGCAGTTCCCCGCGTAGAAGTCCGCGCCGAGCGCGGCGAGGTCGAGCGGCACCTGTGCGGGCGCGTGGGCCCCGTCCACGATCGCGACGAGCCCCTCCGCGTGGGCCCAGGCGACGATCTCGGCGACCGGGAGCACGAGGGCGGTCTCCGAGGTGACGTGGCTGACGAAGACGGCGCGGGTGCGGTCGCTGCGGTGGGCGCGCAGGGCGTCGAGCACGTCGTCGGGGCCGGCGAGCGGGCTCGGGGTGGCGGCGCGGACGTAGCGCGCGCCGGCACGGGCGCAGACCCACTGCCAGGCGAGGTCGGAGGCGCCGTACTCGAGGTCGGTCGTCAGGATCTCGTCACCGGGGCGCAGGTCGAGCGCGCGCGCCGCGATGTTCACGCCGGTGGTCGCGTTCGGAACGAAGGTCAGGTCGTCCGCGGCCGCGCCGAGGTAGTCGCCGAGCGCGGCGCGCGCCTCGGCGAGCAGATCCGTGAGCCGGTGGGCGATGAAGCGCACGGGCTCGGCCTCGAGCTCGCGCTGCCACGCCTGGTAGCGCTCGAAGACCGGCCGCGGGCAGGCGCCGAACGAGCCGTGGTTGAGGAACGTCACCTCGGGGTCGAGCAGGAACTCGCGGCGAAGCGCGGCGGCGTCGGGCACAGGCGCAGTCTGGCGGCTGCCGGGCCGCCGACGTAGGATCAAGCGCGATGGAGGGCGCGTGTCGAGCCGGCGGAGCAGGCGCGGGTCCGGTCGCGGGGGCCGTGGCGGCGTCGGCGCGGCGGTATCTGCGCCGGCCGGTCGGGGTCGTGGCCCTCGTCGCGCTCGTCGCGCTCGATCCTCGCGGGGATCCTCGCGCCGCACCTCACGCCGTACTGGTCGGGTGAGCTGAACCTCGGCCTGATCGGGCGGAAGGCCGGGCCGCGGCTCGCGGGGCAGCACTTCTTCGGGACGGACGATCTCGGTCGCGACGTCTTCGCGCAGGTGCTGTACGGGCTGCACGTCTCGGTGCTGCTCGCGCTCGCCGTCGCCGCCGCGTCGACGGCCCTCGGGACGCTCACCGGGGCCCTCGCCGGCTATCTCGGCGGGTGGCTGGACGCGATCCTGATGCGGCTCGTCGACCTCGTCGTGACGATCCCGGCGATCGCGATCCTGCTCGCCGTCGTCGCACGGACCGGTCATCAGCTCTCGACGCGGCAGATCGGCTATGTCCTGATGGCGACGATGTGGCCGCTCGTCGCGCGCGTCGTGCGGGCGAGCTTCGCGTCGAAGCGCGGGCTCGAGTACGTCGAGGCCGCCCACGCCGCGGGCGCGTCCGGGCCGCGCGTCGTGCTGCGTCACCTGCTCCCGAACAGCTCGGGCGCGATCATCGTCGCTGCCACCACGGTGATGGGGCTCGCCGTGACGCTCGAGTCGACGGTCGACTTCTTCGGTCTCGGCACCCAGCAGGTCTCGGGCCCGACGCTCGGGAACCTCGTCGCCGACGGGGCTCGTTACGGCCTGTTCAACGGGCCTCGCGGCTGGTGGGTCTGGGCGTTCCCGGCGCTCGTGCTCGTCCTGCTGCTGCTCTGCTTCAACGTCGTCGGCGACAGCCTCGACGACGCGCTCACCGCCACCGCGTCCTAGGCGGCCTAGACGAGCTGGGCGCGCGGGTCGAGCCAGGCGCCGACGAGGTCGCCGACGAGGTTCGCGACGACGACGAAGACGGCGACGAGCACGAGCTCGGCCTGGATGACGAACGGGTCGGAGCCGCTCACGAGCTGGCCGAGGAAGATCGACGCGAGCCCGTGCAACTGGAAGACCCAGTCGGCCGCGAGCGAGGCGGTGAAGACGGCACCGAAGTCGAGCGAGAGCGCGGCGACGAACGACGCGAGCGAGTTCCTGAGCGCGTGCCGGACGACCACGCGCCACTCGGGCAGGCCCTTGGCGCGCGCGACGGTCGTGTACGGGGCCGCGAGCGCGCCGATCATCGCCGAGCGCACGTAGCGGCTGTACGCGGCGACGAGCCCGGCGGCGACGACGAGGATCGGCAGCGTCATGTGCGAGAGCCAGTCGCCGAGGCCGCCTCCGGGCGTCGGCGCGCCGCCGAGCGCAAGGGGGAGATGCCAGCCCGGGCCGACCCGCACGATCCCCTGGAGCGCCAGCTCGGCGAGCAGGAACGCAGGCACCGACCAGGCGACGTACGAGAACCCGCGCAGCCCGATCGTGAGCGGCGACCGCCGCCGGCGGGCGCCGAGCGCGCCGAGGAGGACGCTGAGGACGACGACGACGACGAGCGAGGCGCCGATCAGCTCGAGCGTGATCCGCGTCGCCGGCCAGAGATACGAGCCGACGGGCTGGTTGTCGACCGCGGTCCGCCCGAAGCCCTGGCCGCCGAAGAAGCCTTTCAGCCACAGCCAGTACCGGGTGTAGAGCGAGTCGTGCAGGTGCGCGCGGCGCACGATCTCCTGCACCTCGGGGGAGTTCGGGGCGGCGAAGAAGCGCCAGAGCGGGCTCGCCGCGGTCGCGAAGAACGCCCAGGAGAGAAACGAGACCGCCGCGACGACGGCAACTCCGAGCCCGAGCCGGCGGACGAGGAACGAGGCCATCTCCCGGGGAGGATACGGAGCGCTCCGGCGCGGCGGCGACCGCCCGGGCGGCTCGGGACCGGCGTCTCCTTTCCTCTCCGTCCCGAACCCCCGCCCGCCCAAAAGGGGACCGCGTTCAGCGTGGCCCGGCAATCGTCACGCCGGAGTCGCAGCTTCGTCACGAAAGGCCGGCAATGCGTTCACAGCGGCCGTTCCGGACATGTCTCGAGGCCGCTTTCCGTCCGCCCCTGCCCGTAGGTTGGCTGCACGATGCGCGACGGCACCTGGACGATCGATTCCTGCCCGCACGGGCCCCAGGCGGAGCTCGCGCAGGCGCTCGGGATCAGCGAGCTGACCGCCGCGGTGCTCGTCCGGCGCGGCTACGACGACCCCGAGCGGGCACGCGTCTTCCTCGCCGGCGAGCAGCCGCCGCACGACCCGTTCCTGCTCGGCGACATGGCGCTCGCGTGCGAGCGGATCCGCGCCGCCGTCGCCGAGGGCCGGCGGATCTGCGTCCACGGGGACTACGACGTCGACGGCATCTCCGCCACCGCGCTCGCCGTCCTGCTCCTGCGCGAGCTCGGCGCGGACGTCGACTGGCACCTGCCGAGCCGCTTCGACGAGGGCTACGGCGTGCGCACCGAGACGCTCGCCCGGCTCGCCGACGAGGGCTGCGGCCTCGTCCTCACCGTCGACTGCGGCATCACCGCCGTGGCCGAGGTCGCCGAGGCCACCGCGCGCGGCCTGGAGGTGATCGTGACCGACCACCACCGGCCCGGCGAGACGCTCCCCGACTGCCCGATCGTCGCGACGCGCCCCTCCGACTACCCGTTCCCGGAGCTCTGCGGCACCGGCGTCGTCTACAAGCTCGGCCAGGCGCTCTTCGGCGTCGACTCCGAGATCCCGAAGCGCCACCTCGACCTCGTCGCCCTCGCCACGATCGCCGACGTCGTCCCGCTCCTGGACGAGAACCGGTCGCTCGTCACCGCCGGCCTGCGCGCACTCGCGCGGACGCAGCGGCCGGGCCTGCAGGCGCTCATGCGCGCCGCCGGCGTCGACCCGGCCGAACGTCGACGCGGGCGCCGTCGGCTTCCGGCTCGGCCCGCGGATCAACGCCGCCGGCCGGCTCGGCCACCCGCGCGCCGCGCTCGAGCTGCTGCTCACGGATGACCGCGACGACGCCCGCCGGCTCGCCGACTCGCTCGAGGAGCTGAACCGCGAGCGGCAGGCAGTCGAAGGGCCGGATCGTCCGCGAGGCGATCGCCCAGGTCGACGAGTGGCCCGAGGCGAAGCGCGGCCGGCCCGCGTACGTCCTCGCCGGCGAGGACTGGCACGAGGGCGTGATCGGCATCGTCGCCTCCCGGCTCGTCGAGCGCTTCAACCGGCCGGTCGTCCTGATCGCCGGCGGCGAGGGCGAATGGAAGGGCTCGGGGCGCTCGATCCCGGCGTTCGACCTGCACGGCGGGCTCGCGGCCTGCTCGGGGCTGCTCGGGCGGTGGGGCGGCCACCGCGCCGCCGCGGGCCTCTCGATCGCTCCCGAGAACGTCGAGGCGTTCGCCGACGCGTTCGCCGAGCACGCCGCCGGCCTGCTCGTCGACGACGACCTCGCGCCCGTGACCCGGATCGACGCCATCGTGCCGCGCGGACAGCAGCTCACGCTCGAGCTCTGCGCCGAGCTGAAGCAGCTCGCGCCGTTCGGCCTCGGCAACCCGGGCGTGACGCTGCTCGCTCCCGGCTGCGAGCTCGGCGGCCTCGCCACGGTCGGCGAGGGCAAGCACCTCCGGTTCCGCGTCCGCCGCGACGGTGCCGACGCCGGCAGCGCGATCGCGTTCGGGCTCGGCGGCCGGCTCGACTCGTACCGGCGCGAGCGGCCGCTGGGACGTCGCCTTCCGGCTCGAGGAGAACCGCTGGAACGGCACGGTGTCGCCGCAGCTCGTCGTCCGCCGCCTCTTCGCCGCCGACGAGCGCTTCGACGAGCTTCGCGACTGGCTCGTCGCCGAGTACCGCAAGCCGGCGGACGCGAGGCACCCGGACGCGCGTGCCGTCTTCGCCGAGCTCGAGATCGACCTCGCCGGCCTCGGGCGGCGGCACCTGCTCGAGTCGGAGCGCTTCCGCGCGCTGCTCGCCGGCGAGCCCGCGCTCGCCCGCGCCGCCTAGGCGGGCTTGCGGGCGACGAAGATCGCCCAGCCGAGGAGCGCCCGCTGGAAGCGCAGGTACTCGTCCCGGTCGTGCTCGTGCCGCTCGCGGATCGTCGGCGCGTCGGGATCGTCCGGATTCGCCTCGAGCCACTCCTCGAGCGCCCGCCAGTGGAGCGACTCGTAGGTGTCCCAGTCGTCCTCGGAGGCGTCGATCGAGCGTCACGAGCGAAAGCCCGGCCGTCTCGAAGCGGGCGACCGTCTCGCGCAGCGGCACGTAGCCGAGATCGTCGACGTCGTCCGGCAGCGGCCACGACCGCCAGAACGGCTCGCCGACGACGACGTGCCCGCCGGGCCGCACCGCCGGCGCGAGCGCGG
Source organism: uncultured Actinomycetes bacterium (assembly GCA_963815005.1). Lineage (GTDB taxonomy): Bacteria > Actinomycetota > Thermoleophilia > Gaiellales > Gaiellaceae > Palsa-739. The sequence continues at coordinate 33,755 of CAWFFI010000020.1, forward strand.
CCAGCGTGCCGTCGAGCCCGTGCCACACGAAGCTCGCGCCGAGGCAGAGCGCCGCGTCGAACGACTCGGGCTCGAGCGGGTACGCCTCGGCGTCGCCCTCGATGACCTCGACGCAGGTCGCCGAGACCCGCCGCGGCGATCCGGCGCCGTGCCTCCTCGACGAACACCGGCGAGCGCTCGACCCCGACGATGCGGCAGCCGAAGGTCGACGCGAGCAGCACCGCCGGCCCGGCCTTGCCGCACGCGACGTCGAGCAGGCGCGACTCCGGCCCGAGGCGGAGTCGTTCGCCGAGCAGCCGGATCTTCTCCGGGTTCGTCGGATTCTGGAGCTCGTGGTCGCTCTCGGCGATCGCGTAGTACCAGGGCACGGGGGCAGCCTACGTGTTCGCGGACTCCGTACTTCCCCGCAGCAGCGGTGGGCCGACGTCCCGATGTCGGGGCTGCCGCCGTCCGTGACGATCGGCCCATGCATGCGCCCCCGTACAAGATCAAGGTCGTCGAGCCGATCGCCCTCCCCGACGTGGAGCGCCGGCGCGAAGCGCTCGCCAAGGCCGGCTACAACACGTTCCTCCTCCACGCGGCAGACGTCTTCATCGACCTGCTGACCGACAGCGGCACCTCCGCGGCCTCGCAGGACCAGCGCGCCGCGATGGAGCTCGGCGACGAGTCGTACGCCGGCTCGCGCAGCTTCTTCCGGCTCGAGCGCGCCGTGCTCGAGGTCTACGGCTACAAGCACACGATTCCGACCCACCAGGGCCGCGGCGCCGAGCACCTGCTCTCGAAGGTGCTCGTCCAGCCGGGCCAGCTCGTCCCGTCGAACCTCTACTTCACGACCTCGCGCGCCCATGCCGAGCTGGCGGGCGGCGTCTGGACCGACGTCTCGATCCCCGAGGCATCCGATCCGGAGTCGCCGCACCCGTGGAAGGGCAACATCGACGTCGGCCGGCTCGAGGAGGTCATCCGCACCGCCGGGCCCGAGAACATCGCGTTCGTCCGCCAGGAGGCGTGCCTGAACATGGCCGGCGGGCAGCCGTTCTCGATCGAGAACCTCGTCGAGGTGCGCGCCGTCACGCTCGACTACGGCGTGCCGCTGATCCTCGACGCGACCCGCAGCTCCGAGAACGCGCTCTTCGTGAAGCGGCGCGAGTCCGGCTACGGGCGCCACTCGCTGCGCGAGATCGTGAAGCTGATCGCCGACCTCGCCGACGGCGCGATCTTCTCCTCGAAGAAGGATCACTTCGTCCCGATCGGCGGGCTCGTCGCGGTCAACGACGACGCGCTCGCGGAACGCCTGCGGGAGCTCGTCGTGGTCTACGAGGGCTTCCCGCACTACGGCGGCATGTCCGGCGCCGCGATGGAGGCGCTGGCGGTCGGCATTCACGAGGCCGCCGACGAGCGGATCGTCGGCCACTACGTCGACCAGGTCGCCTACCTCGCCTCGCTGCTCCAGGAGGCCGGTGTGCCGATCGTGCTGCCGCCGGGCGCCCATGCCGTCTTCCTCGACGCGAAGCGCTTCCTCCCGCACGTGCCCCAGCACCACTTCCCGGCGCAGGCGCTCGCCGCGGCGATCTACCTCGCCGGCGGCGTGCGCACGATGGAGCGGGGGATCGTCTCCGGCCAGCACGGCGACGACCCGTACGACGGGCTCGAGCTCGTCCGGCTGACGCTGCCGCGGCGCGTCTACACGCAGGAGCACCTGACCTACGTGGCCGAGGTCGTCGCCGACCTGCACGCCCACGCGAAGGGCATCCCGGGCCTGAAGATGACGTACGCGCCCGAGCAGCTGCGCTTCTTCCAGGCGCGCTTCGAGCCGCGGACGCCGTTCTCGATCGGCGGGATCGAGAGCGCGGACGCCGGGGTGGCCGCGAAGGGCTAGCGGCCGGGGCGGAGCGAGACGCGGGCGGCACCCCGCGGCTGCGCGTCCAGCGCGGCCAGGAGGCGCGCGAGCCGGACGGCGGTGCGGCGTCGGCGGAGCAGCCTGAGCATGGACCGGCCGATTTCGCGCCGTCCGGCCCGCTTCCTGCGTCCGGAGGGGCCGGGAGTACACTGAGACGGTGGCGACGCTGGAGCAGGGTGAGAGGCATCAGGAGCTTCTCGAGCCCCTGCTCGCGGAGCTTGCGCAGTACTCGGGAGAGGTCGACGTCGAGCTCGTCACGCGGGCCTTCCGCCTAGCGGCCGCGGCCCACGAAGGGCAGCAGCGCCGCTCCGGCGAGCCGTTCATCATGCACCCGGTCGGGGTGGCGAAGATCTGCGCCGAGCTGCGGCTCGACGAGCAGACGCTCGCGGCGGCGCTCCTCCACGACGTCGTCGAGGACACCTCGACCGACCTCGCCGCCGTGCGGGACGAGTTCGGCGACGAGATCGCCGCGCTCGTCGACGGCGTCACGAAGCTGACGCGCGTCCAGTTCCAGAGCCGCGAGCAGGCCGAGGCCGAGAACTACCGGAAGATGGTCGTGGCGATGGCGGAGGACGTCCGCGTGATCCTCGTCAAGCTCGCCGACCGCCTCCACAACCTGCGCACGATCGAGTACCTCGGCAAGCACAAGCAGATCCAGAAGGCGAAGGAGGCGCTCGAGGTCTACGCGCCGCTCGCACACCGGCTCGGCATCCACACGCTCAAGTGGGAGCTCGAGGATCTCGCCTTCCAGACGCTCCACCCGCGCAAGTACACGGAGATCAAGGCGATGGTGGCCGAGCGCCGCGCCGACCGCGAGGGGCACGTCGCCGAGGCGGCCGACGTGCTGCGGCGCGAGCTCGACAAGGTCGACGTCCCCGCCGAGATCCTCGGCCGCGCGAAGCACTTCTACTCGATCTACGACAAGATGGTGAAGAAGGGCCGCGAGTTCAACGAGATCTACGACCTCACGGCCATGCGCGTGATCGTCGAGCGCTCGGGCGAGGAGGGAACGCGCGACTGCTACGGCGCGCTCGGCCTGATCCACTCGCTCTGGAAGCCGATGCCCGGCCGCTTCAAGGACTACGTGGCGATGCCGAAGTTCAACGGCTACCGCTCGCTGCACACGACCGTGATCGGGCCCGAGGGGCGGCCGCTCGAGATCCAGGTGCGGACGCGCGAGATGCACGAGACGGCCGAGCTCGGCGTCGCCGCGCACTGGGCGTACACCCGCGACGGCCGCGTCTCGAAGCGCGCCGACGAGGAGTGGGTGGCCTGGGTGAAGCAGCTGATGGACACGCACGCCGACGAGGCCGACGCGCGCGAGTTCGTGAAGAGCTTCCGCACCGACCTGTTCGACGAGGAGGTGTTCGTCTTCACGCCGAAGGGCGAGGTGAAGACGCTCCCCGCCGGCGCGACGCCGATCGACTTCGCGTACGCCGTCCACACCGACGTCGGCCACCGCACCGTCGGCGCCAAGGTGAACGGCCGCATCGTCCCGCTCCACTACAAGGTGAAGAGCGGCGACCGCGTCGAGATCCTCACCTCGAAGGCCGGGCGCGGCCCCTCACGCGACTGGCTGTCGCTCGTGGCGTCGTCGCGGGCGCGGAACAAGATCCGCCAGTTCTTCTCGCGCGAGCAGAAGGAGGATCTCGAGGCGAAGGGCCGCGAATCGCTCGAGCACGCCCTGAAGGCCCAGAACCTCCCGTACAAGAAGCTCGCCGGCTCGGCGGTGCTCGCGGGCGTGATCCGCGAGTCCGGCTACAAGAAGGCGGAGGAGTTCTACCTCGCGCTCGGCTCGGGGAAGCTCACGGCGACGCAGATCGTCAACAAGGTGCTGCAGCGCCTGAAGGTCGAGGAGGTCGTCGAGGAGGAGGCCGTCCTCCCGCGCAAGAAGCCGAAGGCGCGCGACGCGCTCGACAGCCAGACGTACGGGATCAAGGTCGTCGGTGTCGAGGACGTGCTCGTCCGGCTCGCGAAGTGCTGCACACCGGTGCCGGGCGACGAGATCGTCGGCTACATCTCGCTCGGCAAGGGGATCACGATCCACCGTGACGACTGCCCGAACGTGCGCGCGCTGCGCCGCAACCCGGAGCGGTTCACGCCGGTCGAGTGGGAGGGAGGCGTCTCGCAGAGCTTCCGCGTCCAGATCGCGGTCGACTCGTGGGACCGGCCGCGCCTGCTCGAGGACATCGCGCGGACGTTCGCCGAGCACGGCACGAACATCGTCTCCTACGGCGGCTCGGTCGAGGATCAGATGGCGCGCAACTGGTACGTGGCCGAGGTCGGCGACGTGAAGGCGCTGCGTGCGCTCCTGACCGCGCTCCGGAACGTCGAAGCGGTCTTCGACGCGTACCGCGTCACGCCCTCGTAGGGCGGGTTCCACCCGTGCCTGGTCGCGCCGGGGTACCCGGTTCGAGTGATCCGCCTCGGCTCAGGGCTCCCAGGTCTCGCCGCCGGTGTCCCAGCCGACGAGACAGTGGCCGGAGACGAGCACCGCGACGCGCTCGAGGAACCCGTGGTCGTCGGGGTCGGCGCCGTCGACGGCGAGCTCGGCGATGCGTTGCCCCTGGAAGGCGACCGGGACGCTCGTCCGCCGGGACTCGTCCGGCTGCCCGGCGTGCGGCCCGAGCACGAGCTCGCCCTCCTCGACGAAGAGGATTCCCGCCCAGGCGTAGCCGGCGCGCTCGTGCAGCGCGGCGACGACCTGGCGGAGGATGTCGTCGGCGTCGCCGCCGCGGTTGAGGATCCGGTCGACGGCCTCGAGGGCGCCGCTCGTGCTAGGCGTCGACATCGGCTCCCTCGAAGGCCGCGACGAGCTCGCGGAAGTGGGCGGGGACAGGCCCGGCCTTGCGCTCGGCGAGGTCGACGTAGACGAGCGTCTGGTGCGCGGTGACCATGAGCAGGTCGTCGGGCTCGCGGTAGGCGGCGAACTCGAAGGTGACGCTCGTGCGGCCGATCCGGGAGACGCGGGCGAAGACCTCGATCTCGTCGTCGAACACCGCGGGCGCGAAGTACTCGACGTCGTTCGCGCGCATGACGAAGTCGCCCTCGCCGCGCCGGTGCAGCAGCTCGAGCGCGCGGAGGTACTCGGTGCGGGCGAGGTCGAAGTACGGGGTTGTAGCGCCCGTAGTAGACGACCCCTTGCGCGTCGGTGTCGGAGAACCCGACCCGCGTGCGGGCCGAGAACTTGAACGGCGGCCGGACTCCCATCGCGGCTGATCCTACGCACACGCCCCTCCGGACATGTCCCGGTGTCAGACACACCGGCGAATGTGTGCCAACTTCCTCGCGAGACACACAATTCTGCTGCGAGGCGCCTCGGTGCGGGGCTACGGTCGTCGCAATGGGCCATCCGCTTCGCGTCCTCGATCCGGACTACAGCCATCATCTCGTTGCGAAGGGCAACAACGGCGGCTGGATCGTCCGGGACGCGATCGACCGAGCGATGTTCCGGCTGCGACTCGACCGCGTGGCCGAGGAGTACGAGTGGGAGATGTTCGCCTGGTGCCTGATGCTGAACCACGCGCATTTCGTCGTGCGGGCTCCGTCCGGGGCGATCTCTAGCGGGAATGCAGGAGCTCATCGGCGGACATGCGCGAGGCGATCAACCAGCGGTACGGGCGCGCCGGGCATCTGTTCCGGAACCGGTTCTTCAGCAAGACGATCGAGAGCGATGCGCACCAGGTTGCCTCGATCGCGTACGTGAATCGAAATCCGGTGCATCACTGCGCCTGCGAGGACGCGGCTGACTGGCGGGACAGCAGCTACCGCGCGACGATGGGCCTCGAACGGGCGCCGGCATGGCTGAGGGTCGACGAGGTGCTCGGGCGTCTTCGGCACTCGCAGGGCGAGCGCTCGTCGTGCGCTCGCCTGGCACGTCTCCTCGGGGCAAGTCCCGGTGTCGGACACGGTCACTGAAGTGCAACGCTTCGAGCCGGGGTCTGGCCGAGGCGACGCTCGCGCGCTACGAGCGGATGAGCGCGAGCACCTCGTCGCGCTTGCGCTCCATCAGCGCCTGCGAGCGCGCCTCGAGGTTCAGTCGCAGCAGCGGCTCCGTGTTCGACGGGCGCACGTTGAAGTGCCAGTCCGCCGCCTCGACCGAGATCCCGTCCAGGTGCGACACCGTTCCCTCGGCGGCGTAGCGCTCCTTCAGCTCCTGGAGCTTCAACGCCACGTCGGCGACCGGCGTGTTGATCTCGCCCGTGATGAAGTAGCGCGACCGGAACGGCTCCAGCACCTCGGACAGCTTCCGGCCCCGCCGCGACACGAGCTCGAGCATGAGCAGGAACGGAACCACCCCCGAGTCGGCCTGGGAGAAGTCGCGGAAGTAGTAGTGGCCGGACACCTCGCCGCCGAACGCCGCATCCTCCTTGCGCATCCGGTGCTTGATGAACGCGTGCCCGACGCGGTTGATCAGCGGCACGCCGCCGGCCGCCTCGATCGTGTCCGGCACCGCCCAGCTCGCGCGAACGTCGTAGATGATCTTCGCGCCCGGCTCCTTCGCCAGCACCGCCTCGGCGAGGAGCGCGGTGGCGAAGTCGCCCGGGACGAACTCGCCCGTGTCGTCGACGAAGAAGCAGCGGTCGGCGTCGCCGTCGAACGCCACCCCGAGGTCGGCCCCCTCCGAGAGCGTCTTCGCGACGATGAACTCGCGGTTCTCCGGCAGGAGCGGATTCGGCTCGTGGTTCGGGAACGAGCCGTCCGGCTCGAAGTAGCAGCGCACGACCTCGACCGGCAGCCGATCGAGCACCCGCGGCAGCATCGTGCCCGCCATGCCGTTCGCCGCGTCGATCACGACCCGCAGCGGCCGGATCGCCGACACGTCCACGAAGGACATCACCCGCTCGACGTACGCGGGCCAGATGTCGTACTCGGCGATCGTGCCCGGCGTCGCCGCGCCCGCCGTCACGCCCGCCGCGGCCCGGTCGCGCACGTCGAAGAGGCCCGACTCGCCGCCCACCGGCAGCGCGCCGCGGCGCACGATCTTCATGCCCGTGTACTCCTTCGGGTTGTGCGACGCGGTGACGGCGATCCCGCCGTCGAGCCCGAGCGCGCCGACCGCGAAGTAGACCATCTCCGTCCCGACGAGCCCGAGGTCGAGCACGTCGGCGCCCGCGTCGGCCGCGCCGCGCATCACCGCCGCCTGCATGGCCGGCCCGGAGAGCCGCATGTCGCGCCCGACCGCGATCCGGCGCGGCTCGAACTGCTCGACGTAGGCGCGTCCGATCGCGTACGCGCCCTCCTCGTCGAGCTCCCCCGGGTAGATCCCGCGGACGTCGTACGCCTTGAACACCTTCGGGTCGAGCACCGGCGCGATCGTATGGAAAACCGGCCCGCCGCCGTCCGGGGAGCCGACCCGTCGCACGACTACGATGGTGGGGTGGAACGGAAGCTGGCGAGTGTCCTGTTCGTCGATCTCGTCGACTCGACCGAGCTCGTCGCCGACGCCGATCCCGAGGTCGTGCGGCGGCGCGTCAGCCGCTTCTTCGACCAGGTCTCCCACTGCATCGTCACGCACGGCGGCATCGTCGAGAAGTTCGCCGGCGACGCCGTCATGGCCGCGTTCGGGATCCCGCTCGCGCACGAGGACGACGCCGAGCGCGCCGTCCGCGCCGGGCTCGCCACGCTCGAGCGCGTCAAGGAGCTCGGCCTGCACGCCCGCATCGGCATCGAGTCCGGCGAGGTCGTCACCGAGGACGCCGAGTCGACGTTCGCCACCGGCGAGGCCGTGAACCTCGCCGCCCGGCTCCAGCAGCAGGCGGGCGTGGACGAGATCCTCGTCGGTCCCGCCGCCGCGCGGCTCGTCCGCGGCCGGGTCGAGCTGGAGCCCCTGCCGCCGCTCGAGCTGCGCGGCTGGCGCGAGCCGGTCGCCGCGAGCCGCGTCGTCTGCGTCACCGAGTTCGGAGCGCCGCTCGCCGCGATCGAGGCGCCGCTCGTCGGCCGCGAATCCGAGCTCGACCTCCTCGAGACGACCTTCGGCCGCACCGCCCGTGACGCGCGCGCCACCCTCGTCACGCTCTACGGCGACCCCGGCGTCGGCAAGAGCCGCCTCGCGCGCGAGTTCGTCGAGGGCCTCGAAGGAGCGACGATCCTCAAGGGCCGCTGCCTCCCGTACGGCGAGGGCGTCACGTACTGGCCGATCGGCGAGATGGTGAAGGCGTCCGCCGGCATCGCCGACGACGACCCGCTCGACCGGGCGCAGGAGAAGCTCCGCGCCTGCTGTGAGGACGAGGCGGTCGCCGACCTGCTCGGCCTCGCCGTCGGCGTCCTCGAGGCGGTCGAGGGCGAGCGCTCGCCGCAGGAGATCGCGTGGGCCGTGCGCGCCTGGGCGGAGCAGCTCGCGAAGGCGCAGCCGCTCGTGCTCGTGTTCGAGGACGTCCACTGGGGCGAGGAGCCGCTGCTGGAGCTCGTCGAGCACCTCGCCGCCTGGGTGCGCGAGGCGCCGCTCCTGCTGCTCTGCCTCGCGCGGCCGGAGCTGCTCGACGTGCGGCCGACGTGGGGTGGGGGCCGCGTCCGCGGGATGACGCTCGAGCTCGAGCCGCTGCCGCTGTCCGAGAGCGCCGAGCTCGTCTCCGCGCTCACCGCCGAGATCGGCCTGCCGATCGACGTCGACGCCGTGCTCGCGAAGACCGAGGGGAACCCGCTCTTCGTCGAGGAGACGATCCGGATGCTCGTCGAGCGGCAGGGCCGCGGCGTGGAACGGATCCCGGACACGCTCCAGGCGCTGATCGCAGCCCGAATCGACCGGCTGTCGTCGCCGCAGCGGCGGCTGTTGCAGCGCGCGTCCGCGATGGGTCGCCTCTTCATGCGCGGCGCGCTCGCCCACCTCTCGCCCGACGTCGAGAACGTCGACGCGGTGCTCGACGACCTGCTCCTGCGCGACCTCGTGGTGCGCGAGCCGCGGACGACCATCACCGGCGAGGAGACGTTCAAGTTCAAGCACGTGCTCATCCGCGAGGTCGCCTACGCGGGCCTCTCGAAGAGCTCCCGCGCCGACCTCCATCACAGCTACGCCGGCTGGCTCGCCGAGCGCGCCGGCGCCGAGCTGCTCGAGATCCGTGCGTTCCACCTCGACCAGGCGGCGCGCCTCCTCGGCGAGCTCGACGGAGTGCCGCCGCCCGCGCTCGCCGAGGAGGCCGCGACCGCGCTCACCGACGCCGGCCGGCGCGCGCTCTCGCGCGAGGCGTTCCGCAGCGCACGGAAGCTCCTGCTCCGCGCCGTCGATCTCTCGCCGACGCACGACCGCCGCTACCTCGCCGCCCGCGCGGCGTGGCGGCTCGGCGACTTCGCCGCGGTCGCCGTCGAGATGGAGACGGTCCGCGCCGCCGCCGCCGAGGCGGGCGAGGCGCGCCTCGAGGGCCGTGCGCTCACGGGTCTCGCCGAGGTGGCGCTGAACTTCCGCGGCGACGCGGTGGCCGCACTCCAGCTCGCCGAGCGGGCGCTGGCGCTGCTCGAGGAGGAGGGCGAGGTCCCGTTCTTCGACGCGCTGTGGGCGCGCGTCCACGTCGCGGCGTGGATCGGCGACCGCGAGGCGTTCCGCGGCTACGCGAAGCGGGCGATCGCGGTCGCCCAGGAGCTCGGCCGCAAGGATCTCGAGTCGCTCGTCACGCAGGCGCTCGCGCAGAGCTACCTGATGGAGCTCGACGCCGAGCACGCCGAGCCGCTCGTCCAGCGCGCGCTCGACCTCTCCGCGGCGTCGAACAGCGTCGTCGGTCGCGCACTCGCGCTCATGTCCGCCGGCCTGCTCGCCTGGGTGCGCGGCGACGGCGACGAGACCATCCGCGCCTACGAGGAGTCGCGTGCGATCTACGCCGAGATGGGCTCGCCCTCGAACGAGGCGGCGCTCGGCCTCGCCCTCGGCCGCGTCCACCTCTGGCGCGGCGAGATCGAGCCGGCCGAGCGCCTGATCCGCGACGCCGTGCGCGTGCTCAAGGGGCTCGGCGACCGCGCCCACCTCTGCGAGGCGCAGCGGACGCTCGCGCAGGTGCTCGTCCGCACCGGCCGCCTCGAGGAGGCCGAGCGGCTCGCGCTCGAGTCGCGCGAGAGCGTCGGCCCGGACGACCGGGTCTCCCTGTCGACGACGAAGCTCGCGCTCGGCGTCGTGCGCGCCGCCCAGGGCCGCGACGAGGAGGCGGAGGAGCTGATCCGCGCCGCCGCGGGCGAGCTCGCCGACAACGGGATGCGGATGTGGGAGTCGGAGGCGCTCGGCGAGCTCGCCGGCTTCCTCCGCGCGCGCGGCCGCGACGGCGAGGCCGAGGGCTACGAGGCGCGGATCGCCGAGCTGTCGCCGCGCAGCACCGCGCCGATCGCCTGAGTCGACGCCTCGTCGGGCGACTCGCTGATCACCGTCGCCGGCCGCTCGAAGCGCGCGAGCGCGTCCCGCAGCGGCTCCGCCCGCAGCGTCCCCTCGCCGTAGGGCAGGTGCTTCGTCTCGTTGCGGTTCGCGTAGGCGATGTCGCTGAAGTGGATGTGGAACGGGGCGCCCGGCTCGAGCACGGCGTCGGTCGCCTCGAGCACCGCTGCGAAGGCGTCCACGCCGGTGAAGGCGCCGTCGCTCGTCGCGTGCAGGTGCGCGAAGTCGATCACCGGGCGCACCCAGGCGAGCCGCTCCGCGATGAAGAGCACGTCGTCGAGCGAGCCGAGGTCGCGCACGCGGCCCATCACCTCGACCCCGAACGGGACCGCCCGGTCCTTGCCCTCGAGGCGGACGCGCAGCTCGCCGAGCTGCTCGCACACCGACTCGAGCGCCTCCTCGCGCGTCCGGCCGAGCAGGAAGCCGGGGTGGAACACGACCACCTCGGCGCCGCAGGCCGCTGCGACACCGGCCGAGTGGTCGAGCATCCCCGTCGCCATGTTCAGCTTCTTGCCGCGCTCGGCGTGGCCCATGAACGCCGCGAGCGGGGCGTGCAGGGAGAGCGCGATCCCGGCCTCGCGCGCGAGCTCGCCGAGCCGCGCGGCGAACTCGTAGTCCATCCAGAAGCGGCCCTCGAAGTCGATCTCGCAGGCGCGTGAAGCCGCGCGCGAGCAGGAGCTCGATCGCCTCCTCGGGACTCTCCCGCGAGGGGCAGCGCGCCGGGCCGAAGCGGATCGCTCCCACGCCCGGAGCCTAACCGCGCACGTGCCGCATATCACTTGCAAGTTCCGTCCGACGGCCTCTCTACCCTCGTGCCATGTCCAAGCAGCCGACGCGGATCGACCTGCTCGAGCTCGACATCGACCTCCGCCTCGCCGACCTCTGGCGGGAGGCCGCCGAGATCGGCGAGTGGAACCTCGACGTCGTCGCCGCCTTCATGCGCGCCGCGTACGGCAAGGGCTACTGCGACGCGCTCACCGAGGAATCGCCGGGCTCGCTCTGCCACGACCACGGCTACCGGATCCCCGGCCGCAGCAGCGTCCCGACGCCCGAGCACTAGCGGACGCGACCGCTGCGGCTTTTCGCGCCGTTAACGTCGACTGCCGCCCAAGGCCGGCGGCCCGGGCTATCATCGAGGCCGTGAGAGCCAGTCCTGCGCGGCTCGTGATCGCGCTGTCCGTAGCGGCGGCGCTCGCGGTCTTCCTCGTCTACACCGCGGTCGCCGGTGGCGGGACGCCGCAGATCTCGCCCAGCACCCTCGCCGGGCACAAGGGCGACGTGCTGCTCGTCGGCGCGGTCGTCGGCCCGGTGACCGGGGACGCGCACGGCGACGGCCTCCGCTTCCTGCTCAAGGACGTGCAGGGCAAGTTCGGCCACGCGCGTGCCGATCAGCTACACGGGCAGCGTCCCCGATCTGTTCAAGGTCGGCCGGCACATCGTCGTCGAGGGCACGCTGCGCAACGGCACGTTCGTCGCGAAGCCGGACACGCTCGTGACGAAGTGCCCGTCGAAGTACGCGCCGGCCACGTCCAAGACCTAGTGGCCGCACTCGGCCGCGCCGCACTCCTCCTCGCGTTCGGGCTCGTCGCGTACGCGCTCGTCGCCGGCTCCTACGCGGCCTGGAAGCGCCGCCGCCGGCTCGCGCTCTCCGCCCAGAACGCGCTCCTCGCCGCGTTCCCGGCCACGCTCGTCGCCGCGGTCGTGCTCTGGATCGCGCTCGGGCGGCGCGACCTCACGTTCCAGTACGTCGCGCAGCACACGAGCCACTCGCTGCCGCTCGGCTACGCGCTCTCGGCGTTCTGGGGCGGCCAGGAGGGCTCGCTCCTGCTCTGGTTCCTGATCCTCACCGGCTATGCGGCCCTCGCCGTCTGGCTCAACCGGCGCTCGCGCGAGCTCGTCGCCTGGGCGGTGCCCGTGCTCGGGCTCGTCGCCACGTTCTTCGCGTTCATGCTCGTGTTCGTCTCGAGCCCGTTCGTGACGGCGCCCGCCCCGGCCGACGGCGCCGGGATGGTGCCGAGCCTCCAGAACCCGTACATGCTCGCGCACCCGCCGATGCTCTACCTCGGCTACGTCGGGCTGTCGGTTCCGTACGCGTTCGCGATGGGTGCGCTCCTCTCGCGCCGCACCGACGAGCGCTGGATCGTGATGACGCGCCGCTGGACGCTCGCCGCGTGGACGTTCCTCGGCGTCGGCCAGCTGCTCGGCGCCCACTGGGCCTACGTCGAGATCGGCTGGGGCGGCTACTACGCGTGGGACCCGGTCGAGAACGCGGCGCTGATGCCGTGGCTCGCCGCGACCGCGTTCCTCCACTCGGTGATGATCCAGGAGAAGCGCGGGATGCTGAAGGTCTGGAACATGGTGCTCGTCGCGCTCGCGTTCGGGCTCTCGCTCTTCGGCACGTTCCTCACCCGCTCGGGCGTCGTCAACTCGGTGCACTCGTTCTCCCAGAGCTCGATCGGCGGCTGGTTCCTCGGCTTCATCGCCGTGATGGTGGTGTTCTCGGTCGGGCTCATCTACGTGCGGCTGCCGCTGCTGAAGGCGAAGACGAAGCTCGAGTCGCTCGTCTCGCGCGAGGCGACGTTCCTCTACAACAACCTCCTGCTCGTCGCGCTCTGCCTGACGATCCTGTGGGGCGTCGTCTATCCGATCCTCAGCCAGGCGGTGCGCGGCGAGACGCGGTCGGTGTCGAAGCCGTACTACGACTTCTTCCTGCACTCGTTCGGGCTGCCGCTGCTGCTGCTGATGGGGATCGGCCCGCTCGTCGCGTGGCGGCGCGCCTCGCTGCGCGCGCTCGGGAAGACGTTCATCGTCCCCGCGGTGGCCGCGGTCGTCACGGGCGTCGCGCTGCTCGCGCTCGGCTTCGGCAGCTCGGTGCCCGGTCTGCTCGCGTACACGTTCTCCGCGTTCGTCGCGGCGGCGATCGTGCTCGAGTTCGTGCGCGGCACCCAGGCGCGGCGCGCGGTCGCGGGGGAGGGGTGGTGGCGCGCGTTCGCGATGCTCGTGGCGCGGAACCGGCGCCGCTACGGCGGCTACATCGTCCACGCCGCGATCGTCATGCTCGCGATCGGCATCGCCGGCTCGAGCGCGTACCAGACGGTGCACGAGCAGGCGCTGCGGCCCGGCCAGTCGATGGAGGTGGCCGGGTACACGCTCACCTACCGTGGGCTCACGCAGACGCAGGAGGCGAATGCCCAGGCGATCCGCGCGACCGTCGACGTCACCCGCGGCGGCTCCCACGTCACGACGCTCCACCCGGGCAAGAACGACTACCCCGTCGAGCAGCAGGTCTCGAACGAGGTCTCGATCTACCACGACCCGCGCAACCTCGGCGACCTGTTCACGATCGCCGACCAGGTGCCGTCGAAGCCCGGCGGGCCGTTCTTCCTCAAGGTGCTCGTGAAGCCGCTCGTGAACCTGATCTGGCTCGCCGGGTTCCTCTTCGTCGGCGGCTCCGTCGTCGCGATGTGGCCCGACGCGGTCGAGCAGCGGCGGCTCGCCGAGCGGTACGACCCGGGCGCCGTCGTCGCCTGATGGCCTGGGCGCTCGCCGTCGCGGCGGTGCTCGCGATCGTGGCCGTGGTGTGGGTCGCCCGCCCGTTCCTCGGCGAGCCGGAGACGGCGAGCGACCGGCTGGACGAGCCCGGCGAGGCGGAGCGGCGCCGGCTGGATCTCGTCGAGCAGCGCGACCGGGCGCTCGCGGCGTTGAAGGAGCTGGAGTTCGACCATCGCACCGGCAAGGTCTCCGACGACGACTACCGGGCCCAGGTCGGGCCGCTGCGCCGCCACGCCGCCGAGACGCTGCGGGCGCTCGAGCCGCGGGCGGCGGCGGCACGCGAACCGCGTCCCCGACGCCCGGCAGCCCTCCTAGACCTGGCGCCGCCGTGCAGGGACGGCCGCACGCCCGCCGAAATCGTTCGCCGATGGCCCGCCGCCTGTGGCTCCTGCTCGCGCTCGCACTCGTGCTCGCGGCTCCGGCCGCGGCCGGCGACATCGGTCAGCAGAAGGCGTCGGTCGACGCGAAGCTCGCCGCCGTCCAGGCGCAGATCGCCCAGTCGAAGAAGCGCGAGTCCGCGCTCTCGGCCCAGATCGGCTCGCTGACGACGAGCATCCACACGCTCGAGTCGAAGGTCGGGGACGTCTCCAACCGGCTCACGGCGCTCCAGTCGGACATCACGCTGCATCGGCAGCGGCTCTCGAAGCTCGACGAGCTCTTCCACCTCCAGACCGTTCGGTTCCGCTACCTCCGGCACGAGTACGCGCTCGCCGTCCAGCGGCTCGACCAGCGGCTCGTCTCGATCTACAAGCAGGACCAGCCGACGACGGTGGACGTCGTCCTCGCGGCGCGCAACTTCCAGGACGTGCTCGACCAGATCGACTACCTGAACGCGATCGCCGCCCAGGACAAGCACGTCGCCGCGGACGTCGCGAGCGCGAAGCAGAAGATCTCTGCGGCGCGGCTGCGGACGAAGGCGATCCGGACGACCGTCCACCAGGAGACGCGCGTGATCGAAGGACGCGCCCAGCAGGTCTCGATCCTGCGCGTCAACCTGCTCACGAGCCAGCACAAGCTCGCGAGCGCGAAGGCGGGCAAGGACAGCGCGCTCGCCGCGACCCAGCGCGCCATGCAGCAGGAGGTCGACGAGTCGCAGGCGCTCGCCGCCGCGAGCGAGCAGCTCGCCGCGCAGCTGCGCGCGGCCGCGAACGGCGACACGACTCCCGCGACGCCGGCCGGCGCGCCCCACTTCATCTGGCCGGTCTCCGGGCCCGATCACGAGCCCGTTCGGGATGCGCTGGGGCACGCTGCACCCGGGTATCGACATCGGCGTCCCGAGCGGCACCCCCGTGCACGCGGCCGCCGCCGGCAAGGTCGTCTGGTGCGGCTGGATGTCCGGCTACGGCAACCTCGTGATGATCGACCACGGCGGCGGCTACGCGACCGCGTACGGCCACAACACCTCGGTCGCCGTCAGGTGCGGGCAGGAGGTCACGCAGGGCGAGGTGATCTCGTACTCGGGCTGCACCGGCTTCTGCACCGGCCCCCACGTGCACTTCGAGGTGCGCGTGAACGGCAACCCGGTCGACCCGCTCGGGTACCTGGGCTGAGCTGAGCCGCCCGCGTTGCTGCGCAACGCGGGCGGGGTCGGGCGCGCGTGACGGGGTGTCGGTGGGGCTGCGGCGAGAGCGTGGTCTCGCCTTCGCCGACGCAGCGGACTCGGCCAAGAGTGGATGTGCACGGAGTCGCAGTGTCGGCGCGGCCGGTCGTGCCTGCGGCAGGACCGGCCGCTGGTTCGGCCTCCGGCTAAGCCTGCTGCGCGAGGCTTAGCCCGCGGCCTGAGGCGGCTGCGCATCTCTCCACGGTTCAGGCCTCGGGCTAACGCAGCCGGAGGCGCGTTAGGACGAGGCGATGGAGCAGGTGCGCCCGGCCGGAGGCCGCGCGCGACCGCGCCGGGGCAGCCATCCCGTCCAGATCGCTCTTGGGTGAGCGCGCCCCATCCGTGCTGAGGAGACCGCGCTCTCCTCAGCACGACACCGCCACCCCGCCACGCGCGCCCAGCCCGTCCGCGTTACGTAGCAACGCGGACGGGCCTCCCGGGCGGAAGTCGCAGACTTCCGCCCGGCTAGAAGGTCTGGACGAGGAGGTAGACGTTCAGGGCGATGATGATCCCGGCGACGCCCGTCGCGGCCCAGGTCGTGACGCGGGTGTTCGCGAGGCCGCCCATCACGTCGCGGCGGCGCGTGAAGAGGACGAGCGGCACGAGCGCGAACGGGATCCCGAACGAGAGCACGACCTGGCTGATCACGAGCGTCCGCGACGGGTCGGCGCCGAGCGCGATCACGACGAACGCGGGCACCATCGTCACGAGGCGGCGCACGGCGATCGGGATCCGCCGGCGGATGAAGCCCTGCATCACGACCTGGCCGGCGAGCGTGCCGACCGCCGAGCTCGAGAGGCCCGACGCGAGCAGCGCGATCGCGAACACGGCGCTCGAGGCGCCGCCGATCAGCGGCGCCAGCGTCCGGTGCGCCGTCTCGAGCGACTCGACGTTGTGCAGGCCGCTGCGGAAGAACGTGCTCGCCGCCATCACGAGCATCGCGACGTTGATCAGCCCGGCGATCGACATCGCGATCAGCACGTCGATCCACGTGAAGCGCATCAGACGCCGCTTCTGCTCCTCGCCGACCGACCGGATCCGGTCCTGCATCAGCGCCGAGTGGAGCCAGATCACGTGCGGCATCACCGTCGCGCCGAGGATCCCCACCGCGAGCAGCACCGAGTCGCCGCCGGCGAACTGGGGCACGACGGCGTGCTTCGCGGTCGCGCCGAGATCGGGATGGGCGTAGAAGAGCTCGACGACGTAGCAGATCCCGATCACGAACACGAGCACCGCGATCGTCGCCTCGAGCGGCCGGAAACCGAACCGCTGGAGCCCGAGGATCGCGAACGCCGCCACGGCGGTGATCGCCGCCGAGGGCAGGAGCGCGAGCCCGAACAGGAGATGGAAGCCGATCGCCGCGCCGAGGAACTCGGCCAGGTCGGTCGCGATCGCGATCAGCTCCGCCTGCACCCAGAGGCCGAGCGTGACGTTGCGCGGCAGCCGGTCGCGGCACACCTCGGCGAGGTTCTGCCCGGTCGCGATCCCGAGCTTCGCCGAGAGGGCCTGGACGAGCATCGCCATCAGGTTCGAGGCGACGATCACCCAGACGAGCGTGTAGCCGTACTTCGAGCCGCCGGCGATGTTCGTCGCGAAGTTGCCCGGGTCGATGTACGCGACCGCGGCGATGAACGCCGGGCCGAGGAAGGGGAGGAGGCGCCGCGGGCCCGGGCCGCCCTGGAGGACGCGCTCGCCGCGCTCGCGCGCCACGCCGCCGCGCAGGCTCCGGGTGAGTGCCACGAAAGTTAGACTAGCCTAAATCTGGCCGTTCGCGAGAGCCGCGCCGGGGGCGACCTGCGGCTCGAGGTGGAGCAGCCGGAGGTCGGGCAGCTCGCGGTAGCGCTCGTCGAGGTCGAAGCCGTACCCGACGAAGAGCTCGTCCGGGACGACGAAGCCGACGTAGCGGACGGGCAGGTCGTCGACGAGCCGGCGGTACGGGCGGTCGAGCAGCGTCACGACCGCGACGGAGCGCGGCTCGCGCAGCTCGAACGCGCGCACGAGGTAGTTGAGCGTCAGCCCGGTGTCGATCACGTCCTCGACGATCAGCACGTCGCGGCCGCGGACGTCGAGGTCGAGATCCTTGAGGACGCGGATCTGCTCGTGGCCGCCCATGTGCGCGCTGCCGTAGCCGGCGAGCTCGACGAAGTCGAGCGCGTGCAGGATCGGCAGCGCCCGCGAGAGGTCGGCGGCGAAGACGAGGCTCGCCTTCAGCGAGCCGACGAGAACCGGCTCGCGGCCGTCGTAGTCGCGCGCGATCTCGGCGCCCAGCTCGCGGACGCGCGCGGCGAGCTCGGCGGCGGAGAGATAGATCTCGCCGATGCGGGGGTCACCCGGAAGCGGGCGGCTATGAGGCGAGGTCGAGATGGAAATGCGCTGCGAGGCGCTCCAGGTCGCGCCGGTAGAAGAGCTTGATCTTGACGTCGGGGTAGCGGGCGCGAAGCTTCCGCAGCTTGCGGTTCTTGCGGGTGACGAGCGACTGCTTCATCACGGTGATCTCGACGTAGAGATCCTGCTCCGGGAGGTAGAAGTCGGGTGTGAACGCCTCGGTGACGCGGCCGTCCTCGTCCTCCTCGAGAACGAAGGTCCGCGGCTCGTACTCCCACGGCACGCCGTAGTAGTCGAGCACCTTCGCGCATTCCAGCTCCGCCGGGCTGGCGAAGCGCGGCGGCTCGGATCCACGGAACACGCGAAACACCGGGGTGTCGAGCCCCATCGCCAGTCACGGTAGCGGTCGCGTCGGACGCCTCGGGCGCCGGCGCGTCCGGCGGCGGTGCGCGTGCCGTCGTGACGAAGTGGTAAACACCACATGGCATGGCGAAGCTGAGCCTCGTCCCGCAGAAGCGGGAGTTCTTCGGCCTCTACAACCGGGCGGCGCAGAACGCCGTCGCGATCGCGCAGCTCCTGATCGAGCTGCTCGACCACTTCCCCGACCGCGCAGCGGAGCGGTTGCGCGACATCAAGGAGCTCGAGCACGAGGGCGACCGCCTGACGCACGAGGTCGTCGACCTGCTCAACCGCACGTTCGTGACGCCCTTCGACCGGGACGACATGTACCGGCTCGCGGGCGCGCTCGACGACGTCTGCGACCACGTGGACGAGGCGGCGGGGAAGGTCGTCGGCTACGGGGTGCGCGAGATCCGGGAGCAGGCGCGCCAGCAGGCCCAGGTGATCCACCGGGCCGCGGCGAAGCTCTGCGAGGCGGTGGCGCAGCTCGAGGGCTTCAAGGACTCCCGCCGCCAGCTGATCGAGCTGCGCGAGCTCGAGGACGAGGGCGACCGGCTCGCCCGCGCGGCCATCTCCGAGCTCTTCGCGATCGGCGCCGACCCGCTCTCCGTGATCCGCTGGAAGGACATCCACGAGCAGCTCGAGGAAGCCGTGGACGCGTGCGAGAACGCGGCGGACGTCCTCGAGGCGATCCTCGTGAAGAACCGGTAGCCGCGGCGCGTGGGCACGACGCTCCTCGTCGTCGTGATCGCCGTCGGCCTCGTGTTCGACTTCACGAACGGCTTCCACGACACGGCGAACTACGTCGCGACCTGGGTCGGGACGCGTGCCCTGGGCCCGAGGAAGGCGGTGCTCGTGTCCGCGGCGGCGAACCTCGCCGGCGCCTTCGTCACGACGGCGGTCGCGAAGACGGTCGGCAAGGGCATCATCGACACCGGCCTCGCCACCGACAAGACCGTGCTCGCGGCGCTGCTCGGCGCGATCGCCTGGAATCTCCTCACGTGGTGGCTCGGCCTGCCGTCGAGCTCGACGCACGCGCTGATCGGCGGGCTCGCGGGCGCCGCGCTCGCCCAGTCCGGCGCGAAGGGCGTCCAGTGGCGCGGGATCTGGGAGAAGGTGATCATCCCGGGTGCCGCCTCGCCCGTGATCGGCTTCGCGGCCGCGTTCGTCCTGCTCGTCGTGATCTACCGGCTCTTCCACTGGCTGACGCCGGGGACGGCGCACCGGAGCTTCCGCCTGGGGCAGCTCGTCTCGGGCACCTGGGTCGCGTTCTCGCACGGCGCGAACGACGCCCAGAAGACGATGGGCGTGATCGCGCTCGCGCTCTACACGCACGGGAGCATCTCGAGCTTCTACGTCCCGAACTGGGTGAAGCTCTCGGCCGGCCTCACGATCGCCGCCGGCACGTACGTCGGCGGCTGGCGGATCATCCGCACGCTCGGCCAGCGGATCTACAAGATGTCGCCGGAGGACGGCTTCGCCGCGCAGATCGCGGCCGGGTCGACGCTGTACGCGGGCACGCACTTCGGGTTCCCGATCTCGACGACGCACGTCGTCACCGGCTCGGTGATGGGCGCCGGCGCGACCCGCCGCTTCTCCGCCGTCAAGTGGGGCGTGGCGGGGAACATCGTCACCGCCTGGCTGCTGACGCTGCCGGCCGCCGGCGCTCGTCGCGGCCGCGCTCTACTGGCCGGTCCAGTGGATCTTCTGAGCGCGAACTAGACTTTGCCCATGGCAGGTCCGAACGGCCGTCCGTTCACGATCGTGCAGCTGTCCGACCTCCACTGCGGGCAGCAGTTCTTCCTGCCGAGCCTGCTCGAGCGCGCGATCGCCGAGGTGAACGAGCTCGCGCCGGACGTCGTCGTCATCTCCGGCGACCTCACCTCGCACGGGTTCGCCGACGAGTACGCGCTCGCGCAGGAGTACGTCGCGAAGATCGAGTGCGGCTCGCTCGTCGTGATCCCGGGGAACCACGACTCGCGCAACGTCGGCTACGTCCACTTCGAGGAGCTGTTCGGAGAGCGCAACTCGGTGCTGCGGCTCGGCGGCGTCACGATCGTCGCCGTCGACTCGACCGAGCCCGACCTCGACAACGGCCAGATCGGCCGCGGCCGCTACCGCTGGATCGAGGAGCAGTTCGCGGAGCCGGCAGACCTGCGCGTCTTCGTCCTGCACCACCACCTGCTGCCGGTGCCGGGCACCGGCCGCGAGCGGAACATCGTCCACGACGCCGGCGACACGCTGGAGACGCTCCAGCGCGCCGGCGTCGACCTCGTCCTCTGCGGGCACAAGCACGTCCCCTACGCATGGCGGCTCGAGGATCTCTTCGTCGTCAACGCCGGCACGGTCTCGTCGTCCCGGCTCCGCGGCAAGGGGCGCGCCTCCTACAACGTCGTCGAGATCGACGGCGGCCACGTCGACGTCTGGCGCCGCTACCCGTTCCACGGGCAGGAGCGCATCATCCAGTTCTCGGCCGAGACGAAGACGTACGAGAAGTACACGGCCCGCATCGAGGACGAGGTGATGATCCGCTGAGGTGCCTTGGCGCTCATCGACGGCGAGCACTACGCCCCGGTCGTGCGCGACGCGCTCGCCGCGCTGCCGTACGAGGTCGTGGCCGCGCTCCTCGTCGGCGGCACCGAGAAGATCGCCGGCGGGGAGGACTACGGCGTCCCGCTCGTCGAGCGGCTCGAGGAGGCGGACGTCGACGTCGTCGTCGACCTGTCGGACGAGCCGGTGCTCGGGCCGCGCGAGCGGATGCTGTGGGCGTCGCGCTCGCTCGCGCTCGGGCTCCCGTACGTCGGCGCCGACTTCCGGTTCGACCCGCCGCCGTTCCACGAGGTGCCGCTCCCGTCGCTCGCCGTGATCGGCACCGGGAAGCGGATCGGCAAGACCGCGGTCGCCGGGCACGTCGCGCGGCTGCTGGCCCGGGACCGCGCGGTCGTCGTCGTCTCGATGGGGCGCGGCGGCCCGCCGGAGCCGGAGGTGTGGCGCTCGCCGCCGGGGCTCGAGGAGCTCGTCGCGCTCGCGCGCGCGGGGCGGCACGCGGCCTCCGACCATCTCGAGACGGCCGCGCTCGCCGGAGTGCCGACCGTCGGCTGCCGGCGGGCGGGCGGCGGGCTCGCCGGCGCCGTGCTCGACTCGAACGTGCTCGAGGGCGCGCAGGCAGCCGCCGCGCTTCGCCCCGACCTGCTCGTCTTCGACGGCAGCGGCGCCGCGCTGCCCCCGGTCGCCGCGGACGCGCGGATCCTCGTCACGGGCGGCGCCCACGACGTGCGCGCCGGCTTGAACGCCTACCGCGTGCTCGTCTCCGACCTCGTCGTCGACACCGGCGGCGCCGACCACGGCGAGATCCGGGCGCTGAAGGACGTGCCCGTCGTCTCGGCCGAGCTGCGGCTGCGCCCGCAGGAGCCGCTGCGAGGGCGCCGGACAGCCGTCTTCACGACCGGGCCGGCGCCGACGGCGCATCTCGACGCGGAGGTCGTCCACGTCTCGCGGAACCTCGCGCGCCGCGATCTCCTGCGCGCCGAGCTGGAGCGGATCGACGCCGAGGTCTATCTCGTCGAGCTGAAGGCCGCCGCGATCGACGTCGTCGCGGAGACGGCGCTCGCGCGCGGCGCCACGGTCGTCCTCGCCGCGAACGACGTCGTCGCCGACGGGCTCGACGAGCTCGTCCTCGGGCTCGTGCCGGCGGAGGTGCGGGCGTGACCGGGGAGCGCAGGATCATGCCGCTGCCGCTCGGGGGCGAGCACGGGCTCCCGTACTCGCGCGGCCTGATGGCGCGCGCGCTGATGGCCGTCGGCGTCACGGCCCACCGTGCGTACGCGCTCGCGACCCGCGTCGGCGACGACCTCGCCGCGAGCGGCGGCGACAGCGTCGACGTCGACCGGCTGCACGCGCCTCGCGGTCGAGACGCTCGGCGAGGACGAGGGCACGGACGCGATCGTGCGCCTCCGCCGCTACCAGGAGCTGCGCGAGCTCGACCTGCCGCTCGTGATCCTGATCGGCGGCGCGACCGGCACCGGCAAGTCGACCGTCGCCTCCGAGATCGCCTACCGGCTCGGGATCACGCGCGTCACCTCGACCGACTTCGTCCGGCAGACGATGCGCGCGTTCTTCTCGCGCGGGTTCATGCCGTCGATCCACTACTCGAGCTTCGCCGCGGGCGACGCGTTCCCGGATGCCGACGACCCGCTCGAGTTCGGCTTCCTCCAGCAGTCGCGGAACGTGCTCGTCGGCGTGCGCGCCTCGATCGACCGGGCGCTCCAGGAGGGCTGGTCGATGGTGCTCGAGGGCGTCCACGTCGTGCCCGGGCTCGTGCCGACCCGCATTCCGGGGGCGCTCGTCGTCCCGTGCGTGCTCACGCTCGGGGACGAGACGGCGCACGCCGGGCCACTTCCTCTCCCGCGACGGGCTGCCCGACCGGCCGACGACGAAGTACCTCGAGCGGTTCGAGGAGATCCGCCGGCTCCAGGATCTGCTCGTCGAGCGCGCCGAGCGGGAGGGCGTGGCGGTGATCGAGAACGAGAGCGCCGAGCAGGCGACGAACGAGGTCGCGGAGCTCGTGCTGTCGGCCGCGGAACGACTGCGGGAGCCGGTGTGAGCGGCACCGAGACCGAGACGCCGATCCAGCCGGAGGAGCCGTTCGTGGCGCGCGACGCGCCGTGCCTCTGCCAGTCCTACCTGCGCGCCACCGAGCACTCGGCGCTCGTCTCGGCCCGCTGGCTCGGCCGGGCCGACGAGGCCGCCGCCGAGGAGGCCGCCGCGACGGCGATGCGGTCGACGCTCGACACGCTCGCGATCCGCGGTCGCGTCGTGCTCGGCTCGGCCGACGACGCCGGCGGACTGCGGCCGGGCGCGATGGTCGGCGCAGGCGGGGTGGAGGTCGACCTCGCGCTCGATCCGCTCGAGGGGCGCGGCATCGTCGCCCGCGGCGGCAACGGCGCGATGTCGATGATCGCGGTCGGCGAGCTCGGCAAGCTCTCGACCTTCCCGGACATGTACATGCGGAAGATGGCGGTCGGCCCGCGCGCCCGCGGCGTCGATCGATCTGCGCCGGCCGATCGGCGAGAACGTCGAGGCGATCGCAGCCGCGTTCGGGCGACGCGTGAACGACGTGACGACGATCGTGCTCGACCGGCCGCGCCATCACGACCTGGTCGAGGAGATCCGCAACGCGGGTGCCCGGATCAAGCTGATCCAGGACGGCGACGTCACGTCGGCGATCTCGGCGGCGATCCGCGGCACGAACGACCATCTCGCGATCGGGATCGGCGGCACGCGCCAGGCGGTGCTCTCCGCGGCCGCGCTGCGCTGTCTCGGCGGCGAGCTGCAGGCGCAGTTCTGGCCCACCTCGCGCGGCGAGATCGAGGAGCTCCGCGAGCTCGGGATCGACGACTACTCGCGCATCTTCACGACCGAGGACCTGGCGCCGGGCGACGTGATCGTCGCAGCGACGGGCGTCTCGAACGGCGACCTCCTCCGCGGCGTCCGCTTCCTCGCCGACAGCGCCCGGACGCACTCGCTCCTCATGTGCACGCGCTGCAACTGGGTGCGGTTCGTCGACGGGATCCACTTCTTCGCGCGCGAGCGGCGCGAGGAAGTTCGCCTGCTCGGCTACTGAGGCTGCCCGCCGCGTGCGCTCGCGCTCGTCGTGGCGGCGCCCGGCGCGGAGGAAGACCCAGGCGAGCACGACCACGATCACCGGCGGCACGACCGCCGAGGCGAGCAGCACGCCGTTGACGATCGCCTGGCCGGTCGTCGCGAGCACCCGGGCATGGTACGCGGGACGCGACCCGGGCGGGCGCATCTAGACTGACGCTCATGGCCAGCAAGAACGATGTGCTCGAGGCGCTCCGCCAGGTCGAGGACCCCGAGCTCGGGATGGACGTCGTCGATCTCGGGCTCGTCTACGACGTCGAGATCGAGGGGGAGACCGCCAAGGTCATCTACAGCCTCACCTCGATGGGCTGCCCCGCCGGGCCGCTGATCGCGCAGGACATGGAGCGGGTCGCCCTCGAGGTTCCCGGCGTCGAGGACGTCGCGCTCGAGCTGACCTTCGATCCGCCGTGGACGCCCGATCGGATGTCCGACGACGCGAAGTTCATCCTCGGCTTCGGCTAGCGGGGACGCGGCCGCTGCGCGGCCCGCGGTCATCCCGAATGGGTGAGATGAAATCACCCGTCCGGGTGTGGTTCGGACAGGCGCGTCCGACGCATGTACTGACTCCATGCGTCCGACCATCCGCACCGCGGCTCTCGCGGCGACCCTTGCCCTGGCGGCCCTCGCGGGCTCGGGCGTGGCCTCGGCTGCACCGCCCGGTCGCGGCGGCCCTGCCTTCGCGCCGCTCGGGTTCGGCGGCCCCGCGGCCGCGGCGCCCGGGCACGGAGGCCACGACTGGGGCAACCTCGACAGCCTGAGCGGCGACGCGCGCGCGCAGGTCCTGAGCCTCTGCCCGACGCCGCAGGACTGCGGCCGCACGGACGCCGCCACCGGCCGCCCGGTCGGCGAGGACACCGTGCAGGTGATCGTCAGCGGCTCGGGCCCCGACCTGGCCCGGACGCTCGGCCCGGCGCGCGAGTCCTTCGACGGCGCGGTCAGCGTCTCGCTCAGCCTCGACAACCTCGCGAGCCTCGCCGGCAACCCGGCCATCAACGGGATCTCGCTCGACATCCCGGTCGTCCCGACGGCCGGCCCGGCCGACGGACTCGCCGCGTCGCTTGCGACCCTGTACCCGCAGCTCGACGGCGCGACGACCGCCTGGAGCGCGGGGCTGACCGGCGCCGGCATCGGTGTCGCCGTGATCGACTCCGGGGCGCAGGACCTCCCCGACTTCGGCGGCCGGATCGTCCACGTCCAGGTCGGCGACAACGGCTCGACCGCCGCGCCCGACACCGTCGGCCACGGCACCTTCGTCTCCGGCGTCCTCGGCGGCCAGAGCCCGGACGGCAGCTTCGTGGGCGTGGCCCCGGGCGTCACGCTGTACGAGATCAACGTCGCCTCCGCCGACGGCTTCGCCTACACGAGCGACGTGATCTCGGCGCTCGCCTGGGTGCAGGCGAACAGCGCGGCCGACAACATCCGCGTCGCGAACCTCTCGCTCTCGGAGACGCGGCCGAGCAACTACACGAGGAGCCCGCTCGACGCGGCCGTCGAGCAGCTGTGGCGGAGCGGGGTCGTCGTCGTCGCCTCCGCCGGGAACCTCGGGCCGGACACGAACTACTACGCGCCGGGCAACGATCCGTTCGCGATCACCGTCGGCGCGCTCGACCCGAACGACACGCTCGACACCGCCGACGACGTCCAGGCGAGCTTCTCCTCGTACGGCTTCACGCTGGACGGCTACGCGAAGCCCGAGCTGCTCGCGCCCGGACGCCACGTCGTCTCGACGCTGCCGCCCGGCACGACGCTCGCCGGGATCGCGCCGCCGGAGAACACGGTCGCGCCGGGGTACGTGCGCGCGAACGGCACCTCGTTCGCCGCGCCGCAGGTCGCCGGCGCGGCCGCGATCCTGCTCCAGCGCGACCCGGGGCTCACCCCGGACCAGCTGAAGTGGCTGCTCGCGCAGAGCTCCCGCGTCGTGCCCGACTCGCCGGGCGGTGCGCTCGACCTGACGCAGGCGCTCGCGTACTCCGGCCCGCTGGGCGTGGCGAACGTCGGCATCCGCGCCGGCGTCGCGGTCGCTCGATCTCGGGCATGACGGCAGGGTCGTCTGGCATTGGTTCGGACGTGACCGGCGCGGCCACGCGCCGGCGATGTGGATGGGCGAGGCCGACGGCAACGCGGCGTCGAGCTGGAATGCGGCGTCGAGCTGGAATGCGGCGTCGAGCTGGAATGCGGCGTCGAGCTGGAATGCGGCGTCGAGCTGGAATGCGGCGTCGAGCTGGAATGCGGCGTCGAGCTGGAATGCCGCGTCGAGCTGGAATGCCGCGTCGAGCTGGAATGCGGCGTCGAGCTGGAATGCGGCGTCGAGCTGGAATGCGGCGTCGAGC
This sequence comes from uncultured Actinomycetes bacterium, assembly GCA_963815005.1. GTDB lineage: Bacteria > Actinomycetota > Thermoleophilia > Gaiellales > Gaiellaceae > Palsa-739. Next base: position 59,872 of record CAWFFI010000020.1, read on the forward strand.
TGGAACGCCGCCTCGAGCTGGAACTGACGGGCCGGCACGGATGGCTGCGGCCGACCCGCACGCGCTGAGGCTCTCGCGCCCCGCCGATCTCCCCGTGCCGGAGGCGCACGCCCGCGACCGGCCGCGGCTCCTGCTCGCCGAATGGCTGCGCGCGCGCGCGGCGGCCCGCGCGGCCCGCCCGCCGGCCGTCCCCGATCCGCCGGCCGCGAACGCCCTGATCACCGTCGTCGCCTGCCTCGCGAGCGGGCTCATCGTCGTCGCGGCCCCGCACAGCTGGCACGCCGTCGACGGCCGCTGGGCGCCGTTCGCGACGTTCCTCGCCGTGACGCTCGGCCTCCAGCTCGTCTCCGTCCAGGTCTACGACCGGGGCGCGTTCAGCTTCGCCGGCTCCGGGATGCTCGCGCTCGGGTTCGCGTTCGGCATCGGCGCGGCGATGGTCGTCTCGGCGCTGATGGGGCTGATCAACCTCGTGCGCCGGCGCGGCCGCCTCAACCGCGGCATCTTCGACGCCGCGCAGTGGGCGCTCGCCGCCGCCGCCGGCACCGGCACGTACCGTCTCGTCGGCGACGGGCGGGGCATGCTCGGGATGCTGTGGCCGGCCGCGCTCGGCGGACTCGCCTTCCTCGCCGTCAACGTCGGTCTCCTCACCGCCGCGATGAGCCTCTCCGAAGCGCGCAGCCCCGGCGACGTCTTCCGCGAGCGCTTCCGCTGGACGCTGCCCTACCACTTCATCTCCGGCCCGCTCGCGCTCGCGCTCGTCATCGCCTACGAGCGCGTGGGTGTCGTCGGGCTGGCCGCATTCGCCGCACCGCCGGCCTTCATGATGCTCTCCGTCCACCAGTACCTCGGCAAGACGCGCGAGGCGGTCGAGAAGGTCCGGCAGGCGAACTCGGAGCTCGAGGACGCGGTCGCCACGCTCGAGGAGCGGAATGCCGACCTGCAGGACGTGCTCGCGTTCGCCGGAGGCCTCGCGGCACGCGCGCACGACCGCACGAAGCTCGTCGGGTACGCCGAGGAGGCGCTCGGCCGGGTCGCCGGCACCGGCGTGTCCGTCGTCGAGGGCACGGACGGCTCCGTCGCGCTCGTCTCGGGCGGCACGTCGATCGGGTCGCTCCGGATCGAGTCGGAGGACGGCGTCGGGCCGCGCTGGGAGCGGTTGCACGAGGCGCTTCTGCCGCAGCTCGCGACCGCGCTCGAGAGCGCGGAGCTCGTCGCCGAGGTGCACCGCCGCCACCTCGCGACGATCGCGGCGCTGTCCCGCTCGATGGAGGCGAAGGACTACTACACCGGCGGCCACACCGGCCGCGTCGCCGAGGTCGCGGTCGCCGTCGCGCGCCGGCTCGGCTTCGAGGGCGCGGAGCTCGACGCGATCGAGGTGGGGGCGCTCCTGCACGACATCGGCAAGATCGGGATCCCCGAGGCGGTGCTCCAGAAGGACGGCCCGCTCGACGAGCGCGAGTGGGAGCTGATGCGGGAGCACCCCGTCATCTCCGACTACATCCTCTCCGAGATCGACCTGCACCCGTTCGTCCGCCAGATCGCCCGCTCGAGCCACGAGCGGATCGACGGTGGCGGCTACCCGGACGGCCTCGCCGGCGACGAGATCCCGGTGCCGGCCCGCATCGTCCTCGTCGCGGACGCGCTCGACGCGCTCACGAGCGACCGCCCGTATCGGCGCGGCCGCCCGCTCGCGGCGGCGATGGTCGAGCTGCGCGAGCACTGCGGCACCCAGTTCTGCCCCTCCGTCGTGGCCGCGCTCGAGCGCGTCGTGATCGAGGACGCAGGGCTCTTCCGCTTCGAGACGGCGGCCACCGCCGCCGCGTAGGTCGGCGGGAAGCGCTGCGCACGCACGCGGCGGCGTCCTCGGTCGCGTCGAGAGCGCTGCTATCGACGCTCCCTGCGTCCTTGCCGCGCACGCACCCATCGCGCCCCATCGACGCGTTGGTCATTCAGTCGGAAGTTCTCCTACTCGGGGACGCGGAGGACGATCTTGCCGAGCTGCTCGCCGGCCTCGAGCCGGGCGTGCGCGGCCCGGATCTCGCCGAGCGGCACGACCTCGTCGACGACCGGGCGGACGCGCCCGCTCGCGATCAGGTCGTAGACGCCCTCGAAGTCGGCCTTCCGGCCCATCGTCGAGCCGAGGATCGTCAGCTGCTTCCACCAGACGCGGTGGAGCGCCGCGGGCGGGTTCGGGCCGGTGGTGGCGCCGCACACGGCGATCCGTCCCTCGAGCGCGGCGACGTCGAGCGACGTCCGCCAGGTCGCCTCGCCGACGTGCTCGACGACGATGTCGGCCCCGTGGCCGCCGGTCGCCTCCTTCACCGCCGCCTTCACGTCGTCGGTGGCGTGGTTCACGGTCACGTCCGCGCCGAGCTCGCGCGCCCGCTCGAGCTTCGCGTCGCTCGAGGAGGTGACGATCGTGCGGGCCCCGAGCGCGCGCGCGATCGCGAGCGCGGCCGTCGAGACGCCGCTGCCGATCCCCCAGGCGAAGACCCACTCGCCCTCCCGGAGCCCCGCGCGGGTGACGAGCATCCGGTACGCGGTCTCGAACACGAGCGGGAAGGCTGCCGCCTCCTCGAACGAGAGCCCGTCCGGGAGCGGGTAGACGTTCGTCGCCGGGACGGCGATCAGCTCGGCGTTCGTCCCGTCGCCGTGCTCGCCGACGACGTGGATCGCCCCGCTCGCCGTCTCGATCCCCGGATTGATCACGACCGGCTGGCCCGGCTCGAAGCCCGAGACGCCGGCGCCGAGCGCCTCGACGACGCCTGCGCCGTCCGCGCCGAGGATGCGCGGCTTCGGTACCGACGGCAGCCCCTTGCGGGTCCAGACGTCGAGATGGTTCAGCGCCGAGGCGCGGACGCGGACGAGCACCTCGCCGGGGGCCGCGACGGGGTCGGGCACCTCCTCGAGCACGAGCACCTCGGGACCGCCGTCCTCGTGGATCCGCACCGCCAGCATCCGGGGCAGACTACCGGGGTGCAGGCGTCGAAGCTCCAGCAGCTGGCCGAGGAGCTCGGCCTCGACGTCGTCGGCGCGGCCCCCGCGGAGCCGTACGTCGAGACCGAGCGGCACATCCGCGAGCGCCGCGCGCGCGGGCTCTTCGCGGACATGCGCTTCACGATGGCGCGCCCGGAGGAGTCGTGCCACCCGGAGACGCTGCTGCCCGGCGCGCGGACGGTCGTCTCGGCGGCGCTCTGCTACTGGGCGCCGGAGCCGGAGCGGCCGCCGGGGCACGGGCGGCTGCCGCGCTACACGTGGTTCGACGGGTACGCGCAGCTGCGCGCGCAGCTCGACGCGCTCGGGCGCCGGCTCGGCGGCGCCTACCGGGTGCTCGTGGACGAGAACCAGCACGTCGACCGGGAGGCGGCGGCCCGTAGCGGCGTCGGCTTCTACGGCAAGAACACGCTCCTGATCACGCAGCGGCACGGCTCCTGGGTCGTCCTCGGCACGCTCGTCACCGACGTCGAGCTCGAGCCGACGCCGCCGCTCGGCCTCGACTGCGGCTCCTGCCGGCTCTGCATCGACGCGTGCCCGACGGGGGCGCTCGACGAGCCGGGCACCCTCGACGCCACGCGCTGCCTCTCCTACTGGACGCAGGCGCCCGCGCCCGTGCCCGAGGGCTACCGCGCGGAGCTCGGCGCGCAGGTCTACGGTTGCGACGTCTGCCAGGACGTGTGCCCGTGGAACCGCGGCGTCGAGCGGCGCCGGGCCGAGCACGCCGCTGCCGGAGGGCGCCGAGCCGCACGTCTCGCTCGTCGAGTGGCTACGGGCCGACCCGGGCGAGCTCCGCCGCCGCTACGCGCGGCTCTACGTGCCGCGAAACGACGGCCGCTGGCTGCAGCGCAACGCGCTCGTCGCCGCGGGGAACGTCGGCGGGGAGGAGGAGCGGGCCGCGGTCGAGCCGTACCGCGCCGGCGAGGACGAGCTGCTGCGCGGCCACGCGGACTGGGCGGCGGCGCGGCTCGAGGGGTCGCGGGAGCCTAGGTCGCGCCGCATGCGCTCGACGCCGAGCTCCTTCGCGAGCTCGCGGGCGCGGGCGGCGATGCGGGTCCGCAGCTCCGCCGGCCCGAGCAGGATCGCGCCGCCGCGCTGGGCGAGGATCTCGCTCTCGAGCCACTCGTCGCTTCCGACCGGCATCTCGCGCAGCGCGCTGCCGTCGGCGAGCTTGCGGGCGCCCCGCTCGATCGCCCAGCGGGCGATCTCGGCGCCGTAGAGGATCCGGGCGCTGCGCGCGCCGCGGAGGCGCGTCGGCTCGAAGTCGTCGCGCGGCTCGAAGCGCTCCCGCGTCAGCTTCGCGCTGCGCATCCGGTCGAGCCGGAACGAGCGCTCGGCGCCGCTCGTGCGATCCCACGTGTGCACGTACCAGTTCGGGAGCTGGCGCTCGAGCGAGTACGGCTCGACGAGCCGCGTCGACGGGCTCGCGTCGACCTCCTTCTGGTACTCGATCTCGACGAGCCGGTGCTCGCGCATGCCGCGCGCGAGCTTCGAGATCAGGTCCTCCTCGGCGCGCTCGACCTGGGGCTGCGGCGTCTGCGCCAGCTCGAACTGCCCGAACGTCTCCTCGAGCTTGTGGCGGACGCGGGCGAGCGGCGTGTGCGCGTCGGCGGCGATCATCGGGCCGACGTACTCGAGCGCGAGCCGGATCGCGCGCGCCTCGAGCGGCGTCAGCCGGGGCGCGAGCCGGAACGTGTCGCCCCAGAGCTCCTTGTCGACGTGCACGACGTCGTCGCGCTGCTCCGCGTAGATCGTGTAGCAGCCGCCGCCGAAGTTGACGAGGTTCAGGAGCGACAGGTGCTCCTCGAGCTCCTCGGCGGGAACCGACGGGAAGCGCTCGAGCAGCTCCGCCTTCGGGATCTCCGCCTCCTTCGCCTCGCCGCAGGCGGCGAGCAGGTACGCGAGCAGCGCCTGGAGCACCGCGAAGCGCTCCGGCGCGACCGGCCCGGCGGGGCGGTCGCCCGCGCCGTCGACGCCGCGCAGCGGCGTCTCGCGCGCCGGCTCGGGCGGCTCTCCCTCGTGGGCGTCGCGGACGGCGCGCAGCGCGACCGCGACCTCGCGCTTGAGCGAGCTCGGCTCGAGCGGCACCGCGCGCCCGTCCTGGCGCAGCACCCAGGAGGCCAGGAGCGGCAGCGACGAGTACTCGGTGACGAAGACGCCGTCCTCGAGGCGTCCCGTGGAGCCGTAGGCGCGCTGCACCCACCAGGCGGTGTCGCCGCGCACCTCGATCCGCGCCTCGCCGACCGGGTCGCCGATCTGCCAGGGCGGCCGGCCGCGGTAGAGCTCGATGTCGAAGTCGGCCGGGATCCGGAAGTCGCGCTCGCGCCGCGTGGCGAACTTGATCTCGCCCCGGATCCGGGAGACCCGGAAGGTCCGGATCTCGTCCCGGTCGAGGTCGTGCCCGACGACGTACCAGAGGCCGTTGTCGGAGAGGAGCGCGTACGGGTTCAGCGTGCGCTCCGCGGTCTCGTCGCGCGAGATCGACCAGTACTCGAACCGGACGGTGCGCTGCTTCGAGATCGCGCCCTCGAGCTTCGCGAGCCGGCCGGGCATCTCCGGGGAGTAGTCGGGGTCGAGCACCTCGACGCGTCCGGCCGTCGCCGTCGGCGACTCGGCGAACCCGGGCCGGCCGAGCGCGAGGTTCTGGAGCGCGAGCCGCAGCGGCTCCGCGTAGGCGAACTTGCCCTCGAGCAGGTACAGGGCCGTCTGGAGCGCGGCGAGCTCGTCGTCCTCGAGGTCGAGCTGGGGGAGGAAGTACTGCTCGGAGCGGAGCGTGTACAGCTCCTCGCCCGTGAACTCGTCGCGCTGGGACTGGAGCGGGACGCCGAGCGCGAGCAGCTCGGCGCGGTCGGAGTAGAAGCGGCGTGCGAACGCCTCGTCCGACATCTCCGAGTAGCCCTCGACGTTCGACTTGACGTCGCGCGCGGTCAGCGGCCGCCGCTCGGCCATCAGGAACGCCACCAGCGAGAGCTGGCGGATCAGCTTGTCTGTGTCGTGCGACACCTTCGGCGCACAGTACACCGGGGCGCCTGTGGATCGGGCCTGTGGAAAGGCTGTGGATCCGGAGGCGCCGACGCGGCGGTTGGTTAGGCCGCGGCCTTCGCTTCCAGGTGCTGGTGCGACGGGCAGTAGTCGCGCTCGGGGAGCGGCGTGCGCTGGCACGGCTTGCCCTTGCGCGTGGTGGCGCGGCAGCGGGCGACGCCGCCGTCGAGCGCGCCGGACTCGATCTGGTCCTCGATGAACTGCACCGCCGCGTTGACGCCCTTGCCGACCGCCCAGGCGACCTGCGCCTGCGAGGTGATCGGGAAGTAGCGCCGGATGTCCTGGAACAGGGCCCGGTCGGGCTTCGCGAAGTAGAGGGGATCCTGGGCGAGCCGCTCCATCGTCTGCTCGCAGGCCTCGAGCACGGCGCGGCGCGAGTCGAGCTGCGTCTGCCGGCCGGAGTACGGGTCGATCAGATCCTTGATCGACCGGTAAATCGCTCGAGAGTACTGATACATGCAGTGTTGCAACTGGAGAGTCCGCTCTTCGATCACTAGTCTTGCTGTCTCCTGTTGAAATCCGGGGAACGCTTTGTTAGCAACGGGTTAAGCTTGTCTCGGCATCGCGCCGGAGAACGATCCTACACGGTCCCGCCGTTGTTACAAAGTCCAGACTTTCGTTGTCGTACGAGCAAACGTCGTGCTCGCTGTCGGGCCGGCGTCCGGACGGTGCATGCAGGGCTTGTCTGGTCGTCGGACCAGGAGCCGACTATCGTCCGACGCGGCGCGGGTAGGCATCCGTAAAACCCCGCAAACGCACGTCGGCGAGGGCCTTCTGGGCGGCCGCGGCGCTCGCGTAGACGCCGGAGAAGACGACCCAGTAGCCCGGGGCTGCAGGCTCGGGAAGCCGAGGAGAGGAGGACACCGACGTCGGGCAGGCCCGCCCGGCGAGCCGCTCGCGCGCGCGCGTCCGCCTCCGCGCGGCCTGCCGAGACGGCGATGGAGAGCAGGACGTCGGTGTAGCCGTCGCGGCCCGCGGGCCACGCGCCGCGCACTGTGGGACGCGGAGCCGGCGCGGGCGCCGGTGCAGGCGCGGGGGTCGTGGTGGTGGTCGGCCGCGGGCGGCGGCGAGCACCGTGGTGGTCGCAGGCGCTGTCGTCGCGGGCGGTGCGGTCGTGGCAGCGGGGACGGTCGCCGGCGCGGGGGCGGTCGTCACGGCCGGGACGGTCGCCGCGGCCGGCGGCGGCGCCGAGGTGGAGCGCGAGGACGAGATGCCGACGCCGGCCCCGGCGGCGCCGGCGGCGATCCCGAGCAGCACGAGCGCACGGGAGAGCGGTACACCGGACGAGGGCGGCGGCATCGTGGGCGCGACTCTAACGGGCGCCCCAGCGGGCCCACCGGCGCCGCGCGGGCCGCCGCCTAGCGCTGGAGGACGACGAGCCGCTCCTCGGTCATCTCGCGCACGGTGAAGGCGGGGCCTTCCTTCGTGTTCCCGGAGCCCTTGACGCCGCCGTAGGGCATCTGGTCGGAGCGGAACGTCGGCGCCTCGTTCACGGTCACGCCGCCGAACTCGAGCCGCTCCGCCGCGCGGAGCGCCGTCGCGATCGAGGCCGTGAAGATGCCCGCCTGCAGGCCGAAGTCGGTGCCGTTCGCACGCTCGATCGCCTCGTCGACCGAGTCGACGGCGTTGACGATCGCCACGGGGCCGAACACCTCCTCGCAGCTCACCTTCGCGTCGTCGGGGACGTTCCCGAGCAGCGTCGGCCTGATCAGGTCGCCGTCGCGGCCGCCGGCGAGGAGCTCGGCGCCGGCCGCCCGGGCCTCGTCGATCCAGGCGAGGATCCGGTCGCGGTTGCCCTCGTCGATCACCGGGCCGACGTCGGTCGCCTCGTCGGCCGGGTCGCCGACGGTGAGCGCCTCGACCTTCGGTACGAGCCGCGCGAGGAAGTCGGCGTGGACGGCGCGCTCGACGTAGATCCGCTGGACGGAGATGCAGCTCTGGCCGGCGAAGGCGAACGCGTTCGCGGCGAGCTTCGCGGCCGCCGTCTCGAGGTCGGCGTCGGCGGCGACGATCGCCGGGGTCGAGTTGCCGAGCTCGAGCCGGACGCGCTTGCGCGGAGCGCGCTCCTGGAGGCCCCAGCCGACGCCGCTCGAGCCGGTGAACGTGATCAGGCGGACGCGGTCGTCACCGACGAGGACGTCGCCGATCGCCGACGCGGGGCCGGCGACGACATTGAGCCAGCCGGCCGGCAGACCCGCCTCCTGCTCGATCTCGGCGAGCAGGAGCGCCGAGAGCGGCGTCTGGCTCGCGGGCTTGAGCACGACGGGGCAGCCGGCCGCGAGCGCGGGGGCGAGCTTGTGCGCGACGAGGTTGCACGGGAAGTTGAACGGCGAGATCGCGCCGACGACGCCGACCGGGCGCCGCAGCGTGAAGGCGATCTTGCCCTCGCCGGCCTGGGCGGCCTCCATCGGGATCATCTCGCCGGCGAGCTTGCGCGCCTCGACGGCCGCGAACGTGTACGTCGAGGCGGCGCGCGCGGCCTCGACGCGGGCCGTCCTGATCGGCTTGCCGGCCTCGGCGCAGATCGTCTGCGCGATCTCCTCGCTGCGCGCCTCGATCAGCGCGGCGGCCCGGTCGAGGATCGCCGCCCGCTCGTGCGCCGGCAGCGGCTGCTCGAGCGCGGCTGCGGCGGCGTCGACCGCGCGCCGGGCCTCGTCGGCGCCCGCCCTGGCGACCCGCCCGACCACGTCGCCGGAGTACGGCGAGCGCACCTCGAGCCAGTCGCCGGTCTCGATCCATTCTCCGTCGATCAGGAGCTTGCGCCCGCTCGCCGTCGCAGCCATCCCGTTCTCCTCCTCGTGTTCGCCCGTGCGCGTGACGATAGCCGGGCGCCGGCGCGCTAGTCGCCGGGCAGCCGCTCGACGACCGCCTCGAGCACCTTCGCCTGGATCGCCGGCACGCTCGCGCAGCAGCGTGCGGAAGTCGCGCCCCGTCAGGACGAGCAGCTGGGCGGGGGAGGTCGTCGTCACGGTCGCCGTCCGCGGCCGGTCGGAGACGAGCGCGATCTCGCCGAGGAAGTCGCCGGGCCCGAGGACGTTCACCCGCCGGCCCTTGCCGCCGCACCTCGGCGCTCCCCTCCACGAGGACGAAGAACTCGCGGCCGGGCTTGCCCTCGACGGTCAGCGTGCGGCCCTCGCGCACGTGCAGCTCGTCGGCGAGCGTGGCGATCCGTCCGAGGTGGGCACCGGAGCAGCGTCCGAAGAGCGGCACCCTCCGCAGCAGCTCGATCTTCGCGTTCTTGTGCAGTGCGGTGATCTTCATGTCGGTAGCAACGACGGTTAGAGTTATTCCATGCCCTCCTGGGAGTCGGATGCGCTGATCGTGGACGCCGTTCGCAGCCCGATCGGCAGGCGCAACGGCACGCTCTCCCACATCCGCGGCGACGAGCTGTCGGCGCAGGTCGTGAACGGCCTGCTCGGCCGCGTCGGCGTCGACCCGGCGGAGATCGAGGACGTGCAGTGGGGGTGCGTCACGCAGATCGAGGAGCAGGCCTGGAACATCGGCCGGAACGTCGGTCTCACGGCCGGCTGGCCCGTCTCGGTCTGCGGCACGACCGTCGACCGGCAGTGCGGCTCCTCGATGCAGACGAACTTCAACGCCGCCGCGGCCGTCTGGTCGGGACAGCTCGACCTCGTCCTCTCGGGCGGCGTCGAGATGATGTCCCGCGTCCCGATGGGCTCGAACCGCGGCTCGATGTCCGACCTCGTGCACGAGCGCTTCGACATCGTCATGCAGGGCATCTCGGCCGAGGAGATCGCGAAGGAGTGGAAGCTCTCCCGCGAGGAGCTCGACCGGATCTCGTACGAGTCGCACATGCGGGCCGCGCGCGCGATCGACGAGGGCCGCTTCGAGCGCGAGATCGTGCCGGTCGACCTCGACGTGCCCGATCCCGGCGAGGACGGCGGCTCCGCGGCGACGCTCACGCGCGTCCACTTCGCGGTCGACGAGGCCGTGCGCCGCGAGACGACGCTCGAGCGGATGGCGTCGCTCCAGCCGGCGTTCATTCCCGACGGGGTGGTCACGGCCGGCAACTCGAGCCAGATCGTCGACGGCTCCGCTGCGGTGCTGATCGCGTCCGAGCGCAAGGCGATGCAGCTCGGGCTCGAGCCGCGGGCGCGCTTCCTCTCTTTCGGGATCGCCGGCGTCGACCCGCACGTGATGCTGCACGGCAACCCGGAGGCGTGCGCGAAGGCGCTCGCGAAGGCCGGCCTCACGTGGGACGAGATCGACGTGATCGAGGTGAACGAGGCGTTCGCGTCGGTCGTGGGCCAGTTCCTCGCCGACACGGGCCTCGGCGAGCGCTACGAGGCCGGCGACGTGAACCCGAACGGCGGCGGCATCTCGCTCGGGCATCCGCTCGGCGCCACGGGCGCCCGCATCACCGCCACGCTCGTCTCCGAGCTCGAGCGCCGGAACGCGCGCTACGGCATCGCCGCGATGTGCATCGGCTTCGGCCAGGCGATCGCCGGCGTCGTCGAGCGGCTCTAGCCCGCCGGCCCAGACGTCACCGGCCCCGCAGACGCCCCCGTCGGCATCCGCGGCTGGGGCGGGATACGCTCGCCGCCGTGACGGCGTCGAGACTTCGGCCGGCGCACGCCGCGCTCGCGGTGGCGTTCCTCTGCTTCGGCGCCGTGGACGGGACCTGGGCGGCGCGGCTGCCTGCGCTCCAGCATCGGCTCTCGCTCGACAGCGGCGACCTCGGGCTCGTGCTCCTCTGCGTCTCGGCGGCCGCCACGCTGGCGCTCCCCGTCGCCGGCTGGCTGACCTCGCACCGCGGCAGCCGCGGCCCGGTCGGGCTCGGCCTCCTCGTCGTCGCCGCGGGGCTCACCGCCGCCGCGTTCGCGCCGGGGCTCGGCGTCGCTCGTCCCCGCGGCCTGCGCCCTCGGCGCAGGTTTCGGCATCGTCGACGTGTCCGCGAACGCGCACGGCTGTCGCGCTCGAAGCGGCATGCGGGCCGGCCGCTTCTCTCGGCGCTGCACGGCGCCTGGAGCTTCGGGCTCCTCGCCGGCTCCGGCATCGCGTCCGGCGCGGCCGCCGCGGGCGTCGCGCCGCGGCTCCAGTTCCCGCTCGTCGCCGCCGCGGTCGTCGTGCTCGCGCTCGCGCTCGTCCCGCGCCTGCTGCCGGGCTCCGCCGAGGAGGCGACCGTCGACAGCGCCCGCTTCGCGCTGCCGCGCGGAGCGCTCGCGCTGCCGGCGCTGCTCACGTTCTGCTCGATGTTCGTCGAGTCGGCCACGATGAACTGGAGCTCCGTCTTCCTCGCCGGGCCCGCCGGCGCGGGCGCGGCCACGGCCGCCGGCGGCGTCGTCGCGTTCTCGATCGCGATGACCGCCGCGCGCTTCGCCGGCGACCCGCTGCTCGTCCGCTGGGGCGTCGGCGGGCTCTCGCGGTCCGCGGCGGGCTCGTCTCCTGCGCCGGGATCGTGCTCGCGCTCGCGACGCGCTCGCCGGTGCCCGCGCTCGCCGGCTTCGCCCTCGTCGGCGCCGGCTGCGCCGCGATCGTGCCCGCGCTCTTCCGCGTCGCCGGCTCCGCCTCCGGGATCGCCTCCGGCGCCGGGATCGCGGCCGTCGCGACCGCCGGCTACACGGGCGGCGTCGTCCAGGGGCCGGCGATCGGCTTCCTCGCGCGCGGCGTCGGCCTCACGGGCGCGCTCGGCCTCGTCGCCCTCGCCGCGGCGCTGATCGCGCTGCTCGGGCCGCGCCTCCCACAGGAGCAGCGGTAGGCTCTCGCGTCGTGGCGGGAGAGATCAGGAAGGTCGGCGTGGTCGGGCTCGGGGCGATGGGCTCCGGCATCGCCCAGCTCTGCCTCGAGGCCGGGATCGACACCGTCGGCCGCGAGGTCACCGCCGAGCTGGGGGAGCGCGCGGCCGGGCGGATCGGTCACTTCCTCACGCGCAAGGTCGAGAAGGGCACGCTCGCCGCGGAGGCGCGCGACGCCGCGGTCGCGCGGCTGTCGCTCACGACCGACCTCGCCGACCTCGCGGACTGCGACGTCGTGATCGAGGCGATCGTCGAGGAGCTCGACCCCAAGCGGGCGCTCTTCGCCGAGCTCGAGCGCCTCTGCCGCGCCGACGCCGTGCTCGCGTCGAACACGTCGGCGCTCTCGGTGACGGAGATCGCGGCCGCGACCTCGACGCCGGAGCGCGTCGTCGGCATGCACTTCTTCAACCCGGCGCCGCTGATGCCGCTCGTGGAGATCGTCCGTGCCGAGCGCTCCGCCGACGAGGCCGTCGAGACGGCGTACGCGCTCGGCGAGCGCCTCGGCAAGCACCCGATCCGCTGTCACGACACGCCGGGCTTCGTCGTCAACCGCGTCCTGATCCCGCTCCTGAACGACTGCGTGCGCGTGCTCGACGAGGCGCGCGTCTCGGCCGAGGACCTCGACGCCGGCATGAAGCACGGCGCCGGCTGGCCGATGGGCCCGTGCGAGCTGCTCGATCTCGTCGGGCTCGACGTCCACGTCCACGCGAGCGAGGCGCTCTACGAGAAGCTGCGCGAGCCGCGCATGGCGCCGCCGCCGCGGATCGTCGCGATGGCCAACGCGGGCCTCCACGGCCGCAAGACCGGCCAGGGCTTCTACCGCTACCTAGGCCGCGAGCGGCGTGGGGATCTCGTCCTCGGGCCGCTCGGCCGGGCGCACGGCTCTCGCCGGCGCGGGGGCGTCGTCGAGGAGCAGGCCGAGCGTGACCGCGTCGAGCGCGGCCGCCGCCGCGGTGCCGAGCAGGCGCGCCGCCGTGTTCGGGTCGACGCCGGCGTCGCGAAGCGCGGCGGCCAGGGCCTCGACGCGCTCACCGAGCACGTCCACCGGCTGACCGTCGCGGCCGGAAATCGCCATACGACGAAGCTTCGCCCGGGCGCCGGACGTTCCTGCCCGTAACAGAACTTTTACGGTCCGCTCAACCCGGTCGAACCGAACATGCCGATACTTTGTCCACAGATGCGGCGTTCTGCGCTCACGCTCGTGTGCTTGCTCGCCCTCGCGACACCCGCGGGGGCGCTCGCGGTGCGCGGCGCTCCCGGCGACGGGACGCTCGTCGTCCGCAACGCCGACGACGGCGAAGGCGTCGACGGCCGCCCGGTCGTCGTGCTCGTCGTACACGGCTCGGTGATCGGGCAGATCACCGACCAGGGACGGATCCGGATCGACGACCTGACGCAGGGCGGCGACAACACGCCCGAGGTCAGCGGCGCGACCTGGCACAGGGACGTCAGCCAGATCGCGACCGCCTGGGGTGGGACGGCCCTCCGCTTCCGGGCCGTCAGCGGCTGGTACCGCGTCACGATCTGGGGCTCGAAGGTCAGCCTGTTCGCGATCGGCAACGGCAACGTGACCCTCATCGGCCAGCCGGGCATGCCGGTCGGCGACGGCCTGTTCTCCGTCGACGGCGCACCTTCGGCTTCGCTGCCGGCCGATCCCTATCAGGCGTCCTTCGGGCAGCAGCCGACCGGGTAGATGGCCGCCACGGCCACGCAGACACAGACGGTGCTCGTCGTCGAGGACGAGGCGTCGATCGCCTCGTTCGTCGCCGCGTACCTGAAGAACGCCGGCTACGCGGTGCGCACGACCGCGAGCGGTGCCGACGCGCTCCGCCTCGTCGAGTCCGAGAAGCCGGATCTCGTCGTCCTCGACCTGATGCTTCCCGACCTCGACGGCGTCGAGGTGTGCAAGCGCATCCGCCAGAGCACGGACCTGCCCGTGCTGATGCTCACCGCGCGGGACGAGGACGTCGACAAGATCATCGGGCTCGAGGTCGGCGCCGACGACTACATGACGAAGCCGTTCAATCCCCGCGAGCTCGTCGCGCGCGTCCGCGCGATCCTGCGCCGCGCCGCGCCGGACCGGCCCGATCTCGAGAGCGCCATGATCCGTCACGGCGACCTCACCGTCGACTCCGGCCGCCGCGAGGCCCGCGTCGGGGAGGAGGAGATCCAGCTCGCGCCCAAGGAGTTCGACCTCCTCTGGGAGCTGCTCGACCATCGCGGCCTCGTCCTGACGCGCGACCAGCTGCTCGAGCGCGTCTGGGGCTACACGTTCGCGGGCGACACCCGCACCGTCGACGTTCACGTCCGCCAGCTGCGGCGCAAGCTCGGCGACGCCTCGCCGATCGTGACCGTCTGGGGCGTCGGGTACAAGGTCGGCCCGACCCCGGGCGACCGGCCGTCCTCCTGACCGAGGGCTACGCTCGGGGGGCGATGTTCCGGTCGCTCCGCTTCCGGCTCCCTGCGCTCTTCCTGGTCGGGATCCTCCTGGCCGGCGTCGTCGCGACCCTGATCGCGATCCGCTTCTTCCAGAGCTACACGTCGAGCCGGGCGATCGACGAGCTCCGCTCCGAGTCGGTCGGGATCGCGCAGCTCTACGCGCGGCAGGCCGGCGTGCAGGAGGTGCCGGTCGGGAAGCTCGCGAAGGCGATCGGCGGCGACCGGATCTTCTTCATCCCGATCGTGCCCGGCGCCGAGCTCTTCACCGGCCCGCTGCCGCAGCTGCCGCGCACCGTGATCCCGCGCACGGTGCTGCGCCAGGGGCAGACGCGCACGTTCCACTTCACCCGGAACGGCACCGCCTTTCTCGCGGTCGCGCGGCCGGTGCTGCTCGGCGACCAGGTTGCCGGTGCCATGGTGGTCGCGAAGCCCGAGTCGCAGCTGCGCAGCCGCCTGATCACGCTCATCGAGCGGCTCGCGCTCGCGTTCGGCGGCGGCGTGCTCGTCGCCGGGCTGCTCGGCGTCTACCTGTCGCGGCGGATCACGCGGCCGCTCCAGGCCCTCTCGGCGGCGGCCGCCGAGGTGGCGGCCGGGAACTACGCGATCAGCCTGCCGGACACCGGGGGCGGCGACGAGATCGCGCATCTCGCCGCGCGCTTCGAGGACATGGCCGCGCGCCTCGCCGAGTCCGAGGAGCTGTCCCGCCATTTCCTGATGTCGGTGTCGCACGAGCTGCGGACGCCGCTGACCGCGATCCGCGGACACGTCTCGGCGCTCCGGGAGGGCGTGTTCGACGACTCCGACACGCGCGAGCTCTCGCTCGAGGTGATCGCCGTCGAGGCGGTGCGGCTGGAGCGGCTCGTCGGCGACGTCCTCGACCTCGCGAAGCTCGACGCGAAGCGCTTCACCGTGCTCCACGAGGAGGTCGACATGGAGCAGCTCACCGAGCAGGCGTACGCGGCGTTCGGCGAGGAGGCGCGGCGCCGCTCGATCGACTACCGCCGGGTCGTCGACGCGCACCCGGTGATCGTCACGGACGGCGACCGCGTGCTGCAGATCATCTCGAACCTGCTCTCGAACGCGTTCCGCTGGACGCCGGAGGGAGGCACGATCGAGCTCGCGCTCGCGGCGGAGAAGGACACCGTCACGGTCTCGGTCGCCGACTCCGGGCCGGGGATCACCGACGAGGAGCGGGAGCGGATCTTCCGGCCGTTCTGGTCGCGCGACGGCAGCGGCACCGGGCTCGGGCTCGCGATCGCTCGCGAGCTGGCCGGCGCGCTCGGCGGCCGGATCGAGCTGCTCAGCGAGCCGGGGCGGGGGAGCCGCTTCGCGGTCGTGCTTCCGTCCGGGGCGTCCGCGACCGGGTAGCGCGTCAGCCGGCGTGCGACTCGGGCGGGCGGCGCTCGTCCATCTGGTAGACGACGGCGCCGTGGTCGCGCTCGAGAGCCTTCTCGATCCCGCCGAGGCGCCGGTCGACGCTGCGCCACCCCGAGGTGACGAGCTCGACGAGCAGAGCCAGGTCGTCGACGCGCGCGTGCCGCTCGGCGAGCAGGTCGCCCTCGACCCGCTCGAGCCGGCGGATCAGCTGGTTCATGAGGCCGCGGATCTCGGCGAGGTTGCGCGCGACCGGCAGCACCTGCTCGCGCAGGCCGTCCTGGACGGCCTCGCCGACGCGTCCGGGCAGGCTCGTCTCGAGCTCCGCCGCCGCGGCGGCGAGCGCCTCGACCTGGTCGCGCGCCCGCTCGAGCGCGGCGTCGACGGCGGCCGGCTCGACGCGGCCCTGTGCCGCCGCGAGGACCCGCTGCCGTGCCCGCTCGATCGCGTCTGCGTCCATGCCGGCGACCATATCGCTCCCGGCGGATGGATGCGACGCGTCCCGTGCCTGGCACCGGACGGGTGTCGAAGAGCCACGGCGCCGCGGTACGGTGGCCGCGATGGACGTGTCCGAGCTGGAGTACGAGCTGCCCGCGGAGCTGATCGCCCAGCACCCGGCGGCGCGCCGTGACGAGTCGCGGCTGCTCGTCTACGAGCGGGCGACGGGCGCCGTGCGGCACCGCCGGTTCGCCGAGCTCCCCGACGAGCTCAACGGCGAGCTCGCCGTCGTCAACGACACGCGCGTCGTGCCGGCGCGGATCCCGATCGCCGCGCCGCGCGGCGAGGTGCTCCTGCTCGAGCGCCTCGACGGCGACCTCTGGGAGGGCCTCGCGCGGCCGACGCGGCGCCTGAAGCCGGGCCGCCGCTACGGGCCGGTCGAGCTGCTCGAGCATCTCGGCGAGGGCCGCTGGCGCCTGCGACTCGAGGGCGAGCCCGCCGGCGAGACGCCGCTGCCGCCGTACATCACCGAGCCGCTCGGCGACCCCGCAGCGCTACCAGACCGTCTACGCGCGCGCCGCCGGCTCGGCCGCCGCCCCGACGGCGGGGCTCCACTTCACGCCCGAGCTCCTCGCGCGGCTCGACGTCGAGCGCGTGACGCTCCACGTCGGCCTCGACACGTTCCGTCCCGTCTCCGAGGAGCGCCTCGAGGAGCACCGGATCCACGGCGAGCGCTACGAGGTCGAGCCCGCCGCGTGGGAGCGGATCCGCTCCGCCGGGCGGGTGCTCGCCGTCGGCACGACGACCGTGCGCGTCCTCGAGACGGTCGCCGCCGGCGGGCCGCTCGCCGGGCGCACCGAGCTCTTCGTCACGCCCGGCTTCTCGTTCCGCCGCGTCGACGCCCTCCTGACGAACTTCCACCTGCCGCGCTCGACGCTGCTCGCGCTCGTGATGGCGTTCGCGGGCGTCGAGGAGACGCGGCGCCTGTACCGGCTCGCCGTCGAGGAGCGCTACCGCTTCTACTCCTTCGGCGACGCCATGCTCGTGCTGTAGGGGGCTGCCTCCCGGATCGCGTCGGCGACGTCCCGCTCGAGCGCGTCGAGCAGGCCCGACCGGCCGAGCACGCGGTGGGCCACGCTCGGCCCGCCGCAGCGGGCGACGTACGGGTCGTGGAGGATCTCGCTCACATGCCTGCCGCGCGCGTGCTCGCGTCGGATGTGGGCCGCGAGTCGTTCCTCGCGGTAGGGGCGCCTGCCGAAGGAGAAGAACGGGGTACGGGCGAGCAGTCCGGCTGACGCCACTGCGGGCCTTCCTTTCGGCTGATTGTTCGTATCACGATATGCGTAGTCGGCAGGGCGACGCCGGACTTGCGTCCCGACCGTCTACGCTCGCCGGATGTCCGACGTCTTCACGGTCACGGCGACCGACGGCGCCGCCCGCGCCGGGATCCTCCGCACCGCCCACGGCGAGGTGCGGACGCCGGCGTTCATGCCCGTCGGCACGAAGGCGACCGTCAAGGCCGTCGACCCGGACGAGCTGCGCGCGGTCGGCGCCCAGATGATCCTCGGCAACACGTACCACCTGCACTTCCGCCCGGGCGAGGAGACGATCGCCGAGCTCGGCGGCCTGCACGCGTTCATGGGCTGGGACGGCCCGATCCTCACCGACTCGGGCGGCTTCCAGGTCTTCTCGCTCCGCGACACGCTCCTCGACGTCGACGACGACGGCGTCACGTTCCGCTCCGTCTACGACGGCAGCCCGGAGCGTCTGACCCCGGAGCTCGCCGCGCGGATCCAGGAGCGGCTCGGCTCCGACGTCGCGATGTGCCTCGACATCTGCCCGCCCGCGGGCGTTCCGCGCGCGGAGCTCGAGGAGGCGGTTCGCCGGACGACGCTCTGGGCCGAGCGCCAGCGCGACCTGCCGCGCGCGCCCGGCCAGCTCCGCTTCGCGATCGCCCAGGGCGGCCTCGACCCGGAGCTGCGGCGGCGCTCGATCGGCGAGCTCGTGCCGCTCGACTTCGACGGCTACGCGCTCGGCGGCCTCTCGGTCGGGGAGGAGCGCGCCCCGATGTTCGACGCCGTCGCCGAGGCCGCGCCGCTCCTGCCCGCCGGCAAGCCGCGCTACTTCATGGGCATCGGCGACCCGGAGGGCGTGATCGAGGTGATCGCGCGCGGGATCGACATGTTCGACTGCGTCCTGCCGACCCGAACCGCCCGCACCGGCAGCGCGCTGACGTGGGAGGGACGCCTCAACCTGCGGAACGCCCGCTTCGCCCGCGATCCGCGTCCGCTCGACGAGAGCTGCGGCTGCCCGGCGTGCACCCGCTTCAGCCGCGCGTACATCCGCCATCTCGTCAACCAGCAGGAGATCCTCGGCCTCCGGCTGCTGAGCCTGCATAATCTGCGCTTCCTGCTCGACCTCGTCGCCGTGGCACGACAGGCGATCGAGCGCGGCGAGCTCTCGCAGTGGCGGGAGGACGCGCTCGCCCGTCTCGGCACCCCGACCTTGGAGACTCCGTGAACGGAATCGGCTTCCTGCTCATCATCGTGGCCTTCGGCTTCCTCTGGTTCGTCATGATCCGCCCGCAGAAGCGGCGCCAGGTCAGCCAGCAGCAGATGCTCCAGAACCTCCGCGTCGGCGACCGCGTGCTGACCGCCGGCGGCATCTACGGCGAGGTCCGCGCGCTGCGCGACGACGAGATCGTGGTCGAGATCGCCCCCGGGCTCGAGGTGCACGTCGCCCGCCGCGCGATCGCGGGCGTCGAGGCGCGTGAGGACGCCGACGAGGCCGAGGATCCGGCCGCCGAGGCGGAGGAGCCGGCAGAGGCCGACGACCGGGAGCCCGCGGCCGCCGAGGCTCCCACCGGCGAGGACGACGGCTAACCTGTCGATCGGCCCGTGAGCGACCGCCGCAAGTACCTGATCCTGATGGGCGCGATCCTGGCCGCCCTCACCGGCGCGGTCCTGCTCGCCGTTCCCGGCTCGCCGATCTACCAGAAGCCCGTCCTCGGCCTCGACCTCCAGGGCGGCCTCGAGGTCGTGCTCAAGGCCGTCCCGCCGAAGGGCCACACGCTGACGGCGGAGGACATGAGCCGGTCGATCTCGATCATGCAGAGCCGGATCAACAAGCTCGGCGTGTCCGAGCCGGAGATCCGCAAGCAGGGCTCGGACCAGATCGTGATCCAGCTCGCCGGCGTCCACGACGCCGCCGCCGCCGCGAAGCTGATCGGCAAGACGGCGCAGCTGATGCTGTTCGACTTCGAGGCCGACCTCACCGGGCCGTCGCTCGACGTGAACGGCAACCCGGTCGCCCAGCCGACGCTCTACGGGCTGCTGCAGCAGGTGAAGACCGAGGCGGCGAAGGGCACGCCGCAGTCGTACTACCTCTTCCGCACGAAGACGACGACGACGAAGACGACGAAGAAGACGACCGTCACGAAGAACGGCCAGCAAGACGACCGTCCTCAAGCCGGTGACGACGACGACCACGACGCACTCGCTCGTCAAGAGCTCCGCGAACCCGGCCCAGACGGTGAAGGGGCTGCTCAAGCCGTACGGCGGCAAGCAGCCGAAGAGCACCGAGATCATGAAGGTGCCCGCGAACCGGATCGTCATCAGCTGCCCGGTCGCGAACGGCTGCATCGGCGCGGGCGGCGCCGGCGTCTCGAAGACGGGCGTCTACTACTACCTGCTCAAGTTCTTCCCCAACCGCGACGGCAAGGCGGGCCCGATCCCGGAGATGAACGGCTCCGACCTCGTGCTCTCCGGGACGCGCGCCGACTTCGGCCCCGCGGGCGAGCCCGATCGTCACGCTCCAGTTCACCGGCAAGGGCTCGTCGCAGTTCCAGAAGATCACGCGCGCCGAGGCGCAGCGCGGGCAGACGAAGTTCGACCTCGCGGGCCGCCAGGGCGATCCCACCACGTTCGCCCAGCACTTCGCGATCGTGCTCGACGGCGAGCTCCAGTCGACCCCGTACATCGACTTCCAGCGCAACCCGGAGGGCATCCCCGGCCCGAACGCCGAGATCGACATGGGCCAGGGCGGCACGATCCAGGACGCGAAGAACCTCGCGCTCGTGCTCCAGACCGGCGCGCTGCCGGTGAGCTTCCAGCAGATCGAGCGCACCGACGTCTCGGCGACGCTCGGCAAGGACTCGCTGACCCAGGCGTGGCACGCCGCCGCGGTCGGCCTGCTCGTCGTCGCGGTCTTCCTGCTGCTCCTGTACCGCTTCCTCGGCCTCGTCGCGGTGATCGGCCTCGCGATCTACGCGCTCCTCTACTACGCCGCGATCCTGCTCTTCGGCGTCACCCTGACGCTGCCGGGCTTCGCCGGCCTGATCCTCACGATCGGCGTCGCCGCCGACGCGAACGTCGTCGTCTTCGAACGCATCAAGGAAGAGGTGCGGTCCGGGAAGTCCGTGCGCGCCGCGATCGCGGCCGGCTACGGCAAGGGCTTCCACACGATCCTCGACGCGAACGTCGTCACCGCGATCACCGCGCTCGTCCTGTTCCTGATCGCGGTCGCCTCGGTGAAGGGCTTCGCCCTGATGCTGCTGATCGGCACGATCATCTCGCTGCTCACGGCGGTGGCCGCGACGCGCGCGATGCTCGCGCTGCTGGCCGGGTTCCGCTGGTTCTCGAACCCGCGCTTCATGGGCGCGCACGGCCAGCAGACGGCGAAGTGGCTCCAGATCGACTTCATGCGCCGCCGCTACGTCTGGTTCGCGCTCTCCGGGGTCGTGATCCTCGCCGGCGCCGTCTCGCTCGGCATCCGCGGGCTGAACCTCGGCATCGACTTCAAGGGCGGCACGCAGATCTCGTTCTCGACGCACGTGGCGCGGACGCAGGCGAGCGTCGCCTCGGTGATGGCGAAGGCGGGCTTCGCGGACGCGGTCGTGCAGGGGCGCGGCTCCTCGTCCGCCGGCAAGTACAGCCAGTGGCAGGTGCGGACGAAGTCGCTGAGCGGCGCCAAGCAGTCCGAGGTGACGAACGACCTCGAGCGGCAGACCGGCGCCTACGCGACCGGCGTGAAGAACGTCTCCGCGAGCTTCGGCCACCAGATCGCCATCGACGCGATCTGGGGGATCGTCGTCTCGCTCGTCCTGATCGTGATCTACATCACGCTCCGGTTCGACCTCAAGTTCGCGATCCCGGTGATCCTCGCGATGCTGCACGACATCCTGATCACGATCGGGGTGTACTCGCTCGTCGTTCAAGGAGGTCTCGGTCGCGACCGTGGCCGCGGTGCTGACCGTGCTCGGGTACTCGATCTACGACACGATCATCATCTTCGACCGCATCCGGGAGAACGTCCCGTTGATGCGGCGGCAGCCGTTCGCGACGATCGCGAACGTCTCGGTGTGGGAGACGATCCGCCGCTCCCTCGCGACGACGTTCATCACGCTGCTGCCGATCGTCGCCCTCCTGGTGCTCGGCGGCGCGACGCTCCAGGACTTCGCGTTCGCGCTGATGGTCGGCGTCGCCTCCGGTGCGTACTCGTCGATCTTCTTCGCCGCCCCGCTGCTGACGATCTGGAAGGAGCGCGAGCCGGAGTACGCGAAGCGCAAGCAGCTCGCCGCGAGCGGCGCGATCGAGACGGCGGACGATCCCGGACGCCGCCGCTGGGGCCGCGCCGACGCGGGCGAGCAGGCGCTCGCGGAGTCGGAGAGCGCGCTCGCCGCCGAGCCGACGCCGGAGCTCGTCGACGTCGTCACCGCCACACCGTCGGAGCCGGCCGCGCAGGCGCGGCGCGAGAAGCGCCGCGAGCGTCGCCGCTCGAGGCCGCATGGCCGCCCGCGGTAGCGACCGGATCCTCGACGCGCTCGAGGAGCTCGTGGCCGAGCTTCCGGGGCGCGTGCGCGGCAGCCGGTCGCGGCTGTCCGGCCAGGCGCTGGGCGCGCTCCGCGCCCTCGCCGACGAGCTCGGTCTCGTCACCCGCGACGAGTTCGACGAGCTCGAGCTCCGCGTCGCCCAGCTCGAGCACCGGCTGCGCCTGCTCGAGCAGGCGGGCGATCCGCCGCCGCGCCTAGCTTCGGCCGCGGAGCCGCTCGAAGGCGGCGGCGTATCGATGCACGGTCGCCTCGAGGAACGACTCCGCGTCGATGACGATGTAGACGCAGACCGCGGCGAGCGGGAGCTCGACGAGCCCCGCCTCGAGCGCCGCCTGGGCGAGCGTCGCCGCTTCCGATCGAGGTGACGACGTCGAACCAGGCGTCGCAGACGAGCATCGTCCCCGTGACGGCCGCGAGCGGCACGAGCCGGAGCGGGCTCCGCAGCGCGGCCCACGACGTCGCCGCGAACGCCGCCGCGAGCGCGACGTCGAAGCCGACCCAGGCGAGGTCGTAGTGCCGCGTCACGTAGCGGGACGGGAGCGAGAACGTCAGCCACAGCGTCCACGGCAGCGAGCACGACCGCGGCGAGCGTCAGGAGCGGGGTCACCCAGCGCGGCAGCGGCACGCGCCCCGGCTCGGCGATGGCCGGGATCTCGTCGGGCGCCGTGTGCTCGCGCAGCTCGTCGATGCACGAGGTTGTACCGGTCCGTCCTCGCTCACGGCGCGCCGGGGAGGGCGCTACGCTGCGCCCGTGAGGCTCCGGATCCCGAGAGCAGAGTCCTTGCTCGCCTGGGCCGCCGCCGCCGTCGGAGTGATCGGGGTCGTCTCGGCGCTGACGCCGGAGATGGCCGACCGCGTCGAAGCTCGTCCGCGGCGTGCTGCCGCCCGGCTTCCCGGAGGCCGCGCGCGTCGGCGCGATGGCGTTCGGGCTCGGCCTCATCTGGGTCTCGCGCGGGCTCGCGCCGCCGGCGGCGCCGCGCCTGGCAGCTCGGGATCGCGATCGTCGTCGTGTCGGCGGTCGCGCACCTCGCGAAGGGCCTCGACGTCGAGGAGGCGACGATCTCGCTCGCCCTGCTCGTCGCGCTCGTCCGCTACCGCAGCCGCTTCGACGTGCCCGGCGACCCGGCCGCCGCGCGCCCGCTGCTCGCCGTCGGCGCCGCGCTCGGCGCGACCGCATCCGTCGCCGTCGCGGCCGAGCTGCGCGGCGCGGAGCTGCCGCACCGGGCCGCGGACGGCCTCACCGGCCTGGGCATCGTGCTCGCCTTCGCCGCGCTCTACTTCCTGCTGCGCCCCGTCTCGCAGGTGGTCGCGCAGACCGTCGGCGAGCAGCGGGTGGCCCGCGCGCTCGTCGACGCGTACGGCAGCGACAGCCTCTCGTTCTTCGCGCTCCGGCGCGACAAGAGCTATCTCTTCTCGCCGACGCGGCGGGCGTTCCTCGCGTATCGCGTCGTCGCGGGAAGCGCCCTCGTCAGCGGCGACCCGGTCGGCGACGAGGACGAGTTCGATGCGCTGCTGGAGGAGTTCCGCCGCGTCGTGCGCGCGCACGGCTGGCGTCTCGCCGTCGTCGGCGCATCGGACCAGCACCTCGACCGCTACCGCGCGCTCGGGCTGCGGCCGATCCCGATGGGGGAGGAGGCGGTGCTCCGGCCCGGCGAGTTCTCGCTCGAGGGGCGCGCGATCCGCAAGGTGCGCCAGTCGGTGTCGCGGCTCGAGAAGGCGGGCTACACGCTCCGCGTCGTCGCCGCCGAGCACGTCGACCCGGCGCTCCGCGCGGAGCTCGACGACGTCTCGGCCGCCTGGCGCGGCAACCAGCCGGAGCGCGGCTTCTCGATGGCGATCGACGATCTCTACCTCGACGGGACGGTGTTCGCGGTCGCCGAGGGCGACGACGGGCGCGTCGGCGGGTTCCTCCACCTCGCGCCGACGCCGGCGGGCGGCGGCTGGTCGCTCTCGACGATGCGGCGCCGGCCCGGCGCGCCGAACGGGCTGACCGAGTTCCTGATCGTCGAGACGCTCGCCTGGGCCGGCGGAGGTGGGCGCGACCGAGGTGTCGCTGAACTTCTGCGCGTTCACCGACTTCCTCTCGAGCGAGCGCGCCGTGACTCCGGCACGCCGGCTCCTGCGGCGCGCGCTCCTGGCCGCCGACAACGTCTTCCAGCTCGAGCGCCTGTACGCGTTCAACCGGAAGTTCTTCCCGGAGTGGCGGCCGCGCTACCTCTGCGTCGAGAAGCTGACCGACCTGCCGGCCGTCGGGCTCGCGTACCTGCACGTGGAGTCGCTCCTCGTGCCGCCAGGCCCCTGGACGCGCAAGCGCGAGCAGAAGTCCACCGCCGCGTAGCCGCGCGGGACGGCCTCGGCGGACACGTCCCGGCCGGACACGTCCTGTGACCTGGTCGCTGGACATGGCCGTTGGGACATGGCCGGCGACGCGCAGGCTCGCGCACCGCGGCGCATGTCACACTTTCGACGTGACGAGCCCGCCCGCCACGCGGAGCCTGGGGCGCCTGTCGGAGATCGCGCAGGTGATGGTGCGCCACGGCTTCGGCTACTTCCTCGAGGCGCACCGGCTCACCGACCTGCTGCCGGGCCGGTCGGCGGAGGCGCGGATCGCGGCGGCCGCGAACGCCGGCGCCGCCTCGGCGCGCGGCCAGCACCTGCGCGAGCTGCTCGACGAGCTCGGCCCGACGTTCGTCAAGTTCGGGCAGCTCCTCTCGACGCGGCCCGACGTCGTCCCGCCGGACATCATCGCCGAGCTGCGCGGGCTCCAGGACGACGTCCGCCCGTTCCCGTTCGAGCAGGCCGAGCGCGTGATCGAGGAGGATCTCGGCAACTCGCTCGACCGGCTCTTCCTCGACTTCGACCCGACGCCGGTCGCGGCCGCGTCGATCGGGCAGGTGCACCGGGCGACCCTGCCGAACGGCCGCCCCGTCGCCGTGAAGGTGCAGCGGCCGGGCGCGCCGCGCCAGATCGAGGCCGACCTCGCGCTCATGTACCAGGCCGCGCGCCTCGTGCGCGAGCGGGTGCACGCGCTCGACTTCATCGACGCGCGCCAGCTCGTGGACGAGTTCTCCCGCCAGCTCCGCCAGGAGCTCGACTACCGGCTCGAGGCGCGCAACGCGCAGGCCTTCCACCGCAACTTCGCCGGCGACCCGCACGTGCGCGTGCCGCGCGTCTTCTGGTCGTACACGCGCGCCCGCGTGCTGACGCTCGAGTGGATCGACGGCGTCCAGCTCGCCGACGTCGACACGCTCGACCTCACCGTCGAGGAGCGCCGCGCCCTCGCGTACCTGGTCACCGAGACCTGGATGACGATGATCTTCCGCCACGGCTTCTTCCACGGCGACCCGCACCCGGCGAACATCCTCGTCCTCGAGGAGACCGGCACGATCGGCCTCGTCGACTTCGGCGCCGTCGGCAAGCTCACCGACGACGACATGACGAAGCTGACGCGGCTCTTCATCGACGCCGCGAACGAGAACGTCGACTACCTGCCGAAGCGGCTCTCCGACCTCGGCGTCCGCTACCCGAAGGAGCGCGAGGACGAGTTCCTCGCCGAGCTGCGCGAGATCTACTACCGCTACTACGGCGCGAGCCTCGCCGAGATCGACCCGATCCAGGTGATCCGCGAGGCGTTCCAGCTCATCTACACGATGAACCTGCACCTGCCGACGCGGTTCCTGCTGCTCGACCGCGCGATCGCGACGCTCGGCTCGGTCGGCGTCGAGCTGTACCCGGACTTCAACGTCTTCGAGGTGGCGCGGCCGTACGCGCGCGACCTGCTGCTGGAACGGTTCACGCCGCAGCGCCTCGTCCGCAGCGTCCGCCGCGACGCCGTCCGCTACGCGCAGATCGTCGCCGAGGCGCCGCTCCAGTTCCACGACTTCATGGAGGAGATCCGCGACGGCCAGATCGAGGTCGGGTTCGTCCACAAGGGCCTCGACGAGTTCCTCGAGAACATGCAGCGGGTCTTCAACCGGCTCGTGATCGCGCTCGTCGTCACCGGCGGCCTGATCGGCTCGAGCCTGATCGGGATCTTCGCCAAGGCCGGCCCGCACCTGCTCGGCGTCAACGTGATCTCGATCGTCGGCTTCGCGCTCTCGTCCGTGCTCGGCGTCTGGCTCCTCTGGGGCGTCGTCCGCTCCGGCCGTCTCTGGCACGGGGGAAACCATGTTCCCCGTGGCCCCCTTCTTCGGGCACGCGTGACGACGCGCCC
Source organism: uncultured Actinomycetes bacterium (assembly GCA_963815005.1). GTDB lineage: Bacteria > Actinomycetota > Thermoleophilia > Gaiellales > Gaiellaceae > Palsa-739. Next base: position 85,958 of record CAWFFI010000020.1, read on the forward strand.
GTGCGCTCCGGGGAGAGCACGGTCTCCCCTCCGCGCGCGAAGGGGCAGGCGCTGCCGCCACGTAGACGAGGCCCGCGTGGACGGCTGTAGACAGATCGTCACGCTTTCGCCGGAAAGGACATCTGGCGCCCGGCGGACGCGCCCTCTAGCCTCGCCCGCATGACCGCGTTGCTGCTGGCCGAGCCCGAGGAGACGATGCGCTGGTTCCTCGAGCGCCAGCTCGCGAGCGACGGGTTCGACGTCCTCTCCTTCGAGACGACCGACCAGCTGCCGCGCGCGGCCGACCCCGACCTGCTCCTGCTCGGCGACCCGGACGCGCTCGGACGCTGCGACGTGCCCGCCGGCTGTCCCGTGATCGTGCTCGGGCGCGCCGACGCCGGCCGAGCGCGTGCGCGCCCTCGAGCACTGCGACGACTACCTCTCGCGGCCGTTCGTCTACGAGGAGCTCGTCGCGCGGATCCACGCCGTGCTGCGGCGGCGGCCGCCGCGCAGCGAGGTGCTCGACCTCGGCGAGCTCGTCGTCGACCGGGGCGCGCGGCGCGTGCTCGCGCTCGGCCGCGACGTCGTGCTCGCCGGCAAGGAGTACGCGCTCCTCGTCAAGCTCGCCGGCGATCCCGACCGGGTCTTCACCCGCGAGCAGCTGCTCCGCGACGTCTGGGGCTACCGCACGTACGTCGCCACGCGGACGCTCGAGTCGCACGCCTCCCGGATCCGGCGCAAGCTCGAGGACGCGGGCCTGCCGGGCTACGTCGTCAACGTGTGGGGCGTCGGCTACAAGCTCCGCCACGTCGTCGGCCGCTGAGCGGCAGCTCTCCGTCCGCCCGGGGAGCGATCATCGCGGCATGAGCATGCTCGCCATCACCGTGCACAACGGGATCCGGATCGCGGAGCTCGGCGAGGCCCTCGGCGCCATCGGCGGCGGCCTCCTCGTCCTCGGCGCGATGACCCCGTTCGGCCGCAAGGCCGGGACGTTCCTCGGCGGTCTCGCGCATCGCCGGCGGCTTCGTCCTCCTGATCATCGCCACCCGCTGGGGGCATTTCGGCTGAACCGTAGGGGGAACCGACGGTTCCCCTACGGGACCCCTCCCTCGGCGGGGAGTGGCGGGGTGGTGGGGTGGCTACGGCGAGAGCGTGGTCTCGCCTTCGCCGACAGAGCGCGCTCGCCCAAGAGCGACTGTGGACGGGATCGTGGTGTCGGCGCGGCCGGTCGTGGCTTCGCCAGGACCGGCCGCTGGTTCGGCCTCCGGCTAAGCGCCGCTGCGCGGACGCTTAGCCTGCGGCCTGGGCCGGCTGCGTGCTTCGTAACCGTTCAGGCCTCGGGCTAACGCGGCCGTAGGCGCGTTAGGTCGAGGCGATGCGAGCGGGTGCGCCCGGCCGGAGGCCGCGCGCGACCGCGCCGGGGCAGGCAAACCGTCCAGATCCATCCTTGGTCGACTCCGCTCCCGTCCGCGGAGGGGCGACCGCGCTCGCCCCGCAGCGCCACCCAGTTCCCGCTACGCGCGCCCACCCCGGCGGAAGTCGCAGACTTCCGCCGGCTAGAGGATTGCGCCTTCGAGGCGAAGGAGCAATTCTTTCCGGTCGAGGCCGCCGCCGTAGCCGGTGAGGCTGCCGTTGGCGCCGACGACGCGGTGGCAGGGGAGGACGATCGGGACCGGGTTCCGGTTCATCACCGTGCCGACCGCGCGGGCCGCCTTCGGGGCGCCTGCGCGGGCGGCGAGCGCGCCGTAGGTGGTCGTGTGCCCGTACTCGACGCGCGCGAGCTCGGCGAGCACGCGGCGGTTGAAGTCCGGGGCGGCACGCAGGTCGAGCTCGAGGTCGAACGCGTGGCGGCGGCCCTCGAAGTACTCGTCCAGCTCGCCGCGGACGCGGTCGACCGGGACGGCTGCTGCGCAGGACGCGCGGCCCGTACAGGCGCGCGAACTCCTCGAGCCGGCGCTCCGGCTCGGGGTCGAACTCGATCCGGCAGACGCCGCGGTCGGTGACGCCGACGAGGAGCGGCCCGACCGGCGTGTCCTCGAGGACGTCGTAGGCGACGTCGAGCAGCCCCTCGGCGGCCGCGGCCGCGCGGAAGCGCTCGTCGAGCGGGGCGGGAACGGGACTCATCGTGCGTCTCCCTTCTCCTTGCGCAGCCGCCGCACGCCCGCGGAGGCCGCCTGTCGCGCCGCCTGCTCGGTCGAGCCGAGCGCGGCGCCGATCTCGTCGTAGCCGAGGTCGTAGCCGTAGCGGAGCACGACCGCGGCGCGCTCCTTCGGCGGCAGCCCGTCCGTCAGCGGCGCGAGCTCCTCGAACGGCGGCCGGCCGTCCTCGACCGCCGGGCCGTCCGTCAGCTCGCTCTGCGGCCGCTCGCGGCGCGCGCCGTCGATGACGAGGCGGCCCGCGATCGTCAGCACCCAGGCGCGCAGGTGCTCGCCGTGCTCGAGCCGGTCGTACGCGCGCAGGGCCCGTAGGAACGTGTCCTGGAAGAGGTCGTCCGCGCGCTCCCGGCCGGCACGGCGGCGGAGGAAGGAGAGCACCTCGTCGCAGTGGGTCGCGTAGAAGGTCTCGAACGGCGGGACGGCGGCGGGCATCGACACGTGAAACGTACTGAGCGGCGAAGATGTGAGTCGTGAAGGTCGCGGTCGTCGGTCACGTCGAATGGGTGGAGTTCGCGCGGGTCGAGCACGTGCCGGCTCCCGGGGAGATCGTCCACACCGATCGAGACGTGGGACGAGCCGGCCGGCGGCGGTGCCGTCGCCGCCGTGCAGCTCGCGAACCTGAACGGGTCGGCGCTCCTCTTCACGTCGCTCGGCACGCGACGAGCTCGGACGACGGGCGCGCGACGAGCTCGCCGCGCGCGGCGTCACCGTCTACGCCGGCGAGGCCGGCGAGCCGCAGCGGCGCGCGTTCACCCACGTGGACGAGCACGGCGAGCGGACGATCACCGTGCTCGGGCGGAAGCTGCGCCCCTCGGGCGAGGACGCGACGCTGCCGTGGGAGGAGCTCGCCCGCTGCGACGCCGTCTACTTCGTCAGCGGCGACGTCTCGGCGCTTCGCGCCGCCCGCCGGGCGCGCGTCCTCGTCGCGACCGCGCGGGAGCTCGCGACGCTCCGTCGCGGCGGCGTCGAGCTCGACCTGCTCGTCGGCAGCGGCGAGGACCCGGGCGAGCGGTACGAGCCCGGCGCGCTCGAGCCGCCGCCGAAGATCGTCGTCACGACCTCCGGCGCGCTCGGCGGCTGGGTGCAGCCCGGCGGCCCGTTCCGCGCCGCGCCGCTTCCCGGGCCGGTCGAGGACGCCTACGGCTGCGGCGACTGCTTCGCGGCCGGGCTCACGTACGGGCTCGCCGAGGGCCGGTCCGTGGAGGACGCCGTCGCGCTCGCGGCCCGCTGCGGCGCCGCGGTGCTCACCGGCCGCGGCGCCTACGCCGGCCAGCTGACGGTCTGCCGGCGCCTGAGCGGCGGCGCCGTGCTTGGATTGGCGCATGAGCCGTTGCGCGATCGTCACGGGCGCCGGGAGCGGGATCGGGCGCGCCGTCTGCGACGCGCTCGCCCGCGACGGCTACGGGCTCGCGCTCGTCGGCCGGCGCGCGGCGCCGCTCGACGAGCTCGCCGCCCGGCTCCCCGACGCGCTCGCCGTGCCGGCCGACGCCGGCGACGCGGCGCAGGCCCAGGCGGCGGTCGCCGCCGCGGTCGAGCGGTTCGGCGGCGTCGACGTGCTCGTGAACAACGCGGGCGTCGGCGACAGCGCGCCCGTCCTCGACGAGACGCTCGAGGGCTGGGAGTCGACGCTGCGGATCAACCTGACGAGCGCGTTCCTGATGACCCAGGCGGCGCTGCCGCATCTCGTCGAGCGGCGCGGCTCGGTCGTCAACGTCGCCTCGGTCAACGGGGTTCTCGCCGGGCCCGGGCTGGACGTCGTACTGCGTCTCGAAGGCGGGCCTCGTCATGCTCGCGAAGTGCGTCGCGAACGACTACGGCCGCGCCGGCGTCCGCGCGAACGCCGTCTGCCCCGGCTGGGTGCGCACGCCGATGGGCGACGAGGACATGGACGTCGTCGCGCGCCGCCACGGCACCGACCGCGAGGGCGCGTACCGGCTCGTCCACGCCGCACACCCTCTCGGCCGCGCCGCCGAGCCGGAGGAGGTGGCGTCCGTCGTCGCCTTCCTCGCCTCGGACGCGGCCAGCTACGTCACCGGCGCGTCGGTGATGGTGGACGGCGGCACGACCGTCGTCGACCCGACCGCGACCGCCCACACCACGGAGGCCACTGCATGACCCACCCCGTCTTTCCCCACGCCGAGGAGATCCTCCGCGACGAGCTCGAGCGGTTCGCGCGCGAGCACCCGCGCTCCCAGGAGCTCGCCGTCCGCGCCCGCCGGTCGCTCCTCGCGGGCGTGCCGATGCACTGGATGGTGCGCTGGGCCGGCGGCTTCCCGGTCTACGCGACCGACGCGCACGGGCGCGCGCTTCCACGACGTCGACGGGCGCGAGTACGTCGACCTCTGCCTCGGCGACACGGGCGCGATGACCGGCCACTCGCCCGGGCCGACCGTCCGCGCCGTGCAGGAGCGCGTCGCGCGCGGGATCACGCTGATGCTCCCGAGCGAGGACGCGCTGTGGGTGGGGGAGGAGCTCGGCCGCCGCTTCGGGCTCGCCCGCTGGCAGTTCGCGCTGACCGCGACCGACGCGAACCGCTTCGCGATCCGGCTCGCGCGCCACGTCACCGGGCGGCCGAAGATCCTCGTCTACAACTGGTGCTACCACGGCACCGTCGACGAGACGGTCGCGACGCTCGACGAGCACGGTGCGGTCGTTCCGCGCGAGGGCAGCCTCGGCCCGCCGGTGCCGCCGGCCGAGACGACGCGCGTCGTCGAGTGGAACGACGTGGAGGCGCTCGAGGCGGCGCTCGCCCACGGCGACGTCGCGTGCGTGCTCGCCGAGCCGGCGCTGACGAACATCGGCATCGTCCCGCCGCAGGACGGCTACCACGAGGCGCTCCGCGAGCTGACCCGGCGCTACGGGACGCTGCTGATCATCGACGAGACGCACACGCTCTGCGCCGGCCCCGGCGGCTACACGCGCGCGCACGGGCTCGAGCCCGACCTGCTCACCGTCGGCAAGGCGATCGCGGGCGGCATCCCGGCGGCCGCGTACGGCTTCAGCGAGGAGGTCGCGGCGCGGGTCGAGGCCGCGATGCCCGAGGAGACCTCCGACGTCGGCGGCGTCGGCGGCACGCTCGCCGCGAACGTGCTCTCGCTCGCCGCGATGCGGGCGACGCTCGGCGAGGTGCTCACCGACGAGGCGTTCACGCGGATGATCGAGCTCGGCGAGCGCTTCGAGGCCGGTGTCCAGTCCGTGATCGACACGCACGGCCTGCCCTGGCACGTGACGCGGATCGGCTGCCGCGTCGAGTACCTGTTCCGGCCCGACCGGCCGCGCACGGGCAGCGACGCGGCCGCCGGCGGCGACGCGCTGCTCGACCGGCTCGCGCACCTCTGGGCGCTCAACCGCGGCATCCTGCTGACGCCGTTCCACAACATGGCGCTCATGTGCCCCGCGACGAGCGAGGCCGACGTCGACCTGCACACGCGGGTCTTCGACGAGCTCGCCGTCGCACTCACCGGCTAGACGATCATTTCGGCCGCGCCGGCGCGGCCTCGCGGTCGCACTCACCGGCTAGACGATCGGATTCCGCCGTGCCGCGAAGCCGCCCTCGGGGCGGCGCTTCGCCGTGGGGTGGGAGATCCCTCGTCGGGGTGGACAAGTGGGGGATAGTGGTCTACAGTGGGGCCCAGTGGTGAGATAGACCGGGCCTTCGAAATGCTTCTCGGCGAACACGAGCACACCATCGATGACAAGAACCGCCTCACGCTTCCGGCCAAGTTCCGCAAGGCGTTCGCGGAGGGGATCGTCGTGACGCGCGGTCTCGACGACTGCCTCTACGCGTACGCGCCCGCGGACTGGGCCCGGCTCGTCGAGTCGCGGCTCGCGCCGCTCAACCCGTTCAGCAAGGAAGGCCGGCAGATGCAGCGCTTCTTCTACGCCGGCGCGGTCGAGACCGATCTCGACCGGCAGGGGCGGGTCACGATCCCTGCCGCGCTCATGCAGCGCGCCAAGCTGGCGCGCGACGTCGTCGTCGCCGGAGTCCACGACCACCTCGAGATCTGGGACCGCGCCGCCTGGCAGCGGGAGCTCGCCGAGGTCGAAGGGAGTGCAGAGGATGTTGCCGAACGTCTTGCAGCCCACAGCGACTGATCACGTCCCGGTTCTCGCGGAGGAGGTGCGCGCCTCGCTCGGCGTCCGCCCGGGCGAGACCGTCGTCGACGCGACCTTCGGCGCCGGCGGCCACGCGTCGCTGCTCGCGGCCGACCTGCAGCGGCAGCGGCAAGCTGATCGCGATCGACCGCGACCCGACCGCGCGGACGTACTTCGAGCGGCTCGCGAAGCACACGCAGGTGAACACCCGCCTGCTGCGCGGCGACTTCGGCGTCGTCCTGCCGCAGCTCGCTGCCAACGGCGTCCGCGCCGACGCGATCCTGCTCGACCTCGGCGTCTCCTCGATGCAGATCGACCGGCCCGAGCGCGGGTTCTCGTACGCGACCGACGCGCCGCTCGACATGCGCATGGACCCGACGCAGGAGCTGAGCGCGCGCGAGGTCGTGAACGAGTGGCCCGAGCGCGAGCTCGTGACGATCTTCCGCCGCTACGGCGAGGAGCGCTACTCGAAGCAGATCGCCCGCGCGATCGCCCGGCGGCGCAAGGAGCAGCCGTTCGAGCGCACCGGCGAGCTCGTGGACACGATCAAGGCGGCGATCCCGGCGCCGGCGCGGTTCGGCGACGGGCATCCCGCGAAGCGCGTCTTCCAGGCGCTGCGGATCGCCGTCAACGACGAGCTCGGCTCGCTCGAGGCGGCGCTGCCGGCGGCGCTCGAGATGCTGCGCCCGGGCGGGCGGCTCGCGGTGATCTCGTTCCACTCGCTCGAGGACCGGATCGTGAAGCAGTTCCTGCGCGACCGGGAGCGCGGCTGCACGTGCCCGCCGGACTTCCCGGTCTGCGTCTGCGGCAACAAGCCGGAGCTGCGCGCGATCCAGCGCAGGCCGATCCGGCCGGGCGAGGCGGAGGTGGCGGCCAACCCGCGCTGCCTCCTCGGCCCGCCTGCGCGCCGCCGATCAAGGCCGAGGACGGAGACCGAGTAGTGGCGACGGCCGACTGGTTCGCCGCGACCGCCGTCGCCGAGCCCGCCCGCGCGCCCCGAGCGCGGCCGCGGCCCGTCGGCCGCGCCGGCACGGCACGCCGCGGACGCGGACGCGCCCGTCGAGCCGCCGCGTCACCGGCGGGATCGTCTGGATGGCCGCGCTCGCGATCCTGCTCGCGGGCGTCGTCGCGTTGAACGTCGCCGTGCTGCGGACGAACATGGCCGTCGACCGGCTCGACACGCAGCAGGCCGAGCTCCAGGCACAGAACTCGGCCCTCGCCTCGCAGGTCTCGGCGGCGAGCGCCGCGCCGCGGATCGAGGCGGCTGCGCACAAGCTCGGCCTCGTCCAGGCGCCCGCGGCCGACACGAGCTACCTCGACCTCGGCCGGCCGTAACCCGATGCAGCGGGTCGTCAACTCGCGCATCCGCCTGCTGCTGCTCGTGATCCTCCTCGCGTTCGGCGCGCTGCTCGCGCGCGCGACGTGGATCCAGACCGTGCGCGCCTCGGCGCTCGCGGCGAAGCGGCAGTCGCAGACGAAGGTGACGGTCGTGCTGCCGGCCGGCCGCGGCACGATCTTCGACCGGCTCGGCTCGCCGCTCGCGCTCGGCGAGCAGGCGACGACCGTCGTCGCCGACCCGATGCAGATCACCCATCCGCGCCAGGACTCCCAGGTGGCGGCCCACATCCTCGGGCTCAAGGCCGCCCAGCTCTATCCGCTGCTCGCCGACCGGACGCGGGGCTTCGTCTACGTCGAGCGGAAGGCGCCGCCGGACAAGGCGAGCGCGCTCGCGAAGCGCAACCTGCCGGGGTTCACGTTCTACGGCGAGGAGCGGCGCGTCTATCCGCAGAAATCGGTCGCGGCGCCGGTGCTCGGCTTCGCGGGCATCGACAACCAGGGGCTCGCGGGTCTCGAGTACGGGCTGAACAGCGAGCTCGCCGGGAACGCCGGGCGACGAGACGGTCGTCCGCGACCCGTTCGGCCGCGTGATCGACGTGCAGAACGAGCGTCCGGCGCGCGACGGCCACGACGTCTTCCTCACGCTCGACCACACGATCCAGGCGGAGGCCGAGCAGGTGCTGCGCCAGACGGTCAAGACCTGGGGCGCGAAGGACGCGACCGCGATCGTGCTCGATCCGCACACCGGCGGCGTGCTCGCGATGGCGATGGAGCCGGGCTACGACGCGAACCGCTACCCGGCCGCCCAGGCGAAGGGCCTCCAGGCGAACCATGCGGTCGTCGACGTGTTCGAGCCCGGGTCGGTCTTCAAGGTGGTCACGATCGCCGGCGCCCTCTCGGAGGGGCTCGTCACGCCGCAGACGAAGTTCAGGCTCCCGTACTCGATCAAGGTCGCCGACCGCGTCATCCACGACGCGGAGCCGCGTCCCACCGAGACGCTCAGCGTCGCGCAGATCCTCCAGCAGTCGTCGAACGTCGGCGCGGTCACGATCGCCGAGAAGCTGCTCGGCGAGACGCGACTGAAGCAGTGGATCCGCCGCTTCGGCTTCGGCGAGAAGACGGGGATCGACTTCCCGGGCGAGAGCGCGGGTCTGCTGCCGTCGTACTGGTCCGGCTCCACGATCGGGAACGTGCCGATCGGCCAGGGCATCTCGGTGACCGCGATCCAGCTCGCGTCGGTGTACGCGGCGATCGCGAACGGCGGCATGTGGATCCAGCCGCACCTCGTCGACCATGTCCAGGGGATCAAGCCGCCCGCCCCGAAGCAGCGCCGGATCGTCTCCGGGGAGGTCGACCGGGAGCTCCTCTCGATGCTGAAGGGCGTCGTCTCCGACCAGGGCACCGCGCAGGCGGCGGCGATCCCCGGCTACACCGTGGCCGGCAAGACCGGCACCGCGCAGAAGCCGGGCCCGAACGGGTACATCCCCGGCAAGTACGTGGCGACGTTCGTCGGGATGGTGCCGGCGCGCGATCCGCAGCTCGTGGTCATGGTCAGCGTGGACGAGCCGAAGAAGGCGATCTACGGCGGCGTCGTCGCCGCACCCGCGTTCGCGCAGATCGCCGCGTTCGACCTCCAGTACCTCGAGGTCCCCCCGGACATCCCCGTCCACTGAGATGGGGCTCCACGGCGCCCCCGTTCCGCGCCCGACCAGCGCGGGCGCGGCCGGTGCCGCTGCGGAGGATCAGACCGCGGTCCCTTGCAGACCGCCGTTCCCGAGCAGGAAAGCACAGCGGCGAGCCGCGCGCCGCCGCGGCGTGCGCCTCGCCGCGCAGCGGTGCGAAGGGAACAGTCGGCGGGCCGGCGGCCCGATCCGACAAGTAGACTCGCGCCCCGATGAACCTGGAGCGCCTCGTCGCAGCGCTCGGGCCGGCGGAGGTGCACGGGCGCGCGCCGGTCGAGGTGCGCGACCTCGCCTACGACGCCCGAGCGGTCGAGCCGGGCGCCCTCTTCTTCTGCGTGCCCGGGGGAGCGGGCGGACGGGCACGACTTCGCCGCCGACGCGGTGGCGGAGCGGGGCGGTCGCGCTCGTCGTCGAGCGGCCGCTCGACGCTCGACGTGCCGCAGGTCGTCGTCGCCGTCGGCGCGCGCCGCGATGGCGCCGGCCGCGGACGCGTTCTTCGGCGAGCCGACGGCCGAGCTCGAGGTCGCCGGGGTCACCGGGACGAGCGGCAAGACGACGACCGCGTTTCTCCTCTTCGCGATCCTGGCCGCGGCGGGCCGGCGGCCCGGGCTGCTCGGGACGATCGAGGCGCGCGTCGGCGGCGAGCGGCGCGGCGGTCGTGCGGACGACGCCGGAGGCGATCGACCTGCAGCGGCTCTTCCGCGAGATGCTCGACGTCGGCGACCGCTCGTGCGCGATGGAGGCGTCGTCGCACGCGTCCGAGCTGCACCGGCTCGACCGCGTCCGCTTCTCGGCGCTCGTCTTCACGAACCTGAGCCAGGACCACCTCGACTTCCACGGCGACCTCGAGTCGTACTTCCAGGCGAAGCGGCGGCTCTTCCTCGAGGGGAGCCCGCCCGCGGCCGTGAACGTCGGCGACGAGCACGGCCGCCGGCTCGCGGCCGAGCTGCCCGGCGCGCTCACGTTCGGGTTCGGCGGCGACGCCGCGGTCGGCCCGGACGCGCTCGCCGGCTGGGACCTGAAGCTGCGCGGGCGCTTCAACGTCGAGAACGCGCTCGGCGCGCTCGCCGCCGGGCGGCTGCTCGGGATCGCCGACGACGCGATCCGGCGCGGGATCGAGTCGATCCGCGGCGTGCCCGGACGGTTCGAGGCGGTCGACGAGGGGCAGCATTTCAGCGTGATCGTCGACTACGCGCACAAGCCCGGCGCGCTCGAGAACGTCCTGCAGGCGGCGCGCGACCTCGCCGACGGGAACCGCGTCCTCGTCGTGGTCGGCGCCGGCGGCGACCGCGACCGCGGCAAGCGCCCGCTGATGGGGAGGCTCGCCTCGGAGCTCGCCGACGTCGCGATCGTCACCTCCGACAACCCGCGCAGCGAGGAGCCCGGCGCGATCATCGAGGAGATCGTGGCCGGGGCGACCCGGCCCGTCGAGATCGAGCCCGACCGCGCGGCCGCGATCGCGCTCGCGCTGGGGCAGGCGCGCCCGGGCGACGTCGTCCTGATCGCCGGCAAGGGCGCCGAGCCGGGCCAGCAGCTCGCGGACCGGACGATCCCGTTCGACGACCGTGAGGTCGCGCGCGAGGTGCTGCGTGCGCTGGGAGGCGGCGCGGTGATCCCGCTTCCGCTCGACGAGCTGCGCGGGCTCGGGCTGGGCCGGCTCGACGGCGACGCGGCCGTGGTCACGGGCGTCCAGATCGACTCGCGGCGCGTCGTGCCGGGCGATCTCTTCGTCGCGCTCGACGGCGGCGCGGCGTTCCTCGAGGACGCGCGTGCGCGCGGTGCCGCGGCGACGCTCGTTCCCGCCGACGGGCACGCGGCGATGGCCGCGCTCGGGCGTGCCGTCCGCGACCGGAGCGATGCTCGTGTCGTGGCGATCACCGGCTCGGTCGGCAAGACCTCGACGAAGGACATCCTCGCGGCGCTCGTGCGCCCGCACCGGCGCGTGGTCGCGGCCGAGGACGGGCTTCAACAACGAGATCGGGCTGCCGCTGACGCTCTGCCGCATCGAGCCGGACACCGAGGTCGTCGTCACCGAGATGGCGATGCGCGGGCTCGGCCAGATCCGCGCGCTGGCCCGGACGGCCCGCCCGGAGCTCGGCGTGATCACCTCGATCGCGCCGGTGCACCTCGCGCTGCTCGGCTCGCTCGAGAACGTCGCGCGCGCGAAGGCGGAGCTGCTCGAGGAGCTGCCCGCCGGTGCGACCGCGATCCTGCCCGCCGAGACCCCGGAGCTCGAGCCGTTCGTGCCGGACGGGCTCGACGTGCGCCGCGTCGCCCCGCCGCCGGTCGAGATCCGCGACGGCCGGGCGCACGTCGGGTTCCGCGGCCGCGAGGTCGTGTTCTCCTTCGCGGCGCGCCACCAGGCCGCGAACGCGGCGGTCGCGCTCGAGACCTGTGCGGCGCTCGGGCGTGCCGCTGCCGGAGGAGCCGGTCGAGGTGACGTTCTCGCGCTGGCGCTCGCAGGAGCGCGACCTGGCGGGCGGCGGTCTGCTGATCAACGACGCGTGGAACTCGAACCCGGTGGCGCTGCGCGCCGCGCTCGCCTACCTGCGCGAGCGCGCCGACGGCCGCCGCACCGTCGCGATCCTCGGCGACATGGCCGAGCTCGGCGCCGATGCCGCCCGCTTCCACGAGGAGGCCGGACGCGAGGCGGCCGGGCTCGACGTCGTGCTCGGGGTCGGCGAGCTCGCCCGCCACTTCCATCCGGACGAGTGGGTCGCGACGGCCGCCGAGGCGGTCGAGCGTGCCCGCCGGCTCGTCCGGCCCGGCGACGCCGTCCTCGTCAAGGGCTCCCGCGCGGTCGGGCTCGAGATCGTCGCCGACGCGCTCGCGGAGAGGTGGCGCTGCCGTGACGCGCGTCCTCATCGCCGCCCTCGTCGCGCTGATCATCTCGCTCGTCGTCGGCCCGAAGTTCATCGAGTTCCTGCGCCGCAACGAGTTCGGCCAGCACATCCGCGAGGAGGGGCCGCAGCACCATCTCGCCAAGCAGGGGACGCCGACGATGGGCGGCCTGATGATCCTGTTCGCGGCGACGATCGCGTTCCTGCTCGTCAGCCACTACCGGCTCCAGTCGCTGACCGTGCTCTTCACGACGCTCGCCTGCGGCGCGATCGGGTTCCTCGACGACTTCGTGAAGCTGACGCACAAGCGCTCGCTCGGCCTCTCGGGGCGCTGGAAGATGCTGCTGCTCGCCGCCGTGGCCGCGGTCGTCGCGGGCGTCGCGTGGCATCTCCACCTGAGCACGAGCCTCTACATCCCGGTGGTCGACGCCTGGCTGCCGCTCTCGTACGCGTGGTACCCGTTCCTCTTCCTCATCATCGCGGGCGCCTCGAACGGGACGAACCTCGCGGACGGCATCGACGGGCTCGCCGGCGGCACCGGGATCATCGCGCTGTTCACGTTCATGGCGATGAACGTCGTCTCGTACGTCCGCTCCGGCCCGCCCGGGCACCGCAACCTGACGACGCTCGACCTCGCGATGATCGGGGCCGCGCTGATCGGGGCCGCGGTCGGGTTCCTCTGGTACAACGCCTTCCCCGCCGAGGTGATGATGGGCGACACGGGCTCGATGGCCTTCGGCGGCGCGATCGCGGCGTTCGCGATCATGATGAAGGTGGAGCTGCTCCTGCTCCTGATCGGCGGCATCTTCGTGATCGAGGCGCTCTCGGTGATGATCCAGGTCTTCTCGTTCAAGCGCTTCGGGCGACGTGTCTTCCTGATGGCGCCGATCCACCATCACTTCGAGATGAAGGCGTGGTCCGAGACGAAGATCACCGTGCGCTTCTGGATCGTGGCCGGGATCCTCTGCTCCGCCGGCTTCGCCCTGTACTACCGCTACTACTTCCAGCGATGAGTGAGGGCGAGGACTGGGCGGACGCGGTGCTCGCGGGTGCGCGGCTGGGGCCGGGGAGGACGTGCTCGGGCTCGGGTCGACGCGCGGCCGGCTCGTGTTCGCCGCGCACGAGCTGGTCGGCGACGGCTGGGTGATCGCCGTCGACCCGTCGGTGGACGCGCTCGAAGAGCTGCTACGGCGTGCGCACGAGCGCGGCGCCGCCGGGATGATGTACCTCGTCGGCGACGTGGACGTGCTGCCTCTGCCGAACGGGTCGGTCGACGCGTGCGTCGCCAGCACGGCGCGGCGCGCACGGACGTGGACGAGCCGGCGCGCGAGCTGCACCGCATCGTGCGCCCCGGCGGGCGGGTGTCGCTGCTCGAGCCGCTCGACGGGGCGGCGCCGGTGGAGGCGCTCGTCGCCGCGGGGTTCGCGGGCGTGAGCGTCGAGCCCGACGAGGGCGGCGCCGGCGGTTCGGTCACGGCCCGCCGCGGGTGAGGATGAGGGGCCGACCGGCGGCCGGACCCTCTGCCGTCCGTTCCTAGCGGGTCGTCTTCGTCCTGACCCGCGTCTTCGCCGAGGCGGGCGCCTTTGCCGGCGCCTTCTTCTTCGCCGGTGCCTTGGCCGCACGTGCCGGCTTCATCGCCGCCGGCGGCATGCCCGCGAGTGCCAGTGGCGCCTTCACGGGCGGGAACGGCCGCGGCCGGACGACGATCCGCAGCGACCCGAGTCCGGCCATGTAGGCGGCCGAGTTCGTGCCGACGCCGAAGACGTCCGCGCGGTACGCCGCCCAGCTCGCCGCCGACAGCGCGGCGCCCAGGCGTGGCTGGACGAGGATGCCTCCACGGGAGGTCCAGCCGCTCCAGTGCGAGCCGTCCCAGGACTGGCTGTAGGCGGCGGAGTCGGTGCCGATCGTGAACAGGTCGAGCCGGTTCGGCCCCCAGCTCGTCGCTGCGATCTCGCTGTGGCAGACGCCGCCGAGCGACTCCCAGCCGCCCCAGGCGTGGCCGTCCCACCAGCGGTGCCAGCACGCGTGGTCCTCGCCGAGCGCGAACACGTCGAGCCGGCCCTCGTCCCACGAGACGACGGTCGGGTCGGAGGTGAGCACGCCGCCGAGCGACTCCCAGCCGCCCCACGCGTGCCCGTCCCACCACTTGTGGTAGAGGGCGTGGTCGGTGCCGACGCCGAACAGGTCGATCCGGTTCGGCCCCCAGCACACCGCGGCGATCTTCCCCATGAAGATGCCGCCGAGCGACTCCCAGCCGCCCCAGGTGTGGCCGTCCCACCAGCGGTGCCAGCACGCGTTGTCCTCGCCGAGAGCGAAGATGTCGAGCCGGTCCGGCGCCCACGAGACGGCTGTCGGCTGGGAGCTGAGGATGCCGCCGAGGCCCTCGAAGCCGCCCCAGTGGGAGCCGTCCCACCAGCGGTGGTAGAGGCCGGAGTCGGTGCCGACGACGAACACGTCGAGGCGTCCCGGCTCCCAGCTGACCACCGACGGGGCCGACTGGCAGCGGCCGCCGAGCGACTCCCAGCCGCCCCAGCTGGATCCGTTCCACCAGCGGTGGTAGAGGGCGGAGTTCGTCCCGATCGCGAACGTGTCGAGCCGGTTCGGGGCCCAGGCCACCGTGACCGGCGCGGACTCGACGATCCCGCCGAGCGACTGCCACGCGTGCCAGAGCTCGATCCCGTCGGCCCGCGGGAACGGGTTGTCCGTGCCGACGAGACCCGACGGGTGCCCGGGCGGCCACTGCCGGTCGACGAACGCCTTGAAGTCGGCGTACGCGGTCGTCCGGCCCGTCAGGCGCTGGTACACCTGCGCGAGCGTGTTCTGCCCTCGCCCGGCCTTGACGATCTTCGCCCACGAGAGGCCGAGCTGGTACCGGAGGTAGAAGAGGAACAGCGTGCCGGCGCCGGTCGAGACGTAGTTCCGGTCGGTGTTCTCCGTGCTCCCGATCCAGTCCGGCCGCCCGCCGTCCAGCCAGGACGCCGCGGTTGCGAAACCGTCGAGCGCCTCCGGGTACATGATCGCGGCCATGACGCGTGAGAGCGCCTCGCCGTTGCTCTTGCCGCATCCCCAGCCGGTGTACGCGGCCTCGAAGCACTCCTCCTCCTCGGCGACGACGAGCATGCGGATCGTGCTCGCGTCGGTCGAGGTGGTCGCGCCGCAGTGCATCTCCGTGGCGGCGCAGTTCGCGTGGTAGGCGCCGCCCACGCCCGTCACGATGTACACGCTGAACGGGAGCCCCGGCGGGGTGATGCCGCCGAAGTACCCCTGGAGCCGGAAGTACTCCGCCTCGCACGAGGCGAGGACCGCGTCGGCGAGGTTCCGCCCTGCGGTGCCGAGGGTGTTCTCGTAGTAGACGACGAAGTGCGCGGTCGAGCCGCGTCGCGTGTAGGGACCCCCGTCCTGGACCATCTGCAGCGTCTCGGGCGGGATCTCGACGCCTTCCTTCACCAGCACGTGAAGGGGCTTGAGCTTGGTCGTTGGCACGGTCACCTCCTGGTGGTCGGGAGGCTCGTATGGGGAGCGGCCGCACCCTCTCCGTGCGAGCTCGTGGCGATCGACACTAGAACGGGCGACGACTCGTGTCAACCGCCCGTTCGGAGGGCTGGACGCCGTCCTGCCGGGGGTGCACTCTACGTGGGTATGTGCACGACCTTTGCACCACGGGGTTCCGCCGCGCGCGTGACCCACCTGCGGCCGAGGAGCGAAGACCATGCTCGGTTCTGTCCCGGAGTACACGACCTGTTCTGACTGCGGCACGTCGATCGCGCCTGCGGCGCTGCCCGATCACCACTGCGACGAACGGCACCGGATCGATCACGCGGCCCGGCTCGCCGCCGGCGGCCTGGAGGGGCTCGTCGGAGAGATCCGGCGCTACCTCGACTCGCCCCACGGCCGGTTCGAGGCGTTCTGCGCGGCGCGCGAACGCCGCCGCTAGGCGTTCGTTCGGCGGGACTCGCGCCGCGGATCGCGAATCTTCTGTCTGATGCCCGATCCGTCCTCCGTCGACCGGGCTCCCGCGGCGCGTGCTCGTGCTCGGGCTCGCGCGCTCCGGGCGCGCCGCCGCGGCCGCCCTCGCCCGGCGCGGCGTCTCCGTCGTCGCCGCCGACCGCTCCGCCGACGCCGATCCCGGCAGGCTCGCCGCCGCCGGCGTCGAACTTCGTCTCGGATCGGAGGAGGAGTCGCTGTTGGAGGGGATCGAGCTCGTCGTGAAGAGCCCCGGCGTGCCCGCGGAATCGCCGCTCGCCGCGGCTGCGCATGCGCGCGGAGATCCCGGTGTGGAGCGAGGTCGAGCTCGGCTACCGGCTCCTCCGCGGCAACCCGCTGATCGGCGTCACCGGCACGAACGGCAAGACGACGACGACCGAGCTGCTCGGCGCGATCCTGCGCGCGGCCGGGCGCCCGGTCGAGGTGGCCGGCAACGTCGGCCGCCCGCTCACCGACGCGGCCGAGGCCGCGGAGCCGGGGACGTGGATCGTCTGCGAGCTCTCGAGCTTCCAGCTCGAGGACGTGCACGAGCTCGCCTGCGACGTCGCCGTCCTGCTCAACCTCGAGCCCGACCATCTCGACCGGCACGGCACCTTCGCTGCGTACCGCGCGGCGAAGCTCCGGATCTTCGAACGTGCCCGCGTGGCGGTCGTTCCGGCCGGCTCCGGCCTCGACGGGATCGAGTTCGCCGCGGACGACCCCCTGCCGGCCGAGCCGCTCATGCCCGGCGCGCACAACCGGGCGAACGCCGCCGCCGCCGCCGCCGCCGCCCGCGCCGCGGGGGTGTCCGACGACGCGATCGCCGAGGCGCTCCGCACCTTTCCCGGCGTGCCGCACCGGCTCGAGCTCGTCCGCGAGCTGCGCGGCGTTCGCTACGTCAACGACTCCAAGGCGACGAACACCGCCGCAGCGCGCCGCGGCGTCGCCGCCTACGACGCGCCGATCCGCCTGATCCTCGGCGGCTCGCTCAAGGGCGAGGACTTCGGCCCGTTCGCGCGCGACCTGCCCGCCACCGTCGCCTCCATCTACCTGATCGGCGCCGCGACCGACGAGCTCGCGGCCGCACTCGCCGCCGCCGGCCGCGACGCGGTGCGCGCCGGCGACCTCGCGACCGCCCTCGCGCGCGCAGCCGCCGACGCGCGGCCGGGCGACGTCGTCCTCCTCTCGCCGGCCTGCGCGAGCTTCGACCAGTTCCGCGACTTCGAGGACCGCGGCGACACGTTCCGCAGCCTCGTCCAGGAGCTCGCGTGAGCGGCCGCGCGAAGCAGGCCCAGCTCGAGTGGAACCTGCTCGTTCTCGTGACGGTGGCGCTCGTCCTCTTCGGTCTCGTCATGGTCTACAGCGCCACCTCGGCCTCGGCGGCGCTCGGCCACGCGAACCCGACGGGCTACCTCGAGCGCCAGGGCATCTACGCGCTGCTCGGGCTCGTGCTGCTCGTCACGGCGGCCCGGACCGACTTCCGGCGGCTGCGCGCTCTCGCCCCGCCGCTCGTCGGCACGGCGCTCGTCCTCTGCCTCGCCGTGCTCGTGGTCGGCACGCGCATCAACGGCGCCCGCCGCTGGATCGCGTTCGGGCCGGCCGCATTCCAGCCGTCGGAGCTCGCGAAGCTCGCGCTCGTCGTCTGGGTGTCCGCGTACCTCGCCCGGCGCCAGGCCGCCGCGGACACTGAAGGATCTGGCCCGCCCGATCGGCCTGCTCATGGGCGTCTTCTGCGTGCTCATCCTCGTCGAGCCCGATCTCGGCACCGTGATCACGATCGTGGTGATGCTCGGTGCGGTGCTGCTCGTCTCCGGCACGCCGCTGCCGACGCTCGGTGCCGCCTACGGGATCATCGTCGGGCTCGCCGCGATCGCCGCGTGGAGCTCGCCGTACCGGCGCGCGCGCCTGCTCACGTTCCTCGATCCGTGGAAGGACCCGCTCGGCGCCGGCCTCCAGAACGTCCAGGCGCTGATCAGCCTCGGCTCCGGCGGGGTCTTCGGGCGCGGCCTGGGGCAGGGGATCGGCAAGATCCACTACCTCCCCGAGGCGCACACCGACATGATCTTCGCCGTGATCGGCGAGGAGCTCGGCCTCGTCGGCGTCGCGGTGCTGATCCTCGGCTACTGCGCCTTCGCGTACGCGGGCCTGCGGCTCGCGATCGGCTGCAAGGATCCGTTCGGGAAGCGGCTCGCAGCGGGCATCACGGCACTCGTCTGCGGGCAGGCGGCGATCAACATCGCGGCCGTCGTCGGGCTCGCACCGCTGACCGGAATCCCGCTCCCGTTCGTCTCCTACGGAGGGTCGAGTCTCGTTGTCGCGCTCCTCTCGGTGGGAATCCTCCTTAACATCGCCCGTGGCCATGGAGGAACAGCGCGAGCTTCGGTGCCTGATCGCAGCCGGCGGGACGGTGGGGCACGTCGCGCCGGCGCTCGCAGTAGCGGAGGCGCTGCGCAGCCGCGGCGTCAAGGTGACCTTCGCCGGGTCGCCGGATCGCGTCGAGGCGCGGCTCGTTCCTGAGCGCGGCTACGAGTTCGACGCGTTCCGCGTCGCCGGCTTCCCGCGGCGGCCCGGCCCGGCACTCGTGCGCGCGCTCGGGCTCGCGGCGGCAGCGCCGGTCGAATGCCTCCGGATCCTCGCGCGGCGGCGCCCCGACGTCGTCCTCGGCGGCGGTGGCTATGTCGCAGGGCCGATGGTGCTCGCCGCGCGCCTGCGCGGCATCCCGGCGGCGCTGACCGAGGCGGACGCCCACCTCGGGCTCGCGAACCGGCTCGCGGCACCGTTCGCGCGGCGTGTGTTCCTCGCGCTGCCCGTCGACGGGCGGGCCGGGGAGAAGTACCGCGCGGTCGGTCGGCCCGTGCCCGCCCTGTCGCGGGCGGTTCCGCGCGACGAGGCCCGCGCCCGGCTCGAGCTCGCGGCGGACGGTCCGGTCGTGCTCGTCTTCGGCGGCTCGCTCGGCGCCCGGCTCCTGAACGAGCTCGCGGTCGACGCGTGGGGCGCGGACGGTCCGCAGGTGCTGCACCTGTGCGGCGAGCGCGACTACGAGTCGCTGCGCGGCCGCGTCACGAGGCCCGGCTATCGGCTGCTGCCGTTCCTGGACGAGATCGGGCTCGCGTACGGCGCCGCCGACGTCGTCGTCGCCCGCGCCGGCGGCTCGGTGTGGGAGCTCGCGGCCGCGGGACTGCCCGCGGTGCTCGTGCCCGGCTCGTTCGCGACGGGCGACCATCAGGACAAGAACGCGCGCTGGTTCGAGCGCGCCGGCGGAGCGGTCGTCGTGCCGGAGCACGACGCGGCCCGGGTGCCGGAGGTCGTCGCCGGGCTCCTCGCCGATCCGGAGCGGCTCGAGCGGATGGCAGGCGCGATGCGCGCGAGCGCGAAACCGAATGCAGCGGATGAGATCGCCGATGAGATCGTCTCC
>CAWFFI010000021.1:0-13179 GCA_963815005.1 uncultured Actinomycetes bacterium
GCGCTCGACCTGACCGAGGCGCTCGCGTATTCCAGCCAACCCGGCACCCGCCCCGGCGGAGCCCCTACTCGGGGACGCGCAGGACGATCTTGCCGAGCTGCTCGCCGGCCTCGAGCCGGGCGTGCGCGGCCCGGATCTCGCCGAGTGGCACGACCTCGTCGACGACCGGACGGGCGCGCCCGCTCGCGATCAGCTCGTAGACGCCCTCGAAGTCGGCCTTCCGGCCCATCGTCGAGCCGAGGATCGTCAGCTGCTTCCACCAGACGCGGTGGAGCGCCGCCGGCGGGTTCGGGCCTGTCGTCGCCCCGCACACGGCGATCCGTCCCTCCGTGGCGGCGACGTCGAGCGACGTGCGCCAGGTCGCCTCGCCGACGTGCTCGACGACGACGTCGGCGCCGTGCCCGCCGGTCGCCTCCTTGACGGCCGCCTTCACGTCCTCGGACGAATGGTTCACCGTGACGTCCGCGCCGAGCTCGCGCGCCCGCTCGAGCTTCGCGTCGCTCGACGAGGTGACGATCGTGCGGGCCCCGAGAGCGCGCGCGATCGCGAGCGCGGCCGTCGAGACGCCGCTGCCGATTCCCCAGGCGAAGACCCACTCACCCTCCCGCAGCCCTGCACGGGTGACGAGCATCCGGTACGCGGTCTCGAAGACGAGCGGGAACGCGGCGGCCTCCTCGAACGAGAGCCCGTCCGGGAGCGGGTAGACGTTCGTCGCCGGGACGGCGATCAGCTCGGCGTTCGTCCCGTCTCCGTGCTCGCCGACGACGTGGATCGCGCCGTTCGGCGCCTCGATCCCGGGGTTGATCACGACCCGCTGGCCCGGCTCGAAGCCCGAGACGCCTGCACCGAGCGCCTCGACGACGCCGGCGCCGTCCGCACCGAGGATGCGCGGCTTCGGCACCGACGGCAGGCCTTTCCGGATCCAGACGTCGAGATGGTTCAGCGCGGAGGCGCGGACGCGGACGAGCACCTCGCCGGCGGCCGCGACCGGGTCGGGCACCTCCTCGAGCACGAGCACCTCGGGGCCGCCGTCGTCGTGGATACGGACCGCCAGCATCCGGGGCAGACTATCGGGGTGCGGGCGTCGGAGCTCCAGCAGCTGGCAGACGAGCTCGGCCTCGACGCCGTCGGGGCGGCCCCCGCGGAGCCGTACACCGAGACCGAGCGGCACATCCGCGAACGCCGCGCGCGGGGGCTCTTCGCGGACATGCGCTTCACGATGGCGCGCCCGGAGGAGTCGTGCCACCCGGAGACGCTCCTGCCCGGCGCGCGCACCGTCGTCTCGGCGGCGCTCTGCTACTGGGCGCCCGAGCCGGACCGGCCGCCGGGGTACGGGCGGCTGCCGCGCTACACGTGGTTCGACGCGTACGCGGAGCTGCGCGCGAAGCTCGAGGCGCTCGGCGAACGGCTCGGCGGCGCCTACCGGGTGCTCGTCGACGCGAACCAGCACGTCGACCGGGAAGCGGCGGCGCGGAGCGGCGTCGGCTTCTACGGCAAGAACACGCTCCTGATCACGCAGCGCCACGGCTCCTGGGTCGTCCTCGGCACGCTCGTCAGCGACCGGGAGCTCGAGTCGACGCCGGCGCTCGGCCTCGACTGCGGCTCCTGCCGGCTCTGCATCGACGCGTGCCCGACCGGTGCGCTCGACGAGCCGGGAACGCTCGACGCCACGCGCTGTCTCTCCTACTGGACGCAAGCGCCGGCGCCCGTGCCGGAGGGCTATCGCGCCGAGCTCGGCGCCCAGGTGTACGGCTGTGACATCTGTCAGGACGTGTGCCCGTGGAACCGCGGCGTCGAGAAGCGCCGGGCCGGCCTGCCCGTTCCGGACGGCGCCGAGCCGCACGTCTCGCTTCTCGACTGGCTGCGGGACGACCCGGACGAGCTCCGCCGCCGCTACGACCGGCTGTACGTGCCGCGGAACGACGGCCGCTGGCTGCAGCGCAACGCGCTCGTCGCTGCGGGCAACGTCGGCGGGGAGGAGGAGCGGCATGCGATCGAGCGGTTTCGCTCAGGCGAGGACGAGCTTCTGCGCAGCCACGCGGACTGGGCGGCGGCGCGGCTCGAGACGCCGCGGCAGCCCTAGGCCTTCGCGCGCATGCGCTCGACCCCGAGCTCTTTCGCGAGCTCGCGGGCGCGGTGCGCGATGCGGGCTCGCAGCTCGGCCGGCCCGAGCAGCATCGCGCCGCCGCGCTGGGCGAGAATCTCGCTCTCGAGCCACTCGTCGCTTCCGACCGGCATCTCGCGCAGGGCGCTGCCGTCGGCGAGCTTGCGGGCACCCCGCTCGATCGCCCAGCGGGCGATCTCGGCGCTGTAGAGGATCCGCGCGCTGCGGGCGCCGCGGAGGCGCGTCGGCTCGAAGTCGCTGCGTGGCTCGAAGCTCTCCCGCGTCAGCTTCGCGCTGCGCATCCGATCGAGCCGGAACGAGCGCTCGGCGCCGCTCGTGCGGTCCCACGTGTGCACGTACCAGTTCGGAAGCTGGCGTTCGAGCGAGTAGGGCTCGACGAGCCGCGTCGACGGGCTCGCGTCGACCTCCTTCTGGTACTCGATCTCGACGAGCCGGTGCTCGCGCATGCCGCGCGCGAGCTTCGAGATCAGGTCCTCCTCGGCGCGCTCGACCTGGGGCTGCGGCGTCTGCGCCAGCTCGAACTGGCCGAACGTCTCCTCGAGCTTGTGGCGGACGCGGGCGAGCGGCGTGTGCGCGTCGGCGGCGATCATCGGGCCGACGTACTCGAGCGCGAGGCGGATCGCGCGCGCCTCGAGCGGGGTGAGGCGGGGCGCGAGCCGGAACGTGTCGCCCCACAGCTCCTTGTCGACGTGCACGACGTCCTCGCGCTGCTCCGCGTAGACCGTGTAGCAGCCGCCGCCGAAGTTGACGAGGTTCAGGAGCGACAGGTGCTCCTCGAGCTCCTCGGCGGGAACCGACGGGAAGCGCTCGAGCAGCTCCGCCTTCGGGATCTCCGCCTCCTTCGCCTCGCCGCAGGCGGCGAGCAGGTACGCGAGCAGCGCCTGGAGCACCGCGAACCGCTCCGGCGCGACCGGCCCGGCGGGACGGTCGCCCGTGCCGTCGACGCCGCGCAGCGGCGTCTCGCGCGCCGGCTCCGGCGGCTCTCCCTCGTGGGCGTCGCGGACGGCGCGCAGCGCGACCGCGACCTCGCGCTTCAGGGAGCTCGGCTCGAGCGGCACCGCGCGTCCGTCCTGGCGGAGCACCCAGGACGCCAGCAGCGGCAGCGACGAGTACTCGGTGACGAAGACGCCGTCCTCGAGGCGTCCCGTGGTGCCGTACGCGCGCTGCACCCACCAGGCGGTGTCGCCGCGCACCTCGATCCGCGCCTCGCCGACCGGGTCGCCGATCTGCCAGGGCGGCCGGCCGCGGTAGAGCTCGATGTCGAAGTCGGCCGGGATCCGGAAGTCGCGCTCGCGGCGCGTGGCGAACTTGATCTCGCCCCGGATCCGGGAGACCCGGAAGGTCCGGATCTCGTCCCGGTCGAGGTCGTGCCCGACGACGTACCAGAGGCCGTTGTCGGAGAGGAGGGCGTACGGGTTCAGCGTGCGCTCCGCGGTCTCGTCCCGCGAGATCGACCAGTACTCGAAGCGGACGGTGCGCTGCTTCGAGATCGCGCCCTCGAGCTTCGCGAGCCGGCCGGGCATCTCCGGGGAGTAGTCGGGGTCGAGCACCTCGACGCGTCCGGCCGTCGTCGTCGGCGACTCGGCGAACCCGGGGCGGCCGAGCGCGAGGTTCTGGAGCGCGAGCCGCAGCGGCTCGGCGTAGGCGAACTTGCCCTCGAGCAGGTAGAGGGCCGTCTGGAGCGCGGCGAGCTCGTCGTCCTCGAGGTCGAGCTGGGGGAGGAAGTACTGTTCGGAGCGGAGCGTGTACAGCTCCTCGCCGGTGAACTCGTCGCGCTGGGACTGGAGCGGGACGCCGAGCGCGAGCAGCTCGGCGCGGTCGGAGTAGAAGCGGCGCGCGAACGCCTCGTCCGACATCTCCGAGTAGCCCTCGACGTTCGACTTGACGTCGCGCGCGGTCAGCGGCCGCCGCTCTGCCATCAGGAACGCCACCAGCGAGAGCTGGCGGATCAGCTTGTCTGTGTCGTGCGACACCTTCGGGGCACAGTACACCGGAGCGCCTGTGGATCGGGCCTGTGGAAAGGCTGTGGATCCGGAGGCGTCGACGCGGCGGCTAGGCCGCGGCCTTCGCTTCCAGGTGCTGGTGCGACGGGCAGTAGTCGCGCTCGGGGAGCGGCGTGCGCTGGCACGGCTTGCCCTTGCGCGTGGTGGCGCGGCAGCGGGCGACGCCGCCGTCGAGAGCGCCGGACTCGATCTGCTCCTCGATGAACTGCACCGCCGCGTTGACGCCCTTGCCGACCGCCCAGGCGACCTGCGCCTGCGAGGTGATCGGGAAATAGCGCCGGATGTCCTGGAAAAGGGCCCGGTCGGGCTTCGCGAAGTAGAGGGGATCCTGGGCGAGCCGCTCCATCGTCTGCTCGCAGGCCTCGAGCACGGCGCGACGCGAGTCGAGCTGCGTCTGCCGGTCGGAGTACGGATCGATCAGGTCCTTGATCGACCGGTAAATCGCTCGGGAGTACTGATACATGCAGTGTTGCAACTGGAGAGTCCGCTCTTCGATCACTAGTCTCGCTGTCTCCTGTGAAATCCGCGGAAAGCTTTGTTAGGAGCGGGTTAAGCCCGGCTCGGGCACACGCTGGTGAACGATCCTACACGGTCCGGCCGCTGTTACAAAGTCCAGACTTTCGTTGTCCTGATCGGAAACGCTGCGCCGGTTTCCCACCGGCGTGCCGGCCCGGGCGGGCGGGCGGTCGGGTCGTCGGACGAGAAGGCGACTATCGTCCGACGCGGCGCGGGTAGGCATCCGTATAACCCCGCAAGCGGAGGTTGGCGAGGCCCTTCTGCGCCGCCGCGGCACTCCGGTAGACGCCCGAGAAGACGACCCAGTAGCCGGGGCGCAGGCTCGGGAAGCTGGAGGAGAGGAGGACGCCGACCTGGGGCAGGCCTGCCCGGCGCGCCGCTCGCGCCTGTGCGTCGGCCTCGGCGCGGCCTGCCGAGACGGCGATCGAGAGCAGGACGTTCGTGTAGCCGTCGCGCCCCGCGGGCCAGCTGCCGTGCAGCGCGGGACGCGGAGCCGGCGCGGGTGCAGGTGCTGGGGGCGTGGTGGCGGTCGCCGCGGGCGGAGGCGGCGCAGTGGTCGTCGCAGGCGCCGTCGTCGTGGACGGTGACGGTGCGGTCGCCGGTGCGGGTGCGGTCGTCACGGCCGGGGCGGTCGCGGCGACCGGCGGCGGCGCCGAGGGAGAACGCGACGACGAGATGCCGACCCCGGCCCCGGCCGCGCCCGCGGCGACCCCGAGCAGCACGAGCGCACGGGAGAGTGGTACACCGGACGAGGGCGCCATCGTGGGCGCGACTCTAACGGGCGCCTCAGCGGGCCCACCGGCGCCGGGCGGGCCGCCGTCTAGCGCTGCAGGACGACGAGGCGCTCCTCGGTCATCTCGCGCACGGTGAAGGCGGGGCCCTCCTTCGTGTTCCCCGAGCCCTTGATGCCGCCGTAGGGCATCTGGTCGGAGCGGAAGGTCGGCGCCTCGTTCACCGTCACGCCGCCGAACTCGAGCCCCTCCGCCGCGCGGAGGGCCGTCGCGATCGAGGTCGTGAAGATGCCCGCCTGCAGGCCGAAGTCGGTGCCGTTCGCACGCTCGATCGCCTCGTCGACCGAGTCGACGGCGTTGACGATCGCCACGGGACCGAACACCTCCTCGCAGCTCACCTTCGCGTCGTCGGGGACGTTCCCGAGCAGCGTCGGCCTGATCAGGTCGCCCTCGCGGCCGCCCGCGAGGAGGTCGGCGCCGGCCGCCTGGGCCTCGTCGATCCAGGCGAGGATCCGGTCGCGGTTGCCCTCGTCGATCACGGGGCCGACGTCGGTCGCCTCGTCGGCCGGGTCGCCGACCGTCAGCGCCTCCACCTTCGGCACCAGCCGAGCCAGGAACTCGGCCTGGACGGAGCGCTCGACGTAGATCCGCTGGACGGAGATGCAGCTCTGGCCGGCGAAGGCGAACGCGTTCGCGGCGAGCTTCGCGGCCGCCGTCTCGAGGTCGGCGTCGGCGGCGACGATCGCCGGGGTGGAGTTGCCGAGCTCGAGCCGGACGCGTTTCCGTGGGGCACGCTCCTGGAGGCCCCAGCCGACGCCGCTCGAGCCGGTGAACGTGATCAGGCGGACGCGGTCGTCGCCGACGAGGACGTCGCCGATCGCCGACGCGGGGCCGGCGACGACGTTCAGCCAGCCGGCCGGGAGCCCCGCCTCCTGTTCGATCTCGGCGAGCAGGAGCGCCGAGAGCGGCGTCTGGCTCGCCGGTTTGAGCACGACGGGGCAGCCGGCCGCGAGCGCGGGGGCGAGCTTGTGCGCGACGAGGTTGCACGGGAAGTTGAAGGGCGAGATCGCGCCGACGACGCCGATCGGGCGCCGCAGCGTGAAGGCGATCTTGCCCTCGCCGGCCTGCGCCGCCTCCATCGGGATCATCTCGCCTGCGAGCTTGCGCGCCTCCACGGCCGCGAACGTGTACGTCGAGGCGGCGCGTGCGGCCTCGACGCGGGCCGTCTTGATCGGCTTGCCGGCCTCGGCGCAGATCGTCTGCGCGATCTCCTCGCTGTGCGCCTCGACGAGCGCGGCGGCCCGGTCGAGGATCGCCGCCCGCTCGTGCGCCGGCAGCGGACGGGCGAGCACCGCGGCGGCGGCGTCGACTGCGCGACGGGCCTCGTCGGCTCCCGCTCTGGCGACCCGTCCGACCACCGCGCCGGAGTACGGCGAGCGCACCTCGAGCCAGTCGCCGGTCTCGATCCACTCCCCGTCGATCAGGAGCTTTCGCCCGTTCGCCGTTGCAGCCATCCCGTGCTCCTCCTCGTGTTCGCCCGTGCGCGTGACGATAGCCGGGCGCCGGGCGCTAGTCGGCGGGGAGGCGCGCCGCGACCGCGGCGAGCACCTTCGCCTGGATCGCCGGCACCTCGCGCAGCAGCGTGCGGAAATCCCGTCCCGTCAGGACGAGCAGCCGGGTGGGGGAGGTCGTCGTCACGGTCGCGGTGCGCGGCCGGTCGGAGACGAGCGCGATCTCGCCGAGGAAGTCGCCAGGCCCGAGGACGTTCACGCGCCGGCCCCTGCGGCGCACCTCCGCGCTCCCCTCCAGGATGACGACGAACTCGCGGCCGGGCTTGCCCTCGACGGTCAGTGTCCGGCCATCACGGACCTGCACCTCGTCCGCGAGTCTCGCGACCCGTCCGAGGTCGGCGCCGGAGCAGCGTCCGAAGAGCGGCACCGCCCGCAGCAGCTCGATCTTCGCGTTCTTGTGGAGTGCGGTGATCTTCATGTTGGTGGCAACGACCGTTAGAGTGATTTCATGCCTTCCTGGGAGTCGGATGCGCTGATCGTGGACGCCGTTCGCAGCCCGATCGGCAGGCGCAACGGCACGCTCTCCCACATCCGCGGGGACGAGCTGTCGGCGCAGGTCGTGAACGGCCTGCTCGGGCGCGCCGGCGTCGACCCGGCGGAGATCGAGGACGTGCAGTGGGGGTGCGTCACGCAGATCGAGGAGCAGGCCTGGAACATCGGCCGGAACGTCGGTCTCACGGCGGGCTGGCCCGTCTCGGTCTGCGGCACGACGGTCGACCGCCAGTGCGGCTCCTCGATGCAGACGAACTTCAACGCCGCCGCGGCCGTCTGGTCGGGGCAGCTCGACCTCGTCCTCTCGGGCGGCGTCGAGATGATGTCCCGTGTCCCGATGGGCTCGAACCGCGGCTCGATGTCCGATCTCGTGCACGAGCGCTTCGACGTCGTCATGCAGGGCATCTCGGCCGAGGAGATCGCGAGGGAGTGGAAGCTCTCCCGCGAGGATCTCGACCGCATCTCCTACGAGTCGCACATGCGGGCGGCCCGCGCGATCGACGAGGGCCGCTTCGAGCGCGAGATCGTGCCGGTCGACCTCGACGTCCCGGATCCGGGTGAGGACGGCGGCTCGGCGGCGACGCTCACCCGCGTCCACTTCGCGGTCGACGAGGCGGTGCGCCGCGAGACGACGCTCGAGCGGATGGCGTCGCTCCAGCCGGCGTTCATCCCCGACGGGGTGGTCACGGCCGGCAACTCGAGCCAGATCGTCGACGGCTCGGCCGCGGTGCTGATCGCGTCCGAGCGCAAGGCGATGCAGCTCGGGCTCGAGCCGCGGGCGCGCTTCCTCTCGTTCGGGATCGCCGGTGTCGACCCGCACGTGATGCTGCACGGCAACCCGGAGGCGTGCGCGAAGGCGCTCGCGAAGGCAGGGCTCACCTGGGACGAGATCGACGTGATCGAGGTGAACGAGGCGTTCGCGTCGGTCGTGGGCCAGTTCCTCGCCGACACGGGCCTCGGCGAGCGCTACGAGGCCGGCGACGTGAACCCGAACGGCGGCGGCATCTCGCTCGGGCACCCGCTCGGCGCGACCGGCGCCCGCATCACCGCCACGCTCGTCTCCGAGCTCGAGCGCCGGAACGCGCGCTACGGCATCGCCGCGATGTGCATCGGCTTCGGCCAGGCGATCGCCGGCGTCGTCGAGCGGCTCTAGGCCGCCGGCTCGCGCCGCAACGGTCCCACAGGCGGCCCGTCGGCGCCGCGACACATCCGTGACCTCCCCGTGACGGTGCTTCGGCATGCCGAAGCACCGGGGGTTGTGGAAGGTGGGGATAACTGCCCGGTACCCGCTTCGTGGGCCGATTCTTGCGGTGCTTCGGCATGCCGAAGCACCGCAACGCGGGCGTCACGGACTCGTCACGACGACCGCGGCTGCGGCCGGATGCGCTCGCCGCCGCGGCGCTGATTGCCTGCTCGCCCCGCGGCTCGCCCGGGCGCCGCGATAGGCTCTCGCGTCGTGGCGGCAGCTATCCGGAAGGTCGGCGTCGTGGGGCTCGGAGCGATGGGTGCCGGGATCGCCCAGCTCTGCGTCGAGGCGGGCATCGACACCGTCGGCCGGGAGGTCACCGCCGAGCTGGGGGAGGGTGCCGCCGAGCGGATCGGCCACTTCCTCACGCGCAAGGTCGAGAAGGGGACGCTCGCCGCGGAGGCGCGCGACGCCGCGGTCGCCCGGCTTTCGCTCACCACCGACCTCGCCGACCTCGCCGACTGCGACGTCGTGGTCGAGGCGATCGTCGAGGAGTTGGGCCCCAAGCGGGAGCTCTTCGCCGAGCTCGAGCGCCTTTGCCGTGCCGACACCGTGCTCGCCTCGAACACCTCGGCGCTGTCGGTGACGGAGATCGCGGCTGCCACGTCGACGCCCGAACGCGTCGTCGGCATGCACTTCTTCAATCCGGCGCCGCTGATGCCGCTCGTGGAGATCGTTCGCGCCGAGCGCTCCGGCGACGGGGCCGTCGAGACCGCGTACGCACTCGGCGAACGCCTCGGCAAGCATCCGATCCGCTGTCACGACACGCCGGGCTTCGTCGTCAACCGCGTCCTGATCCCGCTGCTGAACGACTGCGTGCGCGTACTCGACGAGGCGCGCGTCTCGGTCGAGGACCTCGACGCGGGCATGAAGCACGGCGCCGGCTGGCCCATGGGCCCCTGCGAGCTGCTCGACCTCGTCGGGCTCGACGTCCACGTCCACGCGAGCGAGGCGCTCTACGGGAAGCTCCGTGAGTCGCGGATGGCGCCGCCGCCGCGGATCGTCGCGATGGCCAACGCCGGCCTCCACGGCCGCAAGACCGGGCAGGGCTTCTACCGCTACTAGCCGCTACGCCGCGAGCGGAGCCGGGATCTCGTCCTCCGACCGCTCGGCCGGGCGCACTGCGCGTGCAGGCGCGGGCGGCCTCGTCGAGGAGGAGGTCGAGCGTGACCGCGTCGAGCGCCGCCGCCGCCGCGGTACCGAGCAGGCGCGCCGCGGTCTGCGCATCGACACCGGCGTCGCGGAGCGCAGAGGCGAGCGCCTCGACGCGCTCGCCGAGCACGTTCACAGCCCGATCGCCACGGCCGGGGTTCGCCATGCGACGAAGCTTCGTCCGGGCGCCGGACGTTCCTGCTCGTAACAGAACATTTACGGTCCCCTCAACCGCGGCGAACCGGACGTGACGATACTTGTCCACAGATGCGGCGTCTCGCTACCACGCTGGTGTGCCTGCTCGCCCTCGCGACACCCGCGGCTGCGCTTGCCGTGCGCGGCGCGCCGGGGGACGGGACGCTCGTCGTCCGGAACGCCGACAACGGCGAAGGCGTCGACGGCCGCCCGGTCGTCGTGCTCGTCGTGCACGGCTCGGTGATCGGGCAGATCACCGACCAGGGCCGGATCCGGATCGACGACCTGACCCAGGGCGGGGACAACACGCCAGAGGTGAGCGGCGCGACCTGGCACAAGGACGTCAGCAGCACCGCGACGGCCTGGGGCGGGACCGGCCTGCGCTTCCGTGCGATCAGCGGCTGGTACCGCGTCACGGTCTGGGGCTCCAAGGTCAACCTCTTCTCGATCGGCAACGGCAAGGTGACGCTGATCGGGCAGCCGGATGCAACGACCGGCGACGGCGTCTTCGCCGTCGACGACAGCACCTTCGGCTCGCTTCCGGCGGATCCGTACCAGGCCACCTTCGGGCAGCAGCCGACCGGGTAGATGGCCGCTACGGCCACGCAGACGCAGACCGTGCTCGTCGTCGAGGACGAGGCGTCGATCGCCTCGTTCGTCGCCGCGTACCTGAAGAACGCCGGGTATGCCGTGCGCACGACCGCGAGCGGCGCCGACGCGCTCCGTCTCGTCGAGTCGGAGAAGCCGGATCTCGTCGTCCTCGACCTGATGCTTCCCGACCTCGACGGCGTCGAGGTGTGCAAGCGCATCCGCCAGAGCACCGACCTGCCCGTGCTGATGCTGACCGCGCGAGACGAGGACGTCGACAAGATCATCGGGCTCGAGGTCGGCGCGGACGACTACATGACGAAGCCGTTCAACCCGCGCGAGCTCGTCGCGCGCGTCCGCGCGATCCTGCGCCGCGCCGCGCCGGACCGTCCCGACCTCGAGAGCGCCGTGATCCGTCATGGCGACCTCAGCGTCGATGCCGGCCGCCGCGAAGCCCGGGTCGGCGACGAGGAGATCCAGCTCGCGCCGAAGGAGTTCGACCTCCTCTGGGAGCTGCTCGACCACCGCGGCCTCGTCCTCACGCGCGACCAGCTGCTCGAACGCGTGTGGGGCTACACGTTCGCGGGCGACACGCGCACCGTCGACGTCCACGTCCGTCAGCTGCGTCGCAAGCTCGGCGACGCGTCGCCGATCGTGACCGTGTGGGGCGTCGGGTACAAGGTCGGCCCGACACCGGCGACCGGCCGACCTCCTGAGCGAGGGTTACGCTCGGGGGCGATGTTCCGGTCGCTCCGCTTCCGGCTCCCTGCGCTCTTCCTCGTCGGGATCCTCCTGGCCGGTGTCGTCGCGACCCTGATCGCGATTCGCTTCTTCCAGAGCTACACGACGACGCGGGCGATCGACGAGCTCCGCTCCGAGTCGGTCGGGATCGCGCAGCTCTGGGCGCGGCAGGCGGGCGTGCAGGAGGTGCCCGTCGAAAAGCTCGCGAAGGCGATCGGCGGCGACCGGATCTTCTTCATCCCGATCGTGCCCGGCGCCGAGCTCTTCACCGGCCCGCTGCCGCAGTTGCCGCGCACGGCGATCCCGCGAACGGTGTTGCGCCGGGGCAGACGCGGCACCGTCCACTTCACCTGGAAGGGCATCCGCTACATCGCGGTGGCGCGGCCCGTTGCTGCTCGGCGACCAGGTCGCCGGCGCGATGGTCGTCGCGAAGCCCGAGTCGCAGCTGCGCAGCCGCCTGATCACGCTCATCGAGCGGCTCGCGCTCGCGTTCGGCGGCGGCGTGCTCGTGGCCGGGCTCCTCGGCGTCTACCTCTCGAGACGGATCACGCGGCCGCTCCGGGTGCTCTCGGCGGCGGCGGACGAGGTGGCGGCCGGCAACTACGCGGTCACCCTGCCCGACACGGGGGCCGGCGACGAGATCGCGCATCTCGCCGCGCGCTTCGAGGACATGGCCGCCCGCCTCGCCGAGTCGGAGGAGCTGTCACGTCACTTCCTGATGTCGGTCTCGCACGAGCTGCGGACGCCGTTGACGGCGATCCGCGGCCACGTCTCGGCGCTCCGGGAGGGCGTGTTCGACGACTCGGACACGCGCGACCTCTCGCTCGAGGTGATCGCCGTCGAGGCGGTGCGGCTCGAGCGGCTCGTCGGCGACGTCCTCGACCTCGCGAAGCTCGACGCGAAGCGTTTCACGGTGCTCCACGAGGAGGTCGACATGGAGCAGCTCACCGAGCGCGCGTACGCGGCGTTCGGCGAGGAGGCGCGGCGCCGCTCGATCGACTACCGCCGCGTCGTCGACGCGCACCCGGTCATCGTGACGGACGGCGACCGGGTGCTCCAGATCATCTCGAACCTGCTCTCGAACGCCTTCCGCTGGACGCCGGAGGGAGGCACGATCGAGCTCGCGCTCGGGGCGGAGAACGGCACCGTCACGGTCTCGGTCGCCGACTCCGGGCCGGGGATCACGGACGAGGAGCGGGAACGGATCTTCCGGCTGTTCTGGTCGCGCGACGGCAGCGGCACCGGCCTCGGGCTCGCGATCGCCCGCGAGCTCGCGGGAGCGCTCGGCGGCCGGATCGAGCTGGGACAGCGAGCCGGGCGGGGAAGCCGCTTCGCGGTCGTGCTCCCGTCGGGATCGCCGGCGACCGAGTAGCGCGTCAGCCGGCGTGCGACTCGGGCGGGCGGCGCTCGTCCATCTGGTAGACGACGGCGCCGCGGTCGCGTTCGAGGGCCTTCTCGATCCTGTCGAGGCGCCGGTCGACGCCGCGCCACCCGGAGGTGACGAGGTCGACGAGCAGGGCAAGATCGTCGACGCGTGCGTGCCGCTCGGCGAGCAGGTCGCCCTCGACGCGCTCGAGCCGGCGGATCAGCTGGTTCATAGGCCGCGGATCTCGGCGAGGTTCGGGCGACCGGGAGCACCTGCTCGCGCAGGCCGTCCTGGACAGCCTCGCCGACGCGTCCCGGCAGGCTCGACTCGAGCTCGGCGGCCGCGGCCGCGAGCGCCTCGACCTGGTCGCGCGCCCGCTCGAGCGCGGCGTCGACGGCGGCCGGCTCGACGCGGCCCTGCGCCGCGGCGAGGACTCGCTGCCGTGCCCGCTCG
>CAWFFI010000022.1:0-298500 GCA_963815005.1 uncultured Actinomycetes bacterium
GGTGGCCATGGACGAGCGCGCGGTCGGGGACGGTGCGGACGAGAGCTGGTTCCGCGAGGTGAGCGAGCAGAGGATGCCGCGGACGGGAGGGTGAAGCAAGGATGGCGTTTGCGCCGAAAGGGTTCCGCGACATCGGCTGCGTCGCGCGCGAGATCGGCGTCGCGCCGAGCACGCTTCGCTCGTGGGAGCGCCGCTACGGGCTTGTAGTTCCACAGCGCGGCGACGGTGGGCAACGGCTGTACGACGACGCTCAGATCGGGATCCTCCGGCTCGTCAGGGCGCAGATCGTGGATGGCGTCCGCGCCGGTGTCGCGCACCGCGCGATCGCCCGGCGGGGCCTGCTGCTCTCGAGGCGCGAAGAGCTGCCCGGCGACCGCCGAGGCCCCGCGCTTGGCGCGCCTGGCGACCGACACGGTCGCGAGTGCGGTCGACGACGAGCGCTTCGGCTTCACGGCCCGGCTTGTCGCGAGCGAGCTGGTGAACAACGCGGTCCTCGTCGGCCACGCCGGGGAGCGGATCCGGCTCGACGTCGAGCTGTTCGAGGGCTGGGTTCGGGTGCGGGTCGAGAACGTCGGTGGCCGGCTGACGCTCGGGAGCCTCCGGAGGCGGCGCCGCGACTCAGGGTCGCGGGCTCGACATCGTCGACGCGCTCGCGGACGGCTGGACGATCGACGCACGGCCCGCCCGGACGACGATCGAGGCTCGCCTGCTCGTTTCCGGGCGCCTGGCCGAGTAGTGCGCACGACGTTTGGAGTGGGCCCCTGCGGGGCACTCGGGGCGGTGGCATGGCTCGATCGGAGACCGACGGTGGACAGGGGGTGGCCGAGCTCGGCGCGCGCGTCGAGTCCGGCGGCATCCGGATCGGGGCCGTCGTCGACGTCATCCTCGACTCGAGGCTGCATGCGGTGATCGGGTACGAGGTCGCGTGTCTCGACGGTGCGACTCGCTTCATCCCGCGCGTCGCCTGCGGCCTCGTGCTCCCTGCGTGCGTCGAGGTCGCCGTTCCGGCGGCGATGCTCGGTGACGAGGCGCTGCCGTACTACCGGGAGCGGGGCGTCTCCCTCGCCGCGCGGGCCGCGCCGGTCCGTCGATCGGGGCACGTCGAGTTCGGGCGGCGCACGGGTGGGTCTTGTGAGCGTGCCCTTCGAGGCATCCGTCCACGACGCCGGAAACGGCGTGGCGATCGTCGCAGTCGCCGGCGAGGCCGATCTCACGACGGTGCCCGAGTTGAAGGCCGCGCTGGTCGGGGCGATCGACGACGGCGCCCGCCTCGTGCTCGTCGACCTCTCGAGAGACGACCTTCATCGACTCGACGACGCTGGGCGTGCTGATGGGCGGGGTCAAGCGTCTCGCGCCGAGGCGCGGGGAGATGGCGATCGTCTGCCGCGACGCGAACATCCGGAAGATCTTCGAGATCACGTTGCTCGAGCGGGTCTTCGCGATCCTCGACGACGTCGACGCAGCGGTGGAGCACCTCGCGTCCTCGGGTCGCGAGGCGCGTCGGCCCGGCGACTAGATCGATTGATGCGAGGCGATCACGTCCCCGCTTGCCTCGACGAGCTCGTCGCGGACCGCCTGGCCGACCTGCTCGTCGCAGCACGCCGCCAGAAGCGCCGTGCCGGAGCAATGGATGCGATCATCGCGGCGACCGCTCTCGTGCACGACCTCGAGATCTGGACACAGGACAGCGGCTTCGACGTCCTCGCCGAACTCGCTCCGACACTGCGCGTGCTCCGCGGCTGAGGCGCCTGTACACGGGCAGACTCGACGGTTCGTCGTGAGCCAAGCTCAGTGCAGTGGACTCATGCCCGCTCGTGACGTAGCCGTACCCCGGCCGACGTCGTCGCCGCGCCACGGGTCGCGAGACGATCACGTCCGTTTCGCCGCGATGTTTCTATGTTTGTCAAGTGGTGGTGGTTTGTTCGGTCGCCGGTAGAGGTGGCGGGCGGTGTAGCGCTTGAGGTAGCGGACTGCTTCGCGGCTGGTCTTGCCTTCGCTGATGCGGCGTTCGATGTAGGCGATGGTCGGTGGGTGTTGTCGGCGACGGGCGAGGACGATCGTGTGGAGGGCGCGATTGAGGCGGCGGTCGCCGCCGCGGTCGAGCCGGTAGCGGTTGGTCTTGCCGGAGCTGGCGGGGATGGGGGCGGTGCCGCTGAGTCTCGGCGAAGGCGACTTCGGAGTGGAGTCGGCCGTGGTGCGACCAGCCGAGGAGGAGGAAGGCGGCTGAGATCGCGCCGACGCCGGGCTCGTCGAGCAGGGTTGGCGCGAGGACGCGGACGAGCCGCTCGATTTCGGCGGCGAGCGTTTGTGCTTCACGGGTTGCGGCCAGGACGCGAGTCGCGCAGAGGCGCAGCGCGAGGATGGTGGCGGCTTCTTGGTCGTCTGCTGTCGGGCGCTTGCGGAGCGCGGCGCAGCGCTGGGGCAGGCTGCTCGTCGGCAGGCCGTCGAGGCGGTGTCGGAGTGGGTCGGGGCCGGTGACAAGCAGGGCGCGCAGCTGGTTGAGGCCGACTCTGCGCACCTGGATCGCTTGCTCGCGGGTCGCGACCAGGACGCGCAGAGCCTCGCGGGCGCCGGCGGCGCGCGGGTCGCCAGCGGCCGCTCGAGCGCGGCACGCGCGGC
The DNA here is from genome assembly GCA_963815005.1 of uncultured Actinomycetes bacterium. Classification (GTDB taxonomy): domain Bacteria; phylum Actinomycetota; class Thermoleophilia; order Gaiellales; family Gaiellaceae; genus Palsa-739. The sequence goes on from CAWFFI010000022.1 coordinate 2,620, forward strand.
ACGTAGTGCATCGAGCGGGTCGCCGGGCCTGGCTTCCTCGACGCAGCGGCCGCTCGACCTCGCGGACGAGCTCGCCGCCGGCCTGGAGGTGCCGGGCCAGCCCGGCACCGTCGGAACCGGTCCCCTGGAGCGCCCACAGCCGTCGACCGCAGGCCAGCGCGCGAGCGTGCTCAAGCACTGCCGGTACCCGGCCGCGGACGCGTCCTCCTGCCACTCGGCGACAAGCGCCCCGGTGCGCACCTCGATCAGCGCAAACGCGTGCCGATGGGCGTGTGTGTCGACGCCGACGACGAAGTCGGCTCCCTCTGCGAGCATGCTGGCACCTCCACCAGTTGGGGGACGAGTCGGTGCCGGCTTGGACGGGCAAAGCCGCGACGGCAGAGCTGTGAGGAGTCACGCCCACGGGCGGACAGGCTTCTGATCAAGCCAGCCGCGGTCGACCAGGCCGGCGCCGACGCTTCCCGCGCGGACGCATCGCGGCAAAGACACCCTCCAACGAGAGGTCACCCGACATGAGAGTCACCCGCAAAGCAATCGACCCAGCCTGCTCCAACCACACGACAACACAACCCCACCCTCACAGCCCGACATGCGCGGGCGCGGCTCGTGATGCCAGGTCTCCGCGTCCGCGAGACGGCGCAGCCGGCTCGCCTCCGAGCGAGCGGAAAGCGGAGCGCCAGCGCAGCGGGCGAAGCGGGAAAAGCTCCACTTCATGAGCCGCCATCGGCGGCTCATGAAGTGGACTCAACTTGGCGTTGCGCAGACTATGCGACCCTGAAGTTGGAGCCGCTGCGGATTGTCTGAGACGCCGTCAGGCAGGCTCGATGCGCCGAACGGTCGTGACTCGGTCGATCTCGCGGTCGAACGAGGCGATGGTCTGGACGTCGCTCGCCTCTGCGCTCGCGACGAGGTAGGCCTCGGCGAAGTCGAGTCGGTCGACCTCATAGACCTCGAGTGCGCGTAGCAGCAGCGGCTGGTCGACGACGGCGATCGCGGGGAAACCGATGATCGCCCAACGAGCTCCGCCACGCGTTGGCGCTCGACCTCGTAGAACGATTCGAGGACGTAGACGACTTCCGCCACGATCAGGTCGGGAACCAGCAGCTCCTCCGCTCGTTCGAGGAAGGCGGTCGCGCGACGCGCTTGGGCGGGCGGATCGCCGGTGAGGTGCCGGATCAGGACGTTCGTGTCGAGAAAGGCGCTCAAGCGCGTGTCTTCGCCCGGGCCCCCCGTGTTCGGCGGCGCACCTCCGGCCAGGGCGTGCCGCGCTTCTGCGCGGGCACGGGAACGCTCCCGGCGAGGTCGAGCAGGTTCGCCGTGCGGGCGAGCAGCGCACGCCGGCCTTCGACGCGGAAGACGACCTGATCGCCCTCGACGAGACCGAGGGCGTCACGAACCGCCTTCGGCACGGTCAGCTGGCCTTTCGACGACAGCTGACGCTAGCATCCATTTCGTCCTCCTTACATCAGCGTCACGGTAAGGATAGCGGACGAGCTGTCGGTTCGTATAGATCCAAGTTCAGTGGACCCGACTTGGCGTTGTACAAACCACGGGTACATCCCAGGCGAGCCGCTGAGAGTCTCGTGAGTTCGAGCGAAGTAATACAGTGGTAGCCGATCGTGATACACTCGGCTCATGAGAAGTCTGCGCCTCGATCCTGAACTCGACCAGCGCGTCCAGAGAGCCGCCGCGATCAGCGGTGAGTCCGTGTCCGAGTTCATTCGCCATGCGGCCGAGCAGCGGGCTGACGAGACCCTCGCAGCAGGCGGTCGCGAGCGCTTTGCCGACGTCGCCGGCGCGGTGCACGGCGGTGGTGGACGCGCCCGCAGGTCCGGCAAGGCGTTCGCCGAGGCCCTCGCTGCTGACGGTCGGCGCCGGTGACGCTCACCGACGCCGGTCCGCTGATCGCGATCATCGACGCCGACGAGCCCGACCACGCCGCGTGCCTCGACGCGCTCGACCAGGTGCCGCTACCACTCGTGACCACCTGGCCGGCGTTCACGGAGGCGATGTACCTACTCGCGCGGGCGGGAGGCGTCAGCGGCCAGCGCGCGCTCTGGCGGCTTGTGCAAACCGACCGCCTCGTCGTCGCAGACCTCTCTCGATCGGCCACTGAACGCAGCGCTCGACTGATGGATCAGTACGCCGATCGTCCCATGGATCTGGCCGATGCGACCCTCGTCGCCTACGCCGAGGAACAGAAGCTGCGCACGATCTTCACCCTTGATGCCGACTTCACCGTATACCGCCTCCACGGCCGGCAGCAGTTCGAGACGATCCCGCCGCGCTGAGCCCCGGATCGCACCCGCCACGTCCAGGCAGCTGGTTTGCGCAACGCCAAGAATCGCGCGCCACAAAGGCGCATGTCCAAGCGAAGTGGACCCAACTAGGCGTTGTACAAACCATGTTGCGATCGTCGCCGCGCCGCTGAACATCGGCACGTAGGCGACGCCGATGCTCCCCGTCAGCTTATATCGAGGCCGGCGCCACCGGATGCCCGGGGGCCGCGTGAGCTGTTGGGCCGGCGGCTTTGCCGGGCCCAACAGCTCGCGTGTAGTGTTTCCTTCGGTCGTGCGGTATAGTGCGTGTTTGTTACAAGGGGGGCTTGCGGCGAGCCTACCGGACTGGAACCCTGTGTGGGCACCCTCCGCTGGCCCCCCATTTTTCTCTTGTTCCTGCGGTCACCGTGTTGCTTCGGGGACAGAATGATGGTCTGGTTTGCGGTGTCGTAGGCGAGGCCGGCGCAGGGGCGCTGGCTGCTAAAGCCCTCTCCGTTGATGCCGGGACCGGTCTCGATCTTCCAGTTGAGAGGCTGTTGCTTGCGAGCACCACTTTGGTGCGGGCGAGTGCCTCGTCTCGGCTCAGACAGGTGCTGCCTTCGAAGACTGTGTTCAGGTCGCGCTTGAGCTCGATGAACTCCTGTGCCTGCTGCTGGGTCGCCGGCGTCTGGGCGAGGTGGGCGAGGCCGAGGTTCCTGCAGGTGTCGGTCGATGCGTCGGCGGGGAAGACGCCGATCGATCCGTTGCCGAGAACGCAGGCGGCGAAGTTGGTGGGCCGCTGTACGGTCGGGAACGCGGACGCCCATTTCGCCGCGCAGGCCGCGACCGGCGAGTCGGTGCCGGAGGCGAGGACGGCGGTGTTCGCGTCGAGCGAGTCTGCCTGGTAGCAGCCGATCGACTCGAGCTGGGTCGCCGGCCGGGTCAGCGCGTAGCCGGCGTAGGCGGCGGCGGCGAGGACGCCGGCCGCGGCAACCGCGACGACTGCCGTGAGGGCCCGTCGGGGGCGGCGCTGCGACCGCGGAGGGGTGCTGGCGAAGATCTGCGACACGAGCTGCTCCTTTCGCTGCTGGAGCCGTCCCGCCGGAAAGTCACGCTCAGGGGGAGGAGTAAGACGGACACTCATCACTCATGCACCTCGATCGGAAGCGGAACGACCTCTACGTCTGCTTCGGGTCCGCTCGCTGCTGCAAGTTCCCGAAGCCTGCGCCGGCCGCGCGCCAGCCGTGAACGGACAGTGCCGATCGGGATCCGAGCGCAACGGCCGCGTCGTCGTAGGCGAGGCCGCTCGAGTCGCAGAGCGCGATCACGTCCTGCTCGCGGCGCGGCAGCTTCGCGAACAGGCGCAGCAGTTGCCGCATCTGCGCTTGATCGTGGAGTCGTGCCGCGGCCTCCTCGGCGAAGTCCGGCTGCTCGAGCCGCTCAAGCGGGAGACGGTCGTAGGCGTCGCGCCGACGGCGCAGCGACCGCCGCTGGTTTCGCAGCACGTTCGTCGCGATCCCATAGAGCAGTGGCAACGCACTTTCTGCTTTGAGCGGTCCGCCGCCGTGTCCCCGCCAGGCCGTCAGAAAGGTGAGCGAGGTGAGGTCTTCGGCCAACGCCCAGTCGCCGGTGCGGCGAAAGCAGTAGTTGTAGATCCGGCCCGCGTGACGCTCGAACAGCTCGCCGAAAGCGGCACCGTCGCCCTCACCCGCCCACCGCCAGAGGACCCGATCAGAAACCTCTCTCACCTACCTCCCATGGGTCCGCCGGGCCGGATCGAGTTCCCAAGCTCCTACCTAACCGCCACGCTTGAGCGCTCGGTGCGGACCGTGCTGGGGGCCGGCCGTCGGCCGGCCCCCAGCGCCGAGCGAGTTAGCAGAGTCCGTTGCTGCCGAAGATCCGGATCGCCGATGCCTGATCGTTGTCGCCGCCAAGGCTTGATGCCGAGGCGCCCGAGGCCATGCAACGCTGCGTTCCGCCGCCGTTGATGTCGTAGGACCACTTCGCGTCGGTGGCGGTGCGATTGCGCCACGACGACATCGCGTCGTTGAAGCCGTAGTTCGTCAGGTTCTGCCAGTACGAGGTGACGTCCTGGAACTGGAGCATGCGCCCGCTATAGCCCGAGTCCTGCCAGAGGCAGAGCCAACCCGCCGGGCAGTCGGTGAAGGCCATCGGCCCCAGGTTGAGCAGCACGCTCCCGCCGTTGAAGGAGACCGTGCTCGCGTTCACCACGGTCGCGCCGGCCGGCAGCCCGTTCGGAAACGCTTGCTCCACGGGCGTGGGACCAGACTGTGTGGTCGCAGCCAATCCGACCGGCACCGCCACCACCATCGCGGCGGCGACGAGGGCACCGAGCACGAGCATGTTCCGCTGGAAATGACGCATTGCGTTTCTCCTCCTGCGCTAGATGAGCAGACCGATACGGCCGCAGCGAGAGATGAGCCTCCGCGCCCTCCTTTCCGCCGTCGCGTCGTCCGGCGGAAACGAGACCACGGGCTGACCAACGACTCTTCCCTCGCGTGAGCTCACCTCGCGCAAGCGGCAGACGCCATTGCCGTCGAGCCTCAGCACCGACTGGCACCCCTTCCTCACATCGAGATAGCAGCTGTGCCATCCCGCTCCTACCGGACTGGAACCACCGTCGACGCTACAACCAATTGTCAACGAATGCAAGCCCCCAGTCATGTGGAGATATCCCGGCCTCCGAATGTGTGCCCGCCCGGCCCTGCCCCCTCGGCTGCTCTGTCCTCGGTACCTGACCACTCTCGCTCGTTCTTCGAGGTTGAGAGAGAGTGGTCAGGGATTCTCGGCGCAGCCGAGAAAGAGGGCAGAGCAGCCGCTTTCCCCTGCACAGGGCCGGGCGGGCGGGGAAGGTTCGGTGCCCCTCGGGGTTGCCGGCATGCCCCGGCACGAATGCCAGGTCCTAGGGCAAGAGAGACGGCAAGCTGCCGGCGGCGCTTTCTACGATCTTCTAAGGCGTTGCTTAGAAAGTCGTTGGCTCGGTCGGCCGTGCTCGCCGGCTATTGCCGTTCCTGTTCGTCGTAGAGGTGGTGGCGGGTGGTCCGGTGCCAGGTGGCGCGGATATCGGCGAGCCAGGCTTCGGTTTCGGCGAAGGGTTCGCGGCGAAGCCGGTAGAGGCGGATGCGGCTGTCGCGGTCTGAGCGATCGACGTCGAGCAGGCCGGCCTCGAGCAGAACGCGCAGATGCTTGCTGACCAGCGGCTGGCTGCGGTCGAGCACGCGCGAGAGCCAGCGGACGCTGGCCGGGCCCTGGGCGAGCAGGTAGACGATCCCGCGCCGCATCGGGCTGTCGAGCACGTCGAGGGCGGGCAGCGGCGGCACCAGCTCGGCGAGCAGATCGCGCTCATTTTCCATCACCTGCCGGTTATCTAGCCGGGCAGCCGCGCCGGCAATCCTCACCTGCCGCGATCACGCGTGGTTGAGCCAGAAAGCAGCCCGCGCGGTTGTGCTCACGGAATCTTGATGTCCGTTTTGGGGTCGTTTTGGACCTTGTCTCTTATAAAGAGGGATCTTTTCGCGCCCGGCTCCCTCGCGTCGCTGTGGCCCGGCGCGGTCCATCCTTTGAAGGAGGTCGTTCTGAGCGATCCCGAGTTTCGGCTCGGCCGTCCTCGGCTTGCCCGCCTCAGCGCGGGACAGCAAGCCGAGGCGGTCGAGCTCCTCGCCCGCCTGCTCCTTGACGCCGCCCGCCGCCAGGAACAGCGCCACTATCCCCGGCCGGCGTTGCGGCGCGCAGTCCCGAACGCGCGACCGAGGCGATCATCGTGAAGCAGCACGGCGTCCGTGTGCTCAGCCGCCGCGACCAGGAGCTACTCGAGTTCGTGGCAGAGCAGCACCTGGTCACGCTGCCACAGCTCGCCCGGCTCGCCGATCGCTGCCCACGCACTGCCCGCTGGCTGCGCACCCGCTGGCAACGCGCCGGCCTGATCGACGGCGCCAAGCTGCTCGTCGACGAGCCGAGCGTGATCTGGCTCACCCGACCCGGCCTCGCGGAGCTCGGGCTCGGCTGGAAGAGCGTCCGGCCCAGTTACGGGAGCATCCCGGTGCTCGCGACGCTGGTCGAGCTGCGCTTGGCCGCCCAGCAGCAGTACCCGCAGGCGCGCTGGCTCTCGCGACGGGTGCTCTCGCACGCCTACCCGGTCCCCTCGCCGCTCCCGGACGCGCTCCTCACCAGCGAGCACGGCTCCGTCGCGGTCCTCGTGAAGCCGCGCGGGCTGCCCCGCCGTCAGCTCGAGCGGAAGGTGCTGCCGCTTGTGGGCCGCTACCACCACATCCTCCTCATCGTCTCGGAGGCCGGCAAGAAGACGCGAGAGTGGTTCGACGAGCTCGGCGAGCACGCCAGCGTCCTCGCCTACCGACGCGACCCGCACCACGTCACGCTGCCGCGGCTGCCGGATCTCGCGGCGCTCCAACCGCCAGCGGCGAGCGACGAGACCTGGCCGATGCCGCGATCTGCGGACCCGTGTGGCGATTTCTCTACATCACCGCACACTTGACCCGCTCCAGCTGCCGCGCCTGTTGCCCGAGCGGCTGTCAGCGATGCTGGCACGACCCGGCAACCCGAACGGCAACAGGTCTGAGCCCGGCGCGTGCCCGCGCTCCCGCTCAACCAAGCCGAATCGGTAGGGCGCTCCCGTTTCCTTCGCCTGCGGCTGCGGATTCCTGACCACCCACCCCCAGCCTGAGGCTGAAGCGTGGTGTGGGTGGTCAGGAACCACGGGAGCGCTGGAGGGTCTGGCCGGAGCGGGAGCGCGGGCCCGCTATCGGGGAGCACAGGCAACGGAGAAACGGGACCGGAGGGACGGGGTGGGATGGGGCGAAGCGGTCGAGGCAGCCGGCTGGACGACGGCGGTCTGTGCGTCTGGCAGCAGAGAGGGGCTCTGTGGCGTGCTCGAAGAAGCTCGGCGCTGACGGGGGAGCTCTGCTGTCTCTATCCGCTTGCTGGTTGCAGCGTCCGGGCGGCCTCGAGCACGAGCGCGTCAGTCGATGCCTGAGTCGTCACTGGAATTAACCCGTTTCCGTTGACACCTGATCGTTAGGCCGCGATGGCCTCCTGTTGGTGTTGCTGTTCGTAGTCGACGGGTGAGAGCATGCCGAGGCTGGAGTGCCTGCGGCGGGGGTTGTAGAAGCACTCGATGTACCAGAAGATCCTGAGTCGGGCCTGCTCGCGGGTGGCGAACCGCTCGCGGCGGAGGAGCTCTTTGGTGAGGCTGGCGAAGAAGGTCTCGGCGAGTGCGTTGTCCCAGGGGTCGCCGATCGAGCCCATCGAGAGGTCGATCCCGGACTGCTTGGCGTAGGCGCCGTACACCAGACTTGTGTATTGCGACCCGTGATCCGAATGCGCGGTGACGCCGGCGGCGTCTCCGCCACGGACGCTGACGGCCATCCCGAGCGCGTCGAGGACGAGGTCGGCTTGCAGGTCGTCGCGCATCGACCAGCCGATGATCCGGCGGCTGAAGACGTCCTGGACGGCGGCGAGGAAGAGGAAGCCCTGGCCGGTCTGGACGTACTTGAGGTCGCAGACCCAGAGCCGGTTCGGCTCCGCCCGGGCGAAGTCGCGGTCGACGAGGTCCGGCGCCGAGGGCCGCTTCGGGTCGCGGACCGTCGTCCTCGGCCCGCCGCGTTTGCCATCAGCGCCACGGATGCCAAGCTGACGCATCAGCCGGGCGACACGCTTCTTGCCAACCGCGATCCCGTCGCCCAGCTTCAGCTCCGAGTAGATCCTCGGCGCGCCGTAGATCTCCTCCGTCTCGACGTAGATCTCCTTGATCCGATCGGCGAGCTGGCGATCGGCGAGCTCGCGCGCGCTCGGCGGACGGCGTTTCCAGGCGTAGTAGCCCTGACGGGTGACACCGACGACCCGGCACAGCAGGGAGACGGGGAACTGTGCGGCCTCAGCCTCGACGAACCGGAACCTGGTCACGGTCGATCGGTCTCCCTGGCAAAGAAAGCCGCGGCCCGCTTCAGGATCTCGCGCTCCTGACGCAGCACCTTGTTTTCGCGCTCCAGCTCACGCAGCCGCTGCCGCTCCTCGCTCGAGAGCACATCTGTCCGCTCGCCACGGTCGGCCTGGTCCTGCCGCAACCAGTTGGTCAGCGTCTGCGGCGAGCAGCCCAGCTCGGCCGCTAACTGCTTCGGCGACCTCGCACCGCTCCGCAACAACCTGATCGCCTCAAGCCGAAACTCCGGCGGATACGGCGGTCTCGTCCTTGGCATCTTCCGCTCCTCTCTCGGGCTGAGCCCGAAAGCATCACGGTGTCAACAAGACCGGGTCAATTCCAATTCCAATTCCAATTCCACTGCCTGCGAAACGGCTGGCTCGGGAACTGGAAGCGTCGCAACGACGCTCAGCCCGTGAAGGTCGTCGAAAACGGCAGCCTCGCGAAGGTGCTCGAAGCGCGCATCAAAGCGAAGGCCGACTTCCCCTACGGCGCCTTCTGGGCGCGGCTGCAAGTCCGCAAGAAGGCGCGGCCGCCGGGGCCTGACGACGGCCAGGCGCTCCGCCTCTAACGGCAGCACGCTCTACCCGTAACCGATGAAGCTCCGGCCGCGCAGGCAGCGTCAGCTTGCGCGGCTTTCGTGCGTTCGCGCCCGGCTTCTCCCTGAAAGCTCTTAAGAGGGACGGCTTCTGGCGGTCAAGCCGCTGGAAGCCGTCGATCTGTCGCGCCGCCCACACTTTTTGTGAATCAAAGTGTGGGGCGCCCAGTGGAGCGTACCGGGATCGAACCGGTGACCTCCGGCTTGCAAAGCCGGCGCTCTCCCAGCTGAGCTAACGCCCCGTGCGGCCCCAGTGTAGATGGGCTTGCGACGCAGAACGGCCGGCGGTGTCGCGGCCGCGGCTCGCCGTCGCGATCGATCCGAGAGGCGCGAGCTCGCCGCCGCGGCGGCTCGCACCGAGCGAGCGGAAAGCGAGAGCGCTAGCGCACCGCGCGCGTCAGCGCGCGTTGCGCCAGCGGAGCGGGCGAAGCGGGAAACACAGCTACGCGGCGCCGAGGGGCCGGGGCCGCCGAGCTGGTGCGACCACCACGCTGCGTCCTCGGATCGGAGCCGCGGGCGCGTCCGCGTCGGACGCGGAGGAGCCGTTGCCGGTCTGCGGCTCCTGGACGGCCAGCTCCGCCTCGCGGGCCCGGAGCCGGTCGCGGGCCAGTTCGAGCTCGCGCGCCTGCTGCCACCAGCTCCTCGCGGCGCCGCTCGTACTCCTCGCGTACCGCGACGAGCCGTTCGCGCTGGGCCTCGACCGCCGCCAGCATCTGCTCGAGCTGGCGCTCGCGTCGGTCCAGCTCGGCGGTGCGCTCGTCGTCCGGCGGCGGGTCGACATCGTGCGGGACGCTCCGGCTCGGGCCGGCGCTCGAGGGTGATGCTCGACGTTCGGTGGAATCTGCGGTCACGGCGCCCTCCGGTTGGAGAAACGGAACACCGCAGACCTGCTTTTTACAGCATCGGGCCGGAGGGGGCGCCTGTCGATCCCCCGGACGAGGGGTCGACAGGCGCGCGGCGTCGTTACGCCGCCCGCTCCAGACGCTCCTCCACGCGGGCCCGCGCGACGATCGAATCGCGATCGCCCCAGCGCACCCGGGCACGGAGGGAACGGTGCTCGTCCCAGAGCCGGTCGAGCTCCGCGTCGATGGCGCGGATGTCGGCGCGGACCTGGGCGTCGTACTCGTCGGAGAGCCGGTGCCAGAGCGCGGTGCGCTCCTCGCTCAGCCGGCCGATCTCCTCGTGGATTTCGCTCAGTGTCCTCATGTCCGTCCTAAACGGAAGAGGTGCCCCGAGCATTCCGCGGCAAACCTCAGGAATACCCGAGGTCGGAGAGCTGGTCCTCGTCGAGCCCGAAGTAGTGGGCGAGCTCGTGCAGGACGGTGATCCGGATCTCCTCCTCGAGCTCGGCCGGGTCGGGGAACGACTCGACGAGCGGCAGGCGGAAGATGCGGATCCGGTCGGGGAGCGAGCCGGCCCAGTCGCCCCGTTCCGGCAGCGGCACGCCCTCGTAGAGACCGAACAGGTCCGGGTCCTCGGGATGCTCGTCCTCGACCGAGATCTCGATGTTGCGGATCGCATCGCGCAGGTCCGGCGGCAGCGACGTCCAGCACCCGCTCGACGCGCTGCTCGAACCTCACGCCGTCATCGCCGTGCGCGGCGGGGGGAACGGGGCTCCGGGACGGTGTCCCGCGCCGGGTCAGCGGGGGAGTGTACGCGCAGACATGACTTGACAAGACATGACTTAGGTTTTATCGTTGCTATACGCAATAGATACGTCTCGAAGGAGGAAGCACAGATGGCGACGCTTGTTCGCTGGGAGCCCTTCCGGGAGCTCGCGGCTCTGCAGAGCGAGATGAGCCGGGTCATGAACGGCCTGCTCGAGGGCAACGGCCGCACGACCCAGAGCTGGGTGCCGACGGTCGACGTCTGGGAGACCGAGGACGAGGTCGTGTACGCGTTCGACCTGCCCGGGATCCCCGAGGACAGGATCTCGGTCGAGCTCGAGGACGGGGCGCTGACCGTGACCGCGGAGCGCGCGCGGGCGGAGAAGGTCGGCGACGACCGCTTCTTCCGCTACGAGCGCCGCTTCGGCACGTTCACGCGGACGATCGGCCTGCCGCAGGGCGTCAACGAGGACGCGGTAAACGCGCGCTACGAGCACGGGGTGCTCGAGGTGCACGTCCGCAAGCCCGAGCAGCCGAAGCCGCGCAAGATCGAGATCGGCCTCGGCCACAAGACGATCGAGGGCAAGGCCGAGCAGAAGTAGCGCGCGTGCCACGCACCACTAGCGCAACGGCGGCCGCAAGGCCGCCGTTGCGCTAGGCGGCGGCGAGCGACTCGCGGATCCGGTCGCCGACGGCCGCGAGCTCGAGCGTCTGGCCGGTGACGTCGCGGAGCATCTCGTCGGCGGTGTGCCGCTGCCCCTCAGCCCACAGCTCGCGCAGGAGCGAGCCGGCGTCGCGGCGGGCGAACCACGCGTTGCCGAACTTCTCGCGCAGGTACGAGCGCAGCTGCGCCTCGAACGCCCACGCGCGCAGGTACTGCGACGCGTAGAAGCCCTCGTCGATGTCGGCGAGGTAGTCCGTGTCGCTCGGCTCCACCTTCAGCGCGTCGGCGAGCAGCTCGACGTAGCGCGGGCGCATCGCCGTCACGTCCGCGGCGGCGTGGTACTCGAGCTCGTAGAGCAGCTTCGCGCAGTAGCGGCGGACGAGCCACAGCAGCTGCGTCGCGCCCTCGGCGGCGAACTCGTACGGGCGCGGGAAGTCGAGCCGCCGCTCGAGCCAGACCGGGTCGATCGTCAGATGCTCGAGCAGCATCGCCCAGCCCTCGGTGACCGCGTTGTCGCCGAGCCGGCTGCTCCTCCATCTGCAGCGACGCCGACGTGTGGGCGAAGTGCTCGGTGTGCCCGGCCTCGTGGAAGAGCGCGCGCCAGTCGTCCGGGCCGCCCTGCGGCTTGATCACGAGGACGACGCGCTCCGGCACCTCGATCGGGACGCAGAACGCCCGCGGATCCTTGTTCGGCCGGTCCTCGAGGTCGAGCTCGACGTTCTCCTGCGCGCGCAGCTCGACGCCGAGGTCGGCGAGCGTCCCCTCGAGCGCGGGCAGCATCCGGTCCTTCGGGAACGCCGCATCCCAGGCGACGCCGCGCCAGACGCGCGCGACGTCCCAGCGCTCCAGCTCGCCGAGACCGAGGCCGATCCGCGCGCGGAAGAAGCGGTCGCCGGCGGTCTCCCACAGCCGCTCGGTCTCCTCGAGGAACGTCCGGCACTGCTCGGCGAGGTCGTCGAGCGGGTAGTCGAAGCCGCGGTAGAGATCCGTGTAGGTCGGCGCGCCGAGCCGCTCGCTCTCCCGGTGCACGACCTGTGCGGCCTGCAGGTGGTAGCGGATTCAGCTCGGCCTCGGTCAGCGTCGTTCCGGGCCTGCTCGAGCCGCTCGCGCGTCGCGCGGTCGCTCTCGTTGCCGATCCGCGGCCGGAGCATCCGGTACGGGATCTCCTCGCCGGCGACGGTCTGCCTTCAGGGACGCCTCGAGCTCGGCGACGCGCTCGGCCTCCTCGCGGACGAAGTTGCCGAGGTAGCCCTCGCAGGCGAACCGCCACAGCTCGCGGATGTTGCGGCCGAAGCTCTTCGCGGTCTCGCCGAGCGCGAGAGCGGTGGAGAGCTTCGTCAGCTCGGCGTGCCGCTCGTAGATCGGGACGAGGTTGTAGTCGTCCTTGATGCCGGCGAAGTGGAGGTACGCTCTCCTCGTCCAGCTCGGCGAGGAACCGGTCGGCATCCTCGCGCAGCGCGTCGAGCTCCCGTTGGCTGAGCGGCTCCGGCACGGAGAAGCTTAGGATAGTCGCCGTGCGTGAGATCAATCTGAAGACGGAGCGGCGGACGCAGCTGATCGAGATCACCGAGCAGGTGCGCGAGGCGCTCGGCGACGCGAACGGCGCCGCCGCGGCGCTCGTCTACGTGCCGCACACGACCGCCGGCGTCGCGATCAACGAGCGGATCGACCCGGAGCTCGTCGACGACCTCGAGAACGCGTTCCAGCGCGTCGTCGGCGACGACTGGGAGTGGAAGCACTCCGACGAGGACGGGCCGAACGCCCCCTCGCACGCGCGCGCGTCGCTCGCGTCGAGCCCGCAGGTGCTGATCCCGCTCCGGGACGGAGCGCTCGGGCTCGGCACCTACCAGGGCATCTTCTTCTGCGAGTTCGACGGGCCGCGCGACCGCAAGATCTACGTCACGCCGATCGCCTGACGCGCGTCAGAGCGCGGCCGGCTCGGACACGCCGAGCTGCGTGCCGTTCCGGTCGAGCGCTGCGACGGCGGCGTAGCGGTCGCCGACGGGCGCGGCGATCCGCGTCTCGAAGCCGGTCCTCGGGACGGTGAGCGAGGGTTGCAGCGACGACGGCGTCGAGCCCGGAGCGCAGCTGCCAGGACGCCACCTCCGTCGCGCCGTTCCAGCTCGCGTGGAGCACCCGTCGGCCGGCGAGCGGACGAGCGCCGGCGTCGTGCTCGGCCGCCCCACCCACGGGAAGCGGAACGCGCGGTAGTTCTCGCCGCCGTGCGGCAGCTTCGCGTCGAAGCGGATCGAGCCGTCGGGCGCGAACTCGGTCAGGTACGGCTCGCTGCCCCAGCCGGCGACGATGCCGCCGTCGCCGAGCAGCTGGCCGTTGCCCATGAAGCGGGCGAGCACCCGCTCGGGCCGGTGCACGAACTTGCGGATGAGGTGCACGCGCCGGCGCACGTGGTCGACGCCGAGCAACAGCACCTTCGACTGCGGCTGGACCGCGGGCGCGGCCCCGTCGTCGAAGACGCTGACGCGCTCGCCGCCGGAGTGCACGCGGGCGTCGTGCTGCCACGCGAAGACCGTCCCGGGGCCCATCGCGAAGTCGCTGCGCTTGCCGCCGAGCCGCCAGAGCACCTGACCGGTCTTCCGGCTGACCCGGTAGATCGCCCACGTGTTGCGCGCCGACACGAGCAGGTCGCCGTCGGGTGCGACGTCGATCGAGTTGACGTGGAAGTAGTCGTACGGGTTGCCCGGCTTGCCGTGCGACTCCGTCACGGGCACGTGGTCGAGGCTCTTCCACTCCCAGAGCACGCGCGCGCTCGGGATCTCCAGCTCCTGGACGATGCCGCCGACGACCACCGCGCGCCGGGCGCCGCCGATGCTCGAGAGGTCCATCGGCACGTTCTCGTAGCTCGTGACGTACGCCGTGCCGTGCGGGGTCAGCAGCAGCTCGTGCAGGTCGGACTGGCGATGGTCGCCGGCAGGGAAGCGCGCGACCTCGCGGTAGGACGCGTCGACGATCACGTGCTCGCCGCGGCCGAGACCGTGCTCGGTCTTGCCCTCCCACCACGTGAGCACCGGCGCGCCGCGGTAGACGCCGGGGCGGAAGTTCATCGCCGTGTTCGGCGTCGTCGGGTGGAACCAGACCGGCTCGCCCGCATTGTCGAGGATCAGCGTCCCGCGCTGGCCGGGCCCGGAGGAGGGGGCGACGAACAGGTAGCCGGGGGCGGTGTGCTCGGCGGCGTGGGTGACGGTCACGACCGGCGGCTTCAGCGCCGGCCGGGAGACGAAGTGGCGGACGGTTCCCGCGCGCCGGGCCGAGCGGCCCCGCGAGCGCGTCGGCCGCGTCGAGCAGCCCCGAGCCTCGGCCCGCCAGCAGTCCCGCTCCTCCGGCGGCCAGCACGCGCAGAAAATGCGCACGCGTCGCGCGTTGGACATCTGTGCCTGCCCCGGGGTACGTCGGCTCTGGCACAACTCTTTCCGGAGACGGCACAACCATAGCGCCGGCTCGGGGGCTCCGGGAAGGTGGCGGCCGCGCTGCGGAGCGCAATCGAAGCGCAACCTGCGCTGAACAATGCGGCCGTAGCTTGGAGGCCGTGAAGAGGCGGGTGCTGATCGCTGCGGCGGGGCTCATCGGTGCCGCCCTCGCGCTGGTCGCGACGGCGGAGCTACCCGGCTCGCGTCACGTCGCGCGGGCCGCCGCACCGCTGACGGGGATCCACAAGATCCGGCACATCGTCGTGATCATGCAGGAGAACCGCTCCTTCGACTCCTACTTCGGCACGTACCCGGGCGCGGACGGGATCCCGATGAGCAACGGGGTGCCGACGGTGTGCTCGCCCGATCCGCGGACGCACATCTGCGTGAAGCCCTACCACGACACGGCCGACCGGAACGCCGGCGGGCCGCACGACCACATCGACGCCGTTCGCGACATCGCCGGCGGCAAGATGAACGGCTTCGTCCGCTCGGCGCGCGGTGGGCGCCGGCTCGCCTGCACCGCGAACGTCGACACGCCCAGCTGCTCGCTCGCGCCCGGCGCGCCCGACGCGATGGGCTACCACGACGCGCGCGAGATCCCGAACTACTGGGCCTATGCGAAGAACTTCGTGCTCCAGGACCACATGTTCCAGCCCGACCTCTCCTGGAGCATGCCGGCGCACCTCTACATGGTCTCCGGCTGGTCGGCGAAGTGCTCGATCAAGGGCGATCCCGGCGAGCTGCGTCGGCGCTGTCCAGTCGCCCGGCTCGCCGCCCGGCGAGCCGCAGAACCCGACCGGGGCGATCCCCGACTACGCGTGGACCGACCTCACGTATCTCCTGCACCGCAACCATGTGAGCTGGCGCTACTACGTCGCGAAGGGCAACCAGCCCGACTGCGCCGACAGCGCGATGTTCTGCGCCCCCGTGCCGCAGAACTCGAAGACGCCCGGGATCTGGAACCCGCTGCCCTGGTTCGACACCGTCCGCCAGGACCGCCAGCTCGGCAACATCGCGCCGCTCCAGCAGTTCTACAACGCGGCGCGCACCGGCACCCTGCCGGCCGTCTCCTGGCTCTCGCCCGCGCAGGCCGTGAGCGAGCACCCGCCGGGCCTCGTCTCGGCCGGCCAGTCCTACGTCACCGGCGTGATCAACTCGATCATGCGCAGCAAGGACTGGTCGTCGACCGCGATCTTCCTCTCCTGGGACGACTGGGGCGGCTTCTACGACCACGTCAAGCCGCCGCACGTCGACGCGCAGGGCTACGGCCTCCGCGTGCCGGGGCTCGTGATCAGCCCGTACGCGCGGCGCGGCTACATCGACCACCAGGTGCTGAGCCACGACGCGTACCTGAAGTTCATCGAGGACGACTTCCTGGGCGGGCAGCGGCTGAACCCGAAGACGGACGGCCGCCCCGACCCGCGCCCGACCGTGCGCGAGAGCGCGAAGATCCTCGGCAACCTCGTCAAGGACTTCAACTTCAACCAGAAGCCGCGGCCGCCGCTGCTGCTGCCGCTCCACCCGCCCTACTCGCTAGGAGCCGGGCACGGCGCAGGCGGGCGTGCGCGAGACGAAGTGCAGCCCGTCGAGCGCCTCCAGCGAGAACGCGTCGCCTGCGCCCTCGCGGACGTCGAGCAGGAAGCCGGGCTGCCGCCAGCGGTCGTACTGCTCCGCGTCGATGTAGAACGGGACGCCGTCGACCTCGCCGAGCAGCCGGTCGTTCGGGCCGACGAGCAGCCCGCCCTCGTGCAGGCACAAGGGCGAGCTGCCGTCGCAACAGCCGCCGGACTGGAAGAGCATCAGCGCCCCGAAGCGCTCGCGCAGGCTCGCGAGCTCTGCCCGGGCCGCCTCGGTCGCGTCGATGATCCCGTCCGGCATCGTGCTCCTAGAACAGCCCCATCGGCTTCGGGCTGTAGCTGACGAGAAGGTTCTTCGTCTGCGTGTAGTGGTCCAGCATCATCTTGTGGTTCTCGCGTCCCACCCCCGAGACCTTGTAGCCGCCGAAGGCGGCGTGGGCCGGATAGAGGTGGTAGCAGTTCGTCCAGACGCGGCCCGCCTTGATCGCGCGGCCCATCCGGAACGCCCTGCTCGTGTCGCGCGTCCAGACGCCTGCCCCGAGGCCGTACATCGTGTCGTTCGCGATCTCGAGCGCCTCGGCCTCCGTCTTGAAGGTCGTCACGGCGAGCACCGGGCCGAAGATCTCCTCCTGGAAGATCCTCATGTCGTTGCGGCCCTTGAACACGGTCGGCTCGAAGTAGTAGCCGTCCTCCAGCTCGCCGCCGAGGTGTGCCCGCTCGCCGCCGATCAGCAGCTCGGCATCCTCGTCCTTCCCGATCTCGACGTAGTTCTCGATCTTCTCGAGCTGGGCCTTCGAGACCTGCGGGCCGAGCTGGGTCGTCACGTCGAGCGGATGCCCCTGCTTGATCGCGGCGATGCGCTTCAGGCAGCGGCCCATGAACTCGTCGTAGATCGACTCGTCGATCAGCGCGCGGGACGGGCACGTGCAGACCTCGCCCTTGTTGAACGCGTAGAGGACGAGACCCTCGACGGCCTTGTCGAGGAACTCGTCGTCGGCTGCCATCACGTCGGCGAAGAAGATGTTCGGCGACTTGCCGCCGAGCTCCGTCGTGGACGGGATGATGTTCTGGGCGGCGTACTGCATGATCAGCCGCCCCGTTGCGGTCTCGCCGGTGAAGGCGATCTTCGCGATCCGCTTGCTCGTCGCGAGCGCCATCCCCACCTCGGCGCCGGGGCCGTTGACGACGTTGATCACGCCCGGCGGCAGGACGTCCTCGATCAGCTCCATCAGCTTGAGGAGCGACCACGGCGTCGGGCTCGCCGGCTTGATCACCGAGCAGTTGCCGGCCGCGAGCGCCGGCGCCAGCTTCCACGCCGCCATCAGCAGCGGGAAGTTGAACGGGATGATCTGGCCGACCACGCCGAGCGGCTCGTGGAAGTGGTAGGCGACGGTGTCCTTGTCGATCTCGGAGATCGACCCCGTCTCGCCGCGGATCACGCCGGCGAAGTAGCGGAAGTGGTCTGCTGCGAGCGGGATGTCGGCGGCGAGCGTCTCGCGCACCGGCTTGCCGTTGTCCCAGCTCTCGGCGACCGCGAGCAGCTCGGTGTGCTCCTCGATCGCGTCGGCGATCCGGTTGAGCACGAGCGCCCGTTCGGTCACCGACCTGTCGCCCCACGCGTCCTTGGCGGCATGCGCGGCGTCGAGCGCGAGCTCGACGTCCTCGGCGCTCGAGCGCGGAACCTCGGTGAACGGCTTTCCCGTCGCCGGGGTGCGGTTCTCGGCGTATTCGCCCTTCACCGGCGCCACCCAGTGGCCTCCGATGAAGTTGTCGTACCGGGCCTTGAGCTCGACGGGGCTGCCGGTCTCGCCCGGTGCAGCGAAGGTCGCCGCCCTCTCGATCGTTGCCATGTCACTCCTTTCGAGACGCGGTAGCGGCCGCATTCACGCGGCCTCGGAGAGCCTCGCCCGGCAGCCGCCGCGGCCCATCGGGGGTTCTCCGCAGGCCCACGGCTACTCTGGGCTGCATGGCCGCACCCGTCACCCGAGACCAGGAGATCGAGCTCGACGTCGAGTCGCTCGCGTTCGGCGGCAACGGCGTCGCGCGCCTCGACGGGTTCGTCGTCTTCGTCCGCCGCGGCCTTCCCGGCGACCGCGTCCGCGCGCGCGTCACGAAGGTCAAGCGCAGCCACGCCGAGGCGATCGCGACCGAGGTCGTGCGCCCCGGGCCGCAGCGGGTCGACCCGCCGTGCGCGCACTTCGGCGTCTGCGGCGGCTGCCGCTTCCAGGATCTCGCCTACGAGGCGCAGCTCGCCCAGAAGCAGATGCAGGTGCGCGACGCCTTCCAGCGGCTCGCCGGCATCCCGGAGCCGCCGCTCGAGGAGATCGTCCCGTGCCGCCCGGAGATCTACCACTACCGGAACAAGCTCGAGTACTCGTTCACGGCGACGCCCGAAGGGCCGGCGCTCGGGTTCCACAAGGCGGGCCGCTGGGACGAGGTGCTCGAGGTCGAGCGCTGCTGGCTCGTCGACGACCTCGGCAACCGCATCCGCGACGCCGTCCGCGACTGGGCGCGCGAGGAGGGCCTCGAGCCGTACTCCCAGGTCGACGGCAGCGGCTACCTGCGCCATCTCGTCGTCCGCCAGGGCCGCAACACCGGCCAGGCGCTCGTCCAGCTCGTGACGGCGCCGGGCGAGCGCTTCGAGACGGGCTACTTCGTCGAGGTGCTGCGCCGCTTCCCCGAGGTGCGCTCGATCCAGTGGTCGATCAACGACTCGCCGGCCGAGGTGACGAACCTGCCCTCGAAGCTCCTCTGGGGCGACGACTGGATCGAGGAGGAGCTCGGCGGCCTCCGCTTCCGCGTGCGGCCGAACGCGTTCCTGCAGACGAACACGGCGATGGCCGAGCAGCTGTACGCGCTCGCGCGCGAGGCGGCGCAGCTCACCGGCAGCGAGACGGTGTGGGATCTCTACTGCGGGATCGGCACGATCGGCCTCTCGCTCGCCGCCGACGCCCTGACCGTCTGGGGCATCGAGGTCTCGGAGGAGTCGGTCGCGTGCGCGCTCGAGAACGCCGAGCTGAACGGGATCACGAACGCGGCCTTCTTCGCCGGCAACGTCGGCCAGGTCGTCGAGGATCTGCTCGAGCGGTCGGGGCCGCCCGAGGTCGTCGTCGTCGACCCGCCGCGGGCCGGGCTCGCGGGCAAGGCGCTCCGCCGGCTCGGCCGGATCGGCGCGCCGCGGCTCGTCTACGTCTCGTGCAACCCGACGACGCTCGCCGGCGACGTGAAGGCGCTGCGCGAGGAGTACGGCTACGAGCTGCTCCGCGTGACGCCGGTCGACATGTTCCCGCACACGCCGCACGTCGAGTGCGTCGCGCTGCTCGAGCGGCGCGCCGACTCGACCGTCTAGACCGGCTCGAGGCGGAGCGGCGGTGTGCCGCGCGAGCGTCTCGAAGTCGCGGTCGGCGTGGAGGAGGGTGGCGTCCGCCTTGATCGCCGGAACCGCGATCAGGCAGTCCGCGAGCTGCCGGATCGTCTCGCCCGCGCGACGGCAGGTCCGGTAGAGCTGGGCGGCGGCCTCGTAGTCCTCGAGGCCGCTCGAGCGGCAGGACGGGCAGCAGGTCGACGAGTCGTCCGACCGTGGGGAGCTCGGCATCCGAGGCGCCGGCGATCAGCTCGGCCGCGACCAGCTCGGTCATCGCCACCGGTCCGTCCGCGCGCAACAGGGCGCGAAGGTGCGCATCGACGGCGCTTCCGGTCCCGCGCAGGAGCTCGATCCACGCGGACGTGTCGACGACGATCACGACTCGCGCGTCTTGCCGCGGATCTCGTCGAGATCGCCCGACCAGCCCGTGCCGGCGAGTGCGAGGATCTCGGCCGGGTCGTAGCCGACGGCGCGCCGGAGCGCGTAGTCGATCGCCTCGCGCTTCGTCCGGAAGCCGTAGCGGCGCATCACCTGCTCCACGAGCTCCTGGTCGAGCACCACGTTCGTGCGCACGTACGTCATCCTGCGGCAACGATACACACGGATGTGTATCGACTCCGTGCCGCTAGAGGAACGGCTCGAAGCCGTCCGCCCAGAAGCGCGGCTCGAACTCGACGATCTCCGTCTCGGCCGCGCCCGCGCGCGTGAACGGGTCCTCGGCGACCCACGCCTCGACCTCGGCCCGCGTCCCGCGCGCGACGATCACGCCGCCCGTCCACGGCACCCGCCGGCCGGTGACGACGAACCGCCCTGCCTCGAGCATCCGCTCGAGGTACGCGCGGTGCGCCGGCACGAGCTCCTCGATCCGCTCCGGCGGCGCCGTGTAGCGCGAGACGAGCAGGAACATCACGCCGGGCGGCTGCGCAGCCGCCGCCAGATCAGGTCGGCGTTCGCGCCGAGGAAGCCGAAGGAGAGGAACGGGAGCGCCGGCAGCCCCGAGAGGTCGGCCGCGTAGGCGATGACGACGGTGAGCCCGTACATGCCGGTGATCGCGAGCCACGTCCAGCCGGGGCGGAGCCGCCAGCGGACGGCGGCGCCGAGGAACAGCGCGTAGAAGAGGATGTCGGGCGGCCCGAGATACGCGGCGCCGCCGCCGGGCACGACGAACGCCACCGCGACCGAGGTGTAGATCTCGAAGTGGTGCTCGGTGATCGCGTGCGTCGGGCCGCGCCAGACCGAGATCGCGTCGACCACCGGGATGATGAACGCGACGAGCACGACCCAGGAGAGCTCCTCGAACAGCCGCAGGAACGCCCAGCCCGCGAAGACGGCCGCCCACAGCTTCGCGAAGTTCGCGGCGAGCCCCGAGCCCGCCTCGGTCAGGCCGAACGCGAGCAGGGCGAGCGCGACCGCCGCCGGGAACATGAGCCGGCGCGACCAGAGCGGCAGCGCCAGGAAGACCGGCAGCAGCGTCGCGGGCATCACCGCCACCGCCACGAGCACGATCGCGGGCCAGAGCCGGATCGGCGCCAGGTGCGGCGCGGCGACGAACCAGGCCACGACGGCCACGCGCGACGCCTGCGAACGCGGCGACGCGAGGCCGGGCTAGTACGGAGGCGTCGAGCTCCACCAGTCGCCGAGCAGCTTGAAGGCGTTCCAGAACTGCGTCTTCGCCGGCTGCTCGTCGAGCGCCTCGTCGATGGCGGGCGTGTAGAGCGCCTCGATCGTCGGCGTCAGCTGCTGCAGCTCGCCCTCGGTCGCCGCGAGCTCGCGGGCGAGCGGGAAGCCGAGGCCGTTCAGGAACGCGAGCGCCTGCTCGCCCATCACGACCACGAGCTTCGGCTGGACGATGTGCAGCTCGCGGAGGAGAAACGGGCGGGACTCCTCCTCGTCGCCGTCGGCGAACTTGAGGCAGTTCGTCCCGTAGATCGCCATCGGGTCGACGTGGAGCCGCTGGAGCGACTTGAGCAGCGCGTTGCCGGCCCGGCCGTAGAACGCGACGCCCTCCTGGAGCTCCGAGGCGGTCGGCGCGTACTTGAGCAGGAAGACGTCGGCGAGGGGGTGACCCGACCCGACGACGGGCACACGGGTGCCGCCGCCGGCCCGCGCGACCTCGTCACCGAGAGCGTTGATCTCGGTGATCGCCTTTTGCAGGTACTTCTCGTAGATCTCGTCAGTCGCCACGGTCACAGGAACCCCAGGGTTGGTTCGCCTCTAGCGGACCCTTTCCTTGGCCTGGGCTACCCACTTGAGACCCTGGAGGTAGACGAGCGACTTCGGACGGCGCAGGACCTCGGCGCTGCGCAGGGCGATCAGGAACTCCTCCGGCCCGTTGAAGCGCGGCATCCGGACGGCTCCGGTGCCGACTCCCGGCAGGACGTGCGCGTCGGAGCCGGCGCCCGCGGTGAGGTTGTACTTCCGCGCGAACCGGAGCGCTTCGTCGTTGTAGCCCTCGAAGAGGAGGCGCGCGTTGTAGACCTCGAAGACGTCGATCTCGGCGAGGTGGCGGTGGAGCGTCGCCGGGTCGGGGATCGCGTGCATCCGGTCGAACGGGTGCGGGACGTAGACGAGCCCGCCCTGCGCGCGGATCGCCGCGACCGTCTCCGCGAAGGACAGGCCGCGCGGGATCTCCTCCTGCAGGAACAGGCCGATCACCTCGCCCTGCTCGTCGGTCTTCACCTCCTCGCCGGGGATGACGACGAGCCGGCGGCCGCGGGCCCGCTCCACCGCCTCGAGCGCGCCGCCGAGCACGTTGTGGTCGGTGACGGCGATCGCGCCGAGACCCTGCGCCTCGGCGTGGTCGAGCAGCTCGTCGACCTCGGTCGAGCAGTCGTGCGACCAGGAGGTGTGCATGTGCAGGTCGGCGACGATCCACTCGCGCTCCTCGGGCCGCTGCGCGCGCCGCGCCGTGCCGCGCCGGCGGCGCGCGATCCGCTCGTACACCTCCTCGACGCGGTCGGCGAGCGCCTCGACGCCCTCGCCGCGCGCGGTCGCGGTCCCCTCGTCCGGCGCGGCGGCTGCGGTAGTCCTCGTCCTCGATCAGCCGGGCCGCCTCGGCGATCGCGAGCTCCGGCTGGAGCGCACGTCCGGGCGGGGCGGCGACCGCGACGCCGGCCGCGCGCGCCTCCGCCACGATCCGCGGCAGGCCCTCGCGCCGCCGGCACGAACACGGCCGCCTCGCGCAGCACCTCGGCGCGCGCCGGCCCGTCGAGCGCCGTGCGGACGTGGACGCGGCCCCGCAGGCGCCGGCTCTGCGGCGGCCGGGCGCCGAGCGGCCGCGTGCGCAGCAGGACGAGCTCCCAGTCGGGCTGCTCGGCGAGCTCGCGGACGAGCGCGCGCAGCAGCGGCCGCTCGGCCTGGCGCCACTCGAGCACGACGAGGCGCCGCTTCGCCGCGGGACGGAAGAGCTCGAGGTCGACGCCGTGCGGGACGACCTCGTAGTGGCCGGGGAAGCGGAGCGCGGCCGCCTCGGCGATCTCCTCGCCGGTGGCGAGCAGCGCGTCGACGCGGGCGAGCAGCCGCTCGCGCTGCGCGCGGCCGGGCGGGTAGGAGAGCCGCTCGGGCGAGAAGAAGGTCGCCGCGGTGAGCGCGCCGGAGTCGCGCAGCGCGAGGTAGGAGAGGCTCGGCAGCGCCGGCTCGAAGCCGTGCACGACGTCGTAGCGTCCCTGGGCGAGCGCCATCGCGAGGTTGGCCCGCACGCCGACCGGGACGCCGATGCGGCTCGAGCGCGAGATCGGCACCGCCGGCCCGAGCGCGATCAGCTCCGCGTCGGAGCCGGCGAGGAGCACCCGCCGGCCGTCGGCGAGGTCGCGCGCCCGGTTCGAGGGGGCGAGCACGGTCGCCGAGTGGCCGCGGCGGCGCAGCGCCCGGGCGAGGCCGTCGACGTGCTCGTTGACGTCGTGCGGCTGCGACCAGGCGAAGGGCGTGACGAGGGCGACGCGCAATGCCATCCCTCGCCCGAGTGTAGTCCGCGCCTCCCCGTCGCGGGATCGAGGACGCCGAGGGCCGGCACTGGCCGGCCCTCGGCTCCGCTGGTGACAGTCCGTTACGAAGCGGTCTGCTTCGCGGGCGCCTTCGCCGCGGCGCGCGGTGCGCTTGTTCTGCTCGATGAACGCCTCGGTCAGCTCGTACGCCTCGTCGTCGACGATCTGCTTCGGCGGCGACTTCATCAGGTACGAGCTCGGCCCGACGAGCGAGCCGGCGATGCCGTTGTTCAGCGCCAGCTTCGCGAGCCGGACGGCGTCGATCACGATGCCGGCCGAGTTCGGCGAGTCCCACACCTCGAGCTTCAGCTCCATGTTGAGCGGCACGTCGCCGAACGCGGAGCCCTCCATGCGGATGTAGGCCCACTTGCGGTCGGTCAGCCACGGCACGTAGTCGGACGGGCCGACGTGGACGTTGCCGGGGCCGAGGTCGTAGTCGAGCATCGACGTGACCGCGTTCGTCTTCGAGATCTTCTTCGACTCGAGACGCTCGCGCTCGAGCATGTTGAGGAAGTCCGAGTTGCCGCCGACGTTCAGCTGCATCGTCTTGTCGAGGTGGATGCCGCGCTCGCGGAAGAGCGACGTGAGCACGCGGTGCGTGATCGTGGCGCCGACCTGCGACTTGATGTCGTCGCCGATGATCGGCACGCCGGCGTCCTCGAAGCGCTTCTGCCAGTAGTCCTCGCGCGCGATGAACACCGGCATGCAGTTCACCATCGCGCAGCCGGCCTCGAGGATCTGCTCCGCGTACCACTTCGTCGCCATCTCCGAGCCGACCGGCAGGTAGTTGACGACGACGTCGGTCTTCGTCTCCTTGAGGATCCCGACGATGTCGTCGGTCTTGCCGGGCGCCTTCTCGACGACCTCGGAGAGGTACTTGCCGATGCCGTCGTGCGTCATCCCGCGCGAGACCTTCACGCCGGTCTTCGGCACGTCGGCGAACTTGATCGTGTCGTTCGGATGCGCCCACATCGCGTCGGCGAGGTCCTCGCCGACCTTGCCCTTGACGACGTCGAAGGCGGCCGTGAACTCGATGTCGCTGATGTGGTAGCCGCCGAGGTTGACGTGCATGAGGCCGGGGACGAACTTGTCGTCCGGGGCGTCCTTGTAGTACTCGACGCCCTGGAGCAGCGAGTTCGCGCAGTTCCCGACGCCGATGATCGCGACGCGGACCTTCTCGTCCGCACGCGGCTTGCCGTTGCGTGGAGGCCATTGAGCCTTCTCCTTTCAGGCCGAGCCCTTCGGAGAGGGTCTCGACGATGAGGTCGTTCGTGTTCCGCCGCCGCTCGGACGCGCGCCGCGTGAGCTTCTCCTTCAGCTCCGGAGGCATCCGCAGGAGGACGTCACCGCGCGCGCGGGGGCCGATGCCCCTCCGGCCGGTGGGGGCGTACGGGACGGCGAACCGGGAGGCGAGCAGGCCGACCGCGACGTCGTTCAGGCTCGCGCCGCGGACTGCCACTTCCTCGGCGAGCCGCTGCTTCAACGCCGCGGGCATGCGAACGAGGACGCTGCGTCTCTCCCGTGCCATCCACGGGAAGTGATATCACAAACGTGCTATGCCCGGGAAGGCGTGATAGCACTCGAGTGCTATCAACCGCCGCGCAGCATCTGCGTGCGTACGGCCCAGACGCGCTGGCCGACGGTGAGCCACGTCAGCCCGGTCAGGAAGACGATCGCCCAGGGCAGCCCGCCCCACGGGGCGGCGGCGAGGCCGCACGCGAGGACGACGACGCGCTCGGCCCGTCCGCCGAGGCCGACGTCGCCCTTGAGGCTCATGATCTCCGCCTTCGCGCGCGTGTACGAGACGAGGAACGAGCCGGCGAGCGAGGCGAACGCGAGCGCGATCGCCCAGGAGAGGCCGTGCCGGTCGAAGACGAGCGCGATCGAGCCGAGCAGGAAGCCCTCGCCGACGCGGTCGGTGGTCGAGTCGAGGAACGCGCCGAACGGCGTCGTCTTGCCGCCGGCCCGGGCGAGCGCGCCGTCGAGGATGTCGAGGATCGAGCCGACGAGGAAGAGCGCGCCGCCGAGCCAGTAGAAGAGGAGCTCGTTCCGGTTCTCGAAGTAGACGAGCACGGAGCCCGCGATGCAGAGCGAGACGCCCGAGACGGTGAGCGCGTTCGGCGTCACCCGCGTCCGTGCGAGGCCGGTGACCGAGCGGCTCGCAAGCGTGCGCGCGCCCGTCGTGTAGCCCTCTTGCACCCGCCGCAGGCTCGGGGTCTCTCGCATCGCCGGCACGGGCGGCGACTATAGCGGGTTTGCGATGGGCTCCGTCTCGTTCGCGCGCCGCCGGAGGAGGCGCGGCGCGAGCGCGACGACGGCGATCGAGACGAGGGCGACGCCGATCCCGGCGAGCACGTCGAGCAGGAAGTGGTTCGCGGTCGCCATCACGCAGAACCAGACCCAGGCGGGCCAGGCCGCCCAGAGCGCCTTCGACCACCAGTGCTTGGAGGCGGCGACGAGCACGACCGCGACGATCAGCGCGTCGGCGGCGTGCAGGCTCGGCATCGCCGCGTACGGGTTCGCGGCGAGCTGGACGAACGCGGAGCCGTGGTTGATCCCGCTGATCGTGTCGAGCGTGTCCTTGAAGCCGATGGTCGAGAACATCCGCGGCGGCGCGGTCGGCTCGAGCACGTAGCCGACGAGCCCGATCACGTTCGCGAGCAGCACGGTGTTGCGGAAGCGGATGAAGTGCTCGTGGCGGCGCAGGTAGACCCAGAGGATCGCGAGCCCGATCACCGTGAACTCGGAGTTCCAGTACGTCCAGGCGGCCGCGGTCAGGAGCCAGCGCGACGAGTCGGCGATGTTCTGCGCGGTCAGCTCGACGAGGTGGTGCGACCAGCGCCGCTCGAAGTCGATCACGCGGTAGCCGTTCCAGAACGCCTTCGCCGGGTTGCGGTCGGCGAAGCCGCGGGCGACCTGGTAGGCGAAGAAGAAGCCGAACCAGATGACGAGCTGGCGCGCGAAGTCCACCCAGCCGCGCGGAAGGACACGACGCCCGGCTGCGACGACGGCGGTCATACCCTCATTCTACCGCCGGCGGAAGGGCGGCTTCAGCCGCCGATGTAGGACATCTCGACCTTCGGCAGGGTGGCGGTCTCGCTCGTCCGCAGCTCGGAGTAGCGGTCGCTCCGGCGTTCCCAGATGGCGCGGATCGTCTCCGCCAGCTCGGCGTCCGAGGCGCCGAGGCGGAGCGGTGCGCGCAGGTCGTGGCCCCGCGCGGCGAAGAGGCAGGTGTAGAGCTTGCCCTCCGCCGAGAGCCGCGCGCGGGAGCAGCCGCCGCAGAACGGCTGGGTCACGGAGGCGATCACGCCGATCTCGCCGGCGCCGTCGCGGTAGCGGAACCGGCGCGCCGTCTCGTCGCTCCGGCCGGAGGACACGGGCTCGAGCGGCCAGACCGCGTCGATGCGGCGCCTGATCTCCTCGGCCGGGACGACGTCGTCGAGGCGCCAGCCGTTCGTGGAGCCGACGTCCATGTACTCGATGAAGCGGAGCGTGTGCCCGGTGCCGCGGAAGCGCTCGGCGAGCGGGACGATGTCCCCGTCGTTGACGCCGCGCTTGACGACGGCGTTCACCTTGACGGGGAGCCCGGCGGCGGCGGCGGCGTCGATCCCGTCGAGCACGCGGGCGACCGGGAAGTCGACGTCGTTGAGCGCCGCGAAGACCGTGTCGTCGAGCGAGTCGAGGCTGACGGTCACGCGGTCGAGCCCGGCGCGGGCGAGCGCCTCCGCCTTCTGAGGCAGGAGCGACCCGTTCGTCGTCAGCGCGAGCTCGAGGCCCGGAATCGCGTGCAGGAGCTCGACGAGGTGCTCGACGTTGCGGCGGACGAGCGGCTCGCCGCCGGTGATCCGCACCGTGCGCACGCCGAGCGCGGCGAAGACGGCGGCGGTGCGGGCGATCTCCTCGAGCGAGAGCAGCTCCTTGCGGTCGAGGAACGCGTGGTCGTGGCCGAAGACGTCCCGCGGCATGCAGTAGACGCAGCGGAAGTTGCAGCGGTCGGTGATCGAGATGCGCAGCGTCTCGAGCGGCCGGCCGAGCGTGTCGCGCAGCGCCTCCACGGCCAGCAGCGTACCCGCGCGCGAGGGGCGCTACTCGTTCTCCGCGAGCCACGCCCTGGACACGCGCTTCGGCGCGCGCGCCAGCCATGCCTCGACGACGGCTTCCCGGAGCTCGGGCCGGCCGAGCTGCTTCAGGTCGCGGATCCGGAGGAGCACGGCGGGGTAGCCGTTCCAGTGCGGCGTCGTGAAGAAGATCCCGCGCGGGTCGGCGAGGACGAGCTCCTTCGTCTCCGCGCCGTCGACGCGGAAGACGAGGACGTCTTCGAGCCGCTCGCCGGTTTCCGGATCGAGCGCGTCCGGCCGCGGTTCGCGGTGCCAGCAGAACGTCTTGCCGCCGACGACGTACGACGGGCGGCCCTCGTCGACGTGCTTCTCGACCTCGGGCAGCTCGAGCGCGAGCCGGTCGAGGTCGCGCATCGTCGCCACGAGCTACTCCGACCAGATGCGCGCGAGCTCGACGAGCGCGGCGCTCGCGAGGCCCATGTCCTCGACGCAGATCCACTCGCGCTCGCTGTGGGCGTCGTGGCCGCCGGTGAAGAGGTTCGGGGTCGGCAGGCCCATCTCGGTCAGCGCGGAGCCGTCGGTGCCGCCGCGGATCGCCGTCCGCCTCGGCTCGAGGCCGACGCGGCGAACCGCCTCCTCGAGGTTGCCGACGATCTCCGGGTGCTTGGCGAGCGTGTCGCGCATGTTCCGGTACTGGATGCGCGTCTCGACGTCGATCGAGCAGCGCGGGTCGGTCGCGGCGACCTCGGCGGCGAGCCCGCGCAGGAACTCGACGTGCCCGTCCAGCAGGTCGTTCTCGAAGTCGCGGACGATGAAGCGCAGCTCGACCTCGGACGAGTCGCCGGAGACGACCACCGGGTGGACGTAGCCCTCGCGCTCCTCGGTCGTCTCGGGCGAGCGGGCGTCGCCGGGCAGGCGCTCGACGACCGCCGCCGCGAGCTTGATCGCGTTCACGAGCTCGCCCTTCGCCCAGCCGGGATGGATCGCGCGGCCGCGGATCCGCATCCGCACCTGCGCGCCGGAGAACGTCTCCGACTGGATCTCGCCGGCGGTCGAGCCGTCGACGGTGTACGCGGCGACCGCGCCGAACGTGTCGACCGGGAAGTGGGTCACGCCGCGGCCGATCTCCTCGTCCGGGTTGAACGCGACCTTGACCGGCCCGTGCGGCACCTCCGGGTGCGCGAGCAGGTAGGCGGTGGCGGCCATGATCTCGGCGATGCCGGCCTTGTCGTCGGCGCCGAGCAGCGTCGTGCCGTCGGTCGTGATCAGGTCGTGGCCGACGTGCTTGGCGAGCTCCGGCGACTCCGCGGGGCGGATGATCTGGCCCGAGTCGCCGAGCGGGATCTCGCCGCCCTCGTAGCGGCGCCGCTGCGGCGAGACGCCGGCGCCCGACACCTCGCGGGCCGTGTCGACGTGCGCGAAGAAGGCGATCGCCGGCACCTCGCGCTCGACGGTCGCCGGGATCGTCGCGGTCACGTAGCCGTGCTCGTCGATCGCGGCGTCGGCGAGCCCGAGCTCGCGCAGCTCGTCGAGGAGGAGGCGCAGCAGGTCGAGCTGCTTCGCCGTCGAGGGGTACGTGTCCGAGTCCTCCTCGGACTGCGTGTCGAAGCGGACGTAGCGCAGGAACCGCTCGGCGGCGTCCTCTGCGAGCTGGGCGGCGAGCGCCGCGGAGGTGTCGGTGGCCATGCGGCGAGTCTATGTCCGCAGGCGCGTCGCGCCGGTCGAGTAGCGTCCGCGCGCGTGACCGCGATCGCGCTCGCCTGCGCCTCGGCGTTCCTCTTCGGCGGGATGAGCGTCGGTCTCCGGATGGGCCTCGCCCGCCACCCGGACGCCGCGCTCGCCACGCTCGCGACGATCGCGGGCGCGCTCGTCGTCGCGCTCGTCGCCGCGGCGATCGAGTCGCCGTTCCGCGGCGTCCACGCCGGCGGCGCCTGGCCGTTTGCGCTCGCCGGGCCTGCTCCAGCCCGGTGCCGGGCAGCTGCTCGTCACGCTCGCCGTGCGCGAGGCGGGCGCCTCGCGGGCCTCCGTCGTCTTCGGCGCGGCGCCGCTCGTCTCGGTGACGATCGCCCTCGTCCTGCTCGGCGAGCCGGTCAGCGTACCGCTGCTCGTCGGGGCCGTGCTGATCGTCGCCGGCGGCGTCGAGCTCGCCCGCGAGCGCGGGCGGCCGGTGCACGTGCGCCGGATCGGCCTCGTCTACGCGCTCGTCGTGACGATCCTCTTCTCGGCGCGCGACAACCTGCTCCGCTGGCTCTCGACCGGGACGTCGGTGCCGCCCGCGGTCGCGGCGGCGGCGTCGCTCGCCGGCGGCGGCCTCGTGCTCGCGGTCGTGCTCGGGCCGCGCCTGCGTGTGCCGGCGCTGCGGGGCGCGCTGCCGTTCCTCGGCGTCGGGGTGCTGTTCGGGCTCTCGTACGTCTCGCTCTTCGAGGCGTACTACCGCGGCCGCGTCACGGTCGTCTCGCCGCTCGTCGCGACCGAGTCGCTCTGGGGCGTCGGGCTGTCGCTGCTCCTGCTGCGGAAGACGGAGCTCGTCGGCCGCCGGATCGTGCTCGGCGCGGCGCTCGTCGTCGCCGGCGGCGCCCTGATCGGGGTGTTCCGCTAGACGGTCGTCTCCGTTCTCAGTGCGCGGCCGCGGTGACGATGCGCTCCTCGAAGACGGCGCCGCCGGTCAGCGAGCGCTGGACGGGACAGCTCGCGGCGACCTTCTCGAGCCGGGCCAGCTGCTCCTCGGAGAGGTCGCCGCCGAGGGCGATCTCGACCTCGAACCGCGGCGGGGTCTCGCGCGAGCGGTAGTTCACGTCGACCTGGACGTCGCCGAGATCCCACTCCTTCGTCCGCGCGTACATGACGAGCGTGGTCGCGACGCACGAGGCGAGCGCGGCCGGCAGCAGCTCGTGCGGGGCCGGCGCCGTGTCCTCGCCGCCCACCGACTCGGGCTCGTCCGTGTCGATCCGGAAGTGGCCGCCGCGGATGTCGATCTCGCTCCGGAGCGTGCCGGGGATCATGTGGGCGCTCGCCCTCATGCGACGGCCTCCTTGGCGAGCAGCTCGTCGAAGAACTCGCCGATCGTCGACGCGGGATACGCGCCGATGAAGCCGGTGACCGGCTCGCCGTTGCGGAAGACGGCGACCGTCGGGATCGACTGGATGCCGTAGCGCCCGGCGAGCTCGCCCTCGGCGTCGACGTCGACCTTCACGAGCTCGATCTGGCCCTCGCGCTTGCCGACCTCGCTCTCGATCGCAGGCCCGAGCGCGCGGCACGGCCCGCACCAGGCGGCCCAGAAGTCGACGACGACGGGCAGGTCCTGCGAGCGCTCGATCACGTCCTGCTCGAAGCTCGCGGTGGTGGCATTGGTCATGTGGCTCTCCTCCGGTTCTCGGGGTGTCAGTGGGGGAGCGGCCGGCGGCCGCGGGTGTTCAGGTGGAGCAGCGTGTAGAGCGGGCAGAAGCCGGCGGCTGCGGTGGCGGCCATGATCCCGGCGACCACGAACAGGACGATCCCGCCGACCGAGCCGGCGCCGACGACGAACGCGACGATCAGCGCCGCCGGAGCGACGACGAAGCCGCGGAGCCTGCGGTCGAGCATGCCCATGTTGGTGCTCATGACGATCTCTCTCCTCCCGCGACGACGGCCACGAGGGCTCGCAGCTGCTGCTCGACGGAGCCGCAGACCTGCTCGCAGAGCCCGAGCACGCCGTCGTCGACGATTCGGTAGTAGACGCGATTCCCTTCCTTGCGCCGCCCGAGGATCCCGGCCTCCGCCATCAGGGCGAGGTGCTTCGAGACGTTCTGCTGCGACGCTCCGACCTCCTCGGCGAGCTCGTTCACCGTCGCCTCGCCGCCCCGCAGGGTGTCGAGGAGGTGGATCCGGAGCGGCTCGCCGACGGCGCGGAAGCGCCGGGCGATCAGCTCGACGAGCTCGTCGGGGATGGGGTGGGGAAGGGTCATCGTCATCTACTACTCATCAACTGTACAGTTGAATAGTAGCAGAGGCGCGGAGCTCGTCAAGCGGGTGCGTCGTGCGGCTTTACGGAGCAGCCCGAGAGGATCTGCTATAACAGCGACTTAGATTTTCTCAATCAGGAGGCACGAACAGGTATGGCAAAGACCATTGGTATCGACCTGGGCACCACGAACTCGTGCATGGCCGTGCTCGAGGGCGGCGAGCCCACCGTCATCCCGAACGCCGAGGGCGGGCGCACGACGCCGTCCGTCGTCGCGTTCACGAAGGACGGCCAGCGGCTCGTCGGCGCCCCCGCGCGGCGGCAGCAGGTCACGAACCCCGAGAACACCATCTCCTCGATCAAGCGCTTCATGGGCCGCAAGTTCTCCGAGGTGACCGAGGAGATGACGATCGTCCCGTACGAGGTCGTCCAGGGCCCGAGCGGCGACGTGCGCGTCAAGGCGGCGGGCAAGGACTACGCCCCGCCGGAGATCAGCGCGATGATCCTCCAGAAGCTCAAGGCGGACGCCGAGGCGTACCTCGGCGAGCCGGTCGCCGACGCGGTGATCACCGTGCCCGCGTACTTCAACAACGCGCAGCGCGAGGCGACGAAGGACGCCGGCAAGATCGCCGGGCTCAACGTCCTGCGGATCATCAACGAGCCGACCGCGGCCTCGCTCGCCTACGGGCTCGACAAGGAGTCCGACCAGACGATCCTCGTCTTCGACCTCGGCGGCGGCACGTTCGACGTGTCGGTGCTCGAGCTCGGCGACGGCGTCTTCGAGGTCAAGTCCACCGCCGGCGACAACCACCTCGGCGGCGACAACTTCGACAAGGCGGTCGTCGACTGGATGGTCGCCGAGTTCAAGCGCGACCAGGGCATCGACCTCGCCGCCGACAAGATGGCGCTCCAGCGCCTGTACGAGGCGGCCGAGAAGGCGAAGATCGAGCTGTCGTCGACGATGACGACGCAGATCAACCTGCCGTTCATCACCGCGACCCAGGACGGCCCGAAGCACCTCGACCTCCAGCTCACCCGGGCGAAGCTCGAGGAGATCACGGCCGACCTGCTCGGGCGGACCGTCGGCCCGACGAAGCAGTCGCTCGCCGACGCCGAGCTCGACGCGTCGAAGATCGACCACGTCGTGCTCGTGGGCGGCATGACCCGCATGCCCGCCGTGCAGGAGAAGGTCAAGCAGATCGTCGGCAAGGACCCGCACAAGGGCGTCAACCCGGACGAGGTCGTCGCCGTCGGCGCGGCCCTGCAGGCCGGCGTCCTCAAGGGCGAGGTCAAGGACATCCTCCTGCTCGACGTCACCCCGCTCTCGCTCGGGATCGAGACGAAGGGCGGCGTGATGACGAAGCTGATCGAGCGCAACACGACGATCCCGACGAAGAAGGCCGAGGTCTTCACGACCGCCGAGGACAACCAGCCCTCGGTCGAGGTGCACGTCCTCCAGGGCGAGTCGGAGATGGCGACCTACAACAAGACGCTCGGCAAGTTCCAGCTCGTCGGCATCCCGCCGGCGCCGCGGGGCATGCCGCAGGTCGAGGTCGGCTTCGACATCGACGCGAACGGGATCATCCACGTGACCGCGAAGGACATGGGCACGGGGAACCAGCAGCAGATCAAGATCGAGGGCGGCTCCGGCCTCTCCGAGACCGAGGTGCAGGACATGGTCCGCAACGCGGAGGCGCACGCCGAGGAGGCGCACCGCCTGCGCGAGGCCGTCGACACGAAGAACCAGGCCGAGACGCTCGCCTACCAGACCGAGCGCTCGCTCAAGGAGCACCGCGACCGCCTCGACGAGTCCGAGGCCTCGACGATCGAGGGCCGGATCATGGAGCTGCGGCAGGCGCTCGAGGGCGACGACCTCGGCGACATCCGGGCCAAGACGGAGGCGCTCGAGGAGGCCTCGCACAAGCTCGCCGAGGCGGTCTACGCCCAGGCGACCGCGCAGGCGCAGGCCTCCGGCGGTGGCGGCGGCGGCTCCGACGACGAGGTCGTCGAAGAGGGCGAGTACGAGGTCGTGGACGAGGAGGCCAAGACCTCATGACGGACGAGCAGGCCGAGGCGTCGCAGCCGGAGCGAGCAGGTCGAGGAGAGCGGCGACGACAAGGTCGCCGCTCTCGAAGACCGCCTGCTCCGGCTCGCCGCCGACTTCGAGAACTACAAGAAGCGCGCGGTGCGGGAGCGGGAGGCGTACGTCACGCTTGCGAACGAGCGGCTGATCGGCGAGCTGCTGCCGATCCTCGACGACCTCGAGCGGGCGCTCGTCGCGGCCGCCGAGCACGAGGAGGCCCAGCTCGAGGAGGGCGTCCGGCTCGTCCACCGCTCCCTCGCCGGCCTGCTCGAGCGGCAGGGCGTGAAGGCGATCGAGGCGGACGGGAAGTTCGACCCGCACGTCCACGAGGCGCTCCTCTCGCAGCCGTCGGAGGCCGAGGAGGGGTCCGTCCTGGACGTCGTCCAGAAGGGGTACCGGCTCGGCGACCGCGTCGTGCGGCCCGCCCGGGTCGTCGTCGCGGCACCGCTCCAGGGGAGCGATGGCTAACAGCCTCTACGACACGCTCGGGGTTGCGAAGGGCGCCTCGCAGGACGAGATCAAGAAGGCGTACCGCAAGCTCGCGCGGCAGCACCATCCGGACGCGAACGCCGGCGACAAGGGCTCCGAGGAGCGGTTCAAGGAGATCCAGCACGCCTACGACGTCCTCTCCGACGCGGAGAAGCGCAAGGCGTACGACCGCTTCGGCACGGCGAACGGCCGGCCCGGCGCGGCCGGCGGCAACGCCGACTTCGGCGACTTCGACCTCGGCGACCTCGGCGACCTGTTCGGCGGGATCTTCGGTGGCGCCGGCGGGCGCGGCGGCCGGCAGCGCGGGCGGCCGCAGGCGATGCGCGGCGCGGACGTCGAGACGGAGGTGCGGCTCTCCTTCGAGGACTCGCTCCGCGGCGCCGAGGCGAAGGTGCCGGTCGAGCTCACGGTCGCCTGCTCGGAGTGCGCCGGCACCGGCGCCCAGGCGGGCACCTCGCCCGTGATCTGCCCCGAGTGCAACGGGCGCGGCGTCAAGGCCGAGAGCCAGGGCCTCTTCGCGCTCTCGTCGCCGTGCCCGCGCTGCCGCGGCAACGGCACCGTGATCGAGAAGCCGTGCAAGAAGTGCAAGGGCTCCGGCCGCGAGCGGCGGCTGCGCACGTACACCGTGAAGATCAAGCCCGGCGTCAAGGACGGGACGAAGATCCGGCTCAAGGGCAAGGGCGAGGCCGGCGCGCACGGCGGCCCGGCCGGCGACCTGCTCGTCGTCACCCGGGTCGAGCCCTCGCCGCTCTACGAGCGGCGCGGCGACGACCTGCTCGTGTCGGTGCCCGTCTCGTTCCCGACCGTCGCGCTCGGCGGCAAGGTCGACGTGCCGACGCCGGAGGGGACGGTCTCGCTGACGATCCCGGCCGGCTCCGAGGACGGCAAGCTGCTGCGGATCAAGGGCCGCGGCGCGCCGCGCCTCCAGGGCTCCGGCAAGGGCGACGTGCTCGCGCGCGTCCGCATCGAGGTGCCGAAGCGCGTGAACAAGAAGGAACGGCAGCTGCTCGAAGAGCTGCAGAAGGCGATCGGATGAGCTGATCGAAGGAGCCGACGCGGAGGCGGCGGCTCTGCTCGAGCAGGGAGCGCGAGAGGGCTCCGCAGCGGAGGCGCCCGAGCCCGAGACCGCGGAGGAGAAGAGCAAGAAGCTCGGCCTGAAGACGGCGGGCGGCGGCGTCGCCGCGGGCGGCTTCGCGCTCGCGAAGCTCGGCTTCCTCGGCAAGTTCTTCATCTGGTGGTTCGCGTGGAACGGCGCGATGGACGCCTGGCGGATCGGCGGCTGGGTCGCGCTCGCCGCGGTCGTCGCCGCGATCGCCGTCTACGCCGTGCTCCGGTCGAGGCGGGCCGCCTGATGGACGACCGCCCGATCTACATGATCAGCGTCGCCGCCGACCTCGTCGGCATGCACCCGCAGACGCTCCGCATCTACGAGACGAAGGGGCTCGTGCGGCCGCAGCGCACGCCGGGCGGCACGCGCCTCTACTCGGAGGCCGACGTCGAGCGGCTGCGGATCATCGGCCGCCTGACCTCCGAGCTCGGCCTCAACCTCGCCGGCGTCGAGCTCGTGCTGCGGCTCGAGGACGAGCTGCGCAAGGCCCACGCCCAGATCGAGCGGCTGCAGGGCCGGCTGAAGCAGGACGTGCAGGACGTCCACCGCCAGTACCGCCGCGACCTCGTGGTCTACCGCGAGGAACGGCTGCCCGACAGGAGATGAGGAACACCAGTGGATTTCAACAAGCTGACGATCAAGTCCCAGGAGGCCTTCGCGGCCGCGCAGGAGCTCGCGCGCCGGAACGGCAACCCGGAGCTCTACCCCGAGCACCTGCTCGTCGCGCTGCTCGACCAGGATCTGCCGCGCCAGCTCGTCCCGGACGCGGCCGCGCTCCGCGCCGCAGGCGGAGGAGCGGCTCGCCGGCAAGCCGACGATCGCCGGCGCGCAGCAGCAGCCGCAGGTCTCGACGCAGGTCTCGCGCGTCCTCGACCGGGCGCTCGACGAGGCGAAGCGCATGGAGGACGAGTACGTCTCCTCCGAGCACCTGCTGCTCGCGCTCGACGTCGTGCCCCGCGACGAGCTGCTCGCGAAGATCGCGGAGGTGCGCGGCGGCCGGCGCGTCACCTCGCAGGATCCCGAGGGCACCTACCAGGCGCTGCAGAAGTTCGGGCGCGACCTCACCGAGGCGGCCGAGAGCGGCAAGCTCGACCCGGTGATCGGGCGCGACGAGGAGATCCGCCGCGTGATCCAGGTGCTCTCGCGGCGGACGAAGAACAACCCCGTCCTGATCGGCGAGCCGGGCATCGGCAAGACCGCGATCGTCGAGGGGCTCGCGCAGCGGATCGTCGCCGGCGACGTCCCCGAGGGGCTGAAGGGCAAGCGCGTCTGGGCGCTCGACATCGGCGCGCTCCTCGCGGGCTCGAAGTACCGCGGCGAGTTCGAGGAGCGGCTGAAGGCCGTGCTCGAGGAGATCGCGAACGCCGAGGGCAAGCTCGTCCTCTTCATCGACGAGCTGCACACGATCGTCGGCGCCGGCGCGGCCGAGGGCGCGGTCGACGCGGCGAACCTGCTCAAGCCGATGCTCGCCCGGGGCGAGCTGCGCTGCGTCGGCGCGACGACGCTCGACGAGTACCGCAAGCACATCGAGAAGCGACGCGGCGCTCGAGCGGCGCTTCCAGCCGATCGTCGTCGGCGAGCCGTCCGTCGAGGACACGATCGCGATCCTGCGCGGGCTGAAGGAGCGCTACGAGGCGCACCACGGCGTCCGCATCCGCGACGCGGCGCTCGTCGCCGCCGCCGTGCTCTCGCACCGCTACATCGCCGACCGCTTCCTGCCGGACAAGGCGATCGACCTCGTCGACGAGGCGGCCTCGCGGCTGCGGATGGAGATCGACTCGTCGCCGATCGAGCTCGACGAGGCCGACCGGCGCGTCCGCCAGCTCGAGATCGAGCTCGCCGCGATGGCCGGCGGAGTCCGCGGCGACGCGCGACCCGCTCGAGACGGAGCTCGCCGAGGCGAAGGAGCGGCGCGACGGGCTCGCGGCGCGCTGGGCGAAGGAGAAGGGGAGCGCTCGAGCGGGTCGAAGGAGGTCGACGCAGCGGATCGACGAGCTGAAGATCGAGGCGGAGCGCGACGAGCGCGCCGGGCAACCTCCAGCGCGTCGCCGAGATCCGCTACGGCGAGCTGCCCGCGCTCGAGAAGGAGCTCGACCGAGCGGGACGCCGCCGCAGGCCGACCCGATGGTGAAGGAGGAGGTCGACGAGGACGACGTCGCCGCCGTCGTCGGGCGCTGGACCGGGATCCCGGTCGACCGGCTGCTCGAGGGCGAGACGGAGAAGCTCGATCCACATGGAGGAGCGGCTCCACCAGCGCCTCGTGGGCCAGGACGAGGCGGTCAGTGCCGTCTCGAACGCCCTGCGGCGCTCCCGCACCGGGCTCCAGGATCCGCACCGGCCGATCGGCTCGTTCGTCTTCCTCGGGCCGACCGGCGTCGGCAAGACCGAGCTGGCGCGGGCGCTCGCGGAGTTCATGTTCGACGACGACCGCGCGATGGTGCGGCTCGACATGTCCGAGTACCAGGAGCGGCACACCGTCGCCCGGCTCGTCGGCGCGCCGCCCGGCTACGTCGGCTACGACGAGGGCGGCCAGCTCACCGAGGCGGTGCGGCGCCGGCCCTACTCGGTCGTCCTCCTCGACGAGATCGAGAAGGCGCACGCGGAGGTCTTCGACGTGCTCCTCCAGGTGCTCGACGACGGCCGGCTCACCGACGGCCAGGGCCGCACCGTCGACTTCCGCAACACCGTCCTGATCATGACCTCGAACGTCCGCAGCGCCGCCGAGCTGCGCGACCGGTTCCGGCCCGAGTTCCTGAACCGGATCGACGAGATCGTCGAGTTCGCGCCGCTCTCGCGCGAGCAGATCGGCGAGATCGTCGAGCTCCAGCTCGAGCGGCTGCGCGGGCGGCTCGCCGACCGGCGGATCGAGCTCGAGCTGACCGACGCCGCGAAGGAGGCGCTCGCCGAGGCCGGCTGGGATCCCGCCTACGGCGCCCGGCCGCTGAAGCGGGCGATCCAGCGGCTCGTCGAGAACCCGCTCGCGCTGCGGCTGCTCGAGGGCGACTTCGCCGACGGCGACACGATCCGCGTCGACGCGCGCCGACGGCGCGCTCGTGTTCGAGAAGGCGCCAGGCGGCGCGGCCGCGGCCGCCTAGAGCGACGCCTCCAGCCGCTCGATCGCCGACGGCTCGCCGCGGGCCTCGCGGCGGGCGGACGCGAGCTGCTCGCTGCCGATCACCGTCGCGACGATCGCGAGCAGGAGCCCGCCGAGGGCGAGCGCGGGCAGGACGACGCCGAGCCCGCCCGCCGCCGCGCAGCCGACCGCGCCCGGCGAAGCGCTTCGGCGCGAGCGTGCCCGCGACGCGGAGCCGGAAGAGCGCGAGCCCGAGCAGGTAGAGCGCGGGGCCGGCCGCGATCGCCGCGACCTCGGCCCCGGTGAGCCCCGGCCCGGGGTGGGCGATCATCAGCTCGTCGCCGACGGCGGACACGATCACGCCGGCGACGATCACGACGTGGAGGTACGTGTACGCGTCGCGTGCCATCTCCGTGCGACGGTCCGTCCGCTCGAAGCGGAGCTGCGCGACCCGCGCGGCGACGTTGAAGTAGAGCCACCAGAGGCCGGCGGCGCCGAGGAACGCGATCGCGAACGCCGCCGCACGGGCGGCGCCGAGGTCGAGCAGCGAGGTCGTCGAGCCGGTGACGACGACCGACTCGCCGAGCGCGATGATCACGAACAGCTGGAACCGCTCGGCGAAGTGCGCCGTCTCGACCTCCCACGACGACGCGGCGATCCGCGGCCGGCCGGGCACGGGGTAGAGGACGAGCGGCGCGCCGTAGTCGAGCGCGAGCGCGGCGAGCCACAGCCACGGGCGGCCGGGCGTCCCGGCGGCGCCGCCGGCGATCCAGAGCGCGCCCGACGCGCAGAACCAGACGAGGATCCGGCCCGCCCGGTCGCGCTCGAGCGTGCCCGCCTCCGCCGAGGCGAACGTGAGGAAGAGGTGCCGTCCGACCTGGATCGCGACGTACGCGCCGGCGAACAGGAGCGCCCGGTCGCCGAACGCGCGCGGGATCGAGATCGCGAGCAGGAGGCTGGCGAACATGAGGCCGATCAGGAGCAGCCGGACGATCGTCGAGTCGGGGTCGAGCTCGTTCGTCACCCACGTCGTGTAGTTCCACGCCCACCAGACGACGAGCAGCGCGACCGTGGCGTGCACCGCGCCGCGCCCGGTGAGATCGTGGAGAAGCAGGTGCGAGACCTGGGTGACGGCGAAGACGAAGACGAGGTCGTAGAAGAGCTCGAGCGCGGTCGTGCGCTGCTCCTCGCCGTCCACCCGGCGACGTTGGAAGCGCGTCATGGCTCGCGAAGCGTACGGGCGGATACGGTCTGCGCGATGCTGCTCGTCGTCGCCGCCACCGAACGGGAGCTCGACTGCGCGCCTGCCGGGGCCGAGACGCTCTGCTGCGGAATCGGGCCCGTCGAGGCGGCGCTCGTGACGGCGCGGGCGCTCGCCGAGCGGCGGCCCGACGCGCTGCTCCACGTCGGCGTCGCCGGGGCGGCCGCGATCGAGCCGCCCGGGCTCGTGCTCGGGTCGGAGTCGGTCTACGCCGACCTCGTCGACGAGGCCTTCACGCTGCCGCGGGTGCTGCGCGTCGAGCCGGACGCGGCGCTGCTCGCCGCGGCGCGCGCGGCGCTGCCCGAGGCGCACGTCCTGCCGATCGCGACGTGCGCCCGGGTCGGCGGCGGCTCCGGCTACGAGGTCGAGGCGATGGAGGGCTTCGGCGTCCTCCGGGCCGCGCAGCTCGCGGGTGTGCCGGCGGTCGAGCTGCGGGCGGTCTCGAACGCGCCCGGCGAGGCCGACCGCGGCCGCTGGCGGATCCCGGACGCGCTCGCCGCGCTCGAGGCCGCCGTGCCGCGGCTCGTCGCCGCTGCTCGCCTAGCGCGGCGGCGCGTCGACGACGTCGTCGAGGAAGACCGCGTTGCCGTGGACCGGCGGCGCGCCGTAGGCGAGGAAGACGATCTCCTCGCCGGTCTCGTTGCGCGACTGCATCGGCGTTCCCGGATGGACGGCGACGAGCCCGCCCGGCTCGACGTCGACGCGCTCCGGCGGCTCGCCCAGGAGCATCGTCAGCGTGCCGCTGATCGGGACGAAGACCTCCTCCTGGTCGGGGTCGAAGTGGCGGCGGCCGCGCGTGTGCGCCGGGTAGCGCCACATCCGCGCCCGCGACTCCACCAGCTGCGCGGCGTCGGTGAGCGAGGCCTGGTGGCGCGGCGCCTGGCCGTGCAGCGGCTCGCGCTCCTCCCAGGCGAGATCGGCGGCATGGACGACATCGAAGCTCATGGCGGGATTCTGCCCGATACCCTGCGGCCCGTGGCGAGGCTCTCCTATCCCCGTACCGCCGGTCCGCGTCCCGAGGCGCTCCCGCCCGAGACCCGGACGGTGGGGCAGCTCGTCGCCGAGTCGATCCGGCTCTACAGCCAGCGGTTCTGGGCGGTGCTGCCGCTCGGGCTCGCGTTCGTCGGCGTCGATCTCGCGAGCCTCCACCGGAGCGTCGGGGTGCAGACGCTGCTGCTGTGGGCGTTCGCGCCGGTGTTCTCGGTCGCGTACGTCCGCGCCTGCTCGATCGTCTCCGGGCGGCCGCCGACGGCGCCGGCGCTCGCGGTCGCGGTGATCGTTTTCCTGCCCTTTCCGATCCTCGTCCGGCTGTACGTCCTGCCGGGCCTCGTCTGGTTCGGCCTGATCGGGCTCGCCGTGCCGGCGGCCGTCGTGGAGGGGCTCGGCATCCGCGCGGCCCTGCGGCGCGGCTGGCAGCTCGGCCGGGCCGACGCCATCCACGCCGTCGGCGGGCTCGCGACGCTCGCGCTCGTCTACGGCGTCACCCGCTACGCGCTGCTCGTCCTCATCCACACCCAGGGCGGGCAGACGCAGACGGTCGCCGCGGTCCTCGCCGACCTCGTGCTCTCGCCGCTCGTCTTCGTCGGCGCCGCGCTCCTCTACGCCGACCAGGCGGCGCGGGTCACGACCGGGTAGGGAAGCTCGCGCTCGCGGCGCCGTCCTCGCGCCTCGTGCGCGGAGCTCGTCGCCGGGCGACGAAGGACGTCGCAGCGTCGCGAGCTACGCGACCGCGATGCGGCGCACGGTGACGCCCCAGGCCTTCCCGGAGGCGAACAGCTCGTCCGGGTCGACCTCGTTCGCCCAGCCGAGGAAGTGCGGCTCCGGGTCGTCGCGGGTGCAGCCGTACACGGCCGGGTAGACCTGGGTGTCCTTCTCGCGGTGCTTGACCCGCGCCGCGGCCTCGTCGGCGCGCTGCTCCGCCTCCTCGGCGGCCGGGCCTTCCATGTATCCACGTGGCATGCCTCCAGCGTACTCCCGCTAGGCTCCGCTAGTGCCGAACGCCCTCGCCGTTCGCGGGCTTGCGAAGCGCTACGGCGGCGTCCATGCGTTGCGGGGCGTCGACCTCGAGGTGGGGGAGGGCGAGCTCGTCGGGCTGCTCGGGCCGAACGGGGCCGGCAAGTCGACGCTCGTGAAGATCGCGGTCGGTCTCGTGCGGCCGAGCGGCGGCGCCGCCGAGGTCGCGGGCGCGCGCGCCGGGTCGCGTGCGGCGCGGGCACAGCTCGGCTACCTCGCGGAGCTGTTCCGGTTCCCCGGCTGGTACACGGCCGACGAGGTGCTCGACCTGCACCAGCGGCTCTCCGGCTCGCGCGGCGGCGAGGCCGAGCGGAAGCGCCTGCTCGAGCTCGTCGCGTTGAGCGACGCCGCGACGCGCCGCGTCGACGGGATGTCGAAGGGGATGCAGCAGCGCCTCGGGATCGCGCAGGCGCTCGTCGGCGAGCCGCGGCTGCTGCTGCTCGACGAGCCGACCTCGGCGCTCGACCCGGTCGGGCGTCGCACCGTCCGGCTGCTGCTCGAGGAGCTGCGCGGCCGCGGCGTCTCCGTCCTCCTGAACTCGCACCTGCTCTCCGAGATCGAGCTCGTCTGCGACCGGGTCGCGATCCTGCTCGCCGGCGAGCTCGTCGCGGCGGGGACGCCCGCCGAGCTCGCGCAGCCGCGCGGCGTCGAGATCGAGACCGACGAGGGCGTGCGCCGGGTCGAGGGCGCCGGCCGGGACGACGCGGCCCGGCTCGTCGCGGAGGCGGTCGCCGCCGGGCGGAGCGTCTACGGCGTCCGCGTCCTCACCTCGACCCTCGAGGAGACCTACCTCGAGGCCGTGGGCGGGGAGACGGATTGACCGCCGTGCTGACGATCGCCGGGTACGGCTTCCGCGAGGCGGTGCGGCGGAAGGTCTTCGCGGTCGTGATCGTGCTCACGGCGGTGTTCCTGTTCCTGTTCTGGCTCGCGAACCACTTCGTGTTCCGCGAGCTCCAGAACATCCAGCCGCCCGCCGACGTCCACGTCGACACGCGCACGTTCGCCGGCGCGTTCCTGCTCGGGCTCGCGATGTTCGCGACGCTCTTCCTCGGCGTCGTGCTCGCCGTGTTCCTCACGCTCGGCGTCGTCTCCGGCGACGCGGAGCGGGGGCTGCTCCAGCCGCTCGTCGTGCGGCCGCTCGGGCGGGCGACGCTGCTGCTCTCGCGCTTCCTCGGCGCCGGGGCGGTCTGCGTCGTCTACGTGCTCGCGGTGTACGGGATCGCGATGACGATCACTGGCGAGACGGGGCACTGGTGGCCGGCGGCGAAGGTGACGCCGGGGGTCGAGCTCGCGGGCGGCGTGCTGATCGTGATCGGGCTGTCGCTGCTCGGCTCGGTCGTGCTCTCGTCGACCGCGAACGGGATCGCGGTGTTCATGCTCTTCGGCGCCGGTCTCGTCGCCGGGCTGCTGGGGACGATCGGGCATGCGCTGAACTCGCAGACGATCAGGCACGCGTCGACGATCGCCGCCTGGGCGCTGCCGTTCGAGGCGCTCTACCAGGACGGCCTGCGGCTGATCGCCCAGGACGAGACCGGGATCGCCGGCTTCCTGCTCCAGCTCGGCCCGTTCGGCGGCGCGTACGTGCACGGCTGGGGGATCCGCGTCTGGGCGGCCGGGTACCTGGTGGTCGTCCTGGCGCTCGCCGTCGCCGCGTTCTCGCGCCGCGACCTCTAGACGGAACGGGCGCTAGCCGATGCGCGACGGCGATCTCGCCGGCGAGGTGCGCGTTCTGCGCCACGAGCGCCCGGTTCGCGCGCTGCGTCCGGCCGCCGCTCTCGCGGTGCAGATACGAGAGGACGTACGGCGTCACCGCCTGGCCGCGGACGCCCTCGGCCGCCGCGGCGCGCAGCGCCTCGTCGATCAGCGGCTCCACGTCGTCGAGCGGCTCGTCCGGCGGGCGGCCGAGCAGGAGCCCGCCGCCGCCGAGCTGCCAGTGGGTCGCGGCGACGCGGGCCGCCTCGGCCGGCGTCTCGACCCGGGCCGAGACAGGCGGGCCGCCGGCGGCGGCGTAGAAGAGCGGCAGCGTGTCGACGCCGTAGCCGAGCACCGGCACGCCGAGCGACTCGAGCAGCTCGGCCGTCGCGGGCACGTCGAGGAGCGACTTCACCCCGGCCGAGACGACGAGCGCGGGCGTCCGCGCGAGCTGGGCGAGGTCGGCCGAGACGTCGGGCGGCGCCGGAAAGCCGCGATGGACGCCGCCGAGGCCGCCGGTCGCGAGGACGCGGATCCCGGCCGCCCCCGCGGCGGCGAGCGTGCCGCCGACCGTGGTCGCGCCGACCGCACCCTGCACGAGCGCTGCGGCGAGGTCGCGCGGCCCGACCTTCCGCGCGTCGGCGCCGAACCGGGCCAGCTCGTCGCCCGTCAGCCCGACGCGGAGCTCGCCGTCGAGGACGCCGATCGTCGCCGGCACCGCCCCGGCCGCGCGCACCTGCCGCTCCGACTCCAGCCCGACCTCGACGCCCTCGCCGGGCGGGAACCCGTGCGCGACGAGCGTCGTCTCGAGCGCGACGACCGCGCCCCCGGCGGCGAGCGCCTCGCGCACCTCCTCGGCGACCCGGATCACCCGTCCCGCTCCATCTCGACGAACCGGCTGCGCTCCTCCTGCTCGCCGACGACCTCGTTGAACCCGGCGCGGCGGTACGCCCGCAGCGCGCGCTCGTTCCACCACGCGACCCAGAGCCGGAAGCGCCGCGGCCGCCACTCCCGCCGGGCGTACTCGAGGCCCTCCTGGATGAACGGCTGCGCGAGCCCGCGGCCGGTCAGGTCCGGGCGCATGCCGAGCCCGAGCCGGACCTCGGCGCCCTCCGGGACGAAGTTGAAGAAGCCGACGAGCTCGCCCTCCTCGTCGACGATCGCCCGCAGCCCGTCGCGCCGGGCCGGGTTCGCGAACAGCTCGACGCGCCGCGGGTCGGCGGAGGTGTCGTACCACTCGTACGGGAACTCGTAGCGCCAGCCGGCGATCGCCTGCGCGTGCTCGTCGGTCAGGGGCTCGACCCTCATGGCATCGACCCTACTCGCGCCACACAGCGCGCTGCCGCCTCCAGTCCGCGGCGGGCCGCCTCCTCGAGCGAGCCGCCGAGCAGGAACCCGGCCGCGAGCGCGTCGCCGGCCCCGGTCGGGTCGACCACGTCCGTCGCGACCGGGGCGAGATCGAGCCTGGCATCCGCCGTGAGCACGGTGCAGCCGCGGGGGCCCCGCTTGAGGACGCCGGTCGGTGCGGTGAGGTACGCGCCGCCCAGCAGCTCCCACTCGGCTTCCGTCG
The DNA here is from genome assembly GCA_963815005.1 of uncultured Actinomycetes bacterium. Classification (GTDB taxonomy): domain Bacteria; phylum Actinomycetota; class Thermoleophilia; order Gaiellales; family Gaiellaceae; genus Palsa-739. The sequence continues at coordinate 47,342 of CAWFFI010000022.1, forward strand.
CGAAGAGGACGTCCGGTGCGAGCTCGTCGAGCAGCTCGCGGAAGCGCACCGGTCCGTAGCGGCGGATCTCCGTCCAGGCGGCGACGTCGACCGACACGCGCGCGCCGGCCTCGCGCGCGAGCCGCGCCGCGAGCAGCGCGGCCGCGTCGATCGGCTCCCGCAGGAGCGCGTAGCCGGAGAGGTGGAGCACGTCGCAGTCGACCCACGCGGCGTCGATCTCGTCGGGGGCGAGGCTCGGAGCGACGCCGCGATCGGACACGAGCGAGCGCTCGTCGCCCTCGACGAGGGAGACGACGACTCCGGTCGAGCCGACGCCGACCGGGCCGACGAGCTCGACCCCGCGCGCCGCGAGCTCGCGCGCGAGGAGCTCACCCGCCGCGTCGTCGCCCCGCTTGGCGATGCACCGCGCCCGCGCGCCGAGGGACGCCGCCCAGGCCGCGACGTTCGCCGCCTGGCCGCCGGCTCCGGCACGCGTCGCCGCGCGCACGTCGTCGCCGCGCGCGAGCGGCTCCTCGAGGCGCACGATCACGTCGAGCAGCACGTCTCCGAGCGTCGCGATTCTCGTCTGGCCCGGCTCCGTCACTCGTACAATCGTCCCATGGACGGCGACGACAGGCGCGGACGTGTGCGCTCCTTCGTGCTCGGCGGCCTCGTCGGCGCCTCCGCGGCCATCGCCACCGCCCGCCGCGGCGGCGTCGCGACCCGTCGACGCCGCGGCGCGAACCTCCAGCCGCCCGCCGGTCTCGCCGCCTTCGAGAGCGCGCCCTGCTTCCGCGAGCTGCTCGGCGACACCCCTCCCGCCGACGTCTGACACCCGCTGCGCGCCTGTGCGCCGTTGACAGCGGCCACACGGAATGTGCAGAATCGCTTAACACCAGGCCCTCGGGAGGAGACGGCATGAACATCGCCTCGCGTGGCGCGTCGATGGCGGTTGATTGGGAGCAGCGGGTTGATTTTGCGCGGTTGCGTGCGTACCGGTTGGGGCGGGCGCGGGCGGCGTTGCGGGGGTCGGAGCTTGGCTGTTTGTTGTTGTTCGATCCGAACAATCTGCGCTATGTGACCTCGACGGCGATCGGGACGTGGGAGCGGGATAAGAACATCCGGTTTCGCGTCTGGTGTTTCGGGATGAGGATCCGATCTTGTGGGATTTCGGGTCGGCGGCTCGGCATCATCAGTTGTATTGCCCGTGGCTGCCGGAGTCGAGTTGGCGGGCGTGGGTGCCGCCGATGCGGGGCGCGATGCCCGACCAGACGGGTGTGCCGGATGCGTTGGCGGAGATGGTGTGGGGTGAGCTGCACGAGCGCGGCCTCGACACGGAGCCGGTGGGGATGGACGTCCCCGATGTGACGACGCTGCTGGCGTTGCAGCGGAAGGGGATTGGAGATCGCCGATTCGCAGCCGGTGATGTTGGAGGCGCGGAAGATCAAGTCGCCCGACGAGCTGGCGCTGCTGGATCAGGCGGCGGGGATCGTGGATGCGGCCTACGAGACGATCTACCGGCTGCTCCGCCCCGGCGTGCGCGAGTCAGAGGTGGTGGCCGCGGCGATGCAGGTCCTGTTCGAGCTCGGCTCGGAGCATGTGGAGGCGATCAACGCGATCTGCGGGTGACCGCTGCAACCCGCATCCGCACACCTTCTCGGATCGGCTGCTGCGGCCCGGCGATCAGGCGTTCTTCGACATCATCCACTCGTTCATGGGCTATCGCACCTGCTACTACCGCACCTTCAGCGTCGGCTACGCGACCCCCGCCCAGCTCGACGCCTACAAGCAGTGCCGCGAGTGGCTCGACAACGCGATCGACCAGGTCCGGCCCGGGCGTCACGACCGACAAGATCGCCGAGGTCTGGCCGACCGCGACCGAGATCGGCATGGCGGACGAGCACGCCGCCTTCGGCCTCCAGTTCGGGCACGGCCTCGGCGTCGGCCTCTACGAAGCCCCCATGATCTCGCGGCCTCCACAGCTTCCACGACCCCGTCGAGATCGAGGTCGGCATGGTCTTCGCCCTCGAGACCTACTGCGCCGCCAGCGACGGCAAAAACGCCGCCCGCATCGAAGAAGAAGTCATCGTCACCCCCGACGGCCCCCAAATCATCACCCGCTTCCCCGCCGACGAACTCCTCGTCACCGGCCGCACCTACACCCGCGGCGCCGACTTCGTCGACGGCCAGCTCGTCGACGCGGGAAACGGGGCCGGGCACCGGCGGGCCGCGACGACCGTACAGGCATGACAGACATCCACAGGAGGAGCGACAGCCATGGCTAGCCGGACGCTCATCAAGGGCGGAACCGTGATCACCGTCGATCCCGCCGTCGGGGACTTCTACCCGACCGGCGACGTCCTGATCGAGGACGGCGAGATCAAGGCCGTCGCGGCGTCGATCGACGCCGGCGACGCGGAAGTGATCGACGCGACCGACCGGCTCGTGCTGCCGGGCCTCGTCGACACGCACCGCCACACGTGGCAGGCGCTCTTCCGCAACATCGCCTCCGACTGGACGCTCGCGCACTACTTCACCGGCCTGCACGGGACGATGAGCCAGCTCTACCGGGCGCAGGACACCTACGCCGGGAACCTGATCGGGATCCTCGAGGCGCTCGACTCCGGCATCACGACGCTCCTCGACTGGTCGCACAACCTGAACACGCCCGAGCACTCCGACGCGGCCGTGGACGCGGCGTTCGAGTCGGGCGCGCGGGTCGTCTTCGGGCACGGCGCCGGCTTCGCGCACTGGGCGCCGGTGAGCGCGCTCGACCATCCGGCCGACGACGTGCGCCGGCTGCGCAACGGCCGGCTCTCGGCCGACGACGCGCTCGTCACGCTCTGCCTCGCCCCGCGCGGGAACCAGTTCGCGACGCTCGACGTGACGCGGCGCGACTACGAGCTCGCCGCCGAGCTCGGGATCCGCATCAGCTGCCACGCCGGCGACGGCGAGTGGGGCAAGGGCCGCCCGATCGCGCAGCTCCACGAGCACGGCCTGCTCGGCCCGAACCAGACGTACGTCCACTGCAACTCGCTCGCCGACGACGAGCTGCGGATGATGGCCGACGCCGGCTGCACGGCCTCCTGCTCGCCCGACATCGAGATGGCGATGGGGCACGGCTGGCCCGCGACCGGGCGGCTGCTCGAGGCGGGCATCCGGCCGAGCCTCTCGATCGACGTCTGCAGCCTCAACGGCGGCCACCTGTTCGGGACGATGCGCGCCACGATCGGCACCGAGCGCGGCTTCGACAACGAGCAGGCGCGCGACCGCGGCCAGGCCTCCGTCGACGAGATGGAGATCACCTGCCGCGACGTGCTCGAGTTCGCGACGATCGAGGGCGCGCGCGCCTGCGGGCTCGACTCGAAGATCGGCACGCTCACGCCGGGCAAGCGCGCCGACGTGATCCTCGTCCGCACCGACAACTTCGGCATGACGCCGCTGAACAACCCGATCGGCGCGTTCGTCTACAACGCGCACCCGGGCCTCGTCGACACCGTGCTCGTCGACGGCAAGGTCGTGAAGCGCAACGGCGAGCTGCTCGACGTCGACGCGGCGCGCGTCCGCCGGCTCGCGGTCGAGTCGCGCGACGACATCCTGCGCCGGGCCGAGGGCCGCGGCGGCGCCCGCCTGGGCGGCGACTGGATTCCCCAGGCGTACGCAGGCGGTCGAGGCGGGCTAGGCCGGTGTCGACGACAGACCAATCCGAGCCGGCACGGGCGCGATCGACGCCGAGGAGCTCGCGGCGCTCCACCGGCGCATGCTCGTGATCCGCGGCGTCGAGGACCGGCTGCAGCGCCTGTTCCTGCGCGGCGAGGTGTACGGGACGACCCACCTCTACTCCGGGCAGGAGGCGGTCGCCGTCGGCTTCGCGAGCGTCCTCGGCGAGGGCGACCGCGTCGCGTGCACGTACCGCGGCCACGGCCACCTGCTCGCGATGGGGGCCGATCCCGAGGCGCTGCTCGCCGAGCTGCTCGGCCGCGCCACGGGCATCAACGGCGGCCGCTCGGGGTCGATGAACGTCGTCGATCCCGACCACGGCGTCCTCGGCTGCTACGGGATCGTCGGCGGCAGCATCGCCGCCGCCACGGGCGCCGCGCTCTCGCTGCGCGGGCACCGGCTCCGTCGCGGTCGCGTACTTCGGCGACGGCGCCACGAACCAGGCGTACTTCTTCGAGTGCCTCAACTTCGCGCAGGTGCTCGGCCTGCCGGCGGTGTTCGTCTGCGAGAACAACGGCTACGGCGAGTACACGCCGTTCGAGCAGGTCACCGCCGGCGGCATCGCCGCGCGCGCGGCCGCGTTCGAGCTGCCCGTGACCGAGGTGGACGGGATGGACGTCTGCGCCGTGCGGGAGGCGGCCGCCGCGGTCGTGGCGGGCGTGCGCGCGGGCGGCGGGCCCGGCGTTCGTCGAGGCGCGGACGTACCGCTTCGTCGGCCATTCCCGCTCCGACCCGGGCAAGTACCGCCCCGACGGCGAGCTCGACCGCTGGCGCGAGCGCGACCCGCTCACGGTCGCCGCGAAGCGGCTGGGCGGGCTCGGCGTCTCCGACGAGGCGATCGCCGCGGCCGTGGCCGGCGTCGAGGCCGAGCTGGACGCCGCCGAGGCCGCCGCGCTCGCGGCGCCGTTCCCCGAGCCCTCGCTGCTTGTCGGAGTTCAGCGGCCCGTGACATCTCCACGCCACCCGTGAGCGACGTCGTCCCGCAGCAGCGCACCGAGCCGGCCCGCCCGGCGCAGCTCGGCGGGCGGCTACGCGAGCAGCGGGTCGAGCGCGGGCTCAGCCTGCGCGAGCTCGCGCGGCGCCTCGAGGTCTCGCCGAGCCTCGTCTCGCAGATCGAGACCGGCAAGGTGCAGCCGTCGGTGCGGACGCTCTACGCGATGGCGAGCGAGCTCGGCATCTCGCTCGACGACGTCTTCCCGACCGACGCCGCAGCCCGGCCGCTCCGAGGCCGGCGCCCGCCTCGCTCTCGAGCAAGCCGATCGTCGAGGCCGCACCCGACGAGGGCGGCGGCATCGTCCAGCGCGCCGGCAGCCGGAAGGTCGTGGAGCTCGAGACCGGCGTCCGCTGGGAGCGGCTGACGACGCGCAACGACCGCGAGGTCGAGTTCCTCCACACGGTGTACCCGCCCGGCAGCGAGTCGAGCCCGGCCGACGCCCTCGTCCGCCACAACGGGCGCGAGTTCGGCACGGTGCTCAGCGGCCGCCTGAACGTGACCGTCGGCTTCGAGGACCACGTGCTCGAGCCCGGGGACAGCATCTTCTTCCCGTCGACGGTGCCGCACCGGCTCCACAACGACGGGGACGAGGTCGTCACGGCCATCTGGATCGTGCTCGGCCGCCAGGGTGACTGAACGAATCGTTCAGTGTTCCTTGACACCTGACCCCGCAATCTCTTAACGTCATCCCGATTCGATCCGCGACGAGGCGGGAGGGCACCGTGGCAGAAACCAGGCTGGATTGGGGTCTCGAGGGCAAGTCGGTGATCGTCACCGGTGCGAGCTCGGGAATCGGGGCGTCGACCGCGCGGTACCTCGGCGGCGCGGGCGCGTCGGTCGTGCTCGTCGGCCGTGACCGCGAGCGGCTGGAGGCCGTGGCGGGCGAGGTCGAGGCGGCCGGCGGCAAGACGGTCATCTCGATCGCCGAGCTGACCGACATCGCGCAGGCCGAGCGCGTCGTCGACGAGGCCGTGGCCGCCTTCGGGCCGCTGCACGGCATCGCCCATCTCGCGAGCATCTTCGACCCGCGGCCGCTCGAGGACACGACGCTCGAGAGCTTCGAGGTGCAGTGGCGCTCGAGCGTCGCCGCGCCGCTCTTCATGACACGGCACGCCGTCCCGCACCTCGCGCAGGGCAGCTCGGTCGTGTTCGTCGCCTCGACGATCGCGCTCGTCGGCTTCCCCGGCTGCAGCGCCTACACGGCGGCGAAGGGCGCGGTCGTCTCGCTCGGCCGTGCGCTCGCGGTCGAGCTGGCGCCGAAGGGGATCCGCGTCAACACCGTCGTGCCGGGCTACGTCCGCACGCCGATGCTGCAGCCCCACCTCGACGCGAACGAGGGCTACGAGGACTGGATCGTCGCCAACACGCCTCAGAACCGGATCGCCGGCCCCGAGGAGCTCGCCACCAACATCGTGTTCATGCTCTCGGGCCTCTCGGAGTACGTCCACGGAGCGACGCTTGTCGTCGATGGTGGCTGGGTCGCCCGATAACCCGATCGACTCCGCGGTCGAGGCGTCGGCCCGGCGGGGCGGGCTGCTGACGGCGGCGGGGCTGCGGGCACGGGTGCGCCCGCCGCGGTTCGCGGCGATCTGGCTCGCGACGGCGATCCTCTTCGCCGTCAGCCCGCTGCTCGCGTCCGGCAGCGTCTCGCACGGGGCGCTCGCTCTCGATGCTGCCGTTCGCGGCGATCCTCGCGATCGCCGGCATCGGCCAGACGCTCGTGATCCAGCAGCGCGGGCTCGACCTGTCGGTGCCGGGGATGATCACGCTCTCGACGATCATCGTCACGACGGTGCCGCACGGCGACGGGGCCCGGCTCCCGGCCGCGATCGGCCTCGTCGCGCTCGCGTGCGTCGCCTCGGGCCTCGTCAGCGGGCTCGCGATCACCTGGCTCGGCGTCACGCCGCTCGTCGCGACGCTCGGCGTGAACGCGCTCCTCACCGGCGTCGTCTTCCAGATCACGAGCGGCGCCTCGACCTCGTCGGCGACCCCGGGCTCGCCCGCTTCGCCCTCGCGAAGTCGGCGGGCATCCCGAACACCGTGCTGATCGCGCGTCGCCGCGCGTCGTCGTCGACCGCGTCCTCTTCCGCGTCTCGGTGCTCGGCCGCCGCTTCGTCGCCGTCGGGCACGAGCCCGGCCGCCGCGCGGGCGGCCGGGATCCGGGTCCGCAGGCCTACGAGTTCGCGCACGTACGTGCTCGCCAGCCTCACCTACGGCGCCGCCGGCGATCCTCGTCGCCGGCTACCTCGGCACGCCCGGGATCGGCGCCGGCAACGACTACCTCCTGCCGACGATCGCGGCGGTCGTCCTCGGCGGCACCTCGCTCGCCGGCGGCCGCGGCAGCGTCGTCGCGACCGCGATCGGCGCGCTCTTCCTCACGCAGCTCGAGCAGGTCGTGCTCGGCATGGGGGCGCCGGCGTCCGTCCAGCTCGTCATCCAGGGCTCGATCATCGCGCTCGGCATGGCGCTCCGGCATCTGCCCGCCTCGAGCGCGCGCCGGGCGCGCTCGACGGCTCTCGTCCAGCCCTTCGCTCTACCTCGACGGCGACGACAGACCCCACGCCGGCGCGAGCGGACTCACGACCGGGGTCGAGGAGGGACACATGACCAGCAAGCGTCTCAGGCGGGAGCGCTTCACAGGCTCCGCCCGTCGCGGGCGATGATGCTCGCGGCTGCTCGTCGTCGCTGTCGCGGCGACCGCCGTCTCCGCGTGCGGCGGCGACGACATCGGCGAAGTGGCCGACCGATCGCGCAGGAGATCGCCGACGTCCGGCAAGATGAACGTGTCGTTCTGCGGCACGAAGCCGATCACGCTCGCCGTGCTCGACGGCTTCGGCATCAACGCGTGGTCGCAGGCACTCGTACGCGGCGGTCCGCTCCGAGGCGGCGAAGTGCAAGAACGTGAAGGTGATCGCGTGCCGCCGGCGGCGGCGACCTGCAGAAGTCGATCTCCGACATCAGCGCGCGCCGTCGCGCAGGGCGCGAACGCGATCGTCGTGATCCCCGACTTCGGCCAGTCCGAGCTCGCCGCGATCCAGCAGGCGACGCAGGCCGGCGTGAAGGTCGTGCCGTGGGGCGCCGACCCGGGCGGCAAGGCCGGCACCGACTACGTCAGCTACGTCGACTGGAACTGCCGCAGCTACGCCGGGACGATCTGGGCCAACTGGATGGTCAAGGCGCTGCACGGCAAGGGCAACGTCATCTACCTCGGCGGCCCCGCCGGCAACCCGGTCGGCATGGACGCAGCTCGCGAACATGGTGAAGGTGTTCAAGAAGCACCCGGGGATGCAAGCTGCTGACCGGGCAACAAGGGCTGGCCGTCACGAACTGGGATCCGGCGACGGCGCAGAAGGTGACGGCGGCGCTGCTCGCCAAGTACCCGAAGATCGACGGGATCATCTCCAACTACGGCACCGACGCCCTCGCCGCGCGCGCGCGCGTTCCAGGCGGCGGGCCGGCCGCTCGTCCCGGTCGCGACGCCGACGCGAACGGGCTCTCCTGCCTCTACAAGAAGTCCGGGCGTCGCAGCTGGCGACGATCTCCATCGCGCAACTGGCTCGGCCGGATCGCCGCCCGCAAGGCGATCGCGGCGGCCGAGGGGCTGCCGAACAAGGAGCCGAGCCATGCTACAACCTGCCGCTTCTTCGAGGACACGACCGACCGGCAAGCCGTACAAGTGCGTGCAAGAGCGCGCCGGCCGACTTCTATCCGTCGGACAAGATCACTCTCGCGCAGATCAAGAAGTACGGGAACGCCGTAGGCCGCGATGACCGCTGCCCGCGTCGTTCTCCGCCTCTCGGACGTCGTCAAGACGTTCCCGGGAGTCGTCGCGCTCAAGGGCGTCTCGCTCGACGTCGTCGAGGGCGAGGTCCACGCGCTCGTGGGGGAGAACGGCGCGGGCAAGTCGACGCTGATGGCGGTCGCCGCCGGCTCGACCGTGCCCGACTCGGGCACGGTCGAGATCGGCGGCCGCCCGCTCGAGCAGCCGTCGCCCGCCGCCGCGCAGGCGCTCGGGCTCGCGGTCGTCTACCAGCACCTCTCGATCCTCGAGGACCTGACGGTCGTCGAGAACATGGTGTTCGCGATGCCGCCGGGGCGGCGGCCGCCGGTCTCGCGCAGTGGGCGGCCTGGGCGGGCGAGAAGCTCGCCGCGATCGGCGCGCCGATCGACCCGTCCGCGCGCGTCGCGCGAGCTCGGCGTCGCCGAGCGGCAGCTGCTCGAGATCGCGAAGGCGCTCGCGCTCGAGGCGAAGGTCCTGATCCTCGACGAGCCGACGGAGTCGCTGACGCGCGGCGAGGCGGAGCGGCTCTTCGACGCAGATCCGCGCGATCACCGCGGACCGGCACCGCCGTCGTCTACATCTCGCACCGCCTGCCGGAGGTGCTGCGCATCGCCGACCGGATCACCGTGCTCCGCGACGGCGAGGCGCGCGGCACGCTGCGCCGCCGAGGGCGTCTCGGAGGACGAGGTGCTGCGGCTGATCGTCGGCCGCGACGGTCGACCAGGTCTTCCCCGAGAAGCGGCGGCGCCGACCGACGAGCGGCTCGTGCTCAGCGTGCGCGGCCTGACCGGCGCCGCGCTTCCACGACGTCGATCTCGACGTCCGGCCCGGCGAGATCGTCGGCCTCGCCGGCGTCGAGGGCAACGGGCAGCGCGAGTTCCTGCGCGCGCTCGCCGGCCTGCTGCCCGCGACCGGCGACGCGGCCCTGAACGGGCAGCGCGTGCCGCTCGGCGACCCGGGCCGCGTGATGCGGGCCGGCATCGTCCACCTGCCCGGCGACCGCCACGCCGAGGGCGTCTTCCTGCCGCTCAGCGTCCGCGAGAACATCTCGCTGCTCGCCCTGCCCGGGCTGTCGCGCTCGCGGCGTCGTCAGCGCGCGGCCGCGAGGCTCGCGTGGTCGCCGGGCGAGGTCGAGCGCCTGGCCGTCCGCACGCCCGGGCTCGGAGACGCCCGTCGTCCTCGCTCTCCGGCGGCAACCAGCAGAAGCTCCTCTTCGCGCGCTGCCTGCTCGCCGACCCCGACGTGCTGCTCGCGGACGAGCCGACGCGCGGCGTCGACGCCGGCGCGCGCATCGAGATCTACCGGCTGCTCCGCTCCGCCGCCGAGCAGGGGAAGGGCGCCGTCGTCCTCTCGTCCGACGTCGTCGAGCTCCAGGGGCTCTGCGACCGCGTGCTCGTCTTCTCGCGCGGCGAGATCGTGCGCGACGCTCGAGGGCGACGAGATCACCGAGGAGAACATCACCGGCGCCGCCGTGACCGCGCGCACCGACCGCGTCGCGCTCGCGGCCCGGGCGCTGCGCGCGCTGCGGGCGCGCCGCTTCGTCGCGGGCGACTACCTGCCGAGCGCCGTGCTCGTGCTCCTGATCCTCGCGCTCGGCGCGTACACGACCGGCCACAACAGCCGCTTCCTCAGCCAGTTCAACTTCCAGCCGATGCTGCTGCTCACGAGCGCGCTCGCCCTGATCGCGCTCGGCCAGCTGATCGTGCTGCTCACCGGCGCGATCGACCTCTCGGTCGGCCCGCTGACGGGGCTCGTCGTCGTCGTGCTCTCGTTCTTCGCCGGACGACGGGCAGAGCGGCGGCGAGGCTCGCGCTCGGCGTGCTCGCGGTGATCGGCGTCGCGCTGCTCGTCGGGCTCGTGAACGCGACGCTCGTCCTCGTCTTCCGGCTCGCGTCCGTCCTCGCGACGCTCGCGACGTACATCGTCATCCAGGGCGTCTCGCTGCTGCTGCGCTCCGAGCCGGGCGGCTACTACCGGCCAGGGCGTGATGGCGAGCGCTGCAGACGCCGTGGGGCTGGGTGCCGGTCGCGTTCGTCGCCGCGTGCCTGCTCGCCGTGGCGGCCGAGCTCGTGCTCCGCTACACGCGCGCCGGGGCTCGCAGCTCCGGGCGGTCGGCTCGGACGAGGTGCGCGCGCACCGGCTCGGCGCCCGCGTCAACCGGACGCACGTCGGCCGCGTACCTGCTCTGCTCGCTCTTCGCCGCCGCCGGCGGCGTCATGCTCGGCGCGCCAGGTCGGCGTCGGCGACCCGCGCGTCGGCGTCAGCTACACGCTGACGAGCATCACCGCGGTCGTCCTCGGCGGCGCGAGCATCTTCGGCGGGCGCGGCTCGTTCATCGGCGCGCTGCTCGGCGCCGTGCTGATCCAGGAGGTCGTCACCGCGACGACGTTCCTCCAGATCGGGATCGCCTGGCAGTACTACCTGCCGGGCGCCCTGATCCTCGTCGGCGCCGGCGTCTACTCGCGTGCCCGGGCGCGCACCCTCGGCGCCGCACCGGAGCCGGCATGACGCGTCGCTCGAGGTCGCGATGCCGAAGCTGTCGGACTCGATGGAGGAGGCGACCGTCCTGCGCTGGCTGAAGGACGCGGGCGATCGCGTCGCGCGCGGCGAGCCGCTCGTCGAGGTCGAGACCGACAAGGCGACGATCGTCTACGAGGCCGAGGACGACGGCGTGCTCGAGTCGATCCTCGTCGCCGAGGGCGAGACCGCGGCGCTCGGCGCGCCGATCGCGCTGCTCCGCACCGAGGGCGAGGCGCCGGCCGGCCGCCGCGCCGGCCGCGGCTCCCGCTCCGCCGCTGCGGCCGCGCCGCCGGTCGCCGCGCCGGCGCGCAGCCGGGCGCGCGCCGGGCGACGCCGGTCGCGCGCCGCCTCGCCGCCCAGCTCGGCGTCTCGCTCGCAGGGCCTCGCCGGGCAGCGGCCCGCAGGGGCGGATCGTGGCGAGCGACGTCCGCACCGTCACCCCCGAGCCTGCCGCGGCCGCTCCCTCTCCGGCTCAGCAGCCGGGCGGCCGCGGCACGGTCACCGAGCTGCCGCAGACGACGACGCAGAAGACGATCGCGCAGCGGATGAGCGACTCGCGCGCCCAGGTGCCGGAGTTCACGCTCGAGGCCGAGATCGACATGGACGGAGCCGCGCGGCTGCGCGAGGACCTGCGCGCGGGCGGGGTCGAGCCGCTGCCGTCCTTCAACGACCTCGTCGTCCGCGCCGCGGCGCTCGCGCTCCGCGACCACCCCGGCCTGAACGCCGTCCTACGAGCCGCGGCCGCGTGCTCCGGTTCGGCCGCGTCAACGTCGGCGTCGCCGTCGACGCGGGCGACGCGCTGCTCGTGCCCGTCGTCCACGACGCCGACCGGCTGACGCTCGTCGAGATCGCGGCCGAGATCGGCGCGCCTCGCCGAGCGGGCGCGGACGCGGAGCCTCGGCCCGGACGACCTCGCCGACGGGACGTTCACCGTCTCGAACCTCGGCATGTTCGGCGTCCGCCGCTTCCAGGCCGTGATCAACCAGCCGCAGGCGGCGATCCTCGCCGTCGGCGCGGTCGCGCCGCGCGCCGTCGTCGCGCCCGACGGCGCGCTCGTCGCGCAGCGGACGATGGACGTCTCGCTCTCGTGCGACCATCGCGTCGTCTACGGCGCCGAGGCCGCCCGCTTCCTCGCCCGCATCCGCGAGCTGCTCGAGCACCCGACCCTGCTGATGGTGAGCTGACATGACCGAGATCGACTTCCGTGAAGCACTCCGTTCCGCCCTCGACGAGGAGCTCGCCCGCGACGAGCGCGTGATCCTGTTCGGCGAGGACGTGGCCGTCGCCGGCGGCGTCTTCGCCGTCACGCCCGGCCTGCACGAGAAATACGGCGACGCGCGCGTCTTCGACACGCCGATCTCCGAGCTCGCGATGAGCGGCGCCGCCTACGGGGCCGCGATCACCGGGCTGCGGCCGGTGCTCGAGATCATGTTCGGCGACTTCCTCGCGCTCTCGATGGACATGCTCATCAACCAGGCGACGAAGTACCGGTTCCTGACCGGCGGCGCCCACAGCGTTCCGCTCGTGATCCGCTCGGTCGTCGGCGCCGGCGGCCGCTTCGGCGCGATCCACTCGCAGATGCCGGTCTCGTGGCTGATGGGCATCCCGGGCCTGAAGATCGTCGCGCCGTCGACGCCCGCGGACGCGAAGGGGCTGCTGAAGGCGGCGATCCGCGACGACGACCCGGTGGTCTTCTTCGAGCACAAGCGCCTCTACGGCCTCAAGGGCGAGGTGAACGGCGGGCGACGAGCCCGAGCCGCTCGGCCGCGCGCGCGTCGTGCGCGAGGGCTCCGACGTGACGCTCGTCAGCGCGATGAAGGGCGTCCACGACTGCCTCGAGGCGGCCGACGCGCTCGCCGCGCAGGGCGTCTCCGCCGAGGTGATCGACCTGCGCACGATCCGCCCGGTCGACGCGGAGACGATCGTCGAGTCGGTGCGCAAGACGAACCGGATCGCCGTCGTCGAGGAGGGCCCGCTCACCGGCGGCTGGGCGGGCGAGGTGCTCGCGCTCGTCACCGAGCTCGGGCTCGGCGACCTCGACGACGCCTGGCGGATCGCGACCGCCGACTCGCCGATCCCGTACAGCCCGCCGCTCGAGGACGCCCACCTGCCGGGCCCCGAGCGGATCGCGGCCGAAGTTCTCGCACGTCCCTAGTCCCCTTCCAGGAGGTACGACCATGTCCGACCGCAAGACCATCGCCGTCGTCGGAGCCACGGGCGCCCAGGGCGGCGGACTCGTCCGCGCCATCGCCGCCCATCCCGACGGCGGCTTCACCGCCCGCGCGATCACCCGCGACCCGAGCTCGGAGGCCGCGCAGGCGCTGGCCGCGCTGCCGAACGTCGAGGTCGTGCAGGCCGACTCCGACGACCAGGCGTCGCTCGAGCGGGCCTTCGCCGGCTGTCACGGCGTCTTCGCCGTCACGTTCTTCTGGGTCGACTTCTCGCCCGAGCACGAGATGGCGCAGGCGCGGAACATGGCCGCCGCGGCGAAGGCGGCGGGTGTCCACCACGTGGTCTGGTCGACGCTCGAGGACACGCGCCACTGGGTCGCCGAGGACTCGATGCCGACGCTGCAGGGCACGTACAAGGTGCCCCACTTCGACGGCAAGGAGGAGGCGGACGCGGCCTTCCGCGAGGCGGGCGTGCCGACGACGTTCCTGCGCACCTGCTTCTACTGGGAGAACTTCATCTACTTCGGCCTCGGCCCGGTGCGCGGCGAGGACGGCGTGCTCGCGATCACGTTCCCGATGGGGACCGCGCGCTTCCCGGCGATCGCCGCCGAGGACATCGGCAAGACCGCGTACGGGATCTTCGCGCGCGGCGACGAGTTCATCGGCCAGACCGTCTCGATCATGGGCGAGGCGCTCTCCGGCGGCCAGCTCGCGGAGAAGATGAGCGCCGCGATCGGCGAGGAGGTGCGCTACAACGACGTGGACGCCGACGTCTACCGCAGCTTCGGCTTCCCGGGCGCGGACGAGGTCGGGAACATGTTCCAGTTCAAGCGCGACTGCGAGGCGCAGTACGTCGGTGCCCGCGAGAACGACGTGGCCCGCACGCTCAACCCGGAGCTGCAGGACTTCGACACGTGGCTCGCGGCGAATGCGAGTCGCATCCCCCTGGGATGAGCGCCGACCAGACGGCGGCAACGGCGGGGGCTTCGGCCCCCGCCCGCACCGCCACCTCGACGATGCTCGCGGCGCTGCTGCTCGTCGCGGGCACGATCGTCTTCCTCTGGTACGCGCCGTACGCGTACAACGTCTACAAGGCGCTGCACGTGATCTCGATCGTCGTGTGGGTCGGCGGCGACGTGACGCTGACGACGCTCGGGATCGTCTTCGAGCGGCGCCGCGACGGCGAGGCGCTCGCCCAGCTCGGCAAGATGGGCGCCTGGGTCGGGACGCGCGTCTACACGCCGGCGCTCTTCGCCGTCCTCGGGTTCGGCATCGCGCTGGTGGAGAAGGGCGGCTTCGGCTGGAACCAGTTCTGGATCGACTTCGCGCTCGCCGGCTGGGCGATCGCAGCCACGGTCGGCGTCGGCTTCGTCGGCCCGGAGCTCGGCCGGATCGACAAGGCGGCGGCGGAGTTCGGGCCGGAGTCGGAGGAGGTCGGACGGCGCGTGAAGCGGCTGTTCACCGTCTTCCGCTTCGACACGGTGCTGCTGATCCTGATCGTGCTCGACATGACGGCCAAGCCGTCGTTCTGAGTCGTAGCGACCGGCAGGTGGAGGGCCTCGCGTCGGGGCCCTCCACCCACCGCCCGCGCTAGCGGGTCAGCACGCGCCGCAGCTGCCAGGTCGCGACGGTGAGCAGCACGGCGGCGAACGCGAGCAGGACGCCGACCTGGAGCAGGACGCCGCCGAGGCCCGCGCCGTGCTCGAGCAGCTTCCCGAAGGCGTCGTTCGCCCAGGCGTGCGGCGTCACGTGCGCGATCAGCCGCGCCGTGTGCGGGAAGATCCAGATCGGCGCCATCGAGCCGCCGAGTGCGGCGAGTCCGAGACCGAGCAACGTCGCCACCGGGCCCGCCTGCTGCTCGCTCGAGAAGAGGCTCCCGAGCAGGACGGCCGCGCCGACGCCGACGAGGCTGAAGGAGAGGATCACCGCCGCCGTGCCGAGCGGGTTCCCCCAGTCGACGCCGAACAGCAGCAGCGTCCCGAGCACGATGATCGCGGCCTGGACGAGCGCGACCGCGAGCCTGCCGAGCAGCTGGCCGGTGACGATCGTCCGCAGCGGCGTCGGCGTCGAGAGCATCCGCCGCGCGATCCCGAGCCGGCGCGTCTCGATCAGCCAGGCGGCACCGCTGATCGAGTTGATGAAGATGAACAGGAGCAGCTGCGTGCTGGCAGCGCTCTGAAAGCGCCCGGAGGTCAGGGGCGCGTACGTCTGCCCGGTCGGCTTCTCCACGCGGACGGCGAGGCGCGGCGTCGCGCCCGCGGCCCTCTGCGCGGCGGCGAGCGCGGCGGCCTCGGTCGTGCCCCCGCGGCGGGCCAGGAACGCGGCCGGCGCGAGCACCCGCGTCTGGTCGTCCACGACCGACTGCAGCGTCGAGCGGAGCTGCGGCGCCACCGAGTCGGGGCGCCCGAACCAGTCGAGCGTGACCGTCTTCCCCGCCCGGAGCAGCCGGTCGTAGCCCGCCGGCACCTCGAGGCCGCCGTCGACGCCGCCCCGGGAGACCGCCCGCTCGAGCCCGTCGAGGCTCGCGTAGCGCCGCACGTCGGTCGAGGGCTGGGCGTCGAGGCCGGCGACGAGCGCACGGGCGAGCGGCCCGTCGGTTCCGCCGAGCACGCCGACGCGGACGTTCTCCGAGCCGCCGAAGGCGGCACCGAGCAGGAGGATGATCAGGAACGGGAGCAGCACGAGGAAGAACGCGCTCGCCTTCCAGCGCAGCACGCGGCGCAGCTCCGTCCCGGCGATCACGAGCGTCTTCTCATCCGCCCGTCCTCATCTGGGCACCAGCCGGTGCGCACGGAGGGTCGCGACGGCCGCGGCCACCGCCCCGATGGCGAGGATCGCGAGCGCGGGCCCGAGCACGACGTGGACGCCGGCGCCGCCCGCGAGGTTCTGGATCCCGCGTAGGAACCAGGCCTGCGGGGTGGCCTCGCTCAGGGCCGCGACGACGCCGCCGGCCTGCGCGACGGGGAAGAAGGTGCCGCCGAGCATGCCGAGCACGAGCGCGACCATCGACGCGAGCGTCTGCGCCTCGTCGGCCGTGCGCGCGACCGTGGCGACGACCGACATCACCGCGGTCGCCGCGAGCACGCCGCACACGATCAGGATCGCGACGGCGAGCGGGTTCCCCCAGCGCGCCCCGAGCAGGAAGTGGGTGCCGAGCGCGAGCGCGGACATGCTGATCACGCCGAGCGCGACGCTCGTCGCGAGCTTGCCGACGAGGACGGCGCCGCGCGGGATGGGCGCGACGAGCATGCGCGCAAGCGTCCCGCCGCGCCGCTTCGTCGAGGATGCTCGAGACGCCGAACTGGACGGTGAAGAAGAGGAAGAAGACGGCCATCCCGGCCGAGTAGAACGTGCCCGCGTCGAGCTGCCTGCTCGTCGTCGAGACGTCGGCGATCGCGATCGGCTCGGCCCGGGCGACCGCCTGGAGCTGCGCCTGGGAGGCGGAGCCGACGAGCGCCTGCGCGATCCGGATCGTGTCCGCGCGGCTCGCGTACGAGCGCGCGATCGCCTGCCCGACCTGGACCGTGACCGGCGAGTCGGCGTTGCCGACGACGACGATCGTCGCGGCGCGGCCGGCTGCGACCGCGGGCGTGAACCCGGCCGGGAGCACGAACGTCGCGCCGACGGCCCCGTTTCCGCCGCGTGGCGGCCGGCGGCGAGCCTGGGCTCGCGCGTGACCGTGATCAGCCCCTGGCGCTCCAGCGGCCGCAGTGCCTGCGTCGCGAACGCCTGGGCGGCCGGGCCGCGGTCCTGGTCGACGAGGCCGAAGTTGCACGAGCAGCTGATCCCGCCGGCGGCGTTGTGGAAGATCAGACCGAAGATCGAGGCGAGCGCGAGCGGGACGACGAGCGCGATCAGGAAGACCGAGCGGTCGCGGAAGCGCTGGCGCAGGTCCTTGCGCGCGATCAGCAGCGCGGCCCCTACGCCCGACACGGCTAGTCCCGCAGCGCCTTGCCGGTGAGGTGGAGGAAGACCGCCTCGAGGTTCGGCTCGTCCACCTCGACGCCCGTGACCGCGACGCCGGCGGCCACCACCGCCTGGAGCAGCTCCGGGAGCGCCGTGCGCGCGCCCTCGACGAGAAGCTCGATGCCGCCGTCCTCGACGGCTCGCCGCCTCGACCGCGCGAAGCTCGCGTGCCGCCGCCGCACCGGCCTCGAGGTCGCCGTCGCCCTCGAGGCGGACGCGGTCGTGCTGCCCGACGAGCGAGACGAGCTCGCCGCGCGTCCCCTCCGCCTTCAGCTCGCCGAGGTCGATGATCCCGACCCGGTCGCAGAGCCGCTCGGCCTCCTCCATGTAGTGGGTCGTGTAGAGGACGGCCATGCCCTCGGCGGAGAGCTGCTCGACGCTCTCGAGGATCGCGTTGCGGCTCTGCGGGTCGACGCCGACGGTCGGCTCGTCGAGGATCAGCAGCCGCGGCCGGTGCAGCAGGCCGATGCCGATGTTGAGCCGGCGCTGCATCCCGCCCGAGTACGTCTTCGCCAGGTCGCCGGCCCGGTCGGTCAGGCCGATCACGGCGAGCACCTCGTCGACGCGCGCCGCGGCCTGCGCGGCGGAAGGCCGTAGAGCCGGGCGAAGAAGCGGAGGTTCTCGCGCGCGTTCAGGTCGGGGTAGATCGCGAGCTCCTGCGGCACGTAGCCGATCGCCGCCTTGGCCTCGACGCTGCGCGTCGTCAGCCGCTGCCCGGCGACGAGGATCTCGCCCGCGTCCGCCTGGAGCAGGCCGCAGACCATCGAGATCGTCGTCGTCTTGCCGGCGCCGTTCGGGCCGAGCAGTCCGTACGTCTCGCCCTCGCGGACGCTGAAGCCGACCCCGCGACGGCCTCGACGCGGCCGAACCGCTTCCGCAGGTCGGTGCACTCGAGCACGGGCGCAGAGGGCGTCAGCGGCCGGGTGCCAGCGTGCCCGGTACGCGCTTCTGCGGCGCTTGCTCGCTCGCCTCGGGCGTCAGAGTCGGGAGCCACCGCAACCAGCTTGGCATGTACCAGTTCCACTCGCCAAGCAATTTCATCGAGGCCGGCAGCAGCACGCCGCGGATCACGGTCGCGTCGATCAGCACCGCGAGCCCGAGGCCGACGCCGAGCTGCTTCATCATGATCATCCGCAGCGTCCCGAAGATCGCGAAGACGGCGACCATGATGATCGCCGCGCTCGTCACCGTCCCGGCCGTCCGCCGGATGCCGCGCGACACCGCCTCCTCGGTCGAGAGGCCGCCGTCGCGGAGCTCCTTGATCCGGCTGAGGATGAACACGTGGTAGTCCATCGAGAGGCCGAAGAGGACGACGAACAGGAACATCGGCAGCCACGACGTGATCGAGTGGTTGGACGTGAACCGGAGGATCCCCTCCGCCCAGTCGTACTGGAAGATCAGGACGAGCAGCCCGTAGGCGGCGCCGACGGAGAACAGGTTGAGGACGATCGCGGTCAGCGGGATCACGACCGACCGGAACGTCATCAGCAGGAGCACGAACGCGAGCCCGAGCACGAACGCGATCACCCAGGGCATCCGGGCCTTCATCTGCTCGTTGAAGTCGTGCGTCCCGGCCGTCTCGCCGGTGACCGCGTACTCGACGGTCGCGAGCTTCCCGAACGTGCTCGGGAGGACGACGGTGCGCAGCGTCTGGAGCGCCGCGAGCGAGGCCGCGTCGTCGCCGTTGCCGGCGATCGGGATGCGGATGTCGACGACCGTGTGGTCGGGGCTCGTGACGGACGTGATCGGCTGGAACATCTGCCCGGTCGCGACCGCCTGCCCGCTCGAACCGCGCGATCGTCGCCTGCACGGCGGGGGCGCGCACGTCGGGGGCGCGGACGACGAGCTCCGCCGGGGTCGGCGCGCCGGGGAACGCGGCGATCACGGACTTGTACGTCTTCACGATCGGCAGCTCGCGCGGCATGTCGGTGAAGCTCGGCAGCTTCGTGTGCATCGAGAGGAGCGGCGACGCCGCGAGGAGCAGCAGGCCGCCCGCGATCGCGATCGAGGCGACGGGCCGGCGCAGCACGCGGTCGAGGACGAACGACCAGAAGCGCGACTCGCCGGCGGCGTGCTTGCGCTTGCCGAAGTAGGGGACGCGGCCGCGGTCGACGCGGTCGCCGAGCTTCGAGAGCGCCGCCGGCAGCACGGTCACCGACCCGATCACGGCGGAGAGGACGACGAGCATCGTCCCGATCGCCATCCCGGTGAAGATCTTGTTGCCGGCGATGAACATGCCGGCCATCGCGATCAGGACGGTCGCGCCGGAGATCAGCACCGCCTGACCCGAGGTCGCGGCGGCCCGGACGAGCGCCGCCCGCGGCTCGGCTCCGCCGGCGCGCTCCTCGCGCTCGCGGCGGAGGTAGAAGAGCGAGTAGTCGACGCCGACGGCCATCCCGATCAGGAGGATCACGGCCGAGGTCGACTGGTAGTCGGCCGTCGAGACGTGCGTGGTGAGCGCGAAGAGCCCGAGCGACGCGAGCACGGCCGAGAACGCGAGCAGCACCGGCAGCCCGGCGGCGACGAGCGCGCCGAACGCGGCGAGGAGGATCGCGAGCGTGATCGGGATCGTCAGCCGCTCGGCGTTCGCGAAGTCCTTGTTGAACGTGTGTGCCGATCTCGTAGTTCGCGCTCGCGGTGCCGACCTCGCGCACGCTGAAGCCGGGGCTCACCTTCTGGACGCTCGCGATCGCGTCGAGGATCGGCTTGATCCGGTCCTTCGCCGTGTTCGGGTCGCCGCGGACGTTGAACTGGACGAGCATCGAGTGGCCGTCGGCCGAGATCTGGCCGCCGCCGCCCTGCTTGAGCAGCGGGTTCTGGAGGTCGACCGCGTTGGGCTGGCTCGAGAGCGTCTGCACGACGAGCCCGGCGGTGGCGAGGAACGCCGGATCCTTCACCGTCAGCTTCTGGCTCTGGATCAGGACGCTCTCGGACGCCGGCTGGGTCATCCCGGCCTGGGTGAGCATCGCGATCGCGGTGCCGGCCTCGCCGGAGGCGAAGTCCGAGTCCTTCATCTGGACATGGCCGGCGAGGCTGCCGGCCGCCGTCGCGACACCGGCGAACAGGAGCCAGCCGAAGAGCGCCTTCTTCCAGTTGTCGGCGCTCCACGCGCCCGTCCTCGCCGCGAGGTTCTGCGAGCTCATCCGGCTCCCCTTCCCGTTTTCGCAAGGCTTCCGACCTGGACGGGCCCGGCAGCATCCGTGGCGGCGCGGATCGGTCTGCGGCGGACTACCCCTGCGGGCCGGGCGCAGAGACCGCTGGTAGCCTTGCCCTGCCGATGCCGATCTACGAGTACCGCTGTCCCGAGGGGCACCTCTTCGAGCGTTTCCAGTCGATGACGGCGCCCGCGCCGGAGCGCTGCGACGTCTGCGAGGCCGCGCCGGTGGAGCTCGTGCTCTACCCGGTGGCGATCCACTACAAGGGCTCCGGCTTCTACTCGACCGACTACGGCAAGGGGAAGGCGGCGAAGACGAAGGAGTCCGGCGGCGGCGAGTCCGGCTCCGGCGGCTCCTCCGGGTCGAGATGACTCCTCCGGGTCGGGCGACTCCTCGTCGTCCTCGTCGACGTCGACGAGCTCGTCCGGCTCGTCCGACAAGAAGCCCTCCTCCGGCGACTCGTAGGGTCGGCCCTCGGCCCGGCGCCGGCCGAACGACCGCTGTCCTTCGCGGGCACGTCCGGTGCCAGGCACGAGACTCGCCCGCCAGAGACGTGTCCCCCCGGAGATCCCGCACCCAAAGCGCGGTCGGGTACGACCCGACGTCCGCTTCGGACACGTCCGGTGCCTGGCACCGGACGTGTGACCTGCGGACACGTCCGTTCGGGACGCTGGGCTACTTGAAGGTCTGGGTGCCGACGACGCAGCCGGGCGCGTAGAGGTTGCCGCGGGGCGGCGGCTGCGGCGCGGAGTTGCCGAGCACCTCCTGGATCACCTGGATGTTCTCCTGGGTGCCGACGAGGTAGGAGCCGCCGCCGATGTTGGTCGGGCTGCCGCCGAGCCGGCAGTGGAGGGTGTTCCCGGCCGAGGCGCGGAACTTGACCCAGCCGAGCTGGGCGAAGTCCCAGGTGGAGAGGTCGGTCGCGATCGGCGCGAGCAGGTCGCCGCCGCTGAACGGGAGCCGGAAGAACGTCCCGGCGCTCGCGAGCTTGCTCATCGTCGCCTGCATCACCGCCTGCTGGTTCTCGCCGCGCGTGATGTCCGTCCACGCCGGGTCGTAGCGGTTCTCGCGGATCCGCGAGTAGATCAGCGCCCGGTGCCCGTCCATGTGCTGGACGCCCTTGTGGAACTTCCACCCCGGCCACGACACGCACTGGCTCGCCGGGTACGGGCAGTCGAACTTGTTCGAGAGGATCTTCTCGGGCACGTTCACGTCGATCCCGCCGACGGCGTCGATCAGCTTCTGGAAGGAGCCGAAGTCGACGATCACGACGTGGTTGATCGGGAGCCCCGTGAACGCCTCGACCGTCTTCACCGCGAGCGGTGGGCCGCCGATCTGCATCGCCGCGTTGATCTTCTGGTCGCCGTTGCCCGGGATCGTGGCGCGAAGGTCGCGCGGAATCGAGAGGTAGACGAGGCGGTGGCGACCGGGATCGGTGCGGAGCAGCATCATCGAGTCGGAGTGCTGGTCGGAGCTCCGTCCCGTCTGGCCGTTGTCCGAGTGGTCGGTGCCGAGCAGCAGGATGTTCGTCGGCGAGGAGAGGATGAGCCCGCTCTGCGGCGTGAGCGCCGCCGCCGTGCCCGCGGGAAGCCGTCCGTTCGCGGCGGAGACGCCGCCGCGAACCGCCATGAACCCGGCCGCAGACCAGGCGACGAGGAGCACGACGAGCACGAGCAGGGTGAGCAGCACGATCCGTCCCCACGGCCGACGGCGCCGTCCGTGCTTGACCTGCTTTCCGGGCCTGGCGCCGTCGGCGCGGGACGATCTCCGCGGCTCGCGCTCCTGGTTCTGCGCGTTCCGCTCGAGCGGAACGTCGCCCTTGTCCCGGCCGCCGCGGTAGACGCGATAGGGCTTGTCTCCGGGGCCGGGCATCCGGCGGGTTACGGTACCCGTTGCGGGTGGACGGTAAGCACGCGATCGGAGTCGACCTCGGCGGCACGAAGATCCTCGCCGGCGTCGTCGCGCGCGACGGCAGCGTGGTGCGCCGGCACGAGCGCCAGACCCCGCAGGACTCGCAGGAGCATGTGATCGACGAGCTCCGCGCGGCGGTCGAGGAGCTTCTGGACGACACGGTCGCGGCGGTCGGGTTCGGCGTCCCCTCGCCGATCGACCAGCGGCGCGGCGTCGTCGTCCAGTGCGTGAACGTCCCGCTCGTCGACGTCCCGCTCCGCGGCCTGATGCACGACCGCTTCTCGCTCCCGGTCGGGCTCGACAACGACGCGAACGCGGCCGCGATCGGCGAGTGGCGTGCCGGCGCGGGGCGCGGGGTGGACGACCTCGTGATGCTCACGCTCGGCACCGGTCTCGGCGGCGGCGTGATCGCCGGCGGCCGGCCGCTACGGGGGCGAACGGCGCCGGCATGGAGCTCGGCCACGTCGTGATCGTCCACGACGGCCGGCCCTGCCAGGGCGCCTGCACCGGCCACGGGCACCTCGAGCCGTACGTGACCGGGATCGCCGCCGGCATCGCCGCGCGCGAGGCGTTCGGCCCTGCCGCGGACGCGCACCGGCTCGTCCGGCTCGCGAACGAGGGCGACGCGACCG
Organism: uncultured Actinomycetes bacterium; assembly: GCA_963815005.1. GTDB lineage: Bacteria > Actinomycetota > Thermoleophilia > Gaiellales > Gaiellaceae > Palsa-739. The sequence continues at coordinate 70,171 of CAWFFI010000022.1, forward strand.
CGCGCGCGATCCTCGCCGAGATCGGCCGCTACCTCGGCTCCGGCATGGGCTCGTTCGTGAACGTCTTCGGCCCGGAGCTGATCGTGATCGGCGGCGGCTTCGGCGTCGCCGCGTGGGAGCACTTGCTGCCGAGCGCCGAGGACGTGCTCCAGCGCGAGGCGCTGCCGCCGATGCGCGAGACCGTCCGCGTCGTGCCGGCCGAGCTCGGCACCGCGGCGGGCCTGATCGGCGCCGCGTTCGTGGCCTTCGAGGCGCTCGACGCCGAATGAGCTCGCCGGCGACCCGGTGCTGCTCCGGAGCATCTACCGGGAGACCGTCCGCTGGTGCTGGCCGCACCACTACGTCGGCGAGTGGGACGGCCGCACGGGCCTCTACTGCCGGCCGGGCAACCGCGGCAAGCTGATGAAGCGCGTCGCCGGCAAGGGCTACCTCGAGTCCTGGGTCACGGATGCGCCGGCCTTCGACTACGTGTGGGACCACACCCATGTCCTGCGCTTCATGCGCGCCGGAGACGCTCATACCGTCGAGCTGTTCTGGGACGAGGACTGGCGCTTCCTCTTCTGGTACGTGAACCTGCAAACGCCGCTCGTCGTTCGCGGCGATCGCTTCGACACGACCGACCTCGCGCTCGACATCGTCGTCGAGCCGGACGGGACGTGGAGCTGGAAGGACGAGGACGACTTCGCGCAGGCGATCGAGCTCGGCGTGCTCGACGAGCACGAGGCTGCCGACGTGCGCGCGGAGGGCGAGCGGGTCGTCGCCGCGCGGCCGTGGCCGACCGGCTGGGAGAGCTGGCGGCCGCCCTCCGAATGGGGTCCGCTGCCGCTGCCGGAGGACTGGGATGTCGTCTGAGCTGCGCTCGGCGCTGCCGCTCGTCGAGATCGAGCCGGAGCGCCGGGAGCCGCAGGCGACGTTCCCGTTCCGGGAGCCCTGATGCCGCTCGCCGTCTGCGCCACGCCGATCGGCAACCTCGAGGACGTGACCTTGCGCGTGCTCGCGGAGCTCGCGGCGGCCGACGTCGTCCTCTGCGAGGACACGCGGCACACGCGCGGCCTGCTCGACCGGCACGGGATCGAGGCGCGGCTCCTCTCCTACCACGAGCACAACGAGGCGAAGCGGACGGCGGAGCTCGTGCCGCGGCTCGAGGCGGGCGAGCGGCTCGCGCTCGTCTCCGACGCGGGCCTGCCGGGGATCTCCGACCCGGGTGGGCGGCTGGTGCGCGCCGCGCTCGACGCGGGCGTGGCGGTGACGGTGTTGCCGGGCCCCTCGGCGGTCGAGACGGCGCTCGTCGCGTCCGGGCTCGTCGGGGAGCGCTACCAGTTCCTCGGCTTCCTGCCCCGCGGCGCGACCGCGCTGGCGGCGCTGTGGGAGGAGCTGCGCGGCTGGCCGTGGCCCGCGGTCGCGTTCGAGTCGCCGCAGCGGCTGCCGGCGACGCTGCGGTCGCTCGCGGAGGTCGAGCCCGGAGCGGGAGGTGGCCGTGTGTCGCGAGCTGACGAAGCGGTTCGAGGAGGTCGTGCGCGGGACGGCGGCGGAGCTGGCGGAGCGCTTCGTCGAGCCGCCGAAGGGCGAGATCATGCTCGTGATCGGGCCCGGCTCGAGCGCCGCGACGGCCGGGGAGGACGAGGCGCTTGCCGCGGTGGCGGAGCTCGTCGAGGCGGGCCTGCCGCGGAAGCGCGCCGCCGAGCTCGTCTCGCGGCTCACCGGCGTCGCCCGGAACGCGCTCTACCGCGGCTCTCTGTAGCCTGAATTGACAACAGCCGACCACGCTGCTAGCGTGCGCGCCTCGTCCGTTTGCAAAACTGACAACGAAGGCGGTGATCGCACGTGCGTCGGCTCGTTCCGCTGCTCCTGTTCCTGGTCGTCGGGGTACCGGCGGCAGACGCCTGGACCTGGCCCGTGCAGGGGCCGGTCGTCCAGGGGTTCTCGTTCGACCCCGCGCATCCGTACGCGGGCGGGGCGCACCGCGGCGTCGACGTCGGCGCCGACGCCGGCGTGCCGGTGCTCGCCCCCGCGGGCGGCACCGTCTCCTACGCGGGCACGTTGCCGACGAGCGGCATCACGGTCACGATCGAGACCGGCGACGGGTTCGCGGTGACGCTGACGCATCTCGGGACTCGCACGGTCTCGAAGGGGGACGACCGTCGCCGAGGGCGACGCGGTCGGCACCGTCGGCCCGTCCGGCACGCCCGAGGTCAACGGGACGTACGTCCACCTCGGCATCCGGCTCGCCTCCGATCCGAACGGGTACCTCGACCCGATCTCGTTCCTGCCGGTCGTGCCACCGGCGCCTGCGTCCGCGCCCGCCCGCGACCCGGCGGCGCGCCGACGCGCCCGAGCTCAACCCGGCGGACGGCGCGGCGCCCGCTCCCGCCGCGCCGCCCGCCGACCCGAGCCCGCCGGAACCGGCCGCGGCTCCGGCGGATGCGCCCGATCCGGCCGCCGATCCGGCTCTGCCCGCCGGACGCCGCGCCTGCGGCCGAGCCCGCGGGCCGGCACCTGCGCCCGTCCCGCGCCCGCGCAGCCGGCGTCACGCCGGCAGCCCCGTGCCCGAGGTCTCGACGAGCCGCCCGCGGCGGCTGCCCAGCTCGCGCCGGCACAGCCTGCGCCGATGCGCCGGCGTCCGACCAGCCGGTACCCGAGGCGCAGGCGCCCGATCGCCCGGCGCCCGATGCGCCGGCGCCGGACTTCCTCCGGCCGTCGCCGTCCGGCCGGGCGTGGCGGCGCCCGAGATGGAGTCGAAGCCCACCAGCCGCGGCCCAGCCGGTCGCGCCCGCAGCCGGCTCCGGCCGAACCCGCGCGGCGCGCCGCTCCGCACGCCCGTCCGCGCCGCGCCCAGCGGTCGAGCACGGCCGTGCCGGCGGTCCCGCCGTCCCGCCGCCGAGCGCGGCACGCCGTCGCGGCCGCCGCACGACCGTCGGCGCCCCAGCCGCTCCACACTGCCGCGGCGGTGCGCGCGCATCGGCCCCCGAGCCGGCGCCGAGCCGCGCCCGGCTCCGTCAGTGTCCCGCACCGCCGGCTTCCCGCTCGGCGTGCTCGCTCGGGATCGCGGGCCGCCGGCCTCGCTGCGTCGCCGCGGGCGGTGCTCGGGGGCGTTCGTATGATCTCTAGCCCGTCCCCGACCTCGAAGGAGCAGTCGCGCTGGCGCAGACGCGCAGAAGATCCTCGTCGCGCCCGCGTGGCCCTACGCGAGTGGGCCGCGGCACATCGGCCACGTGGCCGGGTTCGCGGTGCCGGCGGACATCTTCGCGCGCTACCACCGGCTGAAGGGGAACGACGTCCTGATGGTGAGCGGGACGGACGAGCACGGGACGCCGGTCGATGGTGTCCGCCGACCGGAACGGCGTGTCGCCGCGTGAGCTCGCCGACCGCAACAACGAGCTCATCCGCGAGGACTACGGATCTCGGGATCTCGTACGACCTGTTCACGCGCACGAGCACCCGCAACCACTACCGCGTCACGCAGGACCTGTTCCGGACGCTGTACGAGAAAGGGCATCTCGTCGAGCACACGACGCTCGGCGCGTTCTCCGCCGCGACAGGCCGGACGCTGCCCGACCGCTACATCGAGGGGACGTGCCCGATCTGCGGCTACGCCGAGGCGCGCGGCGACCAGTGCGACAACTGCGGCAACCAGCTCGACCCGGTCGACCTGATCGAGCCCCGGTCGATCATCGACGGCTCGACGCCCGAGTTCCGCGAGACGACGCACCTCTTCCTCGACCTGCCCGCGTTCGCCGAGCAGCTCGAGCAGTGGCTGTCGGCGCAGGAGGGCTGGCGGCCGAACGTGAAGAACTTCTCGCTCGGGCTCGTCCGCGAGCTGAAGCCGCGCGCGATGACGCGCGACATCGACTGGGGCGTGCCGGTGCCGGTCGACGGCTACCCGGAGGAGACGAAGCGGATCTACGTCTGGTTCGACGCCGTCATCGGGTACCTCTCGGCGAGCGTCGAGTGGGCGCACAACCGGGGCACGCCCGACGCGTGGCGCGACTGGTGGCAGAACCCGGCCGCCGGCCACTTCTACTTCATGGGCAAGGACAACATCGTCTTCCACTCGGTGATCTGGCCGGCGATGCTGCTCGGCTACGGCGCCGGCGGCGAGCTCGGCGCCGGCCGCGGCGACCTCCACCTGCCCTCGAACGTCGTCGCGAGCGAGTACCTGACGATGGAGGGGAAGAAGGCCTCCACGAGCCGGAACCTCGCGATCTGGGTCGCCGACTTCCTCGAGCGCTACGACGCCGACGCGCTCCGCTACTACCTGACCGCGGGCGGCCCGGAGACGCAGGACACGCGACTTCACCTGGGACGAGTTCGTCCGGCGCAACAACGACGAGCTGCTCGCGAACTGGGGCAACCTCGTCAACCGGACGCTCGTGAACGCGCACCGCAACTTCGGCGAGGTGCCCGCGCCGCGGCGAGCTCGACCGAGCGCGACCGGGCCGTGCTCGACGGCGTCGCGAGCGGCTTCGCCGAGGTCGGCGCCCTGATCGAGCAGACCCGCTTCCGGGCCGCCGTCCAGGCGGCGATGAGGTGGAGCTCGGTCACGAACCAGTACCTCGCCGACGAGGCGCCCTGGACGGTCGTCGAAGACCGACCGCGACCGCGCCGCCACGGTGCTCAACGTCGCGCTCGACGTGCGTCGACTCGCTGAAGACGCTCCTGGCGCCGTTCCTGCCGTTCAGCTCGCAGGTCGTGCACGAGCTTCTCGGCTACGACGGCGAGCTCGCGGGCCCGCTCCGCTTCGCCGAGGTGGCCGAGGAGGACGGGTCGACGCACAGCGTCCTCACCGGCGACTACGAGCAGGGCACCGGCTCGTGGGGACCGAGCGAGCCGCCGGCGGGCCAGAAGCTGCCCGAGCCGCGGCCGCTCTTCCGCAAGCTGCCGCCCGAGACGGCCGCCGAGGAGCTCGCCCGGCTGGGACTGTGACCGGGCGGCGCCTGTGATCGACACGCACGCCCATCTCGACGCGCTCGACGACGATCCCGCAGCCGTCGTCGAGCGGGCGCGCACAGCCGGCGTGACGCGGATCCTCACGGTCGGCACCGGCCCGGACGGCTGGGACCGCGCGCTCGAGCTCGCCGAGGCGCACGAGGACGTCTACGCGATCCTCGGCATCCATCCGCACGAGTCCGAGCGAGTGGACGCGGGCGCCGTGGACGACGCTGCGGCGCCTCCAGAGCCACCCGAAGGCCGTCGCGGTCGGCGAGATCGGGCTCGACTGGTTCCGCGACTACGCGCCGCCCGAGGCGCAGCACCGGGTCTTCGCGGCGCAGCTCGAGCTCGCGGCCGACCTCGGCAAGCCGGTCGTGATCCACACGCGCGCGGCCGACGACGACACGCGCGCCGCGCTCGCCGGCTTCGCGGGCACCGTCGTCCTGCACTGCTTCTCCTCGCCGCACCTGCTTCCGGTCGCGCTCGAGCGCGGCTGGTACGTCTCGTTTGCCGGCAACGCCACGTTCCCGAAGGCGACCGACCTCCGGCTCGCCGCGACCCAGGTGCCGGCCGACCGGATCCTCGCCGAGACCGACTGCCCGTACCTCGCGCCGCAGCCCGTGCGCGGGCAGCGCAACGAGCCCGCGTACGTCGTGCACACGCTCGCCGCGCTCGCCGAGGCGCGCGGCGACGACCCTGCCGAGCTCGAGCGCCGGATCGAGGCGAACGCCGCCGCCTGCTTCGGCCTGCCGGCATGAGCGTCCAGCCGAAGAAGTCGCTCGGCCAGCACTTCCTCGTCGACGAGAACATCCTCGGCGTGATCGGCCGCCTCGCCGAGCTCGCGCCCGGCGACGTCGTGCTCGAGGTCGGCCCGGGACTCGGCGTCCTCACGCGCTACCTCGCCGCGCGCGTCGCCCGCGTCCACGCGGTCGAGCTCGACGCGTCGCTCGCGCCGCACCTGCGCGACTCGGGCGAGAACGTCACGCTCCACCTCGGCGACGCGCTCCGCCTCGACCTCGCCGCGCTCGCCCCGGACGCGACCAAGCTCGTGGCGAACCTCCCGTACAACATCGCCACGCCGCTCCTCGTCGAGAGCCTCGACGGCCTGCCCGGGATCGGGCTCTGGTGCGTGATGGTGCAGCGCGAGGTCGCCGACCGGCTCTTCGCCGTCCCCGGCACGAAGGCGTACGGCGCCGTCTCGGTGCTCGTCCAGCTCGCCGCCGAGCGCACCGGCTTCCATCCGGTCTCGCGAACCGTGTTCCGGCCGCCGCCGAACGTCGACTCCGCGCTCGTCGCGTTCCGCCGCACCGCGCTGCCGCCGGACTTCGCCCGCGTGAAGCAGGTCGTCGCCGCCGCGTTCGCGCACCGGCGCAAGACGCTGCCGAACTCGCTCGCCCTCGCCGGCCTCGCGTCGCGCGAGCAGGCCGCGGCGGCGCTCGCCGCGATCGGCCGCGACGCCGCGACGCGCGCCGAGGCGCTCGCCCCGCCCGAGTTCGTCGCGCTCGCGGAGGCGCTCGGATGAGAGCGCCCGCCCCCGCCAAGATCAACCTCGCGCTCGTCGTCGGGCCGACGCGCGACGACGGCAAGCACGAGGTGTTGACCGTCTACCAGCGGATCTCGCTCGCCGATCGGATCGAGCTCGAGCCGGCCGAGCGGCTCGCCGTCGAGGGGTTCCCGGAGGACACGCTCGTCCGCGGCGCGCTCGAGACGCTCGCGGCGGCCGCCGGCGTCGAGCCGCGCTGGCGCGCCCGCATCGAGAAGAAGATCCCCGCGGCGGCCGGCCTCGGCGGCGGCAGCTCCGACGCGGCCACGGCCCTCCGGCTCGCGAACGAGACGCTCGCCGAGCCGCTGCCGCCCGCGGAGCTGCACGCGCTCGCGGCGACGCTCGGCGCCGACGTCCCCTTCTTCCTCGCCGAAGGCCCGCAGCTCGGCTCCGGCGACGGCACCGAGCTCGCGCCGCTCGAGCTGCCGCAGGACTTCTGGATCCTGCTCGTCCTCCCGCACGACGCCGTGAAGCCGTCGACCGCGTCCGTCTACGCCGCGTTCGACGAGCGTGACGGCGCCGCCGGCTTCGCCGAGCGCCGCGCCGCGCTCCTCGACGGGCTCGAGCGTCTCCGCCGGCCGCGCGACCTCGCCGCGCTGCCCGCGAACGACCTCGCCGCCTCGCCGCTCAGCGCCGAGCTGCACGCGCTCGGCGCCTTCCGGGCGGACGTCTCGGGCGCCGGTCCGGCGGTCTACGGGCTGTTCCACCACAAGCCCGACGCGGAGGCCGCGGCGAAGGCGTTGCGGGGCCGCGGGCGCACCTGGATCTGCGTACCAGCGTGGTACGGTTGAGCCGTGCTGAGCGACTCCCCACGCGTGCTGGAGCACGGGACGAGTCGCGCCGGCCGCTGGCTGAGGGCACGCCGGACGAAGATCGCGTTCTGGATCGCCGCGCTCGAGGCGATCGTCGTCGTCTTCGCGCACGACGTCTCGCGCTGGACGGTGATCGGGCTCGCGGTCGTCATGGTCGCGATCTACGCGCTCGTGGGCCGCGAGGCGCGCTCCGACACGTTCCGTCAGACCTCGTGGATCCTCGCCGCGTCGCAGCTGCTCGCGGTGCTCGCCGCGATCCTCGCGTTCATCCTCTTCTGGACGGCGATCGTCGCCGTCGTCGTCTTCGCGGTCGTCTCCCTGCTCTTCCTCTACCGCGACCGCCGGTAGACTCGGCATCCCCTATGGGGCGTAGCCAAGCGGTAAGGCAGCGGGTTTTGGTCCCGCGATCCCAGGTTCGAATCCTGGCGCCCCAGCCATTCTGAGCGACCACTGACATGGCGGACGAACTCGTAGCAGTCGTAATGGCCGGCGGCCTCGGAACGCGCATGCGCAGCGCGACACCGAAGCACCTCCACCCGCTGCTCGGCCGGCGCATGGTCGACTGGGTGATCCGCGCCGCCCGCGACGCGGGCGCCGGCCGCGTCGTCGTCGTCGCCTCCCCGAGCACACGGGAGCTCTTCGACGGGCTCGAGGTCGCGGTGCAGGAGCGCCCGCTCGGCACCGGCGACGCCGTCCGCGCCGCCCGCGCCGCGCTCGCAGGGGCCGCCGGCGACGTGCTCGTCCTGAACGGCGACGTGCCCGCCCTCACCCCCGAGACCGTGCGCGCGCTCGCCGAGACGCACCGCGCCGCCGGGGCCGCCGCCACCGTGCTCTCCTTCGAGCCCGCCGACTGCCGCGCCTACGGGCGCGTCGTCCGCGACGGCGCCGGCCGCCTCGCGCGGATCGTCGAGGCCGGCGACGCCTCCCCCGAGGAGCTCGCCGTCACCGAGGTCAACTCGGGCATCTACGCGTTCCGGGCCGAGCAGCTCTGGCCCGTCCTCGACCGCCTCGAGCCGCACAACGCGCAGGGCGAGCTCTACCTGACCGACACGCTCGGGCTCCTCGTCGGCGACGGCGAGCCGTGCGCCGTCCACATCGCCGCCGACCCGTTCGAGGTCGAGGGGATCAACACGCGCGCCGAGCTCGCCGCCGTCGCGGCCGCGCTCCACGACCGGATCAACGAGGCGCACATGCTCGCCGGCGTGACGATCGTCGACCCCACGTCGACCTGGATCGAGGCGGACGTCGAGATCGAGCCCGACGTGACGATCCACCCGTTCACCGTCATCCGCGGCAAGGTGCGGATCGCGAGCGGCGCCGAGATCGGCCCGTTCGCGTACGTCCGCCCCGGCACCGAGGTCGGCGAGAGCGCGAAGGTCGGCACGTTCGTCGAGGTGAAGAACACGATCGTCGGCGCGGGCGCGAAGATCCCGCACCTCTCGTACTTCGGCGACGCCGAGGTGGGGGAGGGCACGAACGTCGGGGCGGGAGGCATCACCGCCAACTTCAAGCACGAGAAGGGTCTGCCGAAGGCCCGAACGAAGATCGGCCGCAACGTCCGGACCGGCATCAACAATATTTTCGATGCGCCGGTGGAGGTGGGCGACGACAGCTGGATTGCGCCGGGTGCGGTGATCACGGATGATGTCCCTCCCGGGTCGCTGGCCGGGTTCGCCCCGCGGCAGGTCACGAAGGAAGGGTGGGTCTACGAGAAGCATGGAAAGCCTGACGGCGACTGAAATCGCGCTGCCCGGCCTCGAAGGGGCGACCTTGACCGAACCGTCGCAGGGGCACTGGATCGAGCGCGGCCCGCAGAAGCGCCTGATGGTGTTCGCGGGACGCTCGCACCCGGACTCTGGCGCTCGCGATGGCGGAGAAGCTCGGCGTCGAGCTCGGCGAGGTCGAGCTGCACACGTTCCGCAACGGCGAGACCTACTGCCGCTACGACGAGTCGATCCGCGGCGCCGACGTCTTCATCGTCCAGACGGGCTGCGGCCCGGTCGACCAGAACCTGATGGAGCTGCTGTTCATGATCCAGGCGGCGAAGCTCGCGTCGGCGAAGCGGATCACCGCCGTGATGCCGCTGGTTCCCGTATTCGCGCCAGGACCGCAAGGCGAAGCCGCGCGAGCCGATCTCGGCGCGGCTCGTCGCCGACATGCTCCAGCTCGCCGGCGCCGACCGGCGTGCTGACGATGGACCTGCACGCGGGCCAGATCCAGGGCTTCTTCACGATCCCGGTCGACCACATGACGTCGCTGCCGCTGTTCGCGCGCCACTTCCGCGACCTCGGCCTGACCGGTGAGGGCGTCGTCTCGGTCGCGCCCGATGAGGGCCGCGCGAAGGTCGCCGTCCGCTTCGCGCAGATGATCGAGCGCCGAGTTCGCGATCATGCACAAGACGCGCATCGGCGCACGACACGGTCGAGATCACCGAGGTCGCCGGCCGGGTCACGCGACAAGATCGCGATCATCGGCGACGACGTGATCATGACCGGCGGCACGCTGATCGCGAACGTGAAGGCGCTCCGCGAGCAGGGTGTGAAGGGGGTCTGGGTGTTCGCGACCCACGGCGTCTTCTGCGGCAACGCGCTGGAGACGTTCGGCCAGGCGCGGATCGACGGCATCGTCGTCACCGACACGGTGCCGATCGACCCGATCGCGATGCCCGCCGAACATGACCGTCCTGCCGTCGCCGGCCTGCTCGCCGAGACGATCATGAACGTCTTCGCCGACGACTCCGTCTCCGCCATCTTCGGCGGCGAGAACCAGCTCTTTTAGCCAACCCGCGCAGCCATGCGGGTTTGCGGCGATTTTGCTAACCGGACGCTAACGCGAGCCGTCGAGAAGGGCCGCAACGCGGCTCGCAGCGTCGGCGTCACCGGTCGGCAGGAGGTGCGCATACGTGCCCATGAGAATCGCCGGTGTGTCGCCGAGCCGAGCCGCCGCGACGTGAACCGGCACGCCGCTCGTGAGCAGGTGCGTCGCGTGCGTGTGACGCAGGACGTGCAGGGAACCCGTCGCGAGCCCGGCCGCCTTCCGCAGCGCCCGAAACCGGTCGGTTAGCCGCTGAGGGTTGAGCGGGCTGCCGAGAACATCGGCGAACACGAGGTCATGGTCGCCATAGGCCTCGCCCGCGTAGTCGCGCTCGAGCAGCTGCGTCTCGCGGTGGACGCGCAGGACCGCAACCGTCTCGGCGTCGATTGCCACGGTGCGTCGGCTGCGCGCAGACTTCGGCGGACCGAACGACGGCCCGCCGCGCGTCGGCAGGAGTTGCTGTGAGACGGTCAGCGTGCCTGCGTCGAGGTCGAGGCCTCGCCACGTGAGCCCTGCCAGCTCGCCACGGCGTAGACCGGTCATCGCTGCGACGCGCCAGAGCGCCGCGAGCCGGTCGCTCGTCACGGCCTCGCTGTCGAGGAACCGGCGCAGCTCTTTCGGCGTCCAGGCGGTCGCCCGCGGCCGTGCGGCTGCCGGCGGGTCGGCCGCGTCGGCAGGGTTGCGGACGAGCCGTGACCACTTGACCGCATCGGCGAGGGCGCGGTGTAGCACGGCGTGCGTGAGGCGCCGCGTCGCGACCGAGAGGCCCTGTTCCTCGAGTTGCCGGTACAGGCCGTTAAGGTCGCCACCTGAGAGGCTCTGTAGGCGCCTGTGGCCGAGGGTTGGCACGATGCGGGTGCGGACTACGGCCCGGTACTGCGTGGCCGTGAGCGGGCGAACGGTGCCCTCGATGGCTGGCAGCCACTCGTCGGTCAGAAACTCACCGAGCGTCGTCTTGGACGGCGCCGAGTACGAGCCGTCGCCGAGCCGAGCGAGCGCATCGGTGAGGGACGCTTGCGCCTCGCGCCTGCTGGCGAAGCCGCCGCGCGAGCGTTGCACGCGCTTGCCCTTGGCGTCTCGGCCTTCGTCGACGACGTACGTCCAGGTGGCGCCGCGCTTGTAGACGTGGCCTCTCACGATCCGAGCTCCCTCTCGAGTTCAGTGATCTCCTCTTCGTAGCGGCGCGCGATCATGGTGAGCGCGTCTCGAGCAGCCTTGAGGGCATCCATGTTGACCGGCGGTTGCGCGAGTACGCGCATGAGCGCGCGGGCCTGCTCCTCGAACAACGCGATGATTTCGGCGCGCAGCCTCGCCGCGAAAGCCTCTCGAGTGAGAAAGCCGTGCGTGAGATGTTCGGCGATCCCATCGCCGTCTAGAGGGAGGTCGTCACGGATCCAGACGAGGCCGTCGTCTTCCGGCGCCAGCATCGACGCGAGCGAACGGCCGAGGATCAGGGAGAGCGCGAGAGCTTCATCGAGCGTGAGCCGTCGGCGCTCATCGCCCGTCACGGTTTCGAGGTTCACAATGGCGGCGCGTCCGAGCGGTCGACCCGCTTCCGCCATCAATCTGGCGAGTTCGGCTTGTGTCAGGTCGGCAGCATCGCGGGCCTCACGGAGACGTCGGCAGAAGACCTCGCTCGGGCGACGCCGCACCGCCGGCAGCACCAGGGTGATCTTCGGCGCCTCGTCCATGTCCGAAAATCTAACATACAAGTGGCGGATTTATCAACATTCTCGTTTAATGCCCGGTGATGATCGAATCAACAGAACCGCGGCGGACGCTGACGGTCGAGCAGGCGGCTGCGCAGCTCGGGATTGGCCGCAGCCTCGCGTACGAGCTGGCGCGGCGCGGCGAGCTTCCGGGCGCTCTGCGACTCGGCGGGCGCATCGTCGTCTCACGGGCGGCCCTAGAGAGGTTCCTCGCGGGCGAGGATCGCGCGGAGGCGGATGCGGCGTGACGTGGCCGGTTGAGCAATCTGCGGGCGGTCGTGACTTGTCGGTTACGGAGGATGCGGCTCGCCGGCTTTGCTCGCTCGCCGGTCGGCGCTTGCTCGGTGTGGTCGCGGCCGGCGACTACGAACTTGAACTCGTCTTCGAGGACGTGAAGGGAGACGAGGGCGGACGGAACCTCGTCACGATCTACGCGGGCACCGCGCACGGCGACCTCCTCGACGGTCGGCTCGACTTCGGCGGCGTGCTTGATCCGGAGCGGTACGCGGCGTGAACGACGAGGCCGTGATCGAGTTCGAGGTTGAGGCTCGCAAGCGCAGCGTTGCCCTGGAGGCGGCCGGCAAGCTCCCGGACGGTTTCACGGAGCGATACCACCCGCTCACGCCTCCGGAGCGTCGTGCGCTCCGCCGGCTCTCGATGGCGCTTCTGCTCGCGAAGGACGTGGACACGTTCTGCGCGTTGGCGCGCGGGCGCAGAGTGCCTCGGCATCGGCTCCGCGAGGACGAGTTGCAGAAGATCGAGAGGGCGGCGTGACGCTGCCTGACCGTGACGAGTTGATCGGCCTCGACGACCTCGGCGACGACGCCGCGGAGATCATCGAACTACACCGCCGCGGGCTCGTCGAGGACGCTGCGCCTCCCGCTCTCTCGATCGTCGTGGAGTCGCTCGCCGAATCGCTTGAGCATGAGCCGGCGGAGCCGGAGTGGATATGGCGAGGCTTCCTCGCGCCCACCTGGATAACGCTGCTCGCCGGCAGCCCGAAGGCCGGGAAGACGACCCTCCTGTTCGCGCTGCTCGATGCGATGACACGCGAGGCGCCGCTGTTCGGGCTCGAGACGCGCAACACGGGCGTCCTGATCCTCACCGAACAGAACGCGAGCGTCCTCCGCTCAACAGTCGACAACTTCGGCTTCGAGTTCGACCGCGAGCGCGTCCGGGTCATGTACCGCCGCCGGCAGCCGCCCGAGCTGACATGGCAAGAGCTGATCGAACAAGCGGTGATCCGCTGCCAGCGGGAAGGGCTCGGCGTGTTGATCGTCGACACCTTCCAGTCGTGGGCGCAGTTCACGCGCGATAACGACATGCCGGAGGTCCGAGCGGCGATCTCTGCGCTTGAACGCGCAGCCGAGAGTGGGTTAGCGGTGCTCGTCAACCACCACCACAGGAAGGCGGGCGGCTCTCATGGCGACGAAGTCTCCGGGCCGGTAGCGCTCGCCGCCGGAGTCGACGTGATCGTGAGCCTGCGCCGGCATCCGAGCGCGGGTGACAACGTTCGGAAGATCGCCGCGGACGGCCGCTCCATGACAACGCCTGCCGAGCTGATCGTGAGACTTGAGGACGGCCGCTATGTGCTCGTCGAGGACGATCGGCAGACGAGCGCTGCCATCGTCTCAGCGGCACTCAGAGACGGCCCAGCGGGTTACCAGGAGCTAGAGGAACGCACCGGCATGCCGCGCCGCACGGTCGAGCGAGTCATCGGCCGTCTACGCGAGAGCGGCGACGTGACGGAGCGGCGCGAGGGAAGTCGAAAGGTGTTCGAGTTGCGGGCCGAACTAGGGCTCGCAACGTGATCCGACAGCATGAACGGCAACAGTGGGCGCGAGCCCGGCTCCGCGCGCCCTCCGGGCGCAGGCGGAGCGTCGGGCTCCGCCCAGCCCGGCGCCGACTATCCGCCCGCCACCCTTCCCTTATAGGCGGGTTGGCGGATTGGCGGAGTGCAGAGAGAATCGAGGACGACGCATGACGAAGACGGTCGATTTCGGGCGACGCGGCGACGCGTTCAACCGCTGGATTTACTCGCTCGCTCAGGCGCGGCCAACCGAGTTCGGCTCGTCGCGGTTCACCTTCACGGACGTAGACGGTGTCTGGCGGCAGTACGGCAGTAGGCCCGAATGGCTCGCTCTGATCGAGACGAAGACGCGTGCGAAAGACGCGCTCTCGCTCGTGATACTACGGGCAGGCTCGGGCTCTGCGGCAGCTCGCGCAACTCTGCGAGGCTGGCGCCGCGTCAGGTGAGAGGTTCGCGGTTGACCACACCGGGCGTCTCGGTCGCGTCGAGTTCCGTGGCACGTGGCAGGTGCGTCTGTCAGCTGAGACGGTGACAGAGTCCGCGTGGTTCGAGGTCAACCGCATTGGCTCGCAGCCGCAGCCGCTCGTGCCGACTAACCCGCTGCGGAAGGCGGGCGACTCGGATTACTACCGACTCGATAGCGCCGACTGTCTGGCCGAGTGGCTCGAAGGTGTGCACGGTCGACGCACTCGAAGAGCTCGCAGTGGACAGCCGGCCGGTCGGCGCCGTCTTCCTCGAAGCGCGCAGGAAAGTGCGGAGCTGGCGCCACCCGTGGCCGTCGAGGGCGGAGCAGAACGCTTTCGCGAAGCGGTTGCAGTCGGACGAGGGCGCCGCTTTCAAGGAACGTCACCGGCTCACGTGATACGCCGCGGCTCGACCGCACGCGGCGCAGCCGCGGGTGCGTCGGTCGAGACGCAGGCGCGTACGTCTGGAAAAACCTTTTGCTTCGGGCCGGCGCAACAGTCCGGGCCTCGAAAGTGTTGCCACAGTCGAAAACTTTGCCGAGTCTGACAACGGCACCGCGAACGGTGGTTAGCTGGGTAGGGCGTCGGTGGTGCTAACGACGTGCTAACGAGATGCTCACCACGGGCCGGACGACGCAGCACGGCGGGCGGAGGAAATGGCTCAACCATGCGACCGGCCGGACGGCACGAAACGGCCCGGACGGCCTTCAAAGAACCAGCTCTTTTACGCGGGGAGAACCTACGGTTCCCCCCGCGGGCCCTCCTCCCTCGGGCACGCGTGCCGACGCGCGCGTGCGCTCCGGGGAGAGCGCGGTCTCCCCTCCGCGCGCGAGCGGTTCGTGAACCCAAGGACGGCGGTCACGCTTTCTTGACGGTGCCTGGGCTTGCCCAGGCACCCTGCCTTCCAAGACCACGTCTCATCAGCTCGACGCTAGCCGTTAGGCCCGAAGTGGTCTTTGCGAGCCGCAATCACGGCCGCGCTTCGTGCGCCGTGCCGGAAGGCGCGTCGGGTCGTGCCTGAGGATGAACGGGTGCGACCACTGGCTATCGTCGCGGGCGTCTTGCGCCTCGCCCCAGACGCGCAGAGCCTGCTCCGCATAGGACAGCGACCGAGTCGCCCGCGCAACAGCGTTCCACGTCGCCTCTGGATCGCTGACCATGGCGAGGAAGGCGTCGGCAGCGATGAACAGCTGGTTGCGAAGTTGCTCGCCGACCGATGGGAGACCGTCTGCCGCCGAGATGCGGTCGAGAAGGATGAACGGGCGACGCCACGGCCAACCGTCTGCGAGACAGCGGAATCTGTGCTCTTGGTTCTTGAGCACGCGCTCCCAGAAGCCAACGATCCGCTTCCGTTGGCGTTCGGACTGACGAGGCCAGAGGCCCGCCAGGAATGCGCGCATCTCTTCCGCCGTCGGGCGCTGACCGACCGCATAGAGCTCGACGAATATCGATGCGATCTTCTCCTCGTCGAACGGGTGGAGCATCCCAACGTTGATGTGGCCCTCTCGGTAGCCGCGCTTCGTCCGATCACCCTCGCCAAGCACCTCGATCGCCTGCCCAGAAGCCGGCCCACGGAGATCGGCTGGCCCGATGGGGATAGCCGCTCGCGAGAAGCTCAACGTAAGGAACACCCAGCGTCGTAGTCGAGTCGGAAGGTTGATCACTCCGCTCGGCACGTCGCCTCGGCGAGGCGCCGGGCGACGAGGCGCTCCGCGGCGGCCACCGGGGTGATTCCCTCCGCCGCCGCCTCGGCGAGCAGCTCGCGCAGCGAGTCGCCGATCCGGGCGAGGCCCTGCTCGAGCTCCGCCTCGTCCCAGCCCTCGTCCTCGAGGCCGATCAGCTGGATCACGCCGCCCGCGTTCACGACGTAGTCGGGCGCGTAGAGGATCCCGCGCTCGCGCAGGCGCTCCGCGTCCTCCGGCGCGGCGAGCTGGTTGTTCGCCGAGCCCGCGACGACCCGGCAGCGCAGCAGCGGCACCGTCTCCGCGCTCAGCGTGCCGCCGACCGCGCACGGGGCGTAGACGTCGCACTCGGTTCCGATCGCCTCGGCGGCCGGCACCGTCTCGAGCCCGGTCGCCGCCGCCCGTGCGGCGTCGACGTCGGAGACGAGCACCGTCGCGCCCTCGCCGGCGAGCGCACGGGCGAGCGGCCCGCCGACGGCGCCCGCTCCCTGGACGAGCACCGTGCGCCCCGCCAGGTCGGCCGATCCGAACGCGTGCTCCACGGCGGCGCGGATCCCGTGCAGCACCCCGCGCGCGGTGCCGCGACCGCTGTCGCCGCCGCGGCCGGTCGTTCCGTACACCCACGGGCAGCGCTCGGCGACCAGGTCGAGGTCGGCGGGGGAGACGTTCATGTCGCCGGCGGTCCGGAACGAGCCGCCGAGCGAGGTGACGAGCTCGCCGTAGCGGTGGAGCAGCGCCCGGCGTGCGTCGCCCTCCGGCAGCGCCGGCACCGCGAGCACGCCCTTGCCGCCGCCGCGCTCGACTCCCGCGACCGCCATCTTCTGCGTCATCGCGGCCGAGAGCCGCAGCGCGTCCGCGAGCCCGTCCGCCGCCGCGGGGTAGATGCGCATCCGCGTGCCGCCGCCGGCGGGGCCGAGCACCGTCGAATGGAGACAGACGAAGATCCATGCGCCGCTCGCCGCGTCATGGCGGATGACGGCGTGCTCGCCGTCCCAGCTCCGCAGCAGCTGCTCGAACACACCTGGAGTGTGCAGGGACGGGGCCCTGTTCCGCTACACTCGGCCGCCGGAATGGCCGGAGAGCGGACACAGCTGACGGTGAAGGCGCGCGAGACGCTCGGCTCGCGCGAGACGCGGCGCCTGCGCCGCCAGGGCATCGTCCCCGGCGTGCTGTACGGCAGCGGCGAGCCGATCGCGATCGCCGTCGAGGCGCGCGAGCTGCGGCGGGCGCTGACCGGCGCCGGCGGCCTCCACTCGATCCTCGACGTCCAGGTCGACGGCCGGGGCTCCTCGCACGCGTCGATCCTCAAGGAGTACCAGCTGGATCCGGTGCGCGGCGGGATCACGCACATCGACCTCCAGGAGGTCCGCCTCGACCGGGCGATCACCGCGGCGGTCACGGTGCACCTCATCGGCGGCGACGACGCTCCGGGCGTGCGCGAGGGCGGCGTGCTCTCGCAGCCGCTGCGCGAGCTCAACGTCGAGGCACTGCCGCTGGAGATGCCCGAGCATCTCGATCTCGACGTCTCGACGATGGAGATCGGCGGCACCCTTCGCGTCGCCGACCTCGCGGTCGCCGGGAACGTCACGCTGCTCGACGACCCCGAGATGGTCGTCGCGACCGTCACCGCCCCGACCCGCGAGGTCGAGCCCGAGCCGGTCGAGGGCGAAGAGGGCGAAGAGGGCGAGACTCCCGAGGGCGAGGCGGAAGCCGACGCCGAGGGCTCGTCCGAGTCGGACGCGGATGCGTCCGGCGGATCCGCCGAGGAGTAGTCCTCCGTGCGGTTGTGGCCGCGCCGGCAGGGCTCCTCGCTCGACCTGCTCGTCGTCGGGCTCGGCAACCCGGGCCGCGAGTACGCCGCGAACCGGCACAACGCCGGCTGGCTCGTCGTCGACGAGCTCGCCCGGCGGCACGACGGCTCCTGGCGCGGCAAGTTCTCCGGGCAGCTCGCCGAGATCCGGGTCGAGGGGCACAAGCTCGCGCTGCTGAAGCCGGAGACCTACATGAACGAGTCCGGCCGCTCGGTCGGCGGCGCCGTCGGCTTCTTCAAGGTCGACCCGGACGCGGTGCTCGTCGTCCACGACGACTCCGACCTCGAGCCGGGGCGGCTCCAGCTGCGGCTCGGCGGCGGGCTCGGCGGCCACAACGGCCTCCGCTCGATCGCCCAGCATCTGAAGACGCACGACTTCCTCCGCCTCCGCGTCGGCGTCGGGCGGCCCGAGCGCGGCGACCCGCGCCCGCTCGCCGACTGGGTGCTCTCCGACTTCGGGCCGCACGAGGACGTCGCGGGCCTCGTCGCCCGCGCCGCCGACGCCGTCGAGACCCTCGACGCCGAGGGGATCGAGCGGGCGCAGTCGAGCGTCAACCGGCGCTAACGGCCTCGTCCGGATCGGCGTCTTGTACGGCCGGGAGGCGCGCGCGACGATCGACGAGTGGAAGAGGAAGACGGTGTCCGCCTCGACAACCGGACTATCATGCTGTCGCTGATGCGCATCGAGGAGACGCTGGCGGAGATCCGCGAGCTGCTCAGAGAGGACGATGACGACGATGGCGAAGAAGAAGATCTCGCCTGAAGTCTTCGCGAAGCTCGACGAGGTTCAGCGTGAGCTTCATCAGCTCATCGAGCTGATGCGGGCTCGTGTCGAGGCCGACGAGCGTCGCGCACAGCACTGACACGACGTGTTCAGCGTCGATGAGCGGAACCGCGTGCGCGACCGCGTGCTCGCGCTCGCGGACGCCGACCCGCGGATCGCCGCCGGGGCCGCCGTCGGCGGGCTCGCGAACGGCGGCGGCGACCGCTGGTCGGACCTCGACCTGACCTTCGGCGTCGCCGAGGGCGTCGAGCCGGTCGCGGTGCTCGATGATCTCGCGGCCGCGCTCGCCGGCGAGTTCGCCGCCGCGCACCTCTTCGACCTCCCGTCCGGGGACTCGCTCTACCGGGTGCTGCTCGTACCCGGCTGCCTCCAGGTCGACCTCTCCTGCACGCCCGCGGCGCGGTTCGGCGCCGCCGGGCCTGCCTGGGAGCTCCTCTTCGGCGAGGACGTCGAGCGGCCGCTGCCCGGTCGGCCCGACCCCGGCGAGCTCCTCGGCCTCGGCGTGCACCACGCCGTACGTGCCCGCTTCGCGATCGAGCGCGGCCGGCTCTGGCACGCCGAGTACTGGACGAGCGGCGTCCGCGACCAGGCGCTCTCGCTCGCCTGCCGCCGCAGCGGGCTCCAGACGGCTCACGGCCGCGGCTTCGACGACCTGCCCGCCGACGTGCTCGCCGGCTTCGCGGACGCGCTCGTCCGCTCGCTCGACCGTGACGAGCTGCTGCGCGCGCTCGCCGCCGCGGTCGACGGGCTCCTGCGCGAATCCGGTGAGGCCGCCGTCCTCGCGGCGCAGGTCGAGGCCGACCTGCGCGCGCTCACGGCGTAGGGCCGCCGGTACCATCGACCTCCGCGGAACCGCCGGTTCCGCCGCTTCACATGGACCGTCCTGTCCTTCACGCCCTCGTCGCCGAGCTCGTCGATCACGAGCGTCTCGTCGAACTCGCCGACTCGCTGCCGGCGCGCGCCCGCGTCTCCGAGGCGGCGCTGCCGATCCTGCTCGCCTCGCTGCACGAGCGGCTCGAGACGCCGCTCGTCTGCCTGCTCGCCGACGACGCGGACGCCCGCGACGCGGCGGAGGCGGCCGCCTGGTTCGTCGGCGAGGAGCGGGTCGGGCTGCTGCCGAGCCGCGGCGTCTCCTGGGAGTCGGGCCTCGAGCCGCCGCCGCACCTCGTCGGCGAGCGCGCCCGAGCGCTCCACGTGCTCGCCCAGGGCGGGCTCGTCTGCGCCTCGGCGCGTGCTCTCTCGGAGGGCCTGCCGCCGCTGGCAGCCCGGCCGGAGCCGATCGAGCTCCGGGCCGGCCTCGAGCCCGGGGCCGCCGAAGGAGGCCCGGTCTTCCCGCCGGGCGCCGGCGGCTTGGCCGGCGGTGCTTCCAGCCGAGGCGTCGAGGGGCTCGCCGAGGCGCTCGCGCTCGCCGGCTACGAGCGCGTCGAGCGGGTGGACGACCGCGGCAGCTTCGCCGTCCGCGGCGGCCTCGTCGACGTCTTCCCGACCACGGGTCGCGAGCCCTTCCGCGTCGAGTTCTTCGGCGACGAGATCGAGTCGATCCGCGCCTTCTCGCCGTTCACGCAGCGCGCCCTTCATCCGGTCGTCGAGGCGACCCTCTACCCGGCGGCCGAGCGGCGGCTCGACCTCCGTGGATCCAAGTGACAACGTGTCACTAGCCGAGGACGGGGAGCCGGTGCCGGTCCCGGACGACCTCGTGCCCGTGCTCGACCGCGTCCCCGACCTCGTCTACCGGCCCGACGACGTGCGCCGGGTCTGGGCCGAGGACGGGATCGTCTCGCCGCCGTCGCTCGCCGGCACGACCGAGCTCGACTCGTTCCCGCAGGGGCAGCCGTTCGCCTTCGAGGCCCAGCGTCCGGCGATCGCGGCGCGCGGGCTCGCGGAGGCCGAGAACGAGCTCGACGCGCTCGTCCGCTCCGGCCAGCGCGTCGTCGTCGCCTTCCCGCACCGCGGCGAGGCGCTCCGCACCCAGAACCTCCTGCGCAAGGTCGAGGCGGGCCTGCTCGAGCCCGGCGACGCGCTCTCCGAGGAGCCGGGGATCTACGTTCGCGATCTCGCCCGCACGCCGCGGCTTCGTCTGGCGCGACCGCGGCCTCGTGCTCCTGCCCGACCACCAGGTCTTCCGCCGCCGCGCCCCGCGCGAGCGCCGCCTCGGCGGCCGCGCGCTCCAGTCGTTCGCCGACCTGCGTACCGGCGACTACGTCGTCCACGAGGACCAGGGCGTCGCGCGCCTGATCGCGTTCGAGACGAACACCGTCGGCGGGATCACGCGCGACTACCTCGTGCTCGGCTTCCGCGGCGACGACCGCGTCTACGTCCCGCACGAGCAGCTCGGCAAGGTCTCCCGCTACGTCGGCGCCGACGGGGCCGCGCCTGCGCTCTCGAAGCTCGGCGGCAAGGCGTGGCAGCTGCTGAAGTCGCGCGCGCGCGAGTCGGTGCAGGAGCTCGCGACCGAGCTGATCCAGCTCTACGCGCAGCGGCAGACGCGCGAGGGGATCGCCTACGACCTCTCGCACGAGTGGATCGCGCGCCTCGAGGCCGAGTTCCCGTACCGCGAGACGCCCGACCAGGAGCAGGCGATCGAGGCGGTGAAGGAGGATCTCGAGTCGCCGCGCCCGATGGACAGGCTCGTCTGCGGCGACGTCGGCTTCGGCAAGACGGAGGTCGCCGTCCGCGCCGCCTTCGCGGTCGCCGTGAACGGCAAGCAGGTGCTGATGCTCGCACCGACGACGATCCTCGCCGAGCAGCACTGGAACACGTTCCGCGCCCGCTTCCGCGACTTCCCGCTCCGCGTCGAGATGGTCTCCCGCTTCGTCGCGCCGAAGCAGGTCAAGCAGATCCGCTGAAGGACTTCTCCGAAGGAAAGGTCGACGTCCTGATCGGGACGCACCGCGTGCTCAGCCGCGACGTGATCCCGAAGGAGCTCGGGCTCGTCGTCCTCGACGAGGAGCAGCGCTTCGGCGTCGCGCAGAAGGAGCTGCTGAAGTCGCTGCGCCTCGAGGTCGACGTGCTGACGCTCTCGGCCACGCCGATCCCGCGCACGCTCCACCTCTCGCTCGCCGGTATGCGCGACATCTCGATCATCGAGACGCCGCCCGAGGGCCGCCGCCCGATCCGCACCACCGTCGGCGAGTACGACGAGGAGACCGTCCTGCTCGCGCTGAGGCGCGAGAAGGACAGGGGAGGGCAGAGCTTCTTCCTCCACAACCGCGTCGAGAGCATCGAAGAGCGGGCCGAGCAGCTCGCGCAGCTCGCACCCGAGTTGCGCATCCTCGTCGCGCACGGGCAGATGCGCGAGAAGGAGCTCGAGGAGAAGATGCACGCGTTCCTGCGCGGCGACGCGGACGTGCTCGTCTCGACGACGATCATCGAGTCGGGGATCGACATCCCGCAGGCGAACACGCTGATCGTCGAGCGCGCCGACATGCTCGGGCTGTCGCAGCTCTACCAGATCCGCGGCCGCGTCGGCCGCTCCGACGAGACCGCGTACGCGTACCTCTGCTACCCGGACGCGCGCGAGCTGACGCCCGAGGCGCGCGCCCGCCTCGCGACGCTCGCCGACCACACCGAGCTCGGCGCCGGCTTCGCGATCGCGATGCGCGACCTCGAGATCCGCGGCGCCGGCGAGCTGCTCGGCGCCGAGCAGTCCGGTCACGTCGCCGCGGTCGGCTTCGAGCTGTACGTCGAGATGCTGAACGAGGCCGTGGCCGAGCTCCAGGGCCAGCGGCGCGTCGCCGCCCGCCCGGTACGCGTCGACGCGCGCATCGACGCGTACGTCCCCGCCGCCTACGTCGACTCCGAGGCGCTGCGCATCGACGTCCACCGACGGCTCGCGCTCGCCGAGACGGAGGACGAGCTGCGGGAGCTCCAGGCGGCGCTCGAGGATCGCTACGGGCCGCTGCCGGAGCCGGTCGGGCACCTGTTCGCGATCCAGGAGGCGAAGATCAAGGTCGCCCGCCTCGGCGCCGACTACCTCGTCTTCCGCGCCGGCAAGGCGACGGTCGGACGCCTCGTGCTGGGCTCGAGCGAGCTGCGGGAGCTGCGCGACCGGGCGAAGACCGCGATCTATTCCTCAGGGAACAGTGAGGTCAGCATGCGCGGCCAGGACGACTTTTCCCAGGCGGTCGGGCTCGTCGATGCTATCTTGGACGCGCGCCGGGCAGCGTGAGTTTTTCGAGACTCCGCCCGCTGCCGGGCAATCGCGACACCCGACTCACCAGGATGCACATGAGACTGCTTCGCTTCGTTCCGCTGCCCCTTCTCCTCGCCGCCGCGCTGCTCGTCGCGGGCTGCGGCGGCAGCTCGCAGAAGAGCGTCCCGCAGGACGCGGTCGCCGTCGTCGGCAGCGACACGATCACGAAGACCCAGTTCAACGACCTGATCGCCGCCGCGAAGCGCACGTACAAGGCGCGCAAGACGGCCTTCCCGAAGGCGGGGACGACCGCGTTCAAGTCGCTCGAGGACCAGGCGGTCTCGTACCTCGTTCAGGAGTCCGAGCTGGAGCAGAAGGCGAAGACCCTCGGCATCACGGTCACCGACAAGGAGATCCAGGCGCGGATCGACCAGATCAAGCAGCAGTACTTCAGCGGCAACGAGGCGAAGTACAAGGCGCAGCTGAAGGCGCAGGGGCTCACCGAGCCGCAGCTCCGGCTCGACCTGCACGGGCAGATCCTCTCCGAGAAGCTCTACAACAAGGTGACCGCGGACGTGAAGGTCACGGACGCCCAGGTCAAGGCGTACTACACGCAGAACAAGTCCCAGTACTCGACCGCCGAGAGCCGCGACGTCCGTCACATCCTCGTCAGCAGCAAGGCGCTCGCCGACAAGCTCGAGACCCAGCTGAAGTCCGGCGCCGACTTCGCCGCGCTCGCCAAGAAGTACTCGACGGACACGTCGTCGGCGAAGCAGGGCGGCAAGCTGACGATCTCGAAGGGGCAGACGGTGCCCGCCTTCGACAAGGAGGCGTTCGCGCTGAAGACGAACGAGATCTCGGCGCCCGTCCACACGCAGTACGGGTGGCACATCATCCAGGCGCTCTCCGCGGTGAAGCCCGCGACGCAGACGCCGCTCGCCAAGGTCTCGGCGCAGATCCGCCAGAACCTGCTCTCGACGAAGAAGAACTCGGCGATGACCGCCTGGGTCGACGCGCTGAAGAAGGACTACGACTCGAAGATCGCCTACCAGGCGGGCTACGAGCCGGCGTCGACCGCGTCGAGCACGACGACGACGGCCAGCACCACGGGCTAGCCCGATGGGCGCGAGCGCGGAGCCGGAGGGTCTCGCCGGAGCCCTTCTCGACCTCCAGCGCCTCACCGAGCAGCTGCGGCGCGACTGTCCCTGGGATCGCGTGCAGACCGCGCGGACGATCGTCCCGCACACCGTCGAGGAGGCCTACGAGGTCGCCGACGCCGCTCTCGCCGGCGACGACGAGAAGCTCCTCGACGAGCTCGGCGACCTGCTCTTCCAGGTCTATTTCCTCGCGCTGACGCTCCAGGAGCAGGAGCGGGGCGACCTCGAGGCGGTCGCCCGCAACCTGCACGCGAAGCTCGTCCGCCGCCACCCGCACGTCTTCGGCGACGCGCAGGCGGACTCGCCCGACGCCGTCCGCTCCACGTGGGACCAGGTGAAGCGCGAGCAGGAGGGACGCGAGGGGATCTTCCACGACGTGGCCGAGGCGCTGCCGGCGCTCCTCTACGCGCGCAAGGCGCAGCAGCGGGCGAAGGCCGTCGGCTTCGAGTACCCGGACGTCCGCGGCGCGCTCGCCGACCTCGACGAGGAGCTGCGCGAGCTCGAGGCCGACCTCGACGTGCCCGACCGCCGCGCCGACGAGCTCGGCGACGTCCTCTTCGCCGCCGTGAACGTGGCGCGGAAGCTCGACGTCGACCCCGAGCTCGAGCTGCGCCGCGCCGCCGACCGGTTCCGGGAACGGGTGGAAGTTGCGGAGGCGCTCGCCGCCCGCGCCGGGGAGAATTGGACCGAGCTGCCGCTCGAGCGGCAGGACCGCTATTTCGACCTCGCCAAGGAGCAGACCCGATGAGCAGCATCGCCCAGATTCGCGCCCGCCAGATCCTCGACTCCCGGGGCAACCCGACGGTCGAGGTCGACGTCGTGCTCGACTCGGGCGCGCTCGGCCGGGCCGGCATTCCGTCCGGCGCCTCGACCGGCGTCCACGAGGCGGTCGAGCTTCGCGACGGCGGCGACGCCTACGGCGGCAAGGGCGTCGGCCGCGCCGTCCTCAACGCGGCCGGCGAGATCGCCGACGCCGTCACCGGGATGGACGCCGCCGACCAGGAGGCGCTCGACCGCCGCCTGATCGAGCTCGACGGCACCCCCAACAAGGGCCGGCTCGGCGCGAACGCGATCCTCGGCGTCTCGCTCGCGACGGCGAAGGCGGCGGCGGCGGACGCGGGCGTCTCGCTCTTCCGCTACCTCGGCGGCGACGAGGCGACGACGCTGCCCGTGCCGATGATGAACGTGATCAACGGCGGCGTGCACGCGGCGAACTCGATCGACCTGCAGGAGTTCATGGTCGTCCCGGTCGGCGCGGCCTCGTTCGCGGAGGGGCTGCGGATCGGCGCCGAGGTCTACCACGCGCTGAAGAAGGTGCTGGCCGGACCAGGGGCTCGCGACCGCCGTCGGCGACGAGGGCGGGTTCGCGCCCGACCTGCCCACGAGCGAGGCCGCGATCCAGGCGATCCTCGACGCCGCCGAGCGGGCCGGCCACCGCGACCAGGTCGCGATCGCCCTCGACCCCGCCTCGAGCGAGTTCTTCTCGGACGGCCTCTACCGCTTCGAGGGCCGCGAGGTCGCGCCCGCGGCGATGGCCGACTTCTACGCCGACCTCGTCGACCGCTTCCCGATCGTCTCGCTCGAGGACGGCAACGCCGAGGACGACTGGGACGGCTGGCGCGTCGTCACCGAGCGGCTCGGCGACCGGCTCCAGCTCGTCGGCGACGACATCTTCGTCACGAACCCGGCGCGCCTGCGCGAGGGGATCGAGCGCGGCGTCGCCAACTCGATCCTCGTCAAGGTCAACCAGATCGGGACGCTCACCGAGACGATCGAGGCGGTGCGGCTCGCACAGGAGAACGGCTACACCGCGGTGATGTCGCATCGCTCGGGCGAGACCGAGGACGCGACGATCGCCGACCTCGCCGTCGCGCTCGGCACCGGCCAGATCAAGACCGGCGCGCCCGCCCGCTCGGACCGCGTGGCGAAGTACAACCAGCTGCTCCGGATCGAGGAGGAGCTCGGCGGCCGCGCCGTCTACCCGGGCCGGGACGCGTTCCCGCGCAGCCGCGGCTAGCTCCGCGCCCGGCGAGCCGCGCGAGCCGACCCGGCTCGCTAGTCTGGGCGGCGTGGTGGCACAGCGCCGGACGAAGATCGTCGCGACGCTCGGGCCTGCTTCGGATTCGGCGGAGCGGCTGCGGGCGCTGATCGGCGCGGGCGTGGACGCGGTGCGGTTCAACCTCTCGCACGGCACGCACGAGGGGCACTCCGCAGCGGGCGTGGCTCGTGCGGGAGATCGCGGCCGAGCTCGGCCGCCCGATCGCGCTGATCGCCGACCTGCAGGGCCCGAAGCTCCGCGTCGGCGAGCTGGAGCACCCGATGGTGCTGCACAAGGGCGAGCACGTGGTCGTGTGCGCGGAGGAGCTCGCGACCGACGGGGAGCTGCCCGTCGCGCCCGCGGTGATCGGGGACGTGCTGATGCCCGGCCACGACGTGCTGATCGACGACGGGCTCGTCCGGCTGCGCGTCGACGCGGTGGAGTCCGGGCGGGCGCGCTGCGCGGTCGTCGTCGGCGGCCAGATCACCTCGCACAAGGGCGTGAACCTCCCCGGCGTGCCGATCCCGATCCCGTCCCTGACGCGCAAGGACCTCGCCGACCTGGAGTGGGCGCTCGACACGGGCGTCGATTTCGTGGCGCTGTCGTTCGTGCGCTCGGCGGCGGACGTGCGCGACCTGCGCGCGCTGATCGAGCAGCGAGGCTCGAAGGCGCACGTGATCGCGAAGATCGAGAAGGCCGAGGCGGTCGACGTGCTCGACGACGTGCTCGCCGAGACGGACGCGGTCATGGTCGCGCGCGGCGACCTCGGCGTGGAGATCGGCCCGGCGCTCGTGCCGCTCCTGCAGAAGCGGATCATCCAGGCCGCGCTCGAGCGCGGGAAGCCCGTGATCACGGCCACGCAGATGCTCGAGTCGATGGTGCACTCGGCCGAGCCGACGCGCGCCGAGGCATCGGACGTCGCGAACGCGATCCTCGACGGCACCTCCGCGGTGATGCTCTCCGGCGAGACCGCGGTCGGCGAATACCCGGTCGAGGCGGTCGCCTACATGGACCGGATCGCCCGCGCGGTCGAGCCGAGCATGAACTACCGGCACGAGCTGCCGGAGGCGGCGGAGAACCCGACGATCGGGCAGGCGATGTCGAACGCCGCCTGCGACCTCGCCGAGGCGCTGCGGGCGGCGGCGATCCTCGTCCCGACCTTCACGGGCCGCACGGCGAGCGCGGTCGCGCGGCTCCGGCCGCGCCGTCCGATCATCGCGCTCACGCACATCGACTGGGCGCTGCGCCAGCTCGCGCTCGAGTGGGGCGTGACGCCGCTCCTGATTCCGGAGGCCGGCGACGTGGACGAGCTCTGGGGCGAGGCGATCGCGGCCGTGCGCGAGTCGGGCCTGATCGCGGCCGGCGACCGGATCGTGATCACCGCCGGCACCGCGGTGAACATCCCCGGCTCGACGAACGTGATCAAGGTCGACATCGCCTAGCGGCCGGAAGTCTTCGACTTCCGGCCGGGAGGCACGCGTGGCGGGACGCGGTGTGGCTGCGGCGAGAGCACGGTCTCGCCTTCGCCGGCGGGAGCGCGCTCGACCAGGAGCGGACGAGGACGCCGATCCGGTCGGCGGGAACCAGGGGTTGGCCCATGGTCGGCGAACTGTGCTGCGTGCCTCGGAAGAAGGGTCGTCGCCGCCTGCGCGCGGCCGTCGTGCGCCGCTGGATCGCCGTCGGCGCGCTCGTGCTCGTCGCGCTGCTCTACGTCCGGCCGCTGCGGACGTACCTCGACGCGCGCGGCCAGCTCGGCCGCCAGCACGCGGTCGTCCGCCGGCTCGAGGACGAGCGGGCGACGCTCGAGCGCCGGCTGGCGGCCGCCTCGACCCTCACCGTGCTCGCGCGCGAGGCGCGCGCGCTCGGCTACGTCCGCCAGGGCGAGCACCTCTACATCGTCAAGGGCATCCACGAATGGCGGCAGCGGCAGCAGGCCGCCGACGCGCCCGGCCGTGGCCGCTGACGACCGGGCGCTCGTCGAGCTCCAGCTCGGCCGCCCGCCGCGGGCCTTCGGGCGCGTCGCCGTCCGCTGTCCGTTCGGTGCGCCCGCCGTCACCGAGCAGCGGCCCTACGCCCCCGACGGCGAGCCGTTCCCGACCACGTACTACGTGACCTGCCGCCACCTCGTCGCCGCGATCTCGCGGCTCGAGGCCGCGGGCGGCGTCGAGCGGTGGACGGCGGCCGCCGCCGCCGACCCCGAGCTCGCGGCGAGCCTCGAGCGCGCGCACGCCGAGCAGCGGCGGCTCCGGCGCGAGCTCGCCGGCGGCCGGACCGGCCGCGACGGCGGCGCCTCGCTCGACCTCGGCGTCGGCGGCGCCGGGCGCTCCGGCAGCCTCAAGTGCCTCCACGCGCACGCCGCCTTCGCGCTCGCCCGGCCCGGCTACCTCCTCGGCGAGCGGATCGTCGCCGAGCTCGACCCGCTCTGGCCCGAGCGCTGCTGCACCCTCGGCGACGAGGCGACTACGCTCTCCCCGTGGCCGACTCGCTCGACCTGACCCGCCACGAGTGGGAAGAAGGACACCGCCGGCTGGAAGCGCAGCGCGGCGACCCGCGCCGGTACGGGCGGCTGCTCGGGCAGCTCGACGTCGTCGCCGGCGAGCTGCCGAAGCGCGTCGGCCAGACGTACACGCTGCGCGAGCTCGCCGTCCGCCTACGCGGACGCGGAGCGCTGGGGGCGGCAGGTCGTCGAGGAGCGCGCGCCGTCGGCGGGCTGGCCGCGCGACCTCTCCCTCGTCCTCGCCGCCGCGTTCCACGCGTACCAGCGCGGCGCGACCGACTTCGCCTCGTGACCGTCGCCGCCCCGCGAACGCCGCCGGCAGCACCCCGCCGTCCGCCGCGCAGCGTGGTCTGGCTCGCCGCGCTCGCCGCGGGCGCGCTCCTCTTCGCGATCGGGGTCGCGGTCGGCGAAGCGATCCACGACAACCCGAAGCCGGGGATCACGACGACGCACGAGCGCACCGTCACGCCGTAGGCCTTCGGGCGGATGGTGGTGTAAAAAGTGTCAACGGTGTCGAGGTTTCCCCCGATGGTGCTCGGCGACGACGGCAGCCGGCGCGACCCCGAGTGGCTGACGCTCGGGCAGGCGGCGCGGTTCGTCGGCGTCGCGCAGAGCACGATGCGGAAGTGGTCGGATCAGGGGCGCGTGCCCGCCTTCTACACGCCCGGCGGCCACCGCCGCTACCGGCGGGCCGACCTCGAGTCGTTCCTCGACCGGTCCGGCGGCCCGGCCGGCAGGACGAGGGAAGGCCCGGTCGTCCTGATCGTCGACGACGACGCGCAGGTCCGCGAGGTCGTTCGCGTCGCGCTCGTGCTCGAGGGCTACAGCGTCCGTGAGGCCGCCGGCGCCGAGGAGGGCATGGCGGCGGTCGAGCAGGGCAGGCCCGACCTGATCCTTCTCGACGTGCGGATGCCCCAGGTGGACGGCTGGGAGATGCTGCGCCGCCTCCAGGAGCAGCACGGCGCAGGCGCCATCCCCGTCGTCATGTTCAGCGGCCATCTCGACGACGCGGAGCGGCGCGCGGCGACGGCAGCGCGGCGCACACGGGTTCGTCGAGAAGCCGTTCGAGCTCCGGCAGCTGGTCGAGCAGGCCAAGCAGATCGTCCCGGTCGGCTGAACGCGCTCGACCGGCATCTCGAGCGCTGGGTGATCCAGCACCGGTGGCACCCGCTCGACGGGCCGTTCATCGTCCTGACGAAGATCGGCACGGCCGGCGCGATCTGGCTCGCGCTCGCCCTCGTGCTCGCGGTCGCGTGGCGGCGGCCGCTGCTCTTCGTCGCGGTCGGGCTCGCGGACGTCGTCGCCGACCTCTCCGCCTACGGGCTGAAGGTCGCGACCGGGGTCGAGCGTCCCGCCGACCGCGACCCGTCGGTGGCGCTCACAGCGGTCCCGCACGACGGGTCGTTCCCGTCCGGCCACACCGCGACGAGCTTCGCGTGCGCGACGGTGCTCTCCTTCGTCGCGCCGCGCTTCGCGCCGGCCGTGTTCGTTCTCGCGCTCGCGATCGGCTATTCGCGCATCTACGTGGGTGCGCACTGGGTCTTCGACGTGCTCGGCGGCGCCGTGCTGGGCGTGACCGTCGGACTGCTCGCCGCTAGAAGTCTTCGGCGGTACGCAGGAGCCCGGCCACGATCAGGACGATCGCCGAGATCAGGCTGATCCAGAGGCCGACGCCGCGGCTCGTGGCCGCGAAGTACGTGTCCGGGATCGAGATCATCCGGATGAGGACGAAGATCGTCGCGAGCGCGCCGAACGCGAGCAGGACGAGGCTCTCCGGCACGGTCGCGGGCAGCTCGATCCCGGCCTCGCGCAGCGCCTCGAGGATCAGCGCGCCGAGCCCGACGAAGAAGACGAGCTTGCCGAGCGCTCCCGTGTGCCAGCCCGTGACCGAGAGCGTGAGCCCGTCGGGAAGCGTCCCGACGTACCAGTCCGTGAACGCCGAGAGCGCGAGCACGAGCCCGGACACCCAGGCGAGGCGCTCACCCCAGGCCGCCGGAAGCGGAGCCCGCGGCAGCGGCCGGCGGCCGGGCGGATCGGCCTCGGTGCGGTACGGGGGCAGGGGCTCGGGCGTTTGCACAGTGCGCAGTATGGGGGAAAGGGGCGGCGGACGGTCAGATCCCGAACAGGTGCTGGATCTCGTGCCAGCTGCCGACGAGGAACGCGATCGCGAGCGCGATGAGCACCGCGAGCACGATGTAGAAGCGGTAGTGGGCGAGCCTGCTCTCCTCGCGGCGGCGCACCTTCGCCGAGCGCTGCGCCCGGTGGTAGCGGTAGCGGAGCTCGATGAACGGCGTCGGGTCGACGAGCGACTCGTCGTCCTCGGCGGGCGGGATCTGCGACGCGGGCTGGGCCACGCGCGCATCGTAGTGCCTTCCGACCCGGAAGCGAGCCCGGGCGCGATACTGGTGTCGCTCAGACGCTCGATGGTCGTCCAGGCTGACCCTGTTCCCGGCACGGACGCGCCCGGTCCTCCGGTCCGGGTGCTGTCCGCGCTCGTGCTCGCCGCCGGGGCGGGCTCGACCGCGACGGAGATCTGCGCTTCGCGCCTGCTGGCGCCGTACTTCGGCTCCTCGACGGTCGTGTGGGCGAACGTGATCGGGCTCGTGCTCGCGGCGCTCTCGCTCGGCTACTGGCTCGGCGGGCGGCTCGCCGACCGGCGGCCCGAGCGGGCGGTGCTCGGGCGCGTCGTCGTCGCGGCCGGCGCGCTCGTCGCGATCGTGCCCTTCGCGGCGCGGCCGCTCCTCGACGTGACGGTGAGCGGGCTCGACCAGGTCTCGGTCGGCGCGGTCGTCGGCTCCTTCGCCGCGTCGCTGCTGCTCTTCGCGCCGCCGGTCGTGCTGCTCGGGATGGCGGCGCCGTTCGCGCTCCGGCTGTCGGTCACAGGCGTCGACCGCGCCGGCTCCGCCGCGGGGCGCCTGTACGCGCTCTCGACGATCGGCAGCATCGTCGGCGTCTTCGTGCCGGCACTCGTGACGATCCCGCTCGTCGGGACGGAGCGGACGCTCGTCGGCACGGCGGCCGTCGTCGCGCTCGGCGGTGCGCTCCAGCTCGCACCGCCCTGGCTCGCGGCGCCTGTCGTCGCGGCCGCGCTCCTCGCCGTCCCGCCCGGTGCGGTCAAGGCGACGCCGGGGCTCCTCTACGAGACGGAGTCCCGGTACCAGTACGTGCAGGTCGTCCAGAACGGCCCCGAGCGCGACCTGTACCTGAACGAGGGGATCGTCCGGCACTCCGAGTGGCGGCCCGACACCGTCCTCACCGGCGACGAGTGGGACATGTTCCTCGCCGTGCCGCCGCTCCTGGGCCGGCCGGTGCGGAGCGTCGCGATCCTCGGCAACGCCGGCGGCACGACGGCGCGCGCGTACGGCGTCTTCTACCCGCGGGCGGAGATCGACGGCGTCGAGATCGACCCGGCGGTGAGCGCGGCGGCGCGCCGGTTCATGGGGCTCGGCGACAACCCGCGGCTGCACGTGATCACCGCGGACGCGCGCCCGTTCCTGCGCCGGACGCACAGGCGCTACGACCTGATCTTCGTCGACGCGTACCGGCAGCCGTACGTGCCGTTCTACCTCGCGACGCAGGAGTTCTTCCGGCTCGTGCGCGACCGGCTGCGCCCGGGCGGGATCGTCGCCCTCAACGTCGCCACCGTGCCCGGCGACCACCGGCTCGCACGCGACATCGCCGGCACGCTGCGCACCGTCTTCCCGCAGGTGCTGACCTGGCAGGCGCTGAAGCTGAACCAGCTCGTGCTCGGCTTCGCGCGGCCGCTCCCCGCCGGGCGCCTCGCGGGGGCGCCTGCGCGGACGCCGGCGCGGATCCGCTCGCTCACGCGCCTGCTCGCAGCGCACGCGCGCCCAGCCGTCGCCGAGCGACGACCCGTGGACGGACGACCGCGCGCCCGTCGAATGGGTGACCGACCGGATGATCCTCGACTTCGCCGTCAACGGCGACACGCGGAACGAGCAGCTCCTGCCGACGGCGCCGTGATGGAGCTCCTGCGCGGCGACCGGGACGTGCTCGTGATCGGCCATCGCGGCGCGGCGCGCGCTCGCGCCCGGGAACAGCCTCGCCGCGATCGAGGCGGCGGCCGCGCAGGGCGCCGACGCGGTCGAGCTCGACGTGCTCTTCGGCCCCGGCGGCGGGCTCGTGCTCGCCCACGACCCGGCCGATGCGGCGGCGGCGCCGCCGCTCGACGACGGGCTCGCGCTCGCGGCGCGGCTCGGCCTCGCCGTCCAGCTCGACCTGAAGGCGCCTGGCGTCGAGGCGGCCACGGCCGCGGCGCTCCGCCGCCACGCACTGATCGACCGGAGCTTCGTCAGCTCGCCGCTCGTGCCGGTGCTCGCGGAGCTGCGCCGCCTCGAGCCGGCGCTGGCGCGCGCGCTCACGTATCCGGACGACCGGTACGGGGTCTCGCACCGGCGGATCCTGCGGCCCGTCGTGCGCCCCGGGCTCGCGCTGATGCGCGCGCGGCTGCCGCGCCGGATCGCGCGGCTGGCTCGAAGCCGCCGACGCGCAGGCGGCGACGCTCAACTGGGCGGTGGTGACGAAGGCCGCCGTCGACGCCTGCCACGCCGCCGGGGCGGCGGTCTACGTCTGGACGGTGAACGACGCCGCGCTCGCGAAAACCCTCGTCGAAACGGGCGTCGACGGTATCATCACCGACGATCCGCGGCTTCCCGTCCCGGCTCGAACATGCTGAAACGCGCTGGACTCGTCCTCTGTGTCGCGCTCGTCTGCGTCCTCGGCGCCGGCGCCGTGTCCGCCCGCGCGGACGGGACGCCCCCGCCGACCGAGACGACCCCCGCGCCGACGATCGCCGCCGGTGTCGTGCTCGGCCCGGTCGCCGTCGGCGGCATGACCGCCGAGCAGGCGGTCGCGGCCGTGACGCAGGCGTACGCGCGGCCGGTCGTCCTCCGCGTCGGCACGACGAAGGTCACCGCCGACCCGGCCGCGCTTCGCGACGACCGTCCCGGCCGAGGCTGCGGTCGCGAAGGCGCTCACCGCGGCGCCCGGGACGGTGCTCGGCCTCCGTGCCGGGCTCGATCGCACGCTCGTCGGCCCGTGGGTCGCGAAGCTCGCGCACCGCTTCGACCGCAAGGCCGTCGACTCGCGGCTCCTGCTCCGCCATCTGCAGCCGTTCGTGACGAAGTCGCGGCCCGGGCTCGTCGTCCGGCAGACCGCGACCGCCGGGGCTCTCGTCGGCGAGCTCGTGCACGGGACGCGCGCGCCGGTCGTCGTGCCGACGAAGACCCTGACGCCGAAGCTGACGCCGCCCGGGGTGGGGCCGGTGATCGTGATCCACCGCGGCGAGAACAGGCTCGCGCTCTACGACGGGGCGAAGCTCGTCCGCATGTTCGGGGTCGCGACCGGCCAGAACGCGTACCCGACGCCGCTCGGCCGCTTCCAGATCATCGTCAAGGCGAAGAACCCGTGGTGGTATCCGCCGAACGATCCGTGGGCGAAGGGCGAGAAGCCGACGCCGCCCGGCCCGGGCAACCCGCTCGGCACGCGCTGGATGGGCATCAGCTCGCCCGGCGTCGGCATCCACGGCACGCCGGACGACGCGTCGGTCGGCTACTCGCTCTCGCACGGCTGCGTCCGCATGCACGTCCCGCAGGCGGAGTGGCTCTTCGACCACGTCACCGTCGGCACCCCGGTCTGGATCGTCCGCTCGTGATCCCGGCCAGGCTGCGGCTCGCGGGCCAGGCGCTCGCGATCGTCGGCGTCGCGGTGCTCGCGGGCCTGCTCGGCTGGCGGCTGACCCACCAGTCGCATCCGCCCGCGGTCGGCGCTCCCGCACCGACGTTCACGCTGCAGACGCTCGAGGGCAACGGCACGGTGTCGCTCGCCTCGCTGCGCGGCAAGACGGTGGTGGTGAACTTCTGGGCCTCCTGGTGCGACCCGTGCAAGCGCGAGGCCGCCACGCTCGAGCAGATCTCCCACACGTACCGGAGCCGCGGCGTCGTCGTCCTCGGCATCGACACCGGCGACGACGTGCGCTCCGACGCCCGCCGCTTCGTGCAGGCCCACGGCATCACGTACACGGTCCTCTGGGACTCGCGCGCCCTCGTCGCGAGCAACCGGTACGGCGTCGCGAACCTGCCGGTGACCTACGTCGTCAACCCGAAGGGACGGCTCGTGGGGACGCGCGTGCTCGGCCCGATCGACGAGAAGGCCTTCGGCGACGCGTTCCGCCGGAACCTGCAGGCGGCGATCGGCTCGTGACGCGCACGCTGAAGGTCGGCGGCCAGGTGGTCGCGATCGCGTGCGTCGCGGCGCTGCTCGTCCTCCTGCTCTGGCGCCTGACCCACCAGCAGCACGCGCCGAAGGTCGGCGGCGCCGCGCCCGGGTTCACGCTGCGGCGGCTCTCGGGCGGCGGCAGCCTCGACCTCGCCTCGCTGCGCGGGAAGGCCGTGGTGCTGAACTTCTGGGCCTCCTGGTGCATCCCCTGCAAGGCGGAGGCGGCGAAGCTCGAGCAGGCGTG
The DNA here is from genome assembly GCA_963815005.1 of uncultured Actinomycetes bacterium. Lineage (GTDB taxonomy): Bacteria > Actinomycetota > Thermoleophilia > Gaiellales > Gaiellaceae > Palsa-739. Next base: position 104,833 of record CAWFFI010000022.1, read on the forward strand.
GCTGCGGTACCGGAACCGGGGCGTCGTCTTCGTCGGCGTCGACTTCCACGACGTCACGAGCGACGGCCGCCGCTTCGTCGCCGCGCACAAGCTGAGCTTCCCGATGGTGCAGGACGGCTCGGGCGACGTGACGTCGGGCCGCTACGGGATCACCGCGGTGCCGGAGACCTACGTCGTCGGGCGCGACGGGAAGATCGTCCTGCACATCCCCGGGCCGATCACCGACGCCGCGTCGGACGGCGCGCTTCCAGGCCGCGCTGAGGACGGCGCTCGGCTCGTGACGTTCCGGATCGTCGCCGTCGCGGTCGCCGCGCTCGCGCTCGCCGGGCCGGCGGCCGCCGCGTGCACCCAGCCGAAGACCTCGCTCACGTATCTCGAGGGCCAGGTGATGTGCCCGACCTGCCACACGACGCTCGACCAGTCGGACGCGCCCGCCGCCCGCGCGATCGAGGCGCAGATCAGCCGCCGGATCGCGCAGTGCTGGACGGCGCAGCAGATCGAGAACGAGCTCGTCGCGAACTTCGGCGAGGGGATCCTCGCGGCGCCGCCGCACAAGGGGTTCGACCTGCTCGCGTGGTGGCTGCCGCTCGGCGGCGTCCTGGCCGGCGCGGCGCTCCTCGGCTTCGGCGTGTGGCGCTGGAGCCGCTCGCGGGAGCCCGAGCCGGCGCCGGTGCCGTCCGGGCTCGACGACGAGACCGAGCGCCGGCTCGACGACCTGCTCGCGCGCCTCGACTGATGGGGACGCGCCTCGCCGTCTCGTTCGTCGCCGGCTTCGCGTCGGTCGTCACGCCGTGCGTGCTGCCGCTCGTGCCCGGGTACCTCTCGGCGCTCTCGAGCGTCGAGGCGGGAAAGCTCGGCGAGCGCGGCACGACCCGGCGCGTCGTCGTCTCGAGCGTCCCGTTCATCCTCGGCTTCACGGTCGTGTTCGTCGTGCTCGGCGCGGGTGCGGCGGCGATCGGCGGCGTGCTCTCCGCCTCCGCGCAGACCGACGTGGCCGGCTTCGTGCTCGTCGTGCTCGGCCTCGCCTTCGTCGGCCTGCTGCCCGTGCCGGAGCGGCTGCTCGCGCCCGGGCTGATCACCGGCGCGCGCCGGCGCGGCTCCGGCGTGCTGCTCGGCGGCGCGTTCGCCGTCTGCGCCGCCCCGTGCATCGGCACCGTGCTCGCCGCCGTGCTCGTGCTCGCGAGCGACACGGGAACCGTGCTGAAGGGCGCCGTGCTCCTCGCCGCCTACGCGCTCGGCCTCGGCGTCGCGTTCATCCTCGCCGGGATCGCGTTCGCGCGGGCGATGGGCGCGTTCCGCTGGCTGCGCGACCGCTACATGCTGATCCAGGTCGCGAGCGGCCTGACGCTCGTCGCGCTCGGCCTGCTCCTCTTCTTCCACCGCGACTGGTGGCTCCACGTCGCGCTGAACCGTGCGCTCGACGCGATCGGCCTGACGAAGCCCTAGCCGCCAGTGACACGTTGTCACGAACCGGGACGGCGGGCGTTTCGTGGAGCCGGGCGCCCTCGCGGGGCACCTAGTAACACGTTGTCACTTGGTCGGGAGGTGCGGGGGATCGAGGTCGAGCGAGCCTGCCGCGACCACGGCTCGGGCCTGCTCGACCTGCGCCAGGACGCCCGCGACGTCGACGCCGCGGTGAGCCGGGGCGTACGGGCCGAGCCGGCGCGCCGCCTTCTCGAGCTGGCTCGCCGTCGCGACCGGACGGCCGCGGCCGGCCTGGTACCAGGCCACGGCGACGTGGACGAGGCCCTGCAGGAAATCCCGCTCCGCCGGCTCGGCCGCGCGCCACGCGAGCTCGAGCTCCTCGTGCGCCTCGAAGAAGCGGCCGCGGCCGATCAGCGCGAGACCCTGCCGGAACGCGGCCTCCTGCTCCACCGCGGCACGGTACCAACGGACTTGAGCAGACCTCGCCGGCGACGGTACGCTCCCTGCGTGGCCACGATCCTGCTCTGTGGGGTCGACCTCTTCTTCCGGGGCAAGCTCGACGCGCTGCTGGCCGGGCATCGCCTGATCACGGTCGACCACACCGAGGAGCCCGACCTCGTCATCGCGGACATCTCGCGCATCGATCCGGAAGAGGTCGCGGACACGTACCCGGACGTTCCGATCATCGGCTACACGAACCACACGGACACCGCCGGGCTCCGCGCCGCACACGCCGCGGGGTTCGATCAGGTCGTCGCGAAGTCGGCGCTCGTCGAACGTGCAGCCGACCTCGTACGCGACCTCGCGCCGGCCGCGGACGGGTGAGCGGAGAGGCCTTCGGCGCGGCTGTTTCAGGGCCGTCGGATGCTGCGACCCGTGCGCCGGTCGGTCGTCTACACTCGGCGCCGTGACTTACATCATCGCCGAACCCTGCATCGACATCAAAGACCGCTCGTGCGTGGACGTGTGTCCCGTGGACTGCATCCACGAAGCGGACCGAATCCTCGTCATCGACCCCGAAGAGTGCATCGACTGCGGCGCCTGCGAGCCCGAGTGCCCGGTCGAGGCGATCTTCCCGGAGGACGCGCTCCCGGACAAGTGGAACGCGTTCGTCGAGATCAACTACGCGTACGGCAAGAGCATGGACGTCGATGAACCAGCTCACGAAGACGTACGCGGACGAGAACGACGTCCACAACGAGCCGATCGCATAGAGCCTGCGACGCGCGTCGGTCTCGGAGGCCCCGGCTACGCTGGAGCCCATGAGGCCGAAGACGCTCGACCACGTCGCGTACTGGCTCGCGGACCGGGACGCGATCGCGGAGTTCGCGGTCGCGCATCTCGGCCTGCACGTGATCGACCGGACGGACCGGTTCACGCTCGTCGGCGCCGACGCGCGCCGCGGCAAGCTGACGCTCTTCGCCGCCGAGGGCCCGCGCGAGCGGGGCGCGCTCGAGCACGTCGCGTTCCGCGTCGCGGCGCTCGAGCCGGCGCTCGCGCTGCTCCCGGCCGGGCTCGCGATCGAGCGGCCGCGGAGCGGCGAGGCCTACGTCGACCTCGACGAAGGCGTCCGGCTCGGGCTCGTCGAGGCCGACACCGACCTCGACTACGACCTCGACCACGTCGCCCTCCGCTCGGCCGACCCGCAGGCCGCTGCCGCCGCGTACCGGCCGCTCGGGTTCGCCGCCCGCCGCACCCGGCCCCTCGGGAGCGCCGCGCGTCGAGGTCGGCGGCGCCTGGATCGAGTTCCACCCCGGCGACCCCGGGAGCGCCGGAGCGTCCGCTGCTGAACCACGTCGCCGTCCTCGTCGACTCGGTCGACGAGCACCTCGACGCCGCGCGCGACCTCGGGATCGAGGTCGACGACGTCGTCGACGCGCCGAACACGATCGCCGCCTTCCTGCGCGGGCCCGAGCACGTGCGCGTCGAGTACGTCGAGCACAAGCCGACGTTCTCCCTCACGCTAGTGGCGCGCTCACCGTCGCGGGCGCCGGGATGGCCGGGCTCGTGGCCGCCGCCCGGCTGCGCCAGCTCGGCCACGCGCCGCGCGTGCTCGAGAAGGGGACGCGGGCGGGCGGGTCGATGCTCCTCTCGAGCGGCGTCGTCTGGCGTCACCTCGACTGGGAGCGCTTCCGCGAGGAATGCCCCGGCGGCGACGAGGCGCTCCAGCGGCTCGTCTGGGAGCGGCTCGACGACGCGCTCGCGTGGCTCGAGTCGCTGGGCGCCGAGCCCGTCTGGCAGGACACCGAGAACCCGCTCACGACCGGCCGCCGCTACGACCCGCGCGCGCTCACGCGGCTCCTCGCCCGCGACGTCGAGCTCGAGACGCCGCTGCCCGCCGGACGCCGAGCCGCCGCTCGTGCTCGCGACCGGCGGCTTCCCGGCGCGGCTCGCCGCCGAGCGCGGCCTGCTGCTGCGCGCGAACCCGTGGAGCGACGGCGCGGGCCTCGACTACGCCCGCGCCCGCGGCGCCGCGGTCACCGGCGGCCTCGACGAGTTCTACGGCCGCGCGCTGCCCGCGCCGCCGGCGCGGATCCGGGAGGAGGACTTCGTGCCGCTCTCCCAGCTCTACGGCCGCGAGGCGCGCATCCACACCGACGACGGTCTCGACGTCACGCCGGCGGCGGTCGCCTGGCACGAGAGCGATCTCGCGCAGCTGATCGGGCCGAGCGCCTGGTACGTCGTCGAGCGGACGAACGAGCGCATCGAGGCGGCCCGCGCCGCCGGCGGCACCGTCCTCGAGCGCGACGACGGCCGGCTCGCCGTCCACGTCGCCGCGGCGGTCACGCACACGATCGGCGGCCTCCGCGTCGACACGTCGGCGCGCGTCCTCGACGAGGCGGGCGCGCCGCTCGACGGCCTCTGGGCCGCCGGCGTCGACGCGGGCGGCGTCGCGACCGGCGGCTACGCGAGCGGGCTCGCCCAGGCGCTCGTGCTCGGCCTCGCCGCCGCCGAGTCGGCGGCCGGGTAGCATCCGCCGCGATGGCCGAGGGGCACCTTCTCTTCGTCTGGAGCACCGGCGGATACGAGCTGCGCGAGCAGGACGGCGACCCGCCCGCGGTCGGCGCCGAGGTGACCCAGGACGGCAAGACGCTCCACGTGACCAAGGTCGCCGCCTCGCCGCTGCCCGGCGACAAGCGGCGCTGTGCCTTTCTTGAGCTGAGGGGAACCTCGCGCCCGCGTTGCTGCGCAACGCGGGCGGGCTGGGCACGCGTGGCGGGATCGCCGTGTCGTGTCGAGGAGAGCGCGGTCTCCTCAACACGGAAGAGAGCGCACTCGCCAAAGAACGATCTGGACGGGATGCCTGTCCCGGCGCGGTCGCGCGCGGCCTCCGGCCGGGCGCACCCGCTGGTTCGCCTCGTCCTAACGCGCCTGCGGCCGCGTTAGCCCGAGGCTGGAACGGTGGCGAGGTGCGCGAGCCGCCCAGGCCGCAGGCTAAGCGTCCGCGCAGCGGCGCTTAGCCGGAGGCCGAACCAGCGGTCGGTCCTGCCGCAGGCACGACCGGCCGCGCCGACACCGCGATTCCGTGCGCAGTCCACTCTTGGTCGAGTGCGCTCCTGTCGGCGAAGGCGAGACCACGCTCTCGCCGTAGCCACCCCACCACCCCGCCGATCCCCGCCGAAGGAGGGGAGCCCTGAGGGGAACCTTGGTTCCCCTCAGATAGAAAGGCGCATCGTGGTGCCCGTGTCGTCCTGGTCGACGGCGAGGCTCGCGCCGAGGGTGCGGGCGCGCTCTTCGAGCACCTCGAGCGAGCGCCGCCGCCGTTCGCCGGGGGCGTCGTCGTGGATCGCGACCTCGAGGCGGTCGCCGCCCGGGCTCTCGACCCGCACCGAGAACGTGCTCGGCGGGCCGCGCCGGATCGCGCCCTCGAGCGCCTCGCGGACGATCTCGTAGAGCGCCGCCTGCTCCTGCTCGGGCAGCAGGTCGGCGGCCGCGACGTCGACCTCGACCCGGATCGCGTGTTCGAGTCCCGCGCGTCTGCGTGAGCGCGTGGATCGCGGACGCGAAGCCGTGATCGCGCAGCACGACCGGCTCGAGGCTGAACGAGAGGTCGCGCAGCTCGCCGATCGTGATCCGCGTCCGGGTGAGCGCCCGGTCGAGCACGTCGCGCGCCTGCTCGTGCCGGCCCTGCGCGAAGAAGTCGAGCGCCGCGTCCATCATCAGCGCCACGCCGGAGAGCGACTGGACGGGGCCGTCGTGGAGGAAGAGCGCGATCCGCCGCCGCTCGTCCTGCTCGGCGGCGAGGACCTGCTCCGTCAGCTCGCGGCGGGCGCTCTCGTCGGTCAATCGATGATCGCCTCGCGGAGGGCGATCGCGACCGCGTGCGTGCGCGTGTCCGCCTCCAGCTTGGCGAGGATGTGGCGCACGTGGCTCTTCACCGTCTCCTGGCTGATGAAGAGCTTGCCGGCCACGTCCGCGTTGGACATGCCGTCGGCGAGCAGCTGGAGGATCTCCCGCTCGCGCCCCGTCAGCATGTCGTCCTTGTCCTTGCCGGTCAGGAACGCGGGCATCAGCGCCGGGTCGACGTAGCCCTCGCCGCCCGCGACCTTCTCGATCGCCCGCAGCAGCGTCTGGTGCGGCGCCTCCTTGAGGATGTAGCCCTTCGCGCCCGACTCGAGGCCGCGGCTGAGCAGGCTGCGCTCGCTGTACGCGGTGAAGATCAGCACCGCCGTGTCCGGCACCTTCTCCGTCAGCAGCTTCGTCGCCTCGAGCCCGTCCATCCCGGGCATGCGCACGTCCATGATCACGACGTCCGGCCGGCGCCGCTCGGCGAGCGCGACCGCGCTCTCGCCGTCGCCCGCCTCGCCGATCACGCGGATGTGCGGCGCGCGCGACAGCGACAGGCGCAGGCCTTCGCGGACGACCTCGTGGTCGTCGACGATCAGACAGGTGATCTCAGAGGCGCCCACCGCGTTCGGGGATTCTATGCCGCAGCGGCGGAGGTCATGCGCGGGGTCAGACCGAGAGCGTCAGCTGCTCCGCCCGCGGCGGCCGGCGCGAGCCGGAGCCGGCGGCGGTCGCGGACGCCGTGGAGGCGGGCGAGATCCCGCACCTGGGCGCGGACCGGGGCGGTCGTCGGCGGCGGGCAGATACGCGCGCCGGGCGTAGAGCCGCTCGTACTCCGGTAGCAGCTCGGGCCAGTCTCGCTCGAGGCGAGGCGAGGAAGTGCTCCCGCGTGCCCGGCTTGAGGTAGAGCAGGTTCGCCCAGATCCCGGTCGCGCCCGCCTCGCGTGCCGCACGGACGACATCGGCGAGCAGCTCGGGACGGTCGGAGAGCCCGGGCAGGATCGGCGCCATCCCGACGCCGACGCGGATCCCCGCCTCGACGAGCTCCCGGAGCGCGCGCAGACGCTGGCGCGGCGGCGCCGTCCCCGGCTCGGTGCGCCGCCAGATCTCGCGGTCGAGCGTCGGCAGCGAGAACGTGACGGTGACGTCGGCGCGCCGGGCGGCCGCGGCGAGCACGTCGAGGTCGCGCACGATCAGCGGCCCGCGCGTGATGATCGAGAACGGGTTCGCCGCCTCGCCGAGCGCCTCGACGCACGCCCGCGTGAGCCGGTAGCGGCCCTCGGCGGGCTGGTACGGGTCGGTCGCCGCGCCGATCGCCACCGGCCCGCCGCTCCAGGAGGGCCGCGCGAGCTCGCGCCGCAGCACCTCGGCGACGTTCGTCTTCACGCGGATGCTCTGCCCGTAGCGGCCGTCGGCGGGCCGGTCGGCGCGGGCCTCGAACGCCCTGACGTAACAGAACGTGCAGCGGTGGACGCAGCCCATGTACGGGTTGAGCGACCATTCGAACGGCATGCCGGCCACGCGGTTCAGCGCGGACCGGCACGGCTCTTCGCGATACTCGACGCGCATCCCCATGCCAGACGATACCGAACATACGTTCGCTACGCCGGTCGAGCTCGAGCCGGGGATCCTGCGCGTGACGCTGCCGCTCCCCTCGGGGCCGCGCCACGTCCACTGCTACCTCCTCCGCGGCGACGACGGCTGGACGCTCGTCGACACGGGGCTCGGGCTCCCCGACACGCCCTGGCAGGAGATCGTCGCCTCGCTCGACGCGCCCGTCGTCCGGATCTTCATCACGCACATGCACCCCGACCACGTCGGCGGGGCGGAGGCGGCCGCGCAGGCGACGGGTGCGCCCGTCCTCCAGGGCCGGCTCGACTACGCGCAGTGCGAGCGCGTGTGGGGCTCGACGGACTGGCCCGAGCACATCGCCGACTGGTTCCTCGTGCACGGCGTCCCGCCCGCACACCGCCGAGGAGCTGGTCGCGTCCGGCCACGTCTTCGCCGACTTCGTCCGCTTCGCCTGGAACCCGACGCTCGTCGACCCGGGCGACGAGATCGACGGCTGGCGGATCCACGCCGTGCCCGGCCACGCGGACGGGCAGCTCTGCCTGCTCCGCGACGACGGCGTCCTGATCGCGGGCGACCACCTGCTGACCCCGATCACGCCGGCGATCGGCCTCTACCCGGAGAGCCGCCCCGACCCGCTCGGCGACTACGTCTCCTCGCTCGCGCTCGTCGAGGAGCTGCACCCGCGCGTCTCGTACGGCGGTCACGGGAGCCCGGTGACCGCGCCGGCGCCGCGGGCGCGCGAGATCGCGGTCCACCACGACCGGCGCCTCGACGCGATGCAGGGCTCCCTCGACGCCCGGCGGCGCTCGGGGTACGAGCTCTCGCACGCCCTCTTCGGACGCGAGCTGCCGCCGATCCAGCGGCGCTTCGCCGTCGCCGAGACGCTCTCGCATCTCGAGCGGCTCGTCGTGCTCGGTCGTGCGACCCGGCACGAGGACGACCGGGCCGTCTCCTATACTGCGTCGTAGCTGGTGGACGAGATCCCGCCCAGTACCAGCGCCCCCCAACTCCGTCGACGGAGGCCCGGGGCGTGACACTTCTCTTGGAGCTGATCGGCGTCGGGCTGCTGATCCTGCTCAACGCGTTCTTCGTGGCGGCCGAATACGGCCTCGTCACGGCGCGGCGCACCCGCATCGTCGAGCTCGGGCAGGCGGGGAACCGGCGGGCCCGCGACGTGCTGCGGATCACCGGCGACCCCGGCCGCTTCATCGCCGCGATGCAGCTCGGCGTCACGCTCACCTCCCTCGGCATCGGCGCCCTCGGCGAGCACGTCCTCACGCGCGAGTTCGACGCGTGGATGGCAACCGTGCTCGCGATCGCCCTCGCCTACCTGATCCTCACGACCGTCCACGTGATCTTCGGCGAGCTCGTGCCGAAGGGCGTCGCGCTCGGCCACGCGGAGGGCACCGCGCTCTGGGTCTCGGCGCCGGTGCGGGCGTTCTTCCTGATCTTCCGGCCGGCGATCTGGTTCCTCCGCCGGGCGACGGAGTGGATCCTGCGCAGCTTCGGCCTCGAGCCGCCGGGTGCCGAGCGCTCCGTGCACTCCGAGGTCGAGCTGCGGATGCTGCTCTCTCGCTCGTCGCAGGAGGGCGCGATCGAGGAGGAGGAGCGGCAGATGATCGACAAGGTCTTCGTCTTCGGCGACAAGGACGCCGCCGACGTGATGGTCGCCCGCCCCGACGTCGCCTCCGTGTCGGTCGACCTGCCGCCCGAGGAGGCGCTCGCGATCGTGCTCGACTCGCCGTACACGCGCTACCCGGTCTACCGCGAGTCGCTCGACGACATCGCCGGCGTCCTGCACGTGCGCGACCTGTTCACCGCGATCCACGACCGCGGCATCTCCGACCTCGAGCTCGAGCAGCTGCTCCGGCCGGCCTACATCGTCCCCGAGAACAAGGATCTCGCCTCGCTGCTCCAGGAGTTCCGGGCGACGTCGAATCACTTCGCCGTCGTCGTCGACGAATACGGCGCGATGGTCGGCATCTGCACGCTCGAGGACCTGCTGGAGGAGATCGTCGGCGAGATCGAGGACGAGTTCGACGTCCCCGAGGAGCCGATCGAGGTGATCGACGACCACACGCTACCGCGTGGACGGCATGTTCCCGATCGAGGAGTTCAACGAGCGCTTCGGCACCGAGATCCCCGAGGAGGACTTCCACACCGTCGCCGGCTTCGTGTTCGGCCAGCTCGGCCGGGCGCCGGAGCCGGGCGACGACGTCGTCTACGACGGCCTGCGCTTCGACGTGCTCGAGGTGGAGGGCAACCGGATCGAGCGCGTCTGCGTCACGTTCTCGCAGCGGCCGGAGCCGCGCCGCGAGGGCGTCGGCTTCGTCGACGAGGACGAGCTCGATAGACTCCCCGCCGAGGGGACCTTGAAGCAGGAGGCAGGGATGATCCGTACCCGCAGGCTCGTGGCGGCCGCCGTCGCGCTCGGCGTCGTGCTCGGCGCCGGCACCACCGTTGCCGCGGCGGGCGTTCACAAGAAGAAGCCGAAGCGCACGACGCTCGTCGCCACCGTCGCCGACCCGCTGACGATCTCGCTCACGAAGGGCGGCCGGAAGGTGGCGAAGCTGAAGGCGGGCACGTACGTGATCGTCGTCCGCGACCAGGCCTCCGACCACGACTTCCACCTGACCGGGCCGGGCGTCGACAAGGTCACCTCGGTCAGCGGCAAGGGCACCGTCCGCTGGCAGGTGAAGCTCGTGAAGGGCACCTACGACTACGTCTGCGACCCGCACGCGAGCTTCATGAAAGGGAGCTTCACCGTCTCCTAGAAGATAGGCTCGGCCATGGCCTCCGACCACGACGCGCCGGGATCGTCCCCGAGGCGGGTGCGCCCGCCGAGGGCAGCCTGCTGCGCGGGCTCGTCGGCTTCGAGCTGCTGCTCTACGGCGCCGTCGCGATCCTGCTCGCGACGGCGGCCGTGCTCGTGCTCGTCGGCACCGTCCACGAGCTCGCGCAACGCGATCTCGGCCGGCAAGGGCGCCGTCGACATCGGCGTGACCGTGCTCGACCGCGTCCTGCTGACGCTGATCATGGCCGAGCTCGTCTACACGCTCCGGTTCGTGCTCCGCACGCACGAGATCGCGGTCGAGCCGTTCCTCTTCATCGGCCTGATCGCCGTCGTCCGGCGGATCCTGATCGTCACCGCCCAGTTCGAGCGGCTCCCCACCGGCGGCCGCGAGCTCACGAACCTCCTGCTACGAGCTCGGCCTGCTCGGGTTCCTCGCGCTCGCGCTCTCGGGCGCGGTCTGGCTCGTCCGGCGCGGCCGCGCCGGGACCTAGCCCGGCTAGCGGAGCTCGACGGGCTCGATCGCGCCGCCGGCGATCGTCCAGGCGGCGAGCTCGTCGCGGGCGACGCAGTAGATCAGGTACGGCTTGCCCTCCCAGAGCCCGATGTTCTCGACGTCGGTGCGCGACGGGCGGGGCGGGGAGGAGAGGTGCGAGTGGACGACCGCGAGGTCGTAGCCGTCGTCCTCGAGGAACCACAGCTCCGGGTCGACGTCGAGCTCGAACCGGTACGGCGAGGCGGCGGCGTTGCGGCCGCGCTCGTAGCGCTCGGCGACGCCGTCGCGGAGGACGAGCAGGCCGCACGACTCGTTCGGATCCTCCTCGCGGGCGTGCGCCGCGACCGCGGCGCGCACCTCCGCGGGGACGGCTACCACCAGAGCGTGCGCTCCATCGACTCGCCGACGTGGGCCGCGTCCCAGAAGTCCGCGGAGAGGTACTTCCAGCCGGCGTCGGCGAGCACGCAGACGACGACCGCGCCCTCGTCGAGCTCGGCCGCGAGCTTGACGGCGACATGGACGACCGCGCCCGCGGAGACGCCGGCGAAGATGCCCTCCTTCGCGAGCAGCGCGTGGATCGCGGCGACCGACTCCTCGTTCGAGACGAGCAGCTTCCGGTCGAGCTTCGAGACGTCGAGGATCGGCGGCACGTAGCCGTCCTCGAGCGAGCGCAGGCCCATCACGAGGTCGCCGGGCAGCGGCTCGGCGGCGGCCACGACGATGTCGGGGAAGCTCTCGCGCAGCCGGTCGCCGGTGCCCATCAGCGTGCCGCCGGTGCCGAGGCCCGCGACGAGCACGTCGACGCGGTCGAGCGCCTCCGCGATCTCCGCGCCGGTGCCCTCGTAGTGGGCGCGCGGGTTCGCCTCGTTCGCGTACTGGAACGGCATGAAGTACTTCGGCTCGCGCTCCGCGATCTCCAGGGCGAGGCGCACGGCGCCGTTCGAGCCCTGGTCGGCCGGGGAGTCGATGATCGTCGCGCCGTAGAGCTGCAGCAGGCGCCGCCGCTCCTCGGTCGCGTTCGCCGGCATCACGCACGTCAGCGGGTAGCCCTTCAGCTTCGCGATCAGCGCGAGCGAGATGCCCGTGTTGCCGCTCGTCGGCTCGAGCAGCTCGCGGCCCGGCTCGAGCTCGCCGGACGCCTCGGCGGCGTCGATCATCGACTTCGCGACGCGGTCCTTGATCGAGCCGGTCGGGTTCTGCCCCTCGAGCTTCGCGTAGATCCGGACGCCCGGCTTCGGCGTCAGCCGCTGGAGCTCGACCAGCGGTGTGTTCCCGACGAGCTCGAGCAGCGAGCCGGCGGTGGTGAGGCTAGGCACCGCCGCCTGCCATGGCGGGGAGGAGGATGACCGTGGCGCCCTCGCCCACCGGCGTCTCCATCCCGTCGAGGGTGCGCACGTCCTCGCCCTCGACGTAGACGTTCACGAACGGCGCGATGTCGCCGTCCTCGACGATCTGGCTGGCGAGGCCCGGGAAGCGGGCCGTGAGGTCGTCGAGCACCTCGCGCACGGTGTCGCCCGTAGCGGGAACCTGGCGCTCGCCGCCGACCTCGGCGCGAAGCGTGGGCGGAATCCTGACGGTGGACGTCATGCGTGCGTTGGCCTCCCGGTAGCGGAATTTCCCTGGCAGAACTCGACGTAGTCGATGTACTCGGTGATCGTCGGGTGCTCGCCGCAGACCGGGCAGGCCGGGTCGCGGCGGAGCGCCACCTCGTTGAACTCGGTCGAGAGCGCGTCGAAGAGCAGCAGCCGGCCGGCGAGCGTGTCGCCGATCCCGAGCGCGAGCTTCAGCGCCTCGGCCGCCTGGAGCGAGCCGACGATGCCCGGCAGGACGCCGAGCACGCCGCCCTCGGCGCAGCTCGGCGCCAGCTCCGGCGGCGGCGGCTGCGGGAACAGGCAGCGGTAGCACGGGCCCTCGTGGGGCTTGAAGACGGTGACCTGGCCCTCGAAGCGGTAGATCGAGCCGTGGACGAGCGGGATGTTGTGCCACACCGCGGCGTCGTTGACGAGGTAGCGGGTCGGGAAGTTGTCGGCGCCGTCGACGATCACGTCCCAGCCGTCGCCGAGGATCCGGTCGACGTTCTCGGAGGTGAGGCGCTCGAGGTACGGGATCACCTCGACGTCGGGGTTCAGCGCCTCGATCGTGCGCTTCGCCGACTCGGCCTTCCACTCGCCGAGCGTCTGCAGCGAGTGCGCGATCTGGCGCTGGAGGTTCGACTCGTCGACGCGGTCGTCGTCGACGATCCCGATCTTCCCGATGCCGGCGGCGGCGAGGTAGAGCGCGGCGGGCGAGCCGAGGCCGCCGGCGCCGATCAGGAGCACGCGCGAGTCGAGCAGCTTCAGCTGGCCCTCCTCGCCGACCTCCGGGATCAGCAGGTGGCGGCTGTAGCGCTGCCGCTTCGCCGCGTCGAGCGAGCGGGGCAGCTGGACGGGCAGGCCGTTGCGCTTCCAGTCGGTGAAGCCGCCGGCGAGCGAGGACGACGCTCTGCGTAGCCGAGATCGGTGAGCGTCTTCGCCGCGAACGCGGAGCGCGTACCGCCGGCGCAGTAGAGGACGAGCGGCCGGGCGCGGTCGGGGGCGACCTGCTCGATCCGCGACTCGAGGAACCCGCGCGGCACGTGAACGGCGCCGGGGATGTGGCCCTCGGCCCACTCGTCGCGCTCGCGGACGTCGACGAGGAGCGGCGGCTCGGCCGCGTCGAGCAGGTCGCGCGCCTGGGTGGCGTCGACCTCCTCGATCGAGTCCTTCACCTGCTGGAGCAGTTCGCGGTAGCTCGGCATGACTTTCCGGAATATAGCGACCGGGGTCAGGGCTCCGCCGGATGCGGGCCCCGGCCGACCGCGCTACCCTCACCGCCGGATGAGCGCGCGTACCCGCGTCCTGGCGATCGTCGCGCTCGCCGCGACGGCCGCGGTCGTCGCAACGGTCGGGGGGACGCTCCTCCAGACCCGCGGCGAGAGCACCACCGCTCCGGGAGCGGTGTCGAAGCCGCGCGCCGGCACGCCGCTGCTCCAGCTCGACTTCGGCGTCCGCGCCGACGCGCAGGCGAAGGCCCTCGCGAACGCGGCGAGGCTCTACAACGCGGGCAAGCTCGCCGCGGCCGGCCGGATCTTCGCGCGCTACCACTCGCTCGAGGCCCGGATCGGGAGCGCGTTCGCCGCCTGGCCGAAGGGCGGCCTCGACACGATGAAGCAGCTCGTCGCGGCGAACCCCCACAGCGCGCTCGCGGAGCTGCATCTCGGCTGGGCGTACTACTGGTCGGGCCGCAACGCCGACGCGGTCGCCGCGTGGACGCGCACCGCCGCGCTCCAGCCGGACTCGCCGTACGCCGTCGACGCCGAGAGCGCGCTCCACCCGTCGATGGCGCCGGGGCTGCCGTTCATCGTCTCGACCGTCTCGCCGCCGGCGAGCCTGACGAAGCTGCCCGCGGCGGCGGAGCTGCGGGCCCTCGCGCGCGCCGCCGAGCGGCCGAACGCCGACTCGAAGCTCTTCTACGGCATCGCGCTCTGGAACCTCCGGCATCCGGTCTCGGCGGAGCGGCAGCTGAGCGCGGCCGCGAAGCTCGCGCCCGACGACCCGCTGATCCGCACCGCGGCGGCGGTCGGCGCCTTCCGGAAGGATCGGCCGGTGGCGGCGTTCGGCAAGCTCGGCCCGCTGACGGCGCGTCTTCCCGAAGGCCGCCGTCGTCCGCTTCCACCTCGGCATCCTGCTGCTCTGGACGGCGCAGCCGAAGAAGGCGGAGCACCAGCTGCGGCTGGCCGCGGACCTGTCCCCGAAGTCCGTGTACGCGAAAGAGGCACGGACCCTGATCGCGAGTCTGGCGAGCGGTGGGACCAAGTAAAGAAAATATGAGCCGAACGGCCTATGGCGCCCCGTCCGGGGCGCATGGCACAGTGCGGCATCTTCGTTTCGTGGAACGTGATACGAGCGGGTCAGGCGACGGCCGGCCGGGGGGAGGCGGGACGTGAGCACAGGGGTTGACGGCAGCACCGGCCGCGACGTGGCCGACGTGCTCGAGACGGTCGAGGCGCGCACGCTGATCGAGGCGGCGCAGGCGGCGGGTTCGATCTCGACGGACGAGGTGGCGCTCGCGCTCGACGAGCTCGACCTCGAGGCGGACCAGATCGACGACGTGTTCCGGGCGCTCGAGGAGCTCCAGGTCGAGGTCGTCGGCCTCGCCGTGGAGGAGAAGGAGGAGGCGCCGGTCGCCGAGGCGCGCGAGATCTCGACCGACTCGCTGCAGCTCTTCCTCAAGGACATCGGCAAGGTCGACCTGCTCACCGCCGCGCAGGAGGTCGAGCTCGCGAAGCGGATCGAGCGCGGCGACCACCGCGCGAAGCAGGAGATGGTGGAGGCGAACCTCCGGCTCGTCGTGTCGATCGCGAAGCGCTACCGCAACCAGGGGCTGCCGTTCCTCGACCTGATCCAGGAGGGCACGATCGGGCTCGTGCGCGCGGCCGAGAAGTTCGACTACCGCAAGGGCTTCAAGTTCTCGACGTACGCGACCTGGTGGATCCGCCAGGCGGTCGCGCGCGCGCTCGCCGACAAGGCGCGGACGATCCGCATGCCCGTCCACGTCGTCGAGAAGCTGAACAAGATCGTCCGCTCCGAGCGCAAGCTGCGGGCCGAGCTCTGCCGCGAGCCGACGCCGGTGGAGGTGGCGAAGGATCTCGACCTGCCGGTCGAGGAGGTCGAGCAGATCATGCGGAGCGCGCAGGCGCCGGTGTCGCTCGAGAAGCCGGTCGGCGACGAGGAGGAGTCCGAGTTCGGCCACTTCCTCACCGACGAGAACGCGCCGCTGCCGGAGGAGTCCGCGGACGTGACGCTGCGCAAGGAGACGCTGCGGAAGATCCTCAGCTCGCTCTCCCATCGCGAGCGCCGCGTGCTCGAGCTTCGCTACGGGCTCGACGGCGAGCACCCGCGCACGCTCGACGAGGTCGGGCGGACGTTCAACGTCACGCGCGAGCGCATCCGCCAGATCGAGAACCAGAGCCTGAAGAAGCTCCGCGCGCTCGCGGACGCGCACGCGCTGCGCGACGTCGCCTAGCCCGGGCCGCGGGCCGCCGGCGTCGGCGGTCGTCCCGTGCGTCTCCGCAAGTGACAACGTGTCACTAGCGTCCCGGCAGGCCGCTTTGCTCCGGGCATCCGCTCCGGTCCACGCTAGTGACAACGTGTTACTTGGCGGGTGGGGAGGCGCCGAGGAACGCGTCCAGCGACGCCCGGATCCCCGCCGCGTCGAGGCCGTGCGCGGCGCGGTGCTCGGCGCCCGTGCCGTAGCGGCGGAGCTCCGCGTTCGCGACGCCGAGCGCGAGCAGCCGGTGCGGGCGGTCGAGCAGCGCGCGCGAGACCTCCGCGGACGAGGTGCCGGCGAGATACGGCTCGACGAGCACGACCTCGGTTCCGCCGCCGAGCGCCTCCCGCAGCGCCGCGCCCGGGAACGGCCGCACCGTGGCGAGGTAGGCGACCGTGACGTCGAGGTCGACCGTCGCCTGCGAGCACCGGCCCGAGCGAGGGGCCGACCGCGACGCACGAGCGGCGGCGCCCGCGCCGCCGCGGCGGAGCACGACGAGGCCGTCGCCGTCCACCCGCGCCGGGTTCTCCTCCTCGGAGAGCCGGATGTAGACGCGGTCGTCGGTGCGGATCGCCTGACGGAAGAGCCGCTCGACCTCGTCGGGGTGGCCCGGCACCTGGATCGTCCAGCCGGGCAGCGCGGCGAGCGCCGCGACGTCCTCGGGCGCCTGGTGCGTCCGCCCGGCGCTCGCGGCGTCGTAGGACGCGCCCGTGCTCACGAGCACCGCGCCGACGTCCTGATGGCCGAGGTCGAGCTTCACCTGCTCGTACGGCCGCTCGACGAGGAACGGCGCGTAGGAGTGCGCGACCGCGCGGTAGCCCTCGAGCGCGAGCCCGGCCGCGACGCCGATCATCAGCTGCTCGCGGATGCCGACGTTGAAGTGGCGCGGGTGCGGTCCGAGCGGCGTCGTCCCGATCTCCGCGGTCACGACCGCGAGCCGCGGCTCCTCGTCGAGCGCCGCGCGGGCGACCTCGTAGAAGCGCTCGCGCATCGTCGCCGCGCTCATCGGAGCACCTCCGCGACGACGAGGTGCGGCCGGCCGCGCAGGCCGGCGGTGAGGGCGCTCTCGAGCGCGTCGTGGTCGCGCCCGTCGACGACGGCCGTCGTCCAGCCCTCGAGCGCGAACCGCGCCGCGATCCCGCCCGGCCAGCCGTGGGTCGAGGAGCGGTTGTCGATCGCGATCGCCGTCAGCGCGTCGAGCCCGGCGCGGCCGGCGTACTGGACGGCCTCCCAGTTCGAGCCCTCCTCGAGCTCGGCGTCGCCGACGAGGCAGAACACCCGCCTGCCGGCGAGGGCCACGCCGACCGCGATCGGCAGCCCGTGGCCGAGCGAGCCGCTCGAGAGCTCGACGCCCGGGACGAGCGCCCGGTCGGGATGGTGGCCGAGCGGCGAGTCGAAGCCGCCGAACCCGTCCAGCGCCTCGACGGGGATCAGGCCCTTCGCCGCGAGGACGGCGTAGTAGGCGGCCGGCCCGTGGCCCTTGGAGAGCAGGAAGCGGTCGTCCTCGCGGAGGACGCGGTCGTAGAGCACCCAGAGCACGTCGAGCGTCGAGAACGAGCTGCGGTCGTGCTTCTCGTCGCCCACGAGCCGCCGGAGCAGCCCGGGGAGGTCGGCGTAGCCGAGTTTCGGTGTCGCGATCGTCGTCATGGCGACCACCGTAGAACCTCAACTAATGTTCAAGTCAAGTGGCTCACGAGCTGACGCATCGGCGAGCTCTCCGCCCGCAGCGGCGTCGCGCAGTCCGCGCTCCGCTTCTACGAGCGCCAGGGGCTGATCGCGGCGCGCCGGACGGACGGAAACCAGCGCCGCTACCCGGCGGCGACGCTGCGCCGCGTCGCGCTCGTGCAGGCGGGCAAGGCGGCCGGGATCCCGCTCGAGCGGATCCGCGCCGCGCTCGACGAGCTGCCCGCCGGACGGACGCCCGGCAAGCGCGACTGGGAGCGGCTCTCGCGCAGCTGGCGGCAGGAGATCGACGAGCGGATCGCGACGCTCGAGGCGATCCGCGGGCGGCTGACGACGTGCATCGGCTGCGGCTGCCTGTCGCTCAAGACCTGCTCGCTGCTCAACCCCGGCGACGAGGCGGGTCGGCTCGGCGGCGGTGCGCACTACTTGCGTAGAGTCCCTCCTCGTGGACGAGACGCAGCGCGCCGAGCTGGCTGAGTTCATCGCGATCCCGAGCGTGAGCGCCGACCCGGCGCACCGCGAGGACGTGAAGCGCGCCGGCGAGTGGGTCTGCGAGTTCATCCGCGCGAGCGGCGGCACCGCGGAGCTGACCCCGTGGGGCGAGAAGGAGCTCGCGCTCGGCGAGATCCGCGCGTCGACCGACCCGGAGAACGCGCCGACGGTGCTCTGCTACGGGCACTTCGACGTCCAGCCGCCCGCGCCGCTCGACCTCTGGGAGACCGAGCCGTTCGAGCTGACGATCCGCGACGAGTGGGCCTACGGGCGCGGCGTCACCGACGACAAGGGCCAGGTCTGGATCATGCTCAGCGCCGCGCGGCAGCTCGCCGCGGCGGGCGCGCTGCCGGTGAACCTCCGCTTCGCCTGCGACGGCGAGGAGGAGATCGGCGGCCACACGATCGTCGACTACCTCGCCGTCGACGAGCGGGGCGCGGACGCGGCGATCATCTTCGACGGCGGCATGCTCCGGACGGACGTGCCCGTCTTCGACCTCGCGACGCGCGGGCTGATCGCGTTCGACGTGACCGTGCGCACCGGCGAGCGCGACCTGCACTCGGGCATGTACGGCGGCGCCGCGCTCAACGCGATCCACGTCCTCATGCGCTGCTTCGAGGCCGTGCTCGCCGGCCCCGACGGGCGCCTGCCCGAGCCGCTCCGCCAGGGGATCGCCGCGCCGACCGCCGCGGAGCTCGCCGCGTGGGCGGCGCTTCCCTCGGGCGCCGACGAGATGCGCAACCAGGGCGCCCGCCCGCTCGACGCGCGGGCCGAGGAGGAGTTCTACCTTCGCACCTGGGCCGAGCCCTCCGCCGACGTGAACGGGATCCTCGGCGGCAAGCCCGGACTCCGCAACACGACGCTCTCCGTCCAGGCCTCCGGCGAGTTCACGATCCGGCTCGCGCCCGGCCAGGACGTCGACACGATCGGCTCCGCCGCCGAGCAGCTCGTCCGTGCCGCCGCGCCCGCCGGCGCCGAGGTGGACGTCCGCTGGAGCGGCGCGCCGCCCGGCCTCGTCCGGCCCGGACGCGCCCGCGATCCGGCTCGGCCTGGACGCGTTCGAGCGCGCGCTCGGCGTGCGGCCGCTGCTCGTCCGCACCGGCGGGACGCTGCCGATCATGCCCGCGCTCGCCGACAAGGGCATCGCGACGATCCTCACCGGCTTCGGGCTGCCCGAGTCGAACGTGCACTCCCCGAACGAGCGCTTCCTCGTCCGCTATTTCGACCAGGGGATCGCGACGGCCGCCGAGCTCTACACCGCGCTCGGACAGCTGCCGCGCTAGGACAGGCACGTTTCCCGCCGAATAGGCCGGGATGGACGTGGAGGAGCCGAGGAACGAGCAGGAGCTGCAGGCCGCGTGGGCCGCGCTCGAGCAGCGCGACCGTCACGGCGACGAGCTCGTCCGCCGCCGGCTCGCCGACCTCGAGCAGCGTCACGCCCGCCTCACGGCCGAGGAGCACGATCTCGCGCAGCGCGCGGCCGCCGTCGACCGCCGCGCACGCGACGTCGCCGCGGACCGGCGAGAGCTCGCCGAGCGCGTGGAGGCGGCTCGGCCGGCGGGAGCACGAGCTCGAGGAGCGCGAACGGCGCGTCGAGCGGCTCGAGGAGCGCGAGGCCGCCTTCGAGGCGCGCGAGCGGGCGCTCGCGGATCTCGAGGCGCAGGCGGACGCCCGGCTCCAGCTCGTCGTCGCGACCGAGACGAGCCTCGCCGAGCGCGAGCGCCTCGTCGAGGAGTCCGAGCGGCGGCTCGCGAGCCTCGAGCCGTGGAGCGTCGAGCTCGCGCGGCGCGAGGTCGAGGTCGCACAGGCCGACCGGCGGGCCGAGCGGCGGCACGAGCAGCTCGCGGAGGCCGAGGCGGAGCTGGAGCAGCGCGCGGCCGAGGTGCAGCGACGGTCGGCCGAGCTCGATCCGGTGATCGCCCGGGTCGCCCGGCGGGAGGCGGAGCTCGCGCGGCGCGAGGAGGCCGCGGACGAGCGCGAGGCGCATCTCGACCGGATCGGCGCGTCGGTCACCGAGCGCATCGGCACGCTCGCCGCCGACGACGCCCGGCTCGCCGCGCGCCAGCGGGTGCTCGGCGCGCTCGAGCAGCGCGAGCAGACGCTCGAGCGTCGCGCGGCGGTGCTCGACCGGCGGGCGGCCGAGCTGGCCGCGCTCGCGGCGAGCCTCGACGACCGCACCGCGGGCGCGACCGACGCGGACGAGAGGCTGCGGGCCCGGGAGCGCCGGCTCGCCGACGCCGAGACGCGGCTCGGCGCCGCCCAGGCGCGGCTCGAGGCGTTCGAGCGGGAGCTGCACGACCGCGAAGAGGTTGCGCTGGCACGCGATCGGCGGCTGCTCGAAGCGGAGGAGGAGCTCCTCCGGCGCACCGTTCGCGGCCCGGCTAGCTAGCGGGCGGCTACGCCGCGACGTGCGGCGCGTGGGCGTGGTCGTGGTCGCAGTGGAGCCACGAGTGCCCGAACCCGCGCATCGCGTCGATGATCGGCAGCAGCGCCTCGCCCTTGCCCGTGAGCTCGTACTCGACGCGCGGCGGCGACTCCGCGTAGCTGTGCCGCTCCACGATGCCCTCGGTCTCGAGCGCGCGCAGGCGCTCCGCGAGCGTGCGCGGGCTGATCCCGCAGCACGAGTGCTCGAGCTCGGAGAACCGCCGCGGCCCCTCGGAGAGGTCGTGCACGAGCAGTGCCGTCCACTTGGCGCCGATGATCTCGGCGCAGGCCGCGACGGCGCAGGTCGTGGCCTCGTGGACGGGATTCATCGTCCTGGTCATGTGCCGAAGTGTACTTCGCGTGTCCGCGGGAGCCAGGTCCCGCGACCTGGGCACGGGACCTGGCCGGAGAAGACGTGGACTTTCCCGGCCGAATCAGGAATTGCCCCGATGGGGGCGCTCGCCGGGCCGGGAGAACGTGGCAGGTACCACAAGGAGGCAACGGATGAACAATGCGCTGACCGTCGTCGCGACCCTGATCGTCGTCGCGGTTCTCGTGCTGGCCGCGTGGACGTTCCTGATCGCGCCGATCGTGGTCCCCTGGCGGCACGCCAAGCATCAATAGACCGTGCCGGTCGCCGCGACCGACCTGTGCGGGCGCGGCTGACGACGTTCGGACTCGAAGCCGCGAGACCCGGCACAGCCGGGTCTCGCGATCCGCGAGCCGAAAGCGAAGCGGCGACCGCTCAATCCCAGGGGGGCGGGTTGTGGACCCAGCGGCCGCCGAGCATCGTCGCGACGATCTGCACCTCTCGTAGCTCGGCCGGCTCGCACGCGAACGGGTCGCGGTCGAGCACGACGAGATCGGCGAACCGCCCCGGCAGGAGCGTCCCGCGCGTCCGCTCGTCGTGCGAGAGCCAGGCCGGCGCGACGCACGTCGCGTGCAGCGCCTCGGCGAGCGTCACCGCCTGCTCGGGCCGCCACGCCGGCCGGTCGTCGCGCGTGCGCAGGACGCCCGCGACGACGCCCGCCCACGGGTCGAGCTGCTCCACCGGCGCGTCCGAGCCGTTCGCGAGGAGCGCGCCCGCGTCGAGGAGCGACCGGAACGCGTACGTCCCGTCGAGGCGGTCGCCCCAGAACCGCTCCGCGAGGTCGCGGTCGGAGGGCGCGTGCGTGAACTGCACCGAGGCGGCGACGCCGAGCTCGCCGAAGCGGGGAAGGTCCTCCGGCGCGACGCACTGCGCGTGCTCGATCCGCTGGCGCAGGCCGCGCGGCTCCCACAGGTCACGCGTCCGCTCGAACGCGTCGAGCGCCTCGCGGTTCGCGCGGTCGCCGATCGCGTGCACCGCGACCGGCCAGCCGGCCTCGGCGCCGTCGCGCGACGATCTGCTCGAGCTCCTCGCCGCTCGTGATCGTGACGCCGCTCCCGTCGAGCATCCAGGCCGTCCGGGAGCCGAGCGTTCCGTCCATGAACGCCTTCAGGTAGCCGACCCGCAGGAGCGGCGAGCCGATGCCGCTGCGCAGCGAGAGCGCGCGCAGGTCGGGCAGTCGCTCGTGCGGGACGGACTGCCAGACGCGCAGCGTCAGCTGCCGGCGCTCCTCGAGGCGCTGCCAGAGCCCGGCCGCGCCGAGCCAGCCGTCCTTGTCGTGGACGCACGTGACGCCGCGCATGTTCGCGAGCCGCACGCCGAGCCGCATCGCCTCGACGTACTCGTCCCCGGGCACCTGCAGGTGCCGCTCCTTGAACCTCCACGCAGCCTCCTCGCGCAGCACGCCGGTCGGCTCGCCGCGCGCGTCCCGCTCGACGACGCCGCCGCCCGGGTCGAGGTCGCCGCCCGCCGCCGCGAGCGCGGCCGAGTTGAGCCAGAGCGAGTGGTAGTCCTTCGCGAGGAACGCCGCGGGCCGGTCGCCGGTGACGGCGTCGAGGTCGTGCCGTGTCGGCTCGCGGCCGCCGGGCCAGTCGCCGCTCCGCCAGCCGTAGCCGCGCAGCCAGCGGCCCTCCGGCAGCCCCTCGAGCCCGGCGCGGACGCGGGCGAGCGCCTCCTCGAGCGAGCCGGCGCCGTCGAGGGCGACCTCGGTCTGCGCGAGCGCCCAGGTGGGGAAGTGGACGTGCGAGTCGGTGAAGCCGGGCAGGACGCAGCGCCCGCCGAGGTCGACCGTGTCCGGGCTCGCGAGCGCCGTCTCGTGGACGCCGACGCCGCCGGCGACCCGGTCGCCGGCGATCGCGAGCGCTCGCGAGGTCGGAAGCGACGGGTCGAGCGTGCGGACGATTCCGTTCTCGAGGAGCACGCGCTGAATCTACGCGAGCCGGGTCGCGGGAGTTCCGCACGCGGATCCGTGCTTTCCCGGCCCCCGGTTTGTGGCCAAGCCCCGATGGGAGCCGCCCGTCTCTCGCGCAGAGTTCGGCGCAGTCGAATCGGAGTCCGAAGCGAGACGCGGCGAACGGCGCAGGCGCCCTCCCGGACTCATCAGAACAAGGGAGTCGCAACCATGACGTACCGCCGGATCGCCACTGCAGCCACGCTCACGGCAGCCGCCTCGCTCGCCCTCGCAGGCGTCGCTGCCGCGCAGCCCACGAAGGCGCACAAGCAGGTCGTCCAGCACGTCAAGCTCGTCGTGAAGTCGGACGACGAGCACGGCAAGAAGGGCTCGGACGGAAAGTGGCACGACGCGTTCCTCCCGGCCAGCTTCAAGGTGAAGGCCGGCGCGAAGGTCCTCGTCACGGTCGTCAACTACGACGACTCGGCGCATAGCTTCCACTCGAAGGCCCTGAACACGAACAACATCATCATGCCCGGCTCGGAGAAGGGGAAGGCGACGACGTTCTCGTTCACCGCGCCCACGAAGGCCGGCAAGTACCTCTGGAACTGCGATCCGAAGTGCGACCCCTGGGCGATGAAGCACGTCGGCTTCATGCGCGGGTACGTCACCGTCATCGGCTGACCGGCACCTCCTGCCCGAGCCACGGCGGCCGCGGAGATCCTCCGCGGCCGCCGTCGTTCGGCGCCGGTCGAGTCAGCCGGGCGGCGGCGAAAGCGCGATGATCAGAGCAACCCCGTCCAGGCCTTCAGGCGGGCCGCTCGTCGTGGCGGGCTTCGTGAAAGGAGCAGCGATGTTCGACCACGTCGGTCTCAGCGTCCGCGACTACGCGGCGAGCCGGGCGTTCTACGAGCACGCGCTCACGCCGCTCGGCTACACCGTCGTGATGGGCGGCGACGACTGGAAGGGCGCCGGCTTCGGCGACCGCGGCAAGCCGGAGTTCTGGATCGTCCAGCGCGACCCGGTCGGCACCGGTACCCACGTCGCGTTCCACTGCGCCGATCGCGCCTCGGTCGACGCGTTCCATGCGGCAGCGCTCGCCGCGGGCGGCACCGACAACGGCGCACCCGGGGTGCGCGAAGCAGATGTTCGACCACGTCGGTCTCAACGTCCGCGACTACGCGGCGAGCCGCGCGTTCTACGAGCAGGCGCTCGCGCCGCTCGGCTACCGGGTCGTGATGGGCGTGCGACGAGTGGAAGGGCGCCGGCTTCGGCACCGGGGCAAGCCGGAGTTCTGGATCGTCCAGCGCGACCCGGTCGGCACCGGCACGCACGTCGCGTTCCACTGCGCCGACCGCGCGACGGTCGACGCGTTCCACGCCGCCGCGCTCGCCGCGGGCGGCACCGACAACGGCGCCCCCGGCGTCCGCGAGCAGTACCACCCGACCTACTACGGCGCGTTCGTGCTCGACCCCGACGGCAACAACGTCGAGGCCGTCTGCCACCGCGCGCCTGGACGAAGCCGCGAGCTTCTCGGCAGCGGGCGCGGCCTAGCGGTGTCGGAATGGCCGCCTCGAAGCCGTCCGTCCGCTCGACTACTGTGTCCGCCGAGAGGAGGCCGCAGGACTTGGACGAGCAGCACTTCGCGCGAGATCGACGTCGCGATGCTCTACATCGAGGAAGCCCGCACCCGCGCCGAGCGTGCGGCCGAGGCGCTGCGGCAAGGCGGCGCGGACGAGCACCTCGATCGAGGCGCTCGAGAAGGCGCAGGACGAGCTCAGCGACGTCGCCCGCCGGCTCCGCCAGGGCACCCTCTTCGCGGTCCCGAAGGAACAGCTGAGCCTCTAGGGCGGGCGTGGCGCCGTCCGAAGACGAGATCCGGCGCCGCCTCGCCGAGTTCGCGGCGCACTGGGGCGGCTACCACGGCTCCGAGCGGGCCGAGGCGCAGACGTTCCTGAACGAGCTGCTCGCCTGCTACGGCGTCGACCGGCAGGCAGCGGCGCCCGCTTCGAGGAGCGGGTCGGGGGCGGGTTCATGGACCTCTTCTGGCCCGGCGTCTGCATCGTCGAGATGAAGCGCCCGGGCGAGGTCGAGAAGCTCGCCGACACATCGAAGCAGGCGCTCGAGTACTGGCAGCGCTCCGGGACGCCGAGCTCGCCGGCGCCACGCTACGTCGTCCTCTGCGCGTTCCACCGCTTCGAGGTCTGGGAGCCGGGCGCGGTCTACACGGAGCCGCGCGCAGTGATCGATCTCGTCGACCTGCCCGACCGGCTCGACTCGCTCAACTTCCTCGCCGGACGGGCGCCCGTCTTCGGCGGCGGCGGCGCGGACGTCACGCGCGAGGCGGTCTCGCTCGTCACCGATCTCTACCAGCGACTCCGCGACCGGCAGGCGGCCGACCTCGACGTCCTCCGCGACTTCGTCCTCCAGTCGGTGTGGGCGATGTTCGCCGAGGACCTGCACATGCTCCCGTCGCACGTCTTCACCCGCGTGCTTGAACGGGTTGCTCGAGGATCGTCGCGGTCGAGCGCCGACGACCTCGGCCAGCTCTTCCAGCACCTCGCGACGAAGGGCCCGCGTCCCGAGCACGGCCTCTACGCGGGCACGCCGTACGCGAACGGGTCGCTCTTCACGCGGCCGGCCCGCGTGCACATGGAGCCGGAGGAGGTCGAGCTGCTCCTCCGCGCCTCTCGCGACTTCAACTGGAGGCGCGTCGAGCCGGCGATCTTCGGCGGCCTGCTCCAGGGTGCGCTCGGACGCGAGCGGCAGTGGGCGCTCGGCGCGCACTACACCGCCGAGGCGGACATCCTCAAGATCGTGCTGCCGACGGTGGTCGAGCCGTGGCGCGAGCGGATCGCCGCGTGCCGCACGCGTCGCGGACGTCGAGCGCGCCCAGCACGACCTGATGCACTACGTCGTGCTCGACCCGGCGTGCGGCTCGGGGAACTTCCTCTACGTCGCCTACCGCGAGCTGCGCCGGATCGAGGCGGAGCTGCGCCGCCGCGCGACCGACATGCGCCGCAGCCGGGCCTGCGCGAGCAGCAGTCGCTCGCCGTCTACTTCCCGCTCTCGAACATGAAGGGGATCGAGCTCGACCCGTTCGCGGTCCAGCTCGCGCGGGTGACGCTCTGGATGGGCCACAAGCTCGCGGTGGACGAGCTCGACCTCGACGAGACGGTGCTCCCGCTCGCCGACCTCTCCGGGATCCAGCGGAACGACGCGCTCCGGATCGAGTGGCCGCGGGCGGACGCGATCATCGGGAACCCGCCGTACCACGGCTCGAAACGGCTCCGAGGCGAGCTCGGCGACGACTACGTCGAGTGGCTGAAGACGCGAGTTCGGGATCGGCGTCAAGGACTACGCCGTGTACTGGTTCCGCAAGGCGCACGAGCGGCTGGGGCGGGCGGACGTGCAGGGCTCGTCGCGACGAACTCGATCTCGCGAGAACAAGAATCGGGAGCGCGAGCCTCGAGTACATCGTCGACAACGACGGTGCTGTGATCATCGAGCGCTGTCTCAAATCAGGAGTGGCCGGGCGAGGCCAACGTTCACGTCAGCATCGTCAACTGGGTCAAGAAGCCGAGTCGGCTTCGCTCGGGGCCACTCTGGACGGCGATGTCGTGTAGACGGAGATCACACTCGACGCTGCTGGGAACCGATCGGCAGCGAGTGGAGCTCTCCGGCAACGAGGGTTGGCTGCAGTTTCACGGGCCGAAGCCGGTCGGGTGCGGCGTTCATCCTCGAGCCGAGGAGGCGGCTGCCTTCTCAGGCGTGAAGCCGAGCTGCGCTACCGACGTCGTGCGGCCGTACCTACGGCGACGACGATCAGCCGAATCTCCGACAGTGCGCCGACGAGATGGATCATCGACTTCGCGCTTGATGCCGCTCGAGGAGGCGGCAACTATCCTATCGCGCTCGAGATCGTCGCGCGAGCGGGTGAAGCCTGAGCGCGAGTCGAAGTCGGAAGATTCTCGCGAGCACTGGTGGCGTTTCGGTGTGTTCGCCGCGACGATGCGCGCGGCGCGTAGGCCGCTTCGTCGCTTGTCGCGGCGCAGGCGAAGCGCTTCTTCATGGTCTGGTGCAAGCAGGATTGGTGCCCGAGCGACGCAACGAGTGTCTTCGCGTTCGAGAGTGACTACGCGATCGGCGTTCTCGCAATCCGGACTCGCATACCGACTGGGCGATGGGCTCAGTCGACGACGCTCGGAGACGCGATCCGAGGTATACCAGTCGCATCGTTCGCGACCTTCCCGTGGCCGCAGCCTGGCGACGCGCAGCGCGAGGCGTCGCGGAGCGCCGCCCGCCGTCGTACTCGCGCGCCGCTCCGAGATCTGCCTCGAGCGCCAGATCGGCCTGACGACGCTCTACAACGAGGTCGACGACGGCGCCTACCGCGACCTGCGCGACCTGCACGTCGCGCTCGACGAGGCGGTCGCCGCCGCGTACGGCTGGCCCGCCTCCGCTGCGCACGACCCGCAGGAGTCGAACCGGCTCCTGCTCGAGCTGAACCGCGAGATCGCGGCCGGCAAGGTCGAATACCATCCCTTCGACTGATGGCCTGGGAGCGCTCAGCGACGAGCAGCGCGAGCTGCGGGAGCTCGTGCGGACGGTTGCGCGGGAGCGGATCGCGCCGCGGGCGGCGGAGATCGACGCCTCGCACGAGTTCCCGTGGGACATCGTCGAGCTGTACCGGGAGAACGACGTGTTCGCGCTGTTCCACGACGAGGAGTTCGGCGGGCTCGGGACCGGGACGCTGCTGTCGCTGATCGCGATCGAGGAGGTCGCGAAGGTGTGCGCGACGAGCGCGCTGATCCTGGCGGTGCAGGAGCTCGGCTCGCTCGGCCTGAAGCTCGCCGGCTCGGAGGAGCAGCAGGAGGGTGGCTGCCGCGGCTGGCGTCGGGGGAGGTGCTGGCGGCGTACGCGCTGACGGAGTCCGGGTCGGGCTCGGATTCGGCGGCGATGCTGACGACGGCGCGCCGCGACGGCGACTTCTACGTGCTGAACGGGTCGAAGCGGTTCATCACGAACGCGGGCGTCGCGGGCCTGTACACGGTGTTCGCGAAGACCGACCCGGACGGGGGGCACGCGGGGATCTCGGCGTTCCTGGTGGAGGCGGACACGCCCGGGTTCGCGGTGGCGAGGGTGGAGCCGAAGATGGGGATCGCCGGGCTCGACGACGGGCGAGCTGGTCTTCGACGAGTGCCGGGTCCCGGCCGGGAACCTGCTCGGCGTGGAGGGGGAGGGCTTCCGGATCGCGATGCGGATCCTCGACCGGTCGCGGCCGGGGGTGGCGGCGCAGGCGCTCGGGATCGCGCAGGGGGCGACCGACTACGCGCTCGAGTACGCGAAGACGCAGGGAGACGATGGGCCGTCCGATCGGCCAGCACCAGCTGATCCAGGCGAAGCTCGCCGACATGGAGACCGAGTGCGAGGCGGCCCGCGGGCTGCTCTACCGGTTCGGCCGGATGTGCGACGAGGGCGTCGGACGGGCCGGAGCTGACGAAGGCCTCCGCGATGGCGAAGCTGAAGTGCGGCGACGTCGCGATGGCGGTCACGACCGAGGCGGTGCAGATCCTCGGCGGCTACGGGTACATCAAGGAGTACCCGGTCGAGCGGTACATGCGCGACGCGAAGATCACCCAGATCTACGAAGGCACCCAGGAGATCCAACGCCTCGTGATCGCCCGCGAGATGCTGCGCGAGACCCGCGTCTTCCTCCAGGCCGACGCGTAGACCGCGGCCGCCCGGGCAGACTGACGCCGTGGAAGTCGCCGCTCGCGACGAGCTTCGACCGCGCCGCCGAGCGGTACGAGCGCGGTCGGCCCGGCTGGCCCGAGCAGGCGGTCGCCTCGCTTGGCCTGCCCGACCGCGCCGAGGTGCTCGACCTCGCCGCCGGCACCGGCAAGCTGACACGGGTGCTGGTGCGTCACTTCGCCCGCGTCGTCGCGGTCGAGCCGCTGCCCGGGATGCGGGCCCTGCTCGAGCGCGCCGTCCCCGAGGCGGAGGCGCTCGCCGGCACCGCCGAGGAGATTCCGCTTCCCGACGATTCGATCGACGCCGTCTTCTGCGCCGAGGCCTTCCACTGGTTCGACGGCCCGCGCGCGCTCGCCGAGATCGGCCGTGTGCTGCGGCCCGGCGGCCGCCTCGCCGTCCTCTTCAACCGCCCGGCGGGCCGGACCGAGCCGTCCGTCCACGGCGTCTCCCGCCTGCTCGCCGAGCGCGGCCACCCGGAGCGGCGGGCCGAGCGGATCGACTCCGGCGAATGGCTCGACCGCGTTCGCGGGCACGCCGTTCCGCGGGCCGCGGGCGCAGCGCTTCCCGAACGTCGAGGACGTCGACCGCGAGCGCATGCTCGACTACCTCGCGTCCGTCAGCTGGGTCGCCGCCCTCGACGAGGACGAGCATCAGGGCCTGCTCGACGACCTGCGCGCCCTGCTTCCCGACACGACGTACCGGCGGCCGTGGGAGACGCACCTGCTAGTATTTGAGCACGCAAGTATCCAGGGAGGATCATGAGGCTCGACGGCATCCATCACGTCACGTGCATCACCGGCGACGCGCCCGGCAACGTCGACTTCTACGCGCGCGTCCTCGGGCTGCGGCTCGTGAAGAAGTCGGTCAACCAGGACGATCCGACCGTCTACCACCTCTTCTACGCGGACGAGCAGGGGAGCGCAGGCTCGGACATCACCTTCTTCGAGTACCCGGGCGCCGCGCCCGGCCGCGCGGGCGCCGGGATGATCCACACCGTCGTCTGGCGCGTCGGCTCCGACGCGGCGCTCGACTTCTGGGCCGCGCGGCTCGGCGCCGAGGGCGTCGCGGTCGAGCGCGGCGGCGAGACGCTCCGCTTCGCCGACCCGGAAGGGCTCGCTGCACGAGCTGCGCGTCGCGCACGTTTCCGACCAGCCGCTCGTCGCCGACAGCCCCGAGATCCCGCGCGAGCTCGCGCTCCAGGGCTTCGAGGGCGTCGCGCGCGTACACGCCCTCCCCGGAGACGCGCTCCGTCGCGTTCCTCGAGGCGCTCGGCTTCGAGCGCGACGCGGCCGACGGCTGGGAGACCCGCGGCGGCTCGCGCGGCGGCTGGATCGCCTACGAGCGAGCCGCCCGCCGAGCCCGGAGTCCCCGGAGCGGGCACCGTCCACCACGTCGCCTGGTCGTCGCCGATGGACGAGCACGAGGCGTGGCGGCAGCGCGTCGCCGAGGCCGGCGGCCGGCCGACGCCCGTGATCGACCGCTTCTGGTTTCGCTCGATCTACTTCCGCGAGCCGAGCGGCGTCCTCTTCGAGATCGCGACGCTCGGGCCCGGGCTTCGGGACGGACGAGGACATGGAGCATCTCGGGGAGACGCTGATCCTGCCGCCGAACTTCGAGCACCTGCGCGCGCAGGTCGAGCCGATCCTGACGCCGCTCCCGAACCCGCGGGAGAGCTGGACGCGAGCATGAGCCTGCGGGCGCTCGAGCGGCCCGCGGCCGGAGACCCCGAGGGAGCGCTCGTCCTCCTGCACGGTCGCGGCGCGGACGAGCACGACCTCCACCCGGTGCTCGACCTGCTCGACCCGCAGCGCCGGCTCGCCGGCTACACGCCGCGGGCGCCGCTCGCGCTCCCTCCGGGCGGGGCACACTGGTACGTCGTGCCGCGCGTCGGCTTCCCCGACCCGGAGAGCTTCCGGGCCGGCTTCGCGGCGCTCACCGAGTGGTTCGACGGGCTGTCGTTCCCGGCGGAGAAGATCGTGCTCGGCGGCTTCTCGCAGGGCGCGGTGATGTCGCTCGCGCTCGGGCTCGGCCGCGGCCGTCCGCGTCCGGCCGCGCTGATCGCGCTGAGCGGGTTCGTGCCGACCGTGGAGGGCTGGGAGCCGGATCTCGAGCCGCCGTTCCCGCCGATCGCGATCGTCCACGGCAGCCACGACCCGGTGATCCCGGTCGCGTTCGCACGCAGCGCGCGGACGCTGCTCGAGGGAGCCGGCGCCGACGCTCTTCTACCGCGAGACCCCGGCCCAGCACTGGATCGACCCCGGCGTCGTGCCGGAGCTCGCGGCTCTCGTCGCCGCCCAGCCGGCCGTCCGCTAGCGGACGGGCCGCGGCAGCGACGAGGTGTCGACGACCTCGAAGTCGGCGCCGGTCACGCGGCCGAGCGCGTGGAGGGCGTCGTTGCTCCAGCGGGGATCGGGGGCGCCGCTCACGTACCAGCTCGAGCCGTTGTCGGCGAGGATCATCCCGTAGCGCTTCAGCGCGGTCAGCACGACCCTCGCCTGCCGCGGGAAGCCGGACACGTCGAAGCTCGCCTTCAGGCGGACGCGCAGGCCCATCGGCGGCAGCGCCTGGTCGGTCGAATTCGATGCGAAGTGCCGCGCCGGGTAGACGTACGCCCGCCGCGTGCGCGGCGCGGTGAAGCGCAGCGCATGGTCGATCACACCGCGGGCGACCTCGTCGTAGCGGGCGAGACCCGGGAAGATCGGCAGGCCGGCCGCGTCCGCCGACGTCCAGCCGGCGGGCCGCAGCGCGTTCGAGCGGAGGTTCCAGACGGCGCCCGAGCCGGCCCGCCAGCCGCCGCCCGGCTGCGGGGTCAGGGCGTACAGCTCGTAGAGGCGGCACGCGTCGCGGTCGAGCAGGAGCGCGTGGCGGTCGCCCGTCGAGGCGCGGCCTCCCTCGATGCGGACGGTGCGCGGAATCGGGTACGGAACCCTGCTGGACTCGGCCGCGTAGGTGAACGAGACGCGCGACCGCGGCGTGGCACGGGTCACGACGTCGAACGGGATCCCGATCGGGCCCCCGTCCCAGAGTCCCGACCCGAAGTCGGCGTGCAACGGGCGGTCGAGGCCGATCGAGGCGACGAGCCGCGCCGAGTCGGCGGCCACGGGGAGCCGGTCGACGCGCTGGTTCCAGGCGTTCGACCGGGGGAAGACCGGGCAGGCCGGCGCGGCCGGGAGCCGGAGCGCGGCGGCCGAGCCGCACGCGAGGACGGCGGCCGCGACGGCGAACCCGAGGGCGGAGCGGCCCACCGCGTCATGGTGCCCGAGATCGCGCGTCCCCGTCGGCTCCGCGGGTCATACTCGGAGTGCGATGGCCACACTCCGCCGGATCCTCGTCGTCGACGACGACGAGGACATCCTGCTTCTCGTCGGAACGCTGCTCACGTCGGCCGGCTACGAGCCGCTGCCGCACCGGGACGGCCGTTCCGCGCTGCGCGCCTTCCACGAGCAGCCCACCGACCTCGTCGTGCTCGACCTCTCGATGCCGGACCTCGACGGGTTCGAGACGCTCGAACGGATCCGCGACATCAGCGACGTGCCGGTGATCGTCCTCACCGGCCACGCCGGCGAGGTGGACAAGGTGCGCGGCCTCCGCTCGGGCGCCGACGACTACGTCGTCAAGCCGTTCGGGCGCCAGGAGCTGCTCGCCCGCATCGAGGCGCTGCTCCGGCGCGTGCCGGCGCCCGACCTGGTCGACCGCTACGACGACGGCGCGCTCGAGGTCGACTTCGCCGAACGCTCCGTCGTCTTCCGCGGCCGCCCCGTCC
The DNA here is from genome assembly GCA_963815005.1 of uncultured Actinomycetes bacterium. Taxonomy (GTDB): domain Bacteria; phylum Actinomycetota; class Thermoleophilia; order Gaiellales; family Gaiellaceae; genus Palsa-739. The sequence continues at coordinate 136,845 of CAWFFI010000022.1, forward strand.
GGCTGACGCCGCTCGAGTTCCGCGTGCTCGCCGCGCTCGCCCGCCACGCCGGCCAGGTGCAGAGCATCGAGCAGGTGCTCGAGCAGGCCTGGGGGACGACCGTCGGCGTCTCGCCGGAGCAGGTGAAGCTGTACGTCTCGTACCTCCGCCGCAAGCTCGGCATCGCAGCCGACGGCTCTTCGCCGATCGAGACGATGCGCGGGTTCGGCTACCGCTACGTGCCGGCGCGCTAGACCGCGACCGGGAGCGAGACGGTGACACGCGTTCCCTCGCCGACCTGGCTCTCGAGCGAAATCGTGCCGCCGTGCTGCTCGACGATCGCGCGCGCGATCCAGAGGCCGAGGCCCGTGCCGGGGATCGCCCGGCGCGTCGCGGTCGAGGCGCGGAAGAAACGGGAGAAGAGCAGGGCCTGCTCTTCGACGGGGATGCCGACGCCCGTATCGGTGACGACGAGCCGGGCCTGGCCGTCGTCGCGGGCGACGACGACGTCCACCGTGCCGCCGGGGGGCGTGAACTTGACCGCGTTCGAGACGAGGTTGTCGAGCACCTGGCCGAGCCGCTGCGGGTCGGCGACGACGTGGGCGTCGTCCACGGTGCTCAGCCGGATCGTGACGCCCTTGTCGTCGGCCGCCGGGCGCGCCGCCTCGGTGGAGGCGACGGCGACATCGGCGAGATCGACCGGCCCGATCGAGAGCTCGAGCCGACGCGCCTCGATCTGGGCGACGAGCAGCAGATCCTCGACGATCCGCTGCAACCGATCGGTGCTGCGGCGGATCACCGTGAGGTAGCCGCGTCCGGTCTCGCCGAGCTCGTGCTCCTCGTCCCCGAGCAGCTCGAGGAAGCCGGAGATCGAGGTCAGCGGCGTCCGCAGCTCGTGCGAGATCGCGGCGATGAACGCGTCGCGGAGCCGCTCGAGGTCGCGGTCGCTCGTCACGTCGCGGAGCGTCCAGATCCGGCCGGCGAAGCGACCGTCGGGCCCCTCGATCGGCGCCGTGTAGCCGCGGAAGACATGGCCGGTCTCGGTCAGCTCGAACTCGTCGTCGCTCACCTCGTCGGGCGTGGCCGCCAGCCGGAGCATCCGCTCACGGAAGCGCGCCGGCTCCGTCGTCTCGTCGGCGACCGCGAGCAGGCGCTCCGGCACCGTCCCGAACGGCGGCAGGCCGAGCTGGACGCTGATCCGGCGCAGCGGCGCGTTCGAGAGCAACGGGTTCCCCTCGACGTCGGTGAGGCAGATCCCGTCCAGGGCCGCGTCGAGGAGCGCCGTCTGGCGCGACACGATCTCCGCCAGGACTCGTTCGTCGTTGCGCAGCCGGTTGCCGACGTAACCGGCGCCGGCGCCGACCACGAGGAACGCGGCGGCACGCACGGAGATCGCGAGCGGGCCGGCAGGCCCCGTGTCGACCGCCGCGACGATCGCGTAGAGGCCGGTCGCGACGCCCGCGGCGAGGACTCCGCCGCCGATGCCGAGCTCGCCGGCGATCAGCATCACCCACGGCGCGAACCCGATCGCGCCGATCCCCGCCGCGTCGCCGAGCGCGAGCATCGCGGCGAACGTCCCCGCGGCCCCGAGCGTGGCCGCCACGAGGAACACCGAACGGTGCCGGGTGAAACGGACAAGGGGGAGAAGTCGTCTCACCGCCGCAGCTCGATCGTATCGTCGCGGCCTCGTGCAGCATCGGGGCGACGAGGATGCGCAGGTTCACGCGTCGTCGGACTCGGACGCGTCGTCCTTGCGCGCCGAGGACGAGCGCGAGCACGAACGAGGACGCGAGCAGCCCGAGCAGGAGCGGGGAGCGGAGATAGCGGAGTACGAGGAGCGCGTCGGGGATCCGCAGCAGCTGCGCGCCGACGATGTCCTTCGGCTGCGGATGCCAGATGTCCGGCGCCGTGCGGTTGTCGCCCTGCACGACGAAGCCGTGCTGCGCGTCGCCGCCGACGATCCGGTGGATCACCTGCGCGCCCGCCATCGGGTCGCCCTTCGGGACGCGGTACGCGATCACCTGGCCGACGTGGTAGGAGGAGTGGCGCTCGACGAGGACGAGGTCGCCCGTGTGGTAGTGCGGCAGCATGCTCGTCCCGTCGACGAGCACCCAGCCGGCGCGGCCGCCGAGCGCCTGCGGGAGCATGAACCACGCCCACGCGAGCAGGACGGCCACGACGAGGACGGGCTTCGCGACGCGCGATCGCGCGCCGGAGCGTCTCGCGGGCGGGCTGCGGCTCGTCGCGGCCGGCTTCGGCGGCGTCTCCGGAGCGGGCGCCGGCCGCGGCGCGGTCGCGGGAGCGGGAGGGGGACGAGCCGGAGCGGCGGCGGCGGCGGCGGCAGCCCCGGCGGCATCGCGCGCGGCTGCTCTTCGGCGGGGGCCGCGCGCGGAAGTCCTCCGCGGCGGCGAGCACGGTTCCGAGCGCGAGCACGAGGCCGAGCCGCCGGACGGTGCCGCCGAGGTGTCCGCCGCTACTTCTCATAGCTGAGGCTCAGCGAGGGGCGGTAGCTCGAGGAGTGGTACGAGGACGAGGCGATCTCCGTCGTCGAGTTCTTGCTGCCGGCCGTGTCGACGAGCTCCCAGCCCCAGAGCGTGCCGGCCTTGAGCGCCGCGTCGAGGTCGGCCGTCACGGTCAGCGTGTGCGCGCCCGTGGTGGTCGTGAACGAGTCGGTCGGCGTGGAGCCGATCGTGAGCGACTGCGCCGCGTTCCAGGTCAGCGTCGACGGGCTCCAGCTCGAGGTGACGGGATAGAGCGAGACCGTGTGGTTCGTCCTCGTGGCGGACGTGACGACGATCGTGAGCGTCGCGGCGTCGGCGCCGCCCGTCGTCGGGACGTTGCACGAGCCGAGGTCGAAGCGCAGGAACGCGTTGTCGACCTTGTTCCTGTTGTCCTGGATCTGGAGCGTCGTGTCGCCGCCGTTCGTCTGGTTGCGGTTGCTCTCGTCGATCCAGGTGTCCGAGACGGCGGCTCGCGCCGAGCTGACACGACCCCTTCGTCAGCGACTGCCTGGCCGCTCCGACCTGTCCCGACGTGATGGACATGCCCGCCGCGTAGGCGACGCCGACGCCGGCGAAGGACAGCGGCGAGCAGGGCGGCCGCGAGCCGGAGCGGGGTGAGGCGGAGGCGGCGCATCAGGAGCTCGCCACCGCGAAGGCGTAGCCGTAGAGGCTCGGGGCGGAGACCGTCCCGCCGAAGCTCGTGAACGAGGCGGAGCAGCCGCCGCTGCAGGAGCCGATCGTCGTCGAGGCGCTGCCGAGGCTGCCGCCGGACTGGCTCTTGAGCGTGAGCGAGAGCGTCTCGCCGGCGCAGGACTCCGGGATCCCGGAGACGTTCACCTGGGTCACGGTGCCGCCGTTGTCGACCGTCCGCGTCGCCGAGAGCGACGAGACGCCGCAGGAGGAGACGGACGCGCGTCCGGCCGCGAGGGTGCCCGAGGTCAGCGCGAGGCTGGCGGCGGCGGCGAGCGTGGCCGCGAGCGCCGAGAGCGCGAGGGTGATTCCGAGGATCTTGGCGAGTCGTGTCACTGGTTCCTCCAGCGCCTGGAGCGGAGCGCCTGCCGCGTGGCGCTCCGCTCCGTGCGCTCGTCCGCCGGGTCGGGGAGAGTCCGCCCTAGCCGTTGATCGCGACGCTGACGCCCGAGACGAGCGACGCGTCGACGGTGGAGCTGGGGGTGAGCACGAGCGAGCCGCCGCCGGCGGGGATGGTGCCGGTGACCTCGTTCAGGCTGGCGTTGCTCGCGCCCGTCAGGGTGACGTTGATCGGCAGGCTGCCGCAGGCGGTGGCGAGGCCGGTCACGGTGACGCTGGAGACCTTGTAGCCGCCGAGCGTCGAGTCGTAGGCGACGGCGTAGGTCGAGTTCGGGGCGGTCGTCTGGCAGGACTGCACGGCGACGTTGCCGGCGCTGAGCTTGTTGCTCGTCACGTTCAGCGTGGCCGCGAAGCCGTAGACGCCGGCGAACACGGTGATGGACGAGACGGTCGCGAAGAGCATCTTCCTCTTCAGCAGACCCTTGAGAACCTTGCGCATCTCAGAACTCCTCTGGTCTTGGTCTTTCCGGCGGATGTCGTGCCCGGTGACCACAGGATCGAGACGCGCCCGATGAAATCGAGGGTACGTCGCGTATGCGTTCCGTATAGGTCGAAGATCACCCTTTCGGGGTCTGGCCCGGCCCGGAAGCGGCTACGTCGTGACGGCCGGATAGCGGCCGCGGACGTCGTCCACGAACGCGGCCACCCGCTCGGCGAGGCCCGCGTCGGCGACCTCGAGGACGTTCTCGGCGTTCTCCTCGCCGGAGTGGGAGAGGTTGAAGCTGCCGATGAAGACGACGTCGTCGGCGACGGTCACCTTCGCGTGCATGTAGTCGTGCACGGTGCCCGGCCCGTACGGCGTCGAGCGCTTCCCGGAGAACGGCGCCCGCTCGAGCGTCCGCCGCAGCAGCGGCTCCTTCCACGAGGAGTTCCCGTTCTCTTCCCACTGCCGCAGCACCTCGTGCACCTGGGTCGCGTCGACGACGCCGGCGAGGTCGACCTTGCCGTCGGAGGCGACCTGGGCGAGCGTCGCGAGCACCGGCGCGGAGCTGATCACCGGCGAGGCGATCCGGACGCGGCGGCGGGCCGAGCCGATCGCCTTCGCGATCCGGTGGGCGAGCTTGTCGCCGCGGCCGGGGCAGAACCAGGCGCGCACCGGCGTGCCGCCGACCCGGAGCGGCGCCGTGTCGACCTTGCCCGTGCGCGCGACGTCGCGCGTCGTCCAGAGCTGCTCGAAGTCGGCGAGGTAGCGGCCGGCGAGCTCCGCCGAGTCGACGGTGACGACGACGTTCTCCTCGCGCGTCCACGAGTCGGCCGTCCAGTTCGTCGAGCCCGTCCAGACCGACGCGCCGTCGCGGACGACGTACTTGTGGTGCATCAGGTCGGGGACGCCCGGGATGGCCGCGGTCGGGAACGGGAACGACTCGACGAGCTCCGGGCTCGTGCGCGGCGGCGGCGGGATCGGCGCCTTCTTGGCGTGGTCGACGTTGTAGGCGAGCCGGACCGCGACGCCGCGGTCGGCCGCGTCGGCGAGCGCGCCGTGGACGATCGCGTCGAGCGGCGGCGGCAGGTGGATGTCGTAGATCGCGATCTCGAGCGTCCGCTCGGCCGCGGCGACGAAGGCCGCGAGGGCGTGGGCCGTGTCCTCGGCGGGCTGGCCGCCGTCGGTCAGGGTGCGGAGCTCGATCAGGAGGACGGCGGCCTTCGCGGCGCGGAGCGACGCCTTGTACGCGCGCTTCTCGGCCTGGTAGTCGAGGAGCGCCTGCGGCGAGTCGACGTCGCCGAGCATCCGGTGGTCGGGGAGGAGCGCCTCGGCGGCGGTGACGCCGAAGCGGCGCGCGAGCACGGAGCCGAGCGCCTTCACCTTCATCTCGCCGAAGCCGGGGAGCGAGCCGATCCGCTTCTTCAGCTCGGCCGCGCTCGCCGCGTCGCGCCAGACGCTCGCCGCGTCGCCGCCGAAGTCGTCGACGACGGCCTGCGCGAGGTCCTGGACGCGGGTGGCCATCGCGCCGGGGAAGCGGTGGATCGCGGGCTTCTCGCGGAACAGCGGCCTCGAGCCGGGCCGGGTCGGTCGCCGCGACCGCGCCCGGGTCGAGCGTGCCGAGGCGCTGCTTCAGCCGCAGCGGCCCGGCGAACGCCTGCTGCACGGTGATCTGCTGGTCGAGCGCGAACCCGACGAGGAGCGCGAACGGATCCTCGGCGAGCAGCCGGCAGGCCTCGTCCTCGTCCGTGAAGTAGAGGTGCGTCGGCGCCGTCGCCACGCCGCGATCCTACCGCGGCGACTGCCGCCGAGGAGGCGTCCCGAGTACGCACGTCCGGTCCGGACATGTCCCGGGACCAGGTCCGTGGACATGTCCGGACGGGACAGGCGGCGTTCGGTCGCCGGCCGGAGCCACTCAGAGGCGCGCGGCGACGCCGGTGGGGAGCAGGCCCAGGCGCTCGAGCCGCTCGAGCGTGTCGGCGCAGCCGGGGCGCGAACGGCGCGAGCCGGCGCGCGGCGGCGTCGAGGTCGCCGTGCCGTGCCTCGACGAGCGCGCCTGTGAGGGCGACCTCGTCGTCGCGGAGCCCCGCCGCCCGGGCGACCGCGATCTCCTCCTCGACGTCGGATGTTTCGCCGAAGCCGCTGCGCCGCCGGTAGACCTCGGCCATCGCGTACAGCCGCCGCAGCTCGGCGAGCGGCTCCGGATGGTCGTCGACCCGGACGTCCACCCGGCGCTGCCAGGACGCCTCGTCGGGGTCGCCGGAGACGACGACGAGGCCGCCCGCCTGGCGGCCGCGGAAGTCCCCGCCGGCCGCCTCGCCGGCGTCGAGCGCGCCGAGAAGGCGCGCGCCGAGCGGGCCGGTCGAGGCCGCGAAGGCGGCGACCATCGCCGGCCACAGCCTCCGGCGAGGCGAGCATGTTCCCCTGCGCGGACACGTCCGTGCGCGAGAGGTCGCCGCAGGCCGTAATGCACTCGGCGCCCGTGCTGTGCGGCCGTCCGCCCGTCGGCGGCGAGGAACGCGACCTGCCGGTACTCGCGCCGCTCGTCCTCGGCGAGGAGCTCGGCGAGCGCGTCTGCCGGATCGGCGCCGCCGGCGAGCAGCTCGAGCCCGCGCGGCCCGTACGAGCGCTCGGTGAACGACTGCGTCGCGACCGCCCCGACGCCGGGCCGTGCCCACGCGCACGCGGCGCCCGTCCCGAACGCGCGCGACTGCACTGCGACTCCGAGCTCCCCCGTTGCTGCGTCGCGTGCCACGATCGAGTAGCGTCACGGCCGGGAGCCTGGCGCGGAACACACGTTCGGAGCTACGCTCAGACGGTGGATCCGCTCGCCGTCTTCAGCCCCGCGACGCGGGCCTGGTTCGAGGGCGCGTTCGCGGCGCCCGACGCCCGCGCAGGAGCTCGGCTGGCCGGCGATCGCCTCGGGCGAGAACTCCTGATCCAGGCGCCGACCGGCTCCGGGAAGACGCTCGCCGCGTTCCTCTACGCGATCGACCGGCTGACGCCGACCCCGGGCTCGGGGCTGCGCGTCCTCTACGTCTCGCCGCTGAAGGCGCTGAACTACGACGTCGAGCGGAACCTGCGCGGCCCGCTCGCCGGGCTCCGCTCCGAGCTCTCCGTCGCCGTCCGCACCGGCGACACCTCCAGAAGGAGCGCGCGGCGATGCTCCGGCACGCGCCCGACATCCTGATCACGACGCCCGGAGTCGCTCTTCCTGCTGCTCACGTCGCGCGCACGCGACCTGCTGCGCTCGGTCGACACGCTGATCCTCGACGAGGTGCACGCGGTCGCCGGCACGAAGCGCGGCGCCCATCTCGCGCTCTCGGTCGAGCGGCTCGACCGCGCTCGTCGGCACGCCGGTCCAGCGGATCGGCCTCTCGGCGACGCAGCGCCCGCTCGAGGAGATCGGCCGCTTCGTCTGCGGGCGGCCGCCCGATCCGGCTCGTCGACGCGGGCGTCGCGAAGGAGCTCGACCTCGAGGTCGTCGTCCCGGTCGAGGACATGCGCGAGCTCGGCACGACGGCGACGCCTCGACCAGCGCCAGTACGAGCGTCGGCGCCGGCGACTCGTACATCACGCCCGGGCTCGAGGTCGGCGCACGCTCGATCTGGCCGTCGATCTACCCGGCGCTGCTCGAGCTCGTCCAGGCGCACCGCTCGACGATCGTCTTCGTCAACAACCGCCGCCTCGCCGAGCGGCTCGCGCTCCGCCTGAACGAGCTGGCCGAGGCCGAGATCGCGCGAGCCCACCACGGTTCGCTCGCGCGCGAGCAGCGGACGGTGATCGAGGAGGATCTGAAGGCCGGGCGGATCCCGTGCCTCGTCGCCACCTCGTCGCTCGAGCTCGGCATCGACATGGGCGCGGTCGACCTCGTGATCCAGGTCGAGTCGCCGAAGTCGGTCGCGCGCGGGCTGCAGCGGATCGGCCGCGCCGGCCACTCGCTCGGCGCGGTCTCGAAGGGGCGGATCTTCCCGAAGTTCCGCGCCGACCTGCTCGAGTGTGCGGTCGTCGCGCAGCGGATGCGCGAGGGCGCGATCGAGGAGACGCAGATCCCGCGCAACCCGCTCGACGTGCTCGCGCAGCAGATCGTCGCCATCTGCGCCGACGAGGAGATCGAGGTCGCCGAGCTGCACCGGCTCGTGCGCGGCGCCTATCCGTTCGCCGACCTCTCGCGGGCGCAGCTCGAGAACGTGCTCGACATGCTCGCCGGCCGGTACCCGTCGGACGAGTTCGCCGAGCTGCGGCCGCGCGATCGTCTGGGACCGCACCGGCGGCGTCGATCCGCGGCCGCGAGGGCGCGCGCCGGCTCGCGGTCACGAACGCGGGCACGATCCCCGACCGCGGCCTCTTCGGCGTCTTCATCGGCGGACGGGGGCGGCGCGCGTCGGCGAGCTCGACGAGGAGATGGTCTACGAGGCGCGCGCCGGCCAGGTGATCATGCTCGGCGCCTCGTCGTGGCGGATCGAGGAGATCACGCGCGACCGCGTGCTCGTCTCGCCGGCGCCGGGCGTGCCGGGCGCGGTGCCGTTCTGGAAGGGCGAGGGCGTCGGCCGGCCCTACGAGCTGGGCGAGGCGATCGGCCGATTCTCGCGCGAGCTGCTCGCGCAGCAGGATCCGCGCTTCGACGATCTCGAGCGCTTGGTCGACGGCGCGCAGCCGCGAACCTGCTCGCGTTCCTGCGCGAGCAGGAGCGGCGCACCGGCGCCGTCCCGTCGGACCGGACGGTCGTCGTCGAGCGGTTCCGCGACGAGATCGGCGACTGGCGCGTCTGCATCCTCACGCCGTTCGGCGGCCGGGTGCACGCGCCGTGGGCGATGGCGGTCGGCGCGCGGCTGCGCGAGTCGCTCGGCGTCGAGGTGCAGTCGATCTGGTCGGACGACGGGATCGCGTTCCATCTCCCCGACGCGGACGCGCCGCCGGCGACCGACCTGCTGCTGCTCGATCCGGGCGAGCTGGAGGAGCTCGTGCTCGGCGAGCTCGGCCAGACGGCGCTCTTCGGCGCGCGCTTCCGCGAGAACGCGGCGCGCGCGCTCCTGATCCCGCGGCGCCGCCCCGGCGAGCGGACGCCGCTCTGGCAGCAGCGGCTGAAGGCGCAGGGGCTGCTCCAGGTCGCGCGCAAGTACGCGAGCTTCCCGATCGTGCTCGAGACGTACCGCGAGTGCCTGCAGGACGTCTTCGACCTGCCGGCGCTGACGCGGCTCCTGCAGGGGATCCGGACGCGCGAGATCGACGTCGTCGACGTCGAGACCGCCTCGGCGTCGCCGTTCGCCTCCTCGCTCCTCTTCGACTACATCGCGACGTACATGTACGAGGACGACACGCCGCCGGCGGAGCGGCGTGCCCAGGCGCTCTCGCTCGACCGCGACCTGCTGCGGGAGCTGCTCGGCCAGGAGGAGCTGCGGAGCCTCCTCGACGCCGACGCGCTCGCCGAGGTCGAGGCGTCGCTGCGGCCGTTCCCGCGCCGACCCCGACCGGCTGCACGACCTGCTGCGTCTGCGCGGCGACCTGCGCGCCGGCGAGTTCGACGAGGCGCACGCCGCGATCCTCGAGGCGGAGCGGCGGGCGATCCGGATCCGGCTCGCGGGCGAGGAGCGCCTCGCCGCCGCCGAGGACGCGGGCCGCTACCGCGACGCGCTCGGCGTGATGCCGCCGTCCGGGCTCCCGGACGTGTTCCTCGAGGCGGTGCCGGACGCGCTCGTCTCGCTCGTGCAGCGCTACGCGCGCGGGCGCGGGCCGTTCACGACCGCGCAGGCGAACGCGTGGTTCGGGCTCGACGTCGAGCCGCTCCTGCAGCGAGCTCGAGCGGGCGGACAAGCTCGTCCGCGGCGAGCTCCGCCCCGGCGGCACCGAGCGCGAGTGGTGCGACCCCGACGTGCTGCGGCGGCTGCGCCGCGCCTCGCTCGCCGCGCTGCGGCGCGAGGTCGAGCCGGCCGAGCAGGCGACGCTCGGCCGCTTCCTGCCGAGCTGGCACGGGATCGACCGGCGCGCTTCGCTGCGCGAAGCGCTCGATCCCGTTGCAGGCGCTCGCGCTTCCCGTCGGGCTGTGGGAGGCCGAAGTGCTGTCCGCGCCGTGTCCGGGACTACCGGCCCGAGCAGCTCGACCAGCTGTGCGCGTCCGGCGAGCTCGTCTGGGTCGGCGCCGGGCTCGACCGCGTGGCGCTCTTCTTCCGCGAGGACGCGGCGCTGCTCGGCGCGGCCGGGCGCCGCGCCCGCGCCCGAGGGCGCGGAGCACGACGCGATCCGCGCGGCGCTTGCCGGCGGGGCGCTCTTCTGGGCCGACCTGCTGGCGGCGACCGGCCTCGACGACGCGGCCGCGCTGCCCGCGCTCTGGGATCTCGTCTGGGCGGGCGAGGTCTCGAACGACGCCTGGGCGCCGTTGCGCGCGCGAGCGCCGCTACCAGCCGCCTCGGCCCGACCGGCGGACACGCCGCTTCTCGCGCGCCCGCGACCGCGCGGACGACGGCGACGCAGGGCCGCTGGTCGCTCGCCGCGGCGCTCTTCGCCGGCGGCGAGCCCGACCGGCGCGCGCTCGCCGAGCTGCTGCTCGAGCGGCAGGGGATCGTCACCCGCGACGGCGTCCGCGGCGAGGGGATCCCGGGCGGCTACGGCGCGGTCTACGCGGAGCTGCGTGCGCTCGAGACGCTCGGCACCTGCCGCCGCGGCTACTTCGTCGAGGGGCTCGGCGGCGCGCAGTTCGCGCTCGGCGGCGCGGTCGAGCGGCTGCGCGAGCTGCGGCCGCGCGACGGGGAGGAGGCGGAGCCGCTCGTGCTCGCCGCCGCCGACCCGGCGCAGCCGTACGGCGCGGTGCTGCCGTGGCCGAAGCGCGCCGACGGGCGCGCCGCGCGCGTCGCGGGCGCGCACGTCGTCCTGCTCGGCGGCGAGCCGGCGCTCTACGTCGAGCGCGGCGGCCGCTCGCTCGTGCCGCTGCGCGAGCCGGATCCGGAGTGGCTGCGGCCCGGCGCTCGCGGCGCTCGTCGCGCTTCGTGCGAGCGCGGCGGCGCGAAGCGGCTCGCGGTCGAGCGCTTCGACGGCGAGCCGGTCGCCGAGACGGAGGCGATGCAGCTGCTCGTCGAGGCCGGCTTCCTCGCCGGGCCGCGGCGCGCGGTGCTGCGCGCGTAACGTCCACGGCATGAGCGACTACAACACCGCGGTGATCGAGGAGTTCCGCGCCAACGACGGCCGGGTCGGCGGCCACTGGGAGGGGCGCGACCTGCTCCTGCTGACGACGACCGGTCGGAAGAGCGGTCGTAAGCACACGACGCCGATGGTCTACACGCGCGACGGCGACCGCCTGCTCGTCTACGCGTCGAAGGCCGGCGCGCCCGAGCATCCCGACTGGTACCTCAACCTCGTTGCGAGCTCCCGGGTCACGGTCGAGGTCGGCGCGGCGCGCTACGAGGCGACCGCCGTCCCGCTCGAGGGCGAGGAGCGCGATCGCCGCTTCGCCGAGCACGCCGAGCGCTTCCCGGCGTTCGCGGAGTACCAGCGCGAAGACCGACCGCGTGATCCCGGTCGTCGCGCTCGAGCGCGTCCTAGCGGCGGCGCGCGACGAACACGTACTCGCGGCTCTCGTCTCCGAACGGCTCCGCGGCCGCCCGCGCGGGCCAGCTCGAGCATGGCCGGCGACGAGCTCGGTCCTCGATCACCGGGCGGCCGGTCGCGTCCGCGATCGGGATCGCGACCCGCTCCGTTCCCGACCGCGAGCTCGACGAGCGGCCCGTCCGCCTGGTGGGCGATCGCGACGTAGAACGCGACGTCCTCGGTCATCTGGGCCGCCCACTCGTCGTAGCGGGCGGCGAACTCCTCCGGCCAGCTCATACCGGGACGAGCTTGTAGCCGAGCCCGCGCACGGTCACGAGCCGCTCCGGCCGGGACGGGTCGCGCTCGATCTTGCGGCGCAGGTTCGAGATGTGCACCTCGCAGGCGTGCTCGTCGCCGACGTGCTCGCTCGCCCAGAGGTGCTGCATCAGCTCGCGGCGCGAGACGACCGCCTCGGGCTGCTCGGCGAGCAGGGCGAGCACCTTGAACTCCGACAGCGTCAGGTGGACGCGCTCGCCGTCGACGAGCACCTCGTGGCGGCCGAGGTCGATGTTGAGGCCGCCGAGGCGGCGCACCGTGGAGCCGCCGTTCGCCCGGTCGAGCTCGCGGCGGCGGAGGATCGCGCGCACGCGCGAGAGCAGCTCCGCCGTCGAGAACGGCTTCGTCACGTAGTCGTCGGCGCCGAGCTCGAGCCCGAGCACGCGGTCGAGCTCCGCGTCGCGCGCCGTCAGCATCAGGATCGGCACGTCGCTCTCGGCCCGCAGCGACCGGCACACGTCGGTGCCGGACAGCTCCGGCAGCATCACGTCGAGGATCACGATGTCGTACCGGACCGGCGCGTCCCGCCTCGAGCGCGGACGGCCCGTCGGCCCGCTCGTCGACCTCGAAGCCCTCGCGGCGGAGCATGAACGCGACGACGTCGCGGACACCGGGGTCGTCGTCGACGAGCAGGATCCGGGAGCCCGCGCCCGTCGCCTCGGTCACGCGAGCGCCTCCTCGCGCATGCGCGCGCCCTCGAGCACGATGCGCACGAGCGTCCCGTCGCCGGGCGACGACTCGAGCTCGAGCCTCCCGCCGAGCGTCGTCACCGACTCGCGCACGATCGCGAGCCCGAGCCCGAAGCCCTCCGCGTCGCGGTCCTTGCCCCGGTAGAAGCGGTCGAAGACGTGCCGCTGCACGTCGGCGGTCATCCCGGAGCCCGTGTCCTCGACCTCGAGCGTGACGCCGCCGGCCGTCGCGAACGCGCGCAGGACGACGTGGCCGAGCGCGGTGTGCTTCGCGGCGTTCTCGCCGAGGTTGCGGAGCGCCTGCTCGAGCAGGTCGCGGTTCGCGGCGGCGACGAGCCCCGGCGGGCACTCGAGCTCGACGGAGACGCCCTCCCGCGGGTGGAGGCTGTCGGCGACCTCGCGGAGGAGCGGCTCGAGCTCGACCGGCTCGGCGCGCGGACGCTCCTGGCCGGCGTGCGCGCGGGCGAGCGTCAGCAGCGCCCGGGCGAGCCGCGCGAGCCGCTCCGCCTCGCGCTCGATGTGCCCGAGGAACCGGTCGCGCTGCGCCGGATCGTCCTTCGCGCCGGCCTGGAGCACCTCGACGGCGCCGATGATCGTCGTCAGCGGCGTGCGCAGCTCGTGCGCCGCGTTCGAGACGAACTCGCGCTCGGCGAGCTCCCGCCGCTCCTGCTCGCTCAGGTCGTCGATCACGATCAGCGCCGTCTCGCCCTCCGGCTGCGCCGGGATGCCGACGAGCCCGTACGCGCGCTCCTCGTCGGGCGTGACGTGGCGCTGCACCGGGGTCGCGTCCTGGCGGAAGAGCTGCTCGGCGAACTCGCGCAGCGAGAAGCCGTCCCACGACTCCGGCAGCTGGTCGCCCTCGGCGAGGCGCCCGCCGAGCAGCCGCCGCGCCTCGGCGTTCGCGAAGTGGACGACGAAGTCCTCGTCGACGGTGAGCACGCCCTCGTGGAGCCGCTCGAGCAGCAGCCGCAGCCGGTCGCGCTCGATCTCGACGCGGCGGAACGAGCGGCGCAGCTGGCGGCGCATCCGGTCGAAGCTCTGCGCGAGCGCACCGAACTCGTCGCGGAAGTGGTAGCGGAGCGGCGTCTCGAAGTCGCCGAGCGCGAGCGCCTCCGCCGCCATCGAGAGGCGGCGCAGGCGCAGCGCGATCAGCTGCGCGAGCAGCAGGCCGACGATGACGCCGATCAGCCCGGCGATGACGCCGGCTCGCAGCGCCTGGTCGCTGACGATCCCGATCGCCGCGGCGACGTCGGGTCGCGGGCTGAGCGCCACGAGCGCGCCGACACCCGGTGCGGCGAGCGGCACCCCGACGACGACGATGCCGCCGCTCGGTGTGCTCGTGACGAGCTTCGAGCCGGCGAGCGCGGCCCGGAGGGCCCGGCTCTCCTCCGCGGGGGCGTGCTCGATCGTCTTGCCGACGGCGGCCGAGTCGACGAGCTTCCCGTTGCGCGCGTAGACGAGCAGGTCGAGGCTCTGCCGGTGCGCGATCGACGACGAGCCGGGTGCCGAGCGTCGAATGCCGGGCAGCCGTGGCCGCGTCGTCGGCGGCGAGGGACGCACGGCCGGCCGCGAGCACCTCCGCGCGGCCGCGGAACGCGTCCTCGGAGCGCGACGAGAACTGCGAGACGACGATCGCCGTCGACACGGCCGCCACCACCGCGAACGCCGCTCCGAGCCACCAGCGAACGCCGACGAAGTGCCCGGTCATGTCCGAATCGTAGGTCGGCCGGCGTCCGTCGCGCTCGCGGCCGGCCTCTCATCGAGCCCGACTACGCTCCCGGCATGCCCGAGGGCGACACGCTCCACCGCGTGGCGGCACGGCTCCAGGTGCTCGTGGGGCAGCGCGTCGAGGTGGAGACGCCGCACCCGCGGGCCGCGCGCGAAGGGGGTCGCCGAGCGTCTCCACGGGCGTACGCTCGAGTCGGTCGAGGCGGCCGGGAAGAACCTGCTTCTGCGCTTCGAGGGCGGCCTCGTTCTCCGCAGCCATCTGCGGATGACGGGCCGCTGGCGCGTCGAGCGGCGCGGCGCGACGCGCGCCGGGCTGCCCTGGCTCGTGCTCCGGGGCGACGAGCACGAAGCGGTGCTCTGGAACGGTCCGGTGCTCGAGCTCGGCCACGACGACGGCACGAGCCGGCTCGGCCCGGACATCCTCGCCGAGCCGGCCGACGTCGAGGCGATGCTCGAGCGCCTGCGCGCGACGCCGCAGGAGCGTGCCGTCGGCGAGGCGCTGCTCGACCAGCGGCTCGTCGCGGGGATCGGGAACCTCTGGCGGGCCGAGGCGCTCTGGCAGGCCCGTGTCTCACCGTGGCGGCCGCTCGCCGCGGTGCCCGACAGCGAGCTCCGGGCCGTCCTCGACGCCGCCCACGGGCTGATGCGGGCCGGCGTCGAGGGGACGCGTCCGCTCCGCCACGTCTACCGGCGCGCCGGCCGTCCGTGCCGCCGCTGCGGCGCGACGATCCGCTCCCACCCGCTCGGCGAGGCGCCACGGACGGCGTACTGGTGCCCCGGCTGCCAGCGCAGCGACGCCGACCCTACGGAGAAGCCTGGTCAATCCGATTCGTAAGCGTCGAGCCGTCCGGATCCAGGGGCGCCGGGTAGGAGGTCGCGCCTCGCCGTCGTAAGCGGTCCGTTGCGATGCGCTCGCCGAACCTCTACGAGACCCTGCGCCGCTACTGCCTCGGCGCGTTCGCGGCCTTTCACCGCGACCTCGACAGCGGCGCCGACCTCCCGTTCGCCTTCGAGGAGCACGGCACCTACGGCCGGCCGACGCTCTACGAGTACCGTCCGCTCGTGCGCGGCTTCGTCGAGGCGCGCACCGACCGGCTGTTCGAGCGCGACGACGTCCGCGACGCCGTCGACGACCTCCTGCGCGAGCCGGCGGCCCGCATCTTCGCCCGGGCGCACGAGGGCGCGAGCTCCGACGAGGCCCGCGCGCTCTACCGGAGCGTCCTCGTGCCGCTGCTCGTCCGCACCGCCGAGGGCTGCGGCGGCTTCGACTGGGACGACCACGCCTTCGACCGCGCCTACGGCGAGCTCGAGGAGTCGCTCTTCGGCGACGGTCACGCCTACGGCGCCGTCGCCCCGCTCGTCGGCATCTCCGTCGGTGACGCAGATCGAGCTCGGCGACGGGATCCGCGTCCGCGTCGCCGCCACCGGCGAGCTCGCCGCGATGTGGCCCGAGGCGTCGGGCCTGCTGCCGCGCGACTTCGGCCGCGAGCCCGACCGGCTGTGCGTGCTCGAGCTCGAGCGGTCGCTCGAGAAGCGGCGCCGACGAGCCCCCGGACGCGCCGGGCGAGCTCGCCGACGCCGTCACGGCGCTCCGCCTCGCGACGGCGGCTCCCGTCGCCGCCGGCCCCGTCCTCTTCGAGCGGCTGGACTGGCGCCCGTACGGCGTCCGGCCCGTGCTGCCGATCGCCGCGACCGCGCCGCCCGGCGAGGCGACCCGGCTCGACCCGTTCCGGGCCACGGTGGCCGCGTCGCTCCGTCCGGTGCTCGCCCTCGCCGACGACGACGCCCAGCTCGGCGAGGCGCTCGACCGCTGGGAGCTGTCGCTCTTCCAGGGCGAGCCGTTCGGCGGCGAGCAGCTCCGCCACGCGCTCGACTCCGCGCTCGGCGAGGGCGACGGCGCGTGGGCCGCCGCGATGCGCGCCGCCGCGCTCCTCGGAGCCACGCCGCAGGAGCGCTCCGACCTCGTCGACCGCTTCCGCGAGCCGACCGCCGACCTCGTCCGGCGCCTCCTCGTCGAGGTGCTGCTCCACGGCGAGCGGCGCCGCCTCGTCCGCGAGCTCGACGAGACGCTGCTCGCGCTCCGCGCGCGGCCGGCCCGCGTCGCCGAGCTGCACGCCCGCGCGAGCTGACGCTTCCGGCACGGTTCCGTGACGGGGCCGGGCCTATCCTCGGGGACATGGACGAAGCGCGCGCGGTCGTCGCCCGGCTGGAGCGGATCGAGGCGCTCGAACGCTCCGGCGTGCCGCCCGGCGAGCTGCTCGAGGAGCTGCACGAGCTCGCCCGCGAGGCGGCGGCGTGGGCGCGGCGCGAGCGCGACCCGCGCGCGGCGGCGGCCGCGGCGCGCTGCCTGGACGCGCTCGCCGCCCGTGCGATAGTGCCGGGGTGACGCCTGGCGCACTGGGACGAGGTCGAGCCGCGCGACCGCGACGCCGGTCCGATCGGCGGCCGCTGGACGGCGCTCGGCACCGCCGCCGGTTCGGTCGGCGTCGGCGTCAACCGGATCGAGCTGGCCGAGGGCAAGCTCTCGACGCCCGTCCACGTGCACCGCCGCGAGGAGGAGATCTTCACCGTGCTCGGCGGCTCCGGCCTGCTCTGGCAGGACGGGAAGACGTGCGAGCTCCGGCCCGGCGACACGATCGTCCACGCACCCGGCGGCGCCGCGCACACCCTGATCGGCGGCCCGGGCGGGCTCGACGTGCTCGCGTTCGGGCCCCGGCTCTCGGCGGCGAGTCGGCGCTCCTGCCGCGGGTCGGCGATCGCCTGGGTCTCGGGCCGCGGCGTCCGCGTCGATGAGCGCCATCCCTGGGAGATCGAGGCCGAGCAGGGCCCGCCCGAGGGCCAGCCCGGCGAGCGGCCCGCGAACGTCGTCAACGCCGCCGACGTCGAGGGCGAGTACGGCGGCGTCTGGAAGCAGCTCGCCCGCGAGGCGGGCGCGACCCGGACCGGGCTCAACCTCGTCGCGCTGCCGCCGCACGAGGAGGGCGCGCCGCCGCACTGCCATTCCGCCGAGGAGGAGCTCTTCGTGATCCTCGACGGCGAGGGCACGCTCGAGCTGTGGGGGCCGCCGCAGCCCGGAAGCACACCGGCCACCGAGCCGCGGGAGACGCACGCGGTGCGTCGCGGCCACGTGATCTCGCGTCCGCCCGGCACCCGGATCTCGCACTGCCTCCGCGCCGGCGAGAGCCCGCTCACATACCTCGCCTACGGCACGAGGGAGCCGAACGACATGTGCTACTACCCGCGCTCGAACAAGATCTTCTTCCGCGGGCTCGGCCTGATCGCGCGTCTCGAGGCGCTCGAGTACGGCGACGGCGAGCCGTCCTGAGCGCGGCTAGCCGGCGGCTTGAGCGCCGCCGCTCGCGACGAAGTCGCGGCCGCGCACGAGCACGAAGCCGAGGATCGCGCCCGCGAAAGCGATGATCGCGCCGACGAGCAGGATCTCGTTCAGCCCGGCGACGAACGCCTCCCGGGCCGCGGCGGCCGCCTGCGCCCGCACGTCGGCGGGCATCGCCTGGAGCACCTGCCTCGTCGCCCCCGACGCGACCGCTCGGGCGAGCTCGCCGGCATGGCCGGCCGGAGCAACCGCCGCCAGATCGGAGCGGATCCGGTTCTGGAAGATCGCCCCGAGCGCCGCGATCCCGGTCGCGATCCCGACCTGGCGGAACGTGCTGTTGATCCCCGACGCCATCCCGGCGCGCCGCGGCTCGACGACGCTCACCGCCGTGGAGGCGAGCGGTGCGTTCACGAGCCCGATGCCGACGCCGCCGACGAGGAAGCCCGCCAGCAGCGCCGTCCAGGCCGAGGACGCGGTGAGCCCGTGCATGAGCAGGAGCGAGACGCCGACGAGGGCGAGCCCGCCGCCGAGCAGGATGCGCACCGGCATCCGCGCCGACAGCCGTCCCGCGATCGGCGCCGCGACGAACGAGACGAGCGACAGCGGCAGGAAACGGAGCCCGGCGCCCATCGGCGAGTAGCCGAGCACGTTCTGGAGGTAGAGCGCGAGATAGAGGAACTGCGAGAAGATGCTCGCCGAGATCGCGAACGCGACGATCTGCGCCCCCGTGAACGTCGGCACCCGGAAGAGCCCGAGGTCGAACATCGGCGCCTCCTGCAGGTGCTCGGCCGCGACGAAGAGCGCGAGCAGCCCGGCCCCGACCGCATAGAGGACGATCATCCGGCCGCTCGACCAGCCCCAGTCGTTGCCGCGCAGCATGCCGAGCACGAGCGCGAAGAGGCCGCCGGTGAGCGTGACGAAGCCGGGCAGGTCGAAGCCGCCGTGCTCCTCGTCGCGCGACTCGTGCAGCTCCCGGATCGCGCCCGCCACGCAGGCGACGCCGATCGGGAGGTTCACGTAGAAGATCCAGCGCCACCCGACCCACGTCGTCAGCGCGCCGCCGATGAGCGGCCCGATCGCGACGGCGGCGCCCACGGTCGCGCCCCAGATCCCGAACGCGGTGCCGCGCTCGCGCCCGTGGAACTCCTGCGAGAGGATCGCGAGCGAGACCGCGAACATGATCGCGCCGCCGATCCCCTGCACGCCGCGCGCGAGGATCAGGAAGAGCGGGCTCGTCGCCGCGCCGCAGAGCGCCGACGCGAGCGTGAAGAGCGCGACACCGCCGGTGAACACGCGTTTGCGGCCGAGGAGGTCGCCGAGCGAGCCCGCGTTGAGGACGCTCGTCGCGAGCATGAGCGCATACGCGTCCACGACCCATTGCAGGTCCGTGAAGGAGGTGTGCAACTCCGTCTGAATATCCGGGAGGGCGACATTGACCACCGTGATGTCCAGAAGGAGCATGAAAATGGCCACACAGACGATGAGGAGCGCGCGCCATTTCCGTTCCACGCGGCCGACGTTAGCCGAGAAGGACTCTGCTAGCTTGATCCGAAAGGTGAGCGACCATGGCGCTCACGCGATTGCTACCGCGCCCGCACCCGCGGGCGAGGACGGATAGGGGTCCGGCTCTGGCCAGGGTCATCGCCTTTGCGAATCAGAAGGGCGGCGTCGCCAAGACGACGACGACGTTGAATCTCGGCGTTGCGCTCGCCGAGAAGGGGCAGCGCGTGCTCGCGGTCGACCTCGACCCGCAGGGCAACCTGACCATGTCGCAGGGCTGGAATCCGGACGAGATCGACCGCTCGATGTTCGACGTGCTCGTCCACAAGCTGCCGGTCAGCGAGATCGTGCGCCGGAACGAGATCGACGTCGCCGTCTCCTCGATCGACCTCGCCGGCGCCGAGCTCGCGCTCTCCTCGATGATCGGCCGCGAGCGCGCCCTCGAGAAGGCGCTGCTGCCCGTGCGCGAGGAGTACGACTACATCCTCATCGACACGCCTCCCTCGCTCGGCCTGCTGACGATCAACGCCCTCGTCGCGGCCACCGGCGTGATCGTGCCCGTCCAGTGCGAGTACCTCTCGCTGCGCGGCCTCGTGCAGCTCGAGAACACGCTCTCGATGATCCGGGAGAACCTGAACCCGGTCGTCGAGATCCAGGGGATCCTGCCGACGATGTTCGACCGGCGGCTGCTGCACTCGCGCGAGGCGGTCGAGATCCTGAAGGAGAACTTCGGCGACCTCGTCCTGAACACGAAGATCCGCAAGACCGTGCGGTATGCGGAGGCACCGGTGAAGGGACAGTCGGTGCTCGGGTACGACCCGTCCGGGGAAGCGGCGAGCATGTACCGCGACCTCGCGAAGGAGGTGCTCGATGGCGCGTCGGCGCGCCAGCATGCGTGAGGGCCCGCTCGCGGAGCTCTTCCGCGCGACGGAGGCCGCCCAGCGGCAGGCCGACCAGCGCGCCGACGAGACCGGCGAGCAGCCTGCCGACGAGGCGGTGACCCCGGCCGCTCCGGCCGAGCCGGAGGAGCGCACGGTCGAGCACGTCCCGAGCTGGGAGGAGTCGGTCGCCGCCGAGGCGCCCGCGCCGCCGCCTCCGCCGGCCCGCGCCGAGCCCGTCCCCGCCAGCCCCAGCGGCCGTCCGTCTCCGCGCCGCCGCCGCCGCCCGCGCCGGCGCCGGCTCCGCCGCCCGAGGTTCGCGCCGCGCCGCCCGCGCCGGCACCGCCCGCCGCCGGCACCCGCGCCTGCGCCGCCGCGTGCCGCGCCGGGGCCGCCGCCGGCCGCCCGCTATCTCGAGCCGCTCCCGGAGCAGCCCGCGCGCCTGAACCGCGCGCCGCGCGCCGACAGCGGCGCCTACCTCGCGGTGATCCGCGTCGTCGGCGTCGGCGGCGCCGGGATCAACGCCGTCAACCGGATGATCGACGCGGGCATCAACCAGGTCGAGTTCGTCGCGGTCAACACCGACATCCAGGCGCTGCACATGAGCGACGCGCCGGTGAAGATCCACATCGGCCGCGAGCTGACGCAGGGCCTCGGCTCCGGCGCGGAGCCCGACGTCGGCCGCCGCGCCGCCGAGGAGGCGTACGACCAGCTCAAGCACGCGCTGCGCGGCTCGGACATGGTGTTCGTCGCCGCGGGCGAGGGCGGCGGCACCGGCACCGGCGCGGCGCCGGTCGTGGCGAAGATCGCCCGCGACCTCGGCGCGCTCACGGTCGGGATCGTGACGACGCCGTTCAAGTTCGAGGGCACGAAGCGCCGTGCGCCAGGCCGAGCAGGGCGTCCACGACGCTCCGCAGCGCCTGCGACACGACGATCGTGATCCCGAACGACCGGCTGCTCGAGGTGCTCGACCGGACGACCTCGATGCTCGACGCGTTCAAGGTCGCCGACGACGTGCTCCGGCAGGGCGTCCAGGGCATCTGCGACCTGATCACGATGCCGGGCCTGATCAACCTCGACTTCGCCGACGTCCGCACGGTCATGGCCGACTCGGGCACGGCCCTGATGGGCATCGGCTTCTCGTCGACCGGCGAGAACCGCGCGAAGGAGGCCGCCGAGCGCGCGCTGCGCTCGCCGCTGATCGACGAGGAGATCACCGGCGCGACCGGGATCCTGCTCTCGGTCGCCGGCGGCGAGGACATGACGCTGCTCGAGGTGAACGAGGCCGCCGAGGTCGTGCGCGGCAGCGCGACCGACGAGACGAACATCATCTTCGGCGCCACCGTCGACGAGCGGCTGACCGGCCAGGTCTGGGTCACGGTCGTCGCGACCGGCATCGGCGGCCGCGGCCGCCGCACGCGCGCGTACACGCCGACGCCGCTCCGCTCCGACTCGGGCGGCGGCGACATCGACGTGCCGTCCTTCCTCCGCAACTAGCAGTCGTCGCCGCTTCGCCCCGCGGTGCTTTCCGGCACACGCGACTGACTCGCCTGGCGCGGCGAGCTGCGCCCGCGACAGGTCGGGCGCAGCGCCCGACACCTCCCGAGGAGCCATGTCCCCGCGGGCCATGTCCCGGGACCTGGTCCCTGGACATGGCCCGCGCGGACACGTCCCGGTCCGGCACGATGCCTGTCGTGGACGCCTTCCTCGCCATCGCCTCGAAGCGCGACGTGCGCGCCTACGCGGACACGCCGCTCCCCGACGACGTCGTCCGCCGGATCCTCGACGCGGGGCGCCTCTCCGGCAGCTCGCGCAACACGCAGCGCTGGGAGTTCGTCGTCGTCGAGTCCGCGCAGGAGCAGCTCGCCGACGCCGTCTACGCGCCCGACAACGTCCGTACGGCGACGCTCGTCGTCGCGATCGTCGGCGACGCCGGCGGCTTCGACGTCGGCCGCTGCGCGCAGAACATGATGCTCGCCGCCTGGAGCGACGGGGTCGCCTCCTGCCCGAACGGCGTCCGCGACCCGGACGCCGCGGCGGCGATCTGCGGCGGCGACGTGAAGGCGATCCTCTCCTTCGGCTACCCGGCCCGTCCGCGCGACGTCGCGGGCCGCACCGCCGAGGCGTGGTCGGAGCGCGCGAACCGCAAGCCGCTCGACGAGCTCGTCCGCCGCGCCTAGACTAGACCGCGGCCGGCGGCAGGACGCACACCGGCCGCGTCCCGGTCAGCGTCTCGAGCGCGCGGTCCGCGTCCACCCGGAACACGACCCCGACCACGCGCGCCGCACGGGTGCGCAGCCGCAGCATCCCGTCCGCGCCCCGGCTGAGGCAGCCGTCCGAGGCGCGCCAGTACGGCGACCAGCGCACCGCGATCCGGTACGTGCCGCCGCGGGCGACGGAGACGACGAGCCGCGACTCGCCGAGCGACACGAGCACCGGCGACGCGGGCCCGGTGACGATCGGCCGCGCGCTGCGGCACCGCGTAGATCGTCAGCGTCTCGCGTGCGGAAGACGGGTCGCAGCCCGGCGCGGCCGCTGCGGACGAGCGCCGCCTCGGCCCGTGAGCTGTAGTCCGGCGGCGCGTCCGAGAGGACGACGTAGCCGATCCCGAGCGAGTGGAGCCAGCGCAGGTACGCCCGCGGTCCGAGCTGCGAGTAGAGCACCTCGTTCAGCGGGAAGTCGTCCTGCCGGAACCAGCCGCGCGCGAGCGGGATGTGCGCGTCCGCGAGATACACCGCGGGCCAGTGCCCGGCCGTGTCGACCGCCTCCACGCGGTAGGCGCGGTCGAGATGCGCGTGCAGGTACGCGATCGCGGCCGGCCAGGCGGCGCTGTTCGCGGTCACGTCCGCGCGCCCGTTCCGGTAGCTCGCGGCGAGCGGCGCCACGTTCCAGGCGACGGCGAGGGCGAGGACGACGACTCCGAACGGCAGCGGCCGCCAGCGGCGCAGCGAGAAGACGAGCACCGCGAGCGGGATCGCCGCGTAGCGGAAGCGCACCACGTTCTCGCCGAGCGCGGACGGGACGAGGTACGAGCCGACGCACGCCGACGAGGTAGACGCCGAACACGAAGCGCAGCACGCGCCCGCTCTCCACCCGCCACGTGAACACGAGCCCGAGCACGCAGAACACGACCGCCGCAGCGGCCTCCGCGAGCGAGAACGGGTAGTGCCCGCCGCCGGGGAAGAGCCGCCAGAGGACGAGCTCGACGAGCCCGGCGAGGACGAGCGCGCTCGCCTGCACCCAGTTCCGCGGCAGCGTCGCCCGGTTCGCGAGCGCGATGCCGACGACGACCACGACGAGCAGGACGAACGCGACCGGGCTCGCCGCGAGCGTCAGCGTCGCGAGCGCCGCGAACCGCCAGCGCGCCCCGCTCTGCATCGCCCAGAGCGCGAGCAGCGCGAGCGCCGTCCCGAGCGCGAACGGGAACGCCGCCGAGAGCACGATCCCGGCCCAGACGACGGCGAACGTGCGGCTCGACCAGCGCGCCGACGGGCCCCACTCGCGCCCGAGGACGACCGCGAACGCGAGCGCCGCCAGCGCGATCGTCGCCACCGCGAGCAGGCGGATCCCGAGGAGCGCGGCGAGCGGGTAGTAGAGGACGCTGTACGTGACGAAGCTGTAGCGGCCGGCGTACCAGAAGTTGTTCCAGAGGACGAAGCCGTGCTGGAGGTAGAGCGTCCGCTGGTACGCGTGCGCGGCGAGGTCGGTGCCGGGCGGACCGAGCCACGCGAGGACCGCCGCCACGAGCGCGGCCGCGAACGCGGAGAGGACGGCCTCGCGGAGCAGCGGATGACGCGCGCGCACGAGCTGAAGTTACTCCTGCGCGCGCGGTGCTGCTGCCACCGGGGCCGTGCCGACGCCGAGAGCCGGACGACGAGCGGAAGCACGACCCTGCGCGCCGGGGCGTGTCCTCTACTTCCGGTAGGCGTCCTCGCGTTGCTGTTTCTGGTAGCGGAAGTACCAGACGGTGGCCACCACGCCGGTGCCGAGAACGACGATGCGGACGGCGGTCGAATCGGCGGCGAAGCTGCCGGTCGGCACCGTGAGAGCGAGCCCCGTCTGGGTTGCGCCGTCGAGTGCGAAGGTGAGGCCGATGATGGCCGTGAGGACGCGGAGCGCGCGCCGCCGTTGGGGCTCTGCCAGCCTGGCCTCGATCACCGGTTGCTGCTCGGGGCTCATCTTGGCGGCATGTTCGGCAACGAGGAGAAGCAGGGGGCGGCGGACGGCGACCGAGACGAGTACGGCGAGGCCGAGGCTGCCGGTCACGGCGCCGCGACGGAGCTCGATCGCGAGCGGGTTGCCGCCGGTGAAGGCGTAGGCGGCGAGGGCGACCGCGACCGTTAGTGCAGAGACGAGAGCCCCCCGGTCGAGCCGCCGCTGCGTGACCCCGACGAGGAGAAGCCAGCCGCTCGGAACGACCTCGCTGAACGCGAGCGCCTTCGCGGGCGAGTGCACGAAGACCCGGATCAACAGGTAGGCAGCGAGCGGCAGCAGCAGCACGACCAGCAGCCGGCGACGCGAAAGCTGGGGTGGCCGCTCGTTCATCCGATCTGCTCGTGAGGGCGGACGAAGAACCCGGCCACCTCCCGGTCGGCGTCGAGCACGACGCGCCCGATCCCGTCTGCGTGCTCGAGGGCGACCGGGATGTCGACGACGGTGAAGCCGTCCTGGACGGAGACGACGGGTGTGCCGACAGCCTGCACCTCGCCGGCACGCTCGCGCACCTTCTCGCGCACGTCCGCGAGCAGGTCGGCCGAGACGGCAGCGAGCATCCTCGCCGCGAAGTGCGAGCGCACCTCGTCGAAGCGGCCGTCGAAGAACGCTTCCAGCACCGGCACGGCGTGGTCGACCGCCCCCTCCACCGGCACGGGGCCCGCGCCTTCCTCCTTCTCCGTCGTCGGCCGGGTGCCGCCGCCGAAGCGCTGGAACGCGGCCTGACGGCTGACCCGGAGGACGGCGCCGATCTCGGCCCAGGTATGGCCGCCGGCTCGCGCCTGCTCGACGAGCGCATGCAGGGTGTCCTCGACGATCGTGTCCAGGCTCCGGGTGGCGGCGATCGCGCGCATCACCTGCCCCGGGTCGTGCTCGTCCTCGCTCAGCACATCGGCGACCAACTGCACATTGCTCGTCAGCAGCATCGCCATCACCTCGCGGTCGAGCTGAACGGGTGAGCGAGCCTCAGCCACCCTGTAAAGATAGCCTTTACAGGGTGGAGTGTCAAGGCATCCTTTACGCGCTCGACGCGAATGCCCGGCGCCGCGGGCCGATTCACATCAAGCCTCTAGACGAGCGGCAGCAGGACGGTGGCGCTGAGGGCGCCTGCGATCCCGAGCGAGGCGCTCGCGCCGGCGGCGAGGAGTGCGACCCGCCGGATACCCGGGCTCGGGTACGGGGCGAGCCAGAGGATGCTGCCGAGCCCGTAGCCGATCCCGACCGCGGTCTCGACGGCGGTGAACGCGATGCCGGCGGCGAGGCCGTGCGTGAACGAGATCCCGTGCGCCTCGAAGGCGACCGCCACGGCACCGCTCGTGATGCCGAGGTTGCCGGGCGTGATCGGGAAGGCGCCGGCGACGTCGAGGACGGGGACGATCACCATTGCGGCGGCGAGCGGCCGCCCGATCCCGAGCGAGGCGCCGACCGCCGTGGCCGCGACGACGCGCGCGGCGACCGAGAGTCCGATCCAGCCGACGAGGCGGACGGCCGCGAGTGGCTCGCGCCCGAGGGTCCGGAACGCGTCGAGCAGGTGAGCAACACCGCGTCCGGCCTCGCGGCGGCGGACCGTCACCGCGAGCGCCGCCGCGGCGGCGACGAGACCGAGCAGGACGACCACCGGCCAGAGCGGCAGCTCCCCGAGGACGGCCCCGGTGACCACGAGCCCGGCCATCACGACCGCGCGCGCCGCACCGAGTGCCGCGAATGCGCCGCCGGCGCGCCAGAGCCGCTGGTCATGGTCGAGCGCACGCGAGAAGAGCCCGAGCCGGACCGCGTCGCCGGCCCGCGCCGGCACGAAGGTGTTGACGAGCGAGCCGGCGCCGAACCGGGCGGCGGAGTCGACGAAGCCGATCCGTCCGCCGCAGAGCCCGATCGCGCGAGCGCCACGAGCCGGCGGCCGCCAGGACGGAGAGGACGAACCCGACGCCGGCGAGCCAGAGCCAGCGCGGATCGGCGGCCCCGAGCGACTCGATCGCCTCCCCGACGCGCCCGCCGAGGAGCTGCGGTGTCGCGGCGACGGCGGCGAAGACGAGCAGCGTCACGGTGGCGGCGGCGATCCCGCGCCGGCCCATTCGCTTCCGTATCTCGACCAGTGCCGCTCTCATGAATGCCTTCCCTGTCCTAGACGTCGTGGACGCAGATCGGTTTCCCTGTCGTTATCGGCAGCGAGCGCCCGCAGTACGCTCCGCGTATGCGAGGCGCGATCGCCGCCGGGCATCCCCTGACCGCGGCGGCGGGCGCGCGCGTGCTGGAGGCGGGCGGCACCGCTGTGGACGCGTGCGTCGCGGCGGCCTGCGTCTCCTGGGTGTGCGAGAGCCCGTTGACCGGCCCGGGCGGAGGCGGCTTCATGCTCGTCCACGACGCACGCGACGGACGCAGCCGGCTCTACGACTTCTTCGTCGCCGTGCCGCGGGCGCGGACGGGTCTCGCCGAGCTGCTCGAGCTCGCGGTCGATTTCGACGGCGACACCCGTCAGGTCTTCCGCACGGGGGCCGCCGCGGTCGGTGTGCCGGGGACGGCGCTCGGGCTCGCCGAGGTGCACCGCCGCTGGGGGCGGGTGCCGTGGGCGGAGCTCGTCGCGCCGGCGGCCCGGCTCGCGCGCGAGGGCGTGGAGCTGACGCCGGCGCAGGGCTATCTCCACCGGATCCTCGACGGGCTGCTGCGCCACTCGCCGGAGGGGGATGCGATGTACGGGCCGGGTCGCGCGCTCGCGGCCGGCGAGCGCTTTGCGGTGCCCGAGCTCGCGGACACGCTCGAGCGGGTCGCCGCCGAGGGGGCGGGGACGCTCTACCGCGGCGAGCTGGCGGAGCGGCTCGTCGCGCACGTGCGCGCGGGCGGCGGCTGCCTCGCGCTCGGCGGATCTCGAGACGTACCGGGTCGTGCGGCGGCGCCCGCTCGCGGTGCGCTACCGCGGCCACGAGTTCCGGTCGAACCCGCCGCCGTCGAGCGGCGGCCTTCTCGTCGGGCTCGGCCTGGAGGAGCTCGGCGAGGCGGCGCCGACCGCGGAGGCGGTCGCCGCGGCGATGGAGGCGCAGGAGGCGGTGCGCGGGCCGGCGTTCGTGCGCAGGCTCTCCCGCGGCGGCGCGGCGAAGAGCGTGCTCTCGGGGACGACGCACATCTCGGTCGTCGACGCGGCCGGCGGCGCGGCGAGCCTGTCGGCGTCGCTCGGCTCGGGCAGCGGCGTCGTCGTGCCCGGCACGGGGATCCACCTGAACAACATGCTCGGCGAGGCCGACCTGACCGAGCATGCGCGTCCGGGCGCGCGGCTGACCTCGATGATGGCGCCGTCGCTCGTGCTCCGCGACGGCGTGCCGCGGCTCGTCGTCGGTTCCGCCGGCAGCGCGCGGCTGCGAGGCGCGATCCTGCAGGTCGTGGCGAACGTCGTCGGTGAGGGGATGGGTGTCGAGGAGGCGGTCGAGGCGCTGCGCATCCACGTGGAGGGGGGCGTCGTCCACTGCGAGGATCCGGCGGTCGCCGACCGGTTCGAGGCGGCGGGTCGCGAGGTCGTCCGCTTCCGGCGGCGGAACCTCTACTTCGGCGGCGTGAGCGCCGTCGAGGTGCGCGCCGACGGGACACTCGCCGCGGCGGGCGACCCGCGCCGCGGCGGCGCCGGCCTGGTGGTCGAATGAGCAAGCGCATGAGCGTCACGGTGCGGCCGGCGAGCCCGGACGACGCGGAGCAGCTGACGCGCCTCGCGGAGTCGGTGAGCGCCGAGCCGGAGGCGTGGCTGATCAGCGCCGACGGCGAGTGGCGGAGCGTCGGCGAGGAGCGCCGCTACCTGAAGGCGCTCCGCCGCTACCCGCACGCCGCCGTGTTCGTGGCCGAGCGCGACGACGGCGCCGTCGTGGGCCGGCTGAGCGTCGCGCGCGACACGCATCCGGCGAGCGCGCACGTCGCCGACCTCGGTCTGATGGTGGCGAAGAGCGCGCGCCGCCAGGGCGTCGGGAAGGCGCTGCTCGGGGCCGCGGTCGAGTGGGCCGCGCGGCGCGGGCGTCCGCAAGCTCGAGCTGCACGTGTTCCCGTGGAACGAGGCCGCGATCGCCCTCTACGAGGCGTTCGGCTTCGAGCGCGAGGGCTTCCGCAAGGGTCACTACCGGCGCTCCGGCGAGGACGTCGACGTGATCCTGATGGCCTACCGGGTCGGTTAGGCTGCCGTCGTGAGCTCGACGACGACGCAGCGGATCTCGGCGGTCGCCCCGGACGCGCTGGCGGCGGGCGACATGACGCCGGGCATCGCCCGCGAGGTCTCGTTCGCGACCGAGCGGGCGCAGCAGATCCGCGCCCGCGTCGAAGGCGGGTCGGTCACCGGCTGGCACCACCACGGCGACCGGGAGGTGCTCGGCTTCGTCCTCAGCGGACGCGCCCGCTTCGAGTTCGGCCCGGGCGGGGCGGAGGCGACGGACGTCGAGCCGGGCGGCTTCTTCCACATCCCTGTCGGGCTCGTCCACCGGGACGTGAACCCGTCCGACGAGCCGCAGGAGCTGATCCTCTCCTTCGTCGGCGAGGGCCCGCTCGTCGTGAACGTGGACGGCCCCGACCCGGCCTGAGCTCAGTCGGCCGCGCGGAACCGGTCGAACCGTGCCGCGAGCCGCTCCCGGTCGGGCCGCCAGGTGCGCCGCGAGGGCAGCTCGATCGCGCGCTCGTGGAACGCCTTGAGCAGGTCGAGCATCGGCCCGTCCTCGTCGTCGAGCAGCCGCCGGCGGGTCGGGATTCCTCGACTCGTTAGAGCGACCCGAGCGGTGCGATCGCGCGCACCGGCTGCCCCGTCACTTCCGCGATCAGCTCGAAGTCGCGGTCGTAATGGCACACGGGCACCTCGGCGAGCTCCGCCGCGGCGGCGATCAGCAGATCGGGGATCTTCACGCGGCGGTGGTGGAGCGCCCCGTCCTGGGCGAGCCGCTCGAAGACGTCGGTCGCCCGTCGCCACGCGCGCTCATCGATCGGAAGCTGGACGAGCGCTTCGAGACGCTCGCGACGGTGCCGGAAGCGAGTTGCATCCTGCGCCTCCCACAGCAACTCGAGCGTGACCATCGGGCACGTCGCGATCTCGCCCTGAAGCAAGCGGGTCTCGAAGTCGCCGGACACGGCCGGGTTGCGCTGCCGGCTCGTCCAGGCGCTCGTGTCGGCGAGCTCTAGTCCCATGTCCGCGTACGGCGGAGCTTGGCGAGCGCCTCCGGCGTCAGATCCTCGAACGTCTCGGCGGCAAGGGCCTTGAGCTTCTCTCGCCGCACGACCTCCTCGAGCGCGCGGTGCACCGTCTCCGTCGTCCCGCGCGTGCCGAGCGCGGCCCGCGCGCCCGCGACGAGGTCGAGATCGAGGTTGAGCGACGTACGCTTCTTCACGAACACAGCGTACATCTTGTTTGCGCTGAGAGAGGCATATCAAGATGTCAAAACCAGGCATATCTTCGCCGGCCAGGTCCGAAAGAGCGTCTAGCGCCGTGCCCCGCGCGCCGTACCGTCGAGGGATGCGCCTCCGGCTCGGTGAGCTCGCTTCCTTCGCGGCCGGGCTCGACCTCGACGTCGGGCGCACGCCCATCTGCTACGCGTGTCTCAGCTTCGTCTCGTTCCCGCTCGACGCCGGCGACGAGCGGGAGGCGAAGAGCGCGGCCCGCCGGATGACGCCCCACATCTGGGTGGAAGGGCTCGCCGAGCCGGCGCTCGCCGCCGTCCGGCGCGCCCGCGACGAGGGCGTCCGCGGCGCCGACCGGGCGCTCGCCGACCTCGAGGATCGCGGCGGCTTCAGCGTCGTCGCCCGCGCGATCGTGCTCCGCCTCGCCGCCGACCTCGCCGTGCGGACGCGCACCGAGCTGCACGTCGAGGCGGTCGCGCGCGAGCGGCTCGCCCTGGCGCCGCCCGAGTGGAACTGATGCGGCCCGGCCGGCCGCCGACCGCCCGCCAGATCTACGCGCTCGCGGCCGCGTTCTGCGTCAAGGAGGGCTACGAGTGGCCGGCGAACCGCGCCGAGGCGTCCGAGCTGCTCGGCGAGCTGCGCCGCGAGATCGGACACGCGCGCGCCGAGCTCGCCGACAACCCGCTCCACCCGCGCGCACCCCGGTGGCGGCGGTACGCGGAGTGGGAGCTGCACCGGGAGATCGCCGACGTCTACCCGCGAGCACAACAACCGGACTGATCGTGGTCCGCTACAACGGGACGATGGCCGACCGGGTCGCACTCGTCACCGGCGCGAACACGGGCATCGGGCTCGCGATCGCCGAACGGCTCCTCGCCGACGGGTACGCGCTCGGCTACGCGACCGTCGACGCCGCGAAGCGCGACGAGGGGCCGCTCGACGAGCTGCACGGCCGCTACGGCGACCGGGTCCACCGCGTCACGGGCGACCTCTCCGATCCCGCCGTGGCCGAGCGGCTCGTCGCGGAGGTGGTCGCCGCCCACGGCCGGCTCGACGTGCTCGTCAACAACGCGGGCCTCTCGACGGCGAAGCCGTTCCTCGAGCTCACCGTCGACGACTTCGACCGCACCTTCGACCTCGACGTCCGCGGCAGCTTCCTGCTCGCCCAGGCGGCCGCCCGGCGGATGCTCGACGGCGGCGGCTCGATCGTGAACATCACCTCCGTCCACGAGCACATCCCGCGGCCGAACTTCGCCGTCTACGCGGCCGCGAAGGCCGCGCTCGGGATGCTCACCCGCGGGCTCGCGCTCGAGCTCGCCGGCAACGGGATCCGCGTCAACTCCGTCGCGCCCGGCGTGATCGCCACGCCCCGCAACGAGGCCGACGCCGAGAAGCTCGACCCCGAGGTGCCGCTCGGCCGGCCCGGCCGCCCCGAGGAGGTCGCCGCGCCTCGTCGCCTGGCTCTGCTCCGCCGAGGCCGCCTACGTCACCGGCTCGAGCTACGTGATCGACGGCGGCATGATCCAGCAGGTCGTGACGCAGCCCGCGGGCTGAGCTCTCGCTGCGTCGCACCGCTTCGCTTTTCTGCTCGCAGAGCGCACGAGCCGGCGGCTCGTGCGGTTTGAGAGGACGGACATCGGCGGGCGGCGCCCGCGCTGGTCGGTCGCCGCACCCTGACATCGCTCGGGCTCGGCTCCGCGGAATTACAGAGGCTTTACGCCGGGCCGGACAAGAAACGCGGCGCAGGGGACTCTCAGCTTCCGACGGCAGCAAACGCCCAGGAGGAGAGATCGCACATGAGACGACTGACCCTTGCGACCGCGCTCGCCGCGCTGCTCGCGTTCCCCGCGCTCGCCCTCGCCCACGACGGGCACCGAGGCGACAAGGGCGGCAACGGGAAGCACGCGATGCACGCAGTGAACGCCGCCCGCTTCTCGGTCCAGCCCGGCTGCCGCGCCGAGCGCGAGCAGCTCGGCGACGACGCGATTCAAGAACAAGTACGGCACGAACGGAAACAAGGCGAACGCCTTCGGCAAGTGCACGTCGATCGGCGTCAAGCTCGGCCACGGCTCGACGCCGCCCGGCACGCGCTCGCGCCGAGCTCGAGTTCGCGACCGGCGCGATCAGCTCGTTCGGCGCCGCGAGCTGCAACACGGCGACCGCCGGCTGCGTCCTCACCGCGAGCGGGACGATCGAGGGCAAGCCGATCGCCCACGGCACCTGGTCGGCCTCGCTCACCGCCGTGTGGACGAGCGCGACCGCGAACGGCGACGGCGGCTACTGCGCGCCGACGACCGGCACGGTGCTCCTCTCCGACGGGACGAACTCGCTGACCGAGTCGGTGCAGGGCACCCTCTGCGAGATCGGCGCCACCGGCGCGAACGTCGGTCACGTCTTCACCGGGACCGCCACGGTGACGAGCGGCACCGGCACGTACGCGACCGCCACCGGCAAGGCGAAGCTCGGCTTCTACCAGCCGACCGGCTCGAACGCGATCACCGCCGTCCAGCGCGGCTCGATCGCGACCGCCTGAGAGCTCCGGCACCGGACCCGCCGGACGCGGACGGCGCTCCCTCGGGGGCGCCGTCCGCACGTGCCGGATGCCGCGAGAGGACACCCTCCGAGAGGGCGAGTAGCATCGACATCCGTGGCTGAGGCACCGTTCGTCCACCTGCACGTCCACTCCGAGTACTCGATCCTCGACGGGGCGTGCCGCATCCCCGAGCTCGCCAAGCGGGCCGCCGAGCTGGAGATGCCGGCGGTCGCGCTCACCGACCACGGCTCGCTCGCCGGCGCGATCGACCTCTTCAAGGCGGCCGGCAAGGAAGGCGTGAAGCCGGTGATCGGCTGCGAGGTCTACGTCGCCGACGACCGCCGCGCCCAGCAGAAGGGCTACGCGCACCTGACGCTCCTCGCCGAGACGAACGAGGGCTACGCGAACCTGATCAAGCTCAGCTCGCTCGGCTACCTCGAGGGCTACTACTACAAGCCGCGCGTCGACTGGGAGCTGCTCGAACGGCACGGCAAGGGTCTCGTCGCGCTCTCGGGCTGCCTCTCCGGCCGCGTCTCGCGGGCGCTCGAGGAGGGCCGCGTCGAGGACGCCGAGGGCGAGCTCGACCGGCTCGAGCAGATCTTCGGGCGCGAGCAGGTGTACGTCGAGATGCAGAACGCGCACCTCGACGTCCAGCAGCGGATCAACCCGCTCCTGCAGCAGCTCGCCGCCAAGCGCGGCCTGCCGCTCGTCGCGACCGGCGACGTCCACTACCTCCGCCACGAGGACGCGCGCGCCCACGAGGCGCTCCTCTGCATCCAGTCCGGCGACTCGCTCAAGAACCCGAACCACTGGAAATTCGAGACCGACCACTTCTACTTCAAGACGCCGCAGGAGATGCTCGCCGACTTCCCCGGCCAGGACGAGGCGCTGCGGCGCACGCTCGAGGTGGCCGAGCGCTGCAACGTCCAGATCGAGCTCGACCGGATCCTGCTGCCGCACTTCCCGACCCCCGACGGGCGCGACGCGTTCGACTACCTCGTCGAGCTCTGCGAGAAGGGGCTCGCGCGCCGCTACCCGCAGGTGACCCCCGAGCTGCGCGAGCGGCTCCAGTTCGAGCTGAAGACGATCCGCGAGATGGGCTTCGCCGACTACTTCCTGATCGTCTCCGACTTCGTCGGCTTCGCCCGCCGCAACGGGATCGGCGTCGGCCCCGGCCGCGGCTCGGCCGCCGGCTCGCTCGTCTCCTACTCGCTCGAGATCACCGACCTCGACCCGATCCGCTACGACCTCCTGTTCGAGCGGTTCCTCAACCCGGGCCGCAAGTCGATGCCCGACATCGACATCGACTTCGCCGTGGACGGGCGCGAGCGCGTCATCAACTACGTGACCGAGAAGTACGGCCGCGACCGCGTCGCCCAGGTGATCACGTTCGGGACGATGGCCGCCCGCGCCGCCGTCCGCGACGCCGGCCGCGTGCTCGAGGTGCCGTACGGCGTCGTCGACAAGGTCGCGAA
The DNA here is from genome assembly GCA_963815005.1 of uncultured Actinomycetes bacterium. Taxonomy (GTDB): domain Bacteria; phylum Actinomycetota; class Thermoleophilia; order Gaiellales; family Gaiellaceae; genus Palsa-739. The sequence continues at coordinate 170,393 of CAWFFI010000022.1, forward strand.
GGCGATCCCGGAAGGGCCGGGGCAGACGCTCGAGGAGTGCCTGAAGCCGGGCGCCGAGCTGCGGCAGGCCTACGACTCCGACCCGGTCGCCCGCGAGATCGTCGACCTCGCCCGGCCGCTCGAGGGGCTGACGCGCCAGGACGGCATCCACGCCGCCGCGGTCGTGATCGGCGCCGAGCCGCTGATCGAGCTGCTGCCGCTCCAGCAGAAGGGCACCGACCAGGAGGTCGTGACCCAGTTCTCGGGCACGAACATCGAGGCGCTCGGCCTGCTGAAGATGGACTTCCTCGGCCTGCGCAACCTCGACGTGATCGACAAGGCGTGCCAGCTCGTCGGCAACCTCGACATCGGCGCGATCCCGCTCGACGACGAGAAGACGTACAAGATGCTCGCCCGCGGCGAGTCGAACGGCGTCTTCCAGTTCGAGTCGTCGGGGATGCGCGAGGCGCTCCGCTCGGTGCGGCCGACCCTGTTCGAGGACCTGATCGCCCTCGTCGCGCTCTACCGGCCGGGGCCGATGGCGTACATCCCCGTGTACGCGCGCCGCAAGAACGGCCAGGAGCCCGTCTCCTACCCCGACGAGCGGCTGAAGCCGCTCACCGCCTCCACGTACGGCATCTGCATCTACCAGGAGCAGTACATGGAGATCGCAAAGAAGATCGCCGGCTTCTCCCCCGCAGAAGCCGACGACCTCCGCAAGGCAATCGGCAAGAAGATCCACTCCTTGATGGCCTCCCTGAAGGGGAAGTTCCTCGAGGGTTGCGCGGCGAACGGCGTCTCGGCGTCGGTCGCGAACCAGCTCTGGGCCGACATGGAGCAGGCGCAGGACTACTCCTTCAACAAGTCGCATGCCGCCTGCTACGCGCTGATCGCCTACCAGACCGCCTGGCTGCGCGCGAACCACGCGAAGGAGTACATGGCCGCGCTGATCTCGTCGGTCATGAACACGAAGGACAAGGTGCCGTTCTACGTCAACGCGTGCGACGAGCTGGGGATCGAGGTGCTGCCGCCCGACGTGAACACCTCGCAGATCGACTTCGCGGTCGTCGAGGGGAAGATCCGGTTCGGGCTGAACGCGGTCAAGAACGTCGGCGAGGGCGCGTGCCGCGCGATCGTCGCGGCGCGCGAGGAGGGCGGCGCGTTCACGTCGATCTGGGACTTCACCGAGCGGGTCGACCCGACGGTCGCGAACAAGCGCGCGCTCGAGTCGCTCGTCAAGTGCGGCGCGCTCGACTCGACCGGGGCGTCGCGCAAGGGGATGCTCGAGTCGCTCGAGCAGGCGCTCTCGTGGGGGCAGCGCCAGCAGGCCGACAAGCTGCTCGGGCAGTCGTCGATCTTCGACCTCGACGACGGCTCCGGCGAGGCCGAGAAGCCGCGCCACCATCCGACGGTCCCGCGGGCGAGTACGAGAAGTCCGATCTCCTGAAGATGGAGAAGGAGAGCCTCGGCCTCTACGTCTCCGAGCATCCGCTGACGGCGATCCGCGACGCGCTGCGGCGCAAGACCGACTGTGCGCTCTCGGAGCTCGAGAAGCGGCGCGACGGCGAGGTCGTCGTCGTGGGCGGGATCGTCGCCGCGATCAAGCAGATGACGACGAAGAAGGGCGACCCGATGGTGTTCGTCGGGCTCGAGGACGTGACCGGCTCGGTCGAGGTGGTCGCGTTCAACTCCGTCTACGCGACCGCGCGCGAGCTGATCGTCCTCGACCGCGTGCTCGTCGTGAAGGGCCGCGTCGACCACAAGCAGGCGGGGGAGACGAAGCTGATCGCGATGGAGGTGACGCCGTTCGAGGCGACGCCGGAGCGGCGCGAGGTGCGGCTCAAGGTGGACGCGCGCAGCGCGAAGGCCGGCGTCGTGCGCGAGCTCGCCGCGCTCGTCCGCGAGTTCCCCGGCGAGGCGCCCGTCTACGTCGACCTGATCACGTCGGTCGGCCCGAAGCTGCTCGAGCTCGGCGAGAGCTTCCGCGTGCGCCCCGAGCCGGACTTCTTCGCCGAGGTGAAGCACCTCCTCGGCGAGAGCGCCGTCGCCTGAGCCGCGGCGGGCGCGCGAGGCCCCGCAGCTACCGTGGGCCGTCGTATGGCTCTCCGCGAAGACCTCCGCAACATCGCGATCGTCGCCCACGTCGACCACGGCAAGACGACGCTCGTCGATGCGCTGCTCTGGCAGGCCGGCTCGTTCCGGGCGAACCAGGACGTCGCCGAGCGCGTGATGGACTCGATGGACCTCGAGCGCGAGAAGGGCATCACGATCCTCGCCAAGAACACCGCCGTGCGGCTCGCGGACGGGACGAAGCTCAACATCGTCGACACGCCCGGTCACGCCGACTTCGGCGGCGAGGTCGAGCGCGGGCTGACGATGGTCGACGGCGTGCTCCTGCTCGTCGACGCGAGCGAGGGGCCGCTGCCGCAGACGCGGTTCGTCCTGCGCAAGGCGCTCGAGGCGCGGCTTCCCGTCGTGCTCGTCGTCAACAAGGTCGACCGGCCCGACGCCCGCATCGCCGAGGTCGTCGACGAGGTGTACAGCCTCTTCCTCGACCTCGACGCGGACGAGTCCCAGATCGAGTTCCCGATCGTCTACTGCAACGCGCGCGCCGGCCGGGCCGGGCTCGACGCCGACGAGCTCGCCGACGACCTCGGCCCGCTCGTCCAGACGATCCTCGCCACCGTGCCGCCGCCCTCGTACGACCCCGAGCATCCGCTGCAGGCGCTCGTCACGAACCTCGACGCCGACGCGTACGTCGGCCGCCTCGCGCTCTGCCGCATCCGCCACGGCACGCTCCGCAAGGGCGCGCAGGTCGCCTGGTGCCGCGCCGACGGGACGATCTCGAACGCGCGCATCACCGAGCTGTACGTCACCGACGCCCTCACGCGCGTCTCCGCCGACGAGGCGGGGCCGGGGGAGATCGTCGCGATCGCCGGCCTGCCGGAGGTGACGATCGGCGAGACGATCGCCGACCCCGCCGACCCGCGCCCGTTGCCGGTGACGACCGTGGACGAGCCGTCCCTCTCGATCACGATCGGGATCAACACCTCGCCGCTCGCCGGCACCGAGGGCGACCGCCTCACCGCCTCGATGGTCAAGGCGCGGCTCGACCAGGAGCTCGTCGGCAACGTCTCGCTGCGCGTCAACGCGACCGACCGCCCCGACGCCTGGGAGGTGCAGGGCCGCGGCGAGCTCCAGCTCGCGGTGCTCGTCGAGCTGATGCGCCGCGAGGGCTTCGAGCTCACCGTCGGCAAGCCCGAGGTGCTGACCCGCCAGATCGACGGCAAGCGGCACGAGCCGATGGAGCGCGTCGCGATCGACGCGCCCGAGGAGTACATCGGCGTCGTCACCCAGCTGCTCGCGCTCCGCAAGGGGAAGATGCAGCAGATGGTCAACCACGGCACCGGCTGGGCGCGCATGGAGTACCTCGTGCCGGCGCGCGGCCTGATCGGCTTCCGGACCGAGTTCCTGACCGAGACGCGCGGCACCGGGATCCTCCACCACGTCTTCGAGGGCTGGGAGCCGTGGCACGGCGAGCTGCGCACCCGGCCGACCGGCAGCCTCGTCGCCGACCGGCGCGGGCCTGCGACGGCGTTCGCGATCGTCAACCTGCAGGAGCGCGGCTCGCTCTTCATCGCGCCGGGGCTCGAGCTCTACGAGGGGATGATCGTCGGCGAGAACGCGCGCGCCGACGACCTCGACGTGAACGCGTGCAAGGAGAAGAAGCTGACGAACATGCGCGCGGCGAGCTCGGACGAGACCGTCCGGCTGATCCCGCCGCGGCCGCTGTCGCTCGAGCAGGCGCTCGAGATGATCCGAGACGACGAGTGCGTCGAGGTGACGCCGAAGAGCATTCGCCTGCGCAAGGTCGAGCTGTCGGCACAGAAGCGGCAGAGCGCCACGTCGCGGCGCAAGCGCGAAGCCGCCTCCGTCGGCTAGTCGACCCGCTCGGCGCGCACGAAGGGGAGCCGACGCGCTACGGTGAGTGAACGGATCGCGAGAAGCGGCGCTAATCGGATCCGGGCGTTCTTCCGAAGAGAGTTGTAACAGCGACACGGGAGAGATCGAGATGCCTGTGGTGGACGAGGTCGTCGAGTCGGAGGTGGAGCGGGTCGAGCGCTGGCGCGCCCAGGCCCTCGAGCGCGCCGGCTACTCCGTCCGAGGCCGCGCGCGAGCTCTCCGCGCGGCTCGACGTCGACCTGCACCGGGCGATCGGCATGCTCGAGAACGGCTGCCCGCCCGAGCTCGCGCTCGAGATCCTCCGCTAACGGCGGCAGGCTCGGCGCGCCCGGGTCGGCAGAATGCGCTCAGGTGACCGCCGTCCTCGCGTCCATCCCCTCGCCGTCGACGGGCACGTTCACGCTCGGCCCGCTGACGATCCACATGTACGGCGTGATGCTGCTGCTCGGGATCGCGGGCGCGATCGGGCTGACCGGCCTCCGCTGGGTGCGCTGGGGCGGCGACTGGGATCTCATCTACCGGATCGCGATCTGGGGCGTCATCTCCGGCATCGTCGGCGCCCGCCTCTACCACGACATCACGAGCTGGAACCAGGACCAGGCGATCCACGACCACTGGTGGGGCGTCTTCGCCGTCTGGCAGGGCGGCCTCGGCATCTGGGGCGCGATCCCGTTCGGCGTCGGCGCGGGCGCCTGGGTCGTGCGCCGCTCCGGCAACAGCATCCGCCTGATGATGGACGCGGTCGCGCCCGGGCTCCTGCTCGCGCAGGCGATCGGCCGCTGGGGCAACTACTGGAACCAGGAGCTCTACGGCAAGCCGACCTCGCTCCCGTGGGCGCTGAAGATCGACGCCGCGCACCAGGGCGGGATCCTGCCGCAGTACCAGCGCGCCCCCTACGGCTACTACACGCCGACGTTCCTCTACGAGTTCACGTGGGACGTGCTCGGCGTGCTCGTCCTGCTCTGGCTCGACCGGCGCTTCCGCATCCGCCGGCCCGCGCTCTTCGCGCTCTACGTCGCCTGGTACACGACGTTCCGCACCTACGAGGAGGTGCTCCGCATCGACCCGTCCAACTACCTCGGCGGCATGCGGATCAACTTCTGGGTCTCGCTCGGCGTCTGGCTCTGCTCGGTCGGCTTCTTCGTCTGGTGGCAGTTCCTCCGGACGCCGCCGTCGGAGCGGCCGCCGGAGCAGCGGGCCGATCCCGACAGGCCCGCGGATGGCCGTGCCGAAGGGTCGCGTCCGGTAGCGCCGCTACCGTCATGGGGTGCCCCATCAGGCGATGAGAGCCGCCCCGCGGCCCGCGATCACGCGGCGTGAGAGCCCACCCCCGATCTTGTCGAGGCGTCCGGCCTCGTCGGCGATCGGGTGCGGCCTCTCACTTGGTGCTCCCGACCCGCAGAACGACTCCCAGCACCAGACGGGGCACCAATGATCGTGCGGGAGCTCGACCTCGACCTCGACGCGTTCGAGGGGCCATTCGACCTGTTGCTGACGCTCGTCCTCAAGGACGAGCTCGACCTGCGGGAGCTCGACATCGCCGCGATCGTGATCGCGTTCCTCGAGCGGCTCGCGGAACGCGACGAGCTCGACCTCGAGGCCTGCGGCGAGTTCCTCGTCCTCATCGCCGCGCTGCTCGAGCTGAAGGCGCGCGGGCTCTTCCCCGAGGAGGCCGCCGAGCTGGCGGAGCTCGAGCCGGAGGCCGCCGCCGAGGAGCTCGCCCGGCGCCTCGCCGAGTACCGCCGCATGAAGGAGGCCGCCGGCTGGCTGCGCGAACGGCTCGCCGCCGAGGGCGACCGCTACTTCCGGCTCGGCCCCGCGCCGCTCGCGCCGAAGGTGGAGCTGCGGCTCGCGCCGCAGGAGCCGGAGCGGCTCGCGGCGGCGCTGCGCGCGCTCGCGGTCGAGCCGCCCCAGGTCTCGCTCACGCACATGGCGCTCCGCTTCCCGCCCGTGGCGCAGTTCCTCGAGCGCTTCCGCGCCGTGCTCCGGCGGCGCACCCGCTTCGACTTCGACGCCGAGGTGCGCGGGCTCTCCCGCGTCGAGCAGGCGGTCGCGTTCCTCGCGCTGCTCGACCTCCGCCGCACCGGCGAGATCACGATCGACCAGGCCGCCCCGTTCGCGCCGATCCGTGTGGCGCGCGGCGATGCCCGGCAGGAAGACCGAGGCGCCTTCGGCGCCTCGGGGGAGGAGAACCGCAACCGAGACGAAAGGACCGTGGCGTGGACCGTCCGCTCCGCCTGATCTCCACGAACCCGCTCGACCAGCTCGCCCGGACGGTCGAAGCCCTGCTCGTCGTCGCCTCCGCGCCGCTGCCGGCGTCCGAGCTGGCGGACGCCGCGAACGACGACCCGGAGCGCGTCGAGGCGGCGCTCGGCCTCCTCGGCGAGCGGTACCGCGAGGGCCGCAGCGGCATCGTGCTCGAGCACGTCGCCGGCGGCTGGGCGCTCCGCGCCGCGCGCGAGGCCTCCGAGGCGTGCGCGCGCCTGTTCGAGCGGCCCGCCCAGCGGAACCTCTCCCAGGCGGCGCTCGAGACGCTCGCGATCGTCGCCTACCTCGGCCCCTGCTCGCGGCCCGACATCGCCCGGATCCGGGGCGTCGCCGCCGACTCCGCGGTCGCGAACCTCGTCGAGCGCGGCCTCGTCGTCGAGGCGGGCCGCGACGACGCCGCCGGCGGCGGCGCGATCCGCTACCGGACGACGCCGCTCTTCGAGCGGGTGTTCGGGCTCGAGAGCCTCTCGCAGCTGCCGCGCCTCGACGACGTCGGCGCCGACACGGACGCGATCCGCGACCGGCTGCACACGGTCGCCGAGAAGCGCTCCGCGTAGCGCTTCCGTCACGAAGGCTCCACACCGCCGTCACGGCCGGTCCGCGACGCTTCCGGCAGGGGCGCCGCCGCCCCCGTAGGGGGATCGACTGCGTCGGCGACGGGACATGTCCGGTAGGGACACGGCCACTGCGGCCGGAAGGCAGGGCGGGCGGGCGGGGCCGCGGCGCGGGAGCCTGCGGAAATCGCGCAGCCGGAATCGGTGGCACGACCGATGTGCGGCCGGCCCTCCGGAGGTCGAATGAGAGCGACCCCGCGACCGGAGGACGCCCTCATGCCGACGACCCACAGCACCTACGCCATCTCCCGTACCACGGCACTCGAGTTCGTGGAGGCCGTGGCCGCCGCACGTACCGCTCTCGCGGGCGAGGGCTTCGGCGTCCTCTGCGAGATCGACGTCCAGGCCACCCTGCGCGAGAAGCTCGGCACGGAGCGCGAGCCGTACGTGATCCTCGGCGCCTGCAACCCGCCGCTCGCGCACCGCGCGCTCGAGCTCGACGCGGAGATCGGCGTGCTCCTGCCCTGCAACGTCGTCGTCTACGTCGAGGACGGGACGACCCACGTCGCCGCGATCGACGCCGGCGTGATGCTCGGCGTCGTCGGGCGCGCCGACCTCGAGCCCGTCGCCGCCGACGTGCGCGCACGCCTCGAGCGGGTCGTCGAGGCGATCGACTGATGCTCGAGCTGTACCAGACCGAGTGGTGCCGCGGCTCCCAGCGGGTGCGCCAGCGCCTGACCGAGCTCGGGATCGACTTCGTCGCGCGCCAGGTGCCCGAAGACCCTGCGCTCCGCGACGAGCTCGAGCTCCGCTCCGGCGTCCGCACCGTCCCCGTGCTCCTGTTCGAGGACGGCTCCGTCGTCGTCGGCACCGAGACGGATCGTCGACTACCTCGACAACATGCCCGCGCGCTCCGACGCCGACGCGCATCGCGAGAAGGCGCACCGCTCCCTCTGCAAGTCGTGCGCCGAACTAGTCTCCGACGACCAATGCGACTCAACGCCTACCTCGCCCGTGCCGGAGTCGCCTCGCGCCGCGGCGCCGACGAGCTGATCAAGGCCGGGCGCGTCCGCGTCAACGGGGCGCCCGGGCAGCTGAACACCGTCGTCGCCGCGGCCGACCGCGTCGAGGTGGACGGGCGCGACGATCGCGGCGCAGCGGCTCTCGTACGTGCTCCTGCACAAGCCGGCCGCGACGGTCACGACGGCGCGCGACCCGCAGCGGCGGCCGACGGTCGTCGAGCTCGTGCCGCGCGAGCCGCGCGTCGTCCCGGTCGGCCGCCTCGACGCGGACACGACCGGCGCGCTCCTGCTCACGAACGACGGCGAGCTCGCGAACCGGCTCGCCCATCCGCGCTACGGCGTCGAGAAGGTCTACGAGGCCGACGTCGTGGGCGACCCCGGCGAGGACGCGCTCCAGGCGCTCCGCTACGGGATCGAGCTCGACGACGGCCGCACCGCGCCCGCGCGCGCCAGCCGCCTCGGGCCCGGCCGCGTCGAGCTCGTCCTGCACGAGGGCCGCAACCGCCAGGTGAAGCGGATGCTCGAGGCGGTCGGTCACCGCGTGGTGCGCCTGCACCGCAGCCGCTACGCGGGCCTGACGCTCGACGGGCTCGAGCCCGGCGCGTGGCGCGAGCTCGAGCCCGTCGAGGTGGAACGGCTGCGCGCTACCGCGTCAGGAACTCCGTCATCGGCGTGATCTGCGCCGTGTCCGACGCGTAGCCGAGCCGAGCGGCAGCCCCCACACCTGCTCGACCGTCGCGAGCAGCGAGTAGTGGTTGTACGGCGTCGAGCTGACGTAGCCTGCGGGCTTGCCGCCGTGGTTGACGACGACGACCGCCGGCACGAGCCCGCCGCCGTAGACGCCGCCCGGCCAGGCCGCGTTGATCGCCGGGTCGCCGGCCGGGACGATCGGCGAGTCGCAGCAGCCGGCCGGCGAGTCCCAGCCGCCGTTCACCGCGTTGCTCGTGTAGTCGCTCTCGTCGCTGACGACGAAGATCGCCGACCGGCCGTCCTTCCAGGCGGGGCTCGCCATGATCATCTGCACCGTGCCGTGCACGAAGGCATCGGCCTTCTGCTTGAGCGACGCGTCGCTCGGGTCGTCGTTCGCGGAGCCGTACGGGCACGGCGTCTCGGGATGGCCCGCGACGGCCGTGTAGACGCCGCCGTGCATGTCGTTGCACTGGTCGGGCGAGATCCAGACGAAGTCGGGCGTCGTCCGCTCGCGCCGGAGGTCCGTCGCCAGCGCGGTGTACGGCTTCACGTTCGCGAGCCGACCCGGGTCGTTGCGGATGTCGTCGAACAGGACGAACGGATTGTGCTTCGAGGCGTAGAGCGCGTTGCCCGAGCTCGGCCAGTAGTCGGTGAGCGGGTCGTTCGCCGGCATCGCCTCCATGTAGGCGCCCCACGTGTGGTGGAAGGCCTCGAGCTGGTCGACGAGATTCACGTGGGCGAACCGGTTGGTCGGGTCGTCGTTGTTGATCCACCAGTTCGAGCCCGAGATCGCCGCGACGTAGTTCGGCTCACTCGGGTGCGTGACGCCGTAGTAGCTCGACGCGCTCGCGTAGTCGTGGGCGAGCGAGGTGATGAACGGCGCGTTCGGGTCGCCGATCACGCCGGCCTGCGAGTGGTTCTCGAGCATGATCACGAACACGTGCTTGACCTCGCCGACGCCGATCCTGCCGTGCGCCGGGGCGTCCTTCGCCGGCTTCCCCTCGCCCAGTGCGAGCGAGGCGGCGACGCCGGCGGCGAGCGCCAGCACTGCGAGGGCGACGGCTGCCCTCCTGCTGCGATGTCCTCTCATTTCTCCTCCTCCGTTCGACTCGTGCCGCAGAGGAGCCTCGCCGCCGTCGCAGGCGGCATGGGCGTCGCCCTGGTGACGCCGGGGCGACGAGTTGGTGACCTGTTCGGCCGGACTCTTACAGACCGCGCGGGCGGGCGGCGCCGAAGTAGCGGCCCGCCTCGGAGCGGGCGAAGCCCATCCGGTCGTACATCGCCTCGAGCGTCGGCTCGGCGGTGCGGCGCGCCTTCTCGGCGCCGACCGCGAGCAGCCGCTGGAGCTCCCGCTCGTCGGCGCGCAGCGCCTCGTAGCTCTCCCGGATCGGCGTCAGCAGCTCGACCACGGCCTCGCCGACCGCCTCCTTGAAGGCGCCGTAGCCGGAGCCGTCGAAGCGCCGCTCGATCTCCGGGATCGAGTCGCCCGAAGCGACCGCCATGATCTCGATCAGGTTCGAGATCCCCGACTTGGCCTGCGGCGTCGTGCCGGATCTCCCGACCCGAGTCGGTGACCGCGCTCTTGAACTTCTTCCGGATCGTGTCGGGCGGGTCGACCATCAGCACGGTGCCCTGCGGCGTCCCGGCCGTCGTCGACATCTTGTTGGACGGCTCCTGCAGGTCCATGATCCGGCCGCCGAGCTCCGGGTAGACGCCCTCGGGGACGCGGAACGTCTCGCCGAAGCGGTGGTTGAAGCGCTCCGCGACGTCGCGGGCGAGCTCGAGATGCTGGCGCTGGTCCTCGCCGATCGGGACGAGGTCGGTCTGGTAGAGGAGGATGTCGCCGGCCATCAGGATCGGGTACGTGAAGAGGCCGGCCGAGACGAACTCCTGCCGGTCGGACTTGTCCTTGAACTGCGTCATCCGGCCGAGCTGGCCGTAGCTCGTCACCGCCGCCAGCAGCCAGGCCGCCTCGGCGTGCGCGGTCACGTGGCTCTGGCAGAAGACCGTCGAGCGCTCCGCGTCGAGGCCGACCGCGAACAGCATCGCCGCGAGGTCGAGCGTCGAGTCGCGCAGCTCCTGCGGGTCGTAGTCGACCGTGATCGAGTGCAGGTCGACGATGCAGAAGAACGCGTCGCCGCGCTCCTGCGTGGAGACGTACTGGCGGAAGCCGCCGCTGTAGTTGCCGAGCGTCTTCTGGCCGGTGGGCTGGATGCCGGAGAAGACGCGGGGTTGCTCGTTGCTCATGGTGCTCCTGAATTCGGGCCGGATACGAAAAAGACCTCCCTCGGGAGGTCTCGACGCGGTGACGGGGTGTGACGCGCGGCTACCCGCGCACGCTCCCGCACCGCTCGCAGCGCCACCACCACCGGTTCGCGGTCGAGATCGTCACAAACCGGAGAATACCCGGGACGGCGCGAACGCGCATCTACACTGGGCGCATGGCCATGACCGGCGCACCCGAGCTGCTGATCATCATGAGCGCGCACGCGACGCCCGAGCAGGTCGACGAGGTCGTCACCCGCCTGGACGAGGCCGGCTGCGCGGCGCTCGTGACGCCCGGCCGCGAGGCGACCGTGATCGGCGCGATCGGCGAGCGCGAGCTGCTCGCGGCGCTGCCGCTCGAGGGCTACGCCGGCGTCGAGCAGGTGCTGCCGATCCTGAAGCCGTACAAGCTCGTCTCGCGCGAGCTCTCGCCCGACCCGACCGTGATCGAGGCGCGCGGCCGCCGCATCGGCGACGGCTACTTCGGCTTCATCGCCGGCCCGTGCACCGTCGAGACGCGCGAGCAGACGCTCGAGACGGCCCGCGCCGTCAACGCGGCCGGCGTGACGATGCTCCGCGGCGGCGCGTTCAAGCCGCGCACCTCGCCGTACGCGTTCCAGGGGCTCGGCGAGGAGGCGCTCGAGATCCTCAAGGAGGCGCGCGAGGAGACCGGGCTGCCGCTCGTCACCGAGCTGATGGACCCGCGCCACGTCGAGGCCGTCGTCGACGCCGCCGACGTGATCCAGATCGGCGCCCGCAACATGTCGAACTTCTCGCTCCTCTCCGAGGTCGGGCGCGCGACGAAGCCCGTGCTGCTGAAGCGCGGCCTCTCGTCCACCGTCGAGGACCTGCTGATGGCGGCGGAGTACATCGTCAAGGAGGGGAACTCCGAGGTGATCCTCTGCGAGCGCGGGATCAAGACGTTCGAGACGTCGACCCGGTTCACGCTCGACATCGGCGCGATCCCCGTGCTCAAGCAGGAGACGCATCTGCCCGTGATCGTCGATCCGTCGCATCCGGCGGGACGGCGCGACCTCGTCCTGCCGCTCGCGCGCGCCGCCGTCGCGGCCGGCGCCGACGGGATCATGGTCGAGACGCACCCGCGGCCCGAAGAGGCGCTCTGCGACGCCGCGCAGCAGATCCCGACCTCCGAGTTCGAAGAGTTCGCCGCCGAGATCCGCGCGCTCGCGTCCCTCATGGGCCGCACCATCGGGTGAGGACGGAGCCGGCCGTCGCGATCGTCGGGCACGTGGCCGTGCCCGGGGACAAGTCGATCTCGCACCGCGCGGTGCTGCTCGGCGCGCTCGGCGAGGGGGAGACCGTCGTGCGCGGCTTCGGACGCTCCGGCGACACGCAGGCGACCGTGGACGGGATGCGCGCGCTCGGCGCCACGGTCGAGGATCTCGCGCGACGACGAGCTCGTCGTCTGGGGCGTCGGTCTGCGCGGCCTCGCGCCGGGCACGGTGGACTGCGCGAACGCGGGCACGCTGATGCGCCTGCTCACCGGGATCCTCGCGGGACAGGACGGCTCCTTCGAGCTGACCGGCGACGCGTCGCTCTCGGCGCGGCCGATGGAGCGGATCGCCGAGCCGCTGCGGCTCATGGGGGCCCGGATCGAGACGACCGACGGGCACGCGCCGATCCGGATCGAGGGCTCCGCGGCGCTGCGCGGGATCGACTACGCGCTGCCGGTCGCGAGCGCGCAGGTCAAGTCCGCCGTTCTGCTCGCCGGGCTGAACGCCGGCTCGCCGACGACCGTCGTCGAGCCGGCGCCGACGCGCGACCACACGGAGCTGATGCTCGAGGCGGCGGGCGTTCGTGTCCGGCGGCGGCCGACCTCGGTCACCGTCGAGCCGGCCGCGGCGCTGCGGCTCGGCGAGGTGGCGGTGCCGGGCGACTTCTCGTCGGCGGCGCCGTTTCTCGTCGCGGCCGCGCTCGTCCCCGGCAGCGACCTGACCGTCCACGACCTCGGGCTCAACCCGCGCCGCACCGGCCTGCTCGACGTGCTCGAGCGGATGGGCGCCCGCATCTCCGTCTTCAACCGGCGCCGCTCGGCCGGCGAGCAGGTCGGCGACGTCCACGTCCAGCCGGGCGAGCTCGTCGCCACGCGCGTGACCGGCGCCGAGGTGCCGACGCTCGTCGACGAGCTGCCGCTCGTCGCGCTGCTCGCATCGCACGCGCGCGGCGAGACCGTCGTCGAGGGGGCGGGCGAGCTGCGCGTGAAGGAGTCCGACCGGATCGAGGCGGTCACCGACGGGCTGCAGGCCTGCGGCGCCCGGATCCACTCGCGGCCGGACGGCTGGACGGTCAAGGGCGTGCCGACGCGGCTGCGCGGCGGCCGGGTCGAGGCGCGCGGCGACCACCGCATCGCCATGCTCGGCGCCGTCGCCGGCCTCGCCTCGCGCGAGGGGGTAGAGGTGGAGGGCGCCGACACGGTCGCTATAAGCTTCCCCGGCTTCTACGAGCTTCTCGACTCGCTGACCAGACGATGATCGTCGCCATCGACGGCCCCGCGGGGGCAGGCAAGAGCACGGTCGCCCGCGCGCTCGCGGAGCGGCTCGGCTTCCGCTACCTCGACACGGGTGCGATGTACCGCGCGGTCACGTGGCTCGCGATGCAGGAGGGGCTCGACCTGAGCGACGAGGAGGCGCTCGCCGGCCTCGCGGAGGGCGAGCCGGTCGTCTTCGACGAGGAGGGGCGCGTCTGGATCGGCGGCACCGACGTCACGTCCTCGATCCGCGAGCCGCGGATCGACCGGATGGTGCCGGTCGTCGCGCGGCATCCGGCGGTGCGCGAGGTGATGCGCGAGCGGCAGCGCGAGCTCGGACGCGACGGCGACGTCGTGATCGAGGGGCGCGACATCGGCACGGTCGTGGCGCCGAGCGCCGAGGTGAAGGTCTACCTCGTCGCCGACCGCGACGAGCGGGCGCGGCGGCGGCTGGCCGACCGGCCCGGGATCGGCGCGGACGCGCTCGCGACCGACCTGCGGGCGCGCGACGAGAAGGACGCCGAGCGGATGCAGCCGGCCGACGACGCGCGCGAGATCGACACGACCGACCTGCGCGTCGAGGACGTCGTGGCCCGGATCGAGGCGCTCGTGCGCGAGCGTCGCGCCGCCTGATGAACCGCGTCGACGTCGCGTGGGCGATCGGCCGCCCGGCGATGGGCGGCCCGACGGCGCTCGCGACACGGCTGCGGAGCTACGGGCGCGACCGGGTGCCGCGCTCGGGCGGCGTCGTGATCGCGTTCAACCACTTCCACTGGCTCGACATCCCGGCGTTCGGCTGGTCGTCGCCGCGGACGCTCTACTTCCTCGCGAAGGCGGAGGCGCACGCGGTGCCGCTCGCCGGGGCGTACATCCGGCTCTTCGGCTCGTTCTCGGTGCGCCGCGGCGAGTCCGACCGGGAGGCGGTGCGCCGGATGCGCGAGGTCGTCGCGGGCGGCGAGGCGCTCGGGATCTTCGCGGAGGGGACGCGCCAGCGCAGCGGCGTGCCGGGGCACGTGCAGCCGGGCGCGGCGATGGTCGCGCTCCAGGAGGACGTGCCGGTCGTCTGCGCCGCGATCCACGGCTCCCAGTACTGGAAGCCCGGCAACTTCGCTCCGGTCTCGATCGCGTGGGGCGAGCCGTTCCGGTTCGAGGGCCTGCCGCGCGGCGCGAAGGGCTACCGCGAGGCCTCGGCCGAGATCGAGCGGGAGCTGCACCGCCTGTGGGCGTGGCTGCGCGACCTGCACGAGGCCGGCCGCCCGCGCAACGCCGTCCCGCCGGGCCGCCCGGACGCGGCCGCCGTCACCCTTCCCTGACGCTCGCGTCACTCCGGTGCCTGGCACCGTGCGCCCGGGGTTGTCACGCTCTCGTGACGAACGCCCGCATGGATAGGCGACTCGTGACGCTTTCGTCAGGAAGGTGCCTGGCACCAACGGCCTCGCTGTGCCTGGCCGTACGCTGTTCCGGTCATGGCCGACGCCGACACGCACCGAGACGCCCGCTCCGCTCTGCCGCCCCTGCTCGGGACGGTGGCGATCGTCGGCTTCCCGAACGTCGGCAAGTCGACGCTCGTGAACCGGCTCACCGGGACGCGCAGCGCCGTCGTCCACGAGACGTCGGGCGTGACCCGCGACCGCAAGGAGCTCGTCTGCGAGTGGGTGGGCAAGCGCTTCCTGCTCATCGACACCGGCGGCGTCGACATCGCCGACCCGACCCCGATCACCCGCTCGATCGCCGACCAGGCGCGCGAGGCGGTCGCCGAGGCCGACCTCGTCCTCTTCGTCGTCGACGCCCGCGCCGGCCTCGGCCCCGGCGACGAGGAGGTCGCCCAGATCCTGCGCGAGGCGCACAAGCCCGTCCTCCTGCTCGCGAACAAGATCGACGACCCGCGCCAGGAGTCGCTCGCGCTCGAGCTGCACCGGCTCGGCCTCGGCGACCCGATCGCCATCTCCGCCCTGCACGGCACCGGCACGGGCGACCTGCTCGACGACGTCGTCTCGGCTCTCGAGGCCCAGAGCGCCGGCGGCCGCGCCGAGGTGACCGAGCAGGCGATCCGCGTCGCGATCCTCGGCCGGCCGAACGTCGGCAAGTCGAGCCTCCTGAACGCGCTGCTCGGCCGCGAGCGCGTGATCGTCAGCGACGTCCCCGGCACGACGCGCGACTCGATCGACACGATCCTCGAGCGCGGCGACCGCACCTTCGTCCTCGTCGACACCGCGGGCCTGCGCCGCAAGCGCCGCCACCGGCAGGGGATCGAGTACTACTCGGAGCTGCGCGCGCTCGAGGCGGCCGAGCGGGCGGACGTGGCCGTCGTCCTGATCGACGCCTCCGAGGGCGTCGTCGACCAGGACCTCGCGGTCGCGGACGTGGCCCGCAAGGCGGGCTGCTCGACGCTCGTCGTCCTCTCGAAGTGGGACGAGAGCACGGTCCGGATCGAGGACGTGCGCGGCCACCTGCGCCGCCGCCTCCGCCAGCGGCCGCCGTTTCTCGCCGTCTCGGCGCACACCGGCCGCGGGCTCGACCGCCTGCTCGACACCGTCGTCGCGCTCTTCGACAAGCACACGGCGCGGATCTCCACGGGCGAGCTGAACCGGGCGCTCGGCGAGCTCCGCGAGGCGCGCCAGCCGCCGGGGCGGAGCGGCCGCCGCCTGAACCTGCTCTACGGCACCCAGATCACGACCCGGCCGCCGCGGATCCGGATCTTCGTCAACAACCCGGGCCTCGTCACGCGCGACTACGGCTACTGGGTCGAGAACGAGCTGCGCGACCGGTTCGGCCTCGACGGCGTCCCGGTCTCGATCGACTTCGTCCGGCGCACGTAACCCGTAGGCTCAGGGCGTGCGTTTCCTCGTGGTCGGGGCGGGCTCGTGGGGCACGGCGTTCGCGCGCGTGCTCCTGGAGCGGAGTCACGACGTCGTGCTCGCCTGCCACACGGCCGAGCAGGCGGCGGCGATCGAGGCGCAGGGCTGGAATCCGCGAGCGCTCCAGAGCGTCGACCTGAGCCGGGTGCGCGCGGTGCCCCTCGCGGAGGCGCCCGCCGACGTCGACGCCGTCGTGCTCGCGGTGCCGAGCCGCGCGTTCCGCGCCGTCGCGGAGGCGCTGCCCGGCGACGCGCCCGTGCTCAGCCTCGCGAAGGGCCTCGACCCGGCGACCGGCGAGCGGCTCTCGACGCTCGTCCGCGGCCGCCCGGTCGCCGTCCTCTCGGGCCCGAACATGGCCGAGGAGATCGCCGAAGGGCTGCCGACCGCCGCGGTGATCGCGAGCGAGGACGGCTTCTTCGCCGGCCAGCTCCAGCACGCGATCACCTCGCCGCTCTTCCGCGCCTACGTCAATCCCGACGTGATCGGCGTCGAGCTCTGCGCCGCGGCGAAGAACGTGATCGCGCTCGCCGCGGGCGGCGTCGACGGGATCGGGCTCGGCGACAACGCGAAGGCGGCCGTGATCAGCCGCGGCCTCGCGGAGATGAGCCGGCTCGGGGAGGCGGCCGGCGCGCGCCCGGAGACGTTCTCGGGCCTCGCCGGCATGGGCGACCTGATCGTCACCTGCTGGAGCCGGCACGGCCGCAACCGGCACGCCGGCGAGCTGATCGCGCACGGTCTCACGCCCGACCAGGCGGTGGCCGAGGTCGGCCAGACCGTCGAGGGGGTCGTCACGGCGCCGACGCTGCTCGCGCTCGCCCGCCGGCTCGGCGTCGAATTGCCGATCACAGAGGGTGTCTGCGCGGTACTCTCAGGAGAGAGCCTCCCCGATCTGGTGTCGAGGCTCATGGGTCGGCAGCCGACAGAGGAGTAGGAAATGCGCTCGCGGATGACCCTGGTGGCGGCCCTCGGTGCCGTCGTCGCGCTCACAGCGGCAGGCTGCGGAGGCGGTTCGCAGGCCGGCGCCGGCTCGGCCCTCGGCGGCGCCGCGGCGATCGCGCCGGCGGACAGCGTCGCGCTCGTCGCGGTCGACACCGACCTCGGCTCCGGCCAGTGGCAGGCCGTGAACGGCCTGCTCGCGAAGTTCCCGGCCCACGACACCCTCGTCACGCAGCTCCGCCAGGCCTTCGAGAAGAGCTCGAAGCTCTCCTGGGCGAACGACGTGAAGCCGGCGCTCGGCGCCGAGCTCGACGTCGTCGTGCTGCCCGCCGCCGCGGGCGGGAAGGCGGAGACCGTCGTGCTCGTCCAGCCCGGCGACCAGGCGGAAGCTCGACGCGCTCGTCGCGAAGCTCTCCGCCACGGGCGGGACGAAGATCCTCTCCCGGTCGATCGGCGGCTGGACGGCGCTCTCGGCGAGCCGGGCCGCGCTCGACGCGGTCGCGGGTGCGACCTCGCATCTCGCCGACGACGGCGTCTACCAGGAGGCGACCGGCAAGCTCGCCGGCGACGCCGCTCGTCCGCGCGTACGCGAACGGCGCCGAGGCGAAGCAGCTCCTCGGGGCGCTCGGCAAGAGCGCGCCCGCGGCGCGCCAAGGGCACCGTCGTCTGGGGCAGCGCCGACGTCGTCGCCGCGAGCGGCGGCCTGAAGGTCGACGGCTACGTCCGCACGCAGGGCGCGACCGCGACGGAGGCGCCGTACAGCTCGGCGCTCGCTCGACAAGATCCCGGCCGGCGCGCTCTTCGTCGCCGACTTCCAGGCGCACGCGGACACCGCCGCGACGGCGACTCCCGGTGCCGGCTCCTCGCTGCCGTCGCAGCTGCAGAGCCTGCTCGCGCCGCTCGCGAAGGTCGGCTCGTCCCTCGGCGGCGAGACCGCGCTCTACGTGAGCCCGGGCCTGCCGATCCCGTCGGTGACGCTCGTGACGCACGCGGCCGATCCGCAGGCGACCGTCGACGCGCTCGACCAGGCGCTCGCGGGCCTCGGCTCGGCCGTCTCCGGCTCGAGCTCCGGCTCCGGCTCGGGCGGCCTCGACCTCGGCTCGATCCTCTCGGCGATCCACCTCTCGCACGAGGTGGTCGGAGGCGATCTCGTCGTCTCCACGTCGCCGCAGGCGATCGCCGACTTCAAGGGCTCCGGGGCAGAAGCTCGCGGGCGACGGCACGTTCAAGGAGGCGCAGTCGGCGTCCGCGATGCCGAGCGAGACGACCGGGTTCCTGTACGCGAACCTGAAGGACGCCGTGCCCTCGATCCAGGGGCTCGCGGGGCTCGCGGGACTGAAGCTGCCGGCACCGCTCGCGGCGATCTGAGCGCGCTCCGGACGCTGACCGCCTACGGGACGGACAGCGGCGGGCACGTCGAGCTTCACGGTTTTCCTCGAAGTCTCCTGACCGCGTCCGCTAGCCTGCGGGCCATGGCCAACCGCTCCTTCTCCTTCACCTCCGAGTCGGTCACCGAGGGCCACCCGGACAAGATCGCCGACCAGATCTCGGATTCCGTCCTCGACGCCGTCCTCACCGACGACCCGCATGGGCGCGTCGCCTGCGAGACGCTGATCACGACGGGGCTCGTCGTCGTCGCCGGCGAGATCACGACGTCGACCTACGTCGACATCCCTCGCCTCGTGCGCGACCGCATCCGCCAGATCGGCTACACGCGCGCGAAGTTCGGCTTCGACGCCGACACGTGCGGCGTCGTCGTCGCGCTCGACGAGCAGTCGCCGGACATCGCGCAGGGCGTCGACGCCTCGTTCGAGATCCAGCACGGCGACGTCGACCCGATCGACCAGCAGGGCGCGGGCGACCAGGGCCTGATGTTCGGCTACGCGTCGAACGAGACGGACGAGCTGATGCCGCTGCCGATCATGCTCGCGCACCGGCTCGCCCACCGGCTCGCCGAGGTGCGCAAGGCGGACGTCCTCCCGTACCTCCGCCCGGACGGCAAGTCGCAGGTGACGGTGCGCTACGAGGTGGACGAGCACGGGCGCCAGCGGCCGGTCGAGATCGAGCGGGTGCTGATCTCGACGCAGCACCGGGACGGGCTCGACGTCGAGACGCTGCTGAAGCCGGATCTGATCGAGCACGTGATCGAGCCGATCCTGCCGAAGGAGCTCTACGACGCGAGCCGGCTCACCCACGACAAGGACTTCGTCTACTGCAACCCGACCGGGAAGTTCGTGATCGGCGGCCCGATGGGCGACGCCGGTCTCACCGGCCGCAAGATCATCGTCGACACGTACGGCGGCTCGGCCCCGCACGGCGGCGGCGCGTTCTCCGGCAAGGATCCGACGAAGGTCGACCGCTCGGCCGCGTACGCGGCCCGCTACGTCGCGAAGAACCTCGTCGCGGCCGGGCTCGCGGAGCGCTGCCAGATCCAGGTCGCGTACGCGATCGGCGTCGCGCACCCGATGTCGATTCTCGTCGACACGTTCGGCACCGAGGCCGAGGGGCTCACCCCGGAGGCGATCGAGGCGCTCGTCCGCGACCACTTCGACCTGCGCCCGGGCGCGATCCTCCGCGACCTCGACCTGCGCCGCCCGATCTACGCGAAGACGGCGGCGTACGGCCACTTCGGCCGCAACGAGCGCGAGTTCACCTGGGAGCGGACCGACAAGGCGAGCGCACTGCGCAAGGCCGCCGGGCTGAACGGCGAGGCGCCGTACGCCGAGCTGTCCGCCGCCGCCCAGGGCCTAGTGCCCGAGTCGATCCTGATCACCGGCGGCGCCGGCTTCATCGGCTCGCACGTCGCCGACCGGCTGCTCGCCGACGGCCACCGGGTGCGGGCGCTCGACAACCTGACGCCGCAGGTGCACGGCACCGGCGGCCGGCCCGCCTATCTCGCGGCGGACGTCGAGCTCGTCGTCGGCGACGTGCGCGACCCGCGACGCCGTCCGGCGGGCACTCGACGGGGTCGACAGCGTCGTGCACCTGGCGGCGCGCGTCGGCGTGGGCCAGAGCATGTACGAGATCGCGGACTACACCGCGGAGAACACGGCCGGGACGGCGGTGCTGCTCGAGGCGCTGCTCGAGCGGCCGGTCCGCAAGGTCGTCGTCGCCTCGAGCATGAGCATCTACGGCGAGGGCCTCTACCGGACCGCCGACGGCCGCGAGGTCGAGCCGGCCGAACGGACGCGAGAGCAGCTCGAGCGCGACGAGTGGGACCCGCTCGGCCCGGACGGGGAGCGGCTCGAGCCGGTGCCGACGCCCGAGACGAAGCGCCCCGCGCTCTCGTCGGTCTACGCGCTGAACAAGTACGACCAGGAGCGGCTCTGCCTGATCTTCGGCGCGGCCTACGCCGTCCCGGCCGTGGCGCTGCGGCTGTTCAACGTCTACGGGCCGCGCCAGGCGCTCTCGAATCCGTACACCGGCGTGCTCGCGATCTTCGCCTCGCGGCTCCTGAACGGCAACGCGCCGCTCGTCTACGAGGACGGGCTCCAGCGCCGCGACTTCGTCTCCGTCCTCGACGTCGCCCGGGCGTTCACGCTCGCGCTCGAGCGGGACGGCGCCGACGGTGCGGCGGTGAACGTGGGCAGCGGCCGCAACGTCACCGTGCTCGAGATCGCCGACCGGCTCGGCGAGACGCTCGGCCGGCCGGTCGCGCCGGAGCTGACGGGTGCGGGTCGCGCCGGGGACATCCGGCACTGCTTCGCCGACATCGCGCGCGCAGCCGCGGGCCTCGGCTACGAGCCGCAGGTCTCCCTCGAGCAGGGCATGGCCGAGCTGGGGGAGTGGCTCGCGGGGCAGGTCGCGACCGACCGCGTCGACGCCGCGGCCGACGAGCTGCGGCGCCGCGGCCTGACGCTCTAGAGCGGCCGGACGAAGAGGCCGGCGGCGGCCTTCTCGGAGATCGAGCACGTCCCGCCGTCGAGGCGGACGACGACCTGGTCGGCCGCCGGCTCGGTCGTCTCGACGAGGAGCTCGCGGCCGGGAACGAGGTCATGGTCGTAGAACCAGTGCAGGAGCTCGCCGTCGTGCTCGGCGAGGCGGACGATCGTGGCGCGGGTGCCGCTCGGAAGCTCGACGAGCGGGGCGAGGTCGGCGTTCTCGGCCTGCTCCGCCTCCGGGTCGACGGGCCAGCCGTGCGGGCAGCGGTCCGGGTGCCCGAGCTTCTCGTCGATGCGCTCGATCATCTCGTCCGTGAACGTGTCGCCCAGCTGGTCGGCGCGCTCGTGCGCCTCGGCGCCCGTGTAGTCCATGAAGTCGGTGAGCAGGCGCTCGATGATGCGGTGCTTGCGGACGACACGCTCGGCGCGCTCGCGGCCGGTCGGCGTGAGCAGGGCCTCCTTGCGCTCGCCGCGCTCGATCAGCCCCTCCGCCTCGAGGCGCTTGAGCATCTCGCCTGCGGAGGCGCGCGAGACGTGGAGCATCTCGGCCACCCGCGACGCGAGCGGCGGTGAGCCGGTGCCGCGCGGGGTGTACTCGCCGATCGGGAAGGCGAGGAAGTAGATCGTCTCGAGGTACTCGTCGATGGAGTGACCCTGCGCCACACGGCTATATTGCCGGTCTGCCCGCGTGTAAGGCGACCCTTACAGCGGCACCTCGAAGTCCATGTCGACAGGCCACATCCTTCTGCTGGGCGCGATCGCCGGCACGACGATCTTCCTCGGGCTCCCCGTGGGCCGGATGAACCGTCTCGGCCCGGTCGCGCGCGCGTCGCTGTCGGCCCTCGCGACCGGGATCCTCATCTTCCTGCTCTGGGATGTGCTCACGGGGGCGGTCGACCCGATCGACGCGGCCCTCCAGGCGCGGCATTGGGGCCGCTTCGCGGGGCTGTCGGCGCTCGGCGCGGCCGGGTTCGCGCTCGGCCTGATGGGCCTCGTGCACTACTCGGTGTGGATGCGGCGGCGCGCCAGCCGGCGCGTGACGAAGCTCGTCGGGCCCGGTGCGGCCGCCGTCGACGAGTTCGCGGGGCGCGGCTGGCTCGACAGCCTGACGCCGGGCAAGCAGCTCGCGCTGCTGATCGCGGTCGGGATCGGGGTGCACAACTTCGGCGAGGGCCTCGCGATCGGCCAGGCGGCGGCGACCGGCTCGATCAGCCTCGCCGTGACGCTGATCGTCGGGTTCGGCCTGCACAACGCGACGGAGGGATTCGGCATCTGCGGCCCGCTGACGGGCGAGGGCTCGCGGCCGAGCTGGGGCTTCCTCGGGCTGATGGGCCTGATCGGCGGCGGCCCGACCTTCCTCGGCACGGTGCTCGGCCAGGCGTGGTCGAGCCAGGCGATGTCGGTGGTCTTCTTCGCCGTCGCCGCCGGCTCGATCCTGTACGTCGTGCAGGAGCTGCTCGCGGTGAACCGCAGCTACGGCCACGCGGCCCTGGTGACGTGGCTCGTCCTCGTCGGCATCCTGCTCGGCTTCGCCACCGACTTCGTCGTCACCGCCGCCGGCGTCTGACCTTTCCGGCCCTGTCCTTTCCGGACGGCTCGGCGGACAAACCCCCACCCAAGGGCGGGGACGCGGTCCCTCCGCCCTCGGAATCGACGCTATCGGGGAACCTGTCACGCCGGGGTCGCAGCTTCGTCACGCGCGGTTGAAATCGTCAGTGCGCGAGCGCGACGAGATCCGCACGGATCACGGCGAGGTCGACCCGCACCTCGGTCGCCTCGGCCGCGAAGCCACATGCGCGGAGCCAGGCGACCTGATCGGCGGCGCTGTCCGGGACGTCCATCACCCAGTCGACCTCGATCGGGCCGTTGCCGCCTGCGGCCGGGACGACGAGATCGCCGAGCACGAAGCGGCCGCCCGGCCGCAACGCCGCCGCGACGTGCGTGAACAGGGCGCGCTTGCCGGCCTCGTCGAGGTGGTGGACGGCGAGTGCCGAGACGACGAGGTCGAAGGGCCCTGCCGGCAGCGGCTCCTCGAGCCGCTGCGAGCCGCAGGTCGGCCCCGGGCAGGCGGTCGCGCGCGCGGTCGAGCATCGCGCTCGCTCGCGTCGATCCCGACCCAGCGCGCCTCGGGGTGCAGAGCGAGCACGCGCAGCGCCGTCTCGCCGGTTCCGGTGCCGAGCTCGAGCACGTCACGCGCTTCGACGCCGACGGTCGCAGCGGCGACGGCGTCCTGGAGCTCGGCGTAGCCCGGGATCTCGTCGCGCATCAGATCGAGGTAGGTGTCCGGATCCCACTCGAAGTCCGGCATCCGCCGACCATACCCCCGGCTACGCTCGCCGGATGGCCCGCCTCGCCTCCGTCTACCCGCTCGTGACCGCGCGGGCCGTCGCCCGCCCGTTCACCTACGAGGTGCCCGACGAGGCGGAACGCGGCGCCGTCGTCGAGGTGCGGTTCGGCAACGCGCGCCGCCGCGGCGTCGTCACCGAGCTGGACGTGGAGGCGCCGGAGGGGATCGAGTCGAAGCCGGTCGAGCGGCTCGTCGAGCAGCTGCCGCCGGCCCTCGTCGACCTCGCGCTCTGGCTCGCGGACTACTACGGCTCGACCCCGGCGCGGGCGCTCGGGCTCGTCGCGCCGCACGCGCCCAAGCGCCGCGGCGAGCGCCGGCACGCCGTCTCGCTCGGCGCGCTCGAGCCGGAGGCGCCGCCGGAGCACCTCTCGGAGCCGCAGGAGCGGGCGCTCGCGCGGATCGAGGAGCTGCTCGCCGGCGCGGGCGGCCACGTCCTGCTCGAGGGCGCGACCGGCAGCGGCAAGACGGAGGTCTACATCCGCGCCTGCGAGGCCGCCCTCGCCCAGGGCCGCGGCGCGATCGTCCTCGTCCCGGAGATCGCGCTCACGCCGCAGACGCTCGGCCGCTTCCGGGCCCGCTTCGGCGATCGCGTCGCCGTCCTCCACTCGGCGCTCTCGGAGGCCGAGCGGCGCGACGAGCGCGAGCGGATCGCGACCGGGGAGACGCCCGTCGTCGTCGGCGCGCGCTCCGCGGTGTTCGCGCCCGATCCGCGACCTGGGCCTCGATCTGCATCGACGAGGAGCACGACGCGTCGTACAAGCAGGAGTCCGACCCGCGCTACGACGCCCGCACCGTCGCGGCGAAGCGGGCCACGCTGGAGGGCGCCGTCGCCGTCTTCGGCTCGGCGACGCCGAGGCCCGAGTCGTGGCAGGCGCTGGAGCGGCTCTCGCTCGGCGACCGGATCAACGCGCCGATGCCCACCGTGCGGGTCGTCGACCTCCGCCGCGAGGCCGGCTACCCGCTCTCGGCGCCGCTGCTCGCGGAGCTCGGCGGGATCGCCGAGCGCGGCGGCAAGGCGATCCTGCTCCTCAACCGGCGCGGCCTCGCGCCCGCCGTCCACTGCCGCGCCTGCGGGGCGACCCGCCGCTGCCGCAACTGCGACGTCGCCCTGACCCTGCATCGCGACAACGCGCTCCGCTGCCACCACTGCGGCGCCGTCGAGAAGCTCGGCGAGACCTGCCCCGCGTGCGGGTCGAGCGAGGTCGCGCGGATCGGTGCCGGCACGCAGCGGCTCGAGGCCGAGCTCCAGCGGCACGTCCCCGAGCTCGAGCGGATCCGCCTCGACGCCGACGCCGTCGAGAAGCCGGAGCAGCTCCGCGACGCGCTCGAACGGTTCTCCCGCGCCGACCGGGCCGTGCTGCTCGGGACGCAGATGGTCGCGAAGGGCCACCACTTCCCCGGTGTCGAGCTGGCCGCGGTGATCGACGCCGACACGGGCCTCGGCCTGCCGGACTTCCGCGCCGAGGAGCGCACCTTCCAGCTCCTCACCCAGCTCGCCGGGCGCAGCGGCCGCGACGCGCCCGGGCGCGTGCTCGTCCAGACCTTCCAGCCCGACGCGCGCGCCGTCACCTACGCCGCACGCCACGACGTCGCCGGCTTCCTCGCCGGCGAGCTCGACCGCCGGCGCGCGCTCGGCTACCCGCCGTTCCGGCACCTCGTGCGGATCGTCGTCTCCGGGCCCGAGCTCCCCGACGCCCTGCGCGCGCTCGAGGAGCTGAAGGCGGGGCTCCCCGGCGAGGAGCTGCTCGGGCCGGCGCCGCTGCTGCGGCTACGGAACCGCCAGCGCGCCCAGCTCGTCGGCAAGACGGAGCGGCCGCGTGCGTTCGCGACCCGGGCGGCCGGCCTGCTCGCCGCCGCCGCGCCCGCGATGCGCCGCGCCGGGCTCACCGCGGTCGTCGACGTCGACCCGCAGTCGTCTCTAGCTAGCTGGCAGTCCTCCGCGATCGCGCTCGTGAAGAGCACGTGGTCGCGCCACTCGCCGCCGATCGTGCAGGAGCGGCGCGCGATGCCGATCCGCTCGAACCCGTTCTTCTCGAGCACGCGCTGCGAGGCGACGTTGTCGAGGAAGCGTTGCCGCCTCGACGCCGGTGCAGGCCCGCCTCGCCGAACGCGAACTCGACGGCGTCGGCGACCGCCGCCGTCGCGAGGCCGCGCCCGTAGCGCTCGCGTCGACCCAGTAGCCGATGTTCGACGCGCTCCGCAGCGCGCCGCGGATCACGTCGCCGAGGTTGAGCGTCCCGGCGATCGCGTCGCCGTCGAGCACCGCGAACAGCCAGGTCTCGTTGTCCGGCGACGGGTTCGCGTGCCGCCGAGCCGCTCGCGCTGGCACGCGGCGGTGTAGTACCCGGCGGGCCGGTCGGGTCATGAACGGCGCGAGGAAGGGGCGGTTCGCGGTGTAGCACCGCCGCCAGTTCCTCGGCGTCGCGCGGGGACGAGCGCGGCGGATCATGCGGCCTGCGCCGCGTTCCGGTCGGCGGGGAACCGCTCGAGGATCCACGCCGCGTCGAGCGGCTCGCGCTCGTAGGAGCGGCCGTTGATGCGGACGAAGTCGCGCGTCCGCGGATCCATCGGCAGCCGAGACTCGGCCGGGAAGTTGCGGTTGTGGCGCTCGATCAACTCGTTCACCTCGGCGAAGCTCCAGAGGCGCGCCTGCTCCCGCCACGCCTCCGCGAACGCTATCGGGTCGCGTGTCTCCCAGGCGAGCTCGCGCCACGCGGCGGCGAGCTGGCGCTCGTGCTGGTCGATGGCGTCCTCGATCGCCCGCAGCCGCATCATCCAGTGCGCCGGCCCGCCGAGCGCGCGCACCGCCGACTCCGGGTCGGGCCGGAAGTTGCGCAGGCGCTGCGGCAGCGGCTGCCCGGCCACCGGGCTCGACGCCAGCTCGGCCTCGAGGATGCGCCGTTCCTCGCGGTCGCGCGCCGTCTCGGGGCGGATGGGGCCCTGGGACATGATCTCCTGACGCTCTCTCGGATCCATCCCCCGCTAGTCTGCCCGATGCATGGGGGAGATCGAGGGCCAGATCAGGCACGAGGAGCTCGACGCGGAGCACGACGCGCGCCGGCGGCTGGCGCTCGCCCAGATCCGCCAGTACCCCGACGCGGCGCTGCGGATGAAGGCGCGCCCGGTCGAGGAGTTCGACGACCAGCTCGTGAGCCTCGTCGAGCGGATGAAGCTCCTGATGCGCGACGCGAGCGGGATCGGGCTCGCCGCCCCGCAGGTCGGCGTCCTCCAGCGGCTCTTCGTCTTCCAGGCGGGCGAGGACGAGGTCGTCGCGCTCGCGAACCCGGAGATCGTCGAGGCGTCGAGCGGAGACGGAGGTCGACGACGAGGGCTGCCTCTCGATCCAGGGTGTCCTCGTGCCGGTCGAGCGGCCGTCCCGGGTCACGATCGCCGGCGTCGACGAGCGCGGCACCGCGGTGCGCTACGAGCTCGAGGAGCCGTACTCGCGCGTCGCCCAGCACGAGAACGACCACCTCGACGGCGTTCTCATCGTCGACCGGACGACCCCCGAGGCGCGGCGCGAGGCGCTCGGCTACCTGCGCCCGCGCATCGTGCTCTCCTAGGAGCGTGCGCTGATGGCTCGGCGGATCGCCGTCGCCGCGACCGCGCCGCTCGGAGCCGACGTGCTGGAACGGCTCGCCGCGACCCACGACGTCGTGCAGCTCCTGACCCGGCCGGACCGGCCGCGCGGCCGCGGCCGCAAGGTCGGGGCGCCGCCCGCGAAGGAGGCGGCGGAGCGGCTCGGCATTCCCGTCGTCCAGCCGGCGCGGCTCGACGAGGGCGTCGAGCTGGCCGCGGACACGGTCGTCGTCTGCGCGTACGGCGCGCTCATCCCGGCCGGCGCTGCTCGAGCGGGCGCTCTGGCTCAACGTCCATCCCTCGCTGCTGCCGCGCTGGCGCGGCGCCGCCCCGGTCGAGCGGGCGCTGCTGGCCGGCGACGCGGAGACCGGGGTCACGATCCACCGCACGATCGAGGCGCTCGACGCGGGGCCGGTCGCGGCGCAGCGGGCGTTTCCGCTCGGGCCGGAGGACGACGCGGGCACGGTGTACGCGCGCGCCGGCGCGCTCGCGGCGGAGCTGCTCGGCGAGCTGCTCGCGCGGCCGCGAGATCGAGTTCGTCCCGCAGGCCGACGAGGGCGTCACCTACGCGGAGAAGATCGGACCGGCCGACCGCGAGCTCGATCTCGCGGCGCCCGCGGCCGAGGTCGTGAACCGCGTGCGGGCGCTCTCGCCGCACATCGGCGCGCGCGCGGTCGTGGACGGGCGGCCGCTCCTCGTCTGGAAGGCGCGGGTCGGCGCGGACGGGTCGCTCGAGCTCCTCGAGGTGCAGCCGGAAGGCGGGCGCCGGATGGGCTGGGACGAGTACCTGCGCGGCCGCCGATGAGCGTTTCCCCTGCCAGGCGCGTCGCGTACGAGGTGCTGCTGCGCGTCTTCGAGCAGGAGGCGTATGCCGACCGCGTCTTCCGGACGGCCGCCGAGGGGCTCGACGAGCGCGAGCGGGCGTTCGCGCAGCGGCTCGCCTACGGTGCCGTCCAGCGCGTCCGCACGCTCGACCACGCGATCGAGACGCTCGGGAAGCGGCCCGTCGCGAAGCTCGACCCGCCGGTGCGGGCGGCGCTCCGGCTCGGCGCCTACCAGCTCGGCTACACGGAGACCGCCCCGCACGCGGCCGTCAACGAGTCGGTCGAGCTCGTGCGCCGGGCGCGTCTCGAGCGGGCGGTCGCGTTCACGAACGCGATCATGCGCCGCCTCGCCGAGGGGATGCGGCCGCTCCTCGACGCGCTCCCGGACGGCGCGCTGAAGGAGTCGTACCCGGACTGGATCTGGGAGACGCTCGTCCGCGACCTCGGGCCGACCGACGCGCTCGCGCTGCTGCGCGCGATGAACGAGCCGCTCGAGACGGTCGTCCGCCTCGTCTCCGGCGAGCCGCCGCTCCGCGCCGAGCCGACCGACGTACCCGGCGCGTACCGCGTCGAGCGCGTGGACGAGCTCGCGGTCGCCGAGGGGCGGATCTGGCCGCAGAGCCGCGGCTCCCAGCTCGCAGGTCTCGCCGTCGGCGCGCAGGACGGCGAGCGCGTGCTCGACGTCTGCGCCGCGCCGGGCGGGAAGACCGGGCAGCTCCGCGGCGAGGTGACCGCCGTCGAGCTCGACCCGAACCGCGCGAGCGAGCTGCGCGAGAACCTGCACACGCTCGGCCGCGACGACGTGACGGTCGTCGAGGCGGACGGCACGAAGCTGCCGCCCGAGCTCGCCGGCTTCGACCGGGCGCTCGTCGACGCGCCGTGCTCCGGCACCGGCGTGCTCGCGCAGCGGCCCGACCTGCGCTGGCGCGCGCGACCGCTGCCGGAGCTCCAGCTCGCGCTGCTGCGCTCGGCCGCGGAGCGCGTCCGCCCGGGCGGCACGATCGTCTACTCCGTCTGTGCCGTGAACGCGGACGAGAACGAGGCGGTCGTCGACGCGAGCGGCCTGCGCGTCCTGCCGCTCGGCGACGAATGGCCGCAGTTCAGGCATCCGCGGCGGCCCGAGTTCCTGCTCACGCTGCCGCACGTGCACGGCACGAGCGGCTTCTTCGTCGCCCGGCTCGCCCGCGACTGAGCTCGCGGTCCGCCTCCGGCCGCGCTTCGGCGTACGATCCTCGCGGGGATGGCATGGCGGGACTGGATCCGGACGGTCGAGATCGAGCCGTCGCTCTACGCGGCCGATTTCGCGCGCCTCGGCGAGCAGGTCGACGTGCTCACGCGTGCCGGCGCCCGCGTCTTCCACTTCGACGTCGGCGACGGGCACTTCGTCGAGCCGGTCACGATCGGCCCCGTCGTCCTCCAGGCGATCGCGCCGATCGTGCACGGGGTGGACGGGGCGGTGGACTGCCACCTGATGGTCGACAACCCGCTCCAGCACTTCCCGCAGATCGCGAACGCCGGCGGCGACAGCGTCACGTTCCACTACGAGGCCACCGACGACGTGCCCGGCACGATCGCGGCCGCGCGCGAGCACGGGCTCCAGGTCGGCGTCGCGTTCAACCCGGAGAGCGAGCCCGAGGACGTCGCCGCGGTCGCGGGCGACGCCGACCTCGTCCTCTGCATGAGCATCCACCCGGGCTACAGCGGCCAGGAGTTCATGCCCGAGGCGCTCGACCGGATCGCCCGGCTCCGCGCGGCGCTGCCCGAGCAGGTGCACGTCCAGGTCGACGGCGGGATCGGCAACGAGAACGTCCGCTCGGTCTACGACGCCGGCGCGACCCTGATCGTCGCCGGCTCCGCGATCTTCCACCGCGAAGACCTGCCGCGCGCGTACCGCCGCCTCGTCCAAGCTCTGGCATGACCTGGTTCGAGCGGGCGCTCGAGCTCGCGGAGCGGGGACGCGGCAAGGTCGGCGACCACCCGCTCGTCGGCGCGGTGCTCGTCCGCGACGGCGAGGCGGTCGGCGAGGGGTGGTACGAGTACGACGACGTCCGCCACGCGGAGGTGATCGCGCTCGAGCAGGCGGGCGAGCGGGCGCGCGGCGCGACCCTCTACGTGACGCTCGAGCCGTGCTCCCACCACGGCCGCACGCCGCCCTGCGCGGACGCCGTCGTCGCCGCCGGGGTCGCACGCGCGGTCGTCGGAGCGCTCGACCCGAACCCGAAGGTGGACGGCCGCGGGGTCGCGCGCCTGCGCGAGGCCGGCGTCGAGGTGGAGCTGCTCGACAGCTTCGAGGCGCGCCGCCAGAACGAGGCCTGGCGCACGTGGAAGGCGCTCGACCGGCCGTTCGTCACCTACAAGGTCGCGACGTCCCTCGACGGGCGCGTCACCGTCCCCGGCCGCCGCTGGGTCTCCGGCGAGGAGTCGCGCCGCCTCGTGCACGAGCTGCGCGCCGCCTCGGACGCGGTCGCCGTCGGCATGGGCACCGTGCGCGCCGACGCTCCCCGGCTCGACGCCCGCGGCGTGGACGCGCCGCGGCAGCCGCGCCGCCTCGCGTTCGGCCGCGGCCCGCTCCCGGACGGCTGCGACCTCGAGCTGCGCAGCGGCCCGCTCGCCGCCGAGCTCGCCGCGCTCGCCGCCGAGGGCGTGCAGTCGCTCCTGCTCGAGGGCGGGCCGACCCTCGCGACGGCGTTCCTCGCCGCCGGGCTCGTCGACAAGCTGCTCCTCTTCTGCGCGCCCGTGCTCGCGGGCGAGGGGCCCCGCTTCCTCGGCGAGCTCGCCGGGCCGGTCGAGCTCACCCGGCTGCAGGCGCGGCCGGTGGGCGAGGACGTCCTGCTCGAGGCGTACGTCCACGAGCCGTAGGAACAGAAAGGGGGGCGGCTTGCGCCGCCCCCTTGTGCCCGCAGGGAGTCGCTGCTGCGGACAGTCCGTCCGGCGAACCGGGCGCCGTGTCTTCGCGAGGCGCAGCTCCTTCCGCGTTCGCATCAAGGGTGCCCCGCGGCCGCGGCGGTGTCTGTACGCGCAGCCGCTGAACCGCCTACGGGAAACCCGCACGGGTACCGTGTGCGCATGTTCACGGGGATCGTGCGGGAGCGGGGTCGCGTCGTCTCGATCGACGGCGGCGCGGACGGGATCCGGCTCGTCGTCGAGGCGCCGGTGACCGCGGCGGCGGCCGCGCTCGGCGACTCGGTCGCGGTCGGCGGGGTCTGCCTCACCGTCGTCGCGGCGGGCGACGGCAGCCTGTCCTTCGACGCCGTCCCGGAGACGCTCTCGCGCACCGCGCTCTCCCGGCTCGAGCCCGGCGTGCCCGTGAACCTCGAGCCCGCGCTCCGGGCCGGCGAGCCGCTCGGCGGCCACATCGTCCAGGGTCACGTCGACGGCGTCGGCACCGTCCGCTCGGTCTCGCCGGAGGGCGACGGCGCGCGCGTCTGGGTCGACGCGCCCGCCCCGGCGCTCCGCTACTGCGTCGAGAAGGGCTCGATCACGGTCGACGGCGTCTCGCTCACCGTCGCCGAGCTCGACGACGACGGCTTCGCGGTCGCGCTCGTCCCGCACACGCTCGCGGTGACGACGCTCGGCGCCCTCGCGGCCGGCGACCCCGTGAACCTCGAGGTGGACGTGCTCGCGAAGTACGTCGAGCGGCTGCTGGCGCCGTCGCAGTCCTAGGGTCGTCTACCCTGGCGGCGTGGGCACCGTGACGCAGCAGACGCCGTTCGCCACGATCGAGGAGGCGATCGACGACGTCCGCAACGGCAAGATCGTCGTCGTCGTCGACGACCCCGACCGGGAGAACGAGGGCGACCTCGTGATCGCGGCCCAGTTCGCGACGCCCGAGGCGATCAACTTCATGGCCACGCACGCGCGCGGGCTGATCTGCCTCTGCCTCACCGAGGAGCGCTGCGACCAGCTCAACCTGCCGCCGATGACCCAGCACAACGAGGCGCGCCTCGGCACCGCGTTCACCGTCTCGGTCGAGGCCCGCGAGGGCGTCACGACCGGCATCTCGGCCGCCGACCGGGCGCACACGATCCAGGTCGCGATCGACCCCGGCTCCTCGCCGCAGGATCTCGTCCAGCCCGGCCACGTCTTCCCGCTGCGCGCCCGCGACGGCGGCGTCCTGCGCCGCTCCGGCCAGACCGAGGCGTCGGTCGACCTCGCGCACCTCGCCGGGCTGATCCCGGCGGGCGTCGTCTGCGAGATCATGAACGAGGACGGGACGATGGCCCGCGTCCCCGACCTCGTCCCGTACTGCGAGCGGCACGGGCTGAAGATGATCACGGTCGCCGACCTGATCGAGTACCGCCGCCGCACCGAGAAGCTCGTCGTGCGCGACGTCGCCGTCCACCTGCCGACCGAGTTCGGCGAGTTCACGGCGCTGGCGTTCCGCGAGACGCTGACCGGCAAGCATCACGTCGCGCTCGTCCACGGCGAGGTCGACGGGGCCGAGGACGTGCTCGTCCGCGTCCACTCGGAGTGCCTCAC
The DNA here is from genome assembly GCA_963815005.1 of uncultured Actinomycetes bacterium. Classification (GTDB taxonomy): domain Bacteria; phylum Actinomycetota; class Thermoleophilia; order Gaiellales; family Gaiellaceae; genus Palsa-739. The sequence continues at coordinate 202,526 of CAWFFI010000022.1, forward strand.
CGGCGACGTCTTCCACTCGTTCCGCTGCGACTGCGGCGAGCAGCTCGACGCGGCGCTGCGCCTGATCGCCGCCGAGGGCCGGGGCGTGCTCCTCTACATGGCCCAGGAGGGGCGCGGGATCGGGCTCCTGAACAAGCTGCGCGCCTACGAGCTGCAGGAGCAGGGCCTCGACACCGTCGACGCGAACCTCGCCCTCGGCTTCGACGCCGACGAGCGCGAGTGGGGGATCGGGAACCAGATCCTCAGCGACCTCGGGCTGACCACGATCCGGCTCCTGACGAACAACCCGAAGAAGGTCTCCGGTCTCGAGGCGTACGGCCTGAAGGTGACCGAGCAGGTGCCGATCGAGGTGCCGCCCCATCCGGAGAACGTCCGCTATCTGACCGCCAAGCGGGATAAGCTCGGCCACAAGCTGCATCACCAGGACCTGAAATTCGAGGCGGAGGGCGAGTGAGCACAGGCGTTCCGTGGCCGAGCGACCCGGTCGACGACGAGCAGGAAACGCAGGCGCCCGAGGAGGGCGTCTCGGCGTTCGGGGACGGGTTCGCGTCCGAGGCGCTGCCCGCGGGCGGCGACGAGGACACCGAAGAGCGACGCGGCCGGCGGCGACGACCCGGCGGATCTGCTGCACGGGCACGCGCCCGGCGAGATCGAGTTCCCGGTCGGCGTCACGGTGCTCGAGGGCGTCCCCGCCGACGGCGGCCGCGGCGTCGGCATCGTCGCGTCGCGCTTCAACGGCGACGTCACGAACCGGCTGATCGCGTCGGCGATGGAGGAGCTCGACCGGCTCGGCGTCCGCCGCGACCTCGTCACCGTGATGAGCGTCCCCGGCGCGTTCGAGCTGCCGCTCGGCGCGATGGCGCTCGCGAAGACGCGCCGCTACGCCTGCATCGTCGCGCTCGGCTGCGTCATCCGCGGCGAGACCGCCCACTTCGACTACGTCGCCGGCGAGGCCGCCTCCGGGCTCCAGCTCGCCGGGCTCGAGACCGGCGTCCCCGTCTCGTTCGGTCTGCTCACCGTGGACACGCTCGAGCAGGCGCTCGCGCGGGCCGGCAAGGGCGCCGAGGCCGTCCGCGCCGCGCTCGAGATGGCGGACATCTTCGGCCAGCTGCGCGCGCACGCGAAGTCGGCGTAGCCGCCGGCTTTCGCTACACTCCGCCGCCGATGTCCAAGGTCTGCGCACTCTGTGGCAAGAAGCCCGGCTTCGGGAATCACCGGAGCCATTCGATGGTGGCGACGAAGCGCCGCTTCGATCCGAACCTCCAGCGCGTCCGGATGCTCCTGGACGGCAAGGCGACGCGCGCGTACGTCTGCACGCGCTGCCTCAAGGCCGGCAAGGTCACCAAGGCGATCTAGGTCGCTCGGGAGCGCTCCGCGTTCCCGGTAGCGGGTGCTACGCGTAACGCGAGCGCGGTCCCGTCGCGCTCCGGCCGCCCGAGCTCGTCGGGAGCCGGGGGTGCTTGCGTTGTGCCTTGGGGCGGCAAGATGCCTGTGTGGAGGAACGTCTTTCAGGAGGTAACACCAGCGCAGAGGTCGTGAGGGTCGGGTCGACCGTGCGCCGTCCGGTCGGGCCCTGGACGGAGTCCGTCCACGCATTGTTGGGGCACTTGCAGTCGCACGGGTTCGACGGGGCGCCGCGCGTGCTCGGGATCGACGAGCGAGGTCGCGAGATCCTCACGTATATCGACGGCCCTGTCGTGTGGCCCGACCATGTCGACCTCGTGGCCGAGGATCACGCGCTTGCGGAGGTCGCCGCCCTCATCCGCAGCTACCACGACGCCGTCGCCGACTTTCCAATGCCCGCGTCTCGGCAATGGTCGGACCGGGGCAGTGATCCGGGCGGGCCCGGGGAGGTGCTTTGCCACAACGATCTCGCGCCGTGGAACCTCGTCCGCAGCGCCACCGGATGGGCGTTCATCGACTGGGACCTCGCGGCTCCGGGCCGACGTTCCTGGGATCTCGCCTGGGCGCTCCTCAGTCTCGTTCCGCTGATGCCTGGTTCCCAACTCGGCCTCGCCGAGACACGCCGACGGATCGCTGTCTTCCGTGAGGGCTACGGGGCCGCGATCTTCCCCGCCGACGTGTTGCACGTCGCCGTCGAACGCGCCGGCTGTGAGGCCGGCCTCATCCGCAGCCGCGGCTCGCTCGGGCAGCAACCGTATGCCCGCCTGCTCGCCGAAGGCCACTTCGAAGTCTGGGCGAGCGCCGAAGAGCACATGCGCCACCACGTCCCGGACTGGCAGACGGCCATCGTCGGGTGACATTCCCGAACGCTGGCGCACGCGAGCGACGCTACTCCGCGACAATCGCTCCCGTGCCAGCCGCGACGACCCTCGATGCCTTTCAGCAGGCCGTGGAGGCGTTCGCGTTCGACGATCTCTCGCTCGACGTCGAGCAGGACGCGGTGATCGCCGCGCGCGAGTCGATCGCCGCGAGCGGCTTCCTGCTGCTCGGCGAAATCCACGGTGTCCGTCAGAACGCAGCGATCATCCGGTGGATCATGGAGTGCTTCGGCCTCGGCGGCCTCGCGCTGGAGTGGCCCAGCGACCTGGCGACCGTCGTTCAGCAGTTCCTCGAGCACGGCGTCCTGGCAGATCACCCGTTTCTCTGGACGGCCGACGGACGGATCACCGCCGGGCACTTCGCGCTGTTCCGCGATCGAGCACGCGACCGTCCCAGCTTGCTCACGCTCTTCGACGGTGTTCTCCGGCCCGAATCGAGCTGGAGCGACCGCGACAAGTCGATGGCAGACCGTGTCCTCTCCGCGCCGCCGGCGCCGGGAGGCACGCTCGTCGTGGCGGGCAACGCACACACCAGCCCCACCGACACGCGCCTGGGCATCCCGATGGCGGCACGACTAGCAGGGGAGCGAACAGGCTTGCGCGTCATCACCGTCGACTACGCAAGCGGAACGTTCTTCAACTTCGGCGAGCGTCACTTCCGGCGCCGCCGCAACGGGGACGACGCGGCACGTCTCTATCTCGATGACGAAGGCGAGCTGGTTCTCAGGCTTCCACGCGCCGAAGCGGCCGTCGTCCCGGCCGGGCAGTAGGACGGCCCGCGACACCGGGCGGCCTTCCCGAACGCTGAGGCCGCGAGCTCTGCCAGACCCGGAGGTCGCTCGTCGGGACGTGCTGAAACGAGTCAGCGCTGGCCGGAGAGGGCCTGGCGGAGCGCCTCGGCGGTGCGGCGCAGCGAGTCGGAGATCCGGGACGGGTCGCGGGCGGGGACGGTTGCGAGGAGGAAACGGCCGAGCCGCTGCGCCTGGTCGGGGTCGAGCGACATCACTGCTTCCGCCCGCTGGCCTCGCCAGATGCTGAAACGCAGATGCCGCGGCGACGTCAGGTAGGCGGAGACCTGCAGACCGCCGTCGTCGATCTCCGGATGTCCGTGGAAGTACTCCACGATCTTGCTGCGCTGCGACGTCCCGCAGTAGGGGCAGAAGCGGAACTCGTCAGCGAGCTCCCTCGAGCACTGAGCGCAGCTCCTCACCGTCGATCGCCTCCCGGATCTATCACCCGCGTTCTATGCCCCCGGGGCCTTGCGGTCAACAGTGCGGACGAGCCGCGTTCAGGACATCTCTAGGCCCGCGGTCAGTCCGTCCGCGAGCGGAACGGCGCCGGGCAGGCGTCGATCTTCGGGATCGAGAACCGCGCGATCGTGCCGAAGCCCTCGGCCGGCTTGCAGGCCTGGGCGACCCCGGCGTCGCAGGCGACCGAGAGGAAGACGAACGCGTCCTCGATCGTGAAGCCGTGCTCGTCCACGAGCAGCTTCGCCGCCTCCTCGGAGACGAGCTGGAGCGCGTCGGCGTAGTCGGTCGCCGTCGCGTGCGGCAGCCAGCGGTCGTGGAGCTCGGTCACGGGCCACGTCGCCTGCTTCGCCTTCAGCAGCTCGAAGCGCACGTCGACCTCGCCCGCGATCTCGACGCCGGTGAAGCAGATCTCGCCGTCGCCCATCGACGCGTGCATGTCGCCGACCGCGAACAGGCCGCCCGGCTGGCGCACGGGGAAGAAGATGCGCGCACCCTTGCCGTGCCAGTGGTCGTCGAGGTTCCCGCCGTGCTGGCCCGCCAGTCCGTTTGCGAGCGTCTCGCCCGCGGTCGCGACGCCGACGACTCCGACCATCGGCTTGGCGGGGAACGACACCCGCTCGTTCATCGTCACGATCCCGTCGCGCACTCCGAACAGCCGGGTCAGCGGCGCCTGCACCCGGTCGTCGAGCTGCCCGAAGCCGGGAATCAGCGTCGCCACGCCCCACTCGACCGGCCGCACGTCGAGGATCTCGGCCACGAGCGAGTCGCCGGGCTCCGCGCCGCGCACCGCCACGGGCCCCGTCGCGCTGTTGATCCGGCCCAGGTCGATGTCGGTGACGAGGTCGTCCTCGCTCCGGATCTGGCCCGAGAAGCAGTCGTTCGTCTCGAACGTGACGACGTCGCCGGGATCGACCTCCAGGACGGCCTGCAGGTCGGGGCCGAACGACCAGATCACCTGGTCGCGCGAGAGCCGGTGCCGTGTCACTCGATACCTCCGCGTCGTGCCGGGAAGGGCAGGACGGCCACCCTATCGCGGCGCGGCGCGCCGCCGCCGCTCGGCCCGGGAGTCGTCCTGGGCCGACGGCCCGGGCGGTCGCTCCGATGGCCGAGGTACCCTCGGAGGAGCGCAGCCGGTCGTCGATGCAAGACGGAGGTTCCGATGAAGGGTTCCGAGAAGCCGAAGAAGGCGCAGAAGAAGCAGGCGCAGAAGACGCTCAAGGAGCGCCGCGCCGACAAGCGGGACGCCGCCGCCAAGAAGCCCAGCTCGATCTGAGCCGGCGCGTGGACGACGAGCGCCCGCCGATCTGCCCCCGGTGCGGCGTGACGATGGTGCCGGCGGCACTGAGCGCCGTGGGAGCCGCCCGTGGCGACTGGGTCTGTCTCGAGTGCGAGGAGACGGACGAGCCGGACGCAGCCTGAGGCCCCGCGTCGCAACCCTGGGCCGTTCCGCGTGGTCAAATACGGTCGTGGAGGCAGAGCACGCGCTCTCGTCGGCGCTCGGCAGGATCACCATCTCGAGCGACGCGATCGCGCACATCGTCGGCGAGACCGCCCTCGAGTGCTACGGGGTCGTCGGGATGGCTGCGCGCGGGCCCGTGACGGGGCCGGTCCGGCGGCTGCTCGGACGCGACCGCGCGACGCAGGGCATCGGGATCGAGCGCGACGGCGACGACGTCACCGTCGACCTCCACGTCGTCGTCGAGTACGGCCTCAACCTCGCCGAGGTCGCGTCCACCGTGCGGAACCGCGTCGCCTACGAGGTCGGCCGGCTCACCGGGCTCCCCGTCCGCGCGGTCGAGGTGCACATCGACGCCGTCCGGCGCGGCGAATGACCGTCCAGCGGCGATCTCGAGACAGTCCAGCGGGTCGTCGGCTCGGCGCTCGCCTCGCTCGAGGCGAGCCGGCGCCGGATCGACGACCTCAACGTCTATCCCGTCCCCGACGGCGACACCGGCACGAACCTCACGGCGACCGTCCGCGCCGTCGCGCAGGCGGTCGAGGAGACCTCGGCCTCCGACCGGCGCTCGCTCGCCCGTGACGTCGCCCGCGGCGCGCTGATGGGCGCACGCGGCAACTCGGGCGTGATCTTCTCCCAGATCGTCCGCGGCGCCGCCGACGTGCTCGCCGACTCGCCGAACGGCGTCGACGCGCCGCTCGCAGCCCAGGCGCTCCGGGGCGCCTCCGACGCCGCCTACCGCGCGGTGCGGCGGCCCGTCGAGGGGACGATGCTGTCGGTGATCCGCGAGCTCGCCGAGGAGGCCGAGCAGCGCGCGCCCGGCGGCGCGGCGCTCGGCGACCTGCTCGTCGAGCTCGTCCGCCGCGGCGAGGAGGCGGTCGCGCGCACGCCGGAGCAGCTCGACGTGCTGCGCGAGGCCGGGGTCGTCGACGCGGGCGGGGCGGGGCTGCTCGAGCTCGTGCGCGGCGTCGCCTCCGCGGTCGCCGGCGAGCCCGTGCCCGAGGCGCCGCCCGAGCTCGAGCGGACGGGCGCCGACGCGATCCACCAGGAGCTCTCCCGGTACCGCTACTGCACCGTCTTCGTCGTCGAGGGCGAGGGGCTCGACCGCGAGCGGCTCGAGGACGCGCTCGAGGACCTCGGCGACTCGCTCCTCGTCGTCGGCGACGACTCGGCGCTGAAGGTGCACGTCCACACCGACGACCCCGGGGCGGCGCTCTCGCTCGGCACCGCGGTCGGCACGATCGCCGGGATCGAGATCGCGAACATGCACGAGCAGACGCTCGAGCGCGAGGAGCGGCTGCTCGCCGCCGTGCCCGACCCGCCGGCGGCCACCGCCGTCTGCGGCGTCGTCGCGGTCGTCGCGGGGGCGGGCAACCGGCGCCTCTTCGAGAGCCTCGCCGCCGGCGTCGGGCCGCTCCGGATCGTGGAGGGCGGCCAGACGATGAACCCGTCCACGGCCGACCTGCTCGAGGCGCTCGGCTCGCTCGACGCGGACGAGGCGATCCTGCTCCCGAACAACTCGAACGTGCTGCTCGCGGCCGAGCAGGCGGCGCTGCACGCCGACCGGCCCGTCGAGGTCGTCCCGTCCGACTCGCTGCCGGCGGGGCTCGCCGCGATGGTCGCGTTCGACGGCACGCGCGCCGCCGCCGAGAACGCCGGGGAGATGCGCGAGGCGGTGAGCGCCGTCACGACGGGAGAGATCACGATCGCCTCGCGCGACGTGCGCCTGAACGGCGTCTCGATCCGCAGCGGCGAGTGGCTCGGGCTCGTCGCCGGCGAGCCGGTCGCCGGCGGGACGAGCTTCGACGAGGTCGCCGACGCGGTGGTCGGCCGCCTGCTCGGCGAGCCGCGCGACGTGCTGACGCTGCTCACGGGCGCCGACGAGCCGCCGCTCGACGCGACTGCTCGAGCGCCTCGCGGCGGCGCATCCCGCGCTCGAGGTCGAGGTGCAGGCGGGCGGCCAGCCGCACTACCCGCTGCTGCTCTCGGCCGAATAGATGGGACACTGAGCCGGTGGCGGAGCCGATCCGGATCGTCATCGTCGAGGACAACGAGGTCTTCCGCGAGGCGCTCGAGCTGCTGCTCGGGCTGCAGCCCGACGTCGAGGTCGTCGCCTCCGTCGCGGACGGCGAGCGACGCCGTCCCCGCGTGCCGCGAGCACGCGCCGGACATCGTCCTGATGGACTACCGGCTGCCCGGCCTCGACGGCATCCAGGCGACCGCCGCCGTCCGCCGCGAGTGTCCCGGAGGTCGTCGTCGTCTGCCTCACGGCCTCCGCGAACGAGCGCGAGGTCGGCGAGCTCTACGAGGCCGGGGCGACGACGTGCCTGATGAAGGACCAGGAGCTCGAGGAGATCGTCGGCGCGATCCGGGCGGCGGTGCGGACGTGACGCTCACGAGCGGGAACACGGCGATCGTCCTCGACTCGACCGCCGACTTCCCCGACGCGGCCGAGCGGTTCGAGAACTGGCGCGTCGTGCCGCTCTACGTCCTCTTCGGCGAGGAGAGCTTCCGCGACGGCGTCGACCTGACCGCGACGCGAGTTCTACGAGCGCCTGGAGCGCGAGCCGGCGCTGCCGACGACCTCGCAGCCGACGCCCGGCGACTTCCTCGCCTGCTACGAGCAGCTCGCCGGCTACGAGCGCGTCTTCTCGATCCACATCGCCTCCGAGCTCAGCGGCACGTTCCAGAGCGCCGGCACGGCGGCCGCGCAGCTCGGCGACGGCCGCGTGCGCACGATCGACTCGGGCGCCGCGTCGGCGGCGATCACGATGCTCGCGCTCGCGATCCAGCGGCGGCTCGACCGCGGCACGACCGGACGAGGAGGTGGACGAGCTCGTGGCGCGCTTCCGGCGCGAGCGGGGGCTGCTCTTCACCGTCGACACGCTCGAGTACCTCGCCCGCGGCGGCCGGATCGGCCGGGCGCGCGCGCTCGCCGGGCAGCTGATGAACGTGAAGCCGATCCTCGCGATCGAGGGCGGCGAGGTGATCCCCGACGAAGCGCGTGCGCGGCAACCGCAAGGCGTTCCAGGAGTTCGTCGACGCGCTCGAGCAGGGGACGCGCGACGGGCCGGGGCTCCGGATCGGGGTCGCGCACGCGGCCGCGCCGGAGCGGGCCGAGGAGATCGGGAAGCTCGTCCGCGACCGGCGCCCGCAGGCACAGGTCGAGGCGGTCACCCAGCTCGGCGCCGTGATCGGGACGCACTCCGGCCCGGGCGCGGCCGGCCTCTTCTGGTTCGACGACCCGGCTAGCGCGCTAGTCGTCCGCGCCGTCGCGCTCGACGGTGTGCCCGGTCGTCGGCCGCACCGTCCAGGCGGGCGCCGCCGGTGCGGTGCGTCGAGGTCGTGGCTCCGGTGCGGGGGCGCAGCTGGCCGACGGGGTCGTTCCCGGCCGAGGCGCTCCCGAGCAGGAGCAGGTTGAGCGCCACCGCCGCCGCGGCGGCGGCGGTGGCGAGCAGGACGAACAGGGCGCGACTCGACCTCACGCGGCGCACGCTAGCGCCTCGTCGGCGAGGAAGCGACGAATCTCCGCGGCCTCCGCCGGGCCGGTTCGCGAGCAGCGCGGCGCGCGTGCGCCCGTCGGAGCCGAGATACCGGACGGAGAACGAGTCGTCGTCGCCGTCCGCCTCGAGCGGTCGTCCGGATCGGGCGAGCCGACGACCTGGAGCCGCAGCCCGAACTGATCCGACCAGACGTAGTGCGGCGGCGGCGCGGCGACCGGCAGGCCGAGGATCCGGCGCGCCGCGGCGGCTCCGTCGAGCGCGGCCGCCGTCCAGTGTCCCGGGCCGACGATGTCGCCGGCGGGATGGACGTGGAGCGCGGGCCGCTCGGGCAGGAGCTCCCGGACGGGCTCGACGCCGACGCCGACGAGGACGACGTCGGCGCGCAGCTCCGAGCCGTCGGTGAGGACGACCGAGTCGATGCGCCCGTTGGCGTCCGCGCGGAACGAGGCGACGCCGGTGTGCAGGCGCACGTCGACGCCGTGGTCGCGCCAGCGGGCGGCGAGCATGTGCCCGACCGCGTTGCCGAGGATGCGCGCGACCGGGGCCGGCGCCGCCTCGACGATCGTCACCTCGACGCCGAGCGAGCGCGCCGTGGAGGCGACCTCGGCGCCGACGAAGCCGCCGCCGACGACGACGAGCCGCGTGCCGGGGGAGAGCTCCTCGCGGAGCGCCTTCGCGTCGGCGAGCGTGCGCAGCTCGTGGACGCCTGCGGGCAGGTCGTGCGGGAGCCGGCGGGGGCGGGCGCCCGTGGCGACGACGAGCGCGTCGAAGGCGAGCTCCTCGCCGCGGCTCGTGCGCGCGATCGCGGCCGGTCGGGTCGATCGACTCGACGCGGCGGCCGAGCAGCAGCTCGATGCCGCGTCCCTCCCAGAAGCCGGGCTTGCGCAGGAGGAGCGACTCCTCGTCGCGCGTCCCGGCGAGGAACTCCTTCGAGAGCGCCGGGCGCTCGTACGGGGCGACCGGCTCTTCGCCGACGAGGAGCACGCGGCCGTCGTAGCCCTCGGCGCGGAGCGTCTCGGCGGCGCGGGCGCCGGCGAGGCCGGCGCCCACGATCACGACCGCCCGGGGAGTCATGCGGCCTGCTTCTCGCGCACCGTGATGGCGGCCATCGGGCACGCCGAGGCGGCGTCGAGCACGGACGGAGTCCTCGCTCTGGCCGACGCGGATCGACACGAGGCCGCCGTCGTCGACGTCGAAGATCTCGGGGGCGAGCTCGGCGCAGGCGCCGAAGCCGCTGCAGAGGGACCGGTCGATCACGATCTCGTACATCAGATGCTCCTTTCGGGAACGGGGGTGGTGGTCGGGACGGACGCCGGCCGGCGAGCGCCGGGGCGGGGCGGGTGGGGCGGGTGAGCGCGCGCCAGGAGGTGGCGAAGACGACGGCGCCCACCGCCCCGAGGTACAGGGCCTTCGCCCACGGCTGCGACGAGTCGGTGCCCGCGAGCAGGCCGTGGAGGGTGCCCATGACGAAGACGGCGTAGGTGGCCCAGTGGAGGCGGCGCCAGTTGCGCACGCCGATCCGCTTGCGGATCGAGAACGACACCACGATCAGCGCCATCAGCTCGGCGGTGAGCACGCCGAAGGAGACGGACGTCGGCCGGTACGGCGACGCGCCGGGGACGAAGAGGCCGGCCAGCGGCATCTTCACCGTCTGGTCGAGCATCAGCGAGACGCCGTGCAGCGCGAGCATGCCGAGACCGAGCAGCGAGAGGAAGCGGTGGACGTCGGTGACGGACGAGACCTTCAGCGCGCGACCGAACGGGCGCGACTTGAGGACGAGTCCGGCGAGGACCGACGCGGTCAGGAGGACGTACGCGGTCATCCCGCTTGCGCGCGCGAGCAGCCAGAACGTGGGATCGGTCTTCATGCAAGGCCTCCTGCGTGGACGGTGCGGCCGTCGTCGGTGACGAGAACCGCCGGGATGCCGGCGGCGTCGGCCTCCGCGGCCGCGTGCTCGGCGCCGGCGAGGAACAGAGCACTTGGCGGCGACCTCCGCCTCGATCGCGTCGGTGGCGACGACCGTGACCCGGAGCAGGTCGGTCTCGGCCGGCGCGCCCGTGCGCGGGTCGATCAGGTGGTGCAGCTCGCGGCCGTCGCGGCGCCAGCGGCGCCGGTCGCGGCCGGAGGTGGCGAGGCCGCTGCTCCCGGACAGCTCGAGCGTGAGCGGCTCGCCGGCGGTCTCGACGCCGACCGGCCAGGCGCCGCCGCGCGTGGCGACGTCGCCGCCGGCGTTGACGAGGCACGGCCCGGCGGTGGCGAGGATCTCGGCGGCCCGCTCGGCCGCGTAGCCCTTGCCGATCCCGCCCAGGTCGATGCGCACGCCCGGCGCGAGCCGGATCCCGTCCGGTTCGACCTGGATATCCATGGAGTCCTGGACATGGACATCCATGTCCATGTCCATGGACAGACCTGGATAGGTGTCCGTTTCGGACGGGACGAGCTCGAACGAGCGGTCGTAGCCGGCCGCGACGAGCGCGTCGTGCACGGTCGGGTCGAAGCGGCCGCCGCTCCGCTCGCGGGCCGCGAGGGCCAGCTCGACGACGCGCCGGAGATCGGGCCCCGCCGCGAGGGAGCCGTCCCGGTTCAGCCGGGAGAGCTCGGAGTCCTCGCGGAAGCGGGAGAGCAGCGCCTCGAGCCGGTGGAACTCCAGCTCGGCGGCGTCGAGGGCGGCGTCGGCGGAGCCGGCGTCGACCAGCAGCTCGATCTCGGTGCCCATCGCGTGGAAGCGGCGGCGCACCATCACGAGGTCCTCGTGACCGTGAGCGGGGGAAGCGTGACCACCTTCACAGGGGAAGAGGCGGATGGGGCGCCGGAACTTGCGGTCGCGATCGACGCGTTCTGGGCGTGCGACGTCTTCGCGGCGGCGATCGCGGCCTTGCGGGCCTTCAGCTGGAGCTGGTAGTTGGCCCAGCGCTGCGCGACGACCGTCTGGACGAGCTTCGCCTCCTTGCGGATCTGGGCCTCGCGGGCGGCGAGCGCCTGCAGCCGGGCGTCCTTGGCCGCGGTCGCCCAGGGATGGGTCGCGATCACGGCCCAGGCGAGGAAGAAGACGACGAGCGCGATCGCGAGCGAGTAGAGCCGGCCGGTGTGGCTAGTCATCGCCGCCACCGCCCGTCGACTCGGCGCCGTCGTCGCCGTGCGCGGTGTGCTTGACGACCACGATCGGGGGCGGGCGCCGGTAGACGACCTTCTGCTGCGGGGCGGCCGTCGCCGGGGAGGCGACCGAGCTCGTCTTCGGCAGCGGCGGCAGCGCCGGCGTCTTCTGGGCGAGCGCCTGCTCGAGCTTCGTCTGGTAGGCGGCGAGCTGCTTCGTCTTCGCGGCCACCGCCGCGTCGCTCGCCTGCCTGCCGGCCGCGCCGAGGCCCGCGGTGCGGGCGAGCGCGACGCTCCCGAGCACGGCTGCGAGGGCCAGCAGTCCGGCGATCAGGGCGACGTGCGATTTCCGCATCTGGAACCTCCTCGATTTCGACGTCTCCGACGCTACGAGGCCAGCGGGTTACGGCCGGGCGAGCGGATCGCCAGCGATCGCGAAGGGTCGGGTAAAGGTTCGGCAAAGTGCCGATGCCGTTCCCGTCTCGACGGGCAACATTGGCCGCATGCGAGATCCTGCTGGTCGAGGACGAGGACGCGATCGCCGAGCCGCTCGCGGAAGGGCTGCGTCGCGAGGGCTTCGAGGTCGAGCGCGCCGCCACCGGCGGCGCGGCGCTCGCGGCCGGCGAGTCCGACCTCGTCCTGCTCGACCTGCGGCTCCCCGATCTGGACGGCCTCGACGTCTGCCGGCGCCTCCGCGAGCGCTCGGACGTGCCGATCATCGTCGTCACGGCCCGCGGCGAGGAGGCCGACCGCGTCGTCGGGCTCGAGCTCGGCGCCGACGACTACGTCGTCAAGCCGTTCGGGATCCGCGAGCTGATCGCCCGCATCCGCGCGGTCACGCGCCGCACCTCGGCGCGCACCTCCACGGCCGAGCCGCTCCGCGTCGGCGCGCTCGAGGTCGACGAGCGGGCCCGCCGCGCATCGCTCGAGGAGCGCGACCTCGAGCTGACGCCGAAGGAGTTCGACCTGCTCGCCGCGCTCGCGCGCGACCCGGGCGCCGCGATCAGCCGCCGCCGCCTGCTCGAGGAGGTCTGGGAGACGACTGGTACGGCTCCGCGAAGACGATCGACGTCCACGTCGCCGCCCTCCGCCGCAAGCTCGGCGACCCGGGCTGGATCGAGACCGTCCGCGGCGTCGGCTTCCGTTTGCGCGCAGACTGACGGCGTGACCCGCCGGCTCCTCCTCGGCTATCTCGGGGTGACGCTCTTCGTGCTCCTCTCGCTCGAGGTGCCGCTCGGCGTCCAGAACCAGCGCACCGAGCAGCGCGACCTCCGCGCGAAGGTCGCCCAGGACGCGACGGTGCTCGCGCAGGACGCCGAGGACGCGGTGCAGAGCCTGAAGAAGAAGGACCTGCAGCCCGTCGCCGACGCGGCCTACGCGTACGCGAGCCGGACCGGCGGGCGCGTCGTGATCGTCGACAAGCAGGGCTACGCCGTCGTCGACACGAGCGCGCGCATCGCCGGCGTCGAGCCGTTCAACTCGCCCTCGCGGCCGGAGATCCAGGCGGCGCTGAAGGGGCTGTACGCCTCGGGCGTCCGCAACTCGGAGACGCTGCACACGCGGCTGCTCTACGTCGCCGTGCCGATCGCGTCGGGCGGCACCGTCCACGGCGCGGTCCGGATCACGTACCCGCTCTCGGCGGTCGACCAGCGGGTCCGCCGCTACTGGTTGATCCTCGCTCTGATCGCCGCCGTCGTCCTCGCCGGGGCGGCGCTCGTCGGCTTCCGGCTCGCCCGCTTCGTCACCCGGCCGCTGCGCGGCCTCGAGGACGCGGCGGCCGCGGTGGGGGAGGGGCGCCTCGACGCGCGGGCGCCGGAGCGCGAGGGCCCGCCGGAGGTGCGCTCGCTCGCGTCGGTCTTCAACGAGACGGTCGTCAAGCTCGAGCAGCTGCTCCGCTCGCAGGAGGAGTTCGTCCAGGACGCCTCGCACGAGCTGCGCACGCCGCTGACGGCGCTGCGGCTCCGGCTCGAGAACCTCGAGCACGGCCTCGTCGACGAGAGCCACAAGGACCTCGACGCCGCGCTGCGCGAGGTCGACCGGCTCTCGCACACCGTCGAGGCGCTGCTCGCGCTCGCGCGCGCGGATGCGGGCGCGACGCCCTCCGGCCGCGTCGACGCCGCGTCGGTCGTGCGCGAGCGCCTCGCGAACTGGCGCCCGCTCGCCGACGAGCGCGGCGTGACGCTCGCCGACGCGCTCGACGGCGAGCAGCCGGTGCGGGTCGCTCCCGACCGGCTCGCGCAGATGCTCGACAACCTGATCTCGAACGCGATCGAGGCCTCCCCGGCCGGCACGAGCGTCACCGTCTCCGCGCGCCGCGCCGGCGCCTGGACGGAGCTCCACGTGAGCGACGAGGGCCCGGGGATGACCGCGGAGCAGCGCGCCCGCGCCTTCGACCGCTTCTGGCGGGCCGGGTCGGGCCACGGCGGCTCCGGGCTGGGCCTCGCGATCGTGCGCAAGCTCGTCGAGGCGGACGAGGGCGAGGTCGAGCTCGCCGAGGCGCCGGGCGGCGGCCTCGACGCGATCGTCCGGCTGCGCCGGGCGTAACGTCCGGTCCGCCAGGGATACTCGGACACGCCCTGGCGCAGCGCACGATGACCGAGATCCGTCGACAGACGGGGTTTGCCAGCCTGGACCATCCCCGGGCCTGGCCGATGACCCCGCGGGCGCCTCGGCCGGAGCGGCTCGAGCTCGCGCTCGACGCGCTCCCCGGCGTCGGCAAGACGGTCGCCCGCAAGCTCGCGACGCTCGGCCTGCACACCGTCCGCGACGCCCTCGAGCACCGGCCGCACCGCTACGAGTCGGCGGTGGAGGAGGTCGCGATCCGCGACCTGCGCCCGGACGAGGAGGCCGTGATCGTCGGCGAGGTCCTGAACGTGGCGAAGCGCCCGCTGCGCGGACGGCGCGTGCGCGTGACCGCCCGCGTCTCCGACGGCTCCGTGCCGGTCACCGCGGGCTGGTTCAACCAGCCGTGGGTCGCCGACCAGCTGCAGCCGGGCATGCGCGTCCGGCTGCGCGGCAAGCTCGGCCGCTACGGCTTCGACGTGCGGCTCGTACGACCTCGGCGAGGCGAGCGCCACCGCCGACTTCGCGCCGGTGTACCCGGCCTCGGAGGAGATCGCGCCGAAGACGGTGCGCCGCGTCGTCGCCGCCGCGCTGCCGCACGTCCACGACGTCTTCGACCCGCTGCCGGCCGAGGTCCGGGAGCACGAGTCGCTGCCGCTGAAGCGGGACGCGCTCGCCGTCGTCCACCACCCGGAGACCGAGGCCGAGGCCGAGACGGGGCGCCGCCGGCTCGCCTTCGAGGAGCTGCTCCTGCTCCAGATCGGGATCGCCCGGCGCGCCGCCGAGCGCGAGCGGACGCTCGCGCCGGCGCTCGGCGAGCCGGGCGAGCTCGCCCGCCGCTACCGCGAGGCGCTCCCGTTCGCGCTCACCCCCTACCAGGAGCAGGCGATCCGCGAGATCGACGCCGACCTCGGGCGCACCGTGCCGATGCAGCGGCTGCTCCAGGGCGACGTCGGCTCCGGCAAGACCGTCGTCGCGCTCTACGCGCTCCTGCGCGCCGTCGAGGCCGGCCGCCAGGGCGCGCTGATGGCGCCGACGGAGACCCTCGCCGAGCAGCACTTCCTCACGATCGCCGACCTCTGCCTCGAGCTCGGCGTCACGTGCGAGCTCCTGACGAGCGCGCTCCCCGCCCGCGACCACGCCGCCGTCCGCGGCCGCATCGCCTCGGGCGAGGCGCGGATCGCCGTCGGCACGCACGCGCTCATCCAGCGCGAGGTCTCCTTCGCCGACCTCGCCGTCGCCGTCGTCGACGAGCAGCACCGCTTCGGCGTCGAGCAGCGCAGCGCCCTCGCGCAGGGACGGTCGCCGCACGTCCTGCACATGACCGCGACGCCGATCCCGCGCACGCTCGCGCTCACCGTCTACGGCGACCTCGCCGTCTCGGAGATCGCGAAGCCGCCCGCGTCGCGCAAGCCGATCGTCACGAGCTGGATCGAGGAGGACCGCGCCTCCGCGGCGTACACGCGCCTCGCCCGGCTCCTGCGCGAGGGCCGCCAGGCGTACGTCGTCTGCCCGCTCGTCGAGGCCTCGGAGACGACGCTCGCCCGCGCCGCCGAGGAGGAGGCGGAGCGCCTGCGCGGTGCCGAGCTCGCCGACTTCGCGGTCGGCTGCCTGCACGGGCGCCTGAAGCCGGCCGAGCGGCGCGACGTGATGGCCCGCTTCAAGGCCCGCGAGCTCGACGTGCTCGTCGCGACGACCGTGATCGAGGTCGGCGTCGACGTCCCGAACGCGACGGTGATGATCGTCCAGGAGGCGGACCGCTTCGGGCTCGCCCAGCTCCACCAGCTGCGCGGCCGGGTCGGCCGCGGTGCCGAGCAGTCGTACTGCCTGCTCGTCTCGCGGCAGCGCGAGGAGCTGAGCGAGACCGCGCAGACGCGGCTGCAGGCGCTCTGCGACACGACCGACGGGTTCGAGCTGGCCGAGGTCGACCTCGACCTGCGCGGCGGCGGCGCCCTGCTCGGGACGCGCCAGTCCGGGATCTCCGACCTCCGCTTCGCGCGCATCCGCCTCGACCGGCCGCTGCTCGAGCGGGCGCGTACCGCGGCGGGGACGCTCGCGGGCGAGCCGGGGCCGCTGCGCGACGCCGTCGACGCCCTCTTCGCCGAGGTCGAGCCGGAGACGCTCGCGTGAGGCTCCTGCGCGCGCTGCTGCGCCGCCGGCGCCGCCCTGCGCCCCGGCCCGCCGACGCCGACCGGCTGCTCCGCATCTACCGCGAGACCCAGGCGGAGATGGAGCAGCTGCGCCGGGCCGCGTGAGCCGGCCCGCCGCCTAGCCGAACTCGCGCCGCGCGCAGGTGCTGCAGTACGGCACGGCTTCGGGCGGATCCTCGTCGAGGACGTAGATCCGCCAGCGTCGCCCGGGTCGAGCCAGATGCCGCTTGCACTCGATGCAGGCGATCGGCCCGACCCGGGTCTCGGTGCCCTCGCTGGAAGGAGACGAAATCGGGATCGTGCATCGGGGCTCTCTATCGGCACCGAAGGCGCAGAACTTTCCTGGCGGAAGGTCCAGTTCTCGAGCGGCCCGCCCGACGCTGTAGGTTCCGCCCGTGGCCGGGTACGCGAGCTTCGCGGCGTTCTACGACGCAGTCCAGGGCGACCGCGCCGACGATGCCGACTACGCGCGCTCGCTGCTCGAGCGCTACCACCCGGATGCGCGCTCGGTGCTCGAGCTCGCCTGCGGCACCGGCTCGATCCTCGCGCGGCTCCAGCCCGACTACGAGGTCGCGGGCGTCGACCTCTCCGCCGAGATGCTCGAGGTCGCGCGCGCGAAGCTGCCCGGCGTCGAGCTCGTCCACGCCGACATGACGCAGATCCGGCTCGGCCGCCGCTTCGACGCCGTCCTCTGCGTGTACGACTCGATCAACCATCTGCTCCGGTACGCGCAGTGGGAGGCCGTCTTCGATCGTGCGCGCGAGCACCTCGACCGAGGACGGCGTGTTCGTCTTCGACATGAACACCGAGGCCCGGCTCGCGCAGCTCGCCGCCGCGCCGCCCGCGGTCGAGTGGTTCGACGGCAACCTGCTCGTGCTCGACGTGTCCGCCGCCGGGCGCGGCGTCGTCGACTGGAAGCTCCGCGTCTTCGAGCACGCGGGCGGCGACTCCTACCGCCTGCACGAGGAGACGATCCCCGAGACCGGCTTCGCGGCCGACCGGATCCACGCGAGCCTCGAGGAGCGCTTCCGGACCGTGCGCGTCCTCGACCGGAGCCGCTCCCGGCCGACCGCCCGCTCGGGACGGCTCTGGTTCGCCTGCCGCGGGCCGCGCTGACCGGCGTACGCTCTCGCGATGCCGCTCCCGACCCTGCTCGTGATCGACGTGCAGCGCGCCTTCGACGACCCGTCGTGGCCGGAGCGGAACAACCCGGACGCCGAGGCGCGGATCGCCGATCTGCTCGCCGCCTGGCGGGCGGCGGGGGCGCCGGTCCTGCACGTGCGCCACGAGAGCGCGAGCCCCGACGGGCTCTTCCGGCGCGGCACGCCCGCCTACGAGTTCCAGCCGGAGGCGGAGCCGCTGCCCGGCGAGCCCGTCGTCGAGAAGACCGCGAACAGCGCGTTCATCGGCACCGACCTCGAGGAGCGGCTGCGCGCCGCCGGCGTCGAGACGCTCGTGATCGCCGGCCTCACGACCGACCACTGCTGCTCGACGACCGCCCGGATGGCCGGCAACCTCGGCTTCGAGACGTGGTTCGTCTCCGACGCGACCGCGACCCACGCCCGCGCCGAGTTCGACGCCGAGACGATGCACCGCACCGCGCTCGCGAGCCTCGACGGAGAGTTCTGCGAGGTGCTCACCGCCGCCCAGGCGATCGCGCGCCTCCGGGACTAAGTGACAACGTGTCACTTGGCGGGACCGGGCGGGCGCCCGGCCCTGCGTCGGCGCTGTCCCGGGGCTTCGCGCCCGCCGTCGTCTCCCGCGCGGACCAAGTGACAACGTGTTACTTGGCGGGACCGGGGTACGCGCCTGGGACGGCGCCGGCGCTCCTAAGCTTGGGCCGATGCGCATCATCGCCGGCAGCCGCAAGGGCCACACGATCCACGCTCCGGCGGGGCTCGACACGCGCCCGACCTCCGACCGCGTGCGCGAGAACGTCTTCAACCTCGTCGGCCCGCTCGACGGGGCGAGCGTGCTCGACCTCTACGCCGGCTCCGGCGCGCTCGGCCTCGAGGCGCTCTCCCGCGGCGCCGCCCGCGTCGTCTTCGTCGAGCGCGACACGGACGCCGCGCGCACGATCGAGCGGAACCTCGACCGGCTGCGGCTGACCGGCGCCCGCGTCGTCCGCGCCGACGCCGTCACGACGCTCGCCCAGGAGGCGGCGTCGGGAAGGAAGTACGATCTCGTGCTGGTCGACCCGCCCTACGGCATGTACCCCGATCTCCAGCCCCAGCTCGCGCGCTACCTGCCTCCCGTGCTCGCCGAGGACGGCCTGCTCGTGGTGGAGACCGACGCGCGCGTCGAGCCGGAGCTGCCGTTGCCGCTGCGCACGACCCGCAAGTACGGGCAGGCGCGCGTCACGCTCTTCGAGGCCGGCACGTGATCACCGCGATCTGCCCGGGCTCGTACGACCCGGTCACGAACGGCCACGTCGACGTGATCACGCGCGCGGCCGGGATCTTCGACCGGGTCGTCGTCGGCGTCGTCGGCAACCCGCACCACAAGCAGCCGATGTTCACGATCGAGGAGCGGGTCGCGTTCCTCCACGACGCGCTCGGCCACCTCGAGAACGTCGAGGTCGACGTCTTCCGGGAGCTCGTCGTCGAGTTCGCCCACAGGTGGAAGGCGAAGGCGATCGTCAAGGGCCTGCGCGTGATCTCCGACTTCGAGTGGGAGTACCAGATGAACCAGCTCAACCGGACGCTCGCACCGGACGTCGAGACGGTCTACGTGATGGCGAGCGCCGAGGTCAGCTTCGTCTCCTCGAGCGGCGTGAAGGAGATCGCCGCGTTCGGCGGCGACGTCTCCGCGCTCGTGCCGGAGCCGGTCGCGCGACGGTTCAAGGAGCTGTTCCCGAACGGGCGTCCCGGCACCCCGGAGCGGCCCGGCGAGTGACCGGCAGGAAGCCCCTGTTCCCCGGCGAACTCCCCGAGGCTAGACTGCACCCCTGATGGACGTCCTCGTACTCATCGACAAGCTCGACGACCTCGTGCACAACGCGAAGGCCGTCCCCCTCACCGACCAGGTTCGCATCGACCGCGAGGAGATCTACGACATCCTCGACCAGATGCGCGCGACGATCCCCGAGGAGATCAAGCAGGCCCGCTGGATCGTCAAGGAGCGCCAGGAGATGCTGGCCGAGGCGAAGCGCGAGGTCGACCGGCTGCTCGCCGAGGCGCGCGAGCAGGCGGTGCGCGAGGCGTCCCAGACCGAGATCGTCAAGATCGCCGAGCGGCAGGCCGAGGACATCGTCGACGAGGCGAAGCGCACGGCGCGCGAGACGCGGCTCGAGATGGAGGACTGGGCCGACAACATCCTCGCCACGCTCGAGGTCAACCTCGACCGGTTCCTCGTCGCCGTCAAGCGCGGCCGCGAGCGCCTGCACGAGCGCTCGCAGGAGACCGTCGTCGCGGGCATCGGCCCGACCGGCGACGGCGACGACCTCGGCTACTAGCGCGTCGTAGCGCGGCGGGCCCGGGCGGGCCGACTACCCTGGAGGCGATGCGTCTGAAGACGGTCGCCGAGTGGATCGCGACACTCGCCGTCGCCGGCGTCTTCGTGCTCGTATTCGAGGCCGAGGTCGCGCAGCCGTTCCGCGTGCCGACCTCGTCGATGGAGCCGACGCTCGTCTGCGCGAAGCCCGGGCTCGGCTGCACCGGCTCGTTCAACGACCGCGTGCTCGTGGCGCGGATCGTCTACCGGTTCCGCAACCCGAGCCGCGGCGAGATCGCCGTCTTCCACGCGCCGCCGCTCGCGCAGCAGCGCTGCCAGGAGGGCGGCACCTATCTCAAGCGCGTGATCGGCCTGCCCGGCGAGGTCGTCTCCGAGCGGGACGGCTACGTCTACGTGGACGGCAAGCGGCTCGCCGAGCCGTACATCGCGCTGAGCGAACGGGACTCGGAGACGAAGACGTGGCCGCGGCTCGGCCCGCAGCAGTACTTCATGATGGGCGACAACCGGATCGGCTCCTGCGACTCCCGCATCTGGGGGCCGGTGACCGCTCCGCCTTCATCGGGCCGGTGGTGGCGCGGTACTGGCCGCCGAGCCGCTGGGACGTGCGCTGAGCGCGGCCTCCTGGCGCCGCTCGTAGTCGGCGCCGAGCTCCTGCGCGATCGCGACGAACGCCTCCGCGGCGACGGAGCGGTAGCGGTCGCGGTGCCAGGCGAGCGCGATCGTCCGCGGCGGGATCCGCGAGCCGACCGGGAGCGCGACGACCGACGTGTTGCGCGGGTCGACGACGAGCCCCGGCACGATCGCCGCGCCGAGCCCCTCGGCGACGAGCGCGGCGAGCGTGCCGTTGTCGTCGGTGCGGAAGACGACGTTCAGGTCGGGGACGCGGCCGCGCAGGTGGGCGGTCGGGTCGGGCAGGGTGCGCCAGGCGACGAGCGGCATCCCGGCGAGCTCGCGCAGCGGCGGCGCCTCGGCGCGTCCCGCCAGCTCGGAGTCGGCCGCGACGAGGAGCACGTGCGGGTCGCGCAGGATCTCCTCCGAGGCGAACGGCCCCTCGGGGAGCGGCAGGTTCGCGAAGGTCAGGTCGATCTCGCCGTGCTCGAGCAGCCGCAGCAGGTCGTCCGGGTCGGTCTCCTCCTTGACCTTCACCTCGATGCGCGGCCACTGCTCGGCGAAGCGGCGCAGCAGGGCGGGGAGGATGCGCGCGCCGACGCTCTGGTAGATGCCGAGCCCGCAGCGAGCCGCCCGCGCCCTCGGCGAGCGCGGTCATGTCCGCGTGGGCCGCGTCGAGGTGCGCGACGATCGCGTCGGCGTGCCGCAGGAGCAGCTCGCCGGCGGCGGTCAGGGCGACGCGGCGCGGGCCGCCGGGCCGGTCGACGAGCCGCTGGCCGACGACGCGCTCGAGCTGCGCGATCTGCTGGCTGACCGCCGATTGCGTGTAGCCGAGCTCGCGGGCGGCGGCGCCGAACGAGCTGTGGCGGGCGACCGCCTCGAGCGCGGCGAGATGGCGCAGCTCGACTCCCAGCCAAGGATCACGTTTCATAATCGAAATGAAAGATTACTGGATTGGGTCTAATCGCAGAGCGTAGGCACCCTGAGGCCGTGAAGCTCAAGCTCGCAGCCGCCCTGGGCATCGTCTACGCCGTCTGGGGCTCCACCTACCTCGCGGTCGCCGTCGCCGACCGGACGCTGCCGCCGCTGCTGATGCTGTCGGCACGCTTCCTCGTCGCCGGCGGGCTCCTCTACGCCTGGTCGGCGTGGCGCGGCGACGTCGCGCGGGCGCAGCTCGGGCGCCGCGAGTGGGGCGCCGCCGCGGCCGTCGGCGGGACGCTGCTCGTGCTCGACACGGGCGGCGTCGCCTGGGCGGAGCAGCGTGTCGCCTCCGGTCTCACGGCGCTCCTGATGGCCGCGGTGCCGCTCTTCACCGCGCTGATCGACCGGACGTTCTTCGGCGTCCGCCTCACGGCGGGCGTCCTCACCGGCATCGCGACCGGGCTCTTCGGCGTCGCGATGCTCGTCGGCCCGAGCACGCGCATCGACCCGGTCGGCGCCGGCGTGATCCTCTTCGCCGCGCTCGCGTGGGCGGTCGGCTCCGCGTACGCGCGCGTCGCGCCGCTGCCGAAAGCGCCGTTCCTCTCCGCGTCGATGCAGATGCTGTGCGCGGGCGGCCTGCTCGCCGTCGCCGGCAGCGCGACCGGCGAGCTCTCGCGCGTGCATCCGGGGGCGATGTCCGCGGCGTCGCTCGGCTCGTTCGCCTACCTCGTGGTCTTCGGCTCGATCGTCGCGTTCACGGTCTACGGCTGGCTGCTGCGCAGCGGCGCCTCGAGCATGCTCGTCTCGACGTACGCGTACGTGAATCCGGCGGTGGCGGTGTTCCTCGGCTGGGCGCTCGTGGGCGAGCGGGTCGGCGTGCGCGAGCTCGAGGCCGGAGCCGTCATCCTCGGCTCGGTCGCGCTGCTCGTCGCCGCGCGCGTCCAGCGCGCGGCGCCGCAGCCGGTCGCCGAGTCGATCGGGGAGTACATCCGCCGCAAGGACGCGCAGGTGGTCGAGTTCCCGCGCGCCGCCCCGCGGCTCGCGGACCTGCGCCGCATGTCGGCCTGACCTCGCACGCGGACGTGTCTCCACAGGTTCCACACCCCCACGGTGCTTCGGCATGCCGAAGCACCGTCACGTCGGCCTGACGGCTTCGTCACGGCAGCCGCGATCTCCCCCTCCGGACGCCCGGTCCGGCAACCGAGTCGGCGGGCGCGCTACCGTGGAGGTATGACCTCCTTCGACCTCGCTACGGCTCTCGCTCCGGACCGGGGAGCAGCTCCGCGAGGACGTCGAGCTCGAGCTCGAGCCGCTCCTCCTCGGCGGGCAGGCGTACGCGCCCGCGCCCGACCCGACGCCCGCCACGCTGACGATCACGAAGACGAGCGGCGGCACGCTCTTCGAGCTCCGCTTCGCGGTCACGCTCGCCGGGCCCTGCTTCCGCTGCCTCGCCGACGCCGAGCTCGGCCTGTCGCTCCACGCCCGCGAGTACCACGCCTCCGACCCGTCCGCGGCCGAGGATCTCCGCTCGGACTACGTCGCCGACGACCGGCTCGACCTCGCCGCCTGGGCGCGCGACACCCTCGTGCTCGAGCTTCCCGACAAGATCCTCTGCCGCGACGACTGCGCCGGCCTCTGCCCGGTCTGCGGCAAGGACCTGAACGTCGAGCCGCACGTCCACGAAGAGCACGAGAGCGACCCGCGCTGGGCCGCCCTCCAGGCTCTCCGGGACGAGTCGTAGCGCGTCTAGCGGTCGATCGTCGACATGTCGGCGTAGCGCTCGCCGGCGGTGGCGCCCTTCGGGAACGCCTCCTCGATCCGCGCGAGGTCGTCGTCCGAGAGCTCGACGTCGAGGGCGCCGACGTTCTGCTCCAGGTAGCCGCGCCGCTTCGTGCCCGGGATCGGGACGATGTCGTCGCCGCGCGCGAGCACCCACGCGAGCGCGAGCTGCGCCGGTGTGCAGCCCTTCTCGGCGGCGAGCTCCTCGACGCGCGCGACGAGGTCGAGGTTCCGCTGGAAGTTCTCGCCCTGGAAGCGCGGGTGATGGCCGCGGAAGTCGCCCTCGTCGAAGTCGTCCGGCGAGCGGAACCGGCCGGTGAGAAAGCCGCGCCCGAGCGGGCTGTAGGCGACGAAGCCGATCCCGAGCTCGCGGCAGGTCGGCAGCGGCCCGTCCTCCGGGTCGCGCGTCCAGAGCGAGTACTCGGTCTGGAGCGCCGAGATCGGGTGGACGGCGTGCGCCCGCCGGATCGTCTCCGGCGAGGCCTCCGAGAGGCCGAGGTGGCGCACCTTGCCCGCCGCGACGAGCTCGGCCATCGCGCCGACGGTCTCCTCGATCGGCACCGTGAAGTCGACCCGGTGCTGGTAGTAGAGGTCGACGTGGTCGACGCCGAGCCGCGCGAGCGACGCGTCGCACGCCTCGCGGACGTACGCCGGCGTCGCCGCGCACGCCGCGGGTGCCGTCGTCGAGGCGGACGTTGCCGAACTTCGTCGCGAGCACGACCTCGTCGCGCCGGCCCGCGATCGCCTTGCCGACGAGCTCCTCGTTCGCGCCGCGGCCGTACATGTCGGCGGTGTCGAGGAACGTGACCCCGAGCTCGAGCGCCCGGTGGATCGTCGCGACCGACTCGCGCTCGTCGGTCGCCCCGTAGAACTCCGACATCCCCATGCAGCCGAGCCCGAGCGCCGAGACCTCGAGCCCCTGTGTTCCGAGTGTGCGTTTTTTCATGCCTCCGACGCTACCCGCCGCGGCCGAGCCTGCGCGCCGCCGGTTCTCGCTATAGTGGCCGCCGGTCATGGCCGTCCCGAAGCGGAAAACCTCGAAGTCCCGTCGCGACAAGCGCCGGGCGACCCACGCGATCACCGCGCCGAAGGTGAACGTCTGCCCGCAGTGCGGCCAGCCGAAGCGCCCGCATCGCGTGTGCCCGACCTGCGGCACGTACAAGGGTCGCGAGGTCGAGCCGCTGCGCGTCGACGCCCCGTAGCGCCATGGTCAGGGTCGCCGTCGACGCGATGGGCGGCGACCGCGGCCCGTCGGAGATCGTCGCCGGAGCACTCGCCGCGCGCAGCGACGCCGTCACGCCCGTCCTCGTCGGCCCCGCCGGGCTCGACACCGGCGGCCTCGAGCTGATCGAGGCCCCCGAGACGATCGAGATGCACGAGAAGCCGGCCGAGGCGGTGCGCGCGAAGCCGCAGAGCTCGCTCGTGACGGCCGTCCGCGCCGTCGCCGAGGGCCGGGCCGACGCGGTCGTCTCCGCCGGGAACACCGGCGCGATGCTCGCCGCCGGCCTGCTCGAGCTGCGCCGCGTCCCCGGCGTCATGCGTCCCGCGATCGCCGTGCCGATCCCCGCGCGCCGCGGCCCGTCGGTCCTGATCGACGCCGGCGCGAACGCGGACGCGCGGCCCGAGCACCTGCTCCAGTTCGCGACGATGGGCGCCGTCTTCGCCGAGGAGATCCTCGGCATCGCGCGCCCGCAGGTGCGCCTCCTCTCGATCGGCGAGGAGCCGGAGAAGGGCAACCAGCTCACGCTCGAGACGCACGCGCTGCTCGCCGCGAGCGACCTGAACTTCGCCGGCAACGCCGAGGGCCGCGACGTCCTCGAGGGCGCCGCCGACGTCGTCGTCGCCGACGGCTTCACCGGCAACGTGGCGCTGAAGCTGCTCGAAGGCACGATCCGGAGCCTCCTCGACGCGCTCCGCGAGGAGATCGCCGCGACGACGCGGGGCAAGATCGGCGGCCTGCTGATCCGCCCGGCTGCGCGCCGGCTCCGGCACCGCCTCGATCCGGACACGTACGGCGGCGCCTACCTGCTCGGCCTGCGCGGCCTCGCGGTGATCGCCCACGGCAACTCGTCGGCCGCCGCGATCGAGAACGCGATTCGCCTCGCCGCCCGGGGCGTCGAGCACGACGTCGTCGGCCGCGTCGCGGCGCGCCTGCCCTCCCGGGAGCCCGCGCCCGCCGAGGGCTGAGGCGCCGCTGACGCCTCCTCCGTGGTTGCCGACGCCCGGAGGCGGTATGATCGGCGCGCTTTCGGCCCCCAGACACGAAAAAGATGAGGTGACATGGCAGCGTCGCGCGAGGAAGTCTTCGAGCGAGTGAAGGATGTCCTGACGGAGCAGCTCGGTATCGAAGAGGGCGATATCAACGAGGAGGCGTCGTTCCAGGACGATCTCGACGCAGACTCTCTCGATCTCGTCGAGCTGATCATGGAGCTCGAGGACCAGTTCGGGATCAAGATCTCGGACGAGGATGCCCAGAAGATCCAAACCGTCGGGCAGGCCGTCGACTACGTCTCGTCGCACCAGTAGCGACGAGAGCGCGCGCCACCGCGAGCTCGCGTCGCTGATCGAGCGGCTCCCGCCCGACCGGGCGGCGACGGCGTTCACGCACTCCTCCTGGGCCAGCGCCCGGACGGCGTCGTACGAACGCCTCGAGTTCCTCGGAGACAGCGTCCTCGAGCTCGCGGTGGCCCACGCGTTGTACGAGCAGTACCCGGAGTTCTCCGAGGGACGGCTCGCGAAGATCCGCTCCCACGTCGTCTCCCGGGCGAGCTGCGCCGTCGTGGCGCGCGAGCTCGGGCTCGGCGACGCGCTCGGCGACCTACGCGCCCGAGCTGCCGCCGGACGAGCTCGAGCGGCTGGCGCGCAACCGGAACGTCCTCGCGGCGCTCCTCGAGGCCGTCCTCGGCGCGCTCTTCCTCGAGTACGGCTTCGCCGCGATCGAGCAGGCGGTCGTGAGCACGTTCTCGGGCCGGATCGAGTATGCGCTGACGACGCACGTCGACCACAAGACGGAGCTGCAGGAGGCGCTCGCCCGCACGGGCCGCCAGGTCGTCTACGTCGTGCTCGCGGCCGACGGGCCCGCGCACGAGCGCCATTTCACGTGCGCCGCGATGATCGACGGCGAGCAGCTCGGCGTCGGCAGCGGCAACTCGAAGAAGGCCGCCGAGCAGGAGGCCGCCCGCGAGGTGCTGGCGGGGCTCGGCCGTGGCGACCGAACCGCCGATCCGTAGCTCTCCGAAGGGGCGGCGCGGCGCCGTACCGATGTCCCGCCGCTGACGCTCCGGCAGGCTCGAAGGCGATGGCCACGAGCAGGCTCGGCCGTTCGATCCGTCCCTCGGCGACGCTCGCGCTGAACGAGCGCGCCGCGCGTCTGCGCGAGCAGGGGAAGCCCGTCATCCATCTCGGCGGCGGCGAGCCGAAGAACAAGGCGCCGCTGTCGGCGCTCGTCGCCGCCTCGTCGCTGCTCGCGGGCGGCGAGGTGAAGTACGTCCCGACCGACGGCACCGCCGGGCTGAAGCAGGCGATCGTCCGCTACACCGAGGAGCACTACGGCCGCCTCGTCGCGCCCGAGAACGTGATCGTCTCCTCGGGCGCGAAGCAGTCGATCGCGAACGCCCTGCTCTCGCTCGTCGATCCGGGCGACGAGGTCGTGATCCTCGCGCCGTACTGGGTCAGCTATCCGGAGATGGTGCGGCTCGCCTACGGGGAGCCGTGATCGTCACGCCCGAGGACGGGGGCTTCGTGCCGCGGCTCGACGAGGTGGAGGCGGCCTTCGGCTCCGCCACGAAGGCGCTGATCGTGAACAGCCCGAACAACCCGTCCGGCGCGGTCTACCCGGACGAGCTCGTGCGCGGGCTCGTCGAGCTGTGCGAGGAGCGCGGCGTCACCCTGCTGATGGACGACATCTACCACCGGCTCGTCGGCGACGGCGTCCGGCCGCCGTCGGCGTACGCGTTCACCGACCGGGAGGTCGACGAGTCGCACGTGCTCGTCGTCAACGGCGTCTCGAAGCTCTACGGGATGACCGGCTTCCGGATCGGCTGGGCGGTGGCGCCGCGGCCGCTCGTCGAGACGATGACGAACATCCAGGCGCAGACGACGTCCTGCCCGGCCGCGGTCTCGATGGCCGCCGCCGAAGGGGCGCTGCGCGGCCCGCAGAGCGTCGTCGAGAGCCTGCGGCTGTCGATCCAGACGCTGCGCGAGGTGATGCTCACGCGAGCTGCGCGCGTTCGAGGCCGTCCACGTCACCGCGCCCGAGGGCACGTTCTACTGCCTGCCCGACTTCCGCGCCTGCTCGGACGACTCGGAGGAGCTGTCGCGCTTCCTGCTCGACAAGGCGCTCGTCGTCACCGTGCCCGGCAAGGAGTTCGGCGCCGAGGGACACCTCCGCCTCAGCTACTGCGGCTCGGTCAAGGACGTCACCGAGGGCGTGCGCCGGATCCGCTGGGCCCTCGACCCGACGGCGCCGAGCGAGATCACGATCGGCGAGCGCCGCCTCGTCCGGGACTGGCTGTGACCGGCAACCCGCTCGACGTGCGGACGCCCGCGCAGGCGCGCGCCGGCGAGCGCGCGAGCGAGTTCGGGCTCGCGAACCACGGCATCGCGAACGCGCGCTGCGTCTACTGGAACCTGCCGGTCGAGGCGCTCGTCGAGGAGATCGTCTTCCGCGGCGAGGGGCAGATCGTCGCCGGCGGCGCGGTCGCGGTCGAGACGGGCCCGCACACCTCGCGGGCGGCCCAGGACAAGTTCATCGTGCGCGAGCCGTCGTCGGAGCGGCAGGTCTGGTGGAGCGAGTACAACCGGCCGCTCTCGCCGGCGAGCTTCGACGAGCTGCACGCGCGCATGCTCGGCTTCCTCCAGGGGCGCGACGTGTTCGTGCAGGATCTCGACGCGTGCGCGGCGCCGGAGTACCGGCTGCCGATCCGGATCGTCACCGAGCGCGCCTGGCACGCCCTCTTCGCCCGCAACATGTTCTTCACGCCGCACGGGGCCGACGCGCACCGCACGCACGTGCCCGCGTTCACCGTGCTCTACGCGCCGTCGTTCCGCGCCTCCGGCTCGATCGACGCGACGCGCGGCGAGACCGCGATCGCGCTCTCGTTCGAGCGGCGGCTCTGCCTGATCGGCGGCACCGAGTACGCCGGCGAGCTGAAGAAGGCCGTCTTCACGCTCCTCAACTACCTGCTGCCGCTCCAGGGCGTCCTCAGCATGCACTGCTCCGCGAACGTCGGCCCGCGCGGCGACGCGGCGCTCTTCTTCGGGCTCTCCGGCACCGGCAAGACGACGCTGTCGGCCGATCCGCGCCGCGGCCTCGTCGGCGACGACGAGCACGGCTGGAGCGACGAGGGGATCTTCAACCACGAGGACGGCTGCTACGCGAAGGCGATCCGGCTGTCCGCCGTCTCGGAGCCGCAGATCCACGCCGCGCTCGGCCGCTTCGGCACCGTGCTCGAGAACGTCGTCTACGACGAGACGACGCGGCTCCTCGACCTCGACGACGACCGCCTGACCGAGAACACGCGCGCCTCGTACCCGCTCGACGCGATCGACCACGCGGTGCCCTCGCGCACGGCCGGCCATCCGCGCAACGTCGTCCTGCTGACGTGCGACGCGCAGGGCGTGCTGCCGCCGATCGCGCGCCTCACGCCCGACCAGGCGCTCTACCACTTCGTCTCCGGCTACACGTCGAAGATCGCCGGCACCGAGGCCGGCATCGGCGTCGAGCCGGAGACCGCGTTCAGCACGTGCTTCGGCGCCCCGTTCGTCGTCCATCACCCGGCCGTGTACGCCGACCTGCTCAAGCGGAAGCTCGAGCTGCACGGCGCGACGTGCTGGCTCGTCAACACCGGCTGGATCGGCGGCCCGTACGGGATCGGCGAGCGGATCGGGATCGCGCACACGCGGGCGCTCCTCGACGCGGCCCTCTCCGGCGAGCTCGACGACGTCTCCTACCGCGTCGACCCCGTCTTCGGCTTCGAGGTGCCGGAGTCGTGTCCGGGCGTCCCCGAGGACGTCCTGCACCCCGAGCGGGCGTGGCCGTCCGAGGAGGAGTACATGCACCGCTACCACGAGCTCGCCGCCCGCTACGCGGGCAACTTCCGCAAGTTCGCCGACGAATGCCCGCCGCATCTCGCGGCCGCCGGGCCGGTCGCGACGGCGGTCTGAGCCCGCGCTCCGGGGCCGTCCGCGGCCGGCGCTAGGGTCCGCCGCGGTGCATCTGCGCGCGATCAAGATCCGTGGCTTCAAGTCGTTCCCCGACGCGGTCGAGGTGCGCCTCGAGCCGGGCGTCGGCGTGATCGTCGGGCCGAACGGCTCCGGCAAGTCGAACGTCGCCGACGCGATCCGCTGGGCCGCCGGCTCGTTGAGCCCGAGCGAGCTGCGCGCCGAGAAGCCCGACGACGTCCTCTTCGCGGGCTCCAGCGGGCGCGGCCCGGCCGAGTTCTGCGAGGTGGAGCTCCTGTTCGACAACGCGGACGGCACCGTGCCCGTCGACTACGCGGAGCTCGCGATCGCGCGCCGCCTGCACCGCGGCGGCGAGGGCCAGTACCTCGTCAACCGCACGCCGGTGCGCCGGCTCGACCTGATCGAGCTGCTCGCCGACCTCGGTCTCGGCCAGGGGATGCACTCGATCATCGGCCAGGGCAAGGTCGAGGCGATCCTCGCGTCGAAGCCGGAGGAGCGGCGCGCCCTGATCGAGGAGGCGGCCGGTCTCGGCCGCTTCAAGGCCCGGCGCCACCGGGCGGAGCTGAAGCTCTCGCGCGTGGCGATCCAGGTCGAGCGGGCGCGCGACCTCGAGGACGAGGTCCGCAAGCGCCTGCGCCCGCTCGCGCTCCAGGCGACCGCGGCCGAGCGCGCCGAGAAGCTCCGGGGCGAGATCGCGAGTCTGCGGGCGCGTGTCGCGCAGCTCGACCTCGAGCGGCTCGACGAGCGGCTGGTCGAGGTCGGCGAGCGGCGGACGGCGGCCGGGCTCGCGCGCCGCGCCGCCGAGGAGCGGCTCGAGGCCGTGCTCGAGGAGCGCGGCCGCGCCGAGGAGGAGCTCGCCGACGCGGCGGGCAAGCGCGAGCAGGCGATGCAGGTTCTCTACCGGCTGCGCAGCGCGGCCGAGCGCGTCGGCATCCGGCGCGAGTCGGCGGCGTCGCTCGTCGAGCAGACGCGCGCCGAGCTCGCGAACGCCGAGGCGGACGCGGGCGACCCGGCCGCCGAGGTCGCGGAGCTCGAGCGGATCTCGCGCGACGCGGCCGAGCGGGCACAGGTCGCCGCCGTCGAGCGCGAGACGCGCGCCGAGCGGGCGCGCCAGGCGCTCGTCCGGCTGCACGGCGCCGAGCGCATCGGCCCGGGCGGAGGCGCAGGAACGACTCGACGAGGTGCTCCTGGAGCGGCAGGCGATCGAGACGGAGCTGACCGGCGCCGCCGGCGAGCGCGAGGCGGCCCTCGCCGTCTCGTACGAGCTGCGCAGCCGCGCCGGCGGTCTCGCGGTGCAGCGGGAGTCGGCGGAGCGGCTCGTCGCGCGTCTGCGGGCCGAGCTCGCGGAGGCCGAGGCCGACGCCGCCCGCGGCGGCCCCTCGCCGCAGGAGCTCGAGCAGCAGGCGCTGCTCGCCCGCGCGGGCGCACGCGAGGCTGCGCACGAGCGCGACACGCTCGCCGAGCGGGCGCTCACCGCCGCCGAGCGGCTCGCGACGCTCGAGCGCTCGCTCGCCGAGCGCGAAGGGATTCCGCCGGCCGCACGCGCGCTCGCGGAGGAGGGGCAGCGGCTCGTCCTCTCGGCGCTCGAGGTCGAGCCCGGCAGCGAGCGGGCGGTCGCCGCGGCGCTCGGCCCGCGCGCCTCGGCGTTGCTCGCCGACGACGCGAAGGGCGCGTTCGCGCTGCTCGAGCGCGCCGCCTCGTCCGGTCTCGGCTCGCTGCGCGTGCTCGCCGGTCGCGACCCGCGCGAGCTCGTCTCCGAGCTGCCGGTGGTCGAGCGCGACGAGCTGCTCTCCTCCAAGGTGCCCGCGGTCACGCGGGAGGGATTCGGCTACGACCCGCAGCGAGGCGAGCTCTGGTTCGCCGGGGAGACCGCCGAGACGGTGCTGCTCGAGCTCGACGCCCGCCGGCGCGCGCTCGCCCACGAGGCGAAGGCGCTCTCCGAGCAGGCGCAGTTCGCCGAGCGGAAGGCGACGGAGGCCGAGGAACGGGCCGGCGTCGCCGAGGCGGCGTTCGCGGAGGCGGCGCCGCGGCTGCGGCTGCGCAGCGCGGGCGTGCCGGTGCTGACGGCGCTCGCTCGCGGCCGCGCAACGGCTCGAGCGGGCGCTCGGCGGCGTCGACGGCGACGTCGAGCGGGTCGAGGCGCCCCTGCGGGCGCGCGGCGAGGCGGGCTCCGAGCGGACGACCGAGCTCGGTGGCGTCGCTGCGGGCGCTCGGCGAGCGCGAGGGCGAGTTGCGGCGTCTCGTCGCGGCGAGCGGCCGAGGGCGCGGCCGCGGCGGAGCGCGACCTCGTCCGGCTCGGCGGCAGCGCGTCGGCGGACGCGGCCGGCGGCGACGTCGAGGCGCTCAGGATCGAGGCGAGAGAACTGGTCGCTGCCGCGGACACGGCGTCCGGCGAGGCAAGGGCGGCCGGCGACCAGGCCCGCGAGGCGGAGTCGGCACGGATCGATGCTGCGGTCCGTGCCGGCCGCCGACGGGCCAGACCGCACGAGCTCGCACGCGTGCTCGCCGGGGCGGAGCGGCTCGACGAGACGCTCCTCGCCGCGGCGGCCGCGGCGGCGCGGTTCGAGACGCCGCTGCGGGCGCGGGTCGACGCGGGCGGCGCCCGCACGGGCGAGCTCGGCGAGGAGCTGCGGCGCCTCGGCGCCGCCGAGGTCGAGCTGCGGCAGGCACAGTCCGCCGCCGCCGAGGCCGCGTCGGCGATCGAGGTCGAGTCGGCCCGGATCGAGGCGGAGGCCGACGAGGCCCGCCGCCGCCTCGAGCATGCCGGGCGCCGACGAGCCGGCCGAGGGCGACGATCGCGCCGAGCTCGCCGAGAAGGCGGAGCGGCTGGAGCGCCGCCGCGAGTCGCTCGGCCAGGTGAACCCGCTCGCGAAGGAGGAGTACGAGGCCGAGAAGGTGCGCCTCGACGAGCTCGCGACCCAGCGGGCCGACCTCGAGCAGAGCCTCGAGGAGCTCGAGAAGCTCCGCGCGGAGCTGACGGAGACGGTCGAGAAGCGGTTCGCCGAGACCTTCGACGCGGTGCAGCGGAACTTCCACGAGGTGGCCGGCACGCTCTTCCCCGGCGGCGAGGGCCGCCTGCGGCTCACCGAGCCCGAGGACGACGAGTCCCAACCCGGCATCGAGGTCGAGCTGCGGCCGGTCGGCAAGAAGGTGCAGCGCCTCTCGCTCCTCTCCGGCGGCGAGAAGGCGCTCGGCGCGATCTCGTTCCTCTTCGCGCTCTTCCTCGCCCGGCCGTGCCCGTTCTATCTCCTCGACGAGGTCGAGGCGGCGCTCGACGACACGAACATCGGCCGCTTCGTCGCGCTGCTGCGCGGCTATGCCGACCGCGCCCAGTTCGTGGTGATCACGCACCAGAAGCGCACGATGGAGGCAGCCGACCTCCTCTACGGCGTCACGATGGGCGGCGACGGCGTCTCGCAGGTCGTCTCGCGGCGGCTGCCGCGCGACGAGGCCGAGGCCGTCTCCGCGGCGTAAGCCCCGCGGCCGCCTCGACGCGGACGCGCGCCCGGCCCTCTCCTCTCGGGACACGTCCGGTACCTGATACCGGACGTGTCCGCCGGGGCCGGGTGCCTGGCCGTCGGATCAGGCGCGGCCGCGGCCGCGGAGCCGCTTCGTGCCCTTGCGGCCGGGCGCCTGCGCGTGGACGTTCGCGACGCGCTGCTCGCTCCAGGCGCGACCGCGGCGGGCGAAGTCGAGCAGCAGCTCGAGCTGCTCCACGGTGTAGCCCGTCGAAGAACCCCGTCGCCGTCGCCGGCGCCGTAGAACTCGCGCGCTCAGCTTCCGCACCTTCGGCGTCACCTCGACGAGGACGCGGCGGCGGTCGTCCGGGTCGCTGACGCGCTTCGCCCAGCCGCCCTTCTCGAGCCGGTCGATCACGCTCGTGATCGCGCCGCTCGTCAGGTGCATCGCCTCGGCCAGCTCGCCCGCCGTCAGCCGGCCGCGCTGCTCGAGCGCGTCGAGGGCGCGGAAGTCGGTGCGGTGGAGGCCGAGGTGGTCGGCGACCGCCTGGTCGAGCGCATCCGAGGCGACCTGCGTCGCCCGCGTCTCGGCGATCACGGCCTGGATGAGATCTTCTCTTGACAATCGAATCTTTCGACTACTAAGATAACGACTGATCTAAACGAATCGTAGCTCAGGAGGAGTTCGGATGGAAGGTTCGGCGATCGAGGCGGAAGGCCTCGTCAAGACGTACCCGAAGGGGGTGCGCGCGCTCGACGGCGTCGGTTCACCGTGGAGGCGGGCACGGTCTTCGGCCTGCTCGGGCCGAACGGGGCCGGCAAGTCGACGACGGTGAAGATCCTGACCACGCTGACGCTGCCCGACGCGGGACGCGCGACCGTGGCGGGTCACGACGTCGTCCGCGAGCCCGACCGCGTCCGGCGCGCGATCGGCGTCGTCGGGCAGAAGCACGGCGTCGACCCGGAGGCGACCGGCCGGGAGAACCTGCAGCTCCAGGGCGACTTCTACGGCCTGCCGGCGCGCGAGCTGCGGCACGCGTCGACGAGCTGCTCGCCCGGTTCGGGCTCGCGGACGCGGCCGGCCGGCTCGTGCGCACGTACTCCGGCGGCATGCAGCGCAAGCTCGACGTGGCGATGGGGCTGATCCACCGGCCCCAGGCGCTCTTCCTCGACGAGCCGACGACCGGGCTCGACCCGGAGGCGCGCGCCGAGATGTGGGAGGAGATCGAGCGTCTCGCCCGCGAGGACGGCGTCACCGTCCTCCTGACGACCCACTACCTCGAGGAGGCCGACCGGCTCGCGTCGCTGCTCGCGATCGTCGATCGCGGCACCGTCGTCGCCGCCGGCAGCGCCCGAGGAGCTGAAGAGCGAGCTGCGCGGCGACACGCTGCTCCTCGAGCTCGCGGGCGCCGGCGGCGACGACGCCGCGCTCGCGGCGGTCGGCTCCGTCCCGGGCGTGCGCGAGCCGGCGCTCGACGGGCGCCTGCTCCGCGCCCGTGCGGACGAGGGCGCCCGTGCGATCCCGGCCGTGCTGGCGGCGCTCGACGCCGCCGGCGTTCCGGTCGCCGCCGCGACGGTCGCGCGGCCGTCGCTCGACGACGTCTACCTGCGCCACGCCGGACGGACGTTCGGCCAGGCCGAGAGAGAGGAGGGCTCGGCATGAGCCTCGCGATCCGTCAAACCCTCGCGCTCACCGTGCGGCAGCTGCGCGCCCTCTGGCGGCAGCCGTGGTTCGTCGCGATCACCGTCGTCCAGCCGCTGATCTGGCTGCTGCTCTTCGGCTCGCTCTTCAAGAGCGTCGTCGAGCTGCCCGGCTTCCAGGCGCGGCTCGTACATCGAGTTCCTGACCCCCGGCGTGATGGTCATGAGCGCGCTCTTCTCCGGCGGTTGGCACGGGATGGGGTTCATCGCCGCGATGGAGCGGGGGATCCTCGACCGCTTCCTCGTCTCGCCGGTCTGGCGCGGTGCGCTGATCGCGTCCGGGCTCGTGCAGTCGGCGGTCGTGATCGCCGTCCAGTCGCTCGTGATCGTCGGCGTGGCGTTCGCGGACGGAGCCCGCTTCTCGGCCGTATCGGTGGTCGCGCAGGTCGGGCTCTCGATGCTGCTCGGTGCGGCCGTGGCGGGGCTCTCGGACGGCCTCGCGCTCGTCACGCGCCAGGAGGAGACCCTGATCGGCGCGGTGCAGTTCGTCGTCCTGCCGGCGACGTTCCTCTCCTCGGGGATGATGGCGGCGAACCTCCTGCCCGGCTGGATCCGCGACATCGCCCGCTTCAACCCGGTCAACTGGGCCGTGACGGGGGCGCGGGCCGGCAGCGGCGACTGGGGCCTCGTCGCCGGCCACGCGGGCCTGCTCGTGGCGCTCCTGCTCGGCTGCGCGTTCCTCGCCACGCGCGCGCTTCGCGTCTACCAGCGGTCGGTGTAAGGTCGCCTGGCATGGCCTCCTTCGTCCTCGTCCACGGCGCCTGGCACGGCGGCTGGTGCTGGGAGCAGGTCGTCCCGCTGCTCGAGGCGGAGGGGCACCGCGTCGACGCGGTCGACCTGCCCGGGCGCGGCACGAACCCGGCCCCGCCGGCCGGGATGACGCTCGAGACGAACGCCCGGCACCTCGCCGGCCGGATCGACGCCGCCGGCGAGCCGGTCGTCCTCGTCGGGCACAGCATGGGCGGCATCTCGATCACGCAGGCGGCGGAGCTCGTCCCCGAGTCGGTGGCGGCGCTCGTGTACGTCACCGCCTTCCTGCCCGCGGACGGGCAGTCGCTCGTCGATCTCGCCGCGAACGACCCGGAGGCGCTCGTCCAGCGGAACGTCGTCCCCGACGAGGCGACCGGGCTGTGCACGGTCGCCGAGGACGGGCAGCGCGACGCGTTCTTCGGCGAGTGCTCGCCCGAGGACACGGCGGCGGCGCGGGCGCGGCTCGTGCCCGAGGCGCTCGCCGTCTTCGCCACGCCCGTGGCGATCAGCGAGGAGCGCGCCGGCTCGCTCCGCCGCGTCTACGTCGAGTGCACGAACGACCGCGCGATCACGATCGGCAAGCAGCGCGAGATGGTCGCCAACCGGCCGTGCGAGCGGGTTCTCTCCCTCGACGCCGACCACTCGCCGTTCCTCTCGCGCCCCGAGCAGCTCGCGGCGCACCTGCTCTCCGTGTAGCTCAACGGGCGGTCCGGTCGGCCGATCACCCGGTCGTGCCCGACTATTGGAAACGGTATGTCGGCCTGTCGGCAATCGCGGTCGGCGCGTACGCCGCCTGCCCCGACGGCAGCTGGTTGCAGACCGGCACCTTCGTCGGCATCGGGCTCGCCGCCGCGGCCGCGATCCTCGTCGGGATCCGCATCCACCGGCCCTCCGCGCCCGCGCCGTGGCGCCTCTTCGCGCTCGGCATCGCGCTGAACGCGCTCGGATCGCTCGTCGACTCCCTGCTCTGGAACCTGCGTGGGCAGGGGTTCCCCTCGGCCGCGGACGGCTTCTACCTCGGGCTGTATCCCGCTCTCGTCGCAGGCCTCGTGCTGCTCGTCCGCCGGAGGAACGCCGGCGGCGACTGGGCGGCGGCCGTCGACGCCACCACGATCTCCATCGGGCTCGGGCTGCTCGCGTGGGTCTTCGTCGTTCGTCCCGCGGTCGACGACTCGGGGCTCAGCCTCGTCGGGCGCGCGCTCAACGTCGCCTATCCCGTCGGCGACGTGCTCCTGCTCGCGATGTTCGTGCGACTCGTCCTCGGCGCGGCGCGGACGGAGCCTGCGCTCCGCCTCGTCGCAGGATCGCTCACCCTCTTCCTCGCCGGCGACACCGCGTGGGCCGTCTGCAACCGGATCGGCTGGGAGCCGGGCCCGGTCGCCGGCCGTCTGCTCGGAGCGTCCGCGCTCGCCGCCTACGTGTCGATGGGCGCGGCGGGTCTCCACCGCTCGATGCGCGGGGCGGGCGAGCCGAGCTCCGCGCGGCGGCTCCGCCGCAGCCCGGCCCTGATCGGGCTCCTCACCGCGACCTCGCTCGTCGCCCCCGCGATCCTGCTCGGCGAGGTTCTCCGGCACCGGATCGCCGACGGCGTCGCCATCGCGCTCGGCTCGGTCGCCCTCTTCGTCCTCGTCGTGAGCCGGATGGCGCAGCTCCTCCGCCAGGTCGAGCAGCAGACGCGGCAGCTCCGCGCGCTCGCACGCTCCGACGAGCTCACCGGGGTGTCGAGCCGCCGCTCCTGGGTGGCGGAGCTGTGGCACCGACTCGAGGAGGCGCGGCGGGAGCGGGCGCCGCTGACGGTGGTCATGCTCGAGCTGGACGGGTTCAGGGAGTTCGTCGGCCGGCACGGTGAGCTGGCGGGCGATCGTCTGCTGCTCGAGGCCGCCGCGGCCTGGGCGGACGGGCTCCGCAGAGCCGACGAGCTCGGCCGGCGCGGCGGCTGGCGAGTTCACCGTCACGCTGCCGGGCGCCGACGCGGACGAGGCGCACGCGGTCGTGCGCCGCCTGCGCGCGGCGACGCCGCACGGGTGGACGTTCTCGGCCGGGGTTGCCACGTGGGACGCGATCGAGACCGCCGACGAGCTCGTCGCGCGGGTCGAGGCGGCACTGCACGAGGCGAAGCGGGAGGGCTGGAACCGCACGGCCGTCGCGACGGCGTGCGCGTCTGGCCGGCCCGGTCGACCTTTCGAGCACGATCGCCTAGCGCCAGGCGCGGCTATCGTCCTGCCCGTGGCACGAAGCTGGGCACAGCTGCTCGGAGAGGCGGAGGCGGCTCCCGAGCCGGAGGCGGAGCGCGCCGGCGTGTTCTCGCGGCTGCGCGACTCGCTCTCGAAGTCGCGCCGGGCGCTCACCGAGCAGATCCAGGCGGCGGCGTTCGACCCCGGCGACGACGCGGCCTGGGAGCGGCTCGAGGAGGCGCTGATCGGCGCCGACGTCGGCGTCCGCGCCACGGCGGAGCTCGTCCGCCGGCTCGAGCAGCGCGGGGAGCTCGGCGACCTCGGCGACGCGCTCGCGCAGGAGGCGGCGGCGCTGCTCGGCGACCCCGGCATCCTCCACGTGCAGGCGCGGCCGAGCGTGATCCTCGTCGTCGGCGTCAACGGCACCGGCAAGACGACGACGATCGGCAAGCTCGCGGCGAAGCTCGCCGAGCACGGTCTCTCCGTCGTCGTCGCGGCCGCGGACACGTTCCGGGCCGCCGCCGAGGAGCAGCTCGAGATCTGGGCGCAGCGCGCCGGCGCCGACTTCGTCGGCTCCGCCCGCGGCGGCGACCCGGCGGCGGTCGCCTACGACGGCATCCAGGCGGCGCAGGCGCGCGGCCGCGACGTCGTGATCGTCGACACCGCCGGCCGGCTGCACACCCAGACGAACCTGATGGAGGAGCTCGCGAAGGTGCGCCGCGTGATCGCCGGACGCCTCGACGGCGCCCCGCACGAGACGCTGCTCGTCGTCGACGCCACCACCGGCCAGAACGGGCTCGAGCAGGCGCGCCTGTTCGGCCAGGCCGCCGGCGTCACCGGGGTCGCCCTGACGAAGCTCGACGGCTCCGCGAAGGGCGGCGTCGCGATCCCGATCGCCTACGAGCTCGGCCTGCCGGTGAAGCTGATCGGCGTCGGCGAGGGCCTCGACGACCTCCGCCCGTTCGACCCGGACGACTTCGCGCGCGCGCTCGTCTCCGGCTGACGGAAACGCCGGGGCGTCATCGTCTCGCGACGGGTCTCGTGACGGTGCGGCGGTGAACGCCGCGGGAGGCGCGAACCGGCCACGTTGCGCGCTTCCGCGGCGTTTTCCACAACCCCGGTGCTTCGGCATGCCGAAGCACCGTCACGGGGAGCTGACGACTTCCCGGCGGCCGGGCAGGGCCCTGGGCCCGGAGAGGCGCCAGTACACTGATTCGCCGTGTTCGACACGCTTTCCGACAAGCTTCAGCATGCGCTCGGCGACCTGCGCGGGCGCGGCGTCCTCGACGAGGAGGCGGTCTCGCGCGCCATGCGCGAGGTGCGTCTCGCGCTGCTCGAGGCGGACGTCAACTTCGACGTCGTCAAGGGCTTCGTGGCGCAGGTGCGCGAGCGGGCGCTCGGCGAGGACGTCGGCAAGAGCCTGACGCCCGGCCAGCAGGTCGTGAAGATCGTCCACGAGGAGCTGACCGAGCTGATGGGCTCCGGCGCGTCGAAGCTCGCGTTCTCGCCCCGGCCGCCGACGACGATCCTGCTCGCCGGCCTGCAGGGCTCGGGCAAGACGACCGCCGCCGGCAAGCTCGCGCTGCTGCTCAAGAACGACGGCCACACGCCCGCGCTCGTCGCCGCCGACCTCCAGCGCCCGGCGGCGATCGAGCAGCTGATCCAGCTCGGCGCCCAGGTCGACGTGCCCGTCTACGCGGACGAGCGCGCCGACCCGGTGAAGGCGGTCCGCGACGGGATCGAGCGGGCGCGCGCCGACGGGCGCGACGTCGTGATCCTCGACACCGCCGGCCGGCTGCACGTCGACGAGGCGCTGATGGAGGAGCTCGCCGCGGTGCGCCGCGAGGCGAAGCCGACGAACGTCCTGCTCGTCCTCGACGCGATGACCGGCCAGGAGGCCGTGAACGTCGCGAAGACCTTCCAGGAGCGGATCGACTTCGACGGCGTCGTGATGACGAAGCTCGACGGCGACGCGCGCGGCGGCGCGGCGCTCTCGGTCAAGGCGATCACCGGCCGCCCGATCAAGCTCGCGTCGGTCGGCGAGCAGCCTCGACGCGCTCGAGTGGTTCCACCCCGACCGGATGGCGTCGCGGATCCTCGGCATGGGCGACGTGCTGACGCTGATCGAGCGGGCCGAGGCGGCGGTCGCCGACGACGAGAAGGAGGAGCTCGAACGCCGCCTGATGAAGGGCGAGTTCAGCTTCGACGACTTCCTCTCCAGCTACAAGATGCTCCGCCGGATGGGGCCGCTCCAGGGCGTCCTCAAGCTGATCCCCGGCATGGGCAAGCAGCTCGAGGGGCTCGACCAGGTGAACGAGCGCGAGCTCGGCCGCGTCGAGGCGATCATCCTCTCGATGACGCCGCACGAACGGCGCGTCCCGCACGTGATCGACGGCTCCCGCCGCAAGCGGATCGCCGCCGGCTCCGGCACCACGATCCAGCAGGTGAACCAGCTGCTCGAGGCCCGGAAGCAGATGGCGAAGATGATGAAGTCGATGGGCTCAGGCAAGATGCCTTCGCTACCGGGCCTGCAGGGCATGCCCGGCAACGGAGCGATGCAAGGGGCGCCGCGCCCGAGCGCGACGCGCAAGTCGAAATCCAAACGCAAGAAGAAAGCGAGAAAATAGGCAGATGGCAGTCAAGCTCAGGCTGACGCGCATCGGGTCGAAGAAGAACCCGATCTACCGCGTCGTCGCAGCCGATTCGCGCTCCCCGCGCGACGGCAAGTTCATCGAGATCGTCGGCCGCTACAACCCCCAGAGCGAGCCGTCGCTGATCGAGCTCGACGAGGACAAGGTCCGCGGCTGGCTCTCCAAGGGCGCCCAGCCGACCGAGAGCGTCTCCCGGCTCCTGAAGGCGAAGGGAATCTCGTAGTGCAGGCCCTGCTCGCCGAGCTGGCGCGGAGGCTCGTGGACGAGCCGGACGCGGTGCGCGTCGAGCAGGTCGAGGAGGAGGACGGGTCGCTGCTCCTGCGCCTGTACGTGGCGGAGGGCGACGTCGGCAAGGTGATCGGACGGCAGGGCCGGATCGCGCGTGCGCTCCGGACGGTCGTCCGCGCGGGCGGCGTGGAGGCGGGGCGCCGGCTCCAGCTCGAGATCGTCGGGTAGGACGCCGTCGTCCACTTCGAGACCGTTGCCGTCGGAGCCTGATCTCGTCGGCGTGGGGCGGGTCGGCCGCCCGCACGGGCTCGACGGCTCGTTCTTCGTCGAGCGGCCGAGCGAACGGGTCGAGGCGTTCGCGGTCGGCGCGGTCCTCCATGCGGGCGGCGAGCCGGCCAAGGTCGTCTCGTTCAAGCGCGGCTCGGGCGGCCGGCCCGTGATCCGGCTCGACCGGCGCGTCGAGCGCGGCACCGAGCTCGCCGTCCCGCGCGAGTCGCTGCCGGCGCTCGACGACGAGGACTCCTACTACGTCTTCGAGCTCGTCGGGCTCGTCGTCGAGGAGGAGGACGGACACGTCCTCGGGCGCGTCAAGGACGTCCTCGACTACCCTGCCAACGACGTGCTCGAGCTCGATTCGGGCGTGTCGCTGCCGCTCGTGGGAGCCTGTGTGCGGCAGGTCGATCTCCAGGGCGGGCGAATCGTTGTCACGACAGGCTTCGTTCGGCCTCAATAGCGTCCCCGTCCGACCCCAGTTGCGCATCGACCTCTTCACCCTCGTTCCGCACGCCTTCGCGTGGCTCACGGAGCAGCGGCCGCTGGCCGCGGTGCTCGGCGGCGAGCTCGACCTGCGCCTGTTCAACTACCGCGACACGACGCCGCTGCGCGCCGGCCAGGTCGACGACGAGCCGTACGGCGGCGGCGCCGGGATGGTGCTGCGCGTCGACGTCGTCGCCGCCGCGCTCGACGCGGCGTACGGCGGCGACCCGGGCCAGCCGGTGATCGCGCTGACCCCGAAGGGGCGGCCGCTGACCCAGGAGGTCGTCGAGGAGCTCGCCCGGCTGCCGGCGCTGACGCTCCTCTCGGCTCGGTTCGAGGGCTTCGACGAGCGGGTCGTCGAGCATCTCGCGACCGACGCGATCTCGATCGGGCCGTACGTGCTCTCGAACGGCGACCTGCCGGCGATGGTCGTCCTCGACGCGATCGCGCGGCGGCTCCCCGGCGCGCTCGCGGAGGGCTCGGGCGAGCTGGAGAGCTTCTCCGAGGAGCTCGGCGGCGGGCTCGAGTACCCGCACTACACCCGGCCGGCGGACTTCCGCGGCTGGACGGTGCCCGACATCCTGCTCTCGGGCGACCACGCCAAGATCGAAGCGTGGCGGCGCGGGATGGTGACGCACGTCGTGAGGGATCCGCTCGGCCGCCTGTTCCCGGGCCTTCCGCACGGCGTCCGCGTCGCGCTCGACTGGGTGATCACGATCGCCGGCGCGATCGTGATCGTGCTCGCGATCAAGCAGTGGGTCGTGAACCCGTACCGGATCCCGTCCTCGTCGATGGAGCCGACGCTCCACTGCGCGAAGCCCGGCCCCGGCTGCGAGGGCAACTACAGCGACCGCATCCTCGCGAACCGTTTCATCTACCGCTTCCGCGACCCGAGGCGCGGCGAGATCATCGTCTTCAACACGCCGCCGCTCGCGGCCGTGCGCTGCGGCGAGGGCGGGACGTTCGTGAAGCGGCTGATCGGCCTCCCCGGCGAGACGATCCACGAGGACTCGAAGGGCTTCATCCACATCACCGAGCCCCACACCGACGTCACCTTCACGCTTGAACGAGCCGTACATCCAGCCGGAGCGGCGCCTCGCCGACGTCTCCCACTTCGACAAGACGTGGGTCGTCCCGAGCGGCTCGTACTTCTTCATGGGCGACAACCGGGCCCAGTCCTGCGACTCGCGCGAGTGGGGCTCCGTCCCGCGCGCCAACCTGATCGGCGAGGTCTTCTTCACGTACTGGCCGCCGAGCAGGATCGGCTTCCGCTAGCCGCCCGAAGACTGGGGCTACCACCAGGACGGGACGCCGGGCCGCGCCATTGGCCCGAGGCCGCGTGCGCGCGACGCTCGGATCGAGAGACGGAATCCGAGCGAAGGGGAACGGACATGGGCATCGCGGAGCGCGCCGGCCGGTGGAGCGCGGCGCACTGGAAGACCGCCGTGGTCGGCTGGCTGGCTCTCGTCGCGGCGGCGCTCGCCGTCGGGGCGACGGTCGGGACGCGGACGCTGACGACCGCCGAGCAGTCGGCGGGCGGCTCGGCACGGGCGGAGACGCTGCTCGCCGCGGCGGGCTTCGAGACCCCCGCGGGCGAGAGCGTGCTCGTCCGGTCGAGCGTCGCCACGCCGGCCGACCCGGGCTTCCGGGCGACCGTGCGCGAGCTCGTCGCCGCGCTGCGGCGGCTGCCGCAGGCGGTTCACGTCAGCGGCGGGACCATCTCGAAGGACGGCCGCTCCGAGCTCGTGACGTTCGACGTCGCCGGGAAGGCGGACACCGCCGACACGCGCATCGGACCGGTTCTCGACCGCGTTGCCGCGCTCCAGCGCTCCCATCCCGGCTACACGCTCTCGGAGGTCGGCGACGCGAGCGGCAACCGGGCCGCGAACGAGGTGATCGACCAGGACCTGCGCCGCGCCGAGCTGACATCGGTGCCGGTCACCTTCGCGATCCTGCTCCTCGCGTTCGGTGCGTTCGTCGCCGCCGGGCTCCCCGTCCTGCTCGCGTTCACCGCCGTGCTGACGACGGTCGGACTCGGTGCGCTCGTCAGCCACGTCGTCCACGCCTCGCAGACGACCTCGAGCGTCGTCGTCCTGATGGGGATGGCGGTCGGCGTCGACTACTCCCTCTTCTACCTCCGGCGCGAACGGGAGGAGCGCGCCCGCGGACTCG
Organism: uncultured Actinomycetes bacterium; assembly: GCA_963815005.1. Lineage (GTDB taxonomy): Bacteria > Actinomycetota > Thermoleophilia > Gaiellales > Gaiellaceae > Palsa-739. The sequence goes on from CAWFFI010000022.1 coordinate 245,657, forward strand.
CGCCGCGCGAGGCGCTTCATCGCGCCGCCGCCACGTCCGGCCGGGCGGTGCTCGTCTCGGGGCTCACCGTCGTCGCGGCGTGCGCCGGGATGCTGCTGGCCGGCTCGAAGGACTTCGTCTCGCTCGGGGTCGGCGCGATCGTCGTCGTGCTCGTCGCGCTGCTCGGCTCGCTGACGGTGCTGCCGGCGCTGCTCGGGCGGCTCGAGGACCGGGTCGACCGCGGGCTCGTGGCGGTCCTCGCGGCGGGTGCGTGCCGGCTGATTCGCCGGGAGCCGGCTCTGCTCGTGCGCCTGCGCGAGCGGCAGACGCTCCTCCGGCGGCTCAAGGGCGGCGTCGGCGAGTCGCGACTGTGGGGGTTCGTGCTGCGGCCGGCTCTGCGCTTCCCCCGGGCCGCCACGCTCGCGGCCGTCGCCGGCCTCGTCGTGCTCGCCCTGCCCGCGTTCCGGATGCACACCGCCGACCCGGGCATCGACGCGTTCCCGCAGAGCCTGCCGGTCGTCGAGGCCTACCGCGCCACGCAGCAGGCCTTCCCGGGCACGCCGAGCCCCGCCCTCGTCGTCGTGAAGGCTCCCGACGTCACCGCCCCGGCCGTGCAGGAGGGGCTCGCGCGGCTGCGGCGAGAGGCGCTTGCGACGCGGCCAGATGCACGCGCCGATCCGCGTCGCCGTGAATCCTGCGCACACCCTGGCCCGCGTCGACGTGCCGCTCGCGGGCAACGGCGACGACGCTGCGTCGGTCGCCGCGCTCGAGACGCTCCGCACCCGCGTGCTGCCGCACACCGTCGGCGCGCTGCCGGGAGTGGAGACCGCGGTGACGGGCTCCACGGCGGAGAGCTACGACTTCAGCCACACGATGAACGGGCGGATGCCGCTCGTGTTCGGCTTCGTGCTGCTCGTCGCGTTCGGACTGCTGCTGCTCGCCTTCCGGTCGCTCGTCGTCCCACTCACCGCGATCGCGCTCAACCTGTTGTCGGTCGGCGCCGCCTACGGGCTGCTCGTCTGGATCTTCCAGGACGGCCATCTCGAGGGTCCGCTCGACTTCCGCTCGACCGGCTCGATCGTGACCTGGATGCCGTTGTTCCTGTTCACGGTGCTGTTCGGGCTCTCGATGGACTACCACGTGTTCGTCGTCAGCCGGATCCGCGAGCTCGTCCGGGACGGCCGGTCGACCCGGGACGCGGTCGCGCACGGCATCCGCTCCACCGCGTCGACGGTGACGAGCGCCGCCGCCGTGATGGTTGCCGTCTTCGCGATCTTCGCGCTGACGCGGACGCTCGATCATGAAGGAGCTCGGCGTCGGGCTCGCGGTCGCCGTGCTCCTCGACGCGACCGTGATCCGCGGGATCCTGCTGCCCGCGGCGATGACCGTGCTCGGCGAGCGGAACTGGTACCTGCCGCGCCGGCTCTCGTGGCTGCCGCGGCTGGACCTCGAGGGTCAGGGCGCGGAGCGAGCCGGCGATGCGCGCCCGCCGGCGCTCGGGCTGGACTAGGGTCAGGGAGGCGAGATCGATGCAGATCGTGCAACCGCTCTTCGAGCGCCGCACCTACCGGGAGCTGCTCTTCCTCCTCTCCGGCGGGGTGCTCTCCGCGGCCTGGTTCGGGCTCTTCCTCGGCGGCTGGCTGGCAACGGGGCTGCTGGCGGTGACGCCGCTCCTCGTCCCGGTCCTGATCGCGTTCCGCGCGCTCGTGTGGGGCGGGGCGACCGTCGAGGCGGCGCTCGCCCGCGGGCTGCTCGGCGTGGACGTACGGGTCGGGCCGCTGCGGGCCGGCGAGGCGGGCTACGTCGGCCGGATTCGCGGCATCCTCGGCGACGCGGCGTTCTGGCGCGAGCAGGCCTACCTCTTCGCGCGCCTCGTCGGCGGTTTCGCGGGCGGCGTCGCGGTGGCCGCCGCCGCGGGCTGGTCGCTGTCGCTCGCGGCGATGCCCGCGTGGTACGCCTTCACCCATCCGGATGTCGGGACGTGGCGCGTGGACACGCTGCCGCGGGCGTTCGCGTGCGTCCCGCTCGGGCTCGCCGGCGTCGTCGTCTCGGCCTGGCTCGTGCGCGGTCTCGCCGCGCTGTGGCGGCCCCTCGCGCCCGCGCTCCTCGACGCGGGCGCGCCGGCCACGCCGGCGACGTCGGCGGCCGCGGTCTTCCGGCGGGGGCTGCCGTACCACGCGGCTCTCTTCTCCGTCGTCAACCTGATCGCGATCGCGGTCTGGGCGCTGACGACGCGGGCGTACTTCTGGCCGGAGTGGACGCTGCTGCCGCTCGGGCTCCTGCTCGCCGCGCACGCGTGGATCGCCGCCGCGCTCACACAGGTCGACCCCGCGCCGCCGGCAGGCGCTCGCGCTCCACGTGGGCGTCTCGGCCGCGCTCGCGCTGTTCTTCGTCGCCGTGTGGGCGGTGACGAATCGCGCCTACTTCTGGCCGGTGTGGCCGATCCTCGCGTTCGCCGCCGTCGCCGCCGTCCACGTCGTCGCGTCGCGGCCGTGGGACGACCGGCCGGCGCTCGTCGAGCGGATCGGAGTGCTGACGTCGAGCCGCGCCGGCGCGGTGGAAGCCGCGGAGGACGAGCTGCGCCGGATCGAGCGCGACCTCCACGACGGCGCCCAGGCGCGTCTCGTCGCGCTCGGGATGAGCATCGGCCTCGCCGAGCAGCGGCTCGCCGACGATCCGGAGGCGGCGCGGCAGCTGCTCGCGGAGGCGCGGCTCGGCGCCGGCGAGGCGCTGCGGGAGCTGCGCGACCTCGCGCGGGGCATCCACCCGCCGGTCCTCGCCGACCGCGGGCTCGAGGCGGCGCTCGCGGCGCTGGTCGCCCGCGGCCCCCAGGCGGTGTCCCTGTCCGTGGAGCTCGACGGGCGACCGCCGGTGGCGGTCGAGGCGGCAGCGTACTTCGTCGTCGCCGAGGCGCTCGCGAACGCGGCGAAGCATGCGGAGGCGGCGCACGTCGAGATCCGGATCTCGCAGCGGGCCGGCGCGCTCGCGATCGACGTCCGGGACGACGGCCGCGGCGGCGCCGACCCGACCGGAGCGGGGCTCCGCGGCATCCGCCGCCGAGTGGAGGCTCTGGACGGCACGTTCTCGGTGACGAGCCCATCCGGCGGGCCGACGATCGTGGAGGCGGTGATGCGGTGCGGGCGGTGATCGCGGAGGACCTCGTGCTGCTGCGGGACGGTCTCTCGCGGCTGTTGCGGGACAACGGGATCGACGTCGTTGACGCGGTCGGCGACGGCGACGCGCTCGTCCACGCCGTGCTGCGGGAGCGGCCGGACGTCGCGATCGTCGACGTGCGCCTGCCGCCCGGCTTCCACGACGAGGGCCTGCGAGCGGCGCTGACCGCCCGCAGCCGCGTGCCCGAGACGGCGATTCTCATCCTCTCGCAGTACGTCGAGCAGACGTATGCGCGCGAGCTCCTCGCGGACGGCCGTGGCGGCACGGGCTATCTGCTGAAGGACCGCGTGATCGACATCCCGCAGTTCCTGGACGCGATCCGGCGCGTCGCGGCCGGCGGCACGGCGCTCGACCCCGAGGTCGTGGCGCAGCTGTTCGCGGTCCGCGAGGCGAAGGACCCGCTGCGCCGGCTCACGCCGCGCGAGCGCGAGGTGCTCGCGCTGATGGCGGAGGGACGCTGGAACGCGGGCATCGCCGAGGCGCTCGTCCTCACCGTCGGCGCGGTCGAGAAGCACACGGCCTCGATCCTCCAGAAGCTCGGGCTCGCGCCGTCGGAGAGCGACCACCGGCGCGTCCTCGCCGTGCTCGCGTATCTTCAGGGCGGCGGCTAGGGTCGGCGCGACGCTTCCCGGGCCCTCGCTCCCGGTTCCGCTACCATTCCGCTCCGGCCGTAGGCCGCCTTTCTCATGAGCAACGTCATCGAGTCGATCGAGCGCGCCCAGCTGCGCACCGTGCCCCGCTTCAAGGCGGGCGACACCGTGCGCGTGCACTTCCAGGTGATCGAGGGCCAGCGCCGCCGCGTCCAGGTCTACGAGGGGATCGTGATCAAGCGGCAGGGCTCCGGCGTCCGCGAGACCTTCACGGTGCGCAAGCAGTCGTTCGGCGTCGGCGTCGAGCGGACGTTCCCGCTCCACTCGCCGAAGATCGAGAAGATCGAGGTCGCGGCGATCGGCGACGTCAACCGCGCGAAGCTCTACTACCTGCGCGGCCGCGTCGGCAAGAAGGCGCGCGTGCGCGAGCGCCGCTACGGCGCCGGCTCGGAGCTGCCGCAGACCGTCACCTCGACGCTGCAGGCGGCGGCGGACGCGCCGCCCGAGGCCGAAGCCGTCGAGGCCGAGGTCGACGCCGTCGTCGAGGAGGCCGCCCGGTCGAGGCCGTCGAGGAGCCCGCCGTCGAGGCCGAGGCGCCCGAAGCGGACGCCGAGGCGCAGGCGGACGACGCCGAGCCCGAGGCCGACGCGTCGGCCGAGCGCTCCTAGCGCGCCGCACCACCTCTCTCGCTCGAACGCGGTACCTCGATCGGAGGATTCTGCGCTTGATCGCGCAAGTTCCGCGCCGACAACTCCTCTGTACCGGCGAGCAGGCGCTCTTGCCATTGTCCCGAGAGGAGTCGATCGAATGAGAGTTGTCAGAACGCCGTTCGCCGCCGCGCGCCGCAGCGGCCTGCGCGGTCGCGCTACCGGCCGCCGCGGTCGCCGCGACGCCGAAGCTCGCCGCGAAGCCGGTGACGGTGCGCGGCGTCGTCGTCGCGCGCCAGCAGGCGCGGGGCACGCTCGTCGTCGCCACGGCGAAGGGCGCCGTCGCCACGCTGCGGACGAACGCGGCTCGCCGCGTCGGCGCGAACATCGCCGTGCGCGCGACGAAGCTCGCCGACGGCACCTACGGCGCCGGCTGCGGTCACCGGGCACGGCACTGCGCACCGGGCGAGAGTTCACGGCGTCGTCGTCTCCTCGGCGACGGGACGACTCGTCCTCTCCGCCGGCGGGAGCGTCTTCTCGGTCGGCCGGGCACGGGTGCTCTCGGCCGTCGGTGGCAGCGGCGACCCGCAGCCCGGGTCGGTCGTGAACGCGACCCTGTCGATCGACTCGTCCAACGGCACCGTCGCCGAGTCGAGCGTGCAGCAGGTCGGCCAGACGTCGCTCGTGTCGCTCGAGGGGACGATCTCCTCGCTCGCGTCCGGCTCGCTCGTGCTCGCCGCCGAGGCGGGTGCGGCGACGACGGTCGCGATTCCGTCCAGCATCGTGCTGCCCTCGACGATCGCGACCGGCGACCGCGTCGAGCTGCTCGCGCAGTTCGCCGCCGGGGCCTTCACGCTCGTCTCGATCCAGGACGACCACGCGGCGGCGAGCTCCGGCTCCGGCACGGTCGGCTTCTCGGCCGGCGCCGTCGGCTCGACCGGTAGCGACAACTCGGAGCAGCGAGCAGGCGCGCGTCGAGGCGGAGGGCATCGTCACCGCCGTCTCGTCCACCGCGCTGTCGGTCCAGGGTGAGCACGCGAGCCCGGTCAACTTCGTCGTCCCGGCCGGCTTCGACGTGTCGGCCGTCCAGGTCGGCGCCCGCGTGCACGCGAAGGGGACGCTCGCGGCCGACGGGACGATCACGCTCTCGCGGCTCGAGGTGCAGAACGCGCACGAGGGCAACGACGCGAACGCGAACACGAAGGCGGAGGGCACGGTCACCGCGCTCGACGCCGGGTCGCTGACGGTCACGCCGAGCGAGGGCGGGGCGCCCGTGACGTTCACGGTCCCCGCAGGGCTTCGACCTCTCCGGGGTCGCGGTCGGCGACACCGTCGAGGCGAAGGGCGTCGCGAACGCGGACGGCTCGGTGACGCTGGCACGGCTCGACGCGAAGGGCACCGGCGACCAGGGCAGCTCGGCGACCAGGGGAGCTCGAGCTCGGGCGAGCAGGGCAGCGCCGGCAGCCAGGGTTCCGCGGGGACCGGCGACCAGGGCGGATCGAGCAGCGACGGCTCCGGCTCGACCGACTCCGGCTCTGCCTCGACCGGCTCCGGCTCGACCGGCGCCCCCCACATCTCCGGGGGAGGCGACGACTGAGAACCGCCGCGCGGGAGGGCTGCCGCCGGCGGCCCTCCCGTGCCGTCTTGCCGGCGACTTCGTCACGGCGGCGGGCGCCGGCTGGGAGCCGCGCTATTCTCGCGCCGTGGCCAAGCGCACCGGCCAGAGGCTCCTCGCGTTCGACCGGCGGCTCGGCGCCCGGTTCGTCGCCGGCACGGACGAGGCGGGGCGCGGCTCGCTCGCGGGGCCGCTCGTCGTCGCCGGCGTGCTGCTCGACTACGGGCGGCTGCGCGACCACCGCGTCCGTCCGCTCGCGTTCCTCAACGACTCGAAGCAGTGCAGCGAGGAGCGTCGCGAGGAGCTCTTCGCGGCCGTCGTCGGGTGCGCCGAGCGGATCGCGGTGCGGGTGATCCCGTCCGGCGACATCGACCGGAACGGCCTCCACCGCTCGAACCTCGCCGGGCTGCGCGCGATGCTCGAGGCGCTGACGCCGCCGGCCGAGGCGTGCCTCGTCGACGGGTTCCGGCTCGGGCCGGCCGCTCCCGAGCACACCGCCGTCGTCGACGGCGACGAGAAGAGCGCCGCGATCGCGGCCGCGTCGATCGTCGCGAAGGTGACGCGCGACCGGCTGATGCGCCGGCTCGACGCGCTCTATCCGGCGTACGGGTTCGCGCGGCACGTCGGCTACATCACGCCCGACCACGCGGCCGCCGTGCGCGCGCACGGGCCGTCCGCGGTGCACCGGCTCAGCTTCCAGGCGCTCTGCTATGGGCGGGACGAGGCCGCAGCGTAGGCGGGGCGGCGCGGCGGAGCGGCGCGCCGCGTGGTGGTACCGCCTGCGCGGCTGGCGCATCCTCGGCATGAACGTCTGGGCCGGCGGCAACGAGCTCGACGTGATCGTCCGCCGCGGCCGCGAGCTGCGCTTCGTCGAGGTGAAGGAGAAGCGCGGGGAGGGGTACGGCGACCCGCTCGCGATGGTGACGCCCGAGAAGCAGCGGCGCGTGCGGCGCGCGGCGGAGACGTGGCTCGCGGCGCGGCCCGAGCTGGCGCAGCTCGGCGTCGGCTTCGACGCGGTTGCCGTGCGCGGAGGACGGGTCGAGCGGGTGCGCGATGCGTTCTAGCCTCGCCGTCTGCGTCGTGGCGGCCGTGCTCGTCGCGGCGGGCGCGTCCGCCGCGCCGTCGCCGCTCTCGCCGGCGCAGCGGCGGATCGCGGACGCGCTCGTGAGCGAGTTCGAGAACTCGACCGCGGTGCCGCAGTACTGCTACGTCGCGGCGCTCGGCGACGGGCGCGGCTACACGGTCGGCCGGGCCGGGTTCACGAGCGCGACCGGCGATCTGCTCGAGGTCGTGCAGGGGTACGCGGCGGCAGAGCCGGGGAACGCGCTCGCGCCGTTCCTGCCCCGGCTGCGGGCCTGGCGCGGTCGGAGTCGGGGAGCCTGCTCCGGGCTCGCGGGGCTGCCGGCCGCCTGGAAGGGCAGCTGCCACGATCCGCGGCAGCGCGCCGCCCAGGACGCGGTCGTCGACCGCGAGTACTTCGATCCCGCGCTGCGCCGCTGGCGGGCGCTCGGGCTGCGCACGGCGCTGTCGCTCGCGGCGCTCTACGACGCCGAGATCCAGCACGGGGACGGCACCGACCCCGACGGCGTGCCGGCGCTCGTCCGGCGGACGCTCGCGCGGGTCGGCTCCGTCGCGCACGCGGGCGAGCGGCGCTGGCTGCTCGGCTTCCTCGCCGTCCGCCGCGCCGACCTCCTCCAGCCGGCCGACGCGGCGACCCAGGCCGAGTGGGCCCAGTCGGTCGACCGCGTCGACGTGTGGGTGTACCTCGTCCGGACGGGCCAGTGGCGGCTGCGGGCACCGGTGACCGTGCGCACCGCGGACTACCGGCTCCGGCTTCGCTAGCCGACGATCTGAGACAATCGCGCGGCATGAGCGGGGAGGACGGCGTCCGGGTCGTGCGCAGCGGCGAGATCGAGGACTCGTCGCGCAAGCTCCGGTACGGACGCGGCGTCTCGGCCGAGAGCGTCGGCGCGAAGGGGATCTGCATGCACATGGGCGTCGTCCCGCCCGGCGGCGTCGCCGAGGCGCACCTGCACGAGGACCACGAGACCGCGCTCTACGTCGTCTCCGGCCGCGCCGCGACCCGCTACGGCCCGAACCTCGAGCACTACGTCGAGTCCGTCGCCGGAGACTTCGTCTACATCGCCGCGGGCGTGCCGCACCAGCCGTTCAACCTCAGCGAGACCGAGCCGGCCGTCTACATCGTCGCGCGCACCGACCCGAACGAGGAGGAGAGCGTCGTCCTCCTGCCGCACCTCCGCCGCGAGCCGTGACCGAGCGCCGCGCAGGCGACGTCGCGCGTCGCTTCGACTGGCCGGCTCGCGACGAGCATCGGCCGGACTAGGGCGTCGGGCCGCGGCGTCGAAGTCGTGGCCGTGGCCGTCACCCAGGACGAGCTCTACGCGACGCTGGACCTCGAGCTCTCGTGGTCGGAGCGCGCTCTGCCCGAGCGGGTGCGGACGAAGCACGTCCACCGGCTGCACCCGTACCACGGCAAGTTCATCCCGCAGCTCGTCGAGGTGCTGCTCGAGCGCTACATCGAGCCTGGCGGCCACGTCCTCGACCCGTTCGCGGGCTCGGGGACGACGCTCGTGCAGGCGCTCGAGTCGGGCCGCGACGCGACGGGCGTCGAGGTGGCGGCGTTCAACTGCCTGCTGATCCGGGTGAAGACCGGCCAGTACGACCTGCCCGCGCTCGGGGCCGAGCTGCGCGACGCGCTCGCCCGGGTCGAGGCGATGGACTTCGCGGGCGCGCGGCGAGCCCGGCGCGGCCGTATCTGCGCGAGTGGTACGCGCCGCGCGCCGCCGCCGAGCTCCTGGCCTTCCGCGACCTCGTCGGCGACTACCGCCACGGCGACGTGCTGCGCGTGATCCTCTCGCGGGCCGCGCGATCGGCTCGCCGGGCCGCCCACTTCGACCTCGAGGCGCCGCGGGTGGCGCAGACGGGCGAGTACTGGTGCTACAAGCACCGGCGGACGTGCAAGCCCGTGGAGTCGGCGCTCGGGTTCCTGCGCCGGTACACGCTCGACACGCTGGCCCGGATCGAGCAGTTCGCGCTCGTCCGCGACCTGGAGCGGGACGCGACCGTGCTCCAGGCCGACGCGCGCGCGGTCGCCTACGGGGAAGTCTTCGACGGCGTGCTCACCTCGCCGCCGTATCCCGGGCTGATCGACTACCACGAGCAGCACCGCTACGCGTACGAGCTGCTCGGCCTCGACGACCGCCGCGAGCTCGAGGTCGGCGCCGCGGCCGCGGGAACCTCGCGCGCCGCGCTCGAGGCGTACCGGAGCGGGATCGCCGCCGTGCTCGCGAACGCCGCCGCCGCCCTCCGTCCGGGCGCCGCCGGTGCTCGTCGTCGTCAACGACCGGCGCGGCCTCTACCCGGAGATCCTCGACCGCGCCGGCCTGCGCCTCGAGAATCGCCTCCGCCGCCACGTGAACCGCCGCACCGGCCGCCGGGCCGGCGAGTACTTCGAAGACGTCCTCGTCGCGCGCCCGGCCTGACCCCCACCGGACTCACGACGCGGCCCTCAGTCCTGCGCGGTCGTCCCGGAGCCGGGCGCCGAGCGACTGCGCGCGTTCCGGATCCTCCGTCGCCTCCGCCGCGGCGCCGAGCCGCGGCTCGCCGTCGGCGGCCCGACCGGAGGCGGCGCCGTAGCGGTAGACGATGCCCTCGGCGACGACGTAGTAGCGATCGAGCCCGCCGACGGACGCAGTGAGGACGACCGTCTCGTGGTAGTCGGCGATCCGCACGAGGTCGCCGAGGCTCTCGACGTCGACGGCGTCCCCGGCCGGCGGGGCCGCGACCGCCACGAGGAGGTCGCGCCGGCGCCGGCGGATGCGAGCCGTCTCGTCGTCGCGACGGCGCGACGCCGCGAGCGCTGCCGCAAGGGCGAGGAGGGCCAGCGGCGCCCGCGCCGGCGAGGCCGTCGAGGGCGATCCGGCGCGCCGTCGCGACGGCGAGGGCGCGACCGGGAAGACGCGACCGTCCGCTCGACGACCCGGTCGACGGTACCGGCGGCGCTCGGCTGGAGCGGGTCGGCCGGCGTCTGGCCGGGGATCCCTCCACCGGCCGCGGGCTGCGCGAGGCGCAGCGCGTACCCGTCGACGAGGAACGTGAGCGGCGTCGGCTCGAACGTCGAGGTGACCGGCTGGCCGGAGACCGTGCCGCGCACGTCGACGCGCGGCGTCACGGTGAGCGTGAAGGTGTCGGTCGCGATCCCCGTTCGCGTCAGGTAGTGGGAGATCTCCGCCTCGACGGCGCGAAGATCGAGCGTCTGCGTCAGCCGCACGGAGTCCCCGGAGACGGGGAGGCGCGGCGGGCTCGGCAGCGGCACCGTCCAGCCGAGCGAGCTCTGCAGGGCGAGCCGGAGCTGGGCGCTGCCGTGGAACGAGTGCGGGAGCGCCGAGACGAGCCGGTCCGAGAAGCCGATCTCGACCCGCCGGACGAGTCGGGTGAAGACGGTCTGACCCGTGGCGAGCCGGCCGCTCGGATAGAGGGCGCTCGGCGAGACGTGCGCTGCGTAGGTGTACGCGCCCTCGTGGGCGTAGCCCGGAGCGCTGATCGTCTGCGTGGTCGACCGGCTGTACGAGACGCCGGCGAGCAGCCCGAACGCGAGCGCGGTCACGAGCGCCGTGCCGAGCAGCGCCGTGGCCCAGCCGGCCGTGACCGGGGAGCGCCGGTGCACGCGATCGCCGCCCCTGCGGCCCCGACGCCGGCTCGCCGAGCCGCCGAGCAGGAGCGTCATAAGGAAGACGAGGCCGCCGACGAACGCCGCGTGCTGCGGGGCGGCGAGCCAGAGGAGCGCCCTCCCGGCGCGCGGGACGCGCACCCAGAGCCGGCCGATCAGCTCGCTGCGGGTGGGGTGGTAGGAGTCGACGAAGTTGTTGTTGTCGCCCTTGAACACGTAGCGGTCGCCGATGCGGCCGATGATCCGATGGAGAACGACCCGGCCGAGCTCGCGGTTCTTGTAGGCGACGATCTGCCCGACCGAGTAGTGGCTGCGCGCGCGCACGATCGCGAGGTCGCCGGCGTGGAAGCGCGGCTGCATGCTGACGCCGTACGTGACGACGTATTCGGTCTTCCCGCCGAGCCTCGTCGGCGCGAAGAAGAGCCACAGCCCGCCGAGGAGCGCGACGGTCACGAGAGCGGCGAGCGTGCGTCCGACCGCTCCGCGACGGGCGGACGGAGGGCGCGCGGCGGGAGAGTCGTTCCCGCCGCGCCGCTTGTTCCAGAACGTCATCGGATCGTCCCGCCCTTAGTTGGCGGCCGAGACGGCCAGCTTCGTCGTGGCCGACACCGACGGCTCGCTCGCGAAGGTGCACGTGAAGTGCCCCGAGCCGCTGCCGCCGCTGAACTCGTGGTCGTGGCCGCTGCCGCCGCTCGAGCTGCAGCTGCGCCCGTCCACGTTGACCGTCGTGCCGTTGTCGGCGCCCGCGTAGACCGTCGTGGACGAGGTCACCGGGCTGAGGTCGAACTCGACCTGGGTGATCCTCGTCGGGTCGGTCGCGTCGAGCGTCCACTTCGTGTTCGTCGCCGCATAGCCGCTGAACGCGGCCGACTCGCCTTCGCCTGCCGGCGCCGCCGAGACCGTGTTCGATGCCGTGAAGGCGTAGGAACCGCCCGCCATCACGCCCGCGACGAGGAGCAGCGGCACGAACTTCGCTCCCCCGATGAAGCCGAAGCCGCGTTTCCGTCCAGACATCGTCTCTCTCCTTGCTCGGGATGGACGCTGCGTCCATCGACTGGGAGCACCATCGCGGCGACCGCCAACCGGGCTCCAACACGGGACCAACACCGGCTCCGACTACCGGTTGTCGGAGGGGATTCGGAGGGTCGCGACCTGGTAGCGTCCTAGCGGCATACGCGGATGGAGCTGCGGATCCTTGGCCCGCTCGAGGTCGTCGCGGAGGGCCGCGCCGTGGCGCCGCGCGCCGGCAAGCAGCGGAGCCTCCTGGCCTTCCTGCTCCTGCACCCGAACGAGCGCATCGGTGCCGACCGTCTGATCGACGCGCTCTGGGGCGAGCGGCCGCCGGCGACCGCCGCGGCGGCGCTCCAGAACCAGGTGGCGCGCCTACGCGGCGCTGCTCGGTTCGGAGCGGATCGAGACCGCCGGCTCCAGCTACCTTCTCCGACTCGGGCCCGGGGAGCTCGACCTCGACCGCTTCGCCGACCTCGTCCGGCGGCGCGGGAGGCTCCGGCCGAAGAGCGGGCGGAGCTGTTGCGCTCGGCCCTCGTCGCTCTGGCGCGGCCGGCCGCTCGTGGACGTCGAGGACGAGGCGTTCGCCCAGGCCGAGATCGCGCGTCTCGAGGAGCTGCGGCTCGTCGCGATCCATGAGCGCATCGAGGCCGAGCTCGAGCTGGGCCTGCACTCGGCGCTCGTCCCGGAGTTGGAGGCGCTCGCGCGCGAGCACCCGTTGCGCGAGGGCGTGCGCGCGACGCTCATGCTGGCGCTCTACCGTTGCGGTCGCCAGGCGGACGCGCTCGAGGTCTACCAGCAGACCCGCCGGCTGCTCGTCGACGAGCTCGGGATCGAGCCGGGCCAGCCGCTGCAACGCCTCCACCAGCGGATCCTGCTCCACGACGCCGAGCTCGACGCTCGCGCCCGCGACGGCCGCTCCGCGCCCGCGCCGCCGGGCCCCGCCGCCTGCCCGGCGCCGCCGCGGGAGGTGCGCAAGAGCGTGACCGCCGTGACGCTCTCCGTCGAGGCTCCCCCGGATTGCGATCCCGAGCTGCTCCGTGCGCTCGAGGAGCAGGCCGCGGCGACGCTGCGCCGGGCGGTCGAGGGGCACGGCGGCACGCCTCCAGCAGACGACCGGCGTTGGATGCGCTCGCCGTCTTCGGCGTGCCGGTGCTCCACGAGGACGACGCGCTGCGCGCCGTGCGCGCGGCCGACGAGGCGCGGACGGCGCTCGCGGCGCTCGACGCGGGCGCTCGCGTTGCGCGCCGGCATCGCGACGGGCATCGCGCTCGCCGGCGCAGAGGCCGTCGGCAGGGCCGATCGGGACGGCTCGGGAGCTCGGGCGGCGCGCCGGCCCCGGCGAGATCCTGCTCGCCCCCGAGACGCGCAGCCTCGTCCGCGATGCGGTCGCGTGCGACGCCGCGGGCGACGGCGCGCTGCGGCTCGTCCGGCTCGACCCGACCGCGCCCGGGCTGGTGCGCCGCCTCGACACACCGCTCGTCGACCGCGAGCGCGAGCTGCTCCTGCTCGAGACGGCGTTCGCGCACGCCGCTGCGCTCCTCGACGTGCCACCTCTTCACGCTCTGCGGGCCGGGGGGGATCGGCAAGTCGCGGCTCGTCGCGGAGCTCGTGCGGACGCTCTGCGGGCGAGGCGACGGTCCTCTCGGGGCGCGTGCCTCGCCTACGGCGAGGGGATCACGTACTGGCCGGTGGCCGAGATCGTTCGCCGTGCCGCCGCCGCGCCGACGACCCCGCCGAGGTCGAGGGAGCGGCTCGCCGCCCTCGTCCCGGGCCCTGACGGCGAGGCTGGTCGCCGACCGGCTCGCCGGCCTGCTCGGGGTCGGGGAGCCAGCCGGGCGCCGACGAGATCGCCTGGGCGCTGCGGCGCCTGCTCGAGGCCCTCGCGGCAACCCGCCCGCTCGTCGTCGTCGTCGACGACGTCCAGTACGCGGAGCCAACGCTGCTCGACCTGCTCGAAGGGCTCGCCGACCGCTCGCGCGGCGCGCCGATCCTGCTCGCCGGCATCGCCCGGCCGGAGCTGCTCGAGCGCGGCCGAGCTGGGGCGGCGGCAAGGCGAACGCGAGCGACCGTGTCGCTAGAGCCGCTCGACGGCCACGAGAGCGGCCTCCTGCTCGCTGAACCTCCCCGGCGGCTCCGCCGCTCGCCCCGGCGACGCGGTCGCGTCGTCGAGACGGCGGGCGGTCATCCCGCTCTTCGTCGAGGAGCTGCTGACGATGCTCGCCGAGCAGGAGCGGAGGCCCGGGTGGCGACGACGAGCTCGCGCTGCCGCTGCCGCGCAGGCGCTGCTGGCCGGGCGGCTCGAGCGTCTGCCCGAGACGCGAGCGGGTCGCGCTCGAATGCGCCTCCGTCGAGGGGGAGGTCTTCCACGCCGCGCGCTCGCGCGCTCGCGACCGAGCTCGACGCCCGACGACCGCGAGCGCGGCGCTCGCGGCGCTCCTGCGCAAGGACCTCGTCCGGCCGGCCGAGCCGCAGCTCGCCGGCGGCGAGGCCTTTCGCTTCCGGCACGCGCTCGTCCGGCGACGCCGCCTACGCCTCGTTGCCGAAGGGCCGCGCGCGCGACGATGCACGAGGCGCTTCGCGACCTGGCTCGAGGGAGCTGCGGGCGCACGGCTCGCCGAGTTCGAGGAGGTGCTCGCCTACCACCTCGAGCAGGCCTTCATGCCTCCACGACGAGCTCGGCTCCCTCGACGACGCCGGCCGGGCGCTCGGCGAGCGCGCGGGCCGGCTCCTCGCCGGCGCCGGCCGTCGCGCCTACGAGCGCGGCGACATCCCGGCCGCGACGAACCTGCTCGAGCGGGCGGCCGGGCTCCTGCCGCCCGACGACGAGGAGCGCCTCCGACTCCTCATCGATCTCGGCGACGCGCTCCGGACCGGCGGCGTCTTCGACCGGGCCGACACGGTGCTCGCCGAGGCCGCGAGCCGCTCCGCCGCCGTCGGCCGTGACGCCACCTCCGCTCACGCGGACCTCGAGCGCGCCTACCTCCGCACGGACACCGACAGCGACCTGCTCCACGCCTTCGAGCTCATGCGGAGCGCGGCGACGAGCCTGATCGCCGACCCGGTCGCCGCCGAGGATGCGCGTCGCCGTCGCGAAGGCGCTCTTCATGCTCGGCCTGTGGCACTGGAACGCGCTTCGCCACGGCGAGGCCGGCGGAGCTCTACGGCCGCTGTCGCGAGACGGCGGACGCGGCCGGAGTCAGGAGCGTCCGGTGGCAGGGGCAGATCGGGATCGCGCTCACGTTCATCAACGGGCCGCTGCCGGTCGTCGAGGGGCTCGCCGCGCTCGAGACGCTCTCGCGAAGCCGCGCCACGGCGACGAGCCGGCGGAGGCGAGGTCTGATGATCTATGCCGGCGCGCTCGAGAGCCTGCGCGGGCGCTTCGACGAGGCGCGGGCGCTGCACGCCGGGGGGAGCGAAGCTGCCTCGACGAGCTCGGCCATTCCGTGACGCGCGCGCAATCTCGACCACTACGCCGTCCTCGCCGAGCAGGCCGCGGGCGACCCGGTCGCAGCCGAGCGAATCGCCCGGCGCTCGTTCGAGACGCTCTCGGCGCTCGGCAACCCCGAAGGGGCCAAGGAGATGGCGGCGGCGCTCGCCGAGACGCTCCACCTTCAGGATCGCGACGAGGAGGCCGAGCGGTACCTCGCCGTCGCGGACGAGGCTCAGCGGCGCCCCGCTCTTCTGGGCGCGGCGCGCGACGACGACGGCGAAGGTGCGCGCACGCGTCGGCGACCCTGCCGGCGCGGTGGCGCTCGCGCGGGAGACGATTGCGCTGCTCGAGCCGACCGACGCACTCGTCCTCCGCGGCGACGCCCATCTCGCCCTCTGCGAGGCGCTGCTCGCCGCCGGCGATCCGGATGCGGCCGCCTCGGCGGCCGGCCCAGGCGACTGCCCTCTACGACGCGAAGGGCGCGACCGCGCTGTCGGCGCAGGCCGCGGCCGCCAGCAGCCGCTCCACTGCCGCCTGATCGAACCTGCGACGCGACAGAAGCGCGGACCGCCTAGGCGACGCTTCCGGCGTCGGCCGTGACCGTTCTGAGCCGCAACTGCTCGAGCATCGCGCGATCGACCGGCGGCTCCACGAGCGGAGGCAGCACGAGCGACGAGGCGCGCGGCAGCTGATCGGCTGTGAGCCGTCCGAGCTGGACCCGACGGACGATCGGGCCGGAAATCGAGTACGGGCGAGGCCTTGTAGACGATCGTCTCGTGCTCCGCCGGATAGAACCGGCAGAGGTACTCGACGAGCAGCGGCAGCCGCGCCCCGCGCCCGTCGGGCGCCCCGAGCGCTTCGCCGATCATGTCCGGCTGCCAGAGAACAAGCGTCGCAGCGACGTCCGGCTGCCGCCGGTGGAGCAGAAAGGCGGTCGCCTCGAACGAGACGAGACCGGATCGGGCGGGGTCGAGGCTGAGGTCGGTAAAGAGACAGTCGAGGGCCGAGACCGCCGGCAGCATCCGGGTGGGGAAGCCCTCCGCCCGCGCTTGTGCGACGGCCTGGTGCGACGGCGTCCACGAGGATGCCGGGATGGCCGTAGAAGACCGCGCAGAGCCGCGCGCCGGCGCGCACGGACGCGAGCAGCGCCTCGGCGATCTCGTCGTACGTCTCCCACCGCGGCTTTGCATCGCCGTAGTGAGGCGGTGAGCGAGCGGGCGCGCGGGTTGAGCCGCTCGAGCAGCCGTGCCGTGAGCGGCTCGGCGACGACGTAGAGGACCTCGTCGGCCGCCTCGACCGCGGCGCGCGCCTCAGCCGTGAGGTGCGCGCCGCCGTCATGCCCGTGCCGACGACGGTCAGGCTGCCGCCGACCGCGGTTGAAACCAACGCTGAGCTCCCGCGAACGCCACGCGGACGTGGCACGTCGAGTAGCGGGGCGAAGTCCGACTCGTGTCCGAGCGCGGCCTCGAGTCGGTCGAGGTCGCCGCTCTGGACGATCGCCTGCTCCTCGGCCGAGAGTCCGGCCGCCGTCATCGTCCCGACCGGGTCCGCCGTGAAGTCCGTACAGGTGCCGG
Organism: uncultured Actinomycetes bacterium; assembly: GCA_963815005.1. Lineage (GTDB taxonomy): Bacteria > Actinomycetota > Thermoleophilia > Gaiellales > Gaiellaceae > Palsa-739. The sequence continues at coordinate 262,367 of CAWFFI010000022.1, forward strand.
GGTCTACCTGCAGTGAGGTCAGGAAGTCCAGCAACGCGCTCGAAGGTGCACCCATCTCCGTGCCTCCTGGGTCGTGGCCGCCGTCGAGCGACCCTAGCCCGGAACGGCGACGCGGGTCAAGACGGCTGTTGCCGGGAAGCTGCGAGGAAGCCGTGACGGTTGTCCGCGTAGCGTCGAGGCGTGCTCGCACGCGCGGTCACCCATGCGCTCGTCGGTCTCGAGCCGCGCCGGGTCGAGGTCGAGGCGCATATCCAGAACGGCGTCCCGGCCTTTGCCATCGTCGGGCTCGCCGACCGCGCCTGCCAGGAGGCGCGGGAGCGCGTCCGCAGCGGCATCCTCTCGGCGGAGCTCGAGTTCCCCGGCCGCCGCGTCACCGTCAACCTCGCGCCGGCCGAGCTGCGCAAGGAGGGCTCCGGGTTCGACCTGCCGATCGCGCTCGCGGTGCTCGCGGCCTCGCGGCAGCTGCCGCGCGACGAGCTGGAACGGCACGCCTCGGTCGGCGAGCTCGCCCTCGACGGACGCGTGCGGCGCGTCGGCGGCGTCCTCGCGGTGGCCGAGGGCGCGCGCCGGCTGGGGCTCGAGCGGCTCCTCTGCCCGCCCGAGTGCGCCGCCGAGGCCGAGCTCGCCGGCGTGCAGGCGATTCCCGTTCGCCATCTCGCCGACGCCGTCGCCTACCTCCGCGGCGAGCAGGAGCCCGACCCGGTGCTCCCCGCACGGACGCAGGCGCCGGCGCCGCTCGCCGACCTCGCCGAGGTGCGCGGCCAGGAGCGGGCCCGCCGCGCGCTCGAGCTCGCCGCCGCCGGTGGGCACAACCTCCTGCTCGGCGGCCCGCCGGGCACCGGCAAGACGATGCTCGCGCGCCGGCTGCCGGGGATCCTGCCGCCGCTCGAGCCCGAGGCGGCGCTCGAGGTGACGCGGATCCACTCGGTGGCCGGCCTGCTGCCGCCCGAGCACCCGCTGTCGACGTGGCCGCCGTTCCGGGCGCCGCACCACAGCGCCTCGACGGCGGCGATCGTCGGCGGCGGGCCGGGTCTGCGGCCCGGCGAGGCGAGCCTCGCGCACCGCGGCGTCCTGCTGCTCGACGAGCTCGCCGAGTTCGCGCGGCCGTCGCTCGAGGCGCTCCGCCAGCCGCTCGAGGACGGGTTCGTCTCGATCGCTCGCGCCGCGGGGCGGGTCGTCTTCCCGGCGCGCTTCCAGCTCGTGGCGACGATGAACCTGTGTCCGTGCGGCGCCCGCGGCGACCCTGCGGTCGAGTGCACGTGCTCGGCGCAGCGGCTCGCCCGCTACCGGGACAAGCTCTCGCGTGCGCTGCTCGACCGGTTCGACCTCGTCGTCGCGGTGCCGCGGGCGCGCGCCGTGGAGCTCGCCGGGGCGGCGGGGGAGCCGTCCGCTGCGGTGCGGGAGCGCGTGGTCGCCGCCCGGGCGCTGCTCGCGGTGGCGCCGCTGCCGCGCGAGCCGGAGGCCGACGAGCTCCTCTCGCGCGCGGTCGAACGGCTGCCTCTGTCGGGCCGCGGCCGGGCCCGAGTCGCCCGCGTGGCGCGGACGATCGCGGCGCTCGCGGGCGCGGAGTCCGTCCGCGCCGAGCACGTCGCCGAGGCGCTCGCCTACCGCTCGCCGCAGGAGCTCGCGGCATGAGCGAGCTGGCGCTCGCGCATCTTCGCGTCGGAGACGGGGTCGCATCTCGTCCGGCCGCCGGCGGGCGCACGGTACGCCGCGCACCTGCGCGACTTCGACGAGCGGGCGTACCCTGGAGCGGCTCGCGGCGGCCGGGTTCCGCTTCCTCGCGCGCTCGGCGGCCGCCTTCCCGCCGCTCCTGCGCGCCGTCCACGATCCGCCGCCGGGACTCTTCCTCCGCGGCGACGCGGACCAGGAGCTGCTGTCGCGGCCGGCCGTCGCGCATCGTCGGCGCGCGCGCCTGCTCCGGGTACGGCGCCTCCGTCGCGCGGACGTTCGGCCGCGAGCTCGCCGCCGCCGGTCTCGTCGTCGTGAGCGGGCTCGCCCGCGGTGTCGACGCCGAGGCGCATCGCGGTGCGCTCGAGGCGGGCGGGGCGACCGTGGCCGTCCTCGGCTGCGGCATCGACCGCGACTACCCGGCCGCGCACGCCGAGCTCGCACGGCGGATCGCCGCGACCGGCCTCGTCGTCTCCGAGTACGCGCCCGGCGTCGAGCCGGCGCCGTGGCGCTTCCCGGCACGCAACCGGATCATCGCCGGCCTCAGCGCCGTGGTCGCCGTCGTCGAGGCGCGCGAGCGGAGCGGCGCGCTCATCACCGCCGATCTCGCGCTCGAGGAGGGGCGCGAGGTCTTCGCCGTCCCGGGCGAGATCACTAGGCGCTCTCCGCCGGGACGAACGCGCTGCTCAAGCTCGGCGCGGCGCCGCTGACGTGCGCCGCCGACGTCCTCTCCTGCTTCGGGCTCGAGCCGGAGCCGGCGGCGGCGGTCGCCGTCGAGGGCGCGGCGGCGACGCTGCTGGCGCTCCTCCGCGACGCGCCCGCCGGCGCGGACGAGCTCGCCCGACGCTCCGGCTTCGACGCGGGCGAGGTGGCGCGCGCGCTCGTCGAGCTGGAGCTGGCCGGGCTCGCCGCCGCCGCCGACGGTCACTACCGCGCGACCGCCTGAGCGCCGGTAGCATCGCCCCCGCCGTGGACACGCCCTACTGGCTCGAGGAGGAAGTCCCGCCGCGGCCGCAGCCGCGGTACGACGGGCACGTCGACGTCGCGATCGTCGGCGCCGGCGTCACCGGCTGCTCCGCGGCGCTGCGCCTGGCGGAAGGCGGTCTGCGCGTCCGCGTGCACGAGGCCCGCCGCGTCGCCGAAGGCGCGAGCGGACGCAACGGCGGCTTCGCGCTCACCGGCGGCGCGACGCTGTACGACGTCGCCCGCGAGACGTACGGCCGCGAGCAGGCGCGGGAGCTCTGGCTCTGGACCGAGCGCGCGCTCGAGCGGATGCTGCCGCTCGGCGGCGACTCGCTGCGGCGCACCGGCAGCTACCGGCTCGCGACCGACGAGGAGGAGCGCGAGCAGATCCGCAGCGAGTACGAGGCGCTGCGCGAGGACGGGTTCGACGCCGAGTGGCTCGACGAGGTGCCGGGCCCTGTCGGCGGGCAGTTCCTCGGCGCCGTCCATCACCCGCACGACGCGACGATCCAGCCGGCGCGCTTCGTCCGGCGGCTCGCCGCGCACGCGGCCGCGGCGGGCGCCGAGATCCGCGAGCACGACCCCGTGGGCGACGTCGAGGCGCTCGACGCCGACCACGTCGTCGTCGCGACCGACGGGTACGGGCACGGGCTCGTCCCGGAGCTCGCCGACCTGATCTGGCCGACGCGCGGCCAGATGATCGCCTGCGCGCCGCTCGACCGTGTGCTCTTCGACCGGCCGCACTACGCGCGGCAGGGCTTCGACTACTGGCAGCAGCTCGCCGACGGGCGCGTCCTGCTCGGCGGCTTCCGCGACGTCTCGATCATGGACGAGCTGACCGACGTCGAGGAGACGACGCCGACGATCCAGGCGTCGCTCGAGCGTTTCCTGGGCGAGCTGATCGGCGAGCCGCCGCGGATCACGCACCGCTGGGCCGGGATCTTCGGACTGACGCAGGACATGCTCCCGCTCGCCGGCCGCGTCCCGGGCCGCGAGCGGATCTGGGTCGCCGCCGGCTACTCGGGCCACGGGAACATCCCCGGCTTCGCGTGCGGCGAGCTCGTCGCGGACGCGATCCTCGGGCAGGCGTCGCCGCAGCTCGAGCTGCTCGACCCGGCTCGTTTCTTCGGCTGAGACGTCCGCCGTCGGCGACTTGATCCAGCCCGCCGCGGGGGCCATGATGCCGGGAGGCAGCGAGCATGGTCACGCAGGAGACAATCACGATTGATCCGTGCCCGTGCTGCGGGGGCAGGCACGCGTACGACGTCGAGGTCACGTTCTCGCTCGTGGCCACGCTGACCCGGGTCGGTCCCCAGGCAACTCGGTCGCGTACGTACACGCGGCTCTTCACGTGTCCCGTGGGCAAGGGGACGTTCCAGGCGCCGATCGAGGTAGACGAGGGAGACGGCAAGGTCGTCGACGACGTGAGCGTGCAAGCGCCCTCGCCGGACGGGCAATGAGCGGCGTGCACGTCGGCGTGCCGACGGCTGTGTCGCCACACAACGCGGCCGTCTACGAGGCGGGGAAGCAGATGCTCGTCGACTCGATCGCCGTGGGCCGGGACTTCTGCAAGTTCATGGTGGGCGTCTCGACGGGTGGGATCCCGCTCTACCTCGCGCTCCTGCAACTGGCCCTGCCGAAGGACTACAGGCCGGCGTTGGGCTGGGGCGTCCTTGCGGTCTCGCCCGGGGCGCTCTTCCTTGCTGCGGCCGCGGTGTTCGCGTGGGGGGTATTCCCGCGGACGCGCTCGTTCTCGCTCGACATCGTGGAGGAGACCGAGGCGGCTCGCGAAGCGGTGATCGCACAGCGAGCACGGTTCGCCGCCGCAGGGTTCGCCCTCTTCGCGCTCGCCGCGCTCGCGAGCATCGCGATCACCGTCGTGGCGCTCCGAGTGCGGGCGCCCGCGGCCCCGCCGACGAAACCGCTCCAGGTACAGCTCTTGCCGCGGTCGGGTTAGTACCTAGACGGTATCTGCGGGAGGTCGAGCTCGTCCGCGCGCTCGAGGGCGGCGAGCGCGACCGCGAGATCCTGGAGCGCGAGCCCCGTCGAGTCGAACGCGGTCACCTCGTCGGCGGACGCCGGCCCGCGGCGGTGCCGGCGAGGACGTCGCCGAGCTGGGTCACGTCGTCGCGGCCGAGCACGCCCGCCTCGACCGCCGCGGCGCACTCGCCGCCGTGGGACGCCTGCGTCCAGTCGTCGCAGAAGACGCGGACGCGGGCGAGCTCGGCGACGGCGATCTCCGCCTTGCCCGGTCCGTCGGCGCCCATGAGGCTGACGTGCTGCCCCGGCCGCAGCGAGTCCGCCGGGAACAGCACCTCGCGCCCGGGAGTCACGGTGGCGACGAGATCGGCCGCGAGCGCCTCCTCGCGGCTCGCCGCGACCCGCCCGCCGACCCGCTCGGCAACGGCCCTCGCACGCTCGCCGTCGACGTCCCATACGAGCGGGCTGCGGCCGCGGGCGGCGAACGTCCGCGCCGCCGCCTCGCCGTTCACGCCGGCGCCGACGACGGCCGCCGTCTCGGCGTCGGCGCGCCCGAGCGTCTCGGCGGCGAGCACGGCGGCGGCGCCCGTCCGCACCGCGGTCACCGCGCCCGCGTCGAGCAGCGCGACGAGCCGGCCGTCCGCCGCGGAGGAGACGAGCACGAGCCCGGAGACCGTCGGCAGGCCGTGGGCCGGATTGCCCGGGAACGACGTCACCCACTTCAGCAGCGCGTAGCCGCCGCCGAGCGCCGGCATCGCCCGGAAGTCGCCCGCCGGGTAGGCCGGGACGTAGACCTTCGGCGGCATCGTCCACTCGCCCCGCGCGTAGGCGACGAACGCGTCGCGGACGGCGTCGACGGCGCGCGCCGGCGACACGGCGGCGTGGACGTGCTCGGCGGTGAAGAGCGGCACCACGACGGCAAGACTAGTAGCGTCGGCGCCATGGGCATGTCGGACTACGTGCGCGGGCTGCGGGAGAAGGTCGGGAACGACCTGCTGTTCATGCCCTCGGCGCACGCGCTGATCCGTGACGGCGGCGGGCGGATCCTGCTCGTGCGCAACACGTCGGGTCGCTGGCTGCTCCCGGGCGGCGGCGTCGAGCCGGGCGAGTCGCCCGCTCAGGCCGTCCGGCGGGAGTGCGAGGAGGAGCTCGCCGTGCCGGTGGAGCCGGTCGGCCTCGTCGGCGTCTACGGCGGGCCCGAGTACCGGATCCGCTACCCGAACGGCGACGAGGCGGCCTGGGTCGTGACGATCCTCGAGTGCCGGATCCTCGCCGGCGAGCCCGTTCCGGGCGACGACGAGGTGGACGAGGTCGGCTGGTACGGGCCGGACGGAGCTCGACGCGCTGCCGCTCTCCGACGCGTCGCGGGTGCTCCTCGGCGAGATCCTCTCGGGCGCGGCGTTCCGCTACGACTGACCGGCGAGCGGGCCGACGAGGTAGCGCTCGAGCGTCGGTGCGACCGCCGCGGCGACGACCGGCGCAGGCGTCGAGGCGAGCGGCTCCACCGCGATCACGTACCGCGCCATCAGGAGGCCGACGACCTGCGAGCCGACGAGATTCGCCCGCAGCAGCGGCTCGTCGGCGTCGAGCGACGTCCGCGAGCGGCGCGAAGACCTCGCGCGTGAGGAACTCGCGCATCATCCGGGCTGCGTCGGGGTGGCTCGCCGCGGCGCGGACGACGCCGGTCAGCCGCTGGTGGAAGTCCGGCTGCTCGAGCAGCGTGGCGAGCACGGCGGTCAGCCGGTCCACGAGCCCCTCGCGTCCGCCCGCGAGCACGGCGGGGAGGATCTCCGCGGGGTTCACCGGCATCCCGATCGCCGCCACGAACAGCTGCTGCTTCGAGCCGAAGTAGTGCGCGATCAGCTTCTGGTCGACCCCCGCGTCGCGGGCGATCCCGCGCAGCGAGGCCTGGTCGTAGCCTGCGGTCGGCGAACCGCCGGGCGGCCGCGGCGAGGATCGCGGCGCGCGTGTCGGGGGTGCCGGGACGGCGGCCGCTGCGCTTCACGCTTGACGCCGCCTGGCGCGCGTGCGATATTCCGCGGATGCTGAATTCATCACAGGATGAATTATAGTGGACGCGATCGTCGTCGACGGCCTCCGCGTCGTCCGCGGCGGCCGGGTCGTGCTTCCCGAGCTCTCGTGCACCGTCGCGGCGGGCTCGGTCACCGGCCTGCTCGGCCCGAGCGGCAGCGGCAAGTCGACGCTCATCCGGCGCGGTCGTCGGCGTCCAGCAGGTCGCCGGCGGGCGGGTCGACGTGCTCGGCAGCCCGGCGGGCTCGCGGCAGCTGCGGGCGCGGGTCGGCTACATGACGCAGGCCCCGTCCGTGTACGACGACCTGACGGTGCGGGAGAACCTCCGCTTCTTCGCGCGCGTGCTGGACGCGCGGCCCGAGACGGTGCAGCGCGCGATCGACCGGGTGTCGCTCGGGGAGTTCGCCGACCGGGTCGTCTCCCGTCTCTCCGGCGGCCAGCGGGCGCGCGTATCGCTTGCGACCGCGCTGCTCGGCGAGCCCGAGCTGCTCGTCCTCGACGAGCCGACGGTCGGGCTCGACCCGGTGCTCCGCGCCGACCTCTGGGAGCTCTTCCACGCGCTCGCGGACGGCGGCGCGACGCTGCTCGTCTCGAGCCACGTCATGGACGAGGCCGACCGCTGCGACTCGCTGCTGCTCCTGCGCGAGGGACGGCTGCTCGCGGCGGCGACGCCCGGCGGAGCTGCGGGAGCGGACCGGCGCGGCACAGCTCGACGAGGCCTTTCTGCGGCTGATCCGCGGCGAGGAGGCGGCGAACGTGAGCCTCGCGCGTCACCGGAGCCGTGGCCGTGCGGGTGCTCGCGCAGCTGCGGCGCGACCCGCGGACGCTCGCGCTGATCGTCGGCGTCCCCTGCCTGCTCCAGGCGCTGCTCGAGCAGATCTTCCACGGGCGGTCGCAGGTGTTCCAGCACGTCGGGGCGCCGCTCCTCGGTCTGTTCCCGTTCGTGACGATGTTCCTCGTCACGTCGATCACGATGCTGCGCGAGCGCACGTCGGGGACGCTGGAGCGGCTGATGACGCTGCCGCTCGGGAAGCTCGATCTGCTCGCGGGCTACGGGATCGCGTTCGGCGCGCTCGCGGTCGTGCAGGCCGCCGTCGTCTCGGCGCTCACGTTCGGACTGCTCGGGCTCGAGGTGGCCGGGCCACGACCCGTCGTCGTCGCGCTCGCGGTCGCGAACGCCGTGCTCGGGACCGCGCTCGGCCTCTTCGTCAGCGCGTTCGCCCAGACCGAGTTCCAGGCCGTGCAGTTCATGCCCGCCGTCGTGTTTCCGCAGATCCTGCTCTGCGGCCTGTTCGTCCCGCGCGGGCTCGATGGCCGCGCTGGCTGCGCGGGCTCTCGGACGCGTTCCCGCTGACGTACGCGTACGACGCGCTCGCGCACACCGCGTCGAACTCGCTCGACGGCCGGTTCGCCGTCGACGTCGTGATCGTCTGCGGCTGCGTCGCGCTCGCGCTCGCGCTCGGCGCGGCGACGCTCCGGCGCCGCACCCCCTGAGCCGCGCCCCGGCCTGCCCGGGACGCGTCTGTCGGGGACATGTCCTCCGACCGAAGCCGGACCCCCACCCAGGGCGGGGCCGCGGTCCCTCCGCCCTCGCTATCGAGCCTACCCCCGAACCCGTCACGGCGCGGTCGCGGCTTCGTCACGCCACCGCGAGATCTCGTCCACACCCGTCCGAACCGGCCGCCGCCTGGAGGACCTGCCGCGCGCTACCCGGCCACGGGCTCGCGCGCGGCCCGGGCGCGGACGCCGAGCGTCGAGAGCACCTCCCGGGCCCAGACACGCGCGTGCTCGCGCTCGCCCTCGTGGAGCGGGCCTTCGCGCCCGTCCACGATGAAGCTCGCCGGCGGGACGACCACCCACGCGCCGCGACGGCGCAGCAGCCGGCTGAGCCGCACGGCCGCCGACCCGGTCACGATCCTCGCACCGCGGATGCGGGTGTCGAACGTCGCCGCGCGCAGCCCGCCGAGCGCATCCGCGTCGAGGCCCTCGACGACCTCGCCGAGCGCGTCGCTCACGCCGTGCCGGTGCGTCGGGCCGCCGACCACGAGCAGGTCGACCGCTTCGAGCGCCTCCGCGCACCCTTCGATCTCGCCGATCGAGGCGAGCCGCGTCGAGACCTCCTCCTGGAGCGCGAGCGCGATCTCCTCCGCGATCCGCTCCGTGTTGCCGAACTTCGAGTCGTAGAGGACGAGCGCGTTCATCGCGAGCCTCCCTGGCCGGGGTCGACGTCAGCCTCGGCGCGGCGCGCCGACGCGCCCATCAGCGCCCGCGCCGATCCCGGTGCGGGATTTCCCGAACGAGCGGCCCGAGCGCCTAGAGGCGCCTTGACGTCCTGGATCAGCTCGGTGATCGACTGCTTCGCGTCCCCGAAGAGCATGACCGTCTTCGGGTTGTAGAAGAGCGGATTCTCGATGCCCGCGAAGCCCGGGTTCATCGAGCGCTTGAGGACGACGACGACCTGGGAGTCGTCCACGTTCAGGATCGGCATGCCGTAGATCGGGCTGCCCTGGTTGTTGCGCGCGTCCGGGTTGACGACGTCGTTCGCGCCGACGACGACCGCGACGTCCGTGCGCGAGAACTCCGGGTTCGCGTCGTCCATCTCCTTCAGCTGCGGGTACGGCACGTTCGCCTCGGCCAGCAGGACGTTCATGTGGCCGGGCATGCGTCCCGCGACCGGATGGATCGCGTAGGTCACCTCGACGCCCTTCGCCTCGAGCAGGTCGGCGAGCTGGCGCACGTCGTGCTGCGCCTGGGCGACCGCGAGCCCGTAGCCGGGGACGAACACGACCTTGTGCGCGTACGCGAGCATCACGGCGACGTCGTCGGCGGTCGCGCTGCGCACGGTGCCGCCGCCGTCACCCGCGGCGACCGCCGCCGCCGACTCGGTCACCTGGCCGAACGCGCCGAAGAGGACGTTCGCGATCGAGCGGTTCATCGCCTTGCCCATCAGCATCGTCAGCAAGGTGCCGGAGGCGCCGACGAGCATCCCGCTCACGATCAGGACGTTGTTCTCGAGCTCGAAGCCGCCGACCGCGACCGCGAGGCCGGTGAACGCGTTCAGGAGCGAGATCACGACGGGCATGTCCGCGCCGCCGATCGGCAGCACGAAGAGGACGCCGAAGAGCGCCGCGCCGCCGACGACCACCCAGAGCAGCCACTCGACCTGGATGCCGGCGACGAGCGCGACGCCGACCCCGACGAGCGTGGCGAGCAGGGCGAGGTTGACGACCTTCTGGCCGGGATACGTGATCGGCCGGCCCTTGATCAGCTCCTGCAGCTTCGCGAACGCGATCATCGAGCCGGCGAACGAGATCGCGCCGATCAGCCCGGAGAGCGCGATCGCCGCGCCGATGTCGAGCTGCGGCCGCCCCGGCTCCGGGAGGATGCGGTGCAGCTCCGCGAGCGAGATCAGCGCCGCCGCGCCGCCGCCGACGCCGTTGAACAGCGCCACCATCTGCGGCATCGCGGTCATCTTCACCTTGCGCGCCGCGACGGCTCCGAAGCCGCCGCCGATCAGCATCCCGAGCGCGAGCGCCCACCAGCTCGTGCCGCCCGTCTTGATCCACGTGACGACGATCGCGAGGAGCATGCCGACGGCGCCGATCTGGTTGCCGCGCCGCGCGTGCGCCGGGTTCGAGAGGTAGCGCAGCGCGAGGATGAACGTGACGATCGTGATCAGGTAGAGCAGGTTCGAGACGTTGTAGGTCACGCGTCGTCGCCCTTCCCGTCCTGCGACGCGCTCGACCTTCTTCGCCGGCTGGCGGCTCTTGAACATCTCGAGCATCCGGTCGGTGACGACGAAGCCGCCGACGACGTTCGCGGAGCCGAGCACGACCGCGAGGAAGCCGATCACCCACGTGAACGGGCCCTTGTGGCCGAGCCCGAGCACGAGCATCGCGCCGACGACGACGATCCCGTGGATCGCGTTCGTGCCCGACATCAGCGGCGTGTGCAGCAGCGTCGGCACCTTCGAGATCACCTCGAAGCCGAGGAAGATCGCGAGCACGAGGATCGTCACCTCGAAGACGAGCAGCGTGCCATGACTCATGCGGCGACCTCCTGCTTGCCGGCGACGCACGCGCCGGCGGTGATCTCGTCGGACCAGTCGAGGGAGAGCGTCCCCTCCGGCGCGAGGTGCACGAGCAGCGCCTGGATGTTGCGCGAGTAGAGCGTCGACGCGTGGTAGGGCATCGTGCTCGGCAGGTTCGTGACGCCGACGAGCGTGACGCCCTCGCGCTCGACGATCTCGCCGGGCTCGGTCAGCTCGCAGTTGCCGCCGGTCTCGGCGGCGAGGTCGACGATCACCGAGCCGGGGCGCATCGCCTGCACCGCCGAGGCGGGGATGATCTTCGGCGCGGCGCGTCCGGGGACGGCGGCGGTCGTGATCACGACGTCGAACTCGGAGATCCGCTCCTCGAGCGCCTTCTGCTGCGCCTGCATCTCCTCCGGCGTCAGCTCGCGCGCGTAGCCGCCCTCGGCCTCCGCGCCGGTCACGCCGAGGTCGAGCCAGTTCGCGCCGAGGCTCTGGATCTGCTCCCGGACGGCGGGGCGGACGTCGAAGCCGGTCGTGACCGCGCCGAGGCGGCGGGCCGTCGCGAGCGCCTGCAGGCCGGCGACGCCGGCGCCGATCACGAGCACCTTCGCGGGCGGCACCGTGCCGGCTGCGGTCATCAGCATCGGGAAGAAGCGGGGGAGATACTCGGCGGCGAGCAGCCCGGCCTTGTAGCCGCCGACCGTCGCCTGGGAGGAGAGCGCGTCCATCGACTGCGCGCGGGTGGTGCGCGGGATCGACTCCATCGCGAACGCGACGACGCCGCGGCCGGCGAGCGCCTCGACGCCCTCGCGGTCGGCGAGCGGGTCGAGGAAGCCGATCAGCAGCTGTCCGTTGCGGAGCTTCGCCACCTCGTCGGCCGAGGGCTTGCGCACCTTGACGACGACGTCGGCGCCCCACGGGTCGCCGAGCGACGCGCCCGCGGCGGTGTAGGCGGCGTCCGGGAAGGACGCGGCCGCGCCCGCGCCGGGCTCGACCACGAGCTCGAAGCCGGCAGCGATCAGCTTGCCGACGGTCTCGGGCACGAGCGCCACCCGGCGCTCCCCCTGCGTCGTTTCCCGCGCGACTCCGACTTTCATCGGGCACAACTCTAAGCACGCGCGTCGGAAGGCGTCGTACGTGACTTCCCGCAGTTGCGCCTCAGGAGAAGCCGTAGTCGCGGCCTACACTCGCCCGAGTGACCCATTTCTTCCTCTCCCACGGGCTGCCGCTGCTCTTCGTCGTGGTCATGCTCGAGTCGTTCGGTTTGCCGCTGCCGGGGGAGACGGCGCTGATCGCGTTCGCGGTGCTCGCCGCCGAGGGGCACTACTCGATCGGCTGGGTGATCGGGATCGCGGCCGCCGGCGCGATCGTCGGCGACAACCTCGGCTACTGGCTCCTCGGCCGCCTCTTCGGGCGGCGCCTCTTCGAGCGCTGGGGCTGGCTGCGCCGCTACTCCGAGCGCGTCCTGCCGGTGTCCGAGCGGCTGATCAGCCGCCACGGCGGCAAGACCGTCTTCTTCGGCCGGTTCGTCACGGTGCTCCGCTACACGGCCGCCTGGGTCGCCGGCCTCGGCCGGATGCCGTGGTGGCGCTTCCTGGCCTGGAACGCGGCCGGCGGCATCTGCTGGGCGACCGGCATGGGCCTGCTCGCCTACTACTCCGGGCAGGCGGCGGCCGACGCGCTCACCCACTACGGCGTCTATGCGGCGATCGCGATCGTCGTCGTGGTCGCCGGCGGGCTCCTCGTCGTGCACTTCGGCCGGAAGCGGATCGAGCGGCAGCTCTGATGCGCGCGCTCCGGCTCGCCGTCGCGTCGCGGCCGTGCTCACGCTCGCCGCGTGCGGCGCCTCCACGACGTCGGCGCTGTCGACGGCCCCGCCGACCTCGCCCGCGCACGGGCCGATCCCGCGCTTCCGGCACGTGCTCGTCGTCGTCTTCGAGAACCGGGAGCGCGACCAGGTCGCCGGCAGCCCGGACGCCCCGACGTTCGCCGCGCTCGCCCGCCGCTACGCGTCGCTCACCCGCTACGAGGCGGTCGCGCATCCGAGCCTCCCGAACTACCTCGCGCTCGTCTCCGGGTCGACGCAGGGCATCGCGAGCGACTGCACCGACTGCGTCGCCACGGGCCGGAGCCTCGCCGACACGCTCGCCGCGGCGGGGCGGACCTGGAAGACCTACGCCGAGGGGTTGCCGGCCCCCGGCTTCACCGGCGCCTCGGCCGGCCGCTACGCGAAGCAAGCACGACCCGTTCCTCTACTTCCGCGACGTGGCCGCGCTCGCCCGCGCTGCGGAACCGCGTCGTCCCGTTCGCGCGGCTCGCGGCCGACGTCGCGCACCGGCGGCTGCCGGACTTCGCCCTGCTCGTCCCCGACCTCTGCAACGACATGCACGACTGCTCGGTCGCGACGGGAGACGCGTGGCTGCGGGCCCACGTCGTGCCGCTGCTCGGCAAGCCGGCGCTCGCGCGCAGCGTCGTCTTCGTCGTCTTCGACGAGGGCTCGAGCGACGAGGGCGGCGGCGGCCTCGTCGAGGCGCTCGCGCTCGGGCCGCTCGTCCGGCGCGGCGCCGTCTTCGACCGGCCCACGAGCCACTACGGGCTGCTGCGGACGATCGAGGACGCCTGGGGGCTGCCGCGGCTCGGCGCGTCGCGGACGGCGCAGCCGATCGTCGGCATCTGGCGGTAGCCGGTCGCCACAAGGAGTCGGCGCGGCCGCGGGGAACGACTCCCGGCATGCTCGTGGCCATCTCCCGTGCGCTCGAGGAGCGCGACCAGACCCTCGGACACGGCGCCCGGGTGGCGGCGCTCGCGGAGCCGGTGGCCGAGCGGCTCGGCTTCGACCGGGAGCGGATCCGGGCGCTCCGCCTCGGCGCGCCGCTCCACGACATCGGCAAGGTGAAGGTGCGCCGCGAGGTGCTCGGCAAGCCCGGCCCGCTCACGCGCGACGAGGTCGCGGAGGTCCGGCGGCACCCCCGCGCCGGCGCCGCGCTCGTGCTGCCGCTCCGCCGCGCGCGCCACGTGCTCCCGTACGTGCTCTTCCACCACGAGCGCTGGGACGGCGGCGGCTATCCGGCCGGCCTGCACGGCCGCTCGATCCCGATCGAGGCGCGCGTCCTCGCCGTCGCCGACGCCTTCGACGCGATGATCTCGCCGCGGCCCTACCGTGGCGCGCTGCCGCACGAGCAGGCGCTCGCGGAGCTCGCCGCCGGCGCCGGCACGCAGTTCGACCCGAACGTCGTCGAGGCCTTCGCCGAGGTGTGGGCGGACGGCTGGAACACCTGGCAGACCGCCGTCGCTTCCTGAGCCGCTAGAGCGAGGCCCAGACGTCGAGCTTCGCGCGCACGCGGGCGATCACCTCGTCGGTGAACTCCGACGTGCCGAGGTCGCCGCCGAGGTCGGCCGTGCGCGCACCCTGAGCGACCGCCTCGAGGCACGCCTCGCGGATCGCGCGGCCCGCCTGCTGCCCGGCGGGCCCGGCGTGCGAGAGGAGCGCGGCGCCGGCGAGGATCATCGCCATCGGGTTCGCGACGTTCTTGCCCTCGAGCGACGGCGCGGTTCCGTGCGCCGCCTCGGCCATGATCGCGGACGGCTCGAAATCGTCGGCGAACGCGACGAGCAGCGACTCCGAGCCGGCGATCGAGCCGAAGAGGGGCAGGACGAGGTCGGAGAGGATGTCGCCGTCGCGGTTCAGCGCCGGGATCACGAGCGGGTCGCCGGCCGAGGAGATCAGGAGCGCGAACGTCGCGTCGATCAGCTGCGGCTCGTAGGGCACCGCCGGATGGCGCTCCGCCGCGGCGTCCATCTCCTCCTTCAGCATCCCCTCGTACGTCGGGCTGACCGTGTACTTCGGGCCGCCGAAGACCTTCGCGCCGGTGCGCTCCGCCTGCAGGAACGCGAACTCGGCGACCGCGTGGCAGATCCGCCGCTCGATCCGCTCGGTGCGGAATGCGACCTCGTCGTCGCCCGAGCCCTCGCGCCATTCCTGCGCGCCGTACGCGTCGCCGACCGCCATGCGCACGATCGAGATCGGGGAGTACACGCCGCCGACCGGGACGACGCCGGGAATCCGGCGGCCGGTGCGGACGATCACCTTGCCGCCGATCTCCTCGCGCAGGATCCGGTTCGGGGAGCCGACGTCGCCGCGCTGCTCCGGCGTGACCGTCGCGCCCTTCAGGCCCAGTCCCCGCTCGCGAATCGCCGCCGCAGCCTCGTAGACGACGCCGTTCGAGGTCGCGCGGCGGTGCTCGAGCGAGAGGTCGAAACGCGGGAACTCGAGCTCGATCCCGATCACCTCGGGCGCGAGGACGCGCAGCGCCTCCTCCAGCAGTTCCTGGCCCGTCTGGTCGCCCTCGAGGACGACGATCGCGTGCTCGTTGCGCATGCCGGGAGTTGATGGTACCGAGGGCGCCGCGGGGCTGCGGCTCGCGTGCCGTCGCAGCGTGTGGAATTGCCGGTGCTGACAGCGCGACGCTATTTGCGTCGTCAAGAGTCAATGCTTATCGACTGGTGTATCGGAAAACGATAGAGGCATCGTTGAGACTGATGTACCTGCGTGGAGATACGTATAGCGTCGGTCATGAACGGCAGCTCCGGTGCGGCAGTCCGCCGCCGAGGCGTCACGTATTGGTATCGATAGGGAAGTGGCGCCTTTCGGTCATTCATTTGCGCTACCATTTCGGCCGTTCACGCTCTATGACCGAGGAGGACCCGTGGCTCGCAAGACGGTGCTCGTGTGCGACAAGTGCAGCAAGGAAGTCGACGAGGGACGCGGTGCCGTGATGCGCATCACGTATTCCGACGCCCGTCGCGGCGCGAAGCAGGCGGATCTGTGCGACGACTGCGCCGGCGGAATGCCGGGTCAGCCCGCCGCCCGGCGCGGTCGGCGCCCGAAGTCCGTCGCCACTGCGTAGTCGCCGCATTTCGCGAGGGGCGGGCGGCCCCGTCCCTCGCGAACGTCTCTCCGACGCGTTTCCCGCACGTTGCGGGCGCGGCGGCGGCTACCGCGGCGAAGACAGCGGGACGCCGCTCTAAAATCGAGCAGTGTCGCTCTCGCTGATCGCAGGGCCCGCCAACGCGGGGAAGGTCGAGCGGCTGCTCGGCCGGTATCTGGACTCGCTGGAGCGGGAGCCCGTGCTGATCGTGCCGAACCGGGCGGACGTCGAGCGCGTCGAGCGCGAGCTGCTCGGCCGCCGGCCCGCGCTCCTCGGCGGCACGATCGGCACGTTCGACGATCTCTTCGAGCGGCTCGCCTACGGCGGCGACGGCGCCCGCCCGCTGCTCTCGCGCGCGCAGCGGGCGTTGCTCGTCCGCCGCACGCTCGCCGGCGCGAGCCTGAACGGGCTCTCGGCCTCGGCCCGCTTCGGCGGCTTCGCCGACTCGCTCCAGCAGGCGCTCGGCGAGCTCGAGTCCGGCCTGCTCGACCCCGGCGACCTCGACGGCGACCTCGCCGCGCTCTACGCCGCCTACCGCGCCGAGCTCGACCGGCTCGGGCGCTGGGACCGTGACCTCCTCCGGCGGCGCGCGGCCGAGCGGCTCACGTCCGATCTCGGCGCGTGGGGCGGCGAGCCGGTGTTCGCGTACGGCTTCGAGGACCTGACCGGCGCCGAGTGGGCGCTGCTCGAGGCCCTCGCCGCGCGCACCGAGGTCGCGGTCTCGCTCCCGTACGAGCCGGGCCGGCCCGCATTCGCCTCGCTGCGGCGCACCGCCGAGGACCTCGCGCGGCTCGCGGACGGCGCGATCGAGGAGCTGCCGCCGCGCTACGGCGAGGTCGCCCACCCGGCGCTCGCGCAGCTCGAGCGCGCGCTCTTCGCCGACGAGGCGCTCGCGCCGGTTCCCGTCGACGGCGCCGTCCGCTTCTTCGAGGGCGCGGGCACGCGCGGGGCGCTCGAGCTCGTCGGCGAGGAGCTGCTCGCGCTCCTGCGGGCCGGCACCGCGCCGGAGCGGATCGGGATCGTCTGCCCGAGCGTGGAGCGGCGGCGGAGCCCGCTCGAGACGGCGCTCGGCTCGCTCGGCGTCCCCTACTCGATCGACGGCGAGGTCCGGCTCGTGCAGACGCCGTTCGGCCAGGCGCTCGCGGCGCTCCTGCGCTTCGCCTGGCTCGGCGGGACGCGCAACGACCTGTTCACGTTCCTGCGCTCGCCGTTCTCCGGCCTCGAACGGCGTGCCGTCGACTTCGTCGAGGGACGGCTGCGCGGCCGCGCCGTCCAGACGCCCGAGCGCGTCGTCGAGGAGTCGGAGCGCCTCCGCGGCGCGCCGCTGCCCGTCCTCGACGACGTCCGCGCCGCCGCCGACCCGGTCGAGGCCGTCCGCGACCTCGCCGCGCGGATGCTGCGCGGCGCGTACGGCGTCGACGGGCCTCCGGTCGGGGAGGGGCCGGGCCTCGACCTGCGCGCCTACGAGACCGTCACGCGCCTCCTCGGCGAGCTCGAGCGCTGGCGCGACCTCGCGGGCGAGCTCTCCCGCGACGAGGTCGTCGCCGCCCTCGAGCGGCAGACGCTGCGGCCGATGCGCGGCGACGAGCCGGGCCGCGTCGCCGTCGTCGACCTGCTCCGCGCGCGCACGCGCCGCTTCGACGTCGTCTTCGTGCTCGGCCTCGAGGAGGGCAGCCTGCCGCGGCGCGGCAACGCCTCGCCGTTCCTCGACGACGACACCCGCCGCACGCTCGACGAGCGCGGCGCCCGCCTGCAGCGGCCCGACCCGGTCAGCCGCGACCGCTACCTCTTCTACACCGCCTGCACCCGCCCGCTCGAGCGGCTCTACCTCGTGCGCGAGGCGGCGACCGACGACGGCAGCCCGCGCGAGCCGAGCCCGTTCTGGGACGAGGTCAGGAGCGTCTTCGACCCGGACGACGTGCGCCGCTGGACGCGCCGGCGGCCGCTGTCCGCGCTGACGTGGCCGCTCGAGGGTGCGCCGACCGAGCGCGAGCGCCTGCGTGCGCTCGCCGAGCTCGCGGCCGGCGACGCCGTCACCGCCGAGCGCGTCGCGCTCGCGAACGGCTGGGAGCGGCGCCTCGAGCGGGCGCTGCGCGCGTTCGACCGCCCGACCGTGATCGAGCATCCGCTCGTCCTCGAGCAGCTCGGCAACCGGACGACGTTCAACGTGACCGAGCTCGAGCGGTTCGCGGACTGCTCGTCGGCCTGGTTCTTCGAGCGCTTCCTCGGCCCGCGCACGATCGACGCCGAGGTCGACGCGAAGCTCCGCGGCTCGGTCGCGCACAGCGCGCTGTACAAGTTCTTCTCCCGCGTGCCGGCCGAGCTCGGCGTCGAGCGGCTCGAGCCCGGCCACTGCGAGGCGGCGACCGCGCTCATGCGCGCCTGCCTCGACGAGGCGCTCGCCGGCGTCCGCATGGAGATGACCGAGATGCAGGCGCGCGAGCTCGACCAGACGCTCTGGCGCGACCTCGAGGCGGTCGTCCAGGAGGAGTGCGAGTCGGAGCTGCCGCTCGTGCCGCGCCGGTTCGAGGTGCTGTTCGGCGGCGACCGCGCCGCGACCGAGCTGCAGCGCGGCCTCGACCTCGGCGACGGTCTGACGCTCTCGGGGAAGATCGACCGGATCGACGTCGACCCGTTCGGCGCGCGCGGGATCGTCCAGGACTACAAGTCCGGCAAGCACGCGCACTCCGCGCGCGAGATCGAGAGCGAGCTGCGGCTCCAGATCCCGCTCTACATGCTCGTGCTGCGCGACCTCGTCGGGCTCGAGCCGCTCGGCGGGGTCTACCGGCCGCTCGCCGGCGAGCGGAAGGCGCGCGGGCTGCTCCGGGCCAGCGAGAGCCGACACGCTGCCAGGGCTACGCGAAGAACGACTACTACGACGAGGACGCGTTCTGGGGCGCGGTCGAGAACGCGCGCGCGAAGGCGGGCGAGCTCGCGCAGCGGATCCGCGCCGGCGACGTGCGCCACGACCCGAAGGGCGGCGAGTGCCCCGCCTGGTGCGACCTCTGGCCGATGTGCCGGATCGAGAGGGCCTGAGATGAACGAGCAGCAACTCGCAGCCGTCGAGGCGACCGGGGAGGTCTTCGTCTCCGCGGGCGCGGGCACGGGGAAGACGGCGGTGCTCGTGGAGCGGTTCGTGCGCGCGGTGTGCGAGCGCGGGCTCGACGTCGACTCGATCCTCGTGATCACGTACACGCGCCGCGCGGCCGGCGAGCTGCGGACGCGGATCCGCGCGGCGCTCGCCGAGCGCGGCCGGCCCGACCTCGCGCGGGAGCTCGACGGCGCCTGGATCTCGACGATCCACGGCTTCTGCTCGCGCCTGCTGCGCGCCTACCCGTTCGCGGCGGGGCTCGACCCGCGCTTCCGCGAGGTCGACGACAACCAGGGCGCCGTCCTGCGCAGCGAGGCGTTCCGGCAGGCGCTCGCCGAGTTCTGCGCCGGCGACGACCCCGACCGGCTGCGCCTGCTCGCCACCTACGGCGCCGACGCGCTGCGGCGGATGCTCACGGGCGTCTACGAGACGCTGCGCTCCGCCGGGCGCGAGCTCGACCTCGCCGTCAGCCGCGACCCGGAGCTCGCCGAGCGGATCGCCGACGCGCGCGAGGCCGCGCGCTGCCTCGCCGAGGACGCGGCGGCGACGGAGACCCAGCAGCGGAACGCGTCGCAGCTGCTCGAGCTGCTCGCCCGGGACGAGCGGCCCGACCGGCTGATGGATCTCGGCGGCTTCCGCTGCTCCGGCGAGCGGGCGGCCTCCTACGAGGAGGCCCGGCGCGCGCTCGAGCAGGCCGCGCTCGACGCCGCGGCGACGCGCGACCGCGACCTGCTGCAGGCGCTCCTCACCGGCTTCGCGGCCGCCTACGCCGAGGCGAAGGCGCGCGAGTCGGCGCTCGACTTCGAGGACCTCCAGCTCGTCGCGCGCAACCTGCTGCGCGACCACGAGGAGATCCGCGACCGCGAGCGGCTGCGCTTCCGCTCGATCATGGTCGACGAGTTCCAGGACACGAACCGCCTCCAGACCGACCTCGTCGACCTGCTGCGCGGCCGCGGTACGGAGCTCTTCTACGTCGGCGACGAGTTCCAGTCGATCTACGGCTTCCGGCACGCCGACGTCGGCGTCTTCCGCGAGCGCCGCGCCGCCGCCGAGCAGCTGCTGCCGCTGACGCGGAACTACCGCTCGCGGCCCGAGGTGCTCGCCGCCGTGAACGAGCTCTTCGGCGCGCACTTCGGCGACGAGTTCCAGGAGCTCGCCGCCGCCGCCGAGTTCCCCGACCCCGTGTTCGGGCACCCCGTCGAGCTGCTCGTCACCGACAAGGCGAGCTACGCGCGACACGGGCGTGCACTGGCGGCGGGCCGAGGCGCGCGCAGTCGCGCGGCGCGTGCGCGAGCTCGTGGACGCAGGCGCGGCGACGCCCGGCCAGATCGTCCTCCTCTTCGCGGCCGGCACCGACGCGGAGTGGTACGAGGACGAGCTGCGCAAGGCCGGGCTGCCGACGTACCGCGCCACCGGCAAGGGCTACTTCGGCCAGCAGCAGGTCGTCGACCTGCTCTCGTACCTGCGCCTCCTGCACAACCGCTACGACGACGAGGCGCTCCTCGCCGTGCTCGCGTCGCCGTTCGTCGGCATCTCGAACGACGGGCTCGCGCTCGTCCGCCGCGCCGCCGGGAAGCGGCCGCTCTTCACCGGGATCGAGCGCACGACGCCGCCGGGTCTCGCGCCGCGCGACGAGCGGCTGCTGCGGGCGTTCCGGCAGCGCTTCGACCGGCTCGTCGCGGCGATGCCGCGCCTCTCGCTCGAGCTGCTCTGCGAGCGCATCGTCGGCGAGCACGACTACGACCTCGCCGTGCTCGCGCAGTGGGACGGCCGCCGCCGCTACGCGAACATGCGCAAGCTCGCGCGGCTCGCGCGCTCGTACGAGGAGCTGCGCGGGCCCGACGTCGAGGGGTTCGTCCGGTTCGTCGCCGAGCAGGAGGCGGTCGGCGCCCGCGAGCTCGAGGCGGTCGCGGAGGAGGAGGGCGCCGACGCGGTGCGGCTGCTCACGATCCACGCCGCCAAGGGGCTCGAGTTCGAGGTCGTGATCGTCGCCGACGCGGGGCGCGACAAGGCGCCGCCGTCGCCGGACGAGATCCTCGCGCTCTCGGACGGCCGTTTCGGTTTCCGCGTCGCCGACCCGGTGACGACGAAGCGGCGCGGCGCGTTCGACTACGAGGCGGTGAAGGAGGTGCGGCGCGAGGAGGACGCGGCCGAGCGGCTCCGCCTCTACTACGTCGCGATGACGCGCGCGAAGGAGCGGCTGATCGTCTCCGGCTCGACCGACCGGGAGCGAAAGGCGGAGGCTGCGACGCCGATCGGCTGGGTGCTCGACCGGCTCGACGCCGACGACGAGCTCGGGAGCGCGGGCGACGCGCCGGCCGAGATCGAACGCGGCGACGCACGTCTCCTGCTGCGGCTCGACCGGTACCGCGCCGAGGACTGGGCCGACGAGCCGCGGCGGCGGCAGGGAGCCGAGGCCGGGCCGGAGCCGGGCCAGCTGGCGCTCTTCGCCGCGCCCGAGGACGTCGCCCGGACGCCCGCGCCGCGCGCTGCCGCCGCTCGTCGCGCCCGCCGAGCCGCCGCTCCATCGCGTGCGGCGGCTGTCCTTCACGGCGCTCTCGACGTTCGAGCAGTGCTCGTACAAGTACTACGCGCTCCGGGTGGCCGGGATGTCGGAGCGCCGGCACGAGGCGCGCGGGCCGGGGGAGGGCGGGCTGCGCGCGACCGAGGTCGGCGACGCGGTGCACAGGCTCCTCGAGCAGGTCGACCTCGCCGCGCCCGCGCTGCCGGACGTCGAGCAGGTGCGGGCCTGGTATCCGGCCGTGAGCGACGCGGAGCTCGAGCGGGTCCGGGTCTTCGTCGCCTCGTACTGCTCCTCGCCGCTCGCGGCGCGCGTGGCGGAGCTGACGCCCGTCGCGAAGGAGCGCCACTTCACGTTCGAGCACGACGGCGTGCTCCTGCACGGGTTCATCGACGTGCTCCATCTCGCGGCTGCAAACGGCGGTGGCGAAGCCGCCGCCGTGCGGCCGGGGCTCGAGCAAGACCTCACCTCTCGCGCCTTGGTCCTCGACTACAAGACGAATCTGCTGGGCGAGGCTTCGCCCGAGGAGATCCTCGACGCCGACTACCGGCTCCAGCGGCTCGTGTACGCGCTCGCGTGCTTCCGCGCCGGGGCGGAGGAGGTGGAGGTCGTCTACCACTTCCTCGAGCGGCCGGACGCGGTCGCGACGACGACGTTCACGACCGCGCAGGTGCCCGAGCTCGAGGCGGAGCTGTCGGCCGCGATCGCCCGGATCCACGCGGGCGAGTTCCGGCCGACGCCGAGCGACTTCGCGTGCTCCGGGTGCCCGGCGCTCGACCTCGTCTGCGCCGGCCCGCGCCTCCGCGGCGGCGACCGCGGCGCCGCCGAGCCGTCGTTCGCCTCCGCGTGACGGGGAGAGCCATGTCGTCTCGGGCCACGTCCGGTGCCAGGCACCGGACATGGCCCGAACGGACGCCGGTCAGCGCCGAGCCGGCTCCGGCAGCGGGTTCGCGGAACGGACGCGTTCGCTGGAGCCACGTCCCGTGCCTGGCACCGGACGTGGCTCCAGCGGACACGTCCCGGCGTCCGCGATCAGAGCCGAGCTTCGCCTCCGCGTAGCGGACATGTCCCGGCGTCGGCGATCATGCGGGCGATGCCCCGGAGCTTCGTCAAGGAGGCGCGCAGGCGCGTCGGCCCGAAGAAGGAGCGGATCCGCCCGATCGTCGCGCGGCTCGCCGCCGAGCACGCCGACGCGCAGATCGCGCTCCGCTTCCGCAACCCGCTGGAGCTGCTCGTGTCGGTGATGCTCTCGGCGCAGACGACCGACGTGAACGTCAACCGCGTCACCGCGACGCTCTTCGAGAAGTACCGGCGCCCCGAGGACTACCTCGCCGTCTCGCAGGAGGAGCTCGAGCGCGACGTCTTCGCGACCGGCTTCTACCGCCAGAAGGCACGCTCCGTGCGCGGGACGATGCGGATGCTGATCGACGAGTTCGACGGCGAGGTGCCGCGGACGCTCGACGAGCTCGTCCGCCTGCCCGGCGTCGCCCGCAAGACGGCGAACGTCGTCTCCGCGGAGCTCGGCGAGGCGCAGGGGATCGTCGTCGACACGCACGTGCGCCGGCTCTCGCAACGGCTCGGCCTCACGCGCCAGGAAGACCCGGTGAAGATCGAGCGCGACCTCGTCCGGCTCGTTCCCCGCGAGGACTGGGCCCGCTTCCCGCACCTGCTGATCTGGCACGGCCGCCGCGTCTGCGACGCCCGCCGCCCGCGCTGCGAGGACTGCGTCCTCGTCGACCTCTGCCCGTCGACGCGAGTGGAGGCGAGCGGTGCCTGACGACCGCTACCGCTTCAGCTTCGAGACCGTCGCCGAGCAGTACGAGCGCGCCCGGCCGCTCTACGCCGACACGGCCGTCGCCTGGCTCGCGGAGCGGCTCGGGATCGGCCCGGGGAGGACCGTGCTCGACCTCGCCGCAGGCACGGGGAAGCTGACCCGGCAGCTCGTCGCGCTCGAGGCCACGGTCGTCGCCGTGGAGCCGGGCGACGAGATGCGCGGCGTGCTCGAGCGCGTCGTCCCGGCCGCCCGGGCGCTCGCCGGCACGGCGGAGGAGATCCCGCTGCCGGACGGCTCCGTGGACGCGGTCACGGTCGGCCAGGCGTTCCACTGGTTCCGCCAGCAGGAGGCGTACGCCGAGCTGCACCGCGTGCTCCGTCCCGGCGGCGGCTTCGGGCTGCTCTGGAACCGCTGGGACCCCGACGACCCCCTGCTCGGCTCGATGGACGAGGTCCTCGAGGTGCACAGGGCGCCGCCCGCGGCTGCCCCGTCGTGGCGCGACAGCTACGACGAGTCGCTGTTCGGGCCGCCGGAGGAGCGACGGTTCTTCCAGCAGCGGTCGATGAGCGTCGACGCGCTCGTCGAGTGGGCCGGCTCGACGAGCGGCTTCCTCAACGCTGCCCGCGAAGGGATCAGGCGCGCATCGAGCGCGAGATCCGCCGGCTTGCCCGCGGCTACGACGGCACGGTCTCGATTCGCACCGACGTCGTCTCGGCGCTCCGCGTCAGTTGACCGACGGATCGTCCGGCATGCGCGCGACGAGCTCGTAGACGCCGCCCTTGCGCCGGAGCACGTCGCGCCACAGCTCGTCCGGCTCGGTCGTGAACGCGTCGTCGGGGAGCGACGGCTCGAGGATCCAGTCCTCCCGCGCCAGCTCGCCTTCGAGCTGCCCGGCCTCCCAGCCCGCGTAGCCGGCGAACACGCGCCGCCGCGTCGTCGCCGGCACCACCGTGTCCGGCTCGTCGAGCGAGGGGAAGCCGAGCGCACCGAAGAGCGGCACGGCCGCGTCCGCGGGATCGAGGAACTCGCCGAGCACGAGCACGGCGTCGGGCTGCACCGGGCCGCCGATCCAGACCTGCTCGCCGCCGGCGACGAGCGGCTCGAGCTGGGCGACGGCCTCCGAGACCGGCACCGGCGAGGGCCGGTTGAGCACGAGCCCGGCCGCGCCCTCTTCGCCGTGCTGGGTGACGAGCACGACCGTCCGGCGGAAGTTCGGGTCGAGCAGGGCCGGGGAGGCGATCAGGAGCTGTCCCTGGAGCGACTCCACTCCGCCATTGTGGCGGTCGCGCGCGGTCAGTCGGCGCTGGAGCGGTACGAGACGATCTGGACCCGCTCGAGCGTCAGCATCCCCTCCGACACCATCTCGTCGAGCATCGGCACGACGCGGTCGATCCGCTCCGGCGTGTCGACGATCTCGATCAGGACCGGCAGATCCTCGGACATGCGCAGGATCCGCGACGTGTGGATCCGCGAATCGGCGCCGAATCCCTCGATGCCGCGGATCACCGTCGCGCCGGCGAGGCCCTCCTTGCGGACGCGCTCGACGATCGCCTGGTAGAGCGGCTTGCCGTGCCACGTGTCCGACTCGCCGATGAAGAGGCGCAGCAGCTTGCCTTCACCCTCGATCTTCATCTCACATCGCCCTCCCGGCAACGACCCCGAGGTAGACCGCGAGCAGGCCCGCGGCGAGGCTGCCGAGGGCGTTCGCGGCCGCGGTTGCGAGCGCGCCGTCCTCGAGCAGACGATACGTCTCGAGCGAGAGCGTCGAGAACGTCGTGTAGGCGCCCAGAAAGCCGATCGTGACGGCGCTGCGGAGCCACGGCGCGGTCGTCAGCTGCTCGGTCAGGAGCGTGAACACGAACCCGAGCACGAAGGCGCCGGTGACGTTGACCGTGAACGTTCCCCACGGGAACCCACCGGCCGTCCGTCGGCTGACGAAACCCTCGAGGCCGTACCGGGCGAGGGCTCCGGCCGCTCCGGCGATGGCGATGGCGACGATCGTCCGCATGAGAGAGATCCTCCGGGAATCGTAGGAGCCATCAGCCGGTCGGCAGTTCGGGCGAGCTCCACCGCCCGGCGCCCGCGGTGGGCGCCGCGGCGGACTGTACAGCGGCCGGGAGCCGCTTGCACGGCCCCCGGCCGCTGTCCACCCCTACGAGGCGATCGGGATCCAGGCCGGCGGCTGGGCCGACTGGTCGATCGCGGGAGCCGTGCCCGGCTGGGCCCACGCATACGACGAGCCCGGGATCGGGTTCTCGCACACGATCGGGATCGAGGGCGGCGGCTGCGTGCAGTCCGCCGTCTTCTCAGCCGTGCCGGGCTGCCCCCAGGGGAATGCTGCCCCCGGCGGAGCGTTCCCCGCGAAGGCCGGAAAAGCCACCGCGAGCGCCGCCGCCGAAGGGACGAGCCATAGGAGAGCCTTGCGGGATCGCATGGTCCCCTCCTTTCGGCTGATCGATGGGGCCGTTTGCGGCGATTCCCATCGTCGTCCGCCCGGATGCAGCTGCGCTAAACCCGCAACTGTGGTCGCACACAGTTACACGAGTTTGGGTGCCAGAGCGACGAGCAGGCCGCCGTCGTCGTCGTAGGCCGGGAAGAAGTCGGCCTTCACCGGCTTGCGCTGGCCGGCGCGGGTGCGCAGCTCGATCGCCTCGTCGAGGCGGCGGACACCCCACTCGAGCGCGAGCTTCGCCGGGTTGCGCGCCTCGTCGAAGCCGGAGAGGCCGAACGCGTCGACGAGGTCGGCGCCGAGCAGGTCGGCCTCGGACCATCCGGTCAGCTCGAAGACGCCGCGGCCGGCCGCGAGGATCCGCCCGTCCCGGTCGCAGACGACGAAGCCCGTGCCGGGCGCCGGGTAGTAGTCGTCCATGAGCTCGAACAGGAACCCGAAGCCGCAGTGGTGGCACGAGACCGCCTCGTTGAAGAAGCCTTCCTTGCCGTCCGTGTCGATCGAGCGCTCGCGGCAGTTCGGACAGATGAAGTACGGCACGGGCTGTGCAGGGTAGCGAGCGCCGCCGTCGTCTCAGGCGCGCGGCCGGGCGTCGACGCGGCGCACCCAGGCCTCGAGGCGCGGGTGCCCGTCGCCGAGCGGCTGGTGCTCGACGAGGACGCGGTGGAAGAGCTCGTCGTCGGCGGGCGGCAGGCCGAGGACGGCGTACTTGAGGAACGGGAACGCGGTCACGTCGGCGACGCCGAAGTCGCCGAAGAGGAAGTCGCGCCCGGTGAGGAGCGCTTCGAAGCGGTCGACCGAGGCCCGCATGCGCGCGCCGAGCACCGCGATGAGGGACGTGTTCGGCGTGGGCAGCTCGAGCTCGGCGGCGATCAGGTTCGGAGCGCGCTTCCAGGCGTCGTTGAACCAGTCGAGGAAGGTCTCGACCTCGGCGCGGCGGGCCGGCTCCGCCGGGTAGAGCGGCGGTTCGGGAAAGCGCCGCTCGAGGTGCTCGACGATCGCGGGCGAGTCGGCGATCACGTCGTCGCCGT
This sequence comes from uncultured Actinomycetes bacterium, assembly GCA_963815005.1. Lineage (GTDB taxonomy): Bacteria > Actinomycetota > Thermoleophilia > Gaiellales > Gaiellaceae > Palsa-739. Next base: position 288,839 of record CAWFFI010000022.1, read on the forward strand.
CGACGAGCACGGGTACGAGCGGCTGTCCGCTCACCGCCTCGACCGGCGAGCGGTCGCCCGGGTCGACGTCGATCCACTCGAGCTCGAGGCCCTTGTGGCCGGCCGCGAGCGCCACGCGTTCGACGTTCGTCGAGAACGGGATCCGGTAGCAGCGCAGCCCGGCCATGCGGCGATCGTAGAACCGCCGTGATCTCTGCGCCGCGAAGTCGGCACACCGCCGTCACGCGCGGGCTGCGACGATTCCGGCAGGGGCCCGCGCGCCCCCGTAGGGGGAGAAACTGCGCGTCCGCGGGGACATGTCCCGACCGGACACGTCAGACCCAGCGTTTGCGGCGGAAGAACCAGAGCTGGATGAGCGTCGTGCCGAGGATCACGGCCCAGACGTAGCCGTAGCCCCAGCGCCCAGCGCAGCTCCGGGATGTCGCGGAAGTTCTGCCCGTAGAGCCCGACGATGAAGGTCGGGAGCAGGAGCAGCGAGGCGATCACGGTCAGCCGTTTCATCACCTCGTTCTGGTCGTTCGCGATCTTCGCCTGGTGGTAGTCGCGGACGCTCGCGAGCAGGTCGCGCGAGAGCTCGAGCCCGTCGAAGGCGCGCAGGAACTTGTCGTAGGCCGCGTTGAAGGCGATCTCGACCTCGTGCGGGAACACCTCCGGGCCTTCCTCGACCTCGACGATGTTGTCGATCACGCGCCGCACCGCGTCGCGCATCGGCGCGAGCGTGCGCCGGATGTGGAGCAGGTCGTGGCGCAGCGTCGAGATGCGCATCCGGGTCAGCTCGGCGGGCTGCTCCTCGACCTTGTCCTCGAGCTCGTCGATCTCCTCGTCGAGGGCGTCGACGAGGTCGAGATAGCGCTCGGCGATCTCGTCGAGGAGCCGGTACGCCATCATCCCGGTCGAGTCGTCCGGCTTCACCATCTTGCGGACGAGGGCGACGTCGCAGGCCGGGCGCTCGCCCGGCGGCGTCTTGCGCACCGTGAGGAGCGTGTCGTGGGTGAGCACGACGTCGATCTCCTGGTAGAAGACCGAGTCCGCGTCCGGGTCGACGACGGCGACGAGCAGGACGCCGAAGACGTAGTCGCCATGGCCCTGCAGGGTCGGCCGCGGTTCGTCCTCGTGCTCGGGCGGCGCGAGCAGGCGGGCGATCGCGGTCTCCTCGAGCTCGCGCGGCGCCCGTTCCCGCAGCTCCTCCGCGGTCGGGTCGAGCAGGTCGATCCACGTCGCGCCCATCGGGCGCGGGTTCGACGCGGAGGCGGCTAGACCTCCGCCGCGCCGGCCTCGGCGTGCGCCGTCGGCGCGGAGCCCTCGTGGCCCTCCTCGGCGGCGAGGAACCGCTCGGCGTCGAGCGCGGCCATGCAGCCGCTGCCGGCGGCGGTGATCGCCTGGCGGTAGACGTGATCCTGGACGTCGCCCGCGGCGAACACGCCGGGGATGTTCGTCTCCGTCGAGCCGGGCTTCGTGATCAGGTAGCCCGTCTCGTCGTGGTCGAGCGCGTCGACGAAGAGCTTCGTGTTCGGGTCGTGGCCGATCGCCACGAAGACGCCGTCCACGGGCAGCTCCCAGGTCTCGCCGGTGGCGGTGCTGCGGAGCCGCACGCCCTCGACCGTCGTCTCGCCGAGGATGTCGTCGATCACGGCGCTCGTCACGAGCTCGATCTTCGGGTGCGACGCGGCCCGGTCGAGCATGATCGGCGAGGCGCGGAACTCGTCGCGCCGGTGGACGACCGTCACCTTGGTGGCGTAGCGCGTGAGGAAGGTGGCCTCCTCCATCGCGGTGTCGCCGCCGCCGACGACGATCAGCTCCTTGTCGCGGAAGAACGCGCCGTCGCAGGTCGCGCACGCCGAGACGCCGCGTCCCTGGAGCCGCTGCTCGCCTTCGAGCCCGATCCAGCGCGCGCTCGCGCCGGTGGCGATCACGACCGACTTCGCCCGGTAGGTCTCCCGGTCGACGACGACGGTGAACGGCCGCTCGGAGAAGTCGACGCTCGTCACGTCGTCGGTGACGAACTCGGTGCCGAAGCGCTCGGCCTGGCGGCGGAAGTCGGCCATCATCTCGGGCCCCATCACGCCGTCGGCGTAGCCGGGGTAGTTCTCGACGTCGCTCGTGATCATCAGCTGGCCGCCCCAGTTGAAGCCTTCGATCACGAGCGGCCGCAGATTCGCGCGGGCGGCGTACAGGGCCGCCGTGTAGCCGGCGGGGCCGCCGCCGATGATGATGAGCTCGCGCACGTCGTCCGTCATGGTTCGTCCTTCCTCGAAAGCAGATTCACCCCGTATTAAACGAATCGGGGCGGAGGGACGTTCCCGGGAACCGTCCGGGCGGGCGGCGGCGAGCCCTCTAGGCCGCGTCGGCGGCGGGCGGAAGCTCCGCCTTCTTCGCCGCTCCGAGCTCGATCGTCTGGGGCAGCTGGGCCGAATGCTCGAGGCCCTGCACCTCCGGGAGCTCCTTCTTCGGGCGCACGCCGTGCTCGGTGAGCTTGCGGGCCTGCGGCAGCACGCGCCGCTCGAACGAGCCGACGGACTGGTTGTACGCCTGCACGGCGCCGTCGAGCCGCTTGCCGAGGTTGACGAAGTGGTCGGTCATCGTGCGTCAGGCGCTCGTAGAGCTCCTGGCCGAGCCGGTTCACCTCGCGCGCGCTCTCGGCCACCTTCTCCTCGTTCCACACCGCGGCGACCGTGCGCAGGAGGGCGATCAGCAGCATCGGGCTGGCGAGGACGACCCGCTCGTTCGAGCCGGTCTCGAGCAGGCTCGGATCGGCCTCGATCGCCGTCCGGAAGAAGCCCTCGCCGGGCAGGAACATGACGACGAAGTCCGGCGTGTCGTCGAACTGCTGCCAGTAGTTCTTGTGGCTCAGCTGCTTCACGTGCTCGCGGACGTGGCGGACGTAGTCGGCGATCAGCAGCGGGCCGCTGCTCCTCGGGCGCGTTGAGCGAGTCGAGGAGCGCCTTCAGGGGCGTCTTGGCGTCGACGACGACGCGGCGGCCGCCCGGGAGCCGGACGACGAGGTCGGGGCGCAGCGAGCGCCCGTCCGAGACGGTGTGGACCTCCTCGTCGAAGTCGCAGTACGCGAGCATCCCGGCGGTCTCGACCGTGTTCCGCAGCTGCATCTGCCCCCAGGCGCCGCGCACCTCGGAGGAGCGGAGCGCGGTCGCGAGCCGTGCCGTCTCGCCGCGCACCTGGTCGCTCGTGTGGGCGAGCGCCTGGACCGACGTCCGCAGCGCGCCGTAGTCCTGCCGCCGCGACCGCTCGATCTCCTCGACGCCCTTGGTCACGTTCGCGAGCGCGTCCTTCAGCGGCTGGACGAGCTGCTGGACGGCCTGCTCCTTCTGGCCGAGCCGGCCCGACGCCAGCTCGAGGAACGACTCGTTGTTCTTGCGCAGCGCATCGGCGGCGAGCGCGTCGAAGCGGTCGGCGAATCCCTGCTCGGTCTGCTCGAGGAGCGCGACCTTCTCCGCCGTCCGCGCCCGCTCGTGCTCGAGCTCGACCCGCATCGCCGCGCTCTCGCTCGAGCTGCGCGCGCGTGCGACGAGCCACGCGGCGGCGGCGCCGACGGCGAGACCGATGAGGAGAGCGAGCACGGTCATGGGCCAACGAACCGTAGAGAGCCCTCCGGACGGAGCGCCCGTGCCGGACCACGAAAATGCCGGCCCCAGCGAACCCGTGAGTCCATCGGAACCGGCAGGAACGAGCCTACGAGGCGGCCGCGGCGGGAGTCAAGAACGCCCGCGGACGAAAACCCGCAAATTGCGGGCGTCGGCTGCTACTTCGCGAGCGCGGCGTCGATCGCCGCCACGACGGACGGCTCGTCGGTCGGGCTCGCGATCGCAACCTGCTTGCCCGCGGTGCCGCTCTTGCCGACGAACGAGCGTCGGCGTCGAGTTGACGTTCGCGGCGTTCCCCATCGCGTCGTACGACCCGGCCTCGCTCTTCACCGACGAGGTGTTGCGGTCGGCGAGCAGCTGCGGGACGTTCAGCTTCGGGATGCTCGCGGCGGCCTGCTCGACCATCGCGTCGTTCAGCCAGCCGGTGTTCTCGGTGCGCTGGTTGTCGTAGAGGATCTCGGCGAAGTCGAACGCGTGGTTCTGCCGGCCGGCCGCGACCAGCGCGTTCCGGCCGCGGATCGAGTCGGCGCCGATGAACGCGAGCGGCCGCACCTCGACCTTCACCTTGCCGGGGCGGACGTAGCGCTTGACGAGGTCCGGCATCACCTGCGTCTCGAACTCCTGGCAGAACGGGCACTGGAGGTCGATGTACTCGACCATCGTCACCGGCGCGGAGGGCGAGCCGAGCACGTTGCCGCTTCTGCGGGATGCCCTTGAAGAGGTCGTAGACCTCGGCCGCGCCGGGCAGGCCGTTCGTGAGCGAGCCGTAGGTCGGCACGTTCGCCGGGGGTGTTCGACGAGCCGCCGCCCGAGAGGGCGACGCCGACTCCGATGCCGACGCCGGCGATCACGATCGCCGCCGCGACGGCGAGCAGCACCTTCGGCGAGGCCTGGCGGCGCCGCGGCCCGCCCTTCGACCGGACGGGCGGCGGTGTCCGGCCCTCGCGCCGCTGCTGCTTCGATCGCTTCCCGCTAGGCATGGCTCGAAAGGGTAGCGGGGCCGTCGTCTCCGCCGGAAGCCGCCAGCGCTAAGAATCCGATGAGGAGCACGAAGCCGGTGAGCGCGAGCGTCGGGATCGTCATGTACCCGAACTCGTTGATCCACTTGACGGCGCAGCCGGCGCCGATCTGGCAGGCGGCCGGGGTCGCGACGACGTGGTTCTCGACGAGCAGGTGGTAGATCGAGACGCCGGCGCCGACGATCGGGAACGGCACGAGGTAGCGCGCGGCCCGGTTGTCGCCGTGGACGGCGAGGAAGAGCGTCAGCAGCGAGAGCGGGTACATGCAGATCCGCTGGAACCAGCAGAGCTCGCACGGGACGTAGCCGGCGAACTGCGAGAAGAAGAGGCTGCCGCCGGTCGCGACCGCGGCGACGACGAACGCGGCCCACAGCTCGTAGCCCCACAGCGCGGCGCGGATCAGGTCGAACGGGATCCGCAGGCCGACGAGCCAGAGCGCCGCCGTCAGGATCAGCAGCCCGGCGAGCACCTGCCCGGCCACGCCGAGCGCGGCGAGCGCCACCGTGATGTCACCCCGAGCGCGGCGAGCGCGACGGTCACGTCATGCGTCACGCAACCTTGCCAGAACCGGCCGACGGGGAGAGGGACGGGTGGCGCCGGAGCCGCTCCGGCGCCACCCGCGGTCGCGGGCTCCTAGTGAGGCCGAGCTGCTTGAGGGCCTTGAGCCCGTGTCGTTCGCGCTGTGCTTTCCGCTCGCTCGGGGGCGAGCCGGCGGGCCGGCTCGCCCGCCGCGTCCGCGCCTGTCGGCCGCGGCGGCGGTGACTCACGACGCGTACCGTACGCGCGCCGGGATGGCGAAACTGGTCAGACGCGCCCGACTTAAAATCGGGTGGCCCTCGGGCCATGCGGGTTCGAGTCCCGCTCCCGGCATCCCGCTTCGCCGCGTTCCAGCGTCGGCTGCCTTCGCGCGGCAGCGTCGCCTTGACTCCAGATCATGCGGGAGTAGGCTCAGGATGGGGGTAAAGCATCGGAGGGCGAGCTAGGCGGATAGTTAGGTGGACGTCGAGCGGCAGGCACAGACCCAGCCACCGGCAGCAGCGGGAGACGACGGCGGCGACATCGTCGAGCGACGTCCTGCCGACGGCTCTTCAACCTGCCCGAATTGCTCGGCCTCGAACTCGAGAGGCGACGTCTTCTGCACGGAATGCGGTGAGCGTCTGCCGCCGCCTGTTGATCCCGAAGTCGCTGGCGTTGGCAGCGCATCTCCGCCGGATGCTGCAACCCGGGTTGTTCGGGAAGTGGCGGACGTGTTACCGACAGCCGCTGGGGGCGCTATCCCTCCCGGAGCTCCTGTGTCGGCGCCGGTGCAGCCGCGTCGTGGCCGTCGGGTCGCTCTGAGCCTGGCAGTGCTTGGTCTGATCGGCACTGCCGTTTTCGGGGCGCTCTGGGCGATGCAGATGCAGCATGCGCACCGGCTCTCACACCAACTCGCCTCGACGCAGTCGCGGCTACATGAGACGCAGGCGCGCTTGGCAGAGACGACGCATCAACTGTCGGTGGCAACGGCCCTCTCGACGAGGAGGAAAGCCGTTCTGCTGCAGGCTCAGTCGGTGCTGTCGAAGGTCGATCCGCTGCTCTCGAGTGTCGATGGCGTTCAACGCCGCGCGGGCGACCTACAGATCCAGGGGAACACGCTCTCGGGCAATGCCGAGTCGCTGATCCAGACGACGATCACGCTCGTCAACTACCTCGTGCAGACGAACACCGCCTATGTCGACTACACCTACGTGAACACTCTGATTAACGACGCGAACTCCGAGCTTGACAACGTTCGAGCTGACGAGGTGCGCTTCGCCGCGGGCGATAGCCGCTACAACGGCGCGAGCGCGACGTTCAGTCACAAGGCCGATGCATACTCCGCTGCCGTTCGCACGCTTCAAAAGCAGCTGAGGGCCGTCACCGGCCCGTGACGAGCGCCGATATCCATCCCGCCCACGGCACCGCCTGCCCATCCTGCGGCGCTGAGCTCCGTGAGGGTGCCGCCTACTGCGGACACTGTGGCATGGCTCTGCATGCGCCAACGGCCGATGGGTCAACGTTAGCGCCGGCAAGTCCGAGGGCGGTCGCGCCTCCTCGAGTTCGACGGCGCGCGCTGATGGCAACGGTCACCGCCATGGCTGCGGTGGCCCTCGCTGTCGCTGTCGGAGGCTTCTTCGCTTCCCGAAATGACAGCAACAAAGATCAGACGGCGATCCGCTTGCTCCGGGGCGACCTGCAGCGGACGACTGGAAGGTTGTCGGCGCTTGAAGCGCAGAACGCGACGCTCGCAAAGCGGCTGCGCGCAACGGAGAAGACCGTCAACACCTCCAAGTCGGGCCTCGCGCCGCTCGCCTCGCGCGTTCTTCGCAGCGTCTTCACGGTCGAGACTCCTAACGGCCTCGGCACTGCTTGGGTGGCGTGGGTGGACGGAGGCAGCACCTATCTGATCACGGCGAACCACGTCGCTCAGGACGCGCTCGGCTCGGGCACACGGAAGGTGACGGTCAAACAGAAGAGCCGGACGTGGAGCGGGACGGTCACCACTACTGACGATGTGAACGATCTCGCCGTCGTCCGGGTCAGCGGCAAGATCGCCCCGCCTCTCTGGCAGTCACCCGATCCGTCTCTGTCGCCGCTTCCTGGTGACACGCTGCTTCTCGTTGGCAGCCCGTATGGCCTCGAGGGAACCGTCACGACCGGCGTGGTAAGTCGCATCAGCTACGACCAGATCCAAACGGACGCAGCCGCCAACCCCGGCAACTCGGGCGGCCCGGCCGTCGACGCCGAGGGCCACGTTGTTGGCGTCCTGCTCTCCGGCGGCGCCGAGAACCTCAACTTCCTCGTCCCGATCGAGCGTGCCTGCGTCACCGTGAGGCACTGCCCGTAGGACTCGAGGCAGTCCGATGCACCGTTGCTCCCGCCGAGGTCGGGCGCGGCGGAATACGGGCGTCGGGCCCGCTTGCCGCTGGCAGACTGGGACGGTGAGCCAGGGGCAGCTGAGCCACCGCCAGATCATGGTCGTGTACAGCGGCCTGATGCTCGGCATGCTGCTCGCCGCGCTCGACCAGACGATCGTCGCGACCGCGCTGCCGACGATCGTCGGCGACCTCGGCGGCCTCGACCACCTCTCCTGGGTCGTCACCTCCTACATCCTCGCCTCGACGATCTCGCAGCCGCTGTACGGCAAGCTCGGCGACCTCTACGGGCGCAAGCGGCTGTTCCAGTTCGCGATCGTCGTCTTCCTCGTCGGCTCCGCGCTCTGCGGGATCTCGCAGAACATGGGCGAGCTGATCGCGCTTCCGGGCGCTGCAGGGGCTCGGCGCCGGCGGGCTGATGGTCGGCGCGCTCGCGATCATCGGCGACATCGTCCCGCCGCGCGAGCGCGGCCGCTACCAGGGCTACATGGGCGGCGTCTTCGCGATCGCGTCCGTCGTCGGGCCGCTGCTCGGCGGCTTCTTCGTCGACAACCTCTCCTGGCGCTGGGTCTTCTACGTCAACCTGCCGGTCGGGATCCTCGCGCTCGTCGTGATCGCCGCCGTGCTCCAGAGCTCGACCGAGCGCCGACTCGCACCGGATCGACGTCGAGGGCGCCGTGCTCCTCACGATCGGCGCCGGCGCGCTGACGCTCGGGCTCGACCTGGGGCGGCACGCAGTACCCGTGGGGCTCGGCGACGATCGTCGGGATCTTCGTCGCCGGCGTCGTCGCGATCGTGCTGTTCGCGTTCCAGGAGCGGCGCGCGGCCGGAGCCGATCCTGCCGCCGCGCCTGTTCGCGAACGGGATCTTCAACGCGTCGGCGGCGGCCTCGTTCCTCGTCGGCGCTCGCGATGTTCGGCGCCATCGTCTACCTGCCGCTCTTCCTCCAGGTCGTGCACGAGGTCACGCCGACGAGCTCCGGCCTGCGGCTGCTGCCGCTGATGGCCGGCGTGCTCACCGCGTCGATCCTGAGCGGCCGCACGATCTCGAAGATCGGCCGCTACCGCCCGTTCCCGATCGCCGGCACCGCGCTGATGACCGTCGGCATGTGGCTGCTCTCGCCGGATCGGCATCGGCACCTCGTACCTCTTCCTCTCGGTCGCGATGCTCGTGCTCGGCATCGGGATGGGGCTGGTGATGCCCGTGCTCGTGCTCGCCGTCCAGAACGCGGTCGAGCCGCGCGACCTCGGCACCGCCACCTCGGGCTCGATGTTCTTCCGCTCGATCGGCGGCTCGTTCGGCGTCGCGATCTTCGGCGCGATCTTCGCGAACCGGCTCGCCTACTGGCTGCCGCGGCACGCTGCCCCCGAGCGCCAACCTGCACGGCGGCAGCGCCGCGACGCTCCTCCACTCGAGCCCGGCGAAGCTGCACGCGCTGCCGGCCGCCGTGCACAAGGGGCTGATCGAGGCGTTCGCGAACTCGCTCCACGCCGTCTTCCTCTGGGCCGTCCCGTTCGGCGTCGTCGCGTTCGTCGTCTCGCTCTTCCTGCGCGAGGTGCCGCTGCGCGAGCGGTCGGAGATGCCGGTGGGCGAGGTCGAGGGCGCCGACTTCGGCCTCCAGCCCGGCAGCGCCCGCCCCGCGCCCTAGACATCGTCTACCGTCCCGGCATGGAGCCGGTGCTCCGGATCGCGGAGGAGCTGGAGCGGCGCGACGAGCGCGTCGGCTCGGTGCTGCGCGAGGTCGAGGCGCTGGCCCGCGAGGTGGAGGAGACGCGCGACCGCGCCCGGGCGGCGGCGGCGTTCCTCGCCGGGCTGCCCGACGCGCTCGCCCGCGCCGGCGACGAGGAGCGGGCGGCCGGGGAGGCCCGGTCGGAGGCCGCCGAGGCGCTGCGTGCCGCCGAGGCCGAGGAAGCGCGCCTGGCCGGGCGCGGCGGCGAAGACGAGCGGCTCGCGGCTGCGCGCGCGTCCCAGCAGGCGCTCGACGCGCTGCACGAGGCGGAGCTGCGGCTCGAGCGGGCGGACGAGGAGCGGGCGCGGCTCGAGGCCGAGGGCGAGGCTCGCCGGCGCGAGGCGGCCGAGCTCGAGCGGCGCGCGCAGGAGCTCGCCGGACAGCTCGCGGCGCTCCCGGAGGTCGCGGCCGAGGCGGGTCG